>CAZGEH010000005.1:0-251220 GCA_964524795.1 uncultured Acidobacteriota bacterium
CGATCGTCCCAATGTTCACATGCGGCTTCGTGCGCTCGAACTTCTCCCTTGCCATGGCTCCTCTCCGCTTCGGTCTTGAAACCTATCTGCCCACCAGCTTGCCCTGGGCGCGGGCCACCAGCTCCTCCGCGGTAGCCGCCGGCACCTGTTCATAGCGGTGGAAGTGCATTGAATGTGTCGCCCTGCCCTGCGTCAGCGAACGCAAGGTTGTGGCATAGCCAAACATCTCGGACAGCGGCACATAGGCCTGTACCACCTGGGTGGTGCCCCGGGGCTCCATATCCCCGATCCGGCCGCGGCGGCTGTTCAGGTCGCCGATGACGGCTCCCATGTACTCCTCCGGAACCACCACCTCGACCCGCATCACCGGCTCCAGCAGGATGGGCCTGGCTTTCTTCGCCGCATCCTTGAAAGCCATCGAGCCCGCGATCTTGAAAGCCATCTCCGAGGAGTCCACTTCATGGTAGGAGCCGTCGTAAAGGATCGCCTTCAGGTCTTCCATGGGATAGCCGGCCAGAACGCCCCCTTCCATCGCCTCCTCGATTCCCTTGCGCACCGGTTCGACGTATTCCTTGGGGATCACGCCCCCGACAATGGCGTTTTCGAAGATGAAGCCGCTGCCCGGTTCCACCGGCTCGATCCGGATCCGCGCATGACCGTATTGGCCGCGACCACCGGTCTGACGCACGTAACGCCCCTCGCCCTCCGCCGGCTGGGTGATGGATTCCTTGTAGGAAACCTGGGGTCTGCCCACGTTGGCACCCACCCCGAATTCCCGCAGCAAGCGGTCGACGATGATCTCCAGGTGCAGCTCGCCCATGCCGGAAATGATGGTCTGGCCGGTGTCCGGGTCGGTGTGGACCTTGAACGTGGGGTCCTCCTGCATCAGCTTGCCCAGCGAGAAACCCAGCTTCTCCTGGTCCTGCCGGGTCTTGGGTTCGATGGCCACCGAGATCACCGGCTCGGGGAAATCCATGGCCTCCAGCACCACGGGCGCCTTCTTGTCGCAGATGGTGTCGCCGGTGGACACGTCCCGCAGACCCACCGCGGCGGCGATGTCTCCGGCATAGACGGCGTCGATTTCCTCCCGTTTGTTGGCGTGCATCTTCAGCAGGCGGCCGATCCGCTCATCCCGCCCACGGGTGGAGTTGTAAACGGTCGAACCGGCCATGAGGGAACCGGAATAAACCCGCAGAAAGGCGAGCTGCCCCACGAAAGGGTCGGTCATGATCTTGAAGATGAGGGCGGAGAAAGGTTCGCTGTCGCTGGCCTTGCGGTAAACCTTCTGATCACGGCCGGGAACCACGCCTTCCACCGGGGGAACATCCAGGGGTGACGGCAGGTAGGCCACTACGGCGTCCAACAAGGGCTGCACACCCTTGTTCTTGAAGGCCGAGCCGCAGACGCAGGGGACGAACTCCAGCCGGATGGTGGCTCGGCGGATGGCGCTTCTCAGCTCGTCCGCCGTGATCTCCTCCTCCGCCAGGTACTTCTCCAGCAGCGCGTTGTCCGATTCCGCCACCGCCTCGACCATCTTTTCCCGCCACTGGCGGGCCTGGTCGAGGTATTCGGCCGGGATCTCGACCACATCGTACTCGGCGCCCAGGGTTTCGGCCCGATAGACCACCGCTTTCATCTCGATCAGGTCGATGACACCGCTGAAACGTTCTTCCTGCCCGAGGGGAATCTGGATCGCCACCGGCTTGGCCTGCAGCTTCCGACGCATGGATTCGAGCGACTGGAAGAAGTCGGCTCCGGCGCGGTCCATTTTGTTCATGAAGGCGATGCGGGGGACGCGGTACTTGTCCGCCTGGCGCCAGACTGTTTCCGACTGGGGCTCGACCCCGGCGACCGCGTCGAACACCGCGACCGCGCCGTCCAGGACCCGCAGGGAACGCTCCACTTCGGCGGTGAAGTCCACGTGGCCGGGGGTATCGATGATGTTGATGCGATGGTTGTTCCAGAAGCAGGTGGTGGCGGCGGAGGTAATGGTGATGCCGCGCTCCTGCTCCTGGACCATCCAGTCCATCGTGGCGGTGCCTTCATGCACTTCGCCGATCTTGTAATTGATTCCGGTATAGAACAGGATCCGCTCGGTAGTCGTTGTCTTGCCGGCATCGATGTGCGCCATGATGCCGATGTTCCGAGTCCTGTCCAAAGGCACTTTTCTTGCCACGGTTTAAAACACTCCAAACCAGTTCAAACCAACGTATGGGACCTTCCTTACCCAGCCGAAACATTCGGCGGGCAGCGGGAAGCGAATCTGTCAAACCCGGCCCCCAGGGGGCTCCTGACCGCTTACCAGCGGTAGTGGGCGAAAGCCCGGTTGGCTTCCGCCATGCGGTGAACGTCTTCCTTCTTCTTCACCGCGCCGCCACGATTGTTGGCGGCGTCCAGCAGTTCGGCGGCGAGGCGTTCGGTCATCGACTTTTCGCCACGACTCCGGCTGGCCAACACAATCCAGCGCAAACCCAGGGCGGTGCGGCGCCGGGGACTGACTTCCACCGGCACCTGGTAGGTGGAACCTCCCACCCGGCGGGACTTGGTCTCCATGAACGGCTTCGCGTTTTCGACCGCCTGCTTGAAGATCTTCAGCGGATCCTCGCCGGTCCGGGCCTCGATCACCTTCAACGCACCGTAAACCACTCCCAAGGCGACGGACTTCTTGCCCCGCCACATCAACTTGTTCACCATCCGGCTCACCAGCTCGTTGCCGTAGACCGGATCCGGAAGAACTTCGCGTTTGGGTACTTCTCTACGCCTTGGCATTCAGAATTCTCCGAAAACAAAACAAGCTGCAGGGAAAAACCATCCATGCAGCTTGGCTCTGGATCCCGACTCCTGACTATCCCTTCGGCCTTTTCGTGCCGTATTTGGAGCGTCCGTTCTCACGGCCCTCCACGCCCACCGCGTCGAGGGTGCCACGCACCACGTGATAACGGACACCGGGCAGGTCCTTGACCCTACCACCACGGATCAGCACCATCGAGTGCTCCTGGAGGTTGTGCCCGATCCCGGGGATGTAGGTCGTCACTTCGATCTGGTTGGTCAGACGGACACGCGCCACCTTCCGCAGAGCCGAGTTGGGCTTTTTCGGGGTCTGGGTGTAGACGCGGACACAGACGCCGCGCTTCTGGGGACTACCTCCCAGAGCGGGGCTCTTGGTCTTGGACCGGACCAGCTTCCTGCCCTTGCGTACAAGCTGATTGAACGTCGGCACGAATGAATCTCCTGCAAAAACACAAAAAGTGATGCCGAAGCACCACTTGACGGCGTCCAGCCACCACTGCTTCCAAAAATGAGCGCCTATCCTAGCCCGACAACACAAGCCCTGTCAAGCCAGGGAAACGTGTATCTTAGCAGAGGAAGCAGGGGGACTCAAGCCAACCCAAGAGCAAGGAGGGGAAACGGAGGGTGGCCGCAGGCGGCCCACGTGAGGGCTCAATGCCGGTCGCCGCAAAGCCGCCCGCCTATGTGCTCCGGCCGGCGCGGGGAGAAACTGAAGGCAAACCCCGCGGGACCGCCCCCACCCGAGCGGAAGGCCTACGCCCGTTTCGGCTCGGGTTACATCATCATGGTTGTCATGTTATCATGTTGCCATGGTGCGAACCCAGATCCAGCTTACCGAGCAACAGCATGAGGCGCTGATAGAACGAGCCCGGGCTCGAAACGTTTCCATGGCTGAGCTGATCCGGGAGAGCATCGAGCTCTACCTGGCGACGTCGCCGGAGCGGTCCTCCACAGAGCAGCGGCAAGCGGCGCTCGCCGTTGCCGGCCGGTTTGAATCCGGTCTGCGGGATTTGGCTGAACGGCACGATGACTACCTCGAAGAGGCCTTCTCGCGGTGAGATGCTTCGTTGACACGTCGGCATTGCTCGCGGTGCTGGATCGATCCGACACGAGCCACAGCCAGGCGGCCCGGCTCTGGAGGCAACTGCTTGGCGACAATTCGAATCGGCTGTTCACTACTAACTACGTACTGCTCGAGACCGTAACCTTGGTCCAGAGCCGACTGGGACTGCCGGCGCTCAGGGCGTTTTCGGCTGATCTCCTGCCGGTGCTGACAATCATTTGGGTCGATCCCGAACTGCACGGGAAGGGTTTGGCGGGTGTCCTGGCGCAGTCACAAAGCCGCCTCAGCCTCGTCGACTGCACCAGTTTTGAAGCGATGCGAAAACTCGGCATCCAAACCTGCTTTGCATTCGACAACCACTACGAAGAGCAGGGTTTCCACCAGCTCACCAGTCCAGAGGGGAGCTGACCGCCCGGCTGCAGCCGGACCTCTAGTCAAACAGGGCCAGGTACTCGCCGTACCCTTCTTCCTCCAGCCGTTCCTTCGGGATGAAGCGAAGAGCTGCGGAGTTGATGCAGTATCGAAGGCCCGTCGGCCGGGGGCCGTCCGGGAAGACGTGGCCCAGATGGGAGTCCCCGTGACGGCTCCGGACCTCCGTCCGGACCATGAAGAAGCTGCGGTCCTGCCGCTCCACCACGTTCCCGGGCTCCAGCGGACGGGTGAAACTGGGCCAGCCGGTCCCCGAGTCGAACTTGTCCCGGGAACTGAACAGCGGCTCCCCGCTGACGACGTCCACGTAGATGCCCTCCGCCTTCGAGTTCCAGTATTCGTTGCGAAATGGAGGTTCCGTCCCTTCCTGCTGCGTCACCTTGTATTGAAGCGGCGTCAAGGTACGCCGCAGCTCCTCGTCAGATGGTCGCCTGTATGTTCTTGCCGACTTGTCGTTCATGGGATTCTGATTCTGGGAGTCACGGGTTCGGGGTCACAGTCTGTGGACCGATTTCGTTCCAGTTTAGCCGAGAATGCCCCGTGGCTGCTGCAAGCCACCCGGGACAGGCGGAACCGGCAAGTCCGCCGCAACGCCGAAGACAATTTCTCCGGCGTCGATTATGCTGCTTCCATGCAGCGACTGTCGCCGGTTTTCATCGCCTTTCTCCTTCTTGTCCCCGCTCACGCGGCGGTCCGCTACTTCCCCCACGTCGTGGCGGGTCCGGCCGAAGGCTTCCAGTTCGAGACCGCTCTGACCCTGGTCAACTCGGGTCCCCCGACCGCCGTGGTACTGGACCTGTTCTCATGGCAGGGGTCGCCCATGGTCCTGGATCTTGATCCGTGGGGACAGGCCTCGCGTTTCGAGTTTGACCTCGCTCAAGGGCAGACCGTCAGCGCCCGGACCATCGCCTCCCCCGAGCTCAAGACCGGCTACATCTGCCTGACGGCGCCGGACACTGTGGATGGCAACGCCGTCTTCGCCGGAACCTACACCCAGGGCGATGTGCTCCTGTTCGAGGCGGGAGTCCCCCTGGTGGCTCCGGTCCGCCAATTGACGGTGCTGGTGGACAGCCTGGGCGACCGCAATACCGGCCTCGCCGTGGTCTGTCCCCCGGACGCCGCCGAAGCGGCGAGTCTCACCTTCAACCTGTTCGACAGTGACCATCAGCTGGTGGGGAGTGCGGAACAGGACCTGTCCCCAGGCGGGAAACTGGCGCTTTTCGCCCACGAGCTGTTCCCCGCGGGGTCCGAGGCGGCCGTCAGAGCCCAGGAACTGCTGGGGTCGCTGGAGGTGAATGCCGTCGGGGCACCGGTGGCCGCCGTCACCCTGCGGCAGTTGCAGGCCCGCCTGCCGTTTCCCCAGCAGGTCCCGACGCTCACCACCTTTCCGGTGGTGGTTACCTCAACAGGAACAGAGGAATGGGAGTTGGTCTGGAGGGATGAGTTCGACGGCAGCCAGCTCGACCTCACCAGGTGGGAGCCCGAAATCGGACGCGGACCCAACAACGACGGCTGGGGAAACCTCGAGCTGCAGTACTACACCAGCCGGCCCGAGAACATCCAGGTGAGCCAGGGCACACTCAAGATCATCGCCCGCAGGGAGACCTATCAGTCCGCCCTTTACACCTCGGCCCGCCTGCGCACCCGCAACAAGGGCGACTGGAAGTACGGCCGCTTCGAGTTCCGGGCGAGGCTGCCCCAGGGCAAGGGCATCTGGCCGGCCTTCTGGATGCTGCCCACCGACAACGTCTACGGCGGCTGGGCCGCCAGTGGCGAGATCGACATCATGGAGCTGGTGGGCCACGAATCCCATCGTGTCCACGGCACGCTCCACTACGGAGGAGCCTGGCCCAACAACGAGTCTGCGGGCATGTCCTACGCCCTGCGCCAGGGCAAGTTCGCTGACGATTTCCACGTCTTTGCCCTGGAATGGGAAGACGGCGAAATGCGCTGGTATGTGGACGGAGTGATGTACCTGCGCCAGACGTGGTGGCGAACCGCCGGGCATCCTTTTCCCGCGCCCTTCGACCAGAGGTTCCACATCCTCGTCAACCTGGCGGTGGGCGGAAGATGGCCCGGGTCTCCGGATGCCACAACCGTTTTTCCCCAGATCCTGGAGGTGGATTACGTGCGGGTTTACCGGAAGTTGGGGTCGGACCACAGCAAGTGATTGACAGTACTTGGGTTAGATGTCGCCAGAGGGCTCGGGATGGGCCTTAGATTAGAAGCCGTTCTTGCTCCCCAAAATTGGCTTCTAAGGCGTTCCTCGTCACCAAAACGCTGAGGCGGCGGACACCCGCTCGCTGGCGTTCGGGTTCCGCGGGGCCCGGGAGAAGGGCACGGGCAATCGGCGCCACCCGGCCAACCGGCGCGGGACGCCCGGGCTACGGCGGGCCCCAGAACCGGTTTCGCCTGGATTGTCTGTCACCCCCTCAGGGTGCCGGGCAGGTTATTGCTCCGTCGATTCCGGAGGTCTTCGCTGCGCTGCGACCTCCGGCTACTCTCTGGCATCCCTCCAGGATGCCCGTCGGGTGCGGGGCGCGGACGGTCGGCGCAGGGGGAACTGAGGCCGCCCTTACAGGGCTCCCGCCGTGTTTTTCGGCCCGATTTCCTGGGGCGGCGCCCTGCGGGCTTGCCCCAGGCTTGGCAATTGAGTCGACGCCTTCGGCGTCTTTGCCGCGGTCCTCGTGTGACATCGGCGGGGACTGGGCCCTGCGGCGGGGGGCGCGGACGGTGGGTGCAGGGAGGACGACCTGGGCGGGATGCCCGGGCCACCATCGGCCCCAGGACGGTTTTCGCCGCTGGCACGACCGTTTCCATGCAACCGCCGTAGCACGGCCGTCCCGGCCGTGCTACCGTTCAGGGGGCGGGATGGTGCGTCTCTGGCACCCCTTCAGGGTGCCGCCCTCGTTCTTGGCCCGTCCGTTCCGGAGGTCTCCGCTACACTCCAACCTCCGGCCATTTTCTGCCATCCCTCTGGGATGCCTCTGAGAAGTCCTCGCGGAGCCAGGCTGCCAGCCGGCCCCGAAGGGTCGCCCGGCGCCGCCAGCCGCGGCTGGCGGGCCTCAACGCGAACAACAGCACCCGCCAATACCGGCGAGCCAGATCCAGGGCCCGGTGAAAATGCCGGAAACGCCAACCGGCCGACTCCGGAGTGATGCGATACTGGACCTGATCCTGAAGCGGATTCCGGAAGAGCGTCCCCCGGAGAATCGCCACCCGTTGCCTCCAACTCTCCGCAGTCATCAGGCGGTCGATCACCCGCACTCCCCGCCGTTCGGGCACCGCCAGCACCAGTTCCAGTGCCAGCTCCATCCACGATTCGTCAAACTCCGGCGGCCGCAAGGCCGCCAACACCT
The DNA here is from genome assembly GCA_964524795.1 of uncultured Acidobacteriota bacterium. Lineage (GTDB taxonomy): Bacteria > Acidobacteriota > UBA6911 > RPQK01 > JAPXNP01 > CAZGEH01. The sequence goes on from CAZGEH010000005.1 coordinate 7,642, forward strand.
CCTCCGGCACAGCAGCCCCCAGCAGGTCCCTGCAGATCCGCAGCCCGAGGTAGGCTCCCCGGCTGCAACGCCAGTTCGACACACACCGGACGAACTCGCTCCAGTCGAGGCGATCTGCCCTCGCAGCCAGAAGGCCGGCCATGTCGGCCAGCAGCAGAGGGCCGAATTCGAACAGGTGCTGATGGCTGGCGTGAAGCAGGACAAAAGCCGCCAGATGCTCGGAAGCCATCACTCGAGTCGTACCGCCCCCCGGCAGGGGGAACGTTTCCGCCCGGAGCCAAACCTCCTTCAGATGGCCGTCGTCCAGCCGGTGCAAGGATCCGCCCAGCGCCCAATGAAGTTCCACGAGTTGGCCTGTCACCACGTGGACGTAGGGATGGAAATGATGCGTCACCTGCATGAAGGCACCGGGATCCCCGGTCCCAGTGGGACTGTAACCCAGGGCCTCCAGGATCCGCTGGGCCGCTACCATTGCCTCCGGGCGCACGAGGATATCCAGGTCCCGCATGAAGCGGGCTCCCAGATGAGGGTAGGCCGCCAGCGCCAGATGGATTCCTTTGAGGGAGATCATCTCCAGCCCCTGACCGGCAAACACGGCAGACAGCCGGCTCAACTCGGCCACGCGGGACAGGTTTCGTACCAAATTCAGGCGCAGCTCCTGGGCCAGCCCCCGCTCCGCCGAAGGAGGCAACCGGCCCTGCAGTCGGTACGCCAGCAACGGTTTCAGGCGTTCGCCGCCCAAAGCAATCAGCTCGGCAGTCTGGTTTTCATCCAGAGGTTCACCGGGCGCAGGGCCCGTACCCGGTGTCAGGCAGGCCAGGAGGGCCTCCGCCACGGGAGCGGGAATCCGCAGAAGCGGGGGAAGGAAACGTCCGGTCACCGGTTCCTACCCCTCCCGCAGCCGGACCATCACGGGTGCATGGTCTGAAGGGGTCAGCCCGTCCTTCTTCTTCCGGTACTCACGATCGATCTCCGCCGATTCGACCCGGTCGGCCAGACCCGCCCCCAGAATCAAGTCGATGCGCAGGCCCTCATTCTTGTGGAAGGCCCCGGCCCGGTAGTCCCACCAGGAGAAGGCGCGGCGCTCCGGATGAAGATATCGGAACAGGTCGACAAAGCCCTGGTCTTTCAGGCGGCGGAACCGTTCCCGCTCCTCTTCGGTGTGGAAGATGGTCCCGCGGAGGCGTTCCTCATCCCAGGAATCCAGCGGTTCCGGGCACAGGTTGAAGTCACCGCACAGGATCGCCGGGCGTCCTGGATCCAGGCGCGTTCGGACGAAGTCGTTGAGGCGGTCCAGCCACTCCAGTTTCCAGCGGAAGTCAGGGTGATCGAGGTCCTTGCCGTTGGGGCAGTAGACGGTGACAAAAACCAGGTTCCCAATCTCGGCTGAGAGCAGTCGCGCTTCAGGTCCCTGGGACCCCTCCAGCCCCTTGTCCAGGAGTTTCGCCGGATTGCGGCTCAGGATGGCGACTCCGTTCCAGGCCTTCTGGCCATGCACCAGAGCGCGGTAGCCCTCCGCTTCCAGTTCGGCGAACGGGAACTGTGGCTCCTCCAGTTTGAGTTCCTGCAGGCCCACGATGTCGGGCTGTCGTGCCCGCAGCCAATGCCGCAGAAAATCGAGGCGGGCTCTCAGCCCGTTGATGTTCCAGGAAGCCAGGAGCATGCCGTAAGAATACTCTCCGCCGGCGCACCGCGGAACGGCGGCTCCGCCTGGGCCTTTACCCGCGCCCGGCGAGCGTCTACTCTTACCTGACCTGGGGGGAGCTGGATGAAGAATCGAACCGCGTTTCCGCCCGTTTTCTGGGTTGCCAATCTGGTCGAGGTTCTGGAACGGTTCGCCTACTACGGTATCTACTTCGGCTTCGGCATCTACATGGAGTATCTGGGGTATTCCCGGGCGCAGCTGGGGATCGTGCAGAGCATCTTCCTCGCCCTCTCCTACGTGGTTCCGGTCATTTCGGGCACCTTCGCCGACCGGTACGGTTTCAAGAGGGTGCTGATCATTTCGTATCTGGCGTACCTGCCATCGATCCTGCTCCTGATTCTGACCCGGAGCTTCTCAGGGATTGCACTGACCATGCTCAGCATCGGCCTGGCGGCCGGCATTTTCAAACCCCTGATCTCCGGCACAGTCCGGGCGGTGACGGACAAGACCAACAAGACGCTGGGTTTCGGAATCTTTTACGCGATGGTCAACGTGGGCGGCTCTTTCGGGCCCATCGTCGCCGGCAAGCTGCGGGCGGTGTCCTGGGATTACGCGTTTTACGCGGCGGCCGCGGCCATTGTCCTGATGCTGCTGATTACAGTCTTTTTCTACCGGGAACCGCCCCGCGACATCAAAGGCGTGACTTTGGGGCAGAAGTTCGGGGAGATCAAGACCGCCCTGTCGGACCTCAAGTTTGCGAGCTTCCTCGTGCTGCTGGGTCTGTTCTTCTGGATGCCCTTCTGGGCCTTCTTCAACCTCTGCGCCGTCTATGTCGATCGCAACGTGGATACGGCGCAACTGTATTTGAGCCTGAGGAACGTCTTCGGCGAAGCCTTCGCCGGGTTTTTCTCGCACACCGACGAGCACGGCGTCCAGCGGGTGCTCGGGGAGACCATTTCCCACACCGGCTACATCATCATGCTGCTGCAAATTTTCGTCTCCAGCCGGCTGGAACGCTTCCGGGCGATCCCCTCGTTTCTGGTTGGATTGCTCATCGCCGCTCTCGGTTTCGGGGTCCTGGGGTTGGCGCTGCACACAGGAGCGGCCATGGTCTTTCTGGGCATCTTCCTGTTTGCCGTGGGGGAAATGATCTCCTCGCCCCGGATCCAGGAATACATCACGTGGATCGCTCCGAAAGAGAAGGCCGGACTGTATATGGGCTCGAACTTCCTTGCGGTGGGACTGGGGGGAGCCACCAGCGGAATCACCTATACCACGCTATACGGCTATTTCCGGGACTTGGGCCACCCCGACTACATCTGGTACACGCTGGCGGTGCATCTGCTGGCGGCAATCGCCGTCATGTACCTCTTCACGCGCTTGGCTGGAGAGTTTCAGGAACGGGAGGAGTAGCTCCCGACAGACAGCTGCGGATACGTCCCACCAGCTCACCCGGCTGGAATGGTTTGGCCAGGAATTCAACCCGCTCCAGCTCCTGGATTTCAGGCGCCATCATTTTCTCGGAGTAGCCGGTGGTCAGGACTACCGGCAGGTCTGGACGTTCCCGGCGGAAATTCCGGGCCAGGTCCAGCCCCGTCATGCCTCCAGGCATGACCATGTCGGAAAGCAGGAGTCGGATGTCGCGCCAGTTCTGCTGCCAGACGCGCAGAGCTTCGGGTCCGCTTGCCGCCTCGATCACCTGGAAGCCCCGGCGTTTGAGCAGACCCGCCACCAGCCGCCGCACCGAGATTTCGTCCTCCACCACCAGAATGATTTCGCCCTGTCCCTGCACCACCGCGGAAGGCCCCGCCTGCTCGGCTGTTTCCACCAACGGGGTCCCCGCAGGAAGAAAGATCCGGAAGGTGGTACCCATCCCTTCCCGGCTCTCCACCTCGATTCTTCCAGAGTGCTGCTTGACGATCCCGTACACCGTCGCCAACCCCAGACCCGTCCCCTTCCCCACCTCCTTGGTGGTGAAGAATGGATCGAAGATGTGGGGCAGGATTTCTGGAGGCATCCCCACTCCCGTATCCGCAACGGAAACAGCGACACAAGTACGGGGCGTCCCCTGGGATGCCAGGGGGCGGCGCGAGCCAGCGGCGCTCTCAGGGTCCAGCGCCGTGCCGTCCACCTCTTCCACCGAGATGGTCAGGGTACCTCCTTCCGGCATGGCATCCCTGGCGTTGACGGCAAGATTCATGATCATCTGCTCGATCATGGCGGGATCGGCGTCGATCGGCTGAAGCTGGGCCGGGCCCTTGATTTCCAGCCAGATCCCCTCCCCGAGCAGACGCCGCAGCATGTCTCCCATCCCGCGGATCACTTTCAACAGGTCTACGGCACACCGCTGCACCACCTGTTTCCGGCTGAAGGTCAACAACTGGCGTGTGAACCCGGCACCGCGGATCGCAGACTGCTCGATCAGCCGCAGCGAGTCCGCCATGGCCGGCGGCAGTTCCGGTTCCGCCAGCAGGAGCTGGGCATGTCCCTGGATGACGGTCAACAGGTTATTGAAGTCGTGGGCCACTCCTGCCGCCAGGCGTCCCACGGATTCCATCTTCTGGGCCTGCCGAAGCTGTTCCTCCAGGCTCAGCCGTTCTGTAATGTCGTGGCAGAGCAGCAGGAAGCAGCGAACCCCCTCCAGCTCCACCCGCTCGGCGGAAAGCAGGACGTTGCGAATCTGGCCCCCGCTGGTTCGCAGGCGGATCTCGTGGTCCCGAACCCGCGCGCCTGAAAGGGCTGTTTGACCGAGCGCCTCACGCTGCCCGGTATCGGCCCACAGGCCGAGTTCTTCCTCGGTCCGGCCGATCACCTGGTCCCGGCTGTAGCCCCAGAGTTTCAGGAAGCTGTCGTTGGCGTCGACGATCCGCCCCTCACCGACCGTCACCATGTGGAGCGACATCGGGGCGGCCTCGAACGCTTTCCGGAAGCGTTCTTCCTGCCGCTGGATCCGGTTCCGCAGCACGTAAACCCAGCCCAGCACCACGAGCACGATCAGCCCCAGACCCAGTAGAGCCAGGACTGCCTGACCCGCGGAAATCAGCGGCGGGCGCTGCAGCAACACGACATCTGCGGGGTCCCGCAGGAGGACTTTGAATCCGCGCGGGTGGTTCTGCTCGTCCAGCAGCACCGAATACACACCGGTCAACTGGAGCTGGCTGTTCTCCGGCACAGCACTCAGACCGCCGGCCCGCTCCGGCGCAATTTCGGCATGGAAGACCGCTCCGTCGCTTTGCAGCGTCATCAGCAACGCCCCATCCAGCCGGGCGGTCGCCAGCAGCCAACCATTGACCCGGATCACCTGGCCGTCGACTTCGAGCTGAGGACCGAGTCCGGGACTGAGCTCCACCAGGGGCGGCGGGACTCCCGCCCCCAAACGGCGCACCTTTGCATCTTCCAGGATGGGGCGCGGCTGACCGGGGACAGGATAGCCCACGACCTCCACCAGATCGCCCACCTGGAGTTCGGTCTCCCGGCGGGACAGGACCTTGAGCGCTCCGCTGTCGTCATAAACATAGACGAGCCGCCCTGAGGCAAAAGAGACTGTCCCCAAAACCCGGCGGCGGCGTCCTTCCTCGGCGGCGGCGAAGCGCAGGACATCCCGAATCCGGGTCAGCGGAAGGTGGAACGGTTCGACAGCTCCAGATTCCAGCACCTGCAAGTCCGCGAAGCGCTGCAGAAACAGTCTGACGCCCACCATCTGCCCCTTGGCGTTGACGACCGTCACACAGACCCCCCGGACTCGGACCACTAAATCCTCGAGGTTCTCGGGAGCGGGATCAGGCTCCCTGTCATCGAAAACCAGGACTTCGACGCGGCCTCCCTTCGAGTCCAGGTAAAGATGGTAGACCCCGTCGATGAATTCAACCTGGCGCACCAGACCCGCAAACTCCACCAGCAGACAATCCTCACGCCCTGAGAAGAGCTGCTCGTAACTTCTCGGCGGGGCAGGCGGAAGACCGCTCTTTCCCAGCACCCGCACCGACTTCGCTTCGATGATGGGAGCGTAGTCCCCCGGAGCGGACACCCCCTCAACCTCCACCACCTGACCCACAGCCAGGCGCAGATAAGGGTCCGATAACCGGACAAAAACGGCACCGGTCTGATCCTGCACAAACAGCAGATCCCAGATCCGGGTGAACAGGGTGACCACGCCGGTCAGGCGGACCGGCCTGCGCGCCGCGACCTGGGCCGGTTCCAGAGCTCTCAGCTCGGCCACACTACTGACGAAGGCCCCGCGCCGGCCGCCACCGGGAGTCGCGCCCGCCACGTTGGGTGGCTGGTACCGGATTTCCGCGTCCTCCAGCAGGATGCCCGGCTGATCCGGACTGCACACCACGAAACCGGCAGCCTCGAGCCGATCACCGACCCGGACCACAGGGAACTGGATCGTGCGGACACTCGCTGTCCCAGTGTCATCCCGCAGGCTCAGAGGGCGATCATGGGCCCACTCCTCCACCACCACCCCGCGCAGCCGCACGCGGTGTGGAGTGGGAAATGTCATGCAACGCCGGCGGACGTCGCCGATGCGCTCAACCGGCAACTGATCCACCGGCGCACCCGGCCGCAACACCTCCAACGATTCCAGAGTCGGGACCCCCAAGCGTACCTGGGTCTGGGCACCGCGAGTCCGGGTGATTGTAACCCCCTTCGCCGCCACGGCGGCGTCCACCAGCGTCGACAGATCGAAGCGGGGATCGGGGGGTTCAGCCACGACGGCTTCCACCATCCTTCCATCCACGGACAGAAACAGGGTCAGCGGCTCGGGTCGTTGGGATACCCGGCGGACGACACCTTCGAGCTGCACGCGGCGGCAATCGGTTTCAGCCGCCAGAAACCGGTCCACCCCAACAGGCAGGGCTGCGGGCAGCTTGGACTCTCCAATCACCCGGAATTGTGGTTCCACAACGATGGGGTGCAGATCGCCCCGGGAGGTCACACCTGTGATCTCCAGCAGTTGGCCTGCCCGAAACGGCGTCCGCCGGTCGGTAGAGATGTAGACGCCGGCGGTGTCGTCCTGCACAAACAGGAGAAACCCCGCAGGGAGATTGAAGGTGACCGTCGCCCGCAGGCGGACCGGATAGCCTCGATCCGCCGCTTCCGGGAGAAGCTCCCGGATCTGGGCGGCCTTGGTCAGGACAGGAAGCTGCGCCGCGGACAGGCCACACCCGCAAAGGATCCACAGCGTCAGGCTCCAGGCAGCCAGCCCCCGGCGACCGGCAGTCCCCAACAGTTGACGAGCCATCAACACCATCCCCCGATCTCTATGCACCCCCGCTTCATATCGGCGGGGGATCAGTGGGGATTAGTGGGTAGCGGGGCAGCGGGGTTGCGGGGTAACGGGGTAGCGGGGGTGCGGGCGTGCGGAGGTGCGGGGGGTCCCGCCACGACTCAGCCTGGTTTCAGGGTCGAATCGAGTCCCCATGACCCCGGAACGCCGCAACCCCTAGTGGAACGGCAGTACGGTGCGGCTCTCGATATGCTCCGCCAGCTCTTCCGGGGTCCACCAGGTCGGCTTCATCCGGCCCGGCGAGAAGAGGCGTTCCGCCTGATCAGTGAAGTGAGGCGACTGGGGACGGTCGCTTTGCCCCAGCGGCGTTACGGTCCAGCTCCGGATCGGGGAGGAGAGGACGACCACCTGGGTCGAAGTCTGGCCCCGGTCTCCCCATCGGGTCCCGTCCGGCCGGGGGCTCCCGTATTCGACGTTGCGCAGGGTCGTGGTGCCGTGCCCACCTCCACCCCCCACCGGCCAGGAACGATCCCCACGGCCTACCCTGAAGATTTCTCCCCAAGTCACGTCGAGGCGCCCGTGCCGGGAGTTCAGTTCCTGGACGGAGGCCGCGAAGGCGTCCCAAAGCTGGTGCTGCTGGACATCGTTCAGCTCGGGCAGGGGGCGACTGCGACCCAGAGGGGCGGTGAGGTCGGTGATTTCCGCCGAAAGGTCGGAGGGAAACTCGGAGGCATCCAGCCGTTCTCTCCACAGGAAGTACTTCAAGGCACCGGTGGAATCGGGGTGGAGCTGCCGGTCCCAGGCGGACAGATCCGCCAGCGCCGATTCCACCTCCGGAGCGACATCCCCGCCACCCCCCTGGCGGCGGGCCTGCTGGAGGAGCTGCACCCAGCGGTCGGCGCCAAAAGCCCGCACATCCATGGCGTAGGCTATGGCCTCTTCAGCAGTCACTGAAGAGTCAGCCTCCAGCAGTTCCACGGCCCTCGCACCCCGCGGATTGGTCCAGCCTCCCAAGCCGCCGCCGCCTGCGTGACTTTGGTCGCTGAAGATGTAAGGGAGATGGCGGTCGGGTTGCAACGGGCTGTCCACCAGCATGGCGTCCGGGGGGATGTTGCAGTTCTGCATGTAACCCCGCTCGGGGTTCAGCAGTTGAACCAACTCGCTGGACGGATGGAATCCGCGCCAGTCGGTGGCGGAGGTCGATCCATCCACCGGACGGGAGAAGTCGAAGCCCGGGGGACGGACAGGGACTTTGCCGGTCCGCTGGTAGTAGATGTTGCCGCTGGTGTCCGCCACCATCACGTTTTGAGGGAAGATACTGAGCGTGTCCAGGGCTGCCATGGCGGCCCGATAGTCGCGTCCGAAAACCATCGTGTACCAGGCATCCAGGGCGCCCACTTCATGGGCGTACGCCGTGCGATGGACCCAGGCCCGGTTGCCCTGCAAAGCCACCACCGGTCCCAGGTGGCTGTCCAGGAGCGTGAGGTTCTGGGTGCCGACGCCGGCAACCTGGAGGGAAATCTGCCGCGGCCGCAGGTCACGCCAGGCACCGTCATAGAGGTAGCGGGGCGGGCTGGAGGAATCGAGCGTCAGTTCATAGATATCCGCGGTATCCGGGCCGCCGGTGGTCATGGCCCAGGCCAGATAACGGGTGTGCCCCAAGCCGATGGTCGGGAATCCCGGCAATGTGAAACCGCTGCCGATCATTTCACCCGCGTGGATGCGGAACTCCCAGAAACGCGAGGCCCCCAGCCACCCCAGGTGGGGGTCGATCAGCAGAATCGGGACCCCTTCGGCGGAGCGGGAGGGTGCTACCGCCCATTGATTGGAAGCACCGGAGGCGGGGGCGAAGTTCGGTTCGATTCCACCTCTCCGCAGATCCTGGAACCCGTCGGATATGGACCAGTTGTATAGAAACAGCCGGCCGAACGCATGCACCATGGCTTCGTCCACCTGGCGCTCTCCCCACCACTCCGGCAGGTCCTGGGGATGATGACGATAGTACTCGTTGACTCCGCGGACATAGGCCTGAGTCAGGCGGCGGGTCCGCGGGCTCAAATTATCGAGTCGCGACCTGCAAAGGTTGTAGTTGTCCCACAACAGCGCGATCAGGTCGCTGCGAACTGCGCCGGGGCCCTCCACGGAGGCAATCTCACCCATGCCCCGCAAGAAGTTCTTGAGCAGTTCCTCCGGGCGGTCTTCCGCCTGCAGCCAGCCCATCGCCCAAGCTCCCGCCTCCTCCGTGGGGGCGTAGATGTGCGGGACCCCCCACTGGTCGCGATAGACCACGACTGCACCCTGGTCTTCCCCTTGACCGGGGAGGCTGGTCGTGGAGGAGCACCCTCCAGCGGACCAGCTCCAGGCAACGATACACAGCGCCAACACTCTGGATGTCATATGCCTCTCCTGACCCGGCGGTAGAGCCGGCGCCGACAGCCGGGCTGGAACCAATCCCCCGAGAACCCCGAGATCTGCACTATCATATTGAAATCGAAGGCAATTCCCAGCCCGGCCACAGAAAGGGGGCCTCAGATGGCGATCCGGCTACAGTCGACACTCCTGTTTTTCCTCACTGTGCAGACACCGCTGCTGTCAGCGGCCGAAAGCCTGAACCTCAATGTGATCCGTTTCGATGACCGCAGGGAGGTCAGCTTCGGCATGATGCCCACCAGGCGCGTGGCCGAGGCCACGATGAAGGGCAAAGTGCGTTTCCGGGACGGGCAGTTCTGGATCGTGCTCGAGTACCAGAAGATGAAGCCGGCGGTCCTGTTCGGCGGGGATGTTACCTGTTATGTGCTCTGGGCGGTAAACCGGGACGGAGCTCCCCAGAATCTGGGCGAGCTGTGGATCCGTCCCGGCGAAGAGAAGGGCTCTGTCCAGTACTCCACCGGCTTGCGGAACTTCGCCCTGCTGGTGACCGCCGAGTCCTACTATCAGGTGGACCGCCCTTCCGCGCTGTTCGTTTTCTGGAACGACAGCCGGCCGGACCCCCCAGTACCCACCGACCCGCTGACCTACAGCGAGTTTGCCGACGCTCCCCGCATCGGGGTGGAGACGTTGGCCAATGTCCGCTACGACGGCAACAAACCGTTGGATCTGGTCCAGGCGGAAATGGTCTTCGAACAGGCCAAACGGCTGGAAGTCCAGAAGTATGCGCCTGATCTGTTCGCACAGGCCACCGTGGCCCTGGAGCAGGCGACACAAATGTGGCAACGGTCCCGTACCCGCGGCGCCAGCGAGTACGCCCGCCGTTCGGTGGCCGCCACCAATGAAGCCATCCGCACCGCCCAACGGCGCCGCGAGGTCGAAGCCATCGAGGCCCGGCTGGAGCAACGCCGCCGGGAGATGGCTGCACTGGAGGCGCGGGCCGACCAGGCGGAACGGGAAGCGGAACGGGCCCAAGCCCTGGTGCGCGAGGCAGAAGCGGCCCTGCGCCAGACTTCGGCCGAAAGGGAACAGGCTCTGGCCTCCGTTCAGTCCATGACCCAGCAGCTCGAGGCGATGCGGCGGGAGCGCTCCGAGCTGGAGTCGCGCCTTGGCCAGCTCCGGCAGGAACAGGAGCGGTTGCGGGCTTCCATGCAGCAGCTCCAGGTTGAGAAGGGCACCCTCGAACAACGTCTGCAGGGGGCCCTTTCGCAAGTGGCCGAGACTCGGGAGACGGCGCGGGGTTTCATCGTCAACCTCCCCGACATTCTCTTCGATGTGGGTCAGGCCACCCTCAAACCGGAGGCTCAGCTGGCTCTGGCCAAACTGGCGGGAATCCTGCTGATCATGCAGGACCTGAACCTGCGGGTGGAGGGTCACACCGATTCCACCGGCTCACCCGCCTTCAACCAGCGGCTTTCGGAACAACGGGCGGATGCCGTGTTCGACCTGTTGGCCCGCCAGGGGATTTCAGCTTCCCGCATGAAGACGGCCGGCTACGGGATGGAACGCCCGATCGCCGACAACAGCACTCCGGAAGGCCGCCGGCAGAACCGGCGGGTCGAGATCGTGATTGCGGAAGGGGTGGTGGCGGAAAGCGCCAACTAGAGCAAGACGGGAGTCAGGAGTCAGGAGTCGGGAGTCGGGAGTCGGCCGGGCACGGCGGATCCCGGGCCGTCCCGCCCAGGCGGTTTGGTTTCCACCCGCCGGGCGGTCCCAGCTCGCTTGACTCCACAATCCAGCTCTTTGCACGGTTGAACGGCCGAGACGGCCGCGCTACGGGCGGCACACCGAGACGGCCGTGCTGCGGGCGGCGGTGCCGGCCGAGACGGCCGTGCTCCTCCCAGTAGGCCACTTTTGTCGGCCCACCTGGCGATTCCTCCAACTCTGTCGGAGCCCCGGACGTCCGCTGGAGTTCGAGGCTGATCCAGACACCCGCCCCGACGGTCCGGCCGGTCGGCCGTGAGTCTGACAGCCCGCGACAGGGCGACTGCCGGAGCGGGTCACTGGCTGCCAAAGCGACATTTTCGTCCTGAAGCCTTCCGAAAACGACAATCTAGTAGCCGTACCGGGACCTCCCGATCTTTCGGGAAAATCCTGCAATCCTTTGTTCTTGAATGGTTTACCTCATCTCCCCGGATCTGCCGACGCTCCCGCAGGCACTGGAACGGAACCTGCTCATGGAAAACACCCTCCGGCATGTCGCCGGGGGAGGAGAGAGCGCAATCATGATGAAGAAGATCGAATGCATCATCCGGCCTCACCTGGTGGAGAACGCCAAGAAAGTGCTGCAGGAGCTCGGTGTCGCGGGGATGACCGTGATGGAGGTCAAGGGTTTCGGACGCCAGAAGGGACACAAGGAGATCTACCGGGGCGTCGAGTACCAGGTGGAGTTTGTTCCCAAGCTCAAGCTGGAGGTGGTGCTTCCCGCCGAAATGGCCGAGGGTGCCGTCCAGGCCCTCGCCACGGCGGCCCGAACCGGCAAGTTTGGCGACGGCAAGATCTTTGTCAGCGACGTCACCGACGCCATCAGGATCCGGACCGGCGAACGGGGCAAGGACGCGCTGTAGCCCCGGCGGGGCTGCGGCGTCCCACAGTCACCGGACGGCAGCCGGCTCCTCGAAGTGAGACGGAGAAAACCCGGACCGAGCCTCGATTTCCGGCTGCCGAGCTCGCCGGGTGCCGGCTGGCCCTGGGGCCAGCGTGCGGCTCTCAATCCAGGTTGAGGTAAGTCTGGTCCGACAGGCCGCGCTTGTAATCCGCCAGCAGCTTCATGGCGTCGTTGGGCTTCAGGTGGTTGCTGCGGATGGCGGCATCGACTTGGGCCTTGAGGCGTTTCACGAGGTCCTTCTGGTCGTACTGCATCCCGGCCAGTATCTCGGAGATGGTGCTTCCCTCGATCTTCTCCTCGATATAGAAGCCGTCCTCCTCGTCGTCGTCGAGGAAGACGTGGACTTCGTTGACCCGTCCGAACAGGTTGTGGTTGTCGCCCATGATGTCCTGATAGGCGCCGGTCAGAAACACTCCCAGGTAGTATGGTTCGTCCGGTCCAAAGGGATGCAGGGGGAGGGTCGTGGCCACGTCGGCCAGGTCAATGAATTTGGAGACCTTGCCGTCCGAGTCGCAGGTGATGTCCACCAGCGTACTCTGGACACTGGGGCGCTCGTTGAGGCGATGAATGGGGACGATGGGAAACACCTGGCCCAGCGCCCAATGGTCGATCAACGACTGAAACACGGAAAAGTTGCAGATGTGCTGGTCGGCGAGCTGATTGTCCAGTTCGCTTAACTCTTCGGGGATTTCCAGGTCTTCCCGGGCGCGCAGCATCGTCCGGATGCGCTGGGCGATCCGCCAGTACAGGATTTCGACCGAGGCCTTGGTTTCCAGGTCCAGCACTCCCACATCGAACATTTTCTGGGCTTCCTGGCGAACCTGGACCAGATCGTGCCAGGATTCCAGCAGGTTGCCGTCATTCAGGTGGGCGTCGGTGTACTGGAGGTCACGGACCAGCTTGTGCCGGGTGTCCGGCAGTTCTCCGGAAAGGCGATCCGGAGTCTTGCGGATGGAACCGAAAGCGCTCACCACCAGCACCGAGTGATACGCCACCAGCGCCCGACCCGATTCCGAGAGGATACAGGGCTGGGGTACGCCCTCCCCCTGGCAGACGTCCTGGATGTTGTAAACCACATCCCTTGCGTACTCCTCCACGGTGTAGTTCATCGAGGAATGGAAGGTGGAGCGGGAACCGTCATAGTCGACAGCCAGACCTCCTCCCACGTCCAGGAACTCGATGGCATGGCCCATTTTCCGGAGCTTGGCGTAATAGCGGCTGATTTCCCGGACCGCGTTCTTGATGGTCAGGATGTCCGGTATCTGGGAACCGATGTGGTAATGGAGCAGCTTCAGGGCCCCGGGGAAACCTCCTTCGTTCAGGATCTGGATCGCCCGGAGCACCTCGGCCGTGGAGAGGCCGAACTTGGCGTGATCGCCTCCGGAGCGGGCCCAGTTGCCGGTTCCCTCGGTGGAAAGGCGCATTCTCAGGCCCACCATGGGCTGGACTTCCATCTCCCGTGCCAGCCGCACGATGAGGTTGACCTCCGAGAGCTTCTCCGCCACCAGAATGACCGTCTTTCCCAGTTTGAGGCCCATGAGGGCCGCCCGGATATAGGCAGCGTCCTTGTAGCCGTTGCAGACGATCAGGGTATCGGGCTGGTCGTGGACCGCGAGTGCCGCGAAGATCTCGGGCTTGGAGCCGGCCTCCAGGCCGAGATGGTAAGGGGTGCCTGCATCCAGGATCTCCTCCACGACTTCGCGGAGCTGGTTCACCTTCACCGGGTAGACGGTGCGGTAGCGGTTCTCATAGCCGTACTCGGCGATGGCGGTGGCGAAGGCTTCATTGAGAACCCGGACCCGATGCCGCACGATGTCCTGGAAACGGATCAGCAGCGGAGGCCGGAGGCCCTCCTCCAAGGCCTGCCGGAAGACACGGTAAAGCGAGATGGTGCGGCTGTTGCCCGGAACCGGAGTGACCGTGATCTCGCCTTCGTCGTTGACACCGAAATAGCCGGCGCCCCAACGGTCGATCAGGTACAGGTCCACGGCATCACGGACACTCCAGGTGGACTCTTCGTGGGCACCCACGATGGTGGCCAAAGGCTGTTCCTCTTTCGTCGCGCAGCTACCGTCTCAGGTCAGCAACGCATCAAATGCTTCCAGCCCATGGAGGGCGCTGAAGTCGCTGTCCTGCGAGGCCAGGTACCGGACTTCGGGGCTGAGCTGGAGCGCCCTTTTCAGGCTTCCGACCGCGGCGTCGCGCCTGCCCTGCCGGGCATAGGCTGCGGCCAGGCTGTAATGGACATAGTGCAGGTTTTCGCCCCCCCGCTTTAGGGCTTCCTCCAGGACTGAGACGGCTTGATCGTAATCGCCGTTGTTGTGGTGGAATACAGCCAGGTTGTAAAGCTCCTCCGGGGTGTCCGCCTGGCGCGGTTCGTTGCCATTGGCGAGGTGGCGGTCACAGACACGCAGGAAGGCGCGCACTCTCGCCAGGACTTCCAGCTCCTGGGGATAATGGGCGAGGATCTCCTCAAACTGGCGTCTGGCCTTCTCGTACTCGCCCCGGTACAGAACCTTGATCCCGGATTCCAGCAACTGGTAGATGTCGCTGGCAGATCTTTTGGCCTTTTCTGTTGCTGCCATCCCTTTTTCTGTCGTCCCTTCTGGTTCGGTGCCGGACCGGCACCGGGGAAGTTGCCGTGAGTTTTTCGAAACCCCATTTTGTACCGAATTGGGTCCCGCTGAGTCAAGGTTTCCGGTCCTCCCTCCCGCAGTCCAGCCGGTCGGCTCGGCGGCTCGACCCACGAGACGGAGAACGAGTTATTCCACAGATGACGTTCACTGGCCCAACTTTGTGGTTGACAGCGCTACTGAGGGTGGGACAATTCAGTCCAGCAGGTGGACAAAATGGTGAAGGGGCTCAAGTTTCTTTTGGTACTTCTTCTCTGCAGCGTTTTTCCAACCGGGTGGGCATTGGGTCAAGGCTGCGTTGGCAGCGTCCTGTCCTACATTGAGTACGATGATTGTTATGAGACGGTCACAGAGGTCATCTGCGACTCGGTGCCCGCGGGCTGGTGTTGGACCCGGGTGTGTATAGAGGACACTCTCACCCTCGAGTCCGAGTGCGGAACCTACGGGCCCTATTGACGACTCTGGAACGGAGGGTGGATCCATGAGACAGCTGTTTTCCGCAAGCAGGCGAGGACCGAAGCCAATCATCTGGCTGCTGCTCTCGGGAATGGCCGTGGGGGCGGCTGCTCAGGCCCAAAACCTGAGGCGCGAAAAGGAGACCTACCAGTTCCAGGAAATCTGGCAGATGGCGTCGGGACAGGGCCTGGAATTCCGGTTTGAGAGTCTGAGACCCGACGATGTTGTCGCTTTCGGGCCAGCCAAGAACGGGACGGCGCGGGTACTGTGCGCGGTGATCGAACCGACGCGGCTTCCCTTCTTCATCCGACCGATTGCCCGGGGGCGGGACATCGTCTTCCGGGTTGGGGAATCCCTGGTTGAAGTGCGCCGGGAGGGGGACCATCCGATGTTCACTTACGCGGACTTGCCACGCGAGACACGTCTGGTCGTGCGGGTGGGCGATGAAGTGGTCTACATGGGAAGTGTCCGGCACGGCGTGGTCTGGGCTGACGGTGCCTGGGCGGAGGCAGAGAGAGACTTGAACGCGCCGCAAGCGCTTGCGCGAATGGCCCGACGCTTCACGCATCCCGAAGTACATCGAAGCTCGGATCCGGAAGCTCTCCACACGGTTCCCTTCGACAGGCTGCAGCGGGTTCAATACGTCGAACCCGCAGTCGCCCGGGGTTCCGGACCGGTGCGAGATACTTTGCTGGTTGAGTTGCGGGTTGACGAGAAGGGCGCTGTGGAAGATTTGCGGTTGCTCCGCGGTTCGGAAGAACTGTTTGATGCAGCCAGCGGGGAGATTGGGGCCTGGCGTTTTCGACCTTTTCTCGTGGAGGGAAACCCGGTGTGCTTTCGCACCATGGTTCTCATCCCGGTCAGAAACGCCGGGGGTGCTTCCCCGGCGGCTGCGGCCGCTTCAGCGGGATGCTGTGAGCCGCATGACCGCTGAGTCCGAGTTCGGTGCGGTGCCACCGAAAGACCGGATGGCGGGGTCGGCCACGGCAAGCCTGAGCCCGATTGCCAGCACGCCGAGTGGGCCCAAAGCGCGGGTGGGGCGAGCGGGGACCGGGCCCCGCTGCGCTCGCGTTCTGATGGACATGCTCGCTCGCTGCCAGGGCAAGTCCTCGCGGCATCAGGCAACCAGAACCTCGCGGAACGAACGCAGACATCGCTCCTTGTGGTCGTGGCTCCGGTAGCCGAACGGAACGGCTGCGAGCACCAGGCGCACCCGGCGTCTTCCCGAGGTCACGGTGGCGACCGTCGCCAACAGGTGCTCCCCGGTGCCGACTTGCGGGTACGCCAGCAGGGTGTCGACCTGCGGAACGTCTGCCAGCGAGGCGTAGGCCAGCGCCTGATGCAGGTCGGCACGGTGGTCGGCTCGCACTTCGTCCGAAATCCTGCTCCATCCATGCCGGGTCAGGAGCTCGAGATGCGCCTTGTACTTGGCGTCCACCCAGACGACGCGGTCGGCGCCGCGGAGTTCGACATCCGGCACAAGCGCGCTCATCGACTGCGCTGGGCCATACCAGTGAAGCGGTCTTCGCGCTGCCTGGAAGGGGCTCGCCGTCATGCCGAGCTGTCGTGCGAGATCAGCAGTGAACGCGGCAATCCATGCCTCCCACACCGCATCTATCGAGAGATCCCATGCAAGGCCGTCGAGGCTGCGTGCTCCGCCAAGACCACGCTCTTCGGCGACCCAGGTCACGGCTTCCACGGCATCGCTTACCCACGGGGAAGCACCAGCCAGGCTCCAGCTCGAGGATGGCCGACGCGGGCGCCAGTCCCCACGATGGACTGAAGCTCGGCCGCGCGCCCGAGCAGGTACCTCGCCGGGGGTGACCAGGCCACCGAAGAGAGATCCTCTGTAAGACGTGCGAGGGTCCAGCGCACAGAGGCGAGCAGATCCGGATCGTCATCGGGCTCGGAGAAGCAACAGGGGAACGTGGCCCAAGCTCCGCGTGGGACCTGGGCCGTGGCCCACATCGTCCAGTCGACGCGCCCACGTGGGCTCGTCCGCTTCTCCGCGCGTGCGACAAATCCTCGCCGGCGGTGCCGCAGCAGGGCCGCGATCCGCTCGATTACAGGGCCTGCCAGCATCCATGGTGGCACGTCCCGGGCCGACCCGGGCACCAGTGGAGCGCCGCCGAGAGTGGGCTCGACGCAGAACCCGATTGCATTGAACACCGCGCCGAGCGCCGCCCAGCGGAAACGCGGCTCGATCAGGAGCCCCGCAGCGACTTTCCGTGTGGCCGGGCTCAGTAGCGGAACAGCACCGATACGCGGGCCAGGCTTCAGCAAAACCCGAAGGACCGGGTCCACGCGGATCTCGTGATGGAGACCCAGCCGCCTGAGCCCGGCCATGTTCGCGGCCAAGAATGGCTCGACCCACCGATCTCCAGTTGCGCCCACGTCCCGGGCATTGATCGAGACAGGCTCTCCGTGATCGTGGGCCTTGAGCAGCGGGCGGGACAACGTCACAGCAGCCATCAAGGTCGCACGCGATCGCCCCATCCTGGTCTGACCGCGTGGCATCAGCGCTCCATCAATCGTGACTCGATCCGGTCGGCAAGACCGGCGACCGCTTCGCTGGCCGGACCACAGAGTTTCTCTTCCAGGTAGTGCCGCAGGAGAGGTACGAGCTCGAATCGCATGCGCCGCGCAACCCGGTCTGCCCTGCCGGCGGGATCCAGATCGGGGCGGGGGTCGAGGAAGTAGGCATGACCGGGGACGAGGCGTAGCGTCTCCTCGTCGGCGAACTCCACGAAGGTATGAATGGTGTCGGCGAAGGTCTCGGTGGCGAGATCAACGCCACCGTGCTCCACGGCGTCAAGATCGGGCCACATCTCGACGAACGCGAAACGCCGCCGGATGGCGATGTCCATGGGCCAAATGGTCCGGTCAGCGGTGTTGCGGGTGCCGAGAACGAGCAAATTGGGCGAGAGCTTGAACTCTGGATCGTGACCAGCAGGCGCGTGCGGGAGTCGAACTCTACGCGTCGTCTCTCCGACCTCGAAAAGCACAACCGCCTCCCCGAGAACACGGGCGAGATCCGCCCGGTTGATCTCGTCGATAACCAGGACGTGCTCCCGCTCTCGTGCCGCCGCATTGGCTACGAGCAGATCGCCGGGCCGGACATCGAAAGC
The DNA here is from genome assembly GCA_964524795.1 of uncultured Acidobacteriota bacterium. Taxonomy (GTDB): domain Bacteria; phylum Acidobacteriota; class UBA6911; order RPQK01; family JAPXNP01; genus CAZGEH01. Next base: position 25,769 of record CAZGEH010000005.1, read on the forward strand.
GAGACCTTGTCCGGTCGGGCGGGGGAAAAGCCCGACGACAAAGTCCTCGTAGGTTCGCGCGGGATGGAACTGGACGTGTGTGGCCGAACCGACTCGTTCAGCAAGCTGATAGGCCAGGCGCGTCTTGCCCGTTCCAGGCGGACCTTCAAGCACCACGAAGCGCCGCTCGCGTAGAATGGCGGCCACGTCTTCGAGCTGCACGGCCGGGAACACCGCTCCGGCGATTTCCTCGAGGCGACGGTCCCACTGTTTCTTCGCGTCGCCGGTGAGCGGCGTGCCGTGTTCATGGAAGAACAGGTCGAGCAAGTCCTCGACAGCGCGGCGGTCAGCATCGCTGCGGACCGGAACCGCCGCGTAGATCACGCGTGAGTAGGCCTTGAACGCGGCCGGGATGTTCGGCCACTGCCGGGCAACGACGTTCGGCACCTCGGAATTGACATCCAGGAGGTCCGGCTTGACCCACACCTTCCCGCGATGAAGTCGCGAGAGTGCCCGAAGTCGCCGCGCGTGCCCCGGCCTGCCCAAAATGGCCGTGTCTGCGCCAAAACCATCAGTGCCGATCACCAGTACGGCGACACTCCCTTGATTGCCGCGGAACCAGACGAATGAGGTACCCTGGTAGGGCCCCGACATTCGGGTTCTCGGAGGTGATCCACCCAGCTTAGGACGCAGCGTCGTCCTTCTTTTGGAGGTTCACGCGGAGCTGGAAGCGGTCTTTGTAGTACGAGGCGCTGTGGTAGCGCTCGTCATAGACCCGACCGAGCAGCGTCCGCACAGCGTCCCCATCGCCCATCGCACTCCATCGCCGTCCTTGCTCCATGCCGTTGATCAATTCATTCTTCGCGTTCATCGCGCCCATTGCAGTCTCCCGGCTGAATCTCCACCGTGGCCCGCAAATGGTCCATGTAGGCGGCATAGCCAACAGTGCGGCCGCGTCTTCCGCCCCGTGGTCTCGACGACTACCCTGGCATCGACGAGCGCGGAGAAGACCTTGTCTGCCGTGGCTTGGCGGTCGAGAAAAGATCCACCACCCGGCCGATAGCCTGCAAGGAATGGCGCCCGCCAGGTCGAGCCGGACGAGCCCCGCCTCGGGACTTCCTCGCCGTGCTCAGATCTTCGCTTCATCGTTGCCGTCGCAGCGTCCCCAAAAAGACATCTTGCCTAAGACCGGAACGAAAGCAAAGCATCTTCGTTGCGCGCCGGAAGGAGGGTGATGACGAAGGCCAGTCCCCTCAATACGTTTCGCGTTTCGTGGGGCTCGCTCACCGCGCTGGCGGGCCGATGGGTTCGGCCTCGGGTATGATGCAGCCGATGCACCGTCCCCTCTGGCGATCCCGACTGCTGCTCAGCGCCGGCTCCGTCCTCTTCGCCCTGCTTCTGGTGGAACTCGGCTGGAGGATCCTGGACGTAGACTACAATCCCAACCCCAACTGGCGCTATCATCCGGTCCTGGGGTGGACCCAGGAGCCAAACAAGATCTACGACGTCCTCATCGATGGGTCGCCGGTCCGGGTGGAGTTCAACTCGCTGGGCTTCCGGGACCTCGAACACACGCCGCATAAACCCCCAGGCACCCGCCGCATCGCGCTGGTGGGCGACTCGTTCAGTGAAGCGATCCAGGTCAACCTCGAGGAGACCTTCTTCCGCCGGCTGGAGGCCAAGCTCGACCAGCAGGGTCCCGACCCCTGGGAAATCTTGAACTTCGGGGTCGGAGACTTCGGCAATGCCCAGGCCCTGCTGGCGCTCGAACAATTTGCACTGGATTTCGATCCCGACTTCGTCGTGGTACAGATTTTTCCCCTCAACGACATCTGCAACAACACGCTGGAGCTGGCCGGCCTCTGCAAGAGCGAAAACGACCTTTACCGTCCCTACCTTATCCCCCAGGGCGACCGGCTGGTGGAAACCCGCATATCCCCGGTACGCGACCGGCTCCGACGCCTCTCGATCACTTTCGGCCTGCTGGAGCGCACCTGGTACCAGCTTCAGCGCCGCCGGGAGGGTTCCGATGTGGATGAGCGCCACCGGCGCCGGTTCCAGCAACACGGCATCCCTGATGATCCGCTGCTGTACACGTTCGTTCCGGAGGAGAAGCTCATCGAGCCGATGCGCACCGGCTGGCTGGTGAGCGAGCAGATCCTCGTCGAAATTGACCGACTGCTGAAAAGTCGCGGCATTCGGTGGATGGCGGTGGTGGTACCATTTGAAGCCCAAGTCAGCCTGGACTGGGAGCGCTTCGCTGCTGCACACCCCCTTCTCGGACTGCAGCGTGATGTCCCCGAACAGCGGTTGCGCCGGCTGCTGGAAGCCGCGGGAACGCCCTGCGTGACGCTGCTGGATACGTTTTCGAGGCATCCGGAAGTCTTTTTCCCGACCCGAGGCGGGCATCTCAATCCGGCAGCTCATGCCTTGGCTGCCGACGTCCTTTTCGAGCGGATGGTACAGGAAGGCTGGCTGGAACCGTCGGGTCCACCAGGAGGATGAGAGCCACCGGACACTGCTGCAGGTCTCCGAGGACCTTGGAGAAACCAGCCCGGCTGGGCAGGGTCAGTATCAGCCGGGGGACGATGACCCGGACGATGCTAATCCGGCTCCCGCACCATCACGATCCGGTCGGCGTCAAATCCTTCCAGCTTCTGCTCCTGCCCGGACGGCCAACGGACCACCCCACCGTCGATCCGGGAGATGGTCCCCAGGCCGAAGTGGAGGCGGAGATCGTTCATCGACATGACACTGCCTCCGCTCATAACCTCCCGGACCTGCTGCCTGCCTCCCGCTATCACCGTCACCCGAGCTCCCACGGCACTGCGGTTGGATCGGGTCCCCACCAGCTTGAGGATCACCCAGTGGTGGCCGGTCCGGTTGTCGTTGCGCAGCAACGAAGGCCGGTCGTTCATGTTGAGAACCACCACATCCTCGTCGCCGTCGTTGTCGTAGTCCCCGAAAGCGCAGCCGCGACTGGCGAACCGCTGGGTGATGCCGGGTCCCAACTGGCTCGAGACGTCTTCGAAACGCCCGTTGCCGCGATTCCAGAGTGCGATTCGCGGAGTCGCCATGGGGATCTGCAGCTCGGAAGCCTGGGCTCCGGGGTAGACGTGGCCGGTGACGTACAGGATATCGGTCCAGCCATCGTTGTCGAAGTCGGTGAAGCCGGCCCCCCAATTGACGTACTGTGAGGCGCCACCCAGGCCCGCCAGCACCGAAACATCCCGAAACGTCCCATCCCCCAGGTTCTGATAGAGGTTGCAGTTGTCGTACTGGAAATTGGTCTTGAAAATGTCCAGCCACCCGTCCCCGTTGAAGTCGCCCACACCCACGCCCATGCCCGCCTGTTCGGTGCCGCTCTCGCTGTAGGCGCAGCCGGCGATCATCCCCGTCTCCTCAAAGGTGCCGTCGCGGCGGTTGACGAAGAACAGGCTGGGGCGGGAGTCCACCGCCACGAAAATGTCGGGCCAGCCGTCGCCGTCGAAGTCGGCGGACACCGAAGTGATGGAATAGGCCGGTCCGGCGGACAGGATGCCTGACGACCGGGAGACATCCTCGAAGGTACCGTCGCCCCGGTTGCGATACAGAAGGTCGGAACCCGGCGGCAGACCGCGGGGCCCGCACATCACCGGCATCCCTTTCCAGACACAGGCCGGGTCTTCACCGGGTCGGGGAGTCACGGCCAGATCCAGGTCCACATAGTTGGAAACGAACAGGTCCACCCAGCCGTCCCGATCAAAGTCCAGCCACGTGCAGCCGGATCCCCAGCGGACCCTCGTGTCGTGAAGGCCGGCGCGCTCCGTCACGTCTTCGAAACGGCCGTCACCCAGGTTCCGATACAGGACGTTATGCCCCCACTCGGTGGTCATCAGGTCGTCCCAGCCGTCGTTGTCGAAGTCGGCGACACAGACCCCGGTTTGCCAGCCGGTCCTGGCCACACCCGCCTGGCGGGCGACGTCCTCGAAGGTCCCGTCTCGCCGGTTCCGGTAGAGGTGGGAGACTGGGGCGTCGGCGTCCGAGTATGCTTCGTTCAGCCGCACGCCGTTGGTGATGTAGATGTCCAGCCAGCCGTCGGCGTCGAAATCGATGAACCCGAGGCCGCTCCCCTTGGCCTCGATGATGTAGTCCTTGCGGTCGACACCCCCCCAGACGTTGGGGTGTACCAATCCGGCACTCTCGGCGACGTCGACGAACCTTACCTGGGGGGCGGCCAAGACCGGAGCTGTGCCGGCGTTTCCCACCAGCGACAGCAACAGCAGATGAATCACGGGGACTGCTCCGATCACGCCGACCCCGCGATCCGTCCCCATCTCAGCCACATTCCATTCCTCAGCTCCGCCACGGTGCCAGAAAGTCCAGGAACCTGCGCGCGTAGCGGTCCAGATTCTCCATCCCCCCGCCACCCTGGATCGGCGAGCACATCTCGAAGCCCACCGTCCCGTTGAAACCTACCTCCCGCAAGGCGTTGAAGAAGGTGGGGTGATCGATGAAGCCCTCACCGGGGGGAACCGCCCGGACGTCATCCAGCACGCGTTCAAACACATTGCCGAAGGCGGGATGGTGGTAACGGAAGCGGGGACGGATCACATAGTCGGCCACCGTGGTGTGGACGATCCGACTGCCGCCGACATGGCGGACGGCGGCCGCGGGATCCTCTCCCTGCAGCGCTACCGACCATACGTCGAAACAGGCCTTGCAGTTGGGACGATCCACCTCGTTCAGGAAATCCACATAGGCGAGATAATGCCCGGCCAGGTCATCGTGATTCTGGACTCCGACGATCACACCGTAATCGGCGGCAATGTCGCAGGCTTCCCGGATGAACCGCACGCTGCGGTTCCACAGGGTCAGGTAGGGTTCACCGGTGGCATCTGGGCCGGTCATGAGCCGGACTACCGGCGCCCGCAGGGTCTGAGCCATGGCGCACCAGGCGCGGATCAGGTGCAGTTGGGCTTCGTTCAGCGGCGCGAACGGGCCCGAGGTAGCGGTGAAGCCCGCTCCCGGGTCGCTGTACCCGGCAATGCAGGCGACCTGGAGATGGTGTTGATCCAGCAGCTCCCGCAGACGAGCCAGCCGTTCCGGTTTGTAGTCGAGCGGCGAAAGGTGGGGCCGTTTGGCCATGAGCATGACACCGCTGTAACCCAGCCTGGCCGCATGGGGGATGAACTCCTCCAACGGCAGGGTCGCCTGGCCCCAGAGCCCTGCGTAGCTGACCGAATGCAGTACTGGCTTCACTTGTGACCCTCCTGAGGTTTGGCCCCGCGCACCACGCGAAATCCACGGTAAGCAGGGGCGGCTTCCAGCTTTGTCTTGGCTTCACGTGGAAGATCGGCGCTTCCCCCCTTGAGAACCGCTTGACCCTCGGCTCCGACGGTCCATTCGGCCACGTTGCCGTCCAGGTCGAACAGTTGCGCATCGCCCTCGCCGCGGCCCGTGAAGCTGCCCACTTCCCTCAGCAGCGGTGCAGCACCTTGCAGCTCGCCCACGGCGCTACGGATGCGTTCCAGATCCTCCGGGTTGGGCGGGTAACCAGCCCAGTAGTCCAGTGTGTTCTCTGGTTCTTTTGAAGACCCGTACAGGACTTCCGCCTCAGCCGTTCCCGGCAGACGCCAGGCCGTACCAGTGTGCTGCGACAGCCAGTCCGCATAGGCTTTCGCCTGCTCGAAAGACACGCCGGAAGCGGGCATGTTCTCCTGCCCCGTCACGACCGGGTAACTTGTGTCAAAAGCGGCATACTGGGCGCGTGTCACCTCGAACCGGGCCACCTCCAACCCTTTCCAGTTCACTGTTTCGGGAATCAGGACGCCCTGTTCCATCCGGCCGTACGCGCTGCCGTGGCGGGCGGCCCTGGCCCGAGCCAGCGCATGATCCAGCGGAGAACCCGGCTTGACGGCCTCATTCCGAGCCGCGGCTTGCCCGAACAGGTGACGGTCAAACCAGGCCAGGTCCTCCTCGACTTTCCGCTTCTGGTGCTGGTACTTCTGCAGCCCATGGGGCTCTCCGGGGAAAAGCACGAACCGCACCGGCGTGGATGTCGCCTGCTGCATCACCCGGAAATGAGACCAGCTCTGACTGGGCGGCACGTTGGTGTCCTCGGTTCCCGTGTAAATGATGGTGGGTGTCGTGACGTCCTTGAGGCGGAAGTAGGGAGACTTGGCGATGTAGAGATCCGGATCCTCGTAAGGCGCCTTGCCCAGATAGTAGTTGTCGAAGGAGGCGCCGAACTCGACGTTGGCCCAGTCGCTAATCCACTCCACATCCCCGGCTCCCGCGGAAGCCACCTTGTACCGGCGACTGCGGGTGATGAGTTCGGTGGTGAGGATCGAACCATTGGACCAGCCCATGGTACCCAGTCGCTCGGGGTCGACCAGCCCCAGGTTGATGAGGTGGTCGACGCCGTTTTCAAGGTCGACGCGTTCCAGTTCGTAGTACTTGCCGCAACAGATGGACTCCACCCATTCCAGCCCGTAGCCGGCGCTGCCGTGGTAGTTGACCTGGAGAACAAAGGCGCCCCGTTGGGTCAACAGCGTCTTGTAGCTGGCCCAGTTCTCCTCCCAGGCGTCGTAATCGGTGCCGGAAGGTCCGCCGTGGATGGAGAGCATCAGCGGGTATTTCTTTCCCGTCTGGTAGTCCATCGGGTAGTGCAGGATACCTTCCACCATCTCACCGTTGGCACCCGCCCAGCGGATGATCTCGGCCCGGTGCTTCGGCTTGTCCTGGAAGGAGGGGTTGAGGCGGGTCAGTTGTCGTGCCCGGGCAATCGTGGAGCCGTCAACTACTGCCTGGTACCACTGATCCGGCAGATCCGGGGCCGAATGGTTGTAAACCAGGGTCCGCTGGTCCGGTCCCAGACTCCAGGCCCAGAGCCGCGCGACGTGATCACCGGCCAGGAGTTCCTGTCTCCAGCCCGACTCTTCTTTCCGGTATCGGGCCGGCCGGAACCGTACCCCGTCGGCAAGCAGCGCCAGGAAGCCGTCCGAAACGGGGAGGATCTGTTTACCGAAGCCGCCCAGCCCATTCTTCCACCCCAGATCCACCGGTACGACCCGCCCAGAGCCCAGATCGTAATACTCCAGCAAATCAATGGCAGCGGTGAAGTAGAAGGGGTGAGTCGAGTACTGGATCGTGTAATAAAAGCCCTGGGAGTCCGGCGCCCAGTCGACACTCCGAGGCAGGAACCTGCGTCCCGCTTCGATCTCGCTGGTGGAGCCGTCGTCGACCAATACCAGGTTCAGGACGGGCGGGATCTTGTGGTCGAAGGTGAAGCTCAGGCTTCGCCGGTGGATGGTGGCGGCCCACCGCCCGTCCGGACTGACCGCGAGGGATTCAATCCAGTCGGGGTTGGCCGTCACGCGACGGATCTTCCTCCCCTCCAGCTTCAACTCGAACAGCCGCACAGGGGGTTCCCGCTCGGCATCTTCCACCACGCGGGAGGTGTCCTTCTTCCGTTCGATCTCCTGCTCCCAGAGGGTGGGACCTTCCTGGGCCAGAAACAGAATCGAGCCGGCGTCCCGCCATCGAAAGGCCTTGACCGGCCGGCTGATCTCATCCACCGGCCAAGGTTCTCCGCCTCGGGAGTGGATCAGCCAGAGCCGAGTCCTGGGCTCCTGCTCCTTCCCCTCACCGGTCGGCCGGCTGCTCAGGAAGGCGATCTGTTTGCCGTCGGGAGACCACTGCGGGCTCCAGTGAGAATGCTTTCCCCGGGTCAGGGGGATCTCGGCGTTTTCGGTCAGGCTGCTGAGGTACAGGTTGGCGATGCGCTTGCCTTCCTCCTTGTCCATCTGGCGCTTGACCCAGACCGCCCAGTTTCCGTCGGGCGAGACCTCGAACTGGCCGGCGTCCTCGGCGAGGAGGATGTCGTCGGGTGTCCATTTCTCGACCGCGCTCGCGGTGGAAACCAGGAAACAGAGCAAAGTCGCCATCGCCGGCAGGATCCAGGAGCGTGAGCTGTGGACGTGTCCCATGGCCCACGCATTATCGGGGACCGGCCCGGACGGGTAAAGGGTGGGACGGGGGGGCAGGCTTCTCCGCAGGTGTCGGCGCACCGCCTGTCCCCGGCGGGAGCGAATCGATCAGGAGCCCGAACCGGCCCCTCCCGGCTCCCCGTACTTCCGGGTGGCAAACCCGACGAGACCGCCCACGATGGCCCCGGGATGGTGTTCTCCAGGTAGCACTGCCCGCTCACGAAAGTGGCCAGAAAGGCGAAAAGAGCGCCTACCAACACTCTGACGAGGATTCCGAAACCGGGCGACTGAAGCATTTTCGCGAAATAACCCACCATCACCCCTACGACGGCTCCCTCGATCGTGGAGCCGATGACGATGCTCACGATCTGGGAGTCCGTCTCAGGCGGCGACACCAGCGCCTTCAGGCCGCCAACGATTCCCAGCAGGCCTCCAGAGCCGTTCCAGACCCCCGGCTCGGGGACCTTCAACCTGCTCGGGAGGCACTGTCAGGTCTGCGGGAACAGGCCCGACGCTTCCCTGGCGCATCTCGTTCTTCTGGTCCCACCGCTTTGCCAGAATCGCAACCCTTTCGACTGTCTGGTCCAGGATCACCTAAGATCATAATTGTTCACATCCACTTCGTAGTCTTTATGGGAGGCCAGGGGGCAGCGCCGGGTGCGGCGCCAAGCCTTTGGGATCGCCCCTCCGCTGTTGGCAACGTGTCCAAGTTCCTCCGCCTCCGTGTCCTGGGATTGGCATGTCACGTGCTAGGGCCATACCACACTCAATGCGGTCCGGTCTGCCGGATCGAACTCAAACACGATCAATTTGGAGGATGTGGGCATGAAGAGGATTTTTGTCTTTGTGTTGGCGGGAGCGACCGCCGTCATGGCGGTTTCGAGTGGTACCCGCGCCGCGCCGGTTAGCTCCTTTTCCGCGGAGCCAGCGGTGCAGTGGATGGAGCTGATCCAGGAGCTGGTGAAGGAAGAGAGGCTGTCACCCCCAATAGCCTCCCGGATCTACGGCTACACCGGCGTGGCGCTGTATGAGGCTCTGTTGCCCGGCATGCCGGACTTCAACAGCTTGGCCGGCCAGCTCAACGAGCTGCCAGCCATGCCTCCTGCCCGGTTGCGCGGTGCGCCTCCCAGCCCCCAGGCCTGGTCGTTCTATCGGTCGCTGGTGGTCTTTTTGGCCTGGAGCACCAGGAACCCCCAGCGGACCGTGGAATTCGACTGGCCGACGGTCGCTGCGGTGACTGCCTATCACAGCGCCTACTATCAGTTCCCCTCCCTCGCCGTTGCTTCCCAAAAGAAGCTGGCTGGGCTGCTGCTTCTGCATCTCTACCAGCGGGCCCAGGCGGGAGTCTCCCTGCGCAGTTTCCAGGCCTCGATCTTCCGAGGTGTGGAAATCGCCCAGTCCGTCGCGCAGTGGGCGGCCACCGATGGCTGGCACGAAACACGGGGCATCCCCTTTCAGGTGCCGGTCGGACCGGGACTGTGGGTGCCCACCGGGCCGGTCACCAATCCCCTCGAACCCTACTGGGGCACCCTGCGTCCCTTCGCGCTTCCTGCGCCCGACGCCTGCGCTCCTCCGCCGCCGGTGGAGTATTCGGAAGAGGCCGGCTCGGAAATGTATGAGGAGGCCATGGCCGTGTTCGAAGCAGTCAACAACCTCGACGACGAGGCCAAGACCATCGCCCTGTTCTGGGCGGACAACCCTGGTCAAACTCCGACCCCGCCCGGACATTGGATCTCGGTGGCGGGTCAACTGCTCAGGGGACGCGACCTGAATCTCGAGAACGCCGTCGAGGCTTACGCACTGGTGGGCATCAGCGTTGCCGACGCGTTCATCTCCTGCTGGGAAGCGAAGTACGTGCACAATCTGCTTCGGCCCGTGACCTACATCAGAGACCTTATCGATCCCGGCTGGCAGACCTTCATTCCCACTCCGCCGTTCCCCGAATACACCTCCGGCCATTCCGTCAACTCGGGGGCAGCCGCGGTGACCCTGACCCGGCTTTTCGGCGACGGGCCTTTCACCGACGACACCCACCACGCCCTGGGGTACCCGGCGCGGGAGTTCGACAGTTTCTACGCCGCGGCCGAAGAGGCCGCCATTTCCAGACTCTACGGGGGGATCCACTATCCGATGGGCATCGATGAGGGTGTCCCACAGGGCTACTGTGTGGGCGGATTCGTTTCCGACCTGGTGACCCGACGCGACTGATCCCCGCCGGCGGACACAAAGCAAACAAGATGAGGAATCAATGACCAGAATTATGAGACAAGCCACTGTACTGGTTCTTGCGCTGGGGCTGTGCTTGGCTTCGGCGTGGGCTTCGGGAAGCTACACCGCCAAGCCGCCACGTCCGGGTCAGTTGGACCACGCCCGTTATCATCTGGGCAAGCAGGTGTTTACCGGGAAACTGGACCTTCCCGAGGCTTCATCCGGGGACCCGGCAGCCCAACAGGGCGTCCTGGAGGACCTTGCCGCGAAGCTTCCCGAAAAGGTCCGCCAGCAGGCCCAGTTGACCCGCCTGGCCGGCCGGCTCAGCCAGGAACAGTTGGACGCGCTGGAGTACTACTTGACCGTCCGGTTTCGGCTGGACCGCAAACATTGAACCTGTTGTCTGTGAACCGTGTCCTGGTCCCGGGGCCGGCCGGACGACACGCCGTGCCGGCCTCGGATTCGGGTTCACTATCTTCGAAATCAAGTGTCCTTGGAAAGCAGATGATGAAAGAGAAACTACTCGCAGGGGGCATCGCCCTCTTTGCATTCGGTGTGGCCTCGGCGCAGCCCAACTCCCCATGGCTGCTTCCGGAGCGGAAAGCGAACTTCAGCGTGAGCTACGTCTATCAGAATTACCAGGATTTCTGGCTGGGACCCAACAAGAACCGGCTCCCCGACGACATCACCCAGAACTCGGTGTTCTTCGGGCTGGAGTACGGAGTGACCGACTTCGTCGCCATGGACTTCGCCACCGGATACTCAAAGGCGTCTTTCAATCCGCCCGGGGAACCCACCCCGGACATCGACGGGCTTTACGACACCCAAATCGGCGTGCGTTTCCGCCTGTTGGACGAATACGAGACGCCCGGCGCGCCAACCATCACGGTCCGCGCGGGCGCCATCATCCAAGGCAATTACGAGGCATCCAATGTCCATTCTCCCGGTGATGGAGCCTCCGGCGGGGAGATCTCGCTCCTGTTGGGGAAGAGCTGGGCTGAGCCCGGCCTGGGGTTTACCGGCGAGCTGGGCTTTCGCGACAGGAATGAACACGTTCCCGCCGACTTCTTCGGTTCCATCGGGCTGTACAAGACATTCCTCGGCCGTGGCTCCCTGAGCGCGGCCTACCGCCGCAACCAGGGACTCTCCGGTCTCGACATCGGCGGGCCGGGTTTCTCGCCGGACAAGTTCCCCCAGGTCAAGGAAGTCAACGACAACCTGGAGTTCGGGATCGGTGTAACCGACGAAGGCGGCCGTTACTACGGATTCCTGGTAGGCCGTACCGTGGATGGACGGAACACGGGCCAGAAGACGGCGATCGGATTGACATTCAGCCTGCCGTTCTGACCGTTGAATCCGGGTAGTCGGGAGTCGGGATTCGGAAGTCGGGAGGCCGGAGCGCGGGCGATTCCCGAATGCCGTCTCCCGACTCCCGGGGGGTTCTCATCATGATCGCCCCTGGTACTACCTCCCCTCCCGACACCGCCCCTGGACGGCGGCGGCCTTCGATGCTCCGGTCCGCCGCCTGGGCTCTGGCGGCGGCGGGTCTGGTTTCGGCTCTCGCCTGGAGCCTTCTCGCCTGGCTGTCCCACCGGCCGGAACAGGTCACCCCGGTGGTCCTGTTGGCCATTCTGGCCGCGGTCTGGGCCGCGACGCTGGCCGCGTTCCAGCTGCTCCGGACGCGATCCACGGCGCCTTCCCGGCGCCAGATCCTCGTCTGGGCGGTGCTGTTCCGCGTGATCGGCCTCGCCGGCGCACCTCTGCTCGAGGACGATCCCTACCGCTATCTCTGGGACGCCTGGGTCTTTGCCCAGACTGGAACCCCCTACGGTTCCGCACCCCAGAAGTTCTTCTCGGACTCTGCGGTTCCCGAGGAGTTCCAGGAGGTGCTGAGCGGGATCAACCACCCGGATCTCCTTACCATCTACGGGCCCCTCTGCCAGTACCTGTTCTTGGCAGCGTATTGGATCCACCCCGCCGACACCCTGCCGATCCGGTTCCTGGCTGTCGCCGCCGAACTGGGAGGCATCCTCCTGGTCGGCAGGTCTGTAACCCCGGCAGGGCATCTGCTCTACGCCTGGTGTCCCCTGTTGATCCAGGAGACGGCGTTCACGGGCCACCCGGACGCTCTGGGTGTAATGCTGCTGCTGGCGGCTATGGCGGCGCGCCGTAGCGGGCGTCCGAGCCTCTGCGCCGGTGCCGCCGCACTGGCGGTCACAGCGCGAATCCATGCCCTGCCGCTGGTTCCCTTCCTGCTCGCGGCGCCCCGCCTCCGGGTCAGGTCCGCTGTGGTCTTTGCAGCCGTTCTGGCGTTATTGTACCTGCCGTTCCTGCTCAAGGGAGGGGGAGAAGCGGGACTGCTCTCTTTCGCGGCGGACTGGGAATTCAACTCCTTCGGTTATGGACTGCTCAGCCTGGTGCTGCCGCCTGCGGCAACGCGACCGGCTGCACTGGGGCTGGCGGCGGCCGGTCTGGGATGGCTGCTGCTGCGGCGACGGCTGGACGAACCCCTGCCAGGGGAGCTCGTCATGGGGTGGACGCTGCTGTGGTCGCCGGTGATCAACCCGTGGTATCTGCTCTGGCTGGCCCCGTTCGTCGCGATCCGGCCGTCGGCATGGGGGATTGCGGCGCTGGCGGCAGTCCCGCTCAGTTATGTGCACGGGCTGCACCTGCCGCAGTCAGGTCTTCCCCCCTACCACCACCCCCCGTGGCTGCGTCCGGTGGAGTGGGGAGCGGTCCTGGTTTTCGCCATCACGTCTGCCTTGAAGAACCTTCACCGGAACCCTTAGCGGGCCGGCGGTCCGGACCGCGGCCCCACCAGAGGTCAGACTTGTAGGTTATAGAATCGGCAGACACGAAGTGGTATGGACATTCGCATCCTGCAGCATGTGGATTTCGAGGGTCCCGCCTACCTGGAAGAGTGGGCTGTCGCCCGGGGACACCGGCTGAAGATAACCCGGGCCGACGCCGACCCGCTGCCGGAACCCGATACGACCGGGCTCCTGATCGTGTTGGGTGGACCGATGAGCGTCCACGACGAGGCGCTTCTGCCCTGGTTGACCCGGGAGAAGCGCTGCCTGGAGGCCATGCTCAAGCGCGACCGGCCGATTTTGGGCATCTGCCTGGGAGCCCAGCTCCTGGCCGATGTCCTGGGTGCCAGGGTCTATCGGAATCCGGTTCGGGAAATCGGGTGGTATCCGGTGGAACAGGCTGAAGGACCGCCGTTCGCCGGTTGGCCACCCCGTTTCGACGCCTTCCACTGGCATGGCGAGACGTTCGAGCTGCCCCTGGGGGCGGTCAACCTAGCCCGCAGCAAGGCCTGCGAAAACCAGGCTTTTCTGTGGTCAGGTCATGTACTGGCGCTGCAGTTTCACCTTGAGGCCACACCCGCCTCGATCCGGGAACTGGTACGCCATTGCGGTGACGAGCTCGCGGGAGGAGGTCCGTGGATTCAGGATCCGGAAGCAATGGTGGCTGATCCGGGCCGCTTCACGGCCGCCCATCGCCTGCTGGACCTGGTTCTTGACCGCTGGGCAGCGGCCGGTGGAAGAGACTCCTGAAATCGCTGACCGCTCCGGCTAAAGCTCAAGTTCTCCCTGCCACAGCAGATCGGCGACTTTCCACTCCACGTAGACTTTCTGGCCGGAAACCGGGTCCTGGTACTCGAATTTCAGATGTTTGTGGTTACGGGTGACCGCCGGCTCCCCCCGCACTTCCCGGGGGAAGATAAACTTCGCTCCGGTCCCGTCGGGCGACGGAGGTTCATAGTCCTCCAGTTCCAGGCGGCCCAGGCTGTCGCTGATGAGATAAGCCTTCTGCTTCAGCTCCGAGGTCTGCACGACCCGCAGAAAGCGGTTGACCTCCATCGACATGCCGCGGTCGTTGCTGTCGAACTCCAGGGAGACCACCACCCGGCCCTGAGGGTCATAGTGGGCCAGGCGCTCCAGTTGGGCGTCGAAGACGGCCTGCTCGGCCGGCTTCATCTTGTCGTAATCGTTCAGGATCTGTAACAGCCGGAGGTGCGCCTGACGCACCGGCCGGGCACTGAACAGACGCACCACGTAGTTCTGGTAGATCTCCGACTCCCCTGGCGCGGCATCACCGATCCCCCGGTAAGTCCCCCTCTCCAGCCCTTCGCTGGGCAACGCCCTGCGACCCCGGTAGTAACCAACCGAAAAACTCCTGGCCCAAGGTGAATCGCTCAGCAGCTTCTGCACCTGCTCCTTGGTCCACTCCCGGTACGGTTTCTGCCAGAACGGTGCCGCCACAGCCGCTGTCGCCGCCGCCAACATCAACGCCGTCAACCACAGTATCCGCCGCATCCTCCATCCCTTCTCCGAAATCCATGCCGGCGTCCAGGGGGTTTCCCGGAGCATGAGACCGGTCCATCCTCGCTGATGCATCCTGGGCTCCAAAGGATCAGTCGCCGTCTCCTGCCCCGGGGGCAGTCCCGGAGGAGGCAACTCTTGCCCGACCCCACCAGACACCTCTTACTCTAGCCGAATCCCGGCATGGGGATCAGAATGATGGGGTCGGAGGACAGAGATGAGATTCGGCCCTCTCACGCTGGTGATGACGCTCCTGGGCGGGGCGCTCAACCTTTCGGCGCAGTCGGAACTGAGCTTTCCGCAGATTGTGGTGGGTGGGTCCTTTGAGACCGTGGTCCTGGTAGCCAACGAGGTGGCGTCAACCGACACGATCGTGGGCGAGATCTTCACTGGCGAGAATCCGCCCCTGTCGGCGGGCGGGGACCCGCTGCCGGTCCGTGCCGATGGCCAGCCGCCTGCAGCGGTGTTCCAGCGCAACCTCAACCCCTTCCAGGAACTGACAATCCGTCTCAGCCTGGAGGAGGCTCCAGTCCGGCCCGGCTGGCTGAAGCTGCGCTCTACCACCCCCGGCGGAAAGATCACCGCCGGCATCCTCTACCGAAACCGGCCCGCCGGCCGGGTCATCGATTCGGTGGGGGTACCGGAGGCGCACCCCCAGCGGTTCTCCCGCATCCAGTTCGATGACTGCGAGGCAGGCAGTGACACCGGAGTCGCCCTCATCAACCCGGGGACGGACGAAGTGGAAGTACTGACCGAGCTGTATCAGGGTGAGGAGCGACTGGCGGAAACTGCGATTCAGTTGGGCCCGCGGGAGCACTACGCGCGACTGGTGCATGAAATCTTCCCGCAGGCTGCCGGGTGTTCCGGGAGCCTGATCCTCGAAACCGCAGCGAGCCGTCCAATTCCCATGCTCACCCTGCGGCTGGACGGTCCGCAGATCACCAGCATGGCGGTACGGCCGTTGGGGCTTTCCCTGCGGTACGAGATTCGTGACAGCAGCCAAATCCTCGTGGAAAGGGGAGTCTGGAACCTCGATTCACGGGGTCTGAACCTGGAGGGAACGGCGCTCAGGGATGGCGCCGCCGCCGCCGAACCCCTGGTGGGGGTCTGGCGGGGGCGTAACTTCATCTGTGTCGTGCCGCGACCCCTGGGTGACGGCTCCACCGGAACCGTGGTCTTTAGCGGTGTCAGTCGGGGCGAAGAGAAATCCGAGGGTTTCCCCATCAGAGGTACCGTCGTCCTCCTGGATGCCAACAGCGAGGTGCTGGAGCGCCATGAGTTCTCCGCCTTCCACAAGTTCTGAACGCAACCGCCCGGTGGTCCGATTCTGCACGCGGCTCCGCGCCGCAACAGGATTGTGCCGGCTGCTGATCGCCGTCCTGGGCTGCTCGCCCTGTCCGGCGGGACTCAATGCGGTCTGGGCGGTGGGAGATGGCGAAAAAATCGACCGGGATCAGTTGAACAGCCCACTGAAGACCGCCAACAGTGTCTGGGACGGCAAGGTAGTCCGCCTTTACGCGGCACGCAATGAGATTGTCGCCTTCCAGGTGATTGCCGAGGCCGATTCGCAGGGGATCAGCGGCCTTTCGGCCGCCCTTCCCGCCCTGGTTCACGCTGCAACCGGCTCCCGGATCGCCTGGGCGCCGCCGGCAGAGGATCCGACCGACTACCGGGGCCGCGACATCCTGCTTTTCTCAGTGAACTACATGCAGGTCAACCAGCCCACCAGTGCGTCGTGGATCTACCGCCCGGGTCCGGGAGCCCCCAGCCAGCCTACCGGCTGGAAACCGGTGCAACTCGTCCCCCAAAACGCCCGGGCGGGCCGCGGTGGCTTTCCCGTCGCTGTCCCGCCTTCCCGAAATCAGTCACTCTGGGTGGAGGTGTATACCGGAAGGGACCGGCCGGCGGGTCTTTACCGAGGCACTCTGACCCTGGAGGCCGACCAGGTCCAGCGTACCCTCCCTGTGGAGCTGCGCGTCTTCGACTTCAACCTCCCGGAAGCCAACTCGATCCGGCCCATGGTGTACTTCGAGAGCGAGCAGCCGCTGTTGTACCAAGGACGCCGGCTTGACGACCGGTATCACCGATTCGCCCATCGCCATCGGATCGAACTGGTGAACGCCTACTCCATCGCTTCCGCCCAATCCGCCGCTGGACGTTTCCTGGGTACAGACTTCAGGGAGGACCAGGGCTATCAGGGACCCGGCGAAGGAGTCGGGAATGTGATCATCCCGGCCACCTTCTATGGTCCGGGGACGGACTTCGACGACCGCCAAAGCGCCTGGCGGCGGTCCGACGAATGGATCACCTTTCTGGAGGCGCATTTCCAGACCTACCTCACCTTTGTCTACCTCCCCGATGAACCCGATTCCTCCCAGTGGGCCACAATCCGGCGCATCGCCGACAACCTCCACTCCAACCCGGGCCCGGGACGCCGCCTGCCGGTGTTTATCACCAGTGCATTCACGGCCGCCCTGGACGGCTGGATCGACTACTGGTGTTCCCCGCCGCAGCTTTACGACCAGACCCGGGCCGAGAAAGAGCGGGCCAAAGGGCATGAATACTGGATTTACAACGGGGGCCGGCCTTTCGTCGGCGCGGTGGTGATTGACGCGCCCGCCACCGATCCGCGGGCGATCATCTGGGCCTGTTTCAAACACGGGATCGACCTGTACTTCTACTGGCACTCCGTCCACTGGCAACACAACCACCAGATGCGTCCCGGCGTGTCGCGCAACCAGAATGTCTGGGCGAATCCCATCACCTTCGACAACGGGACTTCCTTCGCCAACGGTGACGGGGTCCTCATTTACCCGGGCACGGAGGTCCTCCACCCCGACCAGGATCGCGGGATCCAGGGCCCTGTCGCCACCGTCCAGCTTGCGAATTTCCGCCGCGGACTGCAGGATCACCAGTACCTGACCCTGGCCCGCTCCCTCGGCCTGGATACGCTGGTGGACGAAGCCCTGAAACAGGTCGTGCCGCTGGTCTTCTCCGACACGGACACCGCCCGCGGCATCGGATTTGCCGAGCGCGAGCAGACCTTCGAAACGGCCCGCCGGCTGCTGGGAGAGAACATCGAGGCGGCCAGGATCCACCGGCGGCGACGCTGACTCAAGGGCTAACGGCGGTCCAGCAGAGTGAATCCACGCCGCTGGACACCCTCTGACGCCGCCAGAATGTCAGCCGCCGCGATCTCATCCAGGACAAAGGTGACGTCACCGCCTCGGGCGGCGTAAATCTGCACATAGGACATGGGTGTCTCCGGTGAAGGCTCCGCCAACAGCGACCGGGCAATCGCTTCCCGCTTGCGGGCGCCGTTGGCCAGCACGACCACGCAGCGTGCCTGGAAGACCAGATCCAGCGACATGGTGAGGGCGAACTCCGGCGTTTGTTCGAAAGTGGCGAAATAGCCGTCGTCGACCGCATGCCGGCGGGTGACCGCATCCAGTTTCACCAGCAGCAGACCCCGCAGATGGAAGGGAATACCCGCTTCGTGAAAAGCCACGTGGCCCCGTCCGCCCACCCCGAGGACTTGGATGTCGATACCCCCGGCCATTCGGATGGCGTCCGTCCAGGCGTGCTGGATCTCCTGGCGGATCCATCCCAGATACGGGCTCTCCGGTTGCGGGCGGATCATCACCGCCCGGCCGCTGACCGTCCCTTCCTCGATCCAGTCGCCAGGATAGTCCTCCAGATGCCGCCGCAGCACCAGAACGTCGACCCGGTGGCCGGGAGGCACGGCCGTCCGGGCCGGGCGGCGGCGGAGCAGGCTGAAAAAACGGCGTTCCATGAACGCGTGATAGCTTTCCGGGCAGGCGGCACGCTCTTCCGGAGTGTCTCCCGGCAGGCCCACATATTCGTCGAGATTGAATGTTTCCCAACAGCCGCTGTTGAGAGTCCCCTGGTTGGCGGCGCTTGCCAGGTGGCGGTAAAGCCCCACCGGCGACCCGCCGGTGGCCAGCCCCAGCACGCACCGGGACCGGCTTCGTTCCAGGGCTGCTACACGAGTGATGACCAGTCCTGCCGCTTCAGCGCTCATCTGCTCATAGTCACGGGTCACAATCACGGTCAGGGGCATCCGTTTCCTCCTCCGAAAAAGAAAGTAAGGTTACAGCCCGGACCCGCGGCGGAGCAAACGCAGGGGAAGCGGGAAGTCAGCCACAGATTCACTGATGACACAGATGGCCAAACCAGAAATGTATAGAAAAGTAAGGCTAATCTGTGAAATCTGTGAATCTGTGGCTCATTTATCCACGCCGCCGATCAGCGCAACCGCCGATAGACGTTGAAGCCCAGCGAGTAGTCCTTCACGTTGTTCACCGCGTATTCCGAGGGTGTAAACGTCCGGCTGGTGGAAACCCCTACCGTAAAGACATGGCCCCAACTGTTCAGTTTGACCGCCGCCGAGATCGCCGGATGTTCGGGTCTAAAACCGCCGAAACCCGCCAGGCGGGGGACGAACTCTGTCACCAGCGACAGGCTGGGGGTCAGCATTGCGTCCGCGCCCAATCCCAGCGAGAAGGTATGGTTTTGGAAGGGATTGATGGGATCCGGGAAAAACGGCACGACAGCGTCCTGGCGCGTGTTCAGCACCAGGGTGGGAACCGCGTAGAGGCGTACCCTGCCCCAGTCGACGTCACCGGCAAGCTGGAGGAACGGGGAGTAGTGATCATGGAAGTTCTCGCGCCCCTCCACTCCACCCACCAGAGACACCCTCACCGGCCAGTGGTCGCCGGTCCACAGCTCCCCGGTCCCGGAAAAGGTCACGATCCGCCCAAAACGCACCCGCGAGACCCCGACGGAAATCCGGTCGGTCAGCGCGTAATTGAATCCCAGGTGGATGTTGGCAGGTCCGTCCAGGCCGAAAGCGTTAGCCGCCCGGGCATCTTCCACCGACTGCAGCCACCGGTGTTCGATATGGATTTCCATGTCCCCGCGGTCCAGGTCCACCGGCGCGGGCAGGTGCACCAGGCGGGAAGCAGTGTTCTGCCTTCGCAAACGCCGTTCCTTCGCTGGGACGGCGGTGAGCACCTCTCCCGGAGGAGCTTCCGCCCGGCTGAACGCGCCCGCCGTGTAGATATAGTCGCCCAGCGGGTCTCCACTGCCGTCGGCGGCGTTTCCCGCGGCATTGAACACCACCGTCCCCCGGGCCTCCGGCGCCGTCCAGTTGACGAGGAATTCCACCGGACCATCCACGAGGTCCTCCCGGGTGCCCCGTTCGGTGTGTTCGGCGTACTGGATCCCCGACGCCTCCTTGAGCTGCGAGTGGGCGTCCACCGGCGCCAGGACTCCCGCCTGTCCCCGGCCGTCGCCGTAGCGGACAGCGAGCTGGAAGCCCCAGCGAACCTGACCGGGATGGGAGATTCGGACGGTCAGCAGGTAGGTTCGTCCTGGTTCGTAGCGGGCGGGGACGCCTTCCACCGCAAATTCTCCTCCCAAGCGCCGTCCCGCATCGACCGGGTAGGTGGTATGGCAGCGGGTGCAGGTTTCCTCCTGAAAACCACCGGTAAAAGCCGGCCGCGGGCCGC
This sequence comes from uncultured Acidobacteriota bacterium, assembly GCA_964524795.1. GTDB lineage: Bacteria > Acidobacteriota > UBA6911 > RPQK01 > JAPXNP01 > CAZGEH01. The sequence continues at coordinate 45,785 of CAZGEH010000005.1, forward strand.
CCGAGTGGGCGGCCGCCGTGGCTGCCAGCACGGTCTCAATCCCAAAGATCAGCGCCCCCAGGCGCACACGCTTGTCCCTCCAAAGCATGGACGACCTCCTGTCTGACAGAATGGCCAACCGGAAGCAGGGCGGGCCGACACCGACCCCTACAAGATGCCGATTGGTTTGATTGTCTGGAATGGATGCACTGCCTGCAAGCGGGGTTCGAATGGGGCGGTAGCCCAGGCGTCCTTCCGGCGCTAGAATCGGCCCGGAGGGTCCCCCATGTTGCGGTGGCTCGCATTCGGTGCAGTTGCGCTGATCCTGTGTTTCACCCTGGCTCTCTCCGCCCCGGACGCTAGGGTCGAAAGCGATGGGCCGGGTAACATCCGCTCGCTCTCTGCGGGTGGGAGGCGGGTGGGGATCGGATCGGACCTGGTCATGCCGTCCAGAGGCTGGGCGACCTCGGCCCACAGTCGCTGGAATGCCACGCTGCTGGAACACACAACCCAACCGGACGGACGGGAAACCTGGCGCGGCCGGGTTTCAGCCGGGTCAGGGGGGCCGGTTTTCGATTACACGCAGACACGCTGGCTGGAAGGGGGACGGGTCCGTTTCCAGGCCCAGGTCACATCGCGTACCAGCCAGGCCATCGAAGGCGTCTTTCTTTTCCTGACGTTCCCCGTGTCGTTCTTCGGGGGAGGAGAAGCCAGTTTTCTCAGCGGTTCAACGGTGCTGCAGACTAGAGCTCTGCCCGCCGAGTACCAGGTCACCTATCTGGCGACTGCCACCGCCGGCGGCTTCTCCATGGCGGACCCCAAAAGCAGTTTTCAGTTCAATCTGACGCTTTCGCGGCCCTATTCGCTTACCCTCCAGGACAACCGCCAGTGGGGCGATTCCAATTATGCCCTGTTTTTCGCCCTGCATTCGGGGAACCTCGCCTGGGGCCAGTCCGCGTCCATGGACCTGACCCTCGAGTTTAGGGGCAATCCGGACACCTCCCCCCTGACCATCGCCATCGACCCCACCGGCACCGGCGATCGCTTCGACGGCTGGGGCGGTAACTTCGTGTTCAGCTCGCATGTCCCGGAGGTCGATTGGCTGTTGTCCGAGCTGCGGGTCGCCTGGGCGCGGGCCGAGGTCAACCTCAGACTCTGGGAACCCCAGAACGACAACGCCTCCAGTACCTCAGTCAACTGGGACTATTTTGAGGGTCGGCTCAGCCAGTCGGTGGAACTCGTCCGGGATTTCGAAATCGCCCGCAAGCTGAAGAGTCTCGGAATTCCGGTGATCCTGTCCGTCTGGTACCTGCCTGCGTGGCTGCAGCCGGGAGGTGACGGCTCCAAGGTTCCCCAGGAGAACTGGGACGAGCTGCTGGAATCCATCGGGTCGTACCTGCTGACCGCCCGTGACCGCTATGGCTTCGAGGCTGACTATTTCTCTTTCAACGAGCCGGACCTGGGAGTCTACGTCCTCCAGTCCCCCAACGAACATCGGGATGCCGTCAAGTCGATCGGCCGGTACCTGCAGTCGCTGGGCCTGAAGACCAGGCTCCTGGTCGGCGACTGCGCCAATGCCTCCAATCCCGCCTACGTGGAGCCGCTGGCTGCCGACCCCGAGGCGCTGCAGTACGCGGGACCGGTGGCCTACCACACCTGGAACGGCAGCAACCCCGCGACCTACCGCCGCTGGCGGGAGATCGCCACGTCCCTGGGCCGGCCGTTGCTGGCGACGGAAGTCGGCTCGGACCCGGGCGCTTGGCATTATCCGTCCCTTTTCTGGACTTACGGTTACGCCCTGGACGATCTGGCCAACTATTTCGGTTTCCTTGCCCACTCCCGTCCCCAGGGTGCCCTCCAATGGGAGCTGACCTCCGACTATCCGCTGGTGCGGCGCAACCCCGACGGGTCGTTCTCACCCAGCCAGCGTTTCTGGTTCGTCAAACACCTGGCCAACCTGACGCCGCCGGGAGCGGAGTATCTGGAAGCGGTCTCCCCGTCCGAAGACGTCGGAGTCCTGGTATTCCGGGGTTCGAACAGCGCGGTCCCCGCGACCGCGGCCGCGGAAACTGTGGGCCCCTGGGTGATTCACCTGGCCAATTTCGGTCCGGCCCGGCTGGTGCACTTGACGGGTTTCCCTGTGGAGACAGGATGGTTTCAGGTGTACTGTACCAGCGCCATCGATTCCATGCGGTTGACCGGATCGAGGGAGCTGTACCAGGGACAAGTCTCGCTGGAGCTGGAGGCCCAGTCCCTCACCACCCTTGTCGGTCTCGCAGAGGCCACGGTCCTGCGTTTCGCTCACTTCGCCCAGGGAGCGGACCTGCTTTCGAGCCGAGTGATCCTGCTGAACCCCGATGCCGGTCGGGCGGTGAACGCTTCGGTTCATTTCCGGGGCCACGACGGCGGTCCCCTGGAACTTCCCCTCACCCCTGGCGGCCTCTCCTCCAGTGCCTTGCTGGAGGTGCCCCCACTTGGAGTACGCAGCGTGGAGACCTCGGCGGCCGGGCCCGTGACCGCCGGGTCGGCGACGGTCATCGCCGACGGAGCGCTGGCCGGGAGCGTGCTGTTCGGTGGACCGGTCGGTCTGGCGGGGGTGGCCTCCGGCTCGCTGCTGGATGGGGTCTTCCAGGTGCCTGTGGAGGTGGACGCCAGCCGGGGCGTCAACACGGGCCTGGCAGTGGCCGGACAATCGGAGGAAGCCACTGTCCTGGCCCTGGAGTTACTGGCGCCGGAAGGGACGGTCCTGGCCTCCGCAGAAGTGGAGCTGGAACCTTGGGGTCACAGCGCGCGCTTCGCCAACGAGTACGAGTGGACTCCACCGGTATCCCTGGACAGCTTCACCGGTACCATCCGCGTCCGGGTGGACCACCCGGTGGTCGCCACCGTCCTCCAGACCCGCCCCGGCGAATTTCTGACGCTGCCCGTGGCGACGGCGGGTGGACCGGCCTCCCCGTTTTACTTCGCGCAGTTCGGCGAGGGGGGTGGACTGCTTTCCAGCCGGATCTCGCTGCTGAACCCCGGGGAGCTCGCGGCATCCGGGACGCTGCAGATCCGCGGCTCGACCGGGGGACCGCTGGAGGTTGACCTGAACGGCCGGACGCTGACCGGAACGCTGGACTTCCAGGTGCCCCCTGCCGGGCTGGCGACCCTCACCACCGACGGCTTGGGGCCGGTCCAGGCGGGTTCGGTGGAGGTCGTAGCGGACCGGGCGCTGGCGGGAGTGCTGCAGTTCATCGGACCTGCGGGTGCGGCCGGAGTGGGCGTGTCGCCGGCTCTGGAGGAGGGATTCCTGCTGCCGGTGGAACACAGCCAGGTCACGGGGACTGATACCGGCGTTGCCCTCCACAACCTCGCCGACCATTCGGTCGCCGTCCAGTTCCGGCTGCGGGACCAGGACGGCACCGAGGTGGCCGCGGCCGAGGTGGAGCTCGCGGCACGGGGACACGACGCCCGCTTCGTGACTCAAATGCCCTGGGAGCCGTCGGCGGAGCTGGCGGAGTTTGTGGGCGTGCTGGAAGTGCGGCTCGCAGCACCGGCGGCCGCCGTGGTACTTCTGAGCCGTCCCGGCCAGTTGGCAACCCTGCCGCTCACCCCTATCCGGGGGCTACTCAGGCTCGGACTACGGTAGGTGGTTGCCGGGGGCTATCCGGGGTACGCCGTTGGTAGCCATTCTTACCCCCCAAGAATCGCCTGCAAGACGTTGCACGTCCCCAGAGCGTCTGGCACCCTTCAGGGTGCCGCCTTTGCTGTTGGTCCGTCGGTTCCGGAGGTCTCCGCCTGGGCTCCGACCTCCGGCTATTTTCTGGCATCCCTTCGGGATGCCCGTCGGGTGCGGGGCGGCGGACGGTCGGCGCGGGGGGAACTGAGGCCGCCCTTACAGGGCTCCCGCCGTGTTTTCCAGCTCGATTTCCTGGGGCGGCGCCCTGTGGGCTTGCCCCAGGCTTTTGGAACTGAGTCGACGCCTTCGGCGTTTTTGTCGCGGTCTTCGTGTGACATCGGCGGGACTGGGCCCTGCGGGGGGCGCGGGCGGTGGGTGCCGCGTGGACAACCCGGGCGGGACGGCCGGGCTACCGCGGGCCCCAGAACGGCCGGTGACGATGCCGCGGCTCACTCCACCTGGGCCTTGATCCCCAGTTGAGCCAGCAGCCGCTGCAGATCCACGCCGGAAGCCGGCACACAATCCGCGACCCGCCCGGCCCGGGCGGCCACCCAAGGATTCGCCTCGGCTGTGACCTCGACCGTCTGCGACAGGCCCTCCAGAACATCCCAGCGCCGGCGCCAGTAGCTGTCAAATTCCTCCAACAGGTCCTCCGCGCCGCCTCCGGCAAGAATCCTCCCAACCCGGTCCGCCCAGTCCCGAGCCTCCCGCAGTCCCACGTTCATGCTTCGGATCGCTACCGGCGAGGCCAGGTGGGCAGCGTCCCCGACAATCCACGCCCGCCCCTGGCCAAAACGGTTCGCCCGCCGCCGCTCAAACCGGATCACCGCCGACCACAGAACCTCGTCAATACGCCCGTCAAACCAGGGTGCCCGTTCCGCGATGAGACGATCCAGTTCCTCCCGTCCCACATGGGGGAAGGACTCATCCCGGATCTGGACCAGCAGCCGGCTCTTGACGCGAGGCTCGGCAGCTTCCTCCGCCGGGAGCTGGAAGCTCCAGCGGAAGCGGCCTTCCGGCAGGGGCCACAGCACACTGGTGAGACCGCCGTCCAGCACAACATTCAGTTCGCTCGGTCCTCCCGCCGCCGCGAATTCGAACACCGCAAAGGTCGAGGGTTCGCCGGCTGGGGCAAAGTCCAGGTTCAGGCGCCGGCGGACCAGCGAACGGTGTCCGTCCGCCCCCAGGAGGAAACGGCTCCGGTAGTCGAGCGTCCGGCTGACCACCCACTCCGTATGGGTCACACTGTAGCCGAAGGACTCCTTCTCGAGGCGTTCCACCTGGACCTTCAGGCGGTTGCCCTCCGCATCGAACGCCGCCAGGCGGTGACTCCAGTGCACGGGAACCGACTTGTGGCGCAGCGCCTCCGCAAGCACATCCTCCAACTGGTACTGGGGCAGCACCAGCAGGCCCGTCTCCGCCCCGCCCAGTCGCGACAGGTCGAGTTCCGCGCGCGGCTCGGAGCCCGACATGAATCGCAGTTTGCGGACAGGCCGGCCGATCTTCGCCAGCTCGCCGCCCAACCCCAGTTCACCGAGCAGCCTCACGCTTTCCGGGTGCAGCGCCAGTGCATAGCTTCGGGACGCGCCCCGCCACTGTTCCTCCACCACCTCGGTCTTCACTCCCCTGGCAGCCAGGGCCAGGGCCGAAAACAGTCCCACCGGACCGGCGCCTACCACCAGAACATCCGTCTCGTGCTTTCCGAACATAGCTTTCCTCTTGCCAACACTACCGCCCAGGCTGAACAATGTGACGAAGTTTTCCGAGCTAGCCGAAGACGTCAGGAGTGTAATCCCCAGTGTCAACGCGGTCAAATGGACCTGTGGAGGGCAGCATGCGAGTCCCGAACCAGATGGGAGGGTTGTTCCTGTTGTTTGCTTTGGCGGCGCCGCTGGAAGGCCGGGAGGTCTCCCAGGGGCTCCGTCATGTCCTGACGGTCACGGAAGGTGGCAAGGCCGTGTGTCGGCTCGCGCCGCGAGCCGCTGCCGAAGCGGCTCCCGCTGCGGTCCAGAGGCCCGGGATGACAGTCCTGTACAGCTCGGCAGGTTCGACCTGGCAGGTAGAGTACGTGGGTTTCACTCCGCAGGCCCAGGCGGCCTTCCAGCGCGCAGTGGAAATCTGGGCGGACCTCATCATCTCGCCGGTGACCATCAGGGTGCGCGCCGAGTTTGTCTCCCTGCCGGAAGGCAGCCTTGGATCCGCCGGGCCATCAACCTTCCTGACCCTGCCGCAGCACCCAAACCCGGTGATCCGGAATTCCTACCTTCCCGCGGCTTTGCGTGACGCTCTCGTTGGGTCGGACGCGGCACCCAGTCAGCCCGACATCGAAGCTTCGTTCAACAGCTCCTTTACCGACTGGTATTTCGGCCTGGACGGACGCCCCCCTTTCGAAAAGTATGATTTCGTCAGCGTGGTGCTCCACGAGCTGGGCCACGGCCTCGGCTTCATTTCCAGTCTCGAACAGGTCAACCCCCAGGACAATCGCATCGAGTGGGGACTCGACGCCCAGGGCCGGCCCGTCCCTTACGATTTCCTCGTCAAGGATGGACAGGACCGCTACCTGGTCCAGGACGCCGTCCAGAACGGATCGCCGGAACTGGCGGCAGCCGTCACCAGCCAGCACGTATTCCTGGCGGGGCCGTTTGCCGTGGAGGCCGCCCAGGGAGCCATCCCCGAGCTGTATGCACCGCCCGAGTGGGAGTCCGGTTCCAGCATCGCTCACCTGGATGAATACCTCTACGCGGAGGGTAATCCCAATACTCTGATGACGCCTTACATTTTCAACGGTGAGTTTCAACACCAGGTGGGCCCGATCACGGCAGGCGTCCTGCGGGACATCGGGTGGAAGATTCAGGACTCGCTGCAGTTTGCGCAATTTGCGGACGGAGCGGGGCTGATCCAGTCGGATGTGGTGCTCACCAACCCCTCCCGCACCGCTCCCGCCTCGGGAAAGATCACCTTTTACGGGCTGGACGGTGGCGAACTGGATCCGGCCGATTTCCTGGTGAACCCGGCGGCCGTCCAGTTCCAGATCCCTCCGCTGGGAACCATCACCACTTCCACCAAGGGAGGTCAGGGAGCGTTGGCGCAGGGTTCGGCAGTCGTGCACTCGGACCTGCCCGTATTCGGCGTCATCCGCTTCGAGCTGAAGGGTTCCGGCGTGGCGGGGGTTGGCTCCAGCGTTCCAGGCCGCGCCTTCGCTCTGCCTGTCAGGAAGGTGGGAGCGCTCCGGACCGGGGTGGCGATTCGCAACAACTCAACCCGCGAGGTGACGGTCCGGATCCGGTTGATCGGAACCAGCGGCAACGAGGTCGAGGTGAAGCAGATCCAAATTCCCGGTCTCGGCCGCGAGTCTCGGTTCATTGATGAGCTGTTTGCCGCCCCCCGGAACACCGACTTCGCCGGCACGCTGGAGGTGGAGTGCCTGGAAGGAGACATCGCGGTGCTGGGGCTCGAGCTGGAAGTGGGCAAACGGTTCACCACGCTGCCGGTAACCAGGCTTCGAGAGTAGCCCTCTCCACCAGGATCGGCGCCATCAGCACCGGAAAAGGTAGGCAGGGGGCGCCTCCGCGGCTGACTGACCCCTGGACGGCCCTGCATGTTGGCGACAACAACCATCACCGCAAGCTGGGACTGATCGAAGGGACGGGTTGGGTCCCCGCAGTGGAAGGGCCGCGGCAGGTGTGTCGGCTCCGCGGGATCCGGGCGGGTTCCCGGCCATGCCGGACCGAGTATGCTAAAATTTCAGCATGCTATTTTTCCAGCATGCTCTCACAGCCCCCACCGTGCCGGTGCATCCCAAGGGAAACCCTGTCGTGAACGCCAAACCCGGACGTGTCCTGTCCCTGCTGGCGCTCACCGCACTGTTGGCAGCCCCGGTTGCCGGCCAACCTCAGACCGACGGCGTAGCCTCCGCAGCCGCAAGACAACGGGTCCAGGAGTTGGCTGCGGCCATGGAAAGCGGAAGCGACGAGCAGATTCGCAGCTACATCCAGAGCAGCTTCTCGGAGAGCTTCCTGGCGGCAATCCCACTGGACCGGCACGTCGAGATCCTCGGCGGCGTCGCGCGCCGCCACGGCGGGTTCGAAATCGCCGCCTTCACCGAGCTCTCCGCCACGGGCGTCGGCGCCAGTGCCCGCAGTCGCAAGACCGGCGACTGGCTTCGCATCGTTCTCGAGGTCGAACTCCAGCCTCCTTACAGGATCGCCTCCATCGGGATTGGACCGGGAGGCCCGCCGGTGGAGCTCCCATCCGGCGAGATCACCGACGAAAGGATGGCGGAAAGCCTCCAGTCCCTGGTGGAGCAGGCTGCAGGGGCGGAGCGGTTCTCGGGTGCGGTCCTGTTGGCACACGGCGAGCAGGTGCTTTTCAAAGGGGCCTACGGCTTGGCCTGTCGCCGCTTCAATGTGCCCAACCGCATCGACACCCGCTTCAATCTGGGGAGCATGAACAAGATGTTCACGGCGGTGGCCATCGCCCAACTGGTCGAGCAGGGCCGGCTGTCTCTGGACGACCCTCTGAGCCGGCATCTGCAGGGATGGCTGCCCCAGGAGGTGGCGGACCGGATCAGGATCCGCCACCTGTTGAACCACACCTCCGGACTCGGCAGTTACTTCAACGAACGGTTCATGAACAGCTCCCGCCTCCTTTTCCGGGAGGTGAAGGACTACATGCCCCTGGTCGAGGGTGAGACGCCGGCATTCGAGCCAGGCACCAGATGGCAGTACAGCAACACCGGTTTTCTCTTGCTGGGTGCGGTCATTGAGAGCGTCACCGGTGCTTCCTACTTCGACTACATCCGGGAACACGTCTACAAACCCGCCGGAATGGAGGCTTCGGACTCCTATGAGATGGACATCCCGGTCCCGAATCTGGCGTCGGGTTACTTCCGTGACGAGCAGGGTGTGGTTCGGGAGAACACGCTGATGCATGTGGTCAAGGGGGGGCCGGCGGGCGGCGGCTATTCCACCGTGGAGGATTTGCACCGGTTCGCCTTGGCCCTCGAACAGGGAAAACTGCTCAGTCGCAGGATGACCGAGGTGCTCACCACTGCCAAACCGGAAGAAAACTCGCCCGAATACGGCTATGGGTTCCAGGTCGATGGGGACCCGGAAACGTTCGGTCACGGCGGTGGCTTTCCCGGGATCGCGGCCCGGCTTTCGATCTACCGGAAAGATGGATACATCCTGGCAGTCCTCTCCAACTACGGGGCCGGAGCGCAGGAGATCGCCAGCCACGTACGCGCCCTGATCCGTGCCCGCCGCTGACTCCCCCAGCACCGGCAGCCGCCGGAGCGCCCGAACAGCCGGCATTCCGGTGTTCCTGCCGGCATGGCGTCAGGATTCAGCCGGTGGCACCGAGAAACGCCGCTCCAGTTCCCGGTATGCCTCCAGGCCGATGAAATCCTGGAATTCGTGGAAACCCACCGGGGGTTCGGCTCCCCGGGTGCTCCCCCACCGGCGCAGGTGTCCGAAGATCGCGCGGGTGGCGGAGACCGCGGCAAACAGCCCCGAGAGAGGAAAAACCACGATCCGGAAGCCCATGGCTTCCAGCTCGGAGGCTTCCATCAGGGGAGTCCGGCCGCCTTCGATCATGTTGGCAAAGGTTGGGATTCCAGCCAGGCGGACCGGAATTTCCCGCAGCTCGGCCACGCTTTCGGGGGCCTCGATGAAAACCACGTCCGCACCCGCCTCATGGTAGGCTCGGCCGCGCTCCAAGGCGTCTTCCAGGCCATGAACGGCCCGCGCGTCGGTCCGCCCGATGATCACCAGTCCGGAGTCCCCCCGGGCCTCAGCCGCCGCCCGGATCTTCTCCATATGTTCGGCCTTCGGGATCACGCGCTTGCCCTGGAAGTGGCCGCACTTCTTGGGCCACTGCTGGTCTTCGAGAATGACGCCGGCTGCCCCTGCCCGCACCGCTTCGCGGACAACGTAGTAGACATTCAGGGCGCTTCCATAGCCGGTGTCGAGGTCGGCGACCAGCGGAAGCGGAGTTGATTCCGCCAGACGCGCGACGCTTTCCAGCACCTGGGAGGCTGTCAGCAGTCCGAAATCGGGCTTGCCCAGAAGCGCTGCCGACAGTCCGAACCCGCTGGTGAAGACGGCCTCAAAGCCGGCTTCGGCAGCCAGCCGGGCTCCCAGGCAGTCGTACACTCCGGGCAGCACCAACAGGCGCTCCCGCTCCATCAGTCGACGAAAACGTTGGCCGGGGGTCATCGAGGGATAAGGTACACGGGATCGGACCCGGGCGCAGCCTCGGGGCCAAGGCCACGATTTGACCTCGCCCGGCCCCAGTGGAGACAATCTCTCGCTTCCATGTTCAGCGACTTCATGTTGCCCGGCGTGCCGCCGGTGGTTTTCTGGCTGGCAGTGGGGCTGGGGATTATCGTCCAGGGGATCGGCAAATCGGGTTTCGCCGGCGGAGTCGGAATCCTGACCATCCCCCTGATGATGCTGGTGATGCCGGTGGACAAGGTGGTGGCATCGCTGGCGCCGCTGCTGATCCTGCTGGACTTCAACGCTCTTTACCATCACTGGCACAACAGGGTCTGGAGCCGGATCCTGGACATCTACCTGCCGTCCCTGGTTGGGATCGCCGGCGGCGGCCTCCTCTGGTGTTGGATCGGACAGGAGGGGGTAGAGGCCTATTCCCTGCCCATCAAACGGATGGTCGGCGTGATTGCGATTTTCTTCGCGGTGTACATCGTGGCCCGGGAGAAGGCCCTGCACTGGGCGGAGCGGCTCAAGCCGGGAAGCCGGATTTCCCTCGCCCTCAGCGTCGCCGCCGGCTTCACGTCAGCCGTGGCCCATTCGGCGGGCCCCATCGTCAGCCTGCTGCTGTACTCCCAAGGTCTGGGGAAGACCCTGTTTGTGGGGATCAGCGCCTGGGTGTTCACCTTCATCAATCTGAGCAAGCTGCCCTTCTACTACTCCGCCGGCATCATCCACCGCGACGTTCTCTGGTTCGGCCTTTGCCTGACGCCGCTGGTGCCGTTTGGCTCCTGGCTGGGGAAATGGATGCATGACCGGATCTCGGAACGAGCTTTCAACTGGGTGATCATGGGCTTTGTACTGCTGGCGGGAGTCCAGCTCATCAGCAACTTCAACCTGATCCTTTGGCTCCTGAAACGGCTGCTTCCGCTGAAGGTCTGAGTCTGGAAGGCACAGATTGAGGGATTGCACAGAGTTCCTCTCTCATCTGTCGGCTGCCGGTCATCGGCGAATCTGTGGCTGACGCAGGCTTAAACCTTTTTCGCCGCCGGATCGTCTAACCCGGTGAATAGGCGAACTGGCGGGTTCGTATCCGGCGGGCGAATCCAGGAGAGAAAACCATGGCCCAGGCCTTTTTTCAGTGCAGTCTTTCCTCCCGAGACGGGCTGTTTGAGCGCATCCTCCGGACCCTGCAGCAGATGCCACCGGAGCTGCGGGACATCTTCGTGCTGAGTCACTACGAGGGCCGCTGCCCGCGGCAGATCGCCGCCTCCCTCTCCCTGGAGGAGGGCGAAATCTCCCGCCGGCTGAAAGAAGCCAACGCGCTTTTCCTGCGGATCATGCGCTCCAACCGTACCGTCCGGTAACAAACAGAGAACGCTCAGCGCCGCCCCTCGACTCCCCCTTCAGGAAGTCTCGAATTCCTCCAGCAGCTCTCCCAGACGCCAGGCGACTGGCCCCGGCGGATGTTCCTTCCCGTTTACCCAGCGGATCGGCATGACCCCCAGCGTGGTGCTGGTCAGGAACAGTTCCTGGGCCCGATCCAGGTCGGAAACCGCCAGCGGCTGCTCCGCCACCCGAAAACCTGCACCCGCAGCCAGCTTCATCACCTGTCCCCGCACTGTCCCCCTCAGGATGGACTGATCGGCGGGGTGTGTGACCACCGTGCCGTCAAGCACGGCGAACAGGTTGGCATGGGCGCCCTCGCGCACGACGCCGTCGCGGACCAGGAGCGCCTCGTCGGCGCCGTGCTGCCGGCAACGCTGCCGTGCCATCACGTTTCCCAGCAGGTTGACGGACTTGATGTCGCAACGCAGCCAGCGGAGGTCCGGCACGATGATGGTGGTGACACCCCGGCGCCGCTGCTCGGGACCGGCGAATGTCAGGGGCCGCGCGTAGGCCACAACTGTGGGTGAAGTCTCCAGGGGAGGATGGTTGGTCCGGGGCACCTCGCCCCGTGTCACCTGCAGGTAGACGGTCCCGTCGGGGGCATCGCTGAGGCGGACCAGTTCCTCGAACACTCTCCGCCACTGTCTGTCGTCCAAGGGAGGAGGGATCCGCAGTTCTCCCAGGCTGTACGCAAGCCGTTCCAGATGTTCGGCCACCAGAAGCAGGCGGCGGTTCCGGTACTTGACCACCTCGTAGACGCCGTCGCCGTACTGGAAGCCGCGGTCCTCCACCCCCAGGACGCGCTCGTCCGTGGTCGTATAGCGTCCGTTGAAGAACAGAGGCGCACTCATGACCGGCCTATCATACGGGATCGGGTTCACTCCTCGACCACGTACTCGAACAGCAGGTAGGATCCCGCCAGCAGGATCAGGTCTGCCACCGCCAGCAGACGCAGCCACTGTCCGAAGAATTCCATCTCCCCTTCACCCAGCAGCTCTCGGGTGGCGTTGACGGCGGCGATGACCATCGGCACCAGGATGGGGAACAGCAGGATCGGCAGCAGGACATCCCGCGCCCGGATGCCGCTCACCATGGCAGCGAACAAGGTGCCCACCGATGAAAACACCAGGCCCACCAGCACCAGCAGCACCGGCAACCACACGAGGCGCCAGTCCAGCGGAAGGTTGTAGAACACCAGGAAAGCTCCCAGGATGAACAGATCCACCAGCGTCAGCAGCAACCAGTTGGCCAGTGACTTCCCCAGAAAAAGGATCCCCCGGTCGACCGGGGAAAGAATCAGGCCATACAGCGTGCCATCCTCCCGCTCCGACTGGAACGAGCGATTCAACTGGATGACACCGGGAAACAGCAGGGAAACCCAGAGGATTCCGGGAGCGGCGGCGCGGATGGCCTGATCGCCGGGATCGAAGGCGAAGTTGAAGATGATGAGGATCAACAGTGCAAAGAACAGGGTGGTGAGGAATGCCTGACGGGAGCGGTATTCGACCAGCAGATCCTTGGCGGCCAGAGTCCAGATCAGGCGCAGGGACTTCATCTCAGCCCTCCACCAGCCGGAAGTAGAGCTGGTCGAACCCTCCCGGATCCAGTTCCTCACGCCGGCTGCGCAGCACCACCTGGCCCCGGCTGAGGATCATCACTCGATCCGCCACGGCCAGCCCCTCCGCCAGGTTGTGGGTGATCAGCAGGATGGTCCGGCCTTCCGCCCGCAGTCCCTGCAGGACGGAGGTAAGCAGGCGGCTGCCATGCTGGTCCAGGCCGGCATAGGGTTCATCCAGCAGCAGCAGCCGCGGTTCGTGCAACAGGGCGCGTGCAAGGCTCAGACGCTGCTTCATTCCGCTGCTGTAGCCGCGGCTGGGGCGGTGGCGCGCTCCGAACAGCCCCATCTTTTCCAGCAGCCGTGTGGCTCTTTCTTCCGGCCGGTCAAGGCCGTAGAGCTTGGCGAAAAAAGTCAGGTTCTCAAGGCCGGACAGCTCACCGTACAGCAGGCTCTGGTGGGAGACATATCCGACGGCACTGCGGGAATCGCCACCCGGACGGAATTCAAGCAAACCTTCGGACGGCGAGGAGAGTCTTGCCAGCAGGCGCAACAGAGTGGATTTACCGGCGCCGTTGGGCCCAAATATGGCCCAGAACTCACCCTCACGGATTTCCAGGTCCACCTGCCAGATCGCCGTGACGGAGCCGTAGCGCTTGGTCACCCGGCTGAGACGCACCAGCAGCTCATCGCAGGCCATGGTTCAGGATCGGCGCCGTGCGGGTTTGGCTCTTTTCTCCAGGGAGTCCACACGTTCCAGGGCCTGGATGGCGCGAGCCTCGAACTCCTGGCGCAGCCGCTGGTAGTCTTCCGCCGAGAGTTTCCCCATGCGGAAGTCCATCTCGATGTCCTTGAGATCGGACAGTGCCTGCTCCTTCTGGTCCAGCGCCTTTTCCAGCTCCGACTCTTCGGAGGGAGCGGATTCCGGCTTGTCTTTGAGGAGGGGCCAGGCCACGTAGAGAACCAGACCGATCAGGACCAGAGGCGTCAGCAGGAATGCCATGGTGACTCCAGCGGGCAATGGTTTCGCGTTTCAGGCTGCCTGGTGACGGACGTTCGCGGCATCCGCCGCCTCCGCTGCCTGGGCGGCAGTCTTCTTGTCCGGGAAAAGAACGAAGATACCCCCCATGGCCATGATCCCGATTCCGATCCAGATGAGCTGCACCAGCGGGTTGACGAAGACATGGAAGGACACGTTACCTGCCTCATCCCACCCGGACAGCACGACGTAAAGGTCCTCGTCCAGCCGGCTGCGGATCGCCACCTCGGTGGCCGGCTGCTCGCTCTTATGGTGGAAGTGCTTCTGGGGATACATCTCATCGATCTGGACGCCATCCCGCATCACTCCCACCCGGGCGAAGACGACCTCTTTCTCGGGATCCGTCCGCTGCGACAGTCCGTTAAACTTCAGCGTGTATCCGGCCAGATGGAACACATCATTCTGCCGGACGGTGAAATTCCGCTCCACCGCAAAGAAGGAGCTGGCGATGATTCCCACAAACACCATCACCGTGCCACCGTGGACGATGAATCCACCGTAGCGGCGCTTGTTCATCAGTGTCAGGTCTTTCAAGGCGGTGAAGAAACCGGTCGGGCGGATGCTCTGGCGGGCTCGCGCTCCCTTGTAGAACTCGAACAGGATGGTCCAGGTCACAAAGGCAGCCCCGGCGAAAAAGGCCAGGGCGGTCCAGTGGCGGACTCCCAGCAGGTAGAGGCCGGCGCCGGCCAGAAAGCCGGTGACCAGGGGGTAGAGGAAGTTCCGCTGGAAGTTCTTCAAGGTGGCCTTCCGCCAGGCGATCAGCGGGCAGATCCCGGTCAGAACCAGCAGCGCCAGGCCCATGGGCCAAGTCACCTGATTGAAGAACGGAGCGGCGACGGAGATCTTCTGCCCCTGCACCCATTCCGAAAGGATCGGAAAGACCGTGCCCCAGAAGACGGCAAAGCAGATGGCGATCAACAGCCAGTTATTCAGCAGAAAAGAGGCTTCCCGCGACAGGAAGGAGCGCATCCTCAGCTCGCTGCGCAGCTCGTCCTGCCGGTAGAACACCCAAAACAGGGCGAAAAACGTACTGACAGCCAGGAAGCCGACAAAGAACGGTCCGATGTTGGACAGGGCGAAGGAATGGACCGAGGAGATGACGCCGCTGCGGGTGATGAAGGTGCCGAAGATGGACAGTTCGAAAGCCAGGATGACCAGGATGAAGTTCCACAGCTTCAGCATGCCCTTCTTCTCGGTGATCATGATGGAGTGCAGGAAAGCGGTGGCCACCAGCCAGGGCATGAAAGAGGCGTTCTCCACAGGATCCCAGGCCCAGTAGCCGCCCCAGCCCAGTTCCTCATAGGCCCACCGTCCGCCCAGCGTGAACCCCAGGGTCAGGAAGACCCAAGCCAGGATTGTCCACTTGCGGGTGGTCCGGATCCACGAGTTGTCCATCCGGCCGCTCATCAGCGCACCCACCGCAAAGGCGAACGGAACCGCCAGGCCCACATAGCCCAGGAACAGGGTCGGTGGGTGGATGATCATGTACCAGTTCTGCAGGAGCGGATTGAGTCCCTGTCCGTCCGGAGGGCGTTGCGGCAACAGCTCGAACGGGTTGGCGGCAAAGTTCAGCAGCAGGCTGAAGAAAAGCATTGTGCCTGCCAGACAGAACGACGCGTAGGGCATGATGGCCCGCAACGAGAAGCGATTCTGGCTGACGGCGGCAGATGAAAAGACCGCCAGTACCAAGGCCCACAGCAACAGGCTTCCCTTCTGGCCTCCCCAGAAGGCGGTGAACTTGAAGTGGGCCGGCATGGCCGCCGAGCTGTAATTGGCGACGTACTCCACCTGGAACTGGTCGGTCAGAAGCAGCCACCACAGGGCAATCGACGCCAGAACGATCAGGACCAGATTGGCGATGATGGCGTTTTCGGCACTGCGGATGAGGGCGTGGTTCCCTTTCCGGGCACCCACCAGGGACGCCACCATGGCGTAAGCACAAAAGAGCAGAGAGGCGACCAAGGCGTAGTGACCGAGTGGGATCATGAGCCGGCCCCGCTTCCTACTTGACTGAGACCTCAGTCGGGTGTTGGTCGGCCATCCCCTCATATTTCGAGGGGCACTTGGCAAGCAGAGTATTGGCCTGGAATATGGGCGCGCCGGAGCGGTAGGTGCCTTCCACCACCACCTCGGCGTCGTCCTTGAACGTGTCGGGGATCATTCCGGTGTAGGTCACCGGCAAGGTCAACTGGGAACCTTTTTCGTAGACGAGGAACTGGACCCGTGTGCCAGTCTCGTCCCGCTGAATGGACCCTGGCCGGACATGTCCGCTGACCCGGACGCCCTTTCCGTCCAGACGGGCGTCCTGCTGGTGCAGCTCGGCCAGGGTGTAGTAATACACCATCGAGCTGCTGATCCCGCTGAACATGAGATAGGACAGACCGCCGATGATCAGCGCCCCGGCGACCAGGAACTTGACGTGGGGAATCCTCATACGCAACCTCACCCGAGCTGGATCCCATTTGCGATCGGAAGCTTCGGGCTTCCTTCTCCGCGAAGGCTGACCCGGAACCAGCGGCTTCCAACCCGTCACCGGCCGGACCACTCAGCCGACTCGAAACATTCTATCAGCAACCCATCGGCGCCGGGAGGATTTCGTATGCCTCCGGGCTTGCGGTCGGCGAAGCACTGCCGGCCAAGCCGGCCGGTTTGGTGTGAGGGAGCGAAAGGGAAGCGCGTTCGGCATTCTTGATCCCGTACGCGCTTCCTTTTCCAGAATCAGGGAGGTCAGGACAACAGCAGCACGACCACGAAGGTCAGCAGGGCCAGAAACTCGATGAAAGCGAGGCCCAGGATGATGAAGAAGCGGATGGTGTCCACCGCTCCCGGGTTGCGCGACACGCCTTCACAGCCGCCCGCCACCGCCCGGCTCTGGGCGATTCCGCAACCGGCCGCAGCAATCGCCATCGCCACCGCCAGCCAGTGGACTTCCAGGTTGGAACCGCCACCCTGGCTTTCTGCCTGAGCCAGGGCCGGCACCGCCGCCAAGCCGAATACAACCAGAACTACCGCAAGCAGAACCAACTTTCTCATGTGCGAATCCTCTCCTTGAAAGTCCGACTCCTACCCCTCCACTTCGTGCGGGGCGGGGTGATCCTCGTGGGCGTGTTCCACCGCGCCACCCAGATAGACCATGGTCAGGACGATAAAGATAAAAGCCTGGACGGTGCTGGCGAACAGCGCCAGTCCCATGACGGGAAGGCTCAGGAGAAACGGAAACAGGTCGTTCAGGGTCTGGATGATCAGCTCCTCGGCAAAAATGTTGCCGAAAAGCCGTACCGCCAGCGAAAACGGACGGGCACAGTGGCTGATGATCTCGATGACGAACAGAAGCGGCGC
This sequence comes from uncultured Acidobacteriota bacterium, assembly GCA_964524795.1. Classification (GTDB taxonomy): domain Bacteria; phylum Acidobacteriota; class UBA6911; order RPQK01; family JAPXNP01; genus CAZGEH01. Next base: position 62,956 of record CAZGEH010000005.1, read on the forward strand.
CATCACCAGCGACGGCCCCGCGAAATGGGCCATGTATTTCCAGAATCCATGGGCCTTGAAACCAGCATAGTTGTAATAGAGGAAGACAATGATGGCGCAGGAACCGGTGACGTTGATGTTGCTGGTGGGGGACATGAAGCCGGGAAACAGGCCCAGCAGATTGCAGACCAGAATGTAGAGAAACAGCGCCCCCAGCAGCGGAAAGAAACGCCGCGCCCCGGCGCCAATGATGTCCCGTGCCAGGCCCAGAATCCCGGTGGCAAACAGCTCCAGGATCTGCTGCAGGCCTCCCGGCGCCTCGACACTCAGCCGCCGGCGCAACCATAGGGCGAAGACCACCAGTCCCAGCGCCACCAGCACGATCATCACCAGATGCGCGGGAACCACCTCGTGGTCGGCGTGGTAGCCGAACAGGGCCGCCAACGGCTGGGCGAGATAGCGGTTGAAGACAGTGGAAACAAAGAACTCGTGGTGTTCCATGTCAGCGTGTGTTCCCGGCTAGCGCCTCAACAGGAGCCTGATCGCTTCTTCAATCCCGGCCAGGACAAAGACCGAGAGCCCGCCAACCGCCCACAGCAGGCTCAAAAATGAAAGCTGGACTATAGCAAACAGCCCCGCCAAGATCAACCCGAACCGGCCCACGAAACCGGCGGCAGCAGCGGCGACACGCCGCTCCCCGCCTCTGGCTAGAGCGCCGTCCACCGCCCGGCGCAGCCACAGGTAGTTCACCAGCGCCAAAGCGCCACCTGCCAGTACCGACACCAGCGCACCCCAGCCTGAAACCAGCAGCCCCACCAGGGCCAGCACCCCCAGCCAGCGCACGGCGCGGCCCACAAGCCGTCGCTCACCGTCCGGCTCCTGGCAGCCGGCGGGCCGCCCTTCTCCCGTGGTGGTTGCCGCCGGCTTGGACTCGGGCATCCGGCCTGTCCCCCCTGTCCTGATTCCACCTTCCTGGATGTCGTCAACCACGGTCCCGCTTCAGGATCCGGAACAGTTCCAGAAAAGCGGCGGCGATGCCCAGCAGCAGGCCGGCCATGGTGAGCCAGGGCTCGGTTCCCCACCGCTGGTCCGCCCATCGCCCCACCAGGAGACCCCCGACAAGCGTCGTCGGCAGGATGAAGATCACGCTCGTATACAGCGCCAAACGCCGATAGTCAGTCATTGCTCGCTGGACAGGCAGGCATCGAAATACTCGACCGTGCGCTCGAGTCCTTCCCTCAGTCCGACCACCGGCTCCCAGGTCAGTTCCCGGCGGGCCCGGCTGATGTCCGGACAGCGGCGCTCAGGGTCGTCCCTGGGCAATGGCTCGAACAGCAGTCCCGAACGGTTGCCGGTAATCTCGTTGACCAGTTCCGCCAGCTCCAGGATCGTCACCTCCTGGGGGTTGCCGAGGTTCACCGGCCCGGTGCCGCCCTCCCATTCCATCAGGCGCAGAAGGCCTTCAACCAGATCGGAGACGTAGCAAAAGGACCGGGTCTGGCTGCCGTCGCCGTATACCGTCAGAGGCTTGCCTTGCAGCGCCTGGACCACCAGGTTGCTCACCACCCGCCCGTCCTTGACCGACATGCGGGGCCCGTATGTGTTGAAGATCCGCGCGATCCGCACCTGCACCCCGTTTTGGCGATGGTAGTCCATCATCAGCGTCTCCGCCACCCGCTTGCCTTCGTCGTAGCAGCTCCGGGGTCCGATGGGGTTGACAAAGCCCCAATAGTCTTCAGGTTGGGGGTGGACCGACGGGTTTCCGTAAACCTCCGAGGTGCTCGCCTGCAGGATCCGGGCGCGGACGCGCTTGGCCAGACCCAGCAGGTTCAGGGTCCCCATCACGTTGGTCTTCACCGTCTTGACGGGGTTGTACTGATAGTGGATGGGCGAGGCGGGACAGGCGAGGTTGAAGATGCGGTCCACCTCCAGATAGAGGGGATGGGTGATGTCGTGGCGCAGGAATTCAAAGTTCCGGTGACCCAGAAAGGGGTAGATGTTGTCCCGGCGGCTGCAGAACAGGTTGTCGACACAGATCACCTCGTGACCTTGCTCCAGCAGCCGTTCACAGAGATGGCTGCCGATGAAGCCTGCCCCCCCGGTAACCAGGACCCGCTTTCTCATTGGAATGACTGCCTCCTCCCCGGCATCGGCCGGAACCTCGCGGAACCCCCTGGAGCCCACAACACCCAGGTCCCTTACCGCCTTCACGCAGCCTGACTGCGGGCGATCTGTCAGAGGCGTCCGATCAGGGCCTCGAAATGGCTCTCGAATTCGAACTGATGGGTATAGCCTGGAAACTCGAGCGGCCTCCGGTACTTCACCGTGACCCGCAACCGCGATGCCGACTGAAAACGGCCGGCCCGTTCGATCCGGATGTCTCCCTGGTCCAGGTCGAAATTCAATCCCGTGGCGGTCCGCAGAATCTGCTGCTTGATGGTCGGGTCCTTCCAGTTGTCCGAACCGGCCCGGTTGACGATCCGGGTCACGTCGTCCTCGAAGTTTACCTTGTCCATGTACACCGGAGTGACCCTGATGGCCAAGTAGCCCACGATCGCCAGCACCAGAACCAGGACCACACAACCGGCCTTGCCGGCACCTTTCATCTTGGCAGACACGTCACACCTTCCTCAGTCCTCCCCCTCGTAACCGGAGAACAGGCAGGCACAATCGTACAGGCGGTTCTCGGTACCGTCATGGGCCGCAAATTTCTTTCCCTCCCAGAGCGAGACCCCGGCGAATTCCCCCCGCTTGTTCACCAAGTAGAACTGCAGATGGAACCGTGGCCGCCCGCGGGAATCCAGCAGGTACGGCTCGACCGTATGCTCGGTGATGCGCTGCAGAACGCGCAGCCCGGCTTCCTGGGGAGACAGCCCCTGCCGCATGTACTCGACAGCCAGAAAGCTGGCGCACGTCTTCAGATTGGACTCCCCGCGACCGGTGCTGCCGCAGGCTCCGACGTCGTTGTCAACGTAGAGTCCGGCGCCGATGATGGGCGAGTCGCCCACCCGTCCCGGAATCTTGTAGGCAAGGCCGCTTGTGGTGGTCACCCCGGAAATCTCACCCTTCTGGTTGACGGCATTGCAGTTGATGGTTCCCCACGTCAAGGTCGCCCGCCGCCAGGCCGCCTGCCGGGCGGGAGACCAGTCCCGGGGGAGGCGATCCTGCGGATCGATCCAGTTGTCTTTGGGGTTCAACTGGCGTTTCCATTCTAGCCACATCTCGCGGGCCTGATCTGTGAGCAGGTTCTCCTTTTCAAAGCCCATGGCGAGGGCAAACCGCAACGCTCCCTCTCCCACCAGCAGAACGTGGTTGGTCCGCTCCATGACCAGCTTGGCCACCCGGGAAGGCGTCTTGATCCCTTCCAAAGCGGCCACTGCGCCGGCACCGCGGGTCGGACCGTGCATGACCGAAGCGTCGAGCTGCACGACGCCCTCCTCGTTGGGCAGTCCGCCGTAACCCACCGACGTGTCGTTGGGGTCCTCTTCCACCAGGTTCACTCCAGCCACCACCGCGTCCAGAGTGTCGGCTCCCTGCTGCAACAGCTCCATGGCCCTGGCTGTGGCGGAAAGGCCGTTGGCACTGGCGATCACTACAGGTCGTGTCGGGCCTTGCGCCCGGCCCTCCGATCCCGTCCAAGCGTTGGCCGCCCCTGCCGCCGCCACCGTCGAAGCCCTGACAAAGTCTCTCCGGTTCATGACATCTTCCTCCCTCCGAGCAGGCCCGCTGAACCGCCCGCCACCACGGTCCCGGACCGGCCCAATCTAGCAGCATCCCCTGACCGGCCGCCTCCACTGCTCCAGCCGGGAGATTTCGGGATAATAGCTGCCTGTGAGAGATGGCGCCGAACTGACTTACTCCGGGATCCACTACGGAGGTTCGCTGAGCCGGTCCGGCCAGTTCCATCTGGAGACACGCTTTGTTCCCAGCGAGGACCAGGCCCGGGCCATCCGTCAGCTCCTGGAAGGGATCCATGCGGGACGGAGGGAGCAGATCCTCCTGGGAGTCACCGGATCGGGCAAGACCTTCACCATGGCGCGCCTGATCGCGGAGCTGAATCGGCCGACGCTGGTACTCTCCCACAACAAGACGCTGGCTGCCCAGCTTTACCAGGAATTCCGCAATTTCTTCCCCGCCAACGCGGTGGAGTATTTCGTTTCCTATTACGACTACTACCAGCCCGAGGCCTATATCGCCGCCACTGACACCTATATCGAAAAGGAAGCCACCATCAACGAGGAGATCGACCGGTTGCGGCATTCCGCCACCCGCTCGCTGTTCGAACGCCGCGACTGCATCATCGTCTGCTCGGTGAGCTGCATCTATGGCCTCGGTTCACCCGAGGCCTACTACGGGATGCTGCTGCTGCTGGAACGCGGACAGACCATCCGCCGCCGCGACCTGCTCACGCGACTGGTAGAACTGCAGTACCAGCGTAACGACTTCGAACTGGCCCGGGGATCCTTCCGTGTCCGGGGGGATGTGGTGGAGCTGGTTCCCGCGTACGATGACTACGGGATCCGCATCGGCCTGTTCGGCGATGAGATCGAGGAACTGAGCCAGTTCGACCCGGTCACCGGCGAGATCATCACCGAACATCAGAGGGTCCCGATCTACCCCCGCACCCACTACGTCATCCCCAAGGAGCGCTGGACGCTGGCAGTGGAAAGCATCAAGGCGGAGCTGGAGGAGTTCCGGAGTGCTCTGGAGCGGGAGGGTCGCTACGTGGAGGCTGAACGGATTCACCAGCGAACCACCTTCGATCTCGAGATGATCAAGGCCATGGGCTATTGCCGGGGTATCGAGAACTACTCGCGTCACCTCACCGGCAGGCGGCCCGGCGAGCCGCCTCCGACCCTCATGGACTACCTGCCGGCGGACGCCCTCCTCCTGATCGACGAAAGTCACGTCACGGTCCCCCAGGTGCGGGGCATGTACGAAGGCGACCGGTCCCGCAAACAGAACCTGGTGCATTACGGGTTCAGGCTGCCCTCGGCCCTGGACAACCGCCCGCTGAACTTCGAGGAGTTCGAGGCCCGCCGGCCCCAGACCGTCTACGTCTCCGCCACCCCCGGCCCCTATGAGCTCAACCTCTGCGGGGGCCGGGTGGTGGAACAGATCATCCGGCCGACGGGGCTCATGGACCCCGAAATCGAGGTCCGTCCGGTACAAGGTCAGATCGATGACCTTCTGGAGGAGATCCGGCGCCGGACCGCCGTTGGAGAACGCGTCCTGGTGGGGACGTTGACCAAGCGCATGGCGGAGGAGCTGACCGAGTACTACACCGAAGTGGGAGTCTCGGTCCGCTATCTGCACTCCGAAATCGAAACCCTGGAACGGATCAAGATCCTGCGGGATTTGCGCCTGTGCCGTTTTGATGTGCTGGTAGGCGTCAACCTCCTCCGGGAGGGGCTGGATCTGCCTGAGGTTTCCCTGGTTGCCATCCTGGACGCCGACAAGGAAGGCTACCTGCGCAGCGACACCTCCCTGATCCAGATGGCAGGCCGAGCCGCCCGCAATCTGAACGGCAAGGTCATTCTCTACGCCGACCAGGTGACGGGATCGATGCAGCGGGCCATCGACGAGACCCGCCGAAGGCGCAAGGTCCAGGAGGAATACAACCGGAAGCACGGCATCACGCCGCGCACCATCCTCAAGCCTGTCGACACCAGCCTGCTGGAGATGGTCCAGATGGACTACTACGAAGTGCCCGTGGTGGCGGAGGAACTGGAACGCTACAGCTCCCCGGAAGAACTGGAACAGGAAATCGAATCCCTGCGCACCCAGATGAAAGCAGCCGCCCAAAGGTTCGAGTTCGAACAGGCTGCCGCCCTGCGGGACCGGATCAAGGAGCTGCAGCGCAAACAACTGGAACTGGGAGGCGTGGATGCGGATTGAGCCGGTGCACCGCCTGCAGGGGACGGTCCGGGTCCCCGGCGACAAGTCCATCTCCCATCGCTACGCCATCCTCGGCGGGATGGCCCAGGGACGGACCAGGATCGAGAACTTCAGCCGCAGCGCCGACTGCTCCTCCACCCTGAACTGCCTGTCGGAGCTGGGCGTGGAGATCCAGCGGCAGGGCGATACTGTTGAGCTGACCTCTCCCGGCTGGCGTGAACTGCAGCCTCCCCGACGCACTCTGGATGCGGGCAACTCCGGCACCACCATCCGCCTCCTGTCGGGCTTGCTGGCGGGACGCGAGATGGTTTCCACCATCGCCGGCGACGCATCCCTGAACCGGCGCCCCATGCGCCGGATCGTGGAGCCCCTCACCCGGATGGGAGCCGTCATCGAGGCCCGCGACGGCGAGTACCCTCCCCTGCGGATTCAGGGCGCCCGCCTGCAAGCGATCCGATATCCGTTGCCGGTGGCCAGCGCCCAGGTGAAAAGCTGCGTGCTCTTGGCCGGACTCACCGCCCGCGGGAGGACGGTGGTCGTCGAGCCGGTGGCCACCCGGGATCACACGGAACGGGCTCTTCCCCAGTTCGGTGTGCCCGTGGAGGTCTCGGGAGGCGAGGTGTCGGTCCATGGGCCGGCAGAGCTTTCCTCAGCCGACCTGCAAGTTCCGGGGGACCTTTCCGCGGCGACTTTTTTTCTGGTCGCCGCCCTGTTGGTTCCCGGATCGGAACTGACGCTGCCCCGGGTCGGGGTCAACCCCACCCGTGCCGCACTACTGGACTTTCTGGATTCAGCCGGCATTCCGCTGGAAAAGCAGTTTCCCCGGCTGCTGGGAGGAGAGCCGGTTTGCGACTTGCGGATCCGATCCCAGGCAACTCTGCTGGAGCGTTTTCCCTCGACGATCTCGGGCCCGGTGGTGGCGAATCTGATCGACGAAATCCCGGCGCTGGCGGTTCTGGGAACGCGCCTGCCCGGCGGCCTGACAGTGCGCGACGCGGGTGAACTGCGCAAGAAGGAATCGGACCGGATCCACAGCCTGGTGACCAACTTGGCGGCGCTGGGGGTCCGGGCCGAGGAATTCCCGGACGGCCTGCGGGTCGAGTACACACCGCGAATTCGGGGCGGACATGTCAAGACGTGGGGCGACCACCGCATCGCCATGGCCTTCGCGGTGGCGGGGCTGATCAGCGAGGAGGGCGTGGAACTGGACGACCCGGGGTGTGCTGCCGTTTCCTTCCCGGATTTCTACCGGGAGCTGGCCCAGGTGGTGACATGAATCCCGGGCGGCCTGCCCAGATCTACCTGGTGGGATTCATGGGGTGTGGAAAATCCACCGTGGGCCCATTGTTGGCCCGGGCGTTGGGACGACCATTCATCGATCTCGATAAGGTGATCCAGGGTTCCACCGGCCGGACCATCCCCGAAATCTTCAGCGAGGCGGGAGAGGCCGGGTTTCGGGAGATCGAGACTCGCTGCCTGGAACAGGTGGCCGGCGGTCCGCCGGCTGTGGTCGCCCTGGGTGGAGGTGCCTACCAGGATGCCGTCAACCGGTCGATCACGGCGGCAACCGGGACCACCATCTGGCTGCAGGTGTCGCTGGCAACGGTCAAGGCCAGGGTTCTGGGGGATCCCGCACGACCTTTGGCGGGCGATCCCCGGCGGCTCGAACGGTTGTTCCAGGCGCGGCTCGACGCTTACCGCCAGGCCGACCTCCAGGTTTGCGCCGAAGGCAGGACGCCGGAGGAAGTGGTGGAGGAGCTGAAGGCGCTGCTCACTTCGCGCCTGGGCCCGCAGCCGGGGCCGTGAAGTCCTGTGCGGCCGTCCCGCCCGTCCTGTATACTGCCCACGGCCCTGCGCCGTAGATGGAACAGTTCCCATACCTGCGCGACCTGGTTCTGGTGTATGCCGTCAGCGCAGTTGTTGTTTATCTCTTCCATCGCTTCCGCCAGTCCCCCATCGTTGGTTTCCTGGTTACCGGTGTGCTGGTGGGGCCGAGGGGGCTGAGCCTCATCTCCGATACCGAAACCGTCCGGCAACTGGCGGAAATCGGCGTCATGCTGCTCCTGTTTTCGATCGGTCTCGAGTTCTCGATTCGGAAGCTGGTGGAGGTCCGGAGGGTCGTCCTGCTGACAGGCCCGCTGCAGGTTGCAGCTACAGTCGCCGTGGTGGTAGCGGCTTTCCGGGTCATGGACTATCCCCTCGGTCCCCCGGCGATGCTCGGCTTTTTCGCCGCTCTCAGCAGCACCGCCATGGTGGTCAAGATCCTGCTGGACCGGGGCGAACTGGATTCACTGCCAGGCCGGGTATGTCTGGGGATCCTGATTCTCCAGGACCTGGCGGTGGTTCCCATGATGGTCCTGATTCCCCATCTGGGAAGCTCGGAGCAGTCCCTCGGCGCCTTGATCCAGTCGGTGGGAACAGCGTTTCTGGCCATCATCACCATCTTTGTGGCGGCACGATGGGTGTTTCCCCGCCTGATGCGGCAGGTGGTGGGCACCCGCAGCAAGGAGCTGTTCATCATCTCCGTCTTGCTGGCATTTCTGGGGATTGCCTGGCTCAGCGCCGAGGCGGGATTCTCGCTGGCACTGGGTGGCTTCCTGGCCGGGCTTATCCTTTCGGCTTCCGAGTACAGCCACCAGATCTTCAGCCAGATCAGATCCCTGCGGGACAGCCTGAACAGCCTTTTCTTCGTCTCCATCGGCATGCTGGTGGATCCCGGCTACATCGCGGACCATCCAGGGTTGCTGGCAACGGCGGTGGTGCTGATCATCGCCGGCAAATTCCTGATCACCACCACCGCCATTGTCGCCACCGGGCTGCCGGGAGCGGTGGCGGTCGTCTCGGGTCTGAGCCTGGCCCAGACCGGAGAGTTCTCTTTCATCATCCTGGAGCAGGGCTCCCGGTACGGCCTGTTCCCCGGCAACTGGTATCAGCTCCTGATCTCGGCGGCGGTGGCCACCATGGTGCTGACGCCGGCGACAATGCTGCTGGCCCGCCGTCTGGGGGCAACCCGCCTGGCCGGGCGCTTCGCCGTGCAGACGACACGCCTTGCCGCGATCCGGGAGCTGGACGAGGAGGAGCCGGGCATCGCCGACCACGTCATCATCTGCGGCTTCGGGGTCAGCGGCAGGAACATCGCCCGGGTTCTGGCATCGGTCCACATCCGCTACACCATCCTGGAACTCAACCCCCAGACCGTCCGCGAATGGAAGCAGCGGGGCGAACCCATCCACTTCGGCGACTGCACCGATCCGGAGATCCTGGAACACGCGGGAATCCGCTCGGCACGAGTGATCGTCTTGGCGATTTCCGATCCGTTCGCCCTGCGCCGCGCCGTCAAGACGGCGCGCCTGCTCAACCCCGACCTGGTCATCCTGACCCGGGTCAAGCGGGTCATTGAAATCGATGAGCTCTATGACCTGGGGGCCAACGAGGTGGTTCCGGAAGAGTTCGAGGTCTCCATTGAACTGCTGACACGGATCCTCCGTCTGTTCAACTTCCCGCGGGACCTCATCGCCGCCGAGGTGCGCACGATCCGTGAAGACCGGTATGGCGTGTTCCGGGACACCAAGCCCACCATCCCCAGGCTGCGCCTGTCAGAGAACCTGGATGTCTACACTGAAACCGTCCAGCTCCCTGAGGATTCGCCGCTGCACGGCCTGCGCCTGTCGGACAGCGACCTGCGGCGGAAGTCGGGGGCGCTCATTCTGGGGATCATCCGCGGGGGCCAATCCATCAACAATCCCACCGGAGAGGACCGGATCCTGGCGGGGGATTACCTGGTGCTCAGCGGAACCAAGCAACAGCTTCGGGAGGCTCTGGGCATGATTCGGGGGCGTCCCTGAGAGGGTTTCGGAGCTTACGGATTCCGGAGTTGCGGGGGTTTCGGAGCAGCGGGGCTCGGGATGGCGCCGTGGCTGGCCGACCTCGCAACCTCTGGATCTCTCAACTTTCCAGGGCCTTCTGGATCTTCCTCAGCAGGTCGGCGGGAGTGAACGGTTTGGCGATAAAAGAGATGTCCTGTCCCGCCACCGCCCGGTGCAGGATGCCGGTACCGGTGTAACCCGACATGAAAACCACCTTCATGTTGGGTCGTTCAGGGCGCAGCCGTTCCACCAGCTCCCGTCCGTTGACGATGGGCATGACGGCGTCCGTCAGCAGGAGATGGATGGGACCGGGGTAGGCGGCGGCGACCCGCAATGCCTCCTCACCGTTGGCGGCCGTCAGGACGTTATACCCGACGTTGCTCAGGATGCGCGCCACCAGTTCGAGGATCTCCTTTTCGTCCTCAGCGATCAGCACGGTCTCCGTGCCACTCTCGAAAGCTTCCACGGCGGGCAGAATGACCTCGTGGTCGACCACCTGGTCGACCGGTTCAAAGAATACCTTGAAACGACTTCCCTTCCCCAGCTCGCTCTCTACAAAGATATAGCCGCCACTCTGTTTGACGATCCCGTAGACCGTCGCCAGTCCCATGCCGGTTCCCTTCTTCTTGGTGGTAAAGAAGGGCTCGAAGATCCTCTCCTGGGTTTCCGGCGTCATGCCATGGCCCGTGTCAGAGACCTGCAACATCACGTAACGGCCGGGCCGGATATGTCCCACGGAATCCGTGTAGTCCTCCTTGAGCTCCACGTTCGCGGTCTCGATCGAGAGGGTTCCTCCGTTTTCCATGGCGTCCCTGGCGTTGACCGCCAGATTGACGATGACCTGTTCGATGCCGCCCGGGTCCACCTTGACGGGCCACAGATTGGGATCCAGGGTGGTGGTGAGCTTGATGTCCTCGCCAATCAGGCGGACCAGCAGCTTCTGGACGTCGGAAACCAGCGAGTTCAGCAGCAGCACCTTCGGTCGCAGCACCTGCCGCCGGCTGAACGCCAGAAGCTGGCGCGTGAGGTTGGCGGCCCGCTCAGCCACTCCGACGATGGTCTCCACATGCTGGCGCAGATGGGACTCCTTGGGGATGCCCTCCCGCAGGAGGTCAGCGAAGCCCATGATCACGGTGAGGAAATTGTTGAAGTCGTGGGCAATCCCTCCGGCGAGCTGGCCCACCGCCTCCAGCCGCTGGGACCGGTTGAGCTGCTCCTCTTTCTGCCGGAGTTCGCGCTCGGCCAGCTCGTGTTCGCGCGTGCGTTCCACCAGCAGGGTGTACATCTCCGCCAGTTCCTGGTTGGCGCGGGCGACAGCGCTCAGGTAGAGCTCCGCCAGGTTCCCGTCGCAATTGAACAGGCCCGCCGCTTCCTCAAACCGCGCAATCACTTCGACCGCGGTCTCCATGAGGTCAGTGTTGGAGAGGTTCAGCTCTTCCCGGAGGCGATCGAGGTCAATCTCGGGACTGGAGTGCCCGCTGAAACCGAAGCGTTTCAGGTGACAGAAGGCATCCGCACAGGCGAGAATCCGTCCGAGGTCCGAAACAGTGGCCAACTTGTCGGCCAGGCAATGGTGTTCAGCCACTGCGGTGCTCAGGGCTTCGGGAAACCTCCAGTCCTCCAGAAGCAGGCTGCCGACCACGGCATGGTCGATCCCCAGGGCGGCTCTCTCAATCCGATGCATGGGCAGCCGCTTTTTCTGGGCATGGGCAGCCAGCTCCGAATAAACATGGTTGTCCCAGCGCAGAAGCACGATCTTGCCCAGGTCGTGCAGCAGGCCGGCCACAAAGGCTTCCGCCGGCCGCGGATACCGGAGGCGCCGGGCGAACTGCTCGGCCGTGACGGCAGCCGCCAGGCAGTGATACCAGAGATCCCGCGTCCGGAGCCGGCCGGTCTCCTGGCTTCTCAGGAAGAAATCCGACACCAGCACCGACAGTGCGATATTCCGCACCATCTCCATGCCCAGCAACGCCATGGCCCGGTCCAGCGTCCCTACCCGGTCCCCGTAACCCAGCCATGCGGAATTGGCCACCTTGAGCACCTGGGAGGCCAAACCGGCATCGGACTGGATGATCCGCGTGATGTCCTGGCGGCTGCTGTCGTCCCCTGCGGCCAACTCGATCACCTTCAGCGCCACCGCCGGCAGCGAGTCCAGCTTGCGCATCGAGGACACGAACAGCCGGATGTCGGAGGCAAAGTCTGGCGAAAATGCCTGGGAAGCTTCAGTCTGCATCGGTCAGGGATTCCTCGCCCCCAGATCCCGCCTGGAAGAGGGGACCGGCAAATCGGCACCGAGTGCCTGTCCGGGCATGGGGTCAAGCATAGACAGAACCCCCTGTCATTTCCAGAGCGACGCCGTACACCGAGACCGGCTCAAGCCTTCCTTTGACAGTGATCGTTCCCTGTCCCTCAAAACGAAATCGCCCCTGCACCGCCTCGTAGGTCGTCTCGCTGATCAGAATCGGCGTCCCCACCGTCTTGGTGGCGGTTTCCAGCCGCGAAGCCAGGTTCACGGTGTCGCCGATGGCGGTGTATTCCATGCGGCGGCTGGAGCCGACATTGCCCACGATCGCCTGTCCGGTGTGGATTCCAATCCCCACCCGGATTTCGGCGTTCAGGCCCATGGCCCACTTTTCGCGCAGCCGTTGCAGTTCAAGCTGCATTTCCACCGCGGTGCGGACGGCGTGGTACTCCTGCTCGGGATCTTCCAGCGGCGCCCCGAACAGCACCATCAGTCCATCGCCCAGAAATTTGTCCAGCGTGCCATGGTGACGGAAAATGATGTCGATCATGTGCTCAAAATACTCGTTCAGGAAGCCCACCACGTCCTCGGCACTGTGACCTTCGGCCAGCGTGGTGAAGTTGCGGATGTCGGAGAACAGGACGGTCACTCTCCGACGCGTCCCCTTCAGGGAGAGTTCGCCGCCCGACTTGAGAATTTCTTCCATCACCTCCTGGGACACGTAGCGGGCGAAGGCGCTTTTCAGCTCCTCGCGTTCCCGCAGGCCGACCGCCATGCTGTTGATGGCGGCCGCCACCTCCCCGAACTCGTCACGCGACTTCACCTCGACCCGGGTCTCGAATTCCCCACGGCCGATCTTCTCCGCGGCGGCGCGGATCATCAGCAGGGGCCGGCTCACCCGTTGCGACAACCACACCGACAGCCCCACGGCGAGGAAGAAGGCCACTCCCACCGCCGAAACCACCGCCAGCCGAACCTGCGCCAGTGTCTCGATCACATCTGACGCCTTGACGTCGATGCCCAGGATCGCCACCACCGCTCCTGAACTGTCCCGGACCGGGGCGTTGGCGCTCAACCACGTCCCCCAGTGATCGTGAGTGAACTTCTGGTCCACCTGCAGTTCGGCAAAGGAGTAGGTGTGTCCGGGCCTGCCGTCGTAGATGTCGCCGATATGCGACTTGTCGGCGGGATTCTCCTCGGCATCCAGCACGAACCGGAGGTTCGTCGGATCGCTGGGATCCCGCACCATGGTGTAGATGTACGCCACGTGGACATCCTTGCGGCGGTTGAGATCCCGGATCTCCCTCAGCTCGCTGACAAGCCGCCGGTACTCCGGGGTGTTCTCGTCCTCCGGCTTCTGGAGGCGCCTGTGCAAGTCACCATCAACGCCGGCGGCGGCGGAGGCGGCGATGGACAGAACCTTGCTCTGCAGTTCGGCGAAGGTGGCGTCCCGGGCATGCCGATAGAGAATGGTCCCCGCGGTCAGACAGCTCAGGGTGACCAGCAGGGAGACGGAAAGCATGAGTTTGGATCGAAACGTCATGGTCACCGGCCTACTGCTCCCAGCTCAGGTTCAAGCCGAACCAGATCATGGCGTCATCCGGGTTTCTTTCCCGGTCGCGAATGACTCCCAGCCGCAGAAATGGGGCCAGCAAACCCTGCCCGCCCAGATCAAGACCACAGGACAGTTCGGCGACCAGATCGGTGAAACCGGATTTCTCGGTATACTGGCGGAAACTGAATCCGGACTCCACCTTAAGGTCGAGCCGCCGGAAGGCGTGGCTGCCGGATATCGCCAGATAACCGCCGTTCCCTTGATCGAAATCGTGGTAGTAGGTGGCGGACGGCGCCAGCCAGACCTCCGGCAGGGACAGGCCGGCAAACAGTTCGCGGCTCCACTCGTTTTCGCCGTTCCAGCGGGGAAACGCATAGAGAGTCCCGCCCAAAGCCACCTCCAGACGGCGGCCCAACGGACGGTCCCAGCCCATCGTCAGGTCCACTTCGTCGGCGTCACCTGCAATCCGCCGGTCGCCCATGGCATGGGAACTCCACAGGCTGAAGCTCAAGCCCGAGGCCAGATGTCTGGCCTGGATCCCGGGCTGGACGACCCAGGTGTCATCCGTGAGGTTGAAGCCGCGCCAGTAGTAGGTTGAAGCCATCTCCACCGCAAAAGTGACCGCGAACGGCCGCTCGGCCACCACCGGGCGGGCGTCTTCCGGTTCACCTGCTCTCACCGGACTTGCCACCCCCGGCCACAGCAGCCCGGCCAACACCCATTGCGCCGTCTTCATGACCCCTTTCCACCGGAGCTACCGCAAAAGCCCGGCCACATTTCCGTAGATACCCGATGGGTCTGTCGTCGGGGTTCCAGCCCGGCAGACGCCGTGGCGTTCCGGCTCTTTATCATCGGCAGGAAGCCCGAATCCTTGAGTTACCTGGCAGGAGCCGGAGTCGGCAGACGGGAGTCAGCCCGGAAACGCCACAGGGTGGCCGCACCTCTCGAAGATGCTTCGCCAGCGGTTGCGGAACTCCTCGCGGGAAAAACGGGAAGCGGCGGCGCGGAGCTTCCGGGGATCGAAGATCAGACCTTCCAGACGCTCCACCGCCCGGTTGAGATCGTCCGGGTCCGGGGAGCGGAAAAACACTCCGGTTTCTCCGTCGTCCACGGTTTCAGTGACCCCTCCCTGGCCCAGAGCGATCACTGGACACCCGCAGGCCTGCGCCTCCAGCGGCGTCAGTCCGAAATCCTCCACACCCGGGAAAACCAGCGCCTTGGCCCGGGTGTAGAGGCGCCTTACCTCGGGATCCGGGAGCCAGCCTGCAAAATGGATGTTCGAACGCGCCCGCCCGCGCAGTTCCGTCCTCTGGGGACCTTCGCCCACCACCACCAGCGTACGTCCACTGCGGTTGAACGCCTCCACCGCCAGGTCCAGCCGCTTGTGAGGGACCAGGGCGGAGACCACCAGATAGAACGGTTCGCGGGGGCCGGTACCTTCCGGCAGCTCGTCCAGATCGACACAGGGGTGGACCACTTCCGACGGGCGGCCGTAAACCTTGGCAATGCGTTCCTGAACCGTCCGGGA
Organism: uncultured Acidobacteriota bacterium; assembly: GCA_964524795.1. Lineage (GTDB taxonomy): Bacteria > Acidobacteriota > UBA6911 > RPQK01 > JAPXNP01 > CAZGEH01. The sequence goes on from CAZGEH010000005.1 coordinate 78,024, forward strand.
AATGGCCACAAAATGGTCGACCCGCTTCGCCGACTCCACGTCCCAGCGGCGCAGGCCGCCGGCGAGCAGCCGCAGCAGGCGACGGCGCCACCGTGACCCTTCCAGGGCCGGTCCATAAAACTGGGGAAACCACACAAAACGCATGGGGGTCAGGCAATAACACAGGTGCGGGATTCCGTCCGCGCACGGCACCCCCTTGGCCACCGCGTGGCTGATGCTCAGCAGCAGTTCCACGTCGCGCACTTGCAGGCGCTCGATTCCCCACCGGTATAACGGCAGGAGGTAGCGGTAGTAACGGTCCAGGCCGGGAAGCCGGTCGAGGGGGGATCGAACCAGCGGATGCCGCAGGATCGCGGGGTCGATGCGCTGCGGGCGGGCAAACAGCGTGTAGATGGTGATGGGAGAACAGGCCAGGCAGAACTCCCTGAGCAGCCGTTCGGCGCCCCGCGGCTGGATCAGCCAGTCGTGGGCAATGGCGAGACGGGTCATGGGCTATGGGGGCAGAATACAACACGGGGAGTTCAGGGTCGGTGAAGGGAGCCACCCCGGAGTCAGATTTCCAGTTCACCGTCCAGGATCATGTCCTTGAGCTTGAATTTCGCTTCAAGCTTCGGCATGTGGGGCAGTTCAAGCACCACCCGCAGCCGCTTTTCGAGCCGGCTGACCGTCGGCAGTCCGTCTTCAATGCGGGGGAAGACGAACAAAGCCTCCCCCTGGTCCGTCTGCAGCGGCCCCACAAACTGTTCAAACTCCACTCTCCGCCGGCTGCCCTCCAGCAGGAGGTACACAGCCCCCTTGAGTTCGTCGATGGGGCGGTCCAGTTCGTAGGGCAAGCCGTCCAGACAACCCACGGCCACAATGATCCTCTCCCGATTGGCGGAGTCCAGGATGAACCGGGACGCCCGGTCCGGGGCCTGATGGCCACCGAGCACGCTCAGGCGTGCCAGGGCCTGTCGGACCGGGAGGGCGGTGATGAACCGGACGGTGAAGGTCCGGGTCGTGCCGGAACGGGCCATTACTTCGTCGGCAGCCACCACCCGTTTCGGGTTTCTGGTGACATCGGTGTTGATTTCACCTCCCTGTCCGAAAACGTCCTCGAAAACGGCGGTTTCTCCGCAACCACAGGGACAGGGGCCGCTCTGGGGTGTCCTGTTCTCCGCCCTGGATCCTCCGACGGCAACCACCACGGTGGCCGCCCATGGAGACCGTGTCAGGAGACGAACGACCTCCTCCCTGGACCAGGTTTCCCAGCCTTTCTTCTGCCAGAATCCGCCCGCCAGAAGCGGACAGACCAGTGCCGAGGCCAGAACAGGGAAAACCATTCGCCGATCCACGAGGCCCTCCCGCCGGATCCGCCAGACCAGTCAATGCAGAAACGGATACAAGTATACGTCCAAATCAATGCAGGCGGGAACCCGGGTGGCTTCTGGCCCAACACAAGTTTCCCGCCCGGAGCCCTCCCTAAGGTGATGCCCCGGTCAGGCACGTTGAAGCTGGACGGAACTCAAGCCCAACCGCCCAATGTCCCCACGACCGTCAGATAGGCACCCGCCAGCAGAAAGACCACCGCAGTCACCCGGCGCGCCCAACGCTCAAAGCTCTGCACCCGATCAAAGCTCTCTCCGAGCCGCTTGACTCCGGCCGCAATCAGCACCGCAAACGCCAGGACCGGGATGGCGGTTCCCAGTCCGAATAGCGTCGGCAGGAGGAGGATCGAACCGGACTCCACCGACAGCGGCAGCAAGCTGCCGAAAAAGAGCCCGGCGGAAACGGGACAGAACGAGAGCGCCAGAAAGACTCCCAGCAGGAACGGCCCGGCTGCCGGCACCCCCGCCATTCGGGTTCCCCACTGCTGGAGCCGGCCCGAGCCCAGCGCGGGCAAAGGCAGCCAGCCCAGCAGCACCAGTCCGATCAAGACCAGCGCGGGACCCGTAAACTGACTGAGCCGCAACTGCAGAAACTCCGCCGTCTCCAGCAGCGAGAGCACGCTCTCCGCCAGCAATGCTCCCAGCCCCACATAGGCCGCCGTCCTGCCCAGAGCATAGAGAATTCCCAGCACGAGGACCCGGCTGGGCCGACCGACCTCGCGGGCGAGAAAGGAGACGGCGGCGATGTTGGCCGCCAGCGGACATGGACTGACCGCTGTGAGGAGTCCGAACCAGAGCGCCAACCCGGCACTGATTCCCGGCAACTCCATCAGCGACCTTCCATGAACGCAGCCAGCTCCGACCGGATGTAGTTCTGGTAGCGATCCTGGTACCAGACCAGCTCCCAGATCCGGTTCAGATTCCTCCATCGCACCGGCCGCCCCGCTTGCTCCTCCACCAGTACGATCGACTTGGTTACCAGCCGGTAATCGCGGATGAAGTGACGGTGGAGGGGATCCTGCACATCCACCGAGCGGAACTGCAGGGTTCCGGCTTCGGCCAGTTGGGGAAACTCATTCTGGACCACGGCCTGGGCCAGCCTTTCGATGCGGATGCAGGTGGCGCACCGTCCCGTGGTATGGAAGTAATAGACAACGTAGCGGGCCTTGCCGGAATCGGCCGGAGTTCCCGTGGCCGGAGCACTCATTCCGAGAAGAAGGCCCCACCCAATCAGGGGCCAGACAATCCTGTATCTTGACTGCTCGTTCAAGCTCTTCCCTCCGCGGAAGTCGGGCCAGTTCGGACCGACATTGGAATGGATGGCCGCATCGCCGCGGGAACGCCCCTCCCTCAGGACAGAAGCGACTTCACCTCGGTGACGGAGGGCACCCGGCCGAACACCTTGACTTCGCCGTCGACCACCAGCGCCGGAGTCATCATGACCCCGTATTTCAGGATCCGGTCCAGGTCCTCCACCTTTTCCAGCTCATAACTCAGGCCGAGCTGGCGGGCGGCCTCCTCGGCAGTCTCCGCCAGCTGCCTGCAACGTGCACATCCGGGTCCGAGGATTTCGATCTTCTTCATCGGTTCCTCCTTGATTTCAGTCCAGTCAGGAATTCCACTCCACACGACTGAACCTCTTTTCAGCTTGCGAACCAGCCCCACAGAGAGCCGCTCAGCGTGGCCATCACCACCACCAGGGTGACGTACACCACGGTCTTCCTGGTCCCTATCACTCCCCGAATGACGAGCATGTTGGGCAGGCTCAGGGCTGGACCTGCCAGCAGCAGGGCGAGCGACGGTCCCTGGCCCATCCCGCTGCCGATCAGGCCCTGCAGAATCGGGATTTCGGTGAGGGTGGCGAAGTACATGAAAGCCCCCGCCAGGGCCGCGGCGAAGTTGGACAGCAGGGAGTTGCCGCCCACCGCAGCGGCGACCCAGGCGGAAGGGACCAGGCCCTCATGTCCGGGACGGCCCAGCAGAGCGCCGGCCACCAGGACGCCGGCCAGCAGAAGGGGAAGGATCTGGCGGGCAAAGTTCCACGATTGCCGGAACCATTCTCCCGCCTCGCCGGATTCGGTACTGGCAATCAGGCTCAGCGCCAGGACACCGGTCACGAAGGCCCAGATCGGCTGGTGGGGATAGAGAATTGCCAGGATCAGCACCGGCAGGATGCCTGCCAGGACCTTCGCGGCTCTCACTTTCAGCCACCCCACCATCATCGCCGCCATCGCCAGAGCCGACACGCCGGTCAGCAGCCACTTCACCGAATGGACAGTCGCCCACAGTCCCGGCTCTACCGGCTCCGCCCAGGTGGCGAACACCAGCACGGCCACCAGGGACGCCAAAAACAGCGCCGTCCGATAGAGCGGCCGGCTCTCTGTCGGCTGGAACGGCGCTGCCGCCCTGCCGGCGCCGCGTTCATGCCGGAAGATCAGGTGCATGAGCAGGCCGATGAGGATGGAAAAGGCGACAGCGCCCACGGCCCGCGCCAGTCCCAGCTCCCACCCCAGGACCCGTGCGGTCAGAATGATGGCCAGAGCATTGATGGCCGGTCCCGAATACAGGAACGCCACTGCCGGACCCAGTCCAGCTCCCATGCGGTAGATCCCCGCAAACAAGGGCAGGACAGTACAGGAGCAGACGGCCAACAGGGTTCCGGAAACGGAGCCGACGGCATAGGCGACCGGCTTGGGGGCATCCGCTCCCAGGTACTTCATCACGGACTGTCCGCTCAGGAACACGCCCAGGGCGCCGGCGATGAAGAAGGCCGGGACCAGACAGAAGAGCACGTGTTCCCGGGCATACCACTGGGCGAGCTGCAGCGACTCGGTGAGGGCTCCCTGGACTCGGGGCGACTCCAGGGGCAGGTGCCAGAAGGCCAAAAAGACGCCGACTGTCACGAGGAAGGGTTTCCACTGGTGGCGCCAGAACTCCAAGTGGGCCCACATGATCTTGGTTCTTTGGCTGATTCGCCAAACAATTGGCAAAGCTTTTGCCGCGCGGCGGCCTTTGCCGGCCGCCACAGCTTCCATTTCGTTCATGCCTCAACCGCCTCCCGGTAGGCTCGTCCCCTGGCCTGCAGGACCGGCTCGACGCACTCGAACAGCTTCAGCACGCAGGGCATGGCCAGCCGGTAGAAGACCTGGGTGCCGCGCTTTTCGTCCTCCACGATGCCGGCTTCCCTCAACTGGGCCAGGTGGCGGGATACGGTGGACATGTCGGAGCCCACCATCCGGGCCAGCTCGCAGACACAGAATTCGCCTTCGGCGAGCCTGTCCACCATGAAGAGTCGGGCGGGGTGCGCCAGAGCCTTCACCACCCGCGCGCGGGCTTCGTAAATCTGTCGGGTCCTCCGTTCCATATCCTTGTCAATATAGCCAACTATGCAAGATTGGTCAAGAGTTTTTCCCGTTCAGGGACGCCCCGACGATCCGGCATTCCTCCCCCGAAGCGGCACCGTTGGTCTGCCTCCCCGGCCGCTCCGGAAGGGCACCGGCATCAACCGATGGACGCCGAACGACGGGGATCTGGGGAATTTGGCCGACGGCCAGTCCCGGAGGGGGACTGGGCGCCTTCACCTGGCGAGACTGCGCAGGGATTCCTGCGATTTGCGCCACCCGCCTGGTTGGAGTGGAGCTCTCAGCATTATTCCTGCGGGTCTGCCACCCCCTCACAAACTCTGACTGCGCCGGCACCGGGCCGGACCCGGCACGCGTCGGCGGAGTAGTACTTGCGCCCCAGGAACAGTGACACGTTCACCAGGGCAAGCAGCACCGGCACCTCCACCAGAGGACCAATGACGGTGGCGAAAGCCTGCTCGGAATGTACCCCAAAGACAGCGACCGCCACCGCGATGGCCAGCTCGAAATCATTGCTGGCGGCGGTCAGCGACACCGTGGCGTTCTGCGCGTAACCCGCCTGGATGGCACCGGAGCGCCCCAGGAAAAAGGTGATCAGAAACATGACCACGAAATAGCAGGCCAGAGGGACGGCCACCCGGAGCACATCCAGCGGCAGCCGGACAATCATGTCCCCTTTGGAAGAGAACATCACCACCACGGTAAACAGCAGTGCCACCAGGGTGATCGGACCGATGCGGGGAATAAACGACTGCTCGTACCAGGCCGCGCCTTTCCGCGGCAGAAGCAGCAGCCGGCTCAAGACTCCCGCCACCATCGGAGTGCCGAGGAAGATCAGCACGATGGAGGCGATTTCCCACACGCCCACGTTGACGACGACGCTGCCCAGTCCGAAGACGGGTGGCAGCAGAGTCAGAAAAACCCAGGCGTAGACCCCGTAGAAGGCGACCTGAAAAATGGCATTGAAGGCCACCAGGCCAGCGACGAGATCGCGATCTCCCTGGGCCAAGTCGTTCCACACCAGCACCATGGCGATACACCGGGCCAGGCCCACCAGGATGAGGCCCTGGGCATACCCCGGCAGGTCGTACAGGAAAACGATGGCCAGGACGAACATCACCACCGGCCCGACCACCCAGTTCTGGATCAGCGACAGGGCCAGTACGCGAAGATTCCGGAACACCACCCCCAGCTTTTCGTACTTCACCTTCGCCAGCGGCGGATACATCATCAGGATCAGGCCGATTGCGATGGGGAGCGGGGCCGGGCCCACTTTCAGCCTGTCGATCGCCTCCGCCATGCCGGGAATGAGATAGCCGAGAAGCACGCCCGCCGCCATGGCCAGCAGGATCCACAACGTCAGGAAGCGGTCCAGCAAGCCGAGACCCTTCGTCAATCCCTTGTCCGCCATTTCTTCATTCCCTCCCCGTTCACAACCGGCAGCCGGTTTCGGCAAGCTGCCCGGATTATGCGACATTTGGCCATTTAGCGAATTATAACCCCTGCACCGCCCGTGCAGTCCAGTAGCCTCGCCGGCGGCGACCCAGTCTGCGGTTGTCGTGCTCGTCAGCGGATGGCTGGATTTTCCTGCCCGCCCCTGTCAGCGGTTATGGACTATAATTCGCCATGTGACGAATCCTTTCCCGGCGGGACAACGATGGAAGACGCCATGAACCCCCAGCCGCCCTTGGCCCGATCCACGGGCTATGACCTGCTCAGTTTCATGTCCATCGCCAGAGCCCTGGCCGACGAGGGACGGGTGCGCATCATCCTAGCCCTCCAGTACGCCGAACTGTGCGTCTGCCAGATCGTGGAACTCCTCCACCTCGCACCCTCCACCGTCTCCAAACATATGGCCATCCTCAGGCAGGCCCGCCTTGTCCGGGCCCGCAAACGCGGACGCTGGGTCTACTACCGTCTCGAACCCGCCGGTAACCCGCTGGCAGCAAAAGTGCTGACCTGGATGTCCGAGTCTCTCCGCCAACTTCCGGAACTGACGGAAGACCGCGAACGCCTGAAAGAGATCCTCAGCACCGGTCCCGAGAAACTCTGCCGGCTGCAAAAGAGCGCCCCCCGGGCTCGCAGGGACAAGAAGTGAAAACGACGGAACCGAAAATCAAAATCCTCTTTCTGTGTACCGGCAACTCCTGCCGCAGCCAGATGGCGGAAGGCTGGGCCCGCTCTCTCCGCTTTGACCGCATCCAACCCTACTCGGCAGGGATCGCGACCCATGGGCTGAATCCGCGGGCGGTCCAGGTCATGCTGGAGGCGGGTGTCGACATCCGCAACCAGCATTCAAAACTGGTCGACGATGTCCTCCACGTGGACTTCGACTACGTGGTCACCGTCTGCAGCCATGCCCACGAGACCTGTCCCCGCTTTCCCGGCAAGGCCAAGGTCGTTCACGTCGGGTTCGACGACCCTCCCCGCCTGGCCCAGGGGGCGAAAACCGAAGAAGAAGCCCTGTCCCATTACCGGCGGGTTCGGGACGAGATCAGAAGGTTTGTCGAAACCTTGCCGGAGGCACTGGAGCAGGCGGAACATCCCTGACGATCCGGGTCTGGCCGGCCGTCGCCGAATCCTCCGAAAAGATGTCCCGGCTCCGGCCGCCTGGGGACTCTCCACCTCCCCTCCCCGCCGCTTGAACCTCTCCGCCTGACCAGACCGAGACCCCTGGGATGGCTCCGCCGGCGCCGACACCACCGTCCGAGCTGCCTGTGATTCTGTACTAAAATGAATGCCAAATCCTGTCCCGCGATCAGGCCCCGCATGGGCCAACCAGGAGTTGATCATGAACAGGTGGCTCTTCATCCTGCCAGCAGCCCTGCTGGCGTCGTCGGCGGTTATGGTGTCCCTGGACGCCGCCGAAGTGTTCTATTTCCCCCAGGTCGGCAACGGGACAGCGGGAACCATCCGCTTCCAGACCAGCGTCATCCTCGTCAACACCGGGGCTTCCAGCCCGGTGCGACTGGAGTTCTTTGATTCCACCGGCGAACCCATGGCAGTGGAGCTGCCCGGGCTTGGCACCGCCAGCCAGTTCGAGTTCGAGCTGGCGCGAGGTGCCGCCTTCTCTGCCAGGACCCCGGGAACTGGACCCCTCCAGGTGGGATACGCCCGGCTCACGGCTGAAAACTGGGTTGGAGGGACCGCGGTCTTCACCCGAATTGACGCTCCCACCGGGACGGTTCTTTACGAAGCCGGCGTCCCGGCTTCCCGTTCCCTGACCTCGTTCAGCCTGTTCGTGGACGCGGGCGGGCCGCTCAACACCGGGCTCGCCATGGTTAATCCGCCGGGAACCGCCGAGTCACCTGGGGGTGAAGCCAACGTCGTGCTCCGGCTCCATGATCTCGGTTTCAACGAGACTGCCACGACCAACGTCCCCCTGCGGGAAGGACTGCACCGGCCTCGCTTCATCAACGAGTTCTTCGACGCTGTCCCCCAGGCACGGCAGTTGCAGGGTACCGTCGTGGTGGAAAGTGATCGGCCCATCGCTGCCGTAACCCTCCGCCAGAACGATGACCCCGCCCGTCCGTATCCCCAGGGCGTGCCCGCGCTCACCGCCTTTCCGGTGGTGCCGGGGGCCGCGACGGTTTCTCCCACCGGCTCGTTTTCCGTCCTGGCCGGCAGCCGCGTGGCGGTCACTCTCGATCTCCGAAACGCCGGCAAACCGGTGACCGGTGTTGTCCTCCGTTTTTCCCGCGCCGGGACGCCGCTACACACCGAACTGCGGCCGGCCCTGGGAAATGTTCTCCTCGCCGACGTCGTCGATCTCCCCGAGGGTTCCCAGGAGCCGGACCAAGTCGAGGTCCGGATCGTCTACGCGGACGGAGAAGTGGGACCGGTCCTCACGCTGGAATGAACCGTGAAACCAACGGGCTTGTGGGTCGGGGGCCTGCTGCTGATCGTCGCGGCGGTCTATGTCCCCTCGCTCGGCCACCCCTTCCATTGGGACGACCGGATCTTCCTGGCGGATGACAACGTCGTCTCAGGGAGGTGGGAACGGCTGCTGGATCCCCCTGGTCCCCGCTGGCTGACCTGGGTCGCTTTTACCATCCAGAGCCGGCTCTCCGGGCCTGACCCCGCAGTGTTCCATACCTTTTCGGTCCTGCTTCACGCCTTGAACGCGATCCTCGTATTGCTGCTGCTCCGGCACTCGACCGGCATTGGGGCGAGTCCAGCGCCCCCGTCCGGCCGCTGGAGGCTGACGGCGCCGGGACTCGGGGCGGCGCTGTTCGCCCTTCACCCGGTGCAGACCGAAAGCGTGCTGTACATCTACCAGCAGTCGACCCTGCTGGCGGCCTTTTTCTGCCTGCTGTCCCTCAACTGCTGGATCCGCGGGCGGCACCTGCCCGCCTTGCTGCTGGTGTTGCCCGCGGTTGCGGCCAGGGAAACCGCCCTGGTCCTGCCCCTGGCGTTCTGGCTGGCGGACGGCTGCCTTCGCGGCCGTTGGCGGCCGACGGGGTGGACGCTGGCGGCGTTGGCCGCTTCTGTGGCTGGGGGGGCTGCGGCGATGGTTTCGGGATGGCCCCAAGGGGATCCCACCCTGGGCGGTTCCCGCCTGGCCTACCTGGCCGCCCAAGTTCCCGTTTTTGCCCTTTACCTCCAGCGCGTACTGTTTCCGGTCAATCTCAACCTGGATCCGGATATCCCGCTGCCGGCCGACCTTGGCCGGATTTCGTGGTGGCTCGCCCTGGTGCCGCTGGCGGCGGCGGGCGCGGCCCTGGTGTGGGCCTGCCGGCGCCATCCCGCCGTCGGATTCTGGGGGCTGCTGTTTCCACTGTTCCTGTTTCCCGCTTCGTCCCTGGTGCCCAGCCAGGATCCCATGTCCGAGCACCGGCTGTATCTGCCCATGGTCGGGATTGCGGGCGTCGCCGCCACCATGCTGGCGCGACGGCGCCCCTCAGAGGGTTCGCCGGCTGAAGGTCGGCTCGGGCGATGGCGGCCGCACCCCGCCGTCATCGCGTCGTGGGCCGTCCTGGGTGTCTGGGTGCTCCTCGACCGGGACCGGGTCCGGATCTGGGGTGACGAAACCAGCCTCTGGCAGGACACGGTGCACAAGTCTCCCCGGAAGTTCCGTCCCCGCTACAACCTGGGAGTCCTGCTCATGGATCGGGATCTGCCCCAGGCCTATGCCGTCCTCTCGGAAGCGGTCCGGATCGATCCCACCCAGCCCATGGCCTACCGCAGCCTTGGAGAGGTGTTCTGGAGGCAGGGCCGGCACGAGGCAGCGGAACGGGCCTGGCAGCAGGCGTTGACCCTGGTCCCAACCCATGCCCCTACCCACCGGGCACTGGGGCTGCTGTACACCCGCCGGGGCGAGTTCGCCAGGGCGCTTCACCATCTTGAGCGGGCCCTGGTTCTGGACCCGCTGGCGTGGCGCAGCCATTTCGACCTGGCCGCTTTCTACTTCCGCTTCGGTTTCGTCGACGAAGCGGTCGCAGCCTGCGAAGCGGGACTGCGCCTCCACCCGGAACGCAGAGAACTCCGCCTCCTGCTGGCGGACCTGATGATGGAGACCCGGAACTGGTCCCGCGCGGTGGAACTCTACGGAGAGCCTCCACGGCAGAACAGCGAAAGGAGATGAACGCCCATGGCTGAGGTCCTGGTGGGCCAGTCCTACTTTCTGAGACTTGATCCCAAGCTGTGGGAGGCGATGCAGCCCTACCCTCCGCTGGGCTCGCTGTATGCAGCCGCCTGGCTTCGCCGGGAGGGTTTCAGCGTGGCCTTCTTCGACGCCATGCTTTCCCGGGGACCCGAAGAGTGGGATCAGGCTCTCCATCGCCACCAGCCCCGGTTCGCCGTACTCTGCGAGGACAGCTTCAACTACCTGAGCAAGATGTGCCTTCTGCGGATGAGGCAGGCGGCGCTGGAGATGGTGGCCATGGCCAGACGGCGTGGCTGCACCGTCATCGTGTCGGGATCGGATGCGGCGGATCGTTTCCCGCTCTACCTGGCGGGGGGAGCGGATTTCGTCGTCATCGGCGAGGCCGAGATCACGTTGGGCGAACTGCTGGCCAGCCTCACCGGACGTTTGGATACCCCCATCGAGCGGATCCAGGGCGTGCGGGCGGCGTTCCTCGGTCCGGAAACCTTCCGGCCCCGCGGCTATCTCACCGACCTGGACCTGCTTCCTTTCCCGGCCTGGGACCTAGTCGACATGGATCGCTACCGGGACCTTTGGCGGAAACGGCACGGGTACTTTTCCCTGAACCTGGTCACCACGCGGGGCTGCCCCTATGGATGCAACTGGTGCGCCAAACCGGTCCACGGCCGCCGGTACCACTCCCGCAGCCCGGAGAATGTCGTGGCCGAGCTGCAGTGGCTGCGGGAAACGGCGGGCCCGGATCATATCTGGTTCGCCGACGACATTTTCGGCCTCAAGCCCGGCTGGACCCACCGCTTCTCCGATCTGGTCCGGGCCCGGGGCCTGCAGACGCCGTTCAAATGCCTCCTGCGTACCGACCTGGTTACTGCGGAAATCGCCGCCGATCTGCGCCGGGCAGGCTGTCGAACCGTCTGGATGGGGGCGGAATCAGGCTCTCAGAAGATCCTGGACGCCATGGAAAAGTCCGCCACCGTCGAGGACACCGTCCGGGCTACGGCGCTGCTCCGCGAGGCCGGCATCGAGGTGGGTTACTTCCTGCAGTTCGGCTACCCGGGCGAGGACTGGGACGACATTCAGGCCACCTTCAGGCTGGTGCGGGAGAAGCTCCCCGACGACATCGGAGTCTCCGTCTCCTATCCCCTTCCCGGAACCCCTTTTTCGAGCGGGTCCGCTCCCAGCTTGGCGTCCAGCAAAACTGGCTGGACAGCAATGACCTGGCGATGCTCTACCATGGCCGGTACTCGTCCGAATTCTACCGGCAGTTGCACCGGACCCTGCATCGCGAATTCCGGGCCCGCCGGGCCCTGGTCCGCCTGCGAAAGGGGGAGTGGCGGGCGCTTCACTCGCTGGCGTCTGCGGTCCGGCTGCCGCTGGACCGCTGGCGGCTGCGCAGGTTGCGGTCCTCACCCGCCGACAGCGTCTGGTCCCAAGCTGAACCGAAACGCTCCAGTACCTTCCGCCGATGACTCCGGGTGTGGAGTTTGAGGTAGTCATCATCCAGAACCACCTCCTCCGGCGACTCCCAGCTTCCCCGCCGGAACAGCAGATAACGGCGGTAGAGGGCGCGACACCCTGCCTCCAGCAGGAATCCGGCTCCCAAGGCCAGCACTCCTTCGGCGATCCCTTTCAACGTCGCCAGCAGGCGTCCCGGTACCGCCTCGGTCCAGGGTTCGCTCAGCGCCAGGTCAAAGTTGGGATACCAGTCCCCGACAAAAGGATTGGCGCGTACAAGACGTTCCAGCTCCGATCCGCCAATCAGGGGCCGGAGGTGGATGATCTGGTTCGCGGTGAAGAGGTCGGGGGGCGAGACCTGCAGGTGCTGGTCGGACAGGATGAAGTTGAAACACAGGTCCGCCCGGCAGCCCAGCAACCGGGTCAGCACCAGAATCGCCACCGCCACCCACCAGACCCTGGCACCGCGGGCAATGATGAACAGGTCGATGTCGGAGTCCGCCTCCATGTTGAAATGGGCGGCACTTCCGGAAAGGGCCACCGCCCGCACGCAGGGAAGACTGCAAACCAGCCGCAAAGCGGAGCGGAAACGTTGGAGCCGTTGCCGGCTCCACTGCCGGCGGCGGCGGCGCAGTTGGACAAACTCTCGCCGTCCGGCGGGAAAGAACAGGCCGTCCTCAAAGCTTACCCGTGTCTGCAGGAACCGGCTGGAACGATATGCGGCCACTGGATCGAAGTCCGCCGGAACCCTGACTTCCGGAAGGCTCCGTACCAGCTCCAGCGGAGTCAGCGGGTACTCGAACAGTCCGGCGTAGGTCACTGCCTGCCCCATAGCCCTTTCCACCGGAGTCAGGTTCAGTGCGTCGGAATCAGCCCCCATGGGTCCCCATCGCGACCGAGGCGGGTTCCCCGCCGCTTCCCGGCCGTCGAAACCGTTTCAGCATCCAGATCCAGCCAGCCAGCAGGACCGCTTCCGTCAGTGCCGTCGACAGGGCCGCCCCTTGGATTCCCCAGAGAGGGATCAGCAGGAAGTTGCAGCCCAGGTTGGTAACCAGTCCTCCCGCACAGCCCCAGGCAAAGGCTTTCTCCCGTTTCCAGGCGATCAACTGATGGGTCAGGACGGAGTTGGCATACAGCAGGGGAATTCCAGCCAACAGCACCCGGAAGGCCGCCAGCGCCGGCCGATACGCCTCCCCCAGCAGGAGATCGATCAGCCAGGGGGCGGCCCACCACCCGGCCGTGGCGGCACCGGCTCCCCACAACCCCAGCCGGAGGGCCAGGGCCGCCGCCAGCCAGCCTTCCCGCTGCCGGCACAGCCGCGGGAACATGACTGCCATCACCGCAGCCGGCAACAACCGGGACGCTTCGAACAGGCGGAACACGGCCGCGTAGAGAGCCACCAGGCTCACACCCAGCCAACCCTCCACCAGGAAGAGGTCCACCCGGAAGTACAGTTCCGACAGGACGATGCCCATTCCAATGGGAAGCACCGAGCGGGCCACCTCGAGCCAGGACAGGATCGGACCTGAGGCTGCACCCGCCGCCCGGGCCGACAGCCTCGCCGCCGTCCATACGCTGGCCGCCAGCGCCACCAGCAGGCTGCAGAAAAGGGCTGCAGCCAGGGCGTCGAGTCCCGGCTGCAACGACAGCGCACCCCAGACGGCAGCCAGCGCCAGCAGCCGGTGCCCCAAATTGACGGTGGATTCGATTTCGGTCCGTGACAACCCCCGGTAGAAATGGTTCAGGAAATCCAAACAGGAGATGCCGGCCTGGGTCAGAAGGATCAGGATGACCGCCCCGGACGTCCCATCGCCCAGAGCCAGGGTGGCGGCAGCCGCCGGCACGAGCAGGAGCGCCATCCAGACGAGTCTCACCTTCAGCAGCCGTCGCAGGAGACTGCGGGCGGCGTCCGGCGCCCATGCGACCTCACGGGCCAGGTAGATCTGGAGGCCAAGATCGCCGGCTACCGCCAGGATCCAGCCTCCCGTCATGGCCAGTGCGAACACCCCGAACTCGGGCTGGGTGAGCCGGCGGACCGCCAGCAGCATCACAGCCAGCGAACACAGCCGGGCCAGTGCCTCGGAGGTGAAGCGGTAGAGGATGAGATCGCGTGGTCTCAAACCGTGGGCTCCCGAGTGAGCCGACTGTAACGGATTCGGCGGCTTCAGGCCAGCCGGACCGGCGGGCGGGAAGCCACCGACCGGCTGTCACCGACTTGTCGGCTCCTTCGGACCGGGACTAAGCTGGAGCTCATCCGGCTCCCGGGACTCCTTCCTTGGCGGATCCGTTCAACCAGGGCGTGATGTTGATCGCGTATGATGCCACCACCCTGAAACCCGGCCAGAGCGGTATCGGGTATTACACGGAGCATCTCCTGCGGCACCTGCTGCTGGAGGCTCCCCATGACCGGTTTCTGCTCTGCTCGAACCGTCCGATCCATACCTCCCTTCCGTTGCCTGCGCCGGTGGAATGCCTGTCCCCTGGGCTCGTACCCCTCTCCAGCCTGTGGCTCCAGTTGGAAGCCCCCCTCCGCCTGAAACGGTACCGTCCCCAGCTTCTTCACTTCACCAACTCGGTCGCTCCGTTGGCCCGCCTCGGACCCACGGTGGTCACCATCCACGACATGAGCCTGACCCTGTTGCCCCAGTTCCATCCTTGGCGGCGCAGGTTGACCCGTTCCCTGGTCCGGGCCTCCCTGCGCCGGGCGGACGCCGTGATCACCGTGTCGCGCAGTGCGGCCCGGGATCTGGTGCGGCTGCTTCCCCTCGATCCGTCCCGGGTCCACGTCATCCCCGAGGCACCTGCAGAGATGTTCCGGCCGATCAGGGAGCCCGCCGTTCTGGACGGCGTCCGCCGCCGGTATGGCCTGCCGGACCGCTTCATCCTGTCTGTCGGAACCCTCGAGCCACGCAAAAACCTCGTCCGCCTGGTGGAAGCGTATCTGGGCGCCCGGCGCCGGGGGACCCTGGACGGCTATGCGCTGGTTCTGGTGGGTCGCCGGGGATGGTACAACCAGGAGCTGGATCGAGTTCTGCGTTCGGCCGGACCCGGCATCATCCTCACGGGGTATGTCCCCTTCCAGGATCTGCCGGCTGTATACAATCTCAGCACGATGTTTGTCTTCCCCTCGCTCTACGAGGGATTTGGCCTGCCCGTGCTGGAAGCGATGGCCTGCGGCATACCGGTCGTGACCAGCCTCGGCACCGCTCTGGAGGAGATTGCCGAGGGGGCAGCCAAACTGGCGGACCCACTGGACGTGGAGTCCATCGCCGCCGCCATCGAATCCCTGGCCGCGCAGCCGGAGCTGCGACAGGAGCTGGCACGCCGCGGCATCGATCAGGCGGCTCGGTTCTCGTGGTCCCGGGCGGCCAGGGAGACGCTGGAAGTCTACCGCCGCTATTGCTCCCTGCCGCCGCCTTCGAGCCGGTTTACGCCGGAGGTTCCCCCGTGACCGGGATCTTCAGCCGGAAGCCGGCGGGAAGCCGGATGGAAACAGCCGCCTTCCCGGCGTTGCTGGTGCTGGCGGCGCTCGCCCCGTTCGAAACCCGCCAGCCCTGGGTGGAAGCGGGTCCGCTCAGGTTCAGCAACCTGGAGCTGGTGGTGGCGGCCTTCCTGATCTTGTCGGTGGCGAGTCTGGTGGCGCCATACCGGAGCCGTCCAGGCCTCCGTAGCCGCTTCCAGCCGCTTTTCCGCGAGGGCTGGATGACCGGTGTGACCCCTCCCGCCCTGGTGCTGGCGGCGATCCTGCTGGCTGCCGCACTGGCCGCGCCGGACCCTCTGCATTCCCTCAGGTTCTGGGGCCGGTTCATGGCCGGCTGTCTGGTCTATCTGTCGGCGCTACTTGTCCTCGACTCAGCCCACCGGCGCGTCGCGGTGGTTCTGGTCTTTGCCGCCACTGGAGTGGTGGTGGCGGCCATCGTCCTCCTGGAGTGGTGGCGGATCCCGGGACTCCAATGCTGGCTGGAAAACTTCCGGGAGTCGGAGGCGTCAGTGGGCGGCAGGATCCGGCCTGCGGGACCGTTGGGTTACCCGACGATCACTGCCATGTACCTGGAGACCGTTTTGGCTTTCGTGTTGTCCCTGATCCCGTTGGCTGTGCGGCGGAGCCGCGTCCGCTGGTTTCCCCTGGCGGCAGCGGCACTGGTGTCGCTGGCCCTCATTCTGACTCTCACCCGGGCGGGGCTGCTGGCGGCCTTCGCCGTCCACGCCGCCATCCTCCTTCCCTGGTTGCTGCGAAGGGGTTGGGACCGCAGCGCCCGGCAGTTTGCACTCTCATTGGCCACTCTGACGCTGCTCACCGCCGTCTGTGCCGTGGCGGATCCGGTCCTCCGCCTGCGCTTGCTCTCGGTCCCGGAAACCGAGTGGTATCGCGCTGCCTTCGAGGTCCCGGCAGCATGGTCTCTGCAGACCGGGGAATCCGCTGAGATCCCTGTGCGCGTCCATAACCGCGGCCACGCCCCGTGGAGAGCTGGGGCGCAGCCTCCGTTGCTGGTCTCGTACCACTGGCTGGATGCCGGTACAGGACAGGTTGAGGTCTTCGATGGCCTGAGGACCCCGCTGCCGCAGGATGTTCCGCCCGGGAAGGCGTTGTCTGTCCGCGTCCGCGTCCAGGCGCCGGCTCGCCCCGGCAACTTCCGGCTGGCTTGGAACCTGGTGATGGAGCACCGTTTCTGGCTCTCGGACCCCACGGAATGCCCATCGTCCCTGGTTGCCGTCACGGGGCCCGCGCTGGCGGGGCCGGCACCGACGGCGCCGCCACCTCCCCGGCCGGTGTCTCCCGACCGGTGGTCGCTTTGGCGGGCGGCGGTTGAGATGTTCGTCCAGGATCCGATCCTGGGGATCGGTCCGGACCGTTTCCGCCTCGAATACGGGCCCCATCTGGGGCTGCAATCCTGGGACAGCCGGGTCCACACCAACAACATGTATCTCGAATTCCTGGTGGGAAGCGGCGTGGTGGGGGCGGCCGCCTTCGCCTGGTTGTGGGGAGCGGCGCTCGGCGCATTCCGCCCCCTGGGCAGGTCGGCGGGGGAGGACGCTGGCATCGTGGCGGCAGCCGGAGGCACCGCCGCCATCCTGGTCCACGGGCTGTTCGACAGCTTCTGGTCGTTCACTCCCACCTATCTGGCGATCTGGCTGGTGCTGGCGCTGGCGGAGGGAAGCAGAGTCGGGAGGCTTCGCTCTCCATGACACCCCCACTCCAGCCGCCCCGCCGCACCGACTCCCCTAGCCCTGGTCCGACTCCCGCAGCAGTCCCAGGACTTGAGGAACAGCTTCGGCTGGTGGCCGAAGCCTTCTCCCGCAAGGCGGAGGCCTACGACGAGCTGGATCGGCTCAGTCCCGGCGCAAAACGCCTTCGGGAGAAAGTGCGGGCGCGGGTCGCCGCCTCGGTACCGCCGGGAGGACGGATCCTCGAGCTGAATGCCGGAACGGGCTCCGACGCCCTGGCGCTGGTCCGGGCAGGATTCCGGGTTCACGCCACCGAGATCGCACCGGGAATGCTCAGCGCAATCCGGTCGAAAGTCGAGCGCTACGCAGTGGGAGATCGGCTCACGGTGCAGGAGCTGTCGTTTACCCGGCTTGAGCGGCTCGAAGGTCAAACCTTCGATGCAGTGCTCTCCAACAGCGGCGGACTGAACTGCATCTCCGACCTCTCTCCAGTCTGCCGCTGTCTTCCCCGGCTGCTGGTTCCAGGAGCCGCCGTGATCTGGGTGATCATGCCCCACTTCTGTCCCTGGGAGCTCGCCCAGGTCTTCCGGGATCCCCGGGTGGCGCTGCGCCGTCTGACTCCCGGCGGAACCTGGGCCAACGTCGAGGGGGTGCGCATCCACACGACGTATCATTCCGTGCGACGGGTCCGCCGGGCTCTCGGTCCCGCTTTTCACCTCACCCATCTGGAGGGTCTGCTGCTGTTGACTCCTCCCGCCGGCAACATCACCTTTGCCGGGCGCTACCCTCGACTCTACCGCCTGTTGGAGGCCGTTGAGGAACGGATTTGCCGCATCCCTCCCTTCCGGGGCTGGGGGGACTTTTTCCTGGCCGAATTCAGATTCCGACCTTGACCATCCTCTCCGACTCCCGCTCGAGATCGGACTCCACCATCTCGCGGACCAAATCCTCCAGCCTGCCTTGGTAGCTCCAGCCCAGCTCCCGGCGGGCCTTCGAGCTGTCCCCCCACAGTTCCTCGATCTCCGCCGGACGGAAGAAGCGCTCGTCGCGGACCACAAAGTCCCGGTAATCGAGCCCCAGCATGGCGAAAGCCAAGCGGCAGAACTCCCGGACGGAGTGGGTCTGTTGAGAGGAGATCACGTAGTCGTCCGGGCGGTCCTGCTGGAGCATCAGCCACATGGCGGTCACGTAATCGCGGGCGTGGCCCCAGTCCCGCCGGACGTCCAGGTTGCCCAGCGGGAGGCGGTCCGCCCTCCCCAGCTTGATCAGGGCGGCGCCGCGGCTGATCTTGCGGGTGACGAACTCCTCACCCCGCCGCGGTGACTCGTGGTTGTATAGGATCCCCGACGCCGCATACAGACCGTAGGCCTCCCGGTAATAGCGGGTCAGGTGGAACCCTGCCACCTTGGAGATCCCATAAGCTGAACGTGGGTGAAACGGCGTGGACTCCGTCTGGGGGGATTGCGCCGCCAAGCCGAACATCTCGCTGGAGGCGGCGAAATAGAAGCGGCAGTCCGGCGCCACATCCTTCAGGGCGGAGAGAACGTAGTGGGTTCCGTTGATGTTTGCGTTCAGTGTGGAGAACTCATCCTCGAACGAGTAACTGACGAAGCTTTGGGCAGCCAGGTGGTAGCACTCGTCCGGTCTGACCTTCTGGAAGACCCGGTGAAGGCTGGCGTAGCTTTCCAGCGATCCGGCGTGAATCCGGATGTCCTTCAGGATGTGCTGGATCCTCCACATCCTCTGTTCCGACTCTGGAAAAGCCACGCGTCGGACCACACCGTGGACTTCATACCCTTGGCGCAGCAGGAATTCGGCCAGGTAGGATCCGTCCTGGCCGGTAATTCCGGTGATGAGCGCTTTTTTCATCGAGCCTCCAGGTTCCGCCCGGACTTGCCCCGGGGGGCAGGGATCCAGGAGTTGTCCCGACGGAACGTCAGATCGGTCCCGGCCTCGGTCGAGCCGGAGATGACATCTGGCTCGATCTTAACCCAACTCCAGGGTAAAGACGGCAAAACGGCGGCTATTCGGACCCAGGCGGGCCCTCCCGCCTGGCGGACGGTCCCGGACGCCTGCAAGGCCGGATCGCTCTCAGTTCACCCCGGACTCCGGCTGGCGGACCACTCCCCAGGTTCGGGTCAGGACGGCCGTCAGCAACAGCGCCACCAGGGCCAGCGCCACAAAGGTGAGAAAGCCATAGGCATAGCCGGAGTGCCCCCAGCGCGAAACGGCGTGTCCCATGAGGGGCGGTATGGCGAAGCCGCCGAAAGCGCCCAGACCGCCGACCCAGCCGGCGGCACCCCCTACCGCTTTGGGTACCGCCTGCGGCACCAGCTTGAACACGGCAGCGTTGGCGACCCCCATACCACAGGCCAGCAGCAGTTCGGCAGCCACCGCCGATTCCGGAGAACGGGCCAAGCTCATCCAGACCGCACCCAGGAGCATGGCTCCCAGTGAGATCAGCATCGTGCGCTCTCCACCCATC
Organism: uncultured Acidobacteriota bacterium; assembly: GCA_964524795.1. Taxonomy (GTDB): domain Bacteria; phylum Acidobacteriota; class UBA6911; order RPQK01; family JAPXNP01; genus CAZGEH01. Next base: position 97,461 of record CAZGEH010000005.1, read on the forward strand.
TGGTCCGCCACCCGGCCTCCTGCCACCCGTGCCAGAGACGTCAGGATCGAATAGAGGGCGGTGAGAGCTCCGGCGGAGACCAGGCTCAGCTCGAAATACCGGCTCCAGTACGTGGGCAGCCAGGCGGTCAGGGCGATGAAGCCGCCGAAGGTGGTGAAGTAGATTCCCACCAGACACCATGTTTTCCAGATCCGCGCCGAAGTTACCAGGCTGGTCACGGTACTGCCGGCGGGAAAGAACTCCTGGCCCGCGCGCCTTGCCTGCTCACGCGCCTGGGCCGGATCGACCCCCTTTTCCCGGAGCTGGAAGTACCAGGCGTTGCGGCCCATCCGGAAATAGAGGAACGTGCCCAAGGCAAGGAAGCACAGCCAGGCCAAGTACGCGCCGGCCAGACCGAATCCGGCCAGGGCCAACGGCAGCAGGAAGGAGAAGATGCCGGGTGCCAGGTTTCCGACGCCTGCATAGGTGCCCAGCGCCGATCCCTGTCGGGCAGCCGGAAACCAGTAGGAAACCTGGCTGATGCCCACCGAGAAGGTGGCGATCCCACAGCCGCACAGGACTCCCAGCAGGGCTACCAGCGGGAAAAGGGACGGGGTCAGGTCATCCGGGTAACGGGTGAGGATGAGAGCCAGCAGGCCGGCCATTCCCGCCAGGGACAGCAACAGCAGGACCAAAAATGGCTTTCGCCCGCCGGTGGTGTCGACCCAGGCGGAAAATGGAATACGCAGGATCGATCCCGACAGCGCCGGCATGGCCACCAGCCAGCCGACCGTTCCCGGGTCAAGCTGCATCGCCTCACGGAACATGTTGGCGGTCGGACCGAACAGGGCCACCGCCGCGAAACCGGTGAAGAACCCTACCGTCGCTCCCCAGAGCCCCTGAGCCGGGCTGCCGCTGAACCCCTGTTGACTAGCCATGCACCCTCCCTGTCTGAGACTCCCTCTCTGCCGCTGAACGTTCCGCGGCACGGGCCGGCGAGCCCAGCCCGCCCGAACCGCTTGCCACCGCTTCCTGCTCAAACCACTGCATTAACCGGGACAGGCCGTAAATGCCGAACAGGGTCGCCAGCGCCAGCATGAACAGCTCGAACCGGTAGCGCCCCAGGTTGAAGACAAACAGCCGCCAGGGATCCCCGTGATGGCGGTTCAGGGGATGGGTCCCGGCCAAATACTCGGCGGCGTCCGAAATCCCGTCTCCGTCCAGATCGCTGTTTTCGCCCAGCATCTCCGCCAGGCGCTCCGGATGGGTCCGCAGCAACAGGAACTGGCGCTTGCCGATGACCTGCAGGATGTGGTCGCCGAAATCGTTGAGCAGGGGATGATCCACCCGAATCCCGGGTTCGAAGACGGTCCTCGCTTCATTCAACTGCTGCAGCTCGGCCGGGGAGAGGCTCCCCATCTGGCCCGGCTTCGGCCCGTCCGGTCCGTCGGGATGGGTGTGGCACAGGGCGCAGTCGACGTAACGTCCGGAAGTCTTCTGAACAAACGCCTGAAACTCGGGATGCGCCTGCAATGTCGCCACTGCGCAGGTCAACACCATCACGGCCGTCACTCCACCACGCCCGCTCATCCCTGACCTCCCTTGAACAGGTCGTAGATCTGCTGTCCGAAGACGGTTATCACCACAAGGTACAGGCTAAGTGCGCCGCCCAAGACCCAGAGCGTCCGGCGTGAAGTACCCCGGAAGACCCAGGGCGTGAGGACCAGCAGGACGAACCCCAATCCCCCGGCCAGCATCACCACCCAAAACGGCAACAGCTCCAAGGGGTAGTAGAGGAACAGGAAGTACCATTCCGGCTTGATCCCCTCCGGGGTCGAGCCCAAGGGGTCGAAGGGATGCAGCAGCGGGTAGGAGGAAAACGCGTCGAAAGGCAGGCACAGGCCCAGCAGGAAAACGGCGAAGAACGCCGCTCCCCATACGGAGAAGTCCTTAAGCAGGAAAAAGGGGAAGAACTTCTCGGTCCGGCCGGTGGGACGCTCGGTGCCGGGGCTGATGCCGTGCAGTTGGACTCCCAGCAGGTGGATCGCCACTATCGCCAGAAAGAGCAACGGGAGCACCACCACGTGCAGAGAATAAAACCGGCTCAACGTGGCCTGACCGATTCCCGCTTCGCCCTGGATGGTCTCCCGCAAACTGCGGGGCCAGTCCGCCATGAATGCCGGCAGATAGGCCCCCACCTCCTCGATGGACTGCAGGCCCACCTTGGTGGCGTTTACCGCGATCTGGTGCCAGGGCAGCAAATACCCCGTAAAGCCGAAGGTCAAGGTAATCACCAGCAGCGCCACCCCGGTCAGCCAGGTCAGCTCTCGCGGCTTGACAAATGCCTTCATCACGAAGGTGGTCACCAGGTGCAGGGCCAACGTGAGGATCATCAGCGACGCCGACCAGGCGTGCAGGTTGCGGATCAGCGCACCGCCCGCCACGTGTTCGGTCACGTATTCCACCGAGGCGTGGGCGTCGCTGACCGTAGGCTCGTAATAGAACAGCAGCAGCAGGCCCGTCACCAGTTGGACGGCGAAGAAGAACAGAACGAGCCCACCGAGGTAATACGCCCACGACATGCGGTGGAGCGGGACGGTCTTCTCCTGCAGCAGACTGTGCAGACTCAGCTTCTCCAGCGGAAGGCGCTGGGCCAGCTCATCGATCAGGCGAGCGGGAGTCAAAGCCATCAAGTGGCCTCCTCGAATTTCCTGGCGATGTACACGCTCAGCACGTCCAGGTGGGAGGGATCGGGCTCACCCTGCATCGGCCCTCCCGGCGGGCACTCGGCCACAACTTCCTTGAGATCGTCCATCAGAACCCAGCCCAGACGGGGCAGCGGTGTCCGGGCCGGAGAACCGGTGTTGGGCTGTCCGGTTTCGATATCGAAATACGAAATGTGACACGGACAGAGGACCCGGCCCTGGGCGTCCACCTGGCTGCCCACCGTGCAACCCAGGTGTGTGCATTTGGCGGACAGCAGCAGCGGCAGGCCTTCGGCATTCCGAAACGCCAGCGCCGGACGCATCTGGTAGTCGATGAAGTACTTGCCGACCCTGTCCGACAGTTCGGACAGGCGCGCCACAAACACGTACTCGTTCTGCATCCGCTCCAACTGGAGGTTCCGCTCACGGGCGGTGGATTCCAGGCGCTTCAACCGCTTCTGCAACAGGGCGATCTCTTCGGTCGGGCTCAGTCGGGGTCCCCGGAAGAAACGGAACAGGGTGTCGAAAACGCCCAGGGAGAGAAGAACCGCGGCCCCCGTCAGCCCGGCGATGCCCTGAACCAGGCGCCGCCGTCCTTCCACCCGCTGCTGTTCGGGCTCCGCCACCGGCAACCGGCGCACCCCCGCCCACAGCACCTGCTGGCGCCAGCCCCGGACCAGGTACGACAGCGGGACGGTGAAAACGTGAACCAGCCTGGAAAACGGCACCAACAACAGCAACAGCCAGGCTCCGGCCACATGCACCTTGACCAGCGGCGGGAGGTCCGCCACCAGCGTCAAGTCCGGACGTAGGAACAGGATGCTCCATACGTAAGGCACCAGGGTGCCGGTGGCCCAGGATGAACCCCATGGATAGCCGGCAGCCACTCCCAGACCCGCCAGGACCTGAAGCGCAATCAGGCCCAGGACGACAAAGTCCATCAGCGTGGTACCCGACTGCAGTCGGCTGGCGGTGAATCTCCTGAGCAGAAGCACCACCACTCCCCCCAAAGCCAGCAGACCGGATGCAAAACCCAACGCTTCGATCAGGTAGAGAAAAGCTTCAACGCTGGTAAGGGCGTGCCAGAAACCGGGAGCCAGCCAGGGAATCAGATGCAGCACCAGCACCACCAGGATCCCCAGGTGGAATGAAGCGGAGCCCCACCGTAGCCAACGGTCCTCCAGGAACTGGGAGGAAAGGGACGACACCGAAAGCGGCTGGACTCGCAGCCGGTACCAGGTCCCGAAAACCAGGCTGAAGAGAGCCGCATACGGCAGTCCCAACAGGAAGAAGCTCTCAAACATACGCGACCTCCGCCGGCTCGGACGCGCGGCCGGCCAACAGGGCAGTGATGGCCTCCAGCAGCCACGCGTACGGGTTGCCCTGCCGCTGGAGGATCTCCACCATCCTGCCCAGCGCGGGCAGCAGACACAGTTCCACCAACTCCTCGCGTTCTTCCCCTGACAGCAAAGCCAACGCGTCCAGCACCACCGCCACGTGGTCCGGCAGCTCCGATCCCATCTTGAAGCCGCGGGAGCCGAAAGCCTCCGTCAGACCCCATAAAAGGTTGGAGCGGCGGGGATCGGACTCTCCAAACAGGTGGACACCCATGTAGGGCGGGCATGCCGGCGCCAGCTCGAACGTGGAGCAGAACAGCTCCTCCCGCCGGCCCTGCGGCAACGGAGCGACCTCATGCCGGAAGCGCCGCAACGGTTCGGCGGCGGCCGGGGGAAGTCGATCCGCCAGCTTCGTCACTCCGTCCAGATAGCCGGCCCGGGGGTACTCCAACAGCCGGGCAAGCCTCCGGCAGGCAAAGACGGCCAGTCGGCTTGCCATCACAGCCCCCTCCCCGGCGGCGGATGACTCCCAAAGCCTGCCAGCCCCTTGCGGCGTTCCGCCTCCTCCTCATCGTCCAGCGTCTCCTCCCGCTGCAACGGCGGGCATTCATAGCGTTCCCGCAACGCCGCCAAAGCCGTCAACCGGTAAATCGCCTCGGCCTGCTCGGCGGTGAGTTGCGCTTCGCGCAGGATCCGCCGGACCTGGTCCGGCTCGAAGTCGTCCAGTTCCTTGGAACGCATGTAGATCCGCACCGCCAGCAGGCGGCGCAAGGAAGCAACCACCGGGTCCGGGTTCCCGGCTGACAGCAGACCCGCCAGGTAGCGCACCGGCAGGCGGCTTTTCTCGATAGGGGCGAAAACCGTTTCCGGGTCATGCCCGTAAACGCCGTCCCCGCTGCGCCCAAAAACCGGCAACAGCGGCGGAACGTAGAACAGCATGGGCATGGTGCGGAATTCGGGATGCAGAGGCAGCGCCAACTTCCATTCCATCACGAACTTCCACACCGGCGAACGGGCCGCCGATTCCAGCATCTCCGGCGAGATCCCGCTCTCCAGCGCCGCCTTGACCACTGCGGGATCCGAGGGATCCAGCAGCACACTGCGCTGCGCTTCCACCAGGGAAGGTGCCGGAGCCTTCACGGCTTCCTCGACGCGTTCCGCGTCGTAAAGGAGGATCCCCAGGTAGCGGATCCGACCCACACAGGAGTGGAAACAGGCCGGCGGTTGCCCAGTCTCCAGACGGGGAAAACAGAGAATGCACTTCTCGGACTTGCCCGTTTTCCAGTTGTAGTAAACCTTCTTGTACGGACAGGCCACCACGCAGGCACGCCAGCCGCGGCACACATCCTGGTTGACCAGCACGATGCCGTCCTCGCCCCGCTTGTAGAGTGCACCCGAGGGACACGCCGCCACACAGGCCGGGTTGGCGCAATGGTTGCAGATCCGCGGCAGGTACATCATTGCCACCTGCTGGATCTCGAACAGCGCCCGGCGTTCCTCTTCGGGCAGAGCCGCCAGGTTGGGGTCGTTTTCGGCGTAAACGGGGGAACCCGAAAGATCATCGTCCCAATTGGGACCCGCCTCGATCTGGATCAGGTCTCCGGTGACCAACGACACCGGAACCGCCGTGGGCTGTGTTTCACCGGCAGGAGCACTGAACAGATGCTCGTACTGGTACGTCCAGGGCTCGTAATAGTCGTCCAGCGCCGGCTGGTCCGGGTTGTAGAAGAGCCGCAAGTAGGCGTCGGCCTTGCCTTGGGCTCGGAGTTTCAACTGCCGGCTCTCGGTCAGCTCCCAGCCGCCACGGTAGCTCTGCTGGTCCTCCCACAGGGTGGGATATCCGGTCCCCGGTTTGGTTTCGACGTTGTTCCACCACATGTACTCGGCGCCCGGGCGGTCCGTCCAGACGTTCTTGCAGGCGACGCTGCAGGTATGGCAGCCGATGCACTTGTCCAGATGGAACACCATCGCGGTCTGGGCTCTCACATCCATGGTTCGGCTCCTACCAATCCACCTGCTGGAGTCTGCGGACCACGACCGAGGTGTCACGGTTGACTCCGGGAGGTCCCCAGTAATTGAAGGCCCAGCAAAACTGGGCATACCCGCCGATCATGAACAGCGGTTTCAGACGGGCCCTGGTCAAGCTGTTGTGGGCCCCGGAACGTCTTCCGCCCCGGCCGGGAGAACGCGGCACCCCCACCGTGCGTTCCGTGGCGTGGTAGATGAAACAGATCCCCCGGGGAATGCGGGCACTGACACAGGCCCGGGTGACAACGGCCCCGTGGTCGTTGAGCAGCTCCACCCAGTCGTTGTCCCGGATCCCCAGCAACCCGGCGTCGCGGTCATTGATCCAGACCGGCTCGATCCCCCGGGACAGCGTCTCCATGCGGAGGTTGTCCCCGAAAGTCGAGTGGATGTGCCATTTCCCGTGGGGAGTCAGGTAGTTGAGCACCAGAGAGCCCGGCGGAGTCGAGGTGCATTCGAGATCGCCGACCGTCGACGCTTCCAGACGGGGCTTGAAGACCGGCAGATGCTCGCCGAAAGCCCGGTAGGCTTCGTGGTCTAGATACAGATGCTGGCGTCCACTCAGTGTCCGCCACGGGACCAGGAATTCGACGTTCTGGCAGAAGGCGGAGTAGGTGCGCCCATCGTTGGTGATGCCGCTCCAGAAGGGCGAGGTCAGGATGCGGCGCGGCTGGGCACAGACATCTTCGAAGCTGTAGGACACACCACGGCTGCGGGCGGCGAGACCGGTCAGGTCCAGACCCGTTTTCTTCGACTCCGCCAGGAAAGCCCTCCATGCCAGCTCCCCGTTACTCTCCGCGGCGAAATGCAGGATGACATCACAAACCCACCGCTCCTGCTCCAGCGAGGGATAGCGGACTCCCTCCCAGGTCTGCACAGGATGGGAATCGAGGTACCGGTCGTACAGGTCAGCGACATCGTAGCCGACGCCGTGGGCCCCCAGGCCCCGTTCCCGGAAGTTCCGGCCCAGACTGACAAACTTCTGGTAGACGGTGGGATAGTGCCGGGTCACCACGGTGATCGCAGGCATGGTCTTGCCCGGCACCGGTTCGCACTCCCCTTGCAGCCAGTCCCGCACCTGCGGCTGTGCCAGCTCCGCCGGCGTGTCATGGAGCAGCGGAGTCGCCACCACGTCCTCCACCGGATCGGGCAGGTATTTCTCCGCGAGACGCGAGGTGTAGAGCGCGATGTCCTTGAAGATGGCCCAGTCACTGCGGGCCTCCCAGCAAGGGGGTACCGCCGCCTGCAGGGGATGGAGATAGGAATGAAGGTCGGTGGAGTTGAGATCGTCCTTCTCGTAGTAGGTCGCAGCCGGCAGGACCACGTCCGAGTACAGGGCGGAGGTGTCCATGCGGAAGTTCAGGTCGATGATCAGGTCCATCTTTCCGCCCTGGACCGGGTCCCGCCAGACCACGTCCTCGAGCCCGCCCGCAGCCCGCTCAGCGGCTACGGCAGCCGAATCCGTTCCCAGGTAGTGCCGCAGAAAGTACTCGTGACCCTTGGCCGAGGCCTGGATGGCGTTGCCCCGCCAGATGTACCAGACCCGCGGGAAACTGTCGGGATTGTCGGGATCCTCCATCGCGAAACGGAGCCGACGTTCCCGCAGCTCCCGCACCACGAAGTCGCGGATTTCGTCCGGCGTCGTCGCCCCCTGGCGGCGGGCTTCCGCCGCCAGCTCCAGATTCGAACGGTTGAACTGCGGGAAACACGGCAACCAGCCGAGACGGACCGCCAGCGCCTGTTTGTCGGCCGTATGGCCGGTGGTCAGCCGGTTCCCGGGCGTCGCCACCGAACAGACCTCGGTAAAGGCCCGGTCGTAGCGCCACTGGCTGGAGTGGATGTAATGGAAGGAGGGCGAGTTCTGGAGGCGGGGAGGACCGCCCCAGTCGGTGGCGAAGGCGATCGGGGCCCAGGAGGCCACCGGCACCAGCTTCTCCTGGCCGACATAGTGGTTCCAGCCGCCGCCGTTGCGGCCGACGCAGCCGCAAAGAATCAGCGCCGTGATGCATGCCCGGTAAATCAGATTGTTGTGATACCAGTGGTTGACGCCGGCGCCGATGATGATCATGCAGCGCCCGCGGGTCTTCAGGGCGGTTGACGCCCACTGGCGGGCGAAGGCGATCACGTTGGCTCCCTGGATGCCGGTGAACCCCTCCTGCCAGGCGGGAGTGCAGGGCTGGGAAGCGTCCTCGTAGCTGGCGGGCCAGTCTCCCGGAAAATCACCCCGGTTCACGCCATACTGGGCCAGCAGGAGTTCGAAGACGGTCGTCACCCAGACTGGGCCTTCCGTCGTCTCCACCCGGCGGCAGGGAACACCCCGGCGCAACGTCCTCGTCTGCAGGCCGTCTGAAAAGTCGGTGATGGTCACGGGAAGGATCTGGTCCCAGCTCTCCAGCATCAGTTCGGGATCCAGCTCCCTGCCCTCCTCATCCTCGAGCTTCAGGTTCCACTTGCCGGGCTCCTTCTGCCAGCGGTGGCCCACGCTTCCCAGGGGCACCCGGAGCCGGCCGCTGGCGCGGTCGAACACGAACAGCTTCCACTCGGCATTCTCCAGCCCTGAGGTAGCCGCCGTTTCCGACGCCCTCAGCATCCGGCCGGGACGCCAGCCATCGCCGTCGGGCTGCAGCCGTACCAGAAACGGACCGTCCGAATACCGCTTGAGATAGTCATGGAAATACCCTTCCGGGCGCCCGAGATGGAATTCCCTGAGGATGACGTGGCCCACCGACATCCAGAAGGCTCCGTCCTGCCCCTGGTGGATCGGGATCCACTCATCGGCCACTTTCGAGGTCTGGCTGAAATCGGGGGAAAACACCACCACCTTGGCCCCGTGGTGGCGGGCCTCCACCAGGAAGTGGGCGTCCGGGGTTCGCGTCATCAGGACGTTGGAGCCGACAATGGCAATGAACTTGGAGTTGAACCAGTCAGCACTCTCCGCCACATCGGTCTGTTCGCCCCAGATCTCCGGCGAGGCCGGAGGCAGATCACAGTACCAGTCGTAAAACGACAGGCTGACTCCACCCATCAACTGGAGAAACCGCGATCCGGCGGCGTAGCTCACCATCGACATGGCGGGGATGGGAGAGAAGCCGATCAGGCGGTCAGGACCGTACTTCAGGACGGTGTAGATGTTGGCGGCGGCGATCAGCTCCAGCACTTCCCGCCAGTCGACGCGGCGGAAGCCCCCTTTTCCCCGGGCCTGCTGATAGAGGGCGCGGGCCTCCGGGTTGGAGACCACCGATCCCCAGGCCGCCACGGGGTCCTGCGGGTGGGCGGCCAGCGCCTCGCGCCACAAGTCCAGCAGGGCGCCGCGGACGTAAGGGTACTTCACCCGCAACGGGCTGTAGAGATACCAGGAAAAGGAGCACCCCCGCTGGCACCCCCGCGGCTCATAGGAGGGCAGGCCGGGATCGATGCGGGGATAGTCCAGCGCCTGCATCTCCCAGGTGACAATCCCCTGCTTGACATACACATTCCAGCTGCAGCCGCCGGTGCAGTTGACACCGTGGGTGCTGCGGACGACTTTGTCGTAGGCCCAGCGGTTGCGGTAGAAATCCTCCCACTGACGCTTCTGGGGCGAGAAGATGTCCTTGATCCACGCCATGACTTCCCTATCTCCGGATCGACCGGTCAATCAGCGCAGCCCGAACTCCCCGTCCCCGACGACGCCAGGTCAGGGGGATGACCACCAACAGCAGGAGACCGGCGGCTGCACCCGCCGCCAGCGGACCCAGCACCGGCGGAGGCGCGGGCGCCGAAGGAGGTCTTTGCAGAAATGCGGCCAGATGGGCGGCTTCCTGCAAGGAAATGGGATGGTCGCGGTAAGCCGCACGCATCACCTTGAAGGCACTCTGCTGGATGGCGGAAACCAGGGCGGTCTCTCCCATCCGTTCTGAAACCGTGTCCAGGGCCACACCCAGACTCCCCCCCCGGCCGCCGAACTGGTGGCAGGCGCTGCAGGCCATCCCACCGGCAGCCAGCGTTCCGGTGCCGAAAAACAGGCGTTCCCCTTCCTGGGCCGACGCCGGCTGCATCTGGACCCGAAAACGGGCTTCAAACCGCTCCCTTTCGCCGGCCAGCCGCTGGCGCACATCCGAGCTCTTCAGAAGGTCCACCAGGGCCGCGATTTCCTGGTCGGTCATGGGGCCGACGTTGCGCTGCATCCGCCGGACGGCCAGTTCCAGATCCGGACGCGGCCAGCCGGTGGACGGCGCCAGGTCGGGGCCGGCCATGGCTCCTTCACCGATGGTGTGGCAACCGGAACAGCGGCTCAGATACAGGGCGGCATCCACATCGGGCGGAGACTCCGCCGCCGGTCCGGAGGTGATTTCGGGGGCGGTGCGGGAGGGTTCGGCCGGAGCCGCGGTGGTTTCCGCGGACCCTGCGGGGGCGGGCGCCGGCTCCGCGGCAGGCTGCGCCCAGACCGCAGCTCCGGCCAGAATGAGCCACGCCGACAGAATGCCGAACGGGAAACAGAGCATGCGTCTCAAGAGCCGGCTCCCCCTTCCTTTCCCGGGTGGTCGTCATAGATCCACAGCTCGGGCTTGTCGCAGGAGACGGCGGGCCGATCCTTTTCCACAAAGACCAGGCTGCGCTGTCGGCCTGCCTGGGAGTCGAACCACTCGCGGCGGAGATAGACGCCTTCCCGGTCTGCCGAGCTGAGGCTAACAACATCGTCAACAGAAAGCCAGAGCATGATTTGACCTGGAGATAACTCCAGCCGGCTCTCACCGCCGGTTCTGTCCACGCTGATTCCATAGACCAGGACCGGCTCTCCGGGACCTACCCGGGCTTCCACCAGCAGTCGGCCGGCGCGGTCCAGCTCCTCGAGTTCCTTCAGGGTGATGCGAAAGCGGAACGATGAATCGCGGATTCGGAGTTTCATGGCGCTACGATAACCTCCGCCACGGGAAAATGTCCCCGTCCCCTCAACCCGGCCATATAATCAGCGAACACAGATCTCTTTTATCCTATCTTTGGTTCCCGGGCAAGCGTCACCCGTCACCGGCTGACGCCGCCCCCGGAACTTCCAACTCCAGCCGGCTCGATCCCTCGCCTGACCGCGCCAACCGTGCTAGTGTTCTGCGCCATGCATCGCCGAGATTTCCTTTCCCTGGCTGCCGCCGCCCCTCTCGCCCGCGCAGCGTCCTCGCCGCAGGCCCAAGTCCGGGGCATGCGGTTCGGCCTCGTCACCTATTTGTGGGGACAGGACTGGGACTTGCCGACCCTGATTCACAACTGTGAAGCGGCCGGCTACGCCGGCGTAGAGCTGCGGACCGAACACGCCCACCGCGTCGAACCCGGCCTCAGCCCGGCCGCCCGTGCCGAAGTCAGGCGCCGGTTCGCCGACAGCCCGGTGGTATTCGTCGGCTACGGTTCCAACCAGGAGTTTCACTCTCCCGACGCCGCACTGCGCCGCAACATCGAGGGCACGTTCGAGCTGATCAAGCTCTGTCACGACCTCGGAGCTTCGGGCGTCAAGGTGAAACCCAACACCCTGCCCGAGGGAGTCCCCGCCGAACGTACCATCGACCAGATCGCCCGCTCACTCAACGAGATCGGCCGCTACGCCGCCGGCTTCGGGCAGGTAATCCGCCTGGAAGTCCACGGCCGGCGAACCTCCGAGCTGCCGGTCATCAAACAGATCATGGACCGGGTGACCGAGCCGGCAGTGGGACTGTGCTGGAACTGCAACCCGGAGGACCTGCTGCCGCCCGGTCTGGAAGCCAACTTCCGTCTGGTTCGCGACCGCTTCGGCGACACCCTGCATGTCCGCGAGCTGGACAGCACCGATTACCCCTATCCGGAACTGATGAAGCTCCTCGTCCAGACCCGCTACGGGGGCTGGGTGCTGTTGGAAGCCCGCACCGCCCCCACCGACCGGGTGGCGGCCATGAAGGCGCAGTTGGAGCTTTTCCGCACTCTGGCCGGAGGCGTCTGATTTGGATCCCGCTTTCGACCAGCCGCCCGACCGCCGGGCGTCGGACAGCATCAAGTGGACAGCCTATCCTCCCGACGTGATCCCCTTGTGGGTGGCCGACATGGACTTCGCCAGCCCCCAGCCGGTCATCGACGCGCTCCGCCGGCGAATCGACCACGGGGTCTTCGGGTACAGCCGTGTGTTGCCGGAGCTGGCGGAGGCCGTGTGCCGCCGCTTACAGGCGACCCAGAACTGGGAGGTGGAGCCCTCCGCCGTGGTTCTGATCCCGGGTCTGGTTTCGGCCCTGAACATCATGTGCCGGCTGGCCGGCGCACCCGGTGAGACCGTCCTCGTCAATACACCGGTCTATCCCCCTTTCCTGTCCGCACCCCGCCACCAGGATCGGCAACTGCTGGCCGTCGAACTGGGCCTGCAGATCCGGGACCGGTACCTCCGGTACGAGCCCGACTTCGACGCCTTGGAGGCGGCGGTCACCCCGGACACCCGGCTGTTTCTGCTTTGCAATCCCCAGAACCCCACGGGGCGGGCCTTCACTCCGGCGGAGCTGATCCGCACGGCGGAGCTGTGCGAGCGCCATAACCTTCTTCTCTGCTCCGACGAGATCCACGGCGATCTCACCCTCGGCCAGACGCGCCACCTTTCCATCGCCGCCCTGGTCCCGGAGCTCGCCCCGCGCACCGTCACCCTGCTGGCCCCCAGCAAGACGTGGAACATCCCGACCCTGGGTTGCAGCCTGGCGGTGATCCCGGATCCCGAACTGCGCCGTCGCTTCCGGGAGGCTGCCGCGGGAATCGTGCCGGAGGTGGGGGCTCTCGGGCAGCACGCCGCCCTGGCCGCTTATACCTCCGGAGAGCCCTGGCTGCAGTCCCTGAGGCAGTACCTCACGGCCAACCGCGACCTGGTAACCGATTTCGTCGTGCGCCACCTGCCCGGTGTGCGGGTGACCTGTCCCGAGGCCACTTACCTGGCCTGGCTGGACTGCCGCGACCTCGGACTGGAAGAGAGCCCCTTCCGGTTCTTTCTGGAGCGGGCCAAGGTGGCCCTCAACGACGGCCGCCGCTTCGGTCTGGGCGGGACCGGGTTCGTCCGGCTCAATTTCGGCTGTGCCCGCGCCACCCTGGTGGAAGCGCTGGAACGCCTGAAAGGCTCCCTGTCCGGTTCCTGAATCGCCGCCGGCTGACGGCGATCCCGGAACCGCATTGCCCACGGCGGACCCCTCCGGGGCCCGGCGTAGCCGTGCTACTCTGGGGGCCGCCCGAGACCGCAATCCAAGCATGCCTGAAATCAATGAGTTGAAACGAATCGCCGGAGAGGGAAATGTGCATCGGCCAAGGCCGGGCCGATGGCGTCAGGTTGTTCTTCTCGTCCCGCTGGCCGTTGCCACAGCCGTGGTGCCGGCCTGCCGGTTCACCAGCCAGACGAGTCCCTCCGGCGCGTGGCCCGTCTATGGGGGTGACGCCGCATCCAGCCGATACTCGGACCTCGACCAGATCAACCGCGACAACGTCCGTCAGCTCAAAGTGGCCTGGATCCATCGCACCGGCGACCTCTGGGAGAAGTCCCAGAACCAGTGCAACCCGATCCTCCGCAACGGACGCCTGCTAGCGGTCTCCGCCGGACTGCAGGCCATGGCCCTGGATCCCGGAACCGGGCGGCTCCTCTGGCAGTTCAACCCGTGGCTCGATCCCGAACTGAATCGGGAGGACCAGGGGGTCAGCCGCGGGGTCTCCTACTGGACGGACGGACGGCGGGAACGGGTCTTCTTCGGCGCGTCCTACCGGCTCTACGCCCTGGACGCCGCCACCGGCCAACCCGTGCCCGACTTCGGTGCCAAAGGCTGGATCGATCTCCGCCAGGGGCTGGGGCGGGATGCCGCCGGCCTGTGGGTGGTGGTCACCACTCCCGGCGTCGTTTATCGCGACCTGCTGATCCAGGGGACCCGGGTCTCGGAATCCATGGGCGCCGCGCCCGGCCACATCCGGGCCTTCGACGTCCGGACCGGCGAGATCCGCTGGACGTTCCACACCATCCCCCGGCCCGGCGAACCCGGCCACGAAACTTGGCCGGAGGGCGCCTGGGAAATCTTCGGCGGTGCCAACTCTTGGGCCGGCATGGCTCTGGATGAAACCCGCGGAATCGTTTATGTCCCCACCGGTTCCGCAGCTTTCGACTACTACGGCGGCAACCGGCCCGGACAGAACCTGTTCGCCAACTGCCTGCTTGCCCTGGATGCCGCCACCGGAAGGCGGATCTGGCACTTTCAGACGGTCCATCACGACATCTTCGACCTGGATCTGCCGGCACCGCCCAACCTGGTGCGGGTGCGCAGAGACGGGCGGGTCGTTGATGCGGTCGCCCAGGTAACCAAGTCCGGCCTGGTTTTCCTCTTCGACCGCCAATCCGGTGTCCCCCTGTTTGAAATCGAAGAACGGCCTGTGCCCGCCTCGGATCTTCCCGGCGAACAGGCATGGCCGACACAGCCTGTCCCCATCCGGCCGCCTCCTTTCGCCCGTCGGACCCTCAACGAAGACGACCTCAACCACCTGTTTCCCGAACGCAGATGGGAACTGGTCGAGCAGTTTCGCCGCCTCCGTACCGGCGGACCGTTCCTCCCGACCTCGCTACAGGGCAGCCTCTTCCTGCCGGGCCTGGACGGCGGGGCCGAGTGGGGCGGCGCGGCAGCCGACCCTGACGGCATCCTTTACGTCAACGCCAGCAACATGGCGTGGATCCTCCGGATGGCCGGCGACCGGCCGCGGGGAGATGCCGGACCCGACGGTCGGTCCGTCTATGAAGCGTACTGCCAGGCCTGTCACCAGGCCGACCTCGGCGGAGACGGAGAGCGCAATCCGTCCCTGAAAGACCTTTCCCGGCACCGCAGCGTCGAGGAGGTGGTCCGCGTGGTCCAGCAGGGAAAAGGCTTCATGCCGGGCTTTCCGATGCTGTCCTCCGGGGAGCTGCGGGCGGTCGTCGCTCACATCATGAACGTGCCCCTGGAAGCAGTGCCGGCGGGACATGAGAGCAGGGGACGGGAGGGGGTTCCCTATCACCTGCAGCAGGCGGAGCGCTGGTTCGACCGGGAGGGATATCCCGCCATCCAGCCCCCGTGGGGGACCTTGAGCGCCATCGACCTGAATCGGGGCGAGATCCGCTGGCAGGTTCCTCTGGGCGAATACCCTGAACTGACGGCGTGGGGAATCCCTGCGACCGGTACCGAGAATTACGGCGGACCGGTGGTGACAGCCGGCGGGCTGGTCTTTATCGGCGCCACCCGGGACCAGAAGTTTCGCGCCTTCGACTGGGAAACCGGGGCGCTGCTCTGGGAGGCTGACCTCCCGGCCGGCGGCTATGCGACTCCCGCCACCTACCTCCATCAAGGCCGCCAGTTCGTGGTGATCGCGGCCGGCGGAGGCAAGATGGGCACCCCTGCCGGCGATGCCTGGGTGGCCTACGCCCTGCCCTGATCCCAGGTTCACCTGTCGGAGCCGGCGGCCGAATCCTCGTCCGCCACAGCAGGCAGCTTCACCGTAAAGCGAGTCCCCCGGCCCGGCGTGCTCTCGACCCCGATCGTCCCCTCCAGCCGCTCCACCACCTGGCGGACGATGGACAACCCCAAGCCGGTCCCCACCTCCGCTGTCGCCTTGGCGGTCTGGGCGCGGAAGAAGCCGTCGAAAATCCGGGGCAGATCCTCCTCGGCGATTCCGATCCCGGTGTCCTCCACCTCGGCGACCACGGTCCCGTTCCGGGACGACAGCCGGATGGTAACCCGGCCCGACGGCGTGTATTTCACCGCGTTGTCCAGCAGGTTCGAGAAGACCCGTTCCAGATCCGTGGGATCCGCTCGCACCAGCAACGGGCTATGCTGGATCTCTTCCACCCACTGCAGCCCCTTGGCGGCAGCCTGGTCCCGGGCCGAATCGAGGACCCCTCTCAAGCATTGGGCCAGATCGAGCGTCTTCCATTGCGTGGCGTCCTGGGGGCGCTGGGCGGCGGCCAGATCCAGCAGGTCGCGGATCAGGTCGAAGGCGTCGCGGATGCGCCGGCGCGCCCGGGCGACCAGGTCGCGTTGGCGTTCGTTCAAGGGTCCGGCAAACGGCAACGCGTCCAGCGCCGACTGGATCGCCGCCAGCGGAGACCGCAACTGATGGTGAGTCGTCCTGGCGAACCAGATCCGGGCTTCGTTCACCGCCTGCAACTCGCTGTAGGAGCGGGCGTTGAGGATGGCAGTGGCGCCGAGGTTGGCAAGGTTCATGAGCAGGCTTTCCTCCTGCTCGGTGAAATGGTGAGGTTCGGCAGTATAGACCCTGATCACCCCCAGCGTCCGGTTCTTGGCCCGCATGGGACAGGACAGCATGGAACGCAACCCCTCCCGCCGCGCTTCTTCCCGGTACTGGAAACGGGCGTCGTCTCCCACTTCGTAGACCTGGATGGTTCCGCCCTTCAGCGCTTCCAGATCAACCAGGCTTTTCTCCACCTCCACCGGACCCTTGTTGATGTAGGCGTCGCTCAAGCCCCAGGAACCGCCGATGAACAGCTTCCGCCCGCTGCGGTCGAACAGTCTGATGAAACTGGCCTTGGCTTTCAGTAGCCGCGCCGCATTCTGGGCGATCAGGCTGAGCACCTCTTTGGTGTCCAGGGTCGAGTTGACCAGTTGCCCCAGCTCGTATAGCGCCCGCATCTCCTGATAGGAGCGGTCCAGTGCCCGCTCCGACGCAAACAGCGCAGCCTCCTTCTCCCTCAGCCGGGCGGTTATCGAAGTCGCCAGATACGTGGTGATCAGGAAAAACAGGGTGAGCAGGACCCAAACGTCCACCTCGTCCAGCTCTCCGACGGGAGTCAGCAGCCCGTGTCCTACCCGCTGGTTGGCGGGCAGGCGCTCCAGGGCCGTCAGGACGGCCAGTATTCCCAGCAGTCCTGAGGCGGTCGCCGCCAACACATAGCACGCCCTCGAAGACCACAGGATGGAGCCGATGATCAGGTGAAACACGAAGGTGAGACTCACCGGGCTGAAGATCCCGCCGGTAAGGGAAACGATGATGGTCAGGGCGCACCAGTCCATCAACACCTGCAGGTAGATGGACCAGGTCAGGGATGACAGCGATCCGACAAACCGTTCCCGGACCTGCAGAATCAGGAAGTTGTAAAGAAGGACGGCAAAACCGACGGCGCTCAGGGGGTGAATTGGAATCCTTTCCCCCAGAACCGCCCAGGCGACGGCGGATCCTGCAAGAATGCCGGCACCGGCCAGCCACCGGAGCCGGATGAACCATAGCCAACGTTCCTGCAGTTCCCGTTCGAGGGGGAGCAGGTGCGCCACCCCCGTCCCCTGGCTCATGCGCGGCCCTCCACGCCCGGCTCGAAACCCGCCGGACAGCCCCTAACGCCGCAGCTTGGTCCGGAGCAGAGCCAGCAGCACATCCGGATTCAATGGCTTCTGGAACACCCCGGTCAGTCCCAGTTCACTGAAATCAGTCGTCGCCTGCAGATTGTCGCCGGTCGAACTCAGCATGTAAATCGGCGCCTGGTTGCCCATCGCCTGCAGCTCCTTGACGAAGTGGGCACCGGCATCGATCTCCTCCATCATGAGGTCCGCGATGATCAGGTCGGGCTGGCTCCGGCGATAGGCGTCGACTCCCTCTTCCGCGCTGGCGGCGGTCACGACCAGGTATCCGCCGGCCTCCAGTACCACCCTGAGCGACGCCAGGATGTCGGGATCGTCGTCCACACACAGAATCACATGCTTTCCGTCTTGCATCGGTCTCTCCACCCCTCAGCAGGGGGTCGGGCCCGCCTCCACGAGTTCCGCGCCGACCCCCTTGAAGTCTCTCCGCTCCAGCAGCCGCCGCAGAAAATCCACCGCTGCCCGGAGGTTGGCCAGAGCCCGGGGGCTTAATTCCTCTCCGAAGCCCTCGAATTCGTAGCCGCGAATCCCCAGCGCGTAAGCGGAAGCTCGCGCGGAGAACAGGTCCCGCGCCAGCCTCATCAGGAATTCCGGCTCCAGATGGTGCGAGGAGAAAGCCAGGCTGCCTCCCGGCTGTACCGCACGGAAGGAGAAGGGCTCAGGCCCCTTGACTGCTGCGTCCACGAACAGCACCGTGTCGTGCCGTCCAATTTCCACCGCATCCTCCACCGACAGCTGATAGTTGACCTCCACCGTGACCCCAGGCCGGCCGAGCGCCTCCACTTCGCGGGCCAGAGCGGGCCCCAACCCGTCGTCCCTCCGGGCGGGATTTCCGTAACACAGCAGAAGGACCTTCGGTGCCGCCATCAGTTCCGTACCTTTCGCTGGACCAGCTCGCCGTCAGCCGACACCAGCTCCACCACCAAAGGCATGGTTCCCATGGCATGGGTGGCGCAGGACAGGCACGGGTCGTACGCCCGGATTGCCACTTCCACGTGGTTCAGCAGGCCCTCGGTGATCTCCGGCACCCCTGAAAGGTGGTCTTCAGCCACCTTCTGGACCGCACGGTTCATGGGCTCGTTGTTGCTGGTGGTGGAGACGATGAGGTTGGCCATGACAACCTGGTCGTTGGCGTTGACCCGATAGTGGTGGAAGAGGGTGCCGCGGGGAGCCTCAATGATGCCGACGGCTTCCTCTCTCCGCTGTCCCTGGGTCACCAGATCGGTGCCCTGCAGATCCGGGTCGTGCAGGAGCCGGTGGATCTTCTCGGCCGAATGGAGAAGCTCGATCATCCTTGCCCAGTGGTAAGCCATGGTGATGTTCACCGGGCGGCCGCCCGACAGCTCCTTGAACTCCCTGCGCGCCGCTTCGGCTTCCGGCGTGTCGAAACCATCGCAGTTGTTGACGCGGGCCAAGGGGCCCACCCGGTACCAGCCCCGCTCCGGACCCAACGACCGGATGAACGGGAACTTCATATACGACCAGGGGCGGACTTCCTCGGCCAGGTACTCGTGGTAGCTCTGGTTGTCGACTTGGTCGAAGATCAGTTCCCCGTCGGCCTGCCGCGCGCGGAGAACCCCGTCGTAGATCTCATGGGTGCCATCGGGACGCACCAGGGACAGGTGGTTGGACTCGAACGAGCCGAAGGGTGCCAGCCGATTCAGGTTCTCGATGGTGTAATCCCGGGCGATGCGCAGTGCCCCGCGGCTCCACTCCAGAATCTGGTCCATCTCCCCCAGAAAACGGTCGCGCTCGACCGTCGAGAGGTTCTTGTTGACCCCGCCGGGTATGGCGCCGGTGCCATGGATTTTCTTGCCGGCGGTGGCCTGGATGATCTCCTGTCCAAATTTCCGCAGCAGGACGCCCTGTTGGGCCAGTTGGGGAAATCTCGCGGCGACACCCAGCACGTTCCTCACCGAAGGATCAGCATCGAACCCAAAGAGGAGATCCGGCGAACAAAGATGGAAAAAGTGCAGCGCATGGGACTGCAGAAACTGGCCGTGGTGCATCAGCAGACGAATCTTGAGCGCGGTGGGGGTCAACTGCTCCCCGCCCACGATCCGGTCCATCGCCTTGGCCGCCGCCAGATGGTGGCTCACCGGACAGATGCCGCACAACCGCTGCACCAGCACCGGCACCTCCCAGAAGGGGCGTCCCTGGATGAACCGCTCGAACCCCCTGAACTCCACGATGTGCAGCCGGGCCAGTTTCACCCGCGACGCCTCGTCCAGCAGGATGGTGACCTTGCCGTGACCTTCTACCCGGGTGACCGGTTCGATGACAATCCGCTTTCCGTTCATGTTCTCCACCTGTCTTCTCCGGTCTCCTAGTCGTATTTGATCAACCCGTACGGCAACACCGGCCGCTTTCCGTTCAGCAGGGCCACCAGCGCCTCCCACAACGTGTCGGCGGGAGGGGGGCAGCCCGGCAGGTGGTAATCGATCTTCACCACTTCGTGGCAGGGGTAGACACGGTCCAAAAGCAGCGGGATCTCCGGGTCGTCGGGGATCCTGCCGGATGGGTTGTGCACGGTGGGCCCTTTAAGATAGGCCTCTTCGAGACACTCCCGCAGGGGAATGCCGTTGCGCAGCGCGGGGATCCCGCCCATGATCGCGCAATCTCCCACTGAAATCAGGATGTCGCAGTGCCGGCGGAAACGCTTCAGCACCTCGACGTTCTCCTCGTTGCAGCAGCCGCCCTCAATCAAGCCCACCAGACAGCGACCCTGAAACTCCTTGAAGTCGTTGATAGGCGACTTGTCGAACTCCACCAGTTCGGCCAACTCCAGGATGCGCTCGTCAATGTCCAGCAGGGACATGTGACACCCGAAACAGCCGGCCAGGGAGGTGGTTGCGATTCTCGGCTTCGACATGTGCTCTCCTTATCCCCGCCGTGTTGCTTCCACCGCACTGCCAATGGGCTCGTGATCGTAGCGGCGCCGGCCCACCGGTACCTGATAGCCGACCCGCTTGCGCAGGATGGCGCCCACCGGACAGACGTCCACGGCGCGGTCGGTCACTTCGGCATCGGTGGCGCCCAGTCCGGCCTCGGCATTGACCGCCACCCACCGGTGGCGTCCCCGTCCGACAAACTGGAAGACCTGCTTGCCATCCAGGTCGCGGGAAGCACGGATACATCGGCCGCAAAGGATGCAACGGTTGTGATCGATCAGGATGTCGGGATGGGTGGCATCCACGTCGCGGCGGGGAAACTGATAGGGGTACTTGGGAGCGGTGATGCCGAAGCGGTAGGCCAGGGCCTGCAGCTCGCAGTTGCCGCTCTTCTCGCAGAACATGCAGTAGTGGTTGCCCTCCACGAACAGCATCTCAATCAGATCGGTGCGCAGCCGGCGCACCTCCTCGGAGCTGTTTTCAACCAGAATGCCGGGAGCCACCGGTTGGGTGCAGGCGGCCTGGGGACGTCCGTTGACCAGGACCGTGCATACCCGGCAACCCCCATGGGGAACCAGTTCAGGATGATGGCACAACCGGGGAATATAGTGGCCGGCGCGTTCGGCGGCTTCCAGAATGGTCAGACCGGCCGGTGCTTCCACCACTTCGCCGTCGATCAGGAACGTCACTGTGTTGCTCAATTTCTCGCCTCCGGTCAGTGGGAGAGATGGGTTGAAGCACGGCCGGCCAGGCGTGAGGCCTGACTGACGGCTGAGGCCAGATCGAAACCCGGACGCAGTTCGCCCCTGGGAGTCGTCAGCCTGGAATCGTACAGGCTGCGGAATTTCTGCAAGCTGGAGAGAACGGGATTGGGTGAGGTCTGTCCCAGGCCGCAGCGGCTGGTCCGCTTCACCGTCTGACACAGCTCCATCAGGGCATCCAGGTCCGCAGCCTCGGCCAGGCCCTTGCGGATTCGTGAGACCGCCTGCAGGATCAGCACGTTGCCGACCCGGCAGGGCGTACAGTAGCCACAGCTTTCCTCCACGAAAAACTGCGTGAAAGCCTCAACAACCTCCAGCAGATCACGGTTCCGGCCGAACACCATCACCGAACCGCCGGTGGCGAGATCGTCGTAGCACAACGTCCGATCGAACTCGGACGGACCCACCATCTGACCGCTGGGACCGCCTACCTGGACCGCCTGGACTTCCTCCGCCCCCGCCAGGCGAAGAACTTCTCTCAGGCTGATGCCGAACGGCACCTCGTACACTCCCGGCCGGCGGCAGTCTCCGGAGATCGAAAGGAGCTTGGTCCCCGAACTGCCGGGGGAGCCGATCTGCGAGAACCAGGCGGCCCCGTGCTGGAGGATCCGCGCGACGCAGCAGAAGGTCTCCACGTTGTTGACCGTGGTCGGACAGCCCAGATAGCCCTTCTGGGCCGGAAAAGGCGGCCGGTTCCTGGGATCGCCCCTCAAGCCCTCGCAGGAATTGAGCAAGGCTGTTTCCTCGCCGCAAACATAGGCACCTGCACCCATCTGAATCCGGATGTCGAACCGGACATCGGCCCTGCCGCAGATCCCTTCACCCAACAGTCCGGCCCGCCTCCGTTCGGCGAGCACCCACTCCAGGTATTTCTTCAGGTAGGCGTATTCGGCCCGCAGATAGAGGATCCCTTCCGTTGCCCCCACCGCATAGCCGCCGATGGTCATGCCCTCAAACATCAAGTCGGGACATTCGGTGAGGATGACCCGGTCCTTGAACGTTCCCGGTTCCCCCTCGTCCGCATTGCACACGACATAGCGCTTCTCGCCCTTCGCGGCGCGCGTGAACTCCCACTTCATGCCAGTCGGAAAACCGGCGCCACCCCGCCCCCGCAGGCGGGCCGTCTTGACGTTGCGGATCACCTCCGCCGGGGTCAGGGCCAACGCCTTCCGCAAGGCGTCTCCCGGTTCCATGTCCGCCAGCACCACCGCACCCCGCAGCCGGATGTTGTTTTCCACCATCGCCGACACGAGGTCATGGGCGTTGTTGCCGTCTCCCAGTCGCTTCACCAGTCGGGAAGGGTCGTGGTGCTGGCGCAGTTCTTCAACGACCTGGCGGGCCTTGTCGGAGGACAGCCGGGTGACCACGACGTCGTTGACCAGAGCCGCCGGCGCCTGGTCGCACATGCCGATACAGGCGGTTTCGGTCAACGTAATCAGCCCGTCGGGTGTGGTTTCCCCTACCTGAACTCCCAAGGCCTCTTCGAATCCGGCCCGGACCAGGTCCATCCCGTGCATCCGGTCGATAATGTCGTGACACAGCCGGATCACAATCCGGCCTTGCGGTCTGGCGGATAGAAAGCTGTAGAAGGTGAGCACGCTTTCCACCTCGACCCGCCGCGTGTTCAGCTCCCGGGCAATCAGGTCCATGGCCCTGCTGGAGACGTAGCCCGCGGCAGCCTGGACCTCCCGGACAACGTCCAGCATCCGGGTGCGGTCATGGCCGTATCGACTGCAAATCTCGCGTATTTGGGACTCCATCTGATCGTGCATGAGCGCTTCGCTTCCGGAACACCGGTCACATCTCGGCCTTCCAGAATCCACTTTCCAAGCAAGCCCCGTACCGTTCGGCGCAAACCTCGCAGCCTCTGGACCTCCGGCGGAGCGGGGGTTCGGGCGCTGCCAGTTTGGGCCGGGCTTGACCCACTCCTGGGCGAAATAGCCCAGCTCGGCTCTCCCGCGGACATGGACCTGCGGCTGCCACGGCGCCAGGTCGGCCGGCAAGCGGCACAGGGTGTACGTTTGGGGAGGAATCCGGCCGGCCGGCATTGCGCCTCGCCACAGTCCGCGGGTGGTCCCGATCGTGCTGTAACGTCCCGCGTGAACCTGTTGACGGTGGTCCTGGTCTTGCAGGCAGCCTCGGCCGGATTTCCTGCGGACCAGGTCCGTCAGGCCGAACTCCGTTTCCAGGTCGGCGACTACGTTGGAGCCTACCGCGCTTTCGAGGAAGCCCGGCAGAACCTGCCCGACCATCCGGGGCTCCTGGCGGATCAACTCATCTGCGCGCTGCATGCAGGCCACCTGGAGGATGCGGACCGCTTGCTGGAGGATCTCGAAGGGGTGCTGCCCGAGGACCCGCAGGCCCATTTTCTGCGGGGTGTGCTGCGGGTCAGACAGGGGCGCGAGCAGGAGGCGGCCGAGGCCTTTCGTCGGGTCCTGGCATTGGATCCGGCAGACGCCGGGGCCCTGGTTCACCTGGGAATGCTGGAACATCGGCAGGGACGCCACCGCGAAGCTGTCACTCTCCTGGAACGGGCGCGGTCCCTGGATCCCGATGAGCCGGCGGTCCTGTACAACCTGTTCCGGGCCCAGACCGCCCTGGGGGACCGGGAGGCCGCCGCCCGCTCCCTGCAGGCTTTCGAGGCCGCCCGCCGGAGCTGTCCGCGTCCCGCCATGGGCGGGATGGGAGATCCGGCCCGAATCATGGGACGCTATGCCCGGCTGGGGCGGAATCGCTGATCCAGACAGTCACGCTCTTCCCATTGACCGATCCTTCCGGGCCGCATAGAATCGGGCGCGATCTTACCTGCCAGACTGCCGGAACTGTTCGGCCGGCTTCCGGGAGTTGAATAGCGGCAAGCCCGAGGAGGCGAAAATGGAACGACGTGTCAACCGGCGAGAATTCCTGATCACTTCCACCGCCGCAGCAGCGGCGGTCACCGGTACGGCCCTGGCCGCGCCTGCGATTCCCCGCCGGACGCTGGGCAGAACCGGAGCCCAGGTTTCGATTCTGGGCTTTGGCGGCGGCAGCCGCTTCCTGATGTACGAAGATGAGGAAACCGCGTTGCGGATCCTCAATGAAGCCATCGATTCCGGAATCGACTACCTGGACACCGCCATGAGCTACGGGGACGGCCGCAGCGAAACCCGTTACGGCAAGGTATTGAAGACCCGCCGCCGGGACGTGTGGGTGGCCACCAAGGTTCCCCATCGGGACTACGACGCCGCCATGCGGGCCATCGAGGCCAGCCTGGAGCGGCTGCAAACCGATCATGTGGATCTGCTGCACATCCACAGCCTGGAACGGATGGATGATCTGGAGCGGATTGAGGCACCGCAAGGTGTGCTGAAGGCGCTGTACCGGGCACGGGAAGAGAAGATGGCCCGTTTCATCGGCATGACCTCCCACACCGACGCCGCGACCCTCAAGACGGCCATCGAACGCCACGACCTGGACTGCGTCCAGATGGCGCTGAACGCCGCCACCAATACCGGTTTCGCCACCGGGTTCGAGCGGATCGCCTTACCCGCAGCCCGGGCCAAGAATCTCGGGATCCTGGCCATGAAGATCGCGGGGCAGGAACAGTTGGTGGGCGACGGTCCCGGCCGGGCCCAGATGCGGGATCTGCTGCGCTACTCCATGAGTCTGCCGGTGGCGTCGTGTGTGGTGGGAATGCCACGGCCGGAGCATCTGCGGGAGAACATCGAGGTGGCGCGGGCTTTCCAGCCGCTCAGCGAATCGGAACGGGAACGCATCCAGGGGCAGGTACAGCCGTCGGTGGTGGCTTTCGACCACTTCTTGCGCCATCACCGGGATTGCGGCCTGGTCTGAGGGCCGTTTCACCCCGGGGACGCAGAGAGCACAGAGCAGTCACGGAATCCTCCCGTGGATGCCGTTTTTCAAAACGGGAACCTTGAAATTGGTCGATGACTGCCGTCCAGCTTGGTTCCCTGGTATTCGTCCGGAAGCGGTTTCTCCCGGTCGAAGAAAGATGCCGCCCAACGTCACTTCCCGACACAGGCACTCCCCGTAGGCCGATTCAAGCGGCGCCGGGATGGGGGCTCTAAGCATCTCAACTGCAGCCCCGATGACCTCTTCCGTCATCTTGTCCATCTCCCTGTCCCTGTGTTCTCTGGGTCTCTGCTGGCGGAACCGCCGACGCACCGGCTACATTGGATTCCTGGTCTCGAGTTCGGAGAAACGGGAGAAATCCCGATCGGCCGTCCAAAGCTCCCGGACCCCATGATGAATGCAGAGAGCCGCAATCCGGGCATCGTGAACCATCGCTCCGACGGCCTTGGCGTTCGTACTGACCCTCCTCAAGGTCTCGAAATATCCTGGTCCTTCACCCAGCATCTCGCAGGTGGGGGAAGCCATCCAGGCGGCAATCGCCGCGAGGGCGATCTCAACGGGAGTCGGTGGTTGAAAGATCCGTGGGTGGGTCGTTATGGCGAGAAATTCGTGGACACAGGGCCACGGAATGCCCCAACGGCTGGGAGTCTCGGCGAGTTCCTTCAGGAGCCTCAAAGCCGGCTCATGGAAATCCGAGTCTTCCCGATGGGCGTAGACCAGAAGATTTGTGTCGACCGCAATCATGATCCGTGGCCTTCGTACGCTGCGTCCCGGATCTGCTGCCACGAGGCGCCACGGAACTCCGGCGAGAGTCCCCTTCCACGAAACGTCACGGGCTCGATTCTGGCCGGGCGGCGCGCCGAGCGCTCTTCGATCACCTTTCTCAAGCCTTCTTCAGCGAGGCTGCGAAGAGTCACATTTTGCTCGCGGGCCAGTTGCTTCGCCCTGATCAAGATGCTGTCGGAGATCTCCAAGGTCGTTTTCACGAAAAGAGTATAAACCATCCGACCATATCAGATCAGCCATGGATATGGCAGCCGCCTCCCGCCCGGGCTGTACCCACCGCCCGCGCCCCGGTAGGCGTCCCGGACGGAGGCCAGAAAGTAGTCGGAGGTCGAAGCGCAGCGGAGACCTCCGGAACCGACGGACCAACAACAAGGGGAGGCACCCTGAAGGGGTGCCAGACAACCGGTCTCCCGGTCGCCGCGAGGTCCAAGGAGTCCAGGGGACGGGTAATGTCTTACAGGCGATGTTTGGGGATAAAAATGGCTACAGACCCAAGGCCATTCTGTCGCCATCTTTTCGGCACCTAATGCCTTCCGTGTCAATCACTTGCCGTGGTCCGACCCCATCACTCCCAGGTCGCGGCCTCCCGCCCGGACGGCGCGCAGACCCTGTCCCCGCGGACACGGAACTCCACCCGTGAGTCGGTAACCCGGCTGATTCCGGCAGAGACCAGCAGGATGCACCATAATACTTGCAGGCTAAGCAAGACTCCGGGATCCCAAGTCGTCCTCAGGGCGTACTCAAGATCCGGCAGAGATCGAAGATCTCCAGACGCGTCGGCGGCAAACCATGTCCAGAAGAGGCTCCAGGGCACCATCAGCAAGCTGGCGATCTGGTAGGCCGACCAACTGCCGCGCCCCCGGTAATCAGCTCTGAAGTATTCCGAAACGACACGCCACAAGTGGTAAGGCAAGGCGGTAGCCAAAAACGCTGCCTCCAGGGATCCACGGAAGAAGAGAACCCAGCCGCCCATACCCAGGCTGAGCAGCAAGACGGCGGAAACAGCCTGGATCGGGAACAGACCAAGTCCCCCCAAGCCTCCCGCGTAAACCGCCTTCTTCGTAGCGCCGCTGAAGGTGATGAGCCCGCGACTGAGCACCTTCCTCCAGAACGGGGAGAAGGATTGGATGGGGCGGCCGTAGCAGCAGCCGAAGCTCAGACAGGCCAGCCGTCCCAGCCCTTCGCCGAAACAGAAGGCGATGGCCACCGCCACCAGAGTAACCAGAAGCGGGGGGTGAAGCTGGTCCCGCCCCCACCCCAACGCCTCGATTCCGGCCACGCCCACAGGGGTGATCAGCAGCACAGTCACCGAAGCTCCGCCCACGGTCAAGGTGTAACGCCGGCCCTCAACCAGGCGGGCGAGAAGAGACGCTGAAACCGCCGTGGCGGTCAGCAGAACGGCACCCCAGATCGCAGCGACTTGCAGCGGTGTGCCTGCCGAAACCGCCAACAGGAGAAAGACCAGGAGGGCCAGGATCTGGGCCGATGCGGTGAGAAGCCCGTAGTACGTGAGGTTGACTCCCCACCAAACCCCGTCCTGCGGCTCCCGCTTCCTTGGTATGGCGGCCAAAAACTGGCCCCGTTCGCCGGGCAGAAAGCGAATCCCCCAAATCACTACCGCCGTCAGTATCGAAACAAGTCCAGCCTGGAACACCAGTTCAAGCAACGACATGGCCTTCCTGCCTGGCAGGGCCGGTTGCGGCACCGCCGGATGCGAGAGCGAAGACGGCTCGCGCCACGCGTTGCCCGATGCGGCTTCTCACCCGGAGCTGCGTTTCCATCAGGGGTACGCCGAAACCAATCGTCAGTCGGCTGGATGGCCGACAAGATATCTGGTTCTGGTAAAGGTCTTCGTCGAACCGGACCCTGCCGGGTTCAAACAGCAGGACGGTGGTACTGCTTCCCGGGCGAAACAGACTCTTGGGAGAGCCCCTCTTCATGAATAAACCGGGCTCGACCGGAAGCGGGTTCTCGTAACGGAAACTGCTGTAGCATTGGATCACGTCCCCGATCCCCAGGGCCACCACCTCGATCATCGCCACCTTCCCTACCCCACTGCCTCCAGGGAGATCCGTGTCGATGATAGTGACGAAACGCCGATTTTTGGAAAAAGGGGTCGTCAGCTGAACTACCGCTCCGGGGTTGCAGGAGTGAAAGGCCCCATCGATCCCGAATTGCTCGACGACCGTTCCCGACACCGGCGTGTGGTTGTAGTGATACTTGTCCGGCGTCAGCCGAAAAATGGCGCAGTCACCACCGGCGAAGACCTGGCTCCACTGGCGTCCGGGTCCGAACAGCTCGTCGGAATCGAAGAGCTTGTCTTTCAAACACAGAAGTGAGCGTTCGCACAGGTTCCCGATTACCGCCCGGGAGTCTGCCGGAGAGACGATTGTGTTCGGGTCCGGGTCCATGGGCCGGCACTCCCAGTAGCGGATCTGTCGTTCGAAGAGCCTCCGGGGGGTCGTGTACCAGCCGGGAGGGTGAACGCATTCTTCCATGGGGATCCCGATGCGTCGGATGAACCGGTAGCCGAAGACCCGAGAGGTGAAGGGCTGGTCAAGGAGCAGGTAACCAATCAGCCAAGAGATACGAGCGCTGGTGAGGGCCCGGAAAAGCGCAGGTGCTTGTTCTCTCACGGCCGTATAGAGGAAGGCAAGGACTCGATCGCCGGGGAACTGCTCTCTTCGCGGCTCTCGGCTTTCCCGATCGATGAAGTGATGGGGAGGCCCGTTTCTCGGAGTTCCTGATGACATCACTTGAGCTCCCTGTGCAGACAGTGAATGAAGCCGAACCATTGGATAATCGCCTTGAGATCCTCCGGTTCCGGCTCTCCCTGCAGCAGGGCGGGCCGTGCTCGGCCAAGCGCTCTCAGAAGAACCTCCGTCGATCCCGCCGCACTGGCCGGGCCGGTGTCGGTGTATTGGCTGTCGCGCCCGAGGTCGCCAGAGCGGCGGACCAGGTAGTGTCCGAAACGCTTTACGTCCTGCTCCAGTTCCTGCCAGCCCTCGGCCAGATGCCGCTCCCGCAAAGTCGTGCGGTAGAAATGCTCCGCTCCACGGTTGAACTCTTCCCCCGAGACGGAGAAAGCCGATCTCGCCCCGATGTGGTCCAGGATGTCCGTGACCATTTGATCCCCTGCACCTCCTCCCTCGATGCGATCCTCCAGGTCGGCCAGGGTGTCCTCGTAGCCGCCGGCTTCGATGAGTTCCGGTCCGTCTTCGCGCAGCGTCCTCAGGAGCGCCCGCCGGTATTCGTGCTGAAGTACCCTGAGGTACTTGGGGTAGCGGCGGCTGGTGCGGGTTCCGTCCGTTCTCTGGAGAATCCGAAGCAGGAAACAGTTCCGGGTGTCGCGACGCACATAAAATGTGGGGATGCGTAGAGCAGCCCCGAAAAAGACCTGCCGGCGTTCGCTTTCGAGGTAAGGGCTGTCAGGGATCTCTGCGTGGGAAATCTCCCCCTTACGGATGTACTTGAACGCCAGGGCAATAATCAGCGCCTGCAGCTCCACCGCCGGCCGCATGTCCTTCAAGAAGCTGGGAAACAGCGAGAAATAGCGGGACTCGAATCCTGTATAACCGCATTGTGAGTGCCGCCGCAATCTCAGGGCGAGGTAGATTGACATGCGGGAGTCGAATACGCCCTGCTGCTCGAGGTCCTGTTTCAGGGCGAGATCGTTGTCCAGGCAGCCGCTCAGTCCCGGGCTTTGCTCGGTGCTCATCAAGCAAACCGGGTAGTCGACCAGTCGGAAGTCGGGGACCAGATCTCCTTGCAGGTGGAGCAGGCTGCTGAGCATACGATCCAGCCAGGGGGGGCCGAACGGAGTGAGCGGCTGCCCGAGGCATCGAATGCGGGCTTTCTTGCGCCAGCGGCGCCAGATCATCCTGAGGTGGTCGAAGTCAAGCTCATGGGGCAGGAAGCCCAGGGCCTGCTCCGGGTGGAAGTCGCTGAAATCCAGTCGGCAGGGAGCGGCGCTGTAGAGGTCAGGGAACAACGGCAGGAAATGCTCGGCGATCTTAATAGCCAAGTCTCCCAGGCACTTTTCGTGGGAGGCAGTGAAGCCGGACTCCGGGGCTTCCAGTGCTTCACCCAGGACTCTGCTCCCCAGGCTCACGTGCGTGCCGTTGTTGGCAAGGCTTACGCTGGACACATTGGGAACTACCACCAGGTTTTGGTTCAGCAGCCCGGCATCCCGGAGTTTGAGAATCGCGTTCAGACTGCTGCGGCTCAGCACCTGGTGGCAGAGATGCATGTAGGCCTGCTTCGCTTCGCCCCGCCCCCACTCCAGGCAGGGGCTGATGAACAGCTCGCGATAAAAAGCGTCAGGAATCAGTCGGTTCAGGGTCTTCTGTCGAAGGGGAGGATTCGGAGACAGATAGAGACATACAGTCTGTCCCCCCGCTTTCAGGCCGAAACGATGGTTGGCATAGGTGGCCAGCACGTTGGCCAGCAAGAACCTCTGGGCTGTCTCCGCCGCGCACTGGTGGGCCACCCTGGGTGCATCGGTGCTGGATCGGCTGACCCAGAGCGAGAGGGTTTCAGGCGAGGTATTGTCACTGATGAAACAGTTGATTAGGGCCTGACTGCACGCGCTGAAACGCGACGGCTCCGACGCCGACGCCAGGGCCTCGGCGAAAGCCAGCCGCAGCAGGTAACTGACGGGCAGGCGGACCAAGTCTTCCCCACCTTGACTGAGAAAAAAGCGCAAGTGATCTCCGCGGGGCGGACTGTCGGGATTCGATCCGTCCTGCCTGAGGTCGGACTCCAACTGGAATCGCGCGAATCCGTCGAGTGATCGCACGGGGAAGCGTACCCAACTGTTCTCCCAAACCTCCTCCCGGTTCTCCTCCAGATAGCGCAGGATTCCATTGCGCAGGCGGGGTGAGCTCTCGCCGGCATCGGTGCGCCGGATCAGGTTCGAGAAGTATCGGGATTCCCTGATTGCCTGGGCAAGGTCCACATGAGCCGGACTGCCCATGACCACGGCCTGCAGTTCGGTCTCGGAACCGGCGGTCAGGTCGGTCGGGCTGAAAGGAGCTGAGGACAGGTGATAGAGTATCCGCCTCCCCTCTTCATAAAGTTCCGACCGGATCCGTTCGGAAGCGATCCGCGCGCTGGTGACGGAAAGAGTCATACCCGGCTCCATTCTGCGGCCTCAAAGTCGCACTGATGTCAGGGCTGCGTTAGGATTTCGTGAATTGATGCGTTGATGTTGACGGCGTGCGCCTGGGGACGATCCCAGGGCGATAAGACTGGCCGCAGGTCACGGCTTAGCCCAGACCTCCGGACCGGCGATGAGAACCCCAACACCTCACTCGCAGGCTCCGGAAGGGTTCGGGAACGGAAAAGGGGAGGTTTGCGAACGGACTCCAGGGCTCAAGGCGCCGGCGCGGCCTTCGGCTTTCGCGGGTCTTGAGGGACGCTGCCGGGGGATGGGCCTGCCGCCAGACTGTCCGCCCCTTGGGGCGACGGCTGAGGCCGGGGCCATCCCTCCGCTGGTACCCCTTCAGAGTGCCAGCGCCTCTCATCGCCCCTGCCGCGGATCGCCGCGGCAGGCGGCTCGCGCCGGCGCTCGCGTTCCGGGGGTTGCCGGCCCGTCGCCAGTCGGCTGTCCGACCCTTTTCCCCACCCCAACGTCTAATCCTCCGTGACGGTCGAACCTTTTGCTAGTCGCCTCCGTTAAGGAACGTTTGTGTAGAGACGACTCGACGCTCCCCGTCGAGGTTATGGAGATCGGCATGACAACCAGAAAAAAGACCTACCTGTTCCTGATCCTGGTGGCCGTGTTCGCCGCCGCGGCTTACCTCCTGGTCCCCTACTTCAGTTCGGCCAGTTCCGTCTCCAGCGCCGATTCCGGTAAACCGCCTGAAGACAAGGAGGCGTCCGTACCGGTGGAAATCGCTGTGGCCCGGCGGGGCGAAATCTCGTCCACTATAGGTTCCACCGCCAATCTCAAGGCCCAGCGTGAGGTGGATGTCGCCTCCCAGGCCGAGGGCGTGGTCAAGGAAGTCCTCGTCGAGGAAGGCGACGTCGTCAGCCAGGGACAGTTGCTTTGTCGCCTGGACGACAGTCAGGCCCAGATCCGGCTCCAGTCCGCCAGACAGAAGCTGGCGCAGGCCCGCCTCCAGCTCGAAAAAGCCCGGATCCAGGAGGAGAAGGCTCAAGTCCAGGTCAAGAACACCCGTGACGAATTCGACCGCTACCAGAAGCTCTATGCGGAACGGCTGGTCAGCGAAAAGGAAGTGGCCCAGGTCAAGTACCGGCTGGACGAACTGGAGCACGATCAGCGGGCCTCGGATTCGCAAGCCCGGGAGCTGACCCACCGGGTCGAGGAGCTGGAAGCTGAAATCGCCCAGTCCGAACTCGAGATCGCCCACACCCGGGTCTACGCCCCCTTCAGCGGCGTCATCACCGCCCGCAGCGTCAACGTCGGGCAAACCGTCCGCAACCTCGACCCCCTCTTCAAACTGGGAGACTTCACACCACTGCAGGCTGACGTCTTCCTGTCCGAACGGGAAGCCGCCACTATCCGGCACGGACAGTCGGCGCGCATCTTCTCCAACGTCGGCTCGGAGGAGGGCGCACAGGGGACCGTGGCGCGCATCAGCCCGGTCGTCGACCAGGCCACCGGCACCGTCAAGGTCACTGTGGAACTGGCGCGTGGCAGCCAAACCCTCAAGCCCGGGGCGTTTGTCCGCGTGGAGATTCGGACCGACACCCGCACCGGCACGATCCTGGTCCCCAAACGGGCGCTGGTCGAAGAAGACGGAGAGAGGTTCCTGTTTGTGGCCGAAAACGACACCGTCAAACGAGTCAAGGTGGAGGCCGGCTACCAGAACGGCAGCGAGATCGAAATCCTCAGCGGCGTTTCGGACGGCCAGTCGGTGGTCGTGGCCGGTCAGGGCGCCCTCAAGGATGGCTCGAAAATCCGGCTGGTGGAAAGGGTGACCGCTTAGCTCACCCAGGTCCAAACCCTCCCGGCGGACTGGAGTCACACAATGAGTCTCATCAAGAGTTCGATCCAACGGCCGGTGACCGTCTCCATGTTCGTGGTGGCGGTAGTCCTGTTCGGGCTGGTCTCCCTGGACCGCCTCGCCCTAAACCTGCTCCCGGACATCTCCTATCCCTCGCTGACGATCCAGACCGATTACGAGGACGCGGCCCCGGAAGAGATCGAAGCCCTCATCACCCAGCCCGTCGAGGAAGCCGTCGGGGTGGTCCCGGGCCTCACCAAGATGACCTCGGTTTCCCGGGCCGGCCAGTCCGAGGTGGTCATGGAGTTCGCCTGGGACACCGACATGGATATCGCCAGCCTGGAGGTCCGGGAGAAGCTGGATTTCGTCAACCTACCCCGGGACGCCGAAAAGCCGGTGATCCTGCGCTTCGACCCCTCCTATGACCCCATCATGCGCATCCGGGTCTTCGGCGACGCCAGCCTGGCCACGCTGCGCTACAACGCCGAGAAGGAGCTGAAGAAATACCTGGAGGCCACCGACGGCGTGGCGGCCATCAAGGTCATCGGCGGGCTTGAAGAGCAGATCCGCATCGAAGTGGACGAAAAGCAGCTGGCCAAACTGGGAATTCCCATCACCGAGGTTACCGAGGTGCTGCGCCAGGAGAACCTCAACCAGGCCAGCGGCAGTCTGTATGACGACGACGCCAACTACCTGGTCCGCATGCTCAACCAGTTCCGGTCGGTGGAGGAGATCCGCAACCTTGCGCTGCGCCACCAGGATGGCCGGAAGATCGTGCTGGGCGAAGTGGCCAAGGTCTGGAGGGGCACCAAAGACCGCGAGATCATCGCCCGCCTGGATGGCAAGGAAAGCGTCGAGATGGCCGTCTACAAGGAGGGCGACGCCAACACCGTGACCGTTGCCCGCGCGGTCATCCGGCAGCTCGAAACGCTGAAGCAGAACAAGCGCTTCCCCACCGGGGTGGACTACCGGATCGTCTCCAACCAGGCTGACTTCATCGAGCAGGCAGTCTCGGACGTCCTGTCGGCGGCGGCCATGGGCGGGCTGCTGGCCACCCTGATCCTCTTCCTGTTCTTGCGGGATCTCCGCAGCACTCTGACCATCGGCATCTCGATCCCCATCTCCATCATGGCGACCTACGCCCTGATGTATCAGACCGACATCACCCTGAACATCATGTCCCTGGGCGGCGTCGCCCTGGGGGTCGGCATGTTGGTGGACAACTCCATCGTGGTACTGGAGGCCATCGACCGGCATCGTAAACGGGGGACGGTACTGATCCAGGCGGTCTATCAGGGCACCAGCGAGGTCAGCCGGGCGGTGACCGCCTCCACCCTGACCACGGTTGCCGTTTTCCTGCCCCTGGTCTTCGTGGAGGGGATTGCGGGACAACTGTTCAAGGATCAGGCCCTCACCATTACGTATTCGCTGCTGGCCTCTCTGCTGGTGGCGTTGGCGGTGATCCCCATGATCCTCGCCCGGACGACGCGCCAGGCCCTCTCGGACCGGTCAGTGGTGGAGACTCCGGGGCAGCCTGCTCCCCCGGCCCGGGAGCGGGGACGCGTGCTTCGCCTGCTCCTGACGGTCGGAGCAGCGCTCAAGGCGGCGGCCCGCTTCCTGCTCGTGGACATGATCGCCGTGTTGCTGCAGGATCTGCGCGCCCTGTTGCGGGTCGCCGGCAGGGGGATCACCTGGGCTCTGGCTCCCATGCTGAACCGGTTCGATCGCACGTTCGAGGCTTTGACACGAGCTTACCCCGTAGTCCTGCGGTGGGCCCTGGACCACAAGGGCGGTGTGGGCATCCTGGCGGTCCTGCTTGCGCTGGGAGCCTTCAGCCTTTATCCCCGCCTGGGGGTGGAACTGATCCCCTCCCTGACCCAGGGAGAGTTCGCCTTCGAGATCAAACTGCCCGAAGGGCGGCCGCTCCACCACACCGACCGGCTGATGCGAGAGCTGGAGAGCAAGGTATCGGCATTCCCGGAAGTGGCGATGGCTTTCTCCAGCGTCGGCGGCAGCACCGAAAACCAGTTCGCCCGCAACGCCATCCAGGAAAACCAGGCCCAGCTTTACGTGGTCATGAAGGAGAAGGACAACCGGCAGTCGGAGGCTCAGCTGGTCGAACGGATCCGGGGAGTCCTGGCGCAGTTTCCGGAGGTCACCTACAAGTTCGAGCGCCCCACCCTTTTCAGCTTCCGGACGCCGGTGGAGGTTGAAGTCTATTCATACAACCTGACCTCTTTACGGGAAGTCTCCTCGCTGGTGGCGGAGGAGCTGGCGCGAATCCCGGGCCTGAGCGACGTCAAGACCACCGCGCGGGCGGGCGATCCGGAAATCCACGTCCTGTTCCAGCGGGATCTCCTGGCCCGGCTGGGCCTCGAGGAGAACCAGATCTCCAACGCCCTGCGCAACAAGATTCGCGGCGACGTGGCCAGTCGCTACCGCGAGGACGAGAAACAGATCGACATGCTGGTGCGGGTTGAGGAGAGCGACCGCAAGACCGTCGAGGACCTCAAGAACCTCACCATCAACGCGGGCACCAGCCAGGGGGTTGGGAATGCCGGGCGAGGCGGACCCGACGCCGGACGCAAAGCTGCCTCCGGATCGGCCGGGACTACCGGAACGGCCGCCCTTCAAGCCGCCAATGTGGTGCCCATCCGCCTCGGCTCCATCGCCGATGTGGTGCTGGATCGGGGGCCGTCGGAGATCCGCCGGATCCGAGGCCAGCGTTCGGCGATCGTTTCGGCGAACCTTTCGGGCCGGGATCTGGGTAGCGTTTCGGAAGATATCCGCGCCCGCCTGCGCGAGCTCCGGGACCGGATCCCTGCCAATAGCGTCGTCACCCTGGCCGGCCAGAACGAGGAAATGGAATCCGCCTCCACCTCCCTGGTGTTCGCGTTCCTCCTGGCCGTCTTCCTCGTCTATCTGGTGATGGCATCCCAGTTCGAGTCGCTGGTCCATCCATTGGTCATCATGTTCTGCGTGCCACTGGGGCTCATCGGGGTGGTCTATTCCCTCTGGGTCACTGGCACCACGGTCAGCGTCATGGTCTTTCTGGGCGTAATCATTCTGGCTGGGATCGTGGTCAACAACGCCATCGTCCTGGTGGACTACACCAACCAGTTGCGGGCGGCCGGACGGAGTCGCCGTGAGGCTCTGTTGGAGGCGGGACAGGTCCGGCTGCGTCCCATCGTCATGACGACGCTCACCACGGTCCTTGGTCTGATCCCGATGTCATTGGGCTGGGGCGAAGGCGCAGAGGTCCGGGCCCCCATGGCCATTACCGTGATGGGCGGGCTGGTCTTCTCGACCCTGTTGACCCTGATCTTCATTCCCATGGTCTATGAACTGGTGGACCGCAAGGTCTTCGCCGGCGAAATCGTGGGGGGTCCGGCTCGGGCGACCGCCGGCGGCAGCCTCGACCAGGGCTGGCAGCCCTCCCTGGGGGACTGACCCATGAGCTTCGACAACATTGCGGCCCCGCGGCCGCCGGCTGGCGAGGATACCGGACTGCTGCATCGTCTGGCCCAGTTCTCCATCCTCTACCCGGTCACCATCTGCATGGTGCTGATCTCGATGGTTCTGCTGGGGACAGTCTCCATCTTCAAGATCCCGCTGGTGCTGTTTCCCAACATCAACGCCCCCGTGGTTGTGGTGGTGGTTCCTTATCCCAACTCCACTCCTGAGCAGATCCTGGAATCCATCACCAAACCGCTGGAGGAAGCCCTGAGCACACTGCCCCATGTCGAGCGGATCGCTTCCTGGTCGGACGCCAACGAGGGAGCGGTGGAACTGCTGTTTCCGTGGGGCGAGGATGTGGACGTCCTGCGTTCGGAGGCGCGGGAGCTGGTGGAGCAGGCCCGTGTCAACCTGCCCTCCGACGTCGACCGGATCCTGGTACTGAACTTCAACACCAACGACATTCCCATCATGGAAGGGCGGATCTCGTCGGGACGGGACCTGCGGACCGCCTACGACCTGCTGGAGAACCGCATCCGCAAGCCGCTGGAAAGCGTACGGGGGGTCGCCGAGGTCAACATCGGCGGGATCGAGCCCAAAGAAATCGACATCTACCTCAAGCTGGACGCCATCAAGCGTTACGCCGTCGACGTGGATGCCCTGTTCCGCCGCCTGGACAGCGCGAACCTGAACCTGACTCTGGGCAAGCTGGACGATTCAGGCAACCGGTTCCGGGTGATCAGTCGCGGCGCGGTCTCGACCCTGGATCAGCTAAGAGCCTTCCCCATCAACCAGCGCGGCCTCGTGCTGGGGGAAATCGCCGATGTGATCATGCGGGAACCGCCGCCCACCATGGGGCGTCATCTCAACGGCGAATTCGCGATCGCGTTGGAGATACGAAAGGCCTCGGACGCCAACACGGTCGAGACCGTCAACCGGGTCATGTCCAAACTGGAGGAACTGAATGAGGACCCGGCGCTGGAAGGCATCGAGGTCCTGATCTGGCATAACGCCGGTGAGGAGATCACCAAGTCCCTCTCGGGTCTGCTCAGCGCCGGCTGGGTGGGGGCACTGCTGGCGGTAGCGGTCCTCTACCTGTTCCTGCGGCGCTTTGGCGCCACCATCCTCATCGGCCTGGCCATCCCCTTTTCCATCGTGGCCGCCATCGGCTTCCTCTACCTGCTGGGTTACAGCCTGAACGTACTGTCCATGATGGGCCTGATGCTGGCCACCGGGATGTTGGTGGACAATGCGGTCGTCGTCCTGGAGTCCATTTTCCAGAAACTGGAGAAGGGCAGGGACCGGGTGACGGCAGCCCGACTGGGCACCTCTGAGGTCATCACGGCGGTAGTCGCCTCCACCTTGACCTCGATCATCATCTTCGTTCCTTTGGTCTTCGGCCAGGAAACCAACCTGACCATCTTTCTCGGCCACACCGGCGTGGCCATCATGATCACGCTCTTGTGCTCGCTGTTCGTGTCCCTCACCCTGATTCCCCTCGGCGCCGCCAAGCTCCTGAGCGGGAAGGAAATCAGCAGGGGCGACTGGCTGAGTCGCTGGCTGGCGGCTCGGGCTGCTCAGCGCCAAGCGGCCCTGGATCAGCCGGTGCAGATGTCCCGGTCGGTGGTGGACCGGTATCTGGCCGCCATGACGTGGACGTTGGGCCACCGTTACCTCTTCGGGCTTGTGGTGGTACCGGTAGTCGTGGCCGGCTCCTTCATGGTCCTCATGCGCCTGCCCGACACCTCCCTGGAAGCGGAAGAGATGCAGGACCTGACCATCCAGTATGAGTTCACGGAAAACTATCACTACCTGAAGATCGAACAGGACTTCGTCAACCCCGTCGAACGCTTCGTCCTGGACCACCGCGAGGAATTCAAGGTCAAGGACGTTTACAGCTTCTACGGCAACAACGAGGCCACCACCCGCGTCTACCTGGATGTCGAGCGGGTTCGGCTGGATGAGCTGAAGGAGATCCGCAAGAAGATTGCCGACGGACTTCCCGTCATCCCCGGAGCCCAGATCCGTCTGGGAGGACAGGAAGGCGGCAAGAACCGCAACTGGATCGGTGTTTCCCTCTATGGCGAAGACCCCGGACGCCTGATGGACCTTGCACGGGAAGCCCGCCGGCGGATGCGCCAGTCCGGCAAGTTCTCGGAGATCCACACCGCCCTCGACCAAGGCCAGCAGGAGGTCCAGCTTGTCCTCGACCGGCACTCTGCCCGCCGCTACGGGATCTCGCCGCAGTCCGTCGCGGGTATTCTCGGCATCGTGCTGCGCGGCAGGGAGATCCGCGGCTTCCAGACCCCCGACGGTGAAATCGACATCTGGGTGAAGCTTCAGCCCGGCGACCGGGAGAACCTCGAGGACCTTGAATCGCTGGTGGTGGGCGGCGGGCCCAACGGTGAGCAGATCCTGCTTTCGCAGGTCGCCGACCTGCGGATCGTCCGCACTCCCGGGAGCATCCAGCGGGAAGACCGGCGGACCTACACCGGCCTTTTCTGCGGTTACTCCGGCGACAAGCGCGAGGAAGGACAGAAGCTGGTCGCCGAGATCATGAACAGCCTCGAGTACCCGGACGGTTACACCTGGACCTTCGGGTTCTGGACCATGCGGGGAAGCAAGGAGAACCAGGAGTTCCTGTTCAACATCCTGCTCGCGCTGTTCATGGTCTACTTCGTGATGGCGTCACTGTTCGAATCCCTGTCCCACCCGTTCGCCATCATGATCTCCCTCCTCTTCGCCTTCGTTGGAGTGGCGTGGTTCCTGCTGATCACCGGCACCCCCTTCAACATCATGGCCCAGATCGGGATCCTGATCTTGATCGGAGTGGTGGTCAACAACGGCATTGTTCTGCTGGACCATATCAACAACCTGCGCCGCGCCGGAATGAATCGGGCGCACGCCATCCGCGAGGGTTGCCGGGAACGGTTCCGGCCGATCCTGATGACCGCCGCCACCACCGTGGTGGGCTTGATCCCCCTGGCCGTGGGCAGCAGCTCCCTGTTCGAGCTGCGGTATTTCCCCATGGCGCGCACCCTGATGGGAGGGTTGATTGCGTCCACGGTGCTGACGCTGGTGGTCCTGCCGACTTACTACGTTCTGGTGGACGATCTGGCCGAAGGGCTGCGGCGTCTGTGGCACCGAACCTCGGCCCGCGAACAGCCTTCCCCGCCGGCGGCGGAAGAAGTGGCCCAGGCCTGAAAGACAGGCTCGAGACAGGGTCAGCCGCACTCAGGGGTCGAGCCGGTCGATCTGCCAGCCCTTCCCCGCCCGCACATAGCGAAACCGGTCGTGGAGCCGATCGGGACGTCCCTGCCAGAACTCAAACACCTCAGGACTGACGACGAAACCGCCCCAGCTTTCGGGACAGGGCGGTTCCCGTCCCTCCCACTCCTGCTCGGCGGCTGCCAGACGGCGTTCCAGGTCTTCGCGGCTGGGACAGGTCCTGCTCTGGTACGAGATCAGCGCTGCCAGCCGGCTGCGCCGTGGTCGTTCGGCGAAATAGCCCGCCGAGACCTCCAGGGACGTGCGGGATGCGGTCCCGGCGATGCGGACCTGCCGGCCCAGCGGTTCCCAATA
This sequence comes from uncultured Acidobacteriota bacterium, assembly GCA_964524795.1. Lineage (GTDB taxonomy): Bacteria > Acidobacteriota > UBA6911 > RPQK01 > JAPXNP01 > CAZGEH01. The sequence continues at coordinate 137,148 of CAZGEH010000005.1, forward strand.
GAACACCAGCTCTGCTCTGGGGTTGACAGCCAGGTCCCGCGCCTTCGGGCTCCCATAGTTGGTGAAAAACACAAAACCCTCGCGGTCGAAACCCTTGAGGAGGACATAGCGGGCCGAAGGGCGGCCGGCTGTGTCCGCCGTCGCCAGCACCATCGCATTGGGTTCGGGAACTCCGGCCCGGACGGCATCCTCGAACCATGCCGAGAACTGGTCGAAGGGGTCGGGTTTCAGGCCGCTCCGTCGTAGTGGGGCAGCTTCATATTCACGTCGCAGGGATTCGATAGAAGGTTCGGACGGCATGCGTCCATTATCAGGCACCCCGGCAATCGGTGTGAGGAGCAGCCGCGAGGTCAGATACCGACCAGCTTGCGAGCCCGGATCAGGAAGCCGGTGTGCGCCACCATCCGGTGGAAGGGCCGCATGGCCTGTTCCGCCACTTCCCAGCTCCGCTCCAGGGTTTCCCGGGTCTCCACCAGTTCCCAGCCCGCTGTCTCCTGCAGACCGCGGACGGTCTGGTAGACCTGGGTGACCGTGGGCAGCCACGCCAGCAGAATGCCGCCGGGGCGCAGAGCCCGCCAGGCGGAGTCCTGCGCCCGGTGCGGCTCCGGTACGTCCAGCAGGACCAGGTCGAGGTCTTCGGCCTCGAAGCCGTCGTAGATGTCGCCGTGGAAGGTCTGATGGACGGCCCCAGGGTCTCCCAGCAGTTGATGGGCGGCCCGGATGTTGGCAAGGGCCGCTTCGATGAACTCCTCCCGGCGTTCCCAGGAGATCAGCACGCCGCCCGGGCCGATCGCCCGCAGCAGGAAGATCGATGCTGCCCCGGAACCGATCCCGGCTTCCAGCACACGGGCGCCGCTGAACAGGTCACCACGTACCACCAGCGTGGCCAGATCCTTGGGATGGAGGATGGAGGTCCGGCGTTTGAGCCGTTTCAGGATGAAATCCTCGAGGGTGAGTCGGGCGCAGACGACACGGACGCCAAGGCTGCCCGGCAACAGGGTTCCGGGAGGGCTGCCGATGATGGCGTCATGTTCCAGGTGTCCGGTGCGGGGGTGGTGGAACTTGGCGCCGGCGCGCAGCTGCACGATATGCCGCTGGCCCTCCGGCTCCACCAGCATGACGGGCTCGCCCTCACGGAACGGGTTCCGAACCGCCGCCGCGGGCGCAAAGTTATTCCCCATGATCTCCGAGGATAGCCGTTCCCACACCCGCTTCGCCAACTTCGCCTGCGGCAGGCCGTTTGGGTCCTGGTCATCCCTGCGCAGTACCTTGCGGCTTGCGCTCCTCGAACGCTTCCTTGTTGACCACGTAAGGCATTAGCCGCGGGTCGCCACCGTAGTTGCCCTCCAGAACGTCCATCAGACCCTGGATGCAGCGACCCGCCATCCCCACCGCGGGGTCGAGGGACAGCCGGGTTTCCCGGGTTCCGCTGGCGAAATGGTGATACAGCCGCAACCGGTCCGCCAGCTCCGGGTCCCGCAGCGGCGACTCCGGCGGCAACGGTTCCTGCTCGAACACATCCAGGGCTGCCCCCGCGATCCAGCGCTCCTTCAGAGCCCGGTAAAGGGCGGATTCATCCACCACCGGCCCGCGGGAAGTATTGATGAGCCAGGCGGTAGGCTTCATCCGCCGCAGAGCCCGCTCATCGATCAGACGCCGGGTTTGCGGGGTCAGGGGGACGTGCAGACTGACGAAATCGGCCCGCGCCAGGGCTTCCTCCAGCGAACATGCTGCCGCCCGGCGCGGCGAGCGCAGCAGGCCCAGCCGGTGCTGAAGGTCGAAAAGCTGCTGTAGGGCGCTGACAAAGGCCGCATCCACCACGGCGTCCACACAAAGGATGTCCATCTCCAGGCCGGTGCACTTCAGCGCAAACGCTTTCCCGATGCGCCCCGTCCCCACGACTGCCACCGTCTTTCCCGTCACCTCGTCCCCCAGGAAAGGCAGCCAGGGGTGCCAGCCACCCCATTTCGATTCCCGGACCAGACGCTCGCTGGAGTACAGTTTGCGGGCGGCGCAACCCAGCAGGAACAGCGCGAACTCCGCCGTCGCGTGGGTCAGCACCTCCGCTGTGTTGGTAAAGGGAATCCGGTAGCGGTTGGCCGCCTGGCGGTCGATGTTGTCGAAACCCACGGCATCCTGGGCGATCACCTTGAGGGTGCCGGCTCCGGCGCAGATCACTTCCTCGTCGATGGGATCTCGCAGGGTGGTGATCAGCCCGTCGATTCCGGAACGGACCTTCTCCAGGATGAGCGACTTCGGCGGCGCCTCCCACCGGTCGTAGACCTCGACCTCATAGCCCCGGCGGCGCAAGAACTCCAGTGCGTCGTCTCCGATATTGCAGGTGGCGAAAATCCGGTAGCTGTTCTGCATGATTCCGGGGATGACCTCCTCCTTCACTTCTGGCTCTTCCGGCTGCCGCTCTGCCGCTTCACCCCGGCCGCCAGGGCGGCCAGACGGTCGATGCCCGCCTCCAGACTTTGCATCGAAGCTGCATAGGAGAGCCTCACGTAACCTTCACCCCAGCGCCCAAACGCCGTGCCGGACAACACCGCAACTCCATACTCATGAAGCAGCCGCCCCTGGACTTCCTGGGATGTCAAACCCAGATCCCGGATGCGGGGGAAGGCGTAGAAGGCGCCCTGAGGGGTTCGGCAGGATATTCCCTCCACCTGGTTCAGCAGCTCCACCACCCGATCCCGCCGGCGACGGAACGTCTCCACCATCCGGGTTACCGGACCCTGGTCGCCGCGCAGCGCCGCCACGCCGGCGATCTGGGTGAAGGCGGCCGTGCACGAGTTGGAGTTGATCATGAGCTTCACCACGGCCGCCGCCAGTTTCTTGGGCATGACCCCGTAGCCCAGCCGCCAGCCGGTCATGGCGTACGTCTTTGAAAAGCCGTCCAGCAGGATCGTGTGCTTCTTCATCCCTGGTTGGGAGGCGATGCTGACGTGGTCCCCTCCATACAGGATCCGGCTGTAGATCTCGTCGGAAAGCACCATCACGGGCCGGTCCACCAGGGTTTCGGCCAGCCGGCGGATATCTTCGGCTGTCAGCACCGAGCCGGTGGGGTTGCTGGGCGAGTTGATGATGATCATGCGGGTCCGGTCCGTGATCAGGCCTGCCAGCTCGTTTACGTCGATGCGAAAATCCTGCTCCTCACGCAGCGGTAGAGGAACGGGAACGGCACCCGTGAACCGGATCATCGACTCATAGATCGGGAAACCGGGATCGGGGTAGATCACCTCCCACCCTGCTTCGGCCAGGGCCAGCAGGGAGAAAAAGATGATCGGCTTGGCGCCGGGGGTGATGACTACTTCCTCGGGATCGACCGGAATCCTGCGGGTACGGGCGACTTCCTCAGCCACTGCCTCCCGCAGCACCTGGACGCCGTTGGCCGGAACATAATGGTGCCAGCCCTCGTGCATCGCGCGCACAGCGGCTTCCACCACTGAATCCGGCGGGTTGAAGTCGGGTTCTCCGATCTCCAGATGGATGATCTTCCGGCCCTGGCCCTCCAGCGCCCGGGCGGCAGCCAGAACCTCGAACGCGGTTTCCGTCCCCAGGCGGGACATCCGTCGGGCAAAATCCATCCGGTCATTGTCGCCAGCCGCGCCCGGCCGGTAAAGGGGGCGAAGCCACCAGGAAGCCACTCTCTCCGAGCAAACCCAGGACTCCGGCCGGCGGCGTTTACTGTGTCTCGTCCAGAATGGCGTTCACCTCGGCTTCCGCCTCCGGCAACACCACTGCGGGGTCCTGTCCCTCGAGGATCCGGTGGACGGCGCCACTGTAAATCGTCGAAATCCGGTCGTATGCGGCCCCGACGCGGGCCGACGGGCGGACCACCAGATCATTGATCCGGGCCTCAAAACCTTCAAACAGCGGAGCTGCCCTCAGGACCTCGGGATCGCGGTAAAGTGACGGAATCGAGGGGCTGTAACTGCCTTCGATGGCTCGCCGCTTCTGCTCTTCGGGCGAAGTCAGAAAGCGGACCAGCGCCACCGCCGCTTCCGGCTGGCGCGAATAACGCGAGACCATCAATTGCCAGCCGCCCAGGGTTGCCGCTCTTCCCGCAGGTCCCGCCGGCAGGGGCGCCACCCCGAATGACCTGCCGATGCTTGACTGCTGAGTCTGGGCGTAGATGACCGCCCAGCCCCGCAGGAAGGCGGCATCTCCCCGCTGCCAGATCTGCCGGCCGTCTTCCTCGTCGAAGTCCAGCACCTCTTTGGGCGAGATCGCTCCCGGCCAGCCGGCCGCCATACGGAACGCGGCCACCGCCTGGGGATTGCTCAGGTTGGCCCGGCCGTCGTCCCCCACGATACCACCGCCACCATACGAATCCTGCCACTCGAGGGCGTTGCAGGTGAGCCCCTCGTAGGCGCGGCCCTGCCAGACATAGCCCGTAAAACCCAGGTTGCCCTCCCTGCGCTCCCCCGCCTGAATCGTCTCGGCCATCCGCGTCAGTTCTTCCCAGGTCTGGGGGGGACCCGAAAAGCCATACTTGGCCAACAGATCCGCCCGGTAATACAGGCTGGGGAAATCGGCGAACCACGGCATGGCCACCAGTCGCCCATCCACCATGTTGTTCCGGATGTTGGACTCGAAATGCCGGCGGACCTCCTCGGCTGGCACGAGGCCCTGCAGGTCGAGGGCGTGATCCCCCAGGATTCCCGTCCATACGACGTCGATCTGCAGCACATCCACCTCGTCCGACGCTTCCTCCAGCAGCTTGAGGTAGTACGCCAGGCGTTCCGGGTTGGTCCGGGGCGTCGGGGTCACCACCACGCGGATGTCCGGATGTTGACGCATGAAGCGCCGGGTTCCATCCACGGTAAGGTCGAGATCCTGTCCCAGAGCGCCACCCGAAATGGCGATCGTCACCCGCTGACGTTCAGAGGTACAGGAAACCAGGGCAAGAGAAATGAGGCCCAAACCGAGGAGGATGCGAGGTCTGGCCATACATCACCTCCAGATTGGGGAACCGGTTTCAGACTATGCCCTCGGCTCCGTGGGGTCAAGTATTTCGTAACGGCAACGGTCGGGGAAGGCGTTGGCCCGGCTGGGGACGCTCACCACCGCCGAAGGGCAGTATGCTAATGGGGCCATGGGCGAGCGGGTGGAAGCGCGGGAGGGGGCATGGGAGCGGGTCTACCGTCTGGTGCGCCGAATCCCGCCGGGTCGGATCATGACCTACGGGCAGATCGCGCTTCTCACCGAACCGCTCACCGCCCGCGCCGTGGGCTGGGCGCTCAACTGCTGCCCTCCCGACGTTCCATGGCACCGCGTGGTCAACTCCCGCGGAGGCTGCTCAACGGACCGGCTCCCCCACATCCAGAGCGGACTGCAAAGAGCGCTCTTGGAGCGGGAAGGTGTCTGTTTCGGCCCTGACGGGCGACTGCCGGTGGCACAATACCGCTGGTACCCTCCAGAGTTCGAAAGCGCTCCATGAGCCCTTTGCCGTTTCAGCTCGTGCTTGCCTACCTTGCGGCGCATGCAGTCCTGGTTCTGGTTTCTTCGACGCCGGGACGCCGAAGAGCCATGATCGCCGGCATCGATCTCCTGCTGTTGCTTCTCTGCGCCTTGATCCTAGCCGTCCTGCCGGCGGACGCGGGCCGACTCGCCGGAACCCTGCGGACCCTGCTGCTTTGGGCGCCGCTCTGCTTCTTCTGGTGGGCCTACTTCTGGGCCAAGCATACCCTGACCGTGCTCCATCCAAAGGAACGCCGCCTGGATGAATGGCTGATCCGCCTGGAAAACCGGATCGGACAGCCAAGCCTGTCCTGGGCGGCGCGCCCGCGGCCCTGGCTCAGCGAGATCCTGCACCTGGGCTACCTGTCCTACTACCTCTACACTCCAGTCCTGGGGATCTGGATGCAGATCGCCGAACGCGACAGGGACTTTCAGTCCATGTCCGCAGCCGTTTGCGGCGGCTACCTGGTCGCCTACGTACTGTTTGCGCTGACTCCCGCCGAAGGACCCCGCTGGTCGCTGGTGGACAAAGGCCTGCTCGATCCAGGCCGCCGGATTCCCGAGGGACTTGTCTTGACCCGCCTCACGGCCTGGATCCTCTATCGCGGCCCAGCGCACCGCGGAGGCGCCATGCCGTCGAGCCACACTTCGACGGCGGTGGTGTTTGCGGTCTGGGCGTGGCGCCTGGGCGGTCCAGAGGCCGGAGTGCCGGCCGTCCTGCTGGCGACGGCAATGGCATTGGGCGCGGTCTACGGACGCTACCATTTCGTCGCCGACGTGGCGGCTGGGGCAGCCCTGGGTGCCCTGTCGCTGCGGTTTGCCGACTGGATGTCCGGTCCCTGAGTTCCCGCCCCGGACTCCATGAAGGTCACTGGCAGAGGATCTCAGCCCGTCAGGACGCAAAGCAGCCGCGCCTCGTCCCGCTGGGACCTTTCCCGCAGGACCCGACCGGCCGGGATCAGGTCAGCGAGGGACCTGACGGGAAAAGGTCCGAACGGATGGGCAGCACGGTCTTCTGCGCCACCGCGTCGTGTCCCATGATGGTGGACACCGCCGCCCTCATGGCCTCGTGGCCGTCGCAAAGATTCGGCCGGCCGTCGCGGATGGTCTGGGCAAAGCCCTCGAGTTCCAGCCGGTAGGCGGTCAGGGCGTTGAAACCGGCGGCGGAGCTGGAGGTGGCGGTCCCCGCCGCGTCCCGGGCCCGGCTGGCGGACGCCTGCATCACCGGCGCATCACCCTTGACGGCCTCCACCTTGACCTCGGTGGCCTCCTTGCTGCCCTCATAAAACAGAAGAGCATCTCGCTCTCCGCTCAGGACCAGCGTTCCCTGCGTACCAAAGAAGGCTTCGTAATAGTGGTCCCAGGCGTTGGACTGGATCGAGGAAAAGGTAAAGGTCCGCCCCTTGGGGTACTCGTACATGACGTAGACGTGATCGGGCACCTCACGGCCGTCTTTATACCTCTCGATCCCGCCCGTTCCGTAAACTTTTTCCGGCACCGCATTGAAAAACCAGTTCACCACCTGGATCTGGTGACTGCCCAGCTCCGCCATCAGCCCCAGCGAGAACTTGTTGTAAAGCCGCCAGTTTTTCAGGTGTTCCAGACTGTCGTACCCCCAGGGCCGGGGATCGAAGGTGGAGTCCTGGGGCACCGGACGGCGCCAGTCTCCGTTGCGGTGCCAGACCGCCCGGACATGGTAGATGTCACCCAGAGCTCCGGAATCAATCAGCTGCTTGGCTTCGTGATAGAGGGGATTGTAGTTGCGCTGGTGACCGACCTGCAGGTTCTTGCGGGCCGAGCGCGCAGCTTCGAGCATCTTGCGGCAGTCATCGATTCCCATCGCCATGTTCTTCTCGCAGAACACATGCTTGCCGGCCTGCAGGGCATCCAGGGACATGGGGGCGTGCATCCACAACGGGGTGGCGATGATGACCGCTTCCAGGTCCCGGCGATCCAGGAGCTGCCGGTAGTCTTCATAGGCGGCCGCCTCGGGATCATGCCGTTCGCGGGCGATCTTGAGCGCCCGTTCGCGGTTGGCCGGATCGATGTCGCACACGGCGGAAATCCTGATATGGCTTGGCGGTGCGTTCTCCAACAGCACCCCGCCCTGCCCGCCGATGCCGATGATCCCGGCCTTGACCGGAGTCATGGAGGTCGCTTTCCAGATCAGGGCGCCTGCAACCGGCGTGGCGGCGACGGCTTTGATGAAATTGCGACGACCGAGTTCCTGTTTCTCGGGGGTGAGGTTCATGACCGGGTCCTCCAGTAATCAACCAGTATATCCAATCCGAGTATATGCCCTGTCCTGAATGAAGCAACCACCAGCAGAGCCATGATTTCGATCAAGGTCTTGTCGACGTAAAGCTCCGTCCCCTGCGAGGTGGCAATCACGAAGCCGGTGTAATCGAGCGGGGGCACCGCCGCGTAGATCATCCCCAGCAGGAGGGCGCCACCCACTGCCGCCAGCCGGCTGAACAGCCCTACCATGAGGCAGACTCCCAAGATCACGAGGGCCCACATCGTGGTGTAGTCCGCGATCGCCAGCAGGGTGGGGCTTGCAGCGATCCTGGCGAACGGCCCCCAGCTCGCCTTCAGATATCCTTCCGCGCTCCAGTAAGGAGCGATCAGCTTGCCGAAACCCTGGTAAAAAAAGTGCCAGCCGAGAGCGAACCGCAGCACAACCAGGACGGTTTTCTGCCAGCCGTTCAGCCCGGATTGAGTGGATTCATCTGCCGCCAAGAGTCACCTCCCGCATGATCACCTCGCCTCCTCGACCCAAGCCCGCGCGTACCCCATGATGTGGTAACGGGGCTCTCCGGCCCCGGACTTCTCCACGATCACCGCTCCCACATCGGGCCGACGCCGGCAGAAGGCCTCGATCTCTTCCAGAGTCGAGTTGAAGAACGCCGTCGACAGAGCGTCTGCCTCCGCCGCCTGGGGCGCCAGGGCCGTGACGCTGAAATAGCGGTCGGCCGGCCATCCGGTGCGAGGGTCAAGAATGTGCCCGTAACGCCGTCCTTCGGCTTCGAAAAACTGCTCGCTGGTCCCGGAAGTCCCCATTCCGTAGTTGAGCAGGCAAACTTGCAGCAAATCCGCCTCCGCCAACTGCGGATGCCGGATCCCGAGTTTCCAGCCTCGATGTCCTGCGCCCGGAACCCCCCACGCCCGGAAGCTGCTGTGTCCCGCATGCAGCAGAACCTGATCCAGCCCGGCATTCTGCAGGATCGCCAACGCCCGATCAAGTGCAAATCCCTTGCCGATGCTTCCGAAGTTCAGCTCCAGACCCTCACATTGGAATCGCACCCTCCTGCCCGGAAGCATCTCGACCCTTTGCATCCCCGAGACAGCGAGCGCCGCCGCCAGTTCCTCGGCCTCCGGGATCCTCCCCTGGCGGCGATGGAAACCCCAGCATCGCCACAAAGCCCCGGCCGCAACATCGAAGGCACCACCGGTGGCCCGGTGGATTACCGCACTCAGCTCCAGCAGATCCCAAAGCTCCGGTTCCACCACGATCGCCTCCTGGTGGGCCCGGCGGTTGAGCTCATGGACCCGGCTGCTCTCCTGGAAGTAGCTCAGGATGCTTTCCAGCCGCCGGATCTCGTCCAGCGCCTGATGAACCTCCAGGCTGTGGGCCCGCTCCCGCCGGTCGAAGAGGATCTCGAACACCGTTCCCATGGCCGGGCGGGCCAACCGCAAGAGATCCAGGTCACCCGGAGCTGGAGCGGCACGGGCGCGCAGAAAATCGCGGCGGCTACGGCGGACGTCCACCTTTTCCACCTCAGAGTGGAACCTCCACCTGCTCCAGAACTTCCCGGATCAAGGCCTCCGCCTCCTCGGTGGGAGACAACGGACTGGAATAACGGGGGCTGATCACCAGCCGATGCGAGAGCACGGGAACCGCCAGCTCCTTGATGTCGTCGGGAGTGCAGAAGTCGCGGCCCCGCACGAACGCCAGCGCCTGGGCGGAGCGGTACAGCGCAATCGAGCCCCGCGGGCTGACGCCCACCTCCAGATAGCCGTGCTCGCGGGTCCCGCGGACAATGCGCATGAGATAGTCCAGCAGATCCTCGTCGACCCGGACCGTCTCCACCACCTCCTGGGCATGGAGGATCTCGTCGGCGGAGACCACCGCCTGCAGCTCGTCGGCGGACTGGTAGGTGATTCCCGACCGCAGTATTTCTTTCTCGTCCTCGGGACTGGGATATCCCATGCGGATCCGCATCAGGAATCGGTCCTGCTGGGATTCCGGCAGCGGGTACGTGCCGTGATGCTCGATGGGGTTCTGGGTGGCGATCACCACAAAGGGTCTCGGCAAAGGGTAGGTCCGGTCTTCCACCGAAACGTTGCCCTCGCTCATCGCCTCCAGCAGCGCACTCTGGGTCTTCGGGGTAGTGCGGTTGATCTCGTCGGCCAGGACGACATTGGCGAACAGCGGACCCCGTCGGAACTCAAACTGGCCGGTGGCCTGGTTGAAAATCGAAACCCCCGTCAGGTCCGAGGGCAGGAGATCGCTGGTGAACTGGATGCGATGGAACGTGCAGTCGATGGAACGGGCCAATGCGTAAGCCAACGTCGTCTTTCCCACCCCAGGGACGTCCTCGATGAGCAGGTGTCCCCGGGCGAGCAGAGTGACGATCGCCATCTCCACCGCGTTCCGTTTTCCCCGGACAACGCTTTCCACCGAATCCCGCAGCCGGGCGATCCGTTCCGCAGCATGCTGTGTCGCGGAGTTTTGCTGCACCGGCAACATGATATCGCGGAAGCGGCGTAACCGGTTCCAGCCTTGGGGCCCCGGGGATCACGGTTCGTGGTTTCGCCACCAGCGTTGGCTCCCTCGCCGTCGCCGGGAAACCCCAAGCGGGTGGACGACTACAACCGGCCGGCGGCCTGCTGCTTCTTCAGATGGCGGATGTCCCGACCTTCCACCATGTAGACCACCATGGCGGCGATGTTCGAGCTGTGATCCCCGATGCGCTCCAGCAGCTTGTTGACCGACAGGTACTGGGTCAGCGGGCCGATGGATGACGGATCGTCCACCATCGTCTGAATCAGTCGCCGGAGGTTCTCGCGGTGGAAGGAGTCGACTTCGTCGTCGTCACGCATCACTTCCCGCGCCAGCGCCACGTCCTCGTCCACAAACGCATCCAGGGCCCGGCGCAGGAGGCCCCGGGCGACTTCGGCCATGTCCACCAGACCTGGCGGACAGGGGATGGGCCGATCATGGGCGAGCCGCCGCCCATGGCGGGCAACACTCTTGGCGATGTCACCCACCCGCTCCAGATCCTTCACGATCTTCAGCGCCGTCGCCACCAGTCGCAAATCGCGTCCAGCCGGCTGATACAAGGCCAGAAGCGAGATGCACGCCTCGTCCACCTCCAGTTCCATCAAGTCGATTTCGGCATCGCGCTCGATGACGGTTTCGAGCTTGTCAAGATCGCGATCGACCAGAGCCCGCACCGACCGGCCAATGTTGTCTTCCACCCTGGCGGCCATCTCCAGCAACCGGTATCTCAGGTGTTCGATCTGTTCGTGCAGGCGTCGCTCCATCTCATCCTCGGGCCGGGAGGTCCCCGGCGATAATGGCACCGCCAAGACAGGTGCCGAGGCCAAACTTATAATTATCTTCTTGTTGTGTGAAGCTTGTGTAAACGGAAGGTAAAGAAAGCGCCAACCGTCAACACTCAGTCCTCAACGGGGGATTTCCAGCTTGTAGCCGACCCCCCGCACCGTCATGATCATTTCGCGCAACCGGTCCGATTTCTTGCGTAACGCCCGGATGTGAACGTCCACGTTGCGATCGATGATGAAAACAGCGCCTTCGGTGATGTGGCTGAGCAGCCGTTCCCGGGTGAGCACCCGCCCGGCGTTGCTCGCCAGGGCCCTGAGCAGGCGGAACTCCGCCAACGTGAGATCGAGCCGCCGGCCGTCCACGTGCGCCTCGTGCCGTTCTGAATCCACCACCAGCGGGCCCGCCTCCACGCGGCGTCCCGGGGGCTCCTGCGGAGAATCCGCGCTTCTTCGCAGCACAGCCCGCACCCGTGCCACCAGCTCCCGGACTTTGAAAGGCTTGACCAGATAGTCGTCCGCGCCCAGTTCGAGGCCCAGCACCACATCGCTCTCCTCGCCTTTCGCGGTAAGCATGATGACCGGCAACTTGGCGTACTCCGGCTGAAGCTTCAGATATCGGCAAACCTCCAGCCCCTGCACGCCGGGCAGCCCCAGATCCAGGATGATCAGGTCAGGCCGCTCGCTTCTGACCAGATCCAGACCCGCCTCGCCGGAGACCGCCACTCTGACCCGGTACCGCTCCCGCTCCAGGTTGTATCTCAGCAGCTCGGCAATATCCGAATCGTCTTCGATAATGAGGATGGATGGGTTCGTCATGGCCAAACGGGGCCCACGCCTTCACCGGTGTCTCCGTCATCCGGTCGGGGTAAGCGGCTCACCCGAGGACGGAGTTCCCGCCGGCAGCGTGAAATAGACGGTGGTTCCCACGCCGATCCGGCTTTCAGCCCAGACGCGGCCATTATGGAGCTGGACGACATGCTTGACAATGGCGAGGCCGATGCCGGTCCCCCCGGTCCGCCGGGACCGGTCGCGGTCGACCCGGTAGAAGCGCTGGAAGATCCTGGGCAGGTGCTCCTGCGGGATCCCGATCCCGGTATCGCTGACGCTGAACCGGAACTCCCCTTCCAGACGTTCCATGCGTACCTTGATCCCGCCCTGGTCCGTGTACTTGATGGCATTTTCGATCAAATTTCGAAAGACGCGTTCGATGTACCGCCGGTCCGCGGGGAAGTCCGCCGGGTCGGGACAATCGATCTCGAACGAGAGCGACCGCTGTTCGAGCTGCTCCGAATACTCGTGACGCAGCCGCTCCAGGAGGGTCGAGAAATCCACCGGCTCGATCCGCAGCTCCCCGCCCCCTGACTCCAGGCGAGCCAGGCTGAACAGTTCCCCGATCATCTCCGTGAGCTGGGCGGCGTTACGGTAGATCTTCTCCACAAACCGAGCATGCACCGCAGGCAGTTCCTCCTGGAGCAGGGTCTCGGCGTAACCCTGGATGGAGGTTAACGGGGTCTTCAGCTCATGCGAGACGTTGGAAATGAAATCCCGCTGTGCCTGCTGCAGCCGCCGCAACTCGGTGACGTCCAGGAAGACCACGGCCGTCCCTGTCGGTCTTCCGCCCGTGCCGATCGGGGCAAACCGCGCCAGAAACACGCGCTCACCGCTGTGGACCTCGGCCTCCCATCGTTCGCCACCGTCCAGAATGCGGCGCACTCCCTCACTGATCTCCACCGATCGAACCACTTCGAGGGGAGCCCTTCCCAACGGAGCCGAGGCCGCCTGAAACATTTGCAGGAAGGCCGGGTTGGTTCCCGTGATCCTGCCCTGGGCATCGGTCACCAGAACCCCTTCGGTCAGGCTGTCGAGCACCGCGCTGAGGTGGTTGCGCTCCGACGCCAGCAATCGGATCTGCTCCTGGAGGCGGCGGGCGAGCGCCTCCAGCCGCCGGGCCAAATCGCCGAACTCGTCTCCGGAACGCACCGGGATCTCCGCCTCGAAGTTGCCTCCAGCGATGGTCTGGGCCGCTTCCGAAAGACGCTCCAGCGACACGGTCAGGTGCCGCGAAATGAACCAGACCGCCACCCCTCCGGCCAAGGCCAGCAACAAAGTGACTGCGGCGATCCCGCGCAACAGACCGGCAGAGAATCCCCGTATCACCTCGGGGTTCTCGGCGATGCGCACAACCCCCGAGCCGTCCGGCAGCCGGCGGGCCACATAAAGCAGGTGCTGATCCACCGACGTGCTGTAGCGCCGGCTGAAGCCCCGGCCCATCTGCAGCGCCTGAACCATCTCCGGCCGGGAGGCATGGTTCTCCACCTCGGCCAGAGCACGGCCTGACAAAGCCGAGTCCGCCACCACCCGACCGTCCGGCAGCATGACGGTGATGCGAGACTGGGTCCCCGCCGCCAACCGGTCGACGAAAGCGTCGAGGTCGGGGGCATCCACCCGGATCAAAGGCAGGATCATCTGGAGCCGCGTATCCAGATTCGCTTCGGCGACGCGGTAGATGTGGGCTTCCACCTGGCGGCTGATCCAGATCCAGGAGACGGCCAGGCAGACCGTCAGCACCAGCAGGAATGCGAAAACCAGCTTGAGGCGAAACGACATCGCTCTACAGCCGACACAGACTAACGACGCCAGGAGACATTTTCCCGCAGCCAGGTTGATCGGGGCCCAGGCCACCGGCGGCCGCAGGCACGATCCTCAGGCACCGGGCTCCAGAATTCCCTTTCCGGGGCTGTGCGGCGCACATCTGTCAGTGTATCTTTCCAGCGACCTCCGTTGCTGTGCAGGCGGATCTCCCGTCACCAGGGACGGGGTCAGCCGCCCAGGAAAACACCAGGAAAGCATGCCATGTGGACTCAGAACTATGTTCCACTGGGGGACAGTCTCTGGTGGTCAACGCCGCCGGCCGCCCTGCCCATCGGGGTGTTGTTGTACCTCCTGGGCATCCGGCGCCGCCCCTCCTGGGTTGCTGCCCTGGCAGGGCTGGGGTCGGCCCTGCTGATCGCCCTTGCCGTTTACCGCATGCCTCCCGGTGCAGCCCTGGGGGCCGTTTCCTTTGGGGCCGCCTTCGGTCTGTTTCCCATCACCTGGATCGTCTTCAACGCCATCTTCCTCTATCGGATCACGGTAGAGACAGGCCAGTTCCAGATCATCCAGGACAGCTTGGGGAACCTGACCCACGACCGGCGCCTTCAGGCCCTGCTGATCGCGTTCGCTTTCGGAGCTTTTGTGGAAGGCGCCGCGGGGTTCGGCGCCCCGGTGGCGGTGGCCGCCGCCATGCTGACCGGATTGGGATTCTCGCCGTTCTATGCCGCGGGAATCTGCCTGCTGGCCAACACTGCTCCGGTGGCCTTCGGCTCCATCGGCATTCCGGTGATCACTCTGGCTGGAATCACCGGCCTGCCTCTCGACCAGTTGAGCGCCGCAGTGGGAAGGATCTGCGCGCCGGTCTCGCTGATCGTGCCCGCCTACCTGGTGGGCGTGATGGGCGGCTGGAATGCTTTGGCTGGGGTCCTGCCCGCAGTCGTCACCTGCGGGATCTCGTTCGCCCTGGTCCAGTTTCTCGTCTCCAACTATGTGGGCCCCCAGCTTACCGATATTCTCAGCTCGCTGGCCGCCATCGGCGCCATGGTCCTGGTGATGCGGATTTGGACCCCACACGATGACTTCGTCCTGGCCGGCGACCATCTTCCCCAGCGGGATCCCGTGCATCACCGCCCGGCCGCGTTGATCAAGGCCTGGTCTCCCTACCTGCTGCTGGTGGTGTTCGTCCTGGCTTGGGGCAACCGTGCCGTCTCCTCGCTCCTGGTACAGGCGGGGACGGCAATCCCGTGGCCGCGCCTACACGAGGCGGTGGTTCGAATGCCCCCGGTGACCCCGGAACCGACTCCCTATGCCGCCATCTACCAGTTCAACTGGCTGAGCGCCGCCGGCACGGCGTGCCTGGCGGCGGCACTTTCTTCCTGCATCATCCTGGGTGTCGGTCCGCGTCAGGGACTCCGCATCCTGCGGGAGACCGCCCGGCAAATGGCGCTGCCGGCGCTGACCATCTCGTCGGTGCTGGCGCTGGCGTTTCTCATGAACTACTGCGGCGCCACGGCCACACTGGGACTGGCGTTCGCCGCCACCGGCATGTTCTTTCCTTTTTTCAGCGCCTTGCTGGGCTGGCTCGGAGTCTTCCTGACGGGGTCGGATACCTCCGCCAACGCCCTTTTCGGCAATCTCCAGGTGGTGACAGCCCAGCATCTGGGCCTCAGTCCCGTGCTGATGGCGGCAGGAAACTCCGCCGGCGGGGTCATGGGCAAGATGATCAGCCTGCAGAGCCTGGCAGTGGCAGTCGCGGCTACCGGACTGGCGGCTGCCGAAGAGTCACGCCTGTTCCGCTTTACGTTGCGGCACAGCATCCTGTTGGCGGCGCTGATCGGGCTGGTGGTGACCGCCTACGCCTACGTCGTCCCCGGCTGGGTTCCCTGAGGGACGCACCCAGGTTGCGCCCCATCTGACCTGGCTATACAGTTGTTGGCGACATGTCCGTTCCCAGGATGGCTGTCCTGCTCTTCGCCCTGCTTTTCCCGGCCGGCGGCCCGACGGCGTTTTCCCAGGCACCTGACCTCGCCCCCGGCGACTGGGAGAGCCGGTTCCAGCTTTCCCTGCGTCGAGTGCTGGAGGGCGGACCACCCCGCTACGAGACCGATTTTGTCCTCGCGGACGCAATTCCGCTTCACATGCGCCGTTTCACCAACTACAGCGGCGACCTCTCCGGCCGGTACATCGACGCTCTGTCCGCTTCCGCCGGGCTCGAGGGACAGCCTTTTCCCATCCTTGAGAATGTGCTCGGGCGGCTGCTGGTACTCCAGCAGCCCGACGGTCACTTCGGGAAACCCCTGAGCGCCACCGGGGTCGCCGACGACGACATGGCGATGATGTGGGGCAACGGCCGGTTAATGGTCGGCCTGCTGGAGTATTACCGTTTGACCCGGTCCCCGGCCACCCTGGCGGCGGCCCGCAGGATCGGCGATTTCCTGCTTGCAGCGGCTCCCGTCTTCAACTCCGAGCCGGTGCGAACCTCGTTCAGCGAGGGCAAATTCGCGGTGGGTTACATCTGCTGGACCCAGCACATCGAGGGTCTCGTCGGCCTGTTTCGCGAATCCGGCCACCAGCCCTATCTGGAGCTCGCCCGTCAGATGGCGGAGCGTACACGGCGGGAACCCTTCCAGCACAGTCATGGGTTCCTGACCAGCCTGCGCGGGATCCTGGAACTGTATCGTGTCACCTCGGAACCGGTCTATCTCGAACAGGTCGAACGTGAGTGGCGTGGCATCATCGAGAGTGGCAACCGCCTCGCCAGCGGGGCCATCCCGGAACGCCTCGACGATCCGCATCATCGCACCGAGGGGTGCTCGGAGGCTGACTGGCTCCGCCTGAACTTGGAACTTTGGGACCTGACCCGGGACCCCCGCTACCTCGACGAAGCCGAGCTGGTCCTTTTCAACGAATTCGCTTTCAACCAGTTCGCCACCGGCGACTTCGGCCACCACGAGTTTTTTCCCTCCCGGCACTCCGAATTCAGGCCGGCGCTCAGCCCCCTGGGCTATGGAGCGCAGTCAGCGCGGGCCTGGTGGTGCTGCACCCCGCACGGCCTGCGCACCTTCCCGGAGATTTTTCGTCGGGCGCTCCGCCTCCATGATTCGACGCTTTCGGTGGATCTCCCCACCGACGGCCGCGTCCGGTCGCCGGGCTATGAGATCCGAGCCACCTCATCCCTGACCCGGGACGGTTCGGTCCGGATTCACGTGCACCGGGCAGCCGCACCCATTACCGCGCTGGATGTCCGCACCCCCGGCTGGGCTGCGGGCGTGCGGGTCCAGGCCGGAGGACGCGAACTGAACGGCAACATCGTCGGCGGACGCATGCGTTTCCCGATCCTGGCATCCGAGGGTTCCGAGCTGACCGTAACCTGGTTGCCGGCAACCCGTCGCCTGGTCCGGGAAACCCCCGGCGGAA
The DNA here is from genome assembly GCA_964524795.1 of uncultured Acidobacteriota bacterium. Lineage (GTDB taxonomy): Bacteria > Acidobacteriota > UBA6911 > RPQK01 > JAPXNP01 > CAZGEH01. Next base: position 154,191 of record CAZGEH010000005.1, read on the forward strand.
CTTTCCTGGCTTTCCAGCATGGACCCTGGCTGCTGGCGGTGGACGAGCTGGCCTCACCGTTCTTCTTCGACGAGCCGTACACCGACAACCGTATTCTGGTCCCGGCCTCGGGGGACTTCCGGCTGGAACAGGCGTCGGCGGGCGATCTCACGATGCCTTCGATGCCGGCTGCCTCCTTCTGGCTTCCCTACCGGCCGGGTGGATACCCCCAGAAGGTGGAGCGTGCCCTGCTGCATCCGCTGGCGGACCGGACGTGGATCTCAGGTCCCGGCGCGTGGGTTTTCTGGTTTCAGACCGCCCAGCCCTGATCAGGGCGGTGGTTCTTGGGAGACAGACAATGGGGAACGAAATCCAAGTGCTTTCGAATGTCGGCGGCCCCTGCCGGGCCCGCTCCAGTGGCCGGCTGGCGTTTCGGCGAGGAGTTTCTCTGGCCGCCGGAGCCTGTCTGGTGATCTCTCTGCTTCACACCGGTGTCCTCGCCGGCCAGTCGGCCGGGGAGACGGCTGCTCCGGAGGACTGGATCCAGCTCTTCAACGGGCGCGACCTGGAAGGCTGGATCCCCAAGATCACGGGCTACGAGGTGGGAGTCAACTTCGGAAACACTTTTCGGGTGGAGAACGGCGTCCTCAAAGTGGCCTACGACCGGTACGACGAATTCGGCAACCGCTTCGGCCACCTGTTCTATCACCGGCCTTTCTCCTATTACGTTCTGGCCGCCGAGTATCGCTTCGTCGGCGAACAGGTTCCGGGCGGACCCAACTGGGCTTTGCGGAACAGCGGACTGATGATCCATGGCCAACCCGCCGAAACCATGCTCAGGGACCAGGACTTCCCCATTTCCATCGAAGTCCAGCTCCTCGGTGGAAGCGGCGCCGGCGAAAGAACCACCGCCAACCTCTGTACTCCAGGCACTCACGTGGAAATGAACGGCAAGCTGGTCACCGACCACTGTATCCCTTCGCGGTCCGCCACCTACCACGGCGACCGCTGGGTCAGAGTCGAGGTCACGGTACTGGGCGGGGAGAAAATCAGCCACGTCGTCGAGGGACAGGAGGTACTTTCCTACGAGCGGCCGCAGATCGGCGGCGGCATGGTCAACAACTACGATCCGGCGGTCAAGGTCGACGGCAAGCTGCTTTCCGAAGGGTCCATCTCGCTGCAGAGCGAAAGTCATCCCATCGAGTTCCGGAAGGTGGAACTGCTCGACCTGGTGGGCTGCATGGACCCGCAGGCGAAAAACTATCGCGGCTACTTCAGGAAGGCCGATAATTCCCGCTGCATTTACCCGGAGCCACGACCGTGACCACCCTGTCGCCGGCAGCCGAGTCGTTGAGAGACGACCTGATTCGGCACCTGCGGTTCTCTCTTGCCACGGATCCGGCGCTGGCGGATCGGCCGGCGGTGTTTCAAGCCCTGGCGAGGGCGGTTCGGGATCGTCTGGTGGAACGATGGCTTCGCACCCAGCGCGCCTGTTACGAACTGCTTGCCAAGCGGGTGTATTACCTCTCGATGGAATTCCTCCCCGGCAGATTTCTTCGCAACTACTTGACCGCGCTCCAGTTGGAGGACTCGGCCCGAGAGGTGCTGGCCGAGATGGGGCACGACCTGGATGACCTGGAAGAGGAGGAGTGGGACGCTGGTCTGGGGAACGGCGGCCTGGGAAGGCTCGCCTCCTGCTTCATGGATTCCTTCGCCACGCTACAGCTCCCCGGCTACGGCTACGGCATTCGCTACGATTACGGAATCTTCCACCAGCGGATCATCGACGGCGGCCAACACGAGGAGTGCGACCATTGGATGCGGGCAGGTACGCCCTGGGAGATCCAGCGGCCGGAAGTCCTCTACCCGGTGCAGTTCTGCGGGCGGGCCGAGGCGTATGAGCTCGGAGGCCGTATCTGTCATCGGTGGGTTGACACGGAGGAAGTCCTCGCCCAAGCGTCGGATTTCCTCATCCCGGGTTTCGGCAGCGAATATGTGACCCACATGCGGCTGTGGGTGGCCCGGGCCAGCCGGGAATTCAGTCTCGCCCAGTTCAACCGCGGGGATTATATCGGAGCGGTGGAGGCGCAAGTTCTGGGGGAGAACATCTCCAAGGTCCTCTATCCCTCCGACGAGGTGGAGAGCGGCCGTGAGCTGAGGCTCAAACAGCAGCACTTCTTTGTTTCCGCAACCCTGCAGGACATCCTGCGGAGATTCCGCAAGCAGAACCCGGAGTGGGCACGGTTCCCGGACTTCGTGGCCATTCAGCTCAACGACACCCACCCGACACTGGCGGTGCCCGAGTTGATGCGGCTGCTGATGGATCTGGAAGGACTGGGTTGGGACGAGGCTTGGGACATCTGCCGGCGAACTTTCTCGTACACCAACCACACTGTTCTGCCCGAAGCCCTCGAGACCTGGCCGGTGGCTCTGCTGGAACGCCTGCTGCCACGCCATCTCCAGATCATTTACGAGATCAACCGCCGGTTCCTAGACGAAGTCCGCCAGCGATTCCCGGACGACACCGGTCTGCCTGCCCGGGTTTCACTGATCCAGGAGGGGGGGGTCAAGGCTGTGCGAATGGCACATCTGGCCATCGTGGCCGGACACTCAGTCAACGGCGTAGCCGCCCTTCATACCAGGATCCTCCGGGAGCGCCTGTTTCGAGACTTCGACGTGATCTTTCCAGGACGCCTGCGCAACGTGACCAATGGAATCACCCCCCGGCGCTGGCTTCTTCAGTGTAATCCAGTACTGAGCCGGCTGATCAGTTCCGCTATCGGCGAGCGGTGGGTCCGTGATCTTGACGAACTGCGGCGGCTGGAGCCCCTGGCTGAAGACGCCGCGTTCCGCGCCGCCTGGCTGGAGGCCAAACGGGAAAACAAGCGCCGCCTGGCCCGATACGTTCTGCGGAAATGCGAACTGGGCATCCATCCCGACACACTGTTTGCCATCCAGGTCAAACGGATTCACGAATACAAGCGCCAACTCCTCAACATCCTTCACGTCATCGCCCTCTATCGGCGGATCCTGGACAGCCCGGCAGGCGATTACGTGCCCCGCACCGTGCTGGTGGGAGGGAAAGCGGCACCCGCATACCGGCAGGCCAAACTCATCATCCGGCTCGTCAACGCGGTGGCTGAGCGGGTCAACCGCGACCCGCTGGTCAAGGGTCGACTGAGGGTGGTGTTTCTCCCCAATTACTGTGTCTCCCAGGCGGAGAAAGTGGTGCCGGCCGCCGACCTGTCCGAACAGATCTCCACGGCAGGAATGGAGGCCTCCGGAACCGGCAACATGAAGTTCGCCCTCAACGGCGCACTGACCATCGGCACCCTGGATGGGGCCACCGTGGAGATCCGAGAGGAGGTCGGCGAGGAGAATATCTTCATCTTCGGCCTGACGGCGGAGCAGGTGGCGGAGGTCCGGGCCGGCGGCTACGATCCCAGGGAAGTGTACAGGCGCGATCCCGAGCTTCGGTCAGTTCTGGAATGGCTGGCGGGCGGTTTCTTCTCTCCCGGCCAGCCTGCCCTTTTCCTCCCCATCGTGCAGTCGCTGCTCGACTGGGGGGACCATTTCATGGTGTTGGCCGACTTCCGGAGTTATGCGGAACGCCAGGCGGAGGTGGACGGGCTGTTCCGCCGTAAAGACGAGTGGGCGAGGCGGTCGATCCTCAATACTGCCCGCATGGGCAAGTTTTCCAGCGATCGCTCCATCCGGGAATATGCGCGGGACATCTGGCACGTGGACCCTCTCGATATCGTGATCCCGCCCGCCTCCGCGGGATCCGTGGGGGCCAGGAGTTGAAGGGTCAAGAGGTTTAACCAGGACTCAAGGGGAAGCCCCCTTTCTGGACAGGGACGATGAGCGAAGCGGAAACTTTGGTCCTGGGCCGGCAGCCCATCTTCGACACCCGGCAGCGGCTCTGGGGGTACGAACTGTTCTGCGTGCCGGTCGCCGGCGGAAACCAGGTGACCGATCCCCTGGCCTGTCTGGTCGCGGGCTCTTACGTTGGCCTGCAGGAACTCTCCGAACAGGGCCGGCGACTCGTCATCCGGCTCCATGAAAGGGAAGTCCTGGAGCATTTTCCCTATGCCCTGCCTCCGGCGACAGGAGTCGTCAAACTGCCCGCCACAACGCCCGCCGAGCCGGCAACCCTCCAGCAACTGGCGCAGCTTCGGCACGATGGCTATCTACTGGCTGTGGACCGTTATACCGGCCAACCCCACGAAGAACCACTGGTGCAGCTCGCCGATCTCATCTGTCTTGACTCCGCAGGCGACCTCCTGGAATCCCTCATCCGCCGCGCACGGAGGCGTCGGGTACTGCTGCTGGCCGCCGACGTGGGCGACCGGGCCCGACTCGAACGTTGCCGGGAACTGGGTTTCGATCTCTTCCAGGGAAGTTTCTACAAGGCGCCCGCGGCGGTGGCCGTTCGCAGCCTCAGCTCCAACTACGTCGCGCGCCTCCGTTTGCTGGAGATGCTCGAGGATCCCGATCCGGACTTCGCGCGGCTGGCGGAAACCATCCAGTCCGACGCGGGACTCACCTACCGGCTGCTGGCCTATCTCAACTCTGCCGCTTTCGGGCTCCGGCAGAATATCCGCTCGGTTCGCCAGGCGGTGGCCCTGCTGGGATGGAGATGGACCCGCAACTGGCTGCGGGTGGCTCTGTTGCAAAGTCTTTCCCAGAGTCCGGAGACGGCGGAACTGGTAAGGCTGTCGGCCCAGCGCGGCAGGTTTCTCGAAGGGCTCGGTGAGCGTTTTGACTACTGGGGATTTCAGCCCGATACCCTACAGCTGGTGGGATTGTTCTCGCTGCTGGATGCGATCTTGGGAACACCCATGACCGAGGTGGTGCGCTACCTCCCGGTGGAAGAGAAGATCAAGACGGCACTGTGTCAGGACACCCGCAACGAATACACACCCTGGTTGCGGCTGGCGGAACTGCTGGAGGAGGACCGGCTCGGGGAGGCCCGTGATCTGATCCAGCGACTGGGTCTCGACGAGGAGACGGTCCTGGCCGTCTTCAGGTCAGCGGTAGCGTGGGCGAATGAATTCGCCGCGGTCCGGGATGCGCCCCCAGCCTGAGGATGAGGGGCAACTGAAATCCGTGGATTTCTCTGTTGCTGCGCCTGCTTGAGCGGCCTGCGGCTTCCTGTGGCGGCCTACGGCTACCTTCCCCGCTCCAGCCGGGCGGCGGCGTAGGTCAGCCAGGATGCCGCCGCCGGCGAAATCCGGTTCAGCACCAGCAGAAAGCGGCCGAGGGCAGTGAGATGGACCTCACGCCTGCGCTTGCGGACCGCCCGGACCAGCGCCCGCGCCACCTGCGCCGGATCCTGGCCGGGCAGCGGCCGCCTTTGCTGCCTGCCCGGAGACGACACCTGGTGGAACTCCGTGGCGGTGTAACCCGGACAGACGATGGTCACCCCGATGCCCCGGTCCCGCAGCTCGCCCCATAACGATTCCCCCAGTCCCACCTGGGCGAACTTTGTGGCGCAGTAAGGCGCCGAATAGGGCATTCCCTTGCGCCCGATCACGCTGCTCACCAGCACGATGTGGCCGGAATTCCGATCCAGAAACGTGGGCAGGATCTCGTAGATCGACTCGTACGCGGACTGATAGTTCACCTGCCACATCCGGTGCATCGCATCGGGGGAAGTTTCCAGTACGGGCCCCCAGGCACCGTAACCGGCGTTACAGACCAGAACGTCCAGTCCCCCCAGGACTTCAATCGCCGACCGGACGGCATCCCTGCCGGCTCCCGGCAGACTCAGGTCGAAGACGCCGGCCTCCGCCCGCAGCGCTCCCACTTGGCGGCACCGAAGCGCCAGTTCCCGGAGACGGTCCTCACGGCGGGCCACCAGAAACAACTCGCTCTTCTGTCGTGCGAATTCCTCAGCCGTGGCCCGGCCGATCCCTGAGGACGCACCGGTGATGAGAACCTTTTCGGCCATGAGTTGGCATCCTGACGGATTCTACTGGGCGAAACGCCACCCTCCGCGCCATTGGATCCACTTGAGAAAGCCCAGCTTGTACTCGGGGAGACGTCCCGGCAGATCGCTGTCCGCCACGATCAGGGTCAACGGAAAGCCGTCCTTGGGGCGAAGCCGGAGCTCCTTCCAGAAAAACATCAGCTCGATGGTCACCCGGCCGTCATCCAGCTCCCGCGCGGTGATCATGGGAGTCCCGGCGGCCCGCTCCATTCCCCGATAGCCTTCCAGCAGCCGGTGCCAGAAGAACGGGCCCTTTTCCTGATGGAACGGAGAGACCCAAAACGTGTAGTCATAATCGCTTTGCCGGATATGGAATTTGAGATAGTCGAACAGGAGCATGCGGTCGCGCCGCTTGCGCTGGGCGTCCACCCAGACGGCATCCCGGCGGGTGACCTCCTCCACGTCCCAGATGTCGTCCTGCCAGGTCAGCGCCACATACAGGTACTGTTCGTCCCAAAGAGCCTGCACTGCGACGCGGAGATCCCCTTCCTTGAATTCGCCTTCCCTGGAGATTCCAGCCAGGCTGGGGCTCAGCTCCAGAGCCGGGACACCCTGCCATTCCTGCAGGAAACCATCGACCAGGATTTCCCGGTCGCGGCGGGGCACGGTCCACTCTGCCTGGGCCAACAGGTCATGGCCGACCTGACCGCAGGCCAGCAACACCAGTGTGAAGAAAAAAGCAGAAGGCTTCACAATCCTCCGCATGATAGGGAGGCCGGCCGTTTGAGTTCAACCCGGAGACGCTGATCCCGCTGATCCGTGTGATCCGTGTGATCCGTGTGATCCGTGTGATCCGAGTGATCCGTGTGATCCGCGTGATCCGCGTGATCCTTACCGGGACAGCTCTCGAGCCAGCTTCTCGGCAGCATCGAGCCGCATCAGCATATCCTCGCCTTCCAGCTCCTCCAGCCGCACGACCTGGCGGCTCGTAAACAGGTAAGCCCGGATCGACCGGTCGGCCACCCGGATGTGGGACAGCAGTTCCAGATTAGGATCCCGGTTCCCGCCGTCGGCGGAAGACGAGTCACGCCCCCGGTTTCGACTCCGGCGGTTCAAACCGGAAAACACCAGTTGCAGGCGGTCTGCCAGACCGTCGCAGTCTTCCGCCAACTGCCTGAGGACACCCTTCAGGGACTGTTCCACCGTTTCCCGACCCTCCCCTCGGACGGCGCCGAGGCGCTCCTGCAGGTTCTCGACAAGCGCCGCCTGATCAGTGATCCGCTTCAGGCGGCGGTCGATATCGGCCGCGAAGGCATCGATTTGCCGGTCGACAAAGTTCTCCAGGAATTCCTCGCTCGGCGGGACAGTGCCGTCCAGACCGGGATACAGGCGGCGGTAAAAATCCCGGAGGATCTGATTCTGTCTGGCTGCGGCGGCCGCCGCTTCGAGCCCGACCTCCCCTTCTCCCGCGGGCACTCCCTCCTGATGCACCGCCCGGGTCAGCGGGCAGAAAAACATCAGCACTGCGCCAGCCGCCAACAGCCAACGGTACGGCATCACCCTCATGGTAGAACAACGCCTCCCGCCAGCCGAGCCGTCAACGCCGCCCCTCAAAGCGAAAGCCAGAGAATCACCAGCGCCAACGCCAGCCGATAGATCACAAACGGCAACAGACCGCGGCTCTCCAGGAAGCGCAGGAAGTACTTGATGCACAGGAAACCGGTCACAAAGGAGACCACCACACCAGTGACCAACGCCGGAAGGCCCGTCCCATCATCCCCGGACAGCAGCAGTTCCAGGACTCCATCCGCAGCTCCCATTGCGATGATCGGTCCCGCCAGCAGAAAGGAGAATCTCGCCGACTCCCGCCTCGAAAACCCCAACAGCAGGGCCGCGGTAATCGTAATCCCGGAGCGGCTCACCCCGGGCACGAGGGCCAGCGACTGCGCCATTCCCACCAAGAGGCCATCCCGAATACGAATCTCCCGCACCCCCTTGGCGCCCCGGCTGCGGTGGTCGCTCCAGGCCAGCAACAGGCCGAAACCCGCCAAAGTGAAGACGGTTACGATCGGAACCCGGGCATAGTTCTCGATAAAGTGCCGGGCCAACAATACCACCACGACGGCAGGCAGGGTGCCCACAACCAATGCCTCCACCAATGGAGGCCGGTTCTCCCCCTCCGCCCTTCCCTTCAGCCGGAGCCATGCGGCGTCTGCCAGTTCCCGCCAGTCCCGGCGGAAATACACCAGGACAGCCAGGAGGGTTCCGGCGTGGAGCATGACGTCGAAGACCAAGCCCAGCGGTTTCCAGCCCATCAGCCAGGGCAGCAGAATCAGATGGGCTGAACTGCTGATAGGAAGGAACTCCGTCAATCCCTGCAGGATCCCAAGAATGATGGCCTGCGCGGTCTCGCTCATGAATGGCGCCTCATCTTAGCAGAAGGGGCCGGCGGTGGACGTCCGCGGCTGTCCGAGCTGGCTCAGCCTGGCCGGCTGCGGCATAATGCCGCCCATGCAGAAGCTGCTGGCGGGAACGGCGCTCGCACTGCTGACGGCCACTGCCGCCTGCGTCGGCCCGGATTCGGCGCTCCGCCTGCAGACGGGGCCCATCAGACAACATCCGGAAAACCCCCACTATCTCCTTTTCCGGGGCCAACCCGTCGTGTTGGTGACCTCGGGCGAACATTACGGAGCTGTGGTAAACCCCGACTTCAGCTTCCGCAAGTATCTTTCCACCCTGGCCTCCGACGGGCTCAACTACACAAGGATTTTCACGGGAGCCTACATCGAATCCCCCGGCGCTTTCGGGATCCGGAACAACACGCTTGCGCCGGACGGCGCCCGTTTCCTTGCCCCCTGGAGGCGCAGCGCGGTGCCGGGCTACCGGGGCGGCGGCAACCGCTTCGACTTGGAGCGCTGGGATGAGATCTACTTCAACCGTCTCCAGGATTTCATGATGGCCGCCTCCGAGCTGGGTATCATCGTGGAGGTCACTCTGTTCTCCTCCTACTACGGCGATTTCGCAGGCAGCCCCTTGCATCCGGACAACAACATCAACGGTGTGGCGGCGCCCCTGGATGAGCGTCAGGTGCAGACCCTGGACAACGCCGGGCTGCTGGTCCACCAGGAGCGGCTGGTACGCAAGCTGGTCCAGGAGCTGAACGGGTTTGACAACCTTTTCTTCGAGATCCAGAACGAGCCTTGGGCCGACCGGCCCGTTACCGTCATGCCTGTCAACCCCTTCCTCCTGGACTGGCGGAACGAGTGGAAGAACCGGGTGGACCTGGCGGATGAGGCTTCTTTGCGGTGGCAGCAGCGGATTGCCGAGGTGATCCGGGACGAGGAGTCAAGATTGCCGAACCGCCACCTGATTGCCCAGAACTTCTGCAACTTCCGCTATCCCCTGGGGGAAGTTCCGCCGTTGGTGTCGATTCTCAACTTCCACTATGCCTATCCCGAGGCGGTCGCCTGGAACTACGGCCTGGACCGGGTGATCGGCTTCGATGAAAGCGGCTTCAGCGGGAGCGGTGATGAGGTCTATCGGACCCAGGCCTGGAGTTTCCTGCTTTCCGGCGGCGGGATCTTCAATCATCTCGACTACTCGTTTTACGTTGGAGCGGAAGACGGCCGCGGTCAAAACCAGGCGCCGGGGGGTGGGAGCCCCGAGCTGCGCCGCCAACTGGGAGTGCTCAGCCGATACATCCATGGCTTCGATTTCCTCCGCATGCGGCCGGATTCCGGCGCCGTCGTCCATGCGCCCCACGCGGTGGCGTACTGCCTCGCCGAGCCGGGACGGCAATATGCGGTGTATCTCCGGGGTACAGGCCCCACCGGCCTCCGCCTGGCCCTGCCCAGCGGCCGATATCGAGCCCAGTGGATCGTCCCGGAGACCGGTTCGGTGCTGGGCGCCGAGGAGCTGGTCCATCCGGGGGGCGAAGCGGTCCTGCGTTCGCCGACATTCCAGGTTGACGTTGCTCTCGATCTCAGGGGCGACTGAACCGACTCTCCGACCACAACTCGTCACCGACCGACTGACTGAAGCGATGCAACCAACCGGACGCTGGAAACTGGGACTGTTCCTCGCCCTGCTCACTGCGGCCATGTGGGGCCTCCTCCCGGTGGCCCTGAAGTTGCTGCTGGCCACCCTGGACCCCTTCACGCTGACCTGGTTCCGGTTCCTGGCAGCCGCCGGCCTGCTGGGAGCCTTTCTGGGATGGCGCCGGCGCCTCCCGTCCGCCCGCTCACTCGGGCGGGGTGGGGCGGCGCTCCTGGGGATCTCGGTGTTGGGGCTGGCGGGAAATTACCTGCTTTACGTGATGGGTCTGGAACGGGTGACTCCAGCCACGTCGCAGATGGTGATCCAGCTCGCGCCGGTTTTCCTGCTGTTGGGCGGCCTGGTGCTTTTCCGGGAACCTTTCGCCCCGGTTCAATGGCTGGGGTTCGGGCTGCTGGTGATGGGGTTGCTGCTGTTCTTCAACGATCGGTACCACGCTTTGGCGGAAGGCCAGGGCAGGTACTACGCGGGCGTCCTGATTACGGTGGCGGCGGCCCTTTCCTGGGCCGGTTACGCTCTGGCCCAGAAGGGGCTCCTCCGCCGCCTGGCCTCCGAGCAGATTCTGGTGCTGGTGTATGCCGGCTCCGCGGTCGTGCTGACGCCTGCCGCAGAGCCGGGACGTCTGGCGGGACTGGCGAACCTGCAAATCTGGCTGTTGGCCTTCGCCTCCCTGAATACGGTGATCGCCTATGGAGCTTTTGCGGAAGCTCTGGTCCACTGGGAGGCTTCCCGGGTCAGCGCCGTGCTGTCCATCACGCCGCTGCTGACCCTGGCGGTTACCTGGACGGCGGATTCCTGGTGGCCGGGCCTGTTGGCCCCGGATCCGGTCAATGCCCTCAGCCTGCTGGGGGCCGGGCTGGTGGTGGCCGGATCCGCTCTCACCGCCCTGGGCGGGCGCCGAAGAGTTACACTTCAACCCGAATGATCCAACTGACCTGAAGAACGGAGAAATCGAAGGTGACGCTCGACGACATTGCGAACTACTGTGAGGTCAAGGACTGCCGGGTCCGCCTGGGGGATCCGGAGGTCGGATACATCACCATCGATGGCACGGGTGTGGTGACCCGTGAAAACAACTATCGCCGCTTTCTGGCGCTCCGGGAACTGGCGTCGTTGCCTGCGCCGCAACAAGTTCTCGCCGCAGCCACCAGCTTCGTCATCCAATCGGAGGGACAACGTACCCTCAGCCGTGAAGAGTTCGAGGCCGAACTGCGGCGGCTTGAAGAGCTGCTTTACGCCTGAGGACCGGCGCCAGGCTTCAGGGAAACCGCGCCTGCAATCGGCGGATGGCCAGGTTCGCCGACGAGGCCACTTCCGCGCTGGGGCTGCCGCTCATCTCCTGGGCCAGCGGCAACGCCGAGCGGTCGCCGCGCAACCCGATCACCTCCAGCAGGCGGGCGGCTACCGCCTCTTTTTCCGACTTCACGTGCGGGTACAGCAGGGCCGTCTTTTCCGGGGACAGCTCCAGCAGGTAGTAGTACGCCTGGTCGTCCAGCACGCGGTCGACCAGTTCCACCAGGTGCTCTTCCCGGCCCAGCAAGAACAGGGCGTAGCTCAACGCCAGCCTGACGCTGCCGGAGGTTTCCCGCAGGTACCGCTCCGCCAGCAGTCGCGTATAGCTGGGATCGCCGATGCGCCCGAGGCCTTCGGCCGAGTAGCGGCGGTAGTGGTCGCGGCTGTCCGACAGGGCATCCTCAAAGATGTCCTTGGAGCTCGGATCGCCGATATACGACAACGCTTCCAGCACCTTGCGCTGCAGGTCGTCCGTGCCGGACACCGGCACCAGGCCGAAGATCTTGCGCCGTTCCTCGACGCCGATCCGGTAGAGGTCGTCCAGGATGCCCACCGCGCTCTTCACCCGCAATCGTCCCGCCGTCAGGATGGCTTCGTCGTGTGTCCGCTTGTCGGGATCGCGGATGAACGGCACCACAGCCTCGCCGCCCTCGGGGTCGCCGATCTTGTAGATGGCCCGGATCAGCTCCACCTTGACGCTGTTGGAGGTTTCCCGGTTCAGGGCGTCCTCGATCGCCCGCAGCGCGCCGCCCGCCCGCAGGATTCCCAGCCCCCGTGCCGCATTCTCCCTCAAGCCCGTATCGGAGACGAACAGGAGATCGATCAGGGCGTTGATCGCCTCCTGACTCACCGGCACATAGGGCTCCACCACTCGGGAGTCGTAATCGGAGCTGAGCGGGTTCAAGAAAGTCACGACCTTCTTGAGCCCGGTGACAAAGCCTCCCTGTTCCACCACGTAGATGTCGATGATCCCGTCCACGGCTTCGCGCTGGATCCTCGTCTCACCGTCCCGGGTCCGCTGGATGAAGGTACCGAGAGCACGGGTGTCGCCGATCTGGCGCAGGGCACGTACCGCCGCATAACGGACTTCTTTGTCGGGGTCTTCGGATGCCTCAATCAGGGCAGGAACCGCTGTACGCACTCGGTTCATTCCCAGCAGGCGGGCCGCTTCCAGCCGGCGCGGCGCGTCGGGGTGTTTGAGGTCGTGGATCAATCCGTCCACACTACGGGTTTCAGGCTTCTGCGCGGTCGCCGCCTTGCCGGCGGGTGCCGCCATGATCCAGGCCGTCAGAAAGAAAAGGAGCATTGGACTTCGCATCGTCCGGATCCTTTCAATGTAGCGGATCGCCCTGCCACGCCCAAAGGCGATGGCATTCTGGCTCCGCGACCATCTCGTCCTCCCAAGGTCCCAGAGTACCAGACGGGGCCGACCTGTCTGCAGGGCTCATGCCGCTGGTGCGGCTCTTGCGTGCTGGCGACTCCCGTCTCCCGTGTTCCGTTTCCTGTATTCTCCCACCGGTTTCTCCGTCGGGGATGAACCGCTATGCTAGGGCGCGTGTCGAAGCGGCCCCTGGAAGACAGAGTGATCCTGGTGATGGGCGGCACCTCGGGGATCGGTCTGGCGGGAGTCGAAGCTTGCCTGGAGGCCGGTGCCCGGGTGCTGGCTGTCGGCCGGCGCGCCCCCGGATTAGGTGGTTTCCGACGCCGCTATCCCGAATCTCTGCTGTTCCGCTTTGCCGATGCCCGCCGGCCTGAAACCGCGGAAACGGCCGTGGCGGAGGCTGACTCCCGGTTCGGCGGACTGCACGGCCTGTTTCATGTGGCCGGGGGCAGCGGGCGCCGCTGGGGCGACGGGCCGCTGCACCAGATCCCGGTCTCCGGCTGGAAACGCACTCTGGACCTGAATCTCACCTCGGTCTTCTTCTCCAACCGGGCGGCTTTAAGTTATTTTGTGCGGAAACAACAACCCGGCTCGATTCTGAATCTGAGTTCGGTGTTGGCCTACGCGCCGGAACCGGACGGCTTCGCGACGCACGCCTACACGGCAGCCAAGGCCGCTGTGCTGGGAATGACGAAAACGACGGCCGCTTACTATGCCGATCGAGGAATTCGCATCAACGCCCTGGCTCCCGGGCTCACCGATACACCCATGGCTCGACGAGCGCTGTCTGATCCGGCGATCATGCAGACCGTGCGGAACCGCCAGCGGCTGGAAGGAGGTCGGGCCGTACAGCCGCAGGATCTGGGGGCCGCAGTCGTTTTCTTTCTCTCTGACCAGTCGGCTTTCATCACTGGTCAGGTCCTGGCGGTGGATGGCGGCTGGACAGCAGGCTGCGCCCCTTGAAAGGATTTCCCCGGTGAACCCAGCGGAAGAGTACCTGCAACATTGCCACATCCTGGTCGATCTCGTGGAAGCTCAGGCCCCCGCCATCGCCACCTGCGCCGACTGGTTCGCCGCCACCATTGAGGCCGGACGCATGGTGCACGTCTTCGGTTCCGGTCATAGCCGCATCATGGTGGAGGAGATGTGGCCCCGCTACGGTTCCTTCCCGGGCTTCAACCCGATCGTGGAGCTGTCGTTGAGCTATCACCATCCGGTAGTCGGCTGCAACGGACAGCGCCAAGCCATGTATCTGGAGAACGTCTCCGGCCTGGCTGAGCGCATCCTCAGGAATTTCGCCCTCAGCTCCCAGGATTCAGCCCTGGTGATCTCCTCCAGCGGCTGCAATGTGGTCCCCATCGAGATGGCTCAGGGTTTCCGGAACCGGAGTATCCGGGTGGTGGCGATCGTCAGCCTCGCCCACAGCCGGGTTTCCTCCAGCGCTCACCCGGACGGCCTCAAGCTCACGGATTGCGCCGACCTCGTGCTGGACACCGGGGCTCCGGCGGGCGACGCGGTGATCCGGCTCGAGGGCTGGCCGTACCCGGTATCTCCCCTGTCGACCATCGGCGGCTGCATGCTGGTCAACTGCATCAAGGCGGAAACGGCTGCCCGCCTGGCCGCCGCCGGGTTTCCCCCGCTGGTTCTCACCGCCCCCGCCGTGGCGGGCCGCGAGCGGTCCCGCCAGGTCTTTGAAGCGGCATATGATGAACATTCCCGCAGGCTGGCCCGCCTCTTCCAACACCCGCCAGGCGATTCCGGTACAGAAAGGGAAGCTGAGTGAACCTACGTCCACTGAGAACCACCGTTGTGGGGAGCTACCCGTTCCCGGGCTGGCTGGAGTTCGCAATGGCCAACGCTTCCGCCTTCGGTCCAGACGATCGGCAGGAGATGATCGATGATGCTGTGGCCGTTGCGGTTCACGACCAGGTGTGGGCGGGGCTCGATGTCATTACCGACGGCGAACAGGCACGAGCCGATTTCAATCTGTCGTTTTACGCCTTCCTCGAAGGGATCGAGCGGGAAGAAGCCCCTTCGCGCCGCTTCGGGCCGCCGGCCCATGATCAGCGGGGACGCCATCGGATCCTGGGAGAGCTGCAGGCTCCGGCCGGCCTCGGTGCCGTCGAGGAATTCCGGCGACTGACCCGGATGGCTCCGGCGGGTGTCGACCTGAAAGCGAGCATCCCCGGACCGTATACTCTTTCCGGGCGGCTGGAGCCTAGTGGGCCGTATGCCGACCGCTACGCCGTGACCGAGGCTCTGATCCCCATCGTCAGGCGCGAGCTGGAGGACCTGGTGGCCGCCGGCTGCCGGGAAATCTGTGTCGATGAACCCTCCATGAGCTGCTACGGGTACCGGGAGGATCCGGACCGTCTGATGGACATTTTCAACCGGACCGTGGCCGGCGTCACTGGCCGAGTCCGCCTGTCGACCCACCTGTGTTTCGGCAACTACAAGGCACGGGCTGTGGCGCCGCGTCGTTACGCTCCACTGTTCCCGTCCTTCCTGGGGTTGAACGTGGACGAGATGCATCTGGAGATGGCCAGCCGTGAGTTCAGTGAGCTGGAAATCACAGCCGAAATTGCCGAAAAGAAGTCGGTTGCGGTGGGGATCGTGGATGTGAAAAGTTATTGGATCGAACCTCCGGAGGAGATCCGGCGGCGAGTTCAGCTCTGTCTCAAACATGTTCCCGCCGAGCGCCTTTCCCTGGCGCCGGACTGCGGACTGAGCCAGACCGCGCGTTGGGCCGCACGGCTCAAGTTGAAAAACCTGGTGGAGGGCGTGAAGAGGGTAAGGGAAGAGTTGGGATTATGATCAAACCGGTTCTGAAAGGAGAGGCCTTTCTCAGGAATGTCCAGACATCGGCCCGGTCCGTGGACCATCTTTACCTGTGGTGGTTGGGTCAAAGCGGGTTTCTCGTGCAATGGAACGGGGAACACCTCCTGTTCGACCCCTACCTGTCCGACTCGCTGACCCACAAGTATGAGGGTACCGATCGCCCGCATGTCCGGATGACCGAGTTGGTGGTCGAGCCTGCGGCCCTGGGTTTCGTGGATGTCATCACCTCCTCCCACTGTCATACCGATCACCTGGATGCCGAAACCCTGAAGCCCATTCTCCAGGCCAACCCGAAGGTGAGTCTGGTGATCCCGGAAGCGAACCGTGAGTTCGTGGCCGACCGTCTGGGCTGCCCGGAAGATTTCCCGGTCGGGCTGGATGACGAGACCAGCACCCAAATCGGCTCCATGACCCTTACCGGGGTGGCGGCCGCCCACGAGGAACTCGAACAGGACTCTGAAGGCCGGTTCAAACACCTGGGCTACATCGTGCAGATGGGACCGTGGACGATCTACCATTCCGGCGACACGGTGGTCTATGACGGACTGGAGGAACGTTTGCGGAAGTTCGACATCGACATCGCCCTGCTGCCCATCAATGGGCGCGACCCCTCCAGGGGTGTGGCCGGCAACATGACCGCAGCGGAAGCGGCACGCCTTGCCGCCCGGATCGAGGCCCGGTTGGTGATCCCCTGTCATTACGAGATGTTCGAGTTCAACACCACCTCACCGGAGGAGTTTGTCCACGAGTGCAGGAAACTGGACCAACCTTACCGGCTCCTGCGCTGTGGCGAACGATGGAGCGACCATGAACTGATCGAGCTGGCGGCGGGAGAGGAGGACGAGGTTCTTCCCGATCGGCTCCCCGGCTGGAACCGTTCCCGGTTTGGAGAAGGAGAGGACTACTGATGGCCAACATGCTCCCCACCCCGAATGTTCCGACCCGCAGGGATCTGCTTCGCTGGACCGGACTGTCGGCGGCCGCGCTGGCGGGAAGCGGCGTTGCGTCCGCCGCAACGACACAAGCACCGGCCCAGGCGCCTTTCCCCAGGGCCAGGAACATGCACCTGTCGCTGGCTGCGTACTCCGTCCGCCAGGCCCTCACCAGCGGGAGCATGGACCTGTTCAAGTTCCTGGACTGGTGTGCCGAACTGGACCTGACCGGGGCTGAACTGACCAGCTACTATTTTCCCGAGGATTTCGACTCGGCATACCTGCGCCGCTTGCGCCGCCATGCCTTCGGCCGGGGAGTGATAATCTCGGGCACGGCCGTACGCAACAATTTCTGCCTCCCGCCCGGACCGGAGAAGGATCGCTGGATCCAGCATGTGCACAACTGGATCGACCATGCCGCCGAGCTGTTCGCTCCGCACATCCGGATCTTTGCCGGGGACCTTCCTGCCGGGACTCCCAAGGAGACCGGCATCACGTGGGTCGCCGACGGCATCAAGGCCCTGTTGGACCATGCCGCCGCCCGCGGGATTGTCTTGGGTCTGGAGAACCACGGGGGAATCACCGCCCGGGCAGCCGACCTGCTGGCGATCTGCGACCAGGTGGGTAACCATCCCTGGTTCGGGGTCAACCTGGACACCGGAAACTACCACGTCCTCCCTTACGAGGAGGTGGAGATGACCGCTCCGCGGGCCGTTAATGTCCAGATCAAGGTCGAGATCTGGGAGGGTGAGAAGCAGATCCCCGCCAACCTGGGACTGATGCGCGATATCATCGTGCGCAGCGGGTATCGCGGATGGCTCGTGCTGGAGTATGAAGCCGCCGCTGACCCCTTCCAGGCGGTCCCCCGCTATCTCGATGAGCTGCGAAGCCTGTTTTTCGGCAAGGCGTGAAGGAGTCCGCCGTTCGCTCCTGGAACATGTCCTTGCGCGCTGTTCGCCTGTCCCTGAAGGGAGGAGCCTTTCGTGACTGTTCTGACCGACGAGTTCATGTCCCGAGTGGTGGCCCGCAATCCCGGTGAGAAAGAATTCCACCAGGCTGTCCGCGAAGTTGTCGATTCGGTGGAGACCGTGATCGAATCCTCTCCCCGTTACCGGACGGGCAAGGTCCTGGAGCGGATTGTCGAGCCGGAGCGGGTCATCATGTTCCGGGTTCCGTGGATGGACGACGAAGGCGAGATCCGGGTCAACCGCGGCTTTCACGTCGAGATGAGCAGCGTGCTCGGACCGTTCAAGGGCGGCCTGAGATTTCACCCCAGCGTGAACCTCGGCATCATGAAGTTTCTGGCCTTCCAGCAGACCTTCAAGAACAGCCTCACCGGTCTGCCGATGGGAGGAGCCCAGGGAGGCTCTGACTTCGACCCCAAGGGCAAGAGCGATGCCGAAGTCATGCGTTTCTGCCAGTCGTTCATGGCTGAGCTTTACCGGCACGTAGGTCCCGAGACCGACGTCCCGGGAACGGACATCGGGGTCGGCGGGCGCGAGATCGGCTACCTCTTCGGCATGTACCGCAAGCTGACCAACCGGTTCACGGGCGTGCTCACCGGCAAGGGGGCCGGCTGGGGCGGATCGTTGGTCCGGCCGGAAGCCACCGGCTACGGCATGGTGTATTTCGTCTCGGAAATGCTGACCGGCCGGAAGGAACAGATCGCAGGCAAGCGGGTCGCCATCTCGGGCTCGGGCAACGTCGCCCAGTACGCCGCGGAAAAGCTGGTGGAACTGGGTGCCAAGGTGGTCACACTCTCCGACTCCAACGGCACGATCGTCGACGAACAGGGTATTGACCGCACGCGCCTGGAATATGTGCAGGATCTGAAAAACCAGCGGCGGGGACGGATTCGGGAGTACGCCCAGGTCTTTCCCGATGCGGTTTTCCTGGAAGACCAGCGGCCCTGGAGCGTTCCCTGCGACATCGCCCTGCCTTGCGCGACCGAGAACGAGCTGAGCGAGGAAGACGCCCAGATGCTCATCGACAACGGCTGCTTCTGTGTGGCGGAGGGCGCCAACATGCCCTGCGAACCGGCGGCGGTGGAGCGTCTGCTTGCCGCCGGCGTGCTGTTTGCACCCGGCAAAGCGGCCAACGCCGGCGGAGTCGCGGTGTCGGGCCTCGAAATGACGCAGAATTCGATGCGAATGGCCTGGACCCGGCGGGAGGTCGACGACCGGCTGCGGCTCATCATGCAGAATATCCATGCCACCTGTGTCCGCTATGGAAAGAATGGGGACTTCGTCAACTATGTGGACGGCGCCAATGTGGGAGGATTCATCCGCGTTGCCGACGCCCTGCTGGATCAGGGCCTGGTGTAGGACATCAGACTTGCCGTCCGCTCCCGGAATTCCTCAGCCGTCCCGACACCGGAGATCCGGTGATTCCCGCTGTTGATCATGGTCCGCACCCGCCAGGCAGCCAGCGTCCGCCGCTTCAACGATCTCATCCCCTTCCGTGTCAATGAGGTCCTGCTGGTCTCCTCGCCTTACGATGCTTTCATCCTCCAGGAGGACGGCCATCTGACCGAGCGCATGTTCTTTGAATACAAGGAGATCAGTCTCTCCTCCTCGCCGCGTTTCACCCATGCCGCCACCCCAGAGGAAGCGCAAAGTCTGCTGGCCCGCCGTCACTTCGATCTGATCCTGGCGATGACCAGCCTTCCGGCGGCCGACCTGAACGAATTCGCCCGGGACATCAAACAGCGCCAGCCGGGACTCCCGGTGGCGCTGCTGGCTCTGGACCGCCATGATGCCGCCCAGTTTCGGGATCGCATCGATCCGGAAGTGGTTGACGGCTTCTTTGTCTGGGGAGGCGATCTGGTGATCCTGCTGGCCGTGATCAAGTCGGTGGAGGACCGCCGCAATGTCGACCATGACGTCGCTCACGGCAACGTCCGGGTCATCATCATGCTGGAGGATTCCCCACAGTATTATTCCTCGTTCCTGGGTGTGCTCTATCGGGAGCTGATGCGCCAGTCGCTGTCTCTCTACTCGGAGGGCCTCAGTGAGCTCTACCGCCGCATGTACATGAAGTCGCGTCCCAAGGTCCTGCATGCACGGTCCTACGAGGAGGGCGTGGAACTGCTGAACCGTTACCGCAGGAACATCCTGGCGGTGATCAGCGATGTGGGGATCCCGCGCGGAGGCGTCCACGATCCCCGGGCGGGCCTGGACTTCGCCCGCCTGGCACGGGAACACGACCCGGATCTGCCGTTGCTGCTGCAGTCGGCGGAAGCCACCAATCGCCGGGAAGCCCAAGTCCTCAATGCTGCCTTTATCGACAAGTCTTCCCCCAGCCTGCTGGGTGGAATCCGTGAGTTCCTTTCCTTCAGGCTTGGATTTGGAGACTTCATCTTCCGCACCCCCGACGGCCGGGAGTTCGACCGCGCCCAGGATTTGCGGGAGCTCGAGGAGAAGCTGGCCACGATCCCCGACGAGGTTCTGGCTTACCACGCCTCCCACAACCACATCTCCATCTGGCTGATGGCCCGCAGCGAGTTTGAACTGGCCGAAGAGCTACGCCCCAAGAAGCTGTCGGATTTCCCGGACATCGAAGCCTGCCGGGCCCATCTGCTCCGGGCGATCCGGGAGAACCACGAACGGGTCCACCGGGGGATCGTTTCCGACTTCACGACGGATCATTTCGAGCGGGACACCTTCACACGGATCGGGGAGGGTTATCTGGGTGGCAAGGCCCGCGGGATCGCCTTCCTGTACCAGCTCCTGGCCGACGTGGATCCTCGGGAGTTCGCCGGTCTTCCGGTACGGATTCCCCGCACCATCGTCATCACCACCGACGCCTTTGACGCCTTCCTGGCCGACAATGGGCTCGCCGAATTCGCCGTCTCCTGTTCTGATGACCGGGAAATCGCCGCCTGTTTCGTGGCGGGACGGCTGCCGGAGACCCTGCTGGAATCGCTGGAGCTGATCGCCGACCGTATCGAGGGCCCGCTGGCGATCCGTTCATCGAGCCTGCTGGAGGATTCCCTGCACCAGCCTTTCGCCGGGATCTACAGTACTCTGATGATCCCGAACCGGGATCCGGATCCCACCAACCGCCTGCGGGAGCTGGCGGGGGCGGTCAAACTGGTCTACGCCTCCACCTTCTCCCGCAACGCCCGATCCTACCTGGCCGCCACGGGCAACCGGGTGGAGGAGGAGAAGATGGCGGTGGTGATCCAGCCGGTGGTGGGAGCGGTACACCACAGCCGCTACTACCCGCATTTCGCCGGACTGGCCCAGTCCCGCAACTATTACCCCATCGGTCCCCAAAAGCCGGACGACGGGATCGCGTTTCTGGCTCTGGGCCTTGGCCGCCAGGTGGCAGAGGGCGGCCTCGCCCTGCGCTTCTGCCCCCGCCATCCGCAGGTGATCCCGCAGTTCGCCGACACCCGGACCCTGCTGCAAAGTACCCAACGGGGTTTCTGGGCGCTGAATCTCGAGCGGGAACTGGCCCGGCTGGAAACCGACCTGGCCGACAGTGTCCAGTACTACCCTTTGAAAGCGGCGGAACAAGACGGCACTCTGTCCCTGGTGGCGGGGGTCTACAGTCCGGACGACCAGCAGATTCGTGACGACCTCACGATCCCCGGACCGCGGGTGATCACCTTCAACAACATCCTGAAACACCGGCTGTTGCCGCTTCCGGAAACTCTGGAGGCCATCCTGCGGATCACGGAGCGGGGGCTCGCCTGCCCGGTGGAGGTTGAATTTGCCTGCGACATGGGCGACTGGGGCCGGCGTCCGCAACCGGGGGCTGTCCGCAGAGAACCGGTCCTCTACCTGTTGCAGCTGCGGCCCCTGGTGAGCCGCACTGCCCTGTCGGAGGTCAGCGGGATCACCTTCACCCGGGAACAGGCGCTCTGCTCGTCCCGCGGCAGTCTGGGACACGGTGTCATCCGCGACATCCGGGACATCATCTACGTACGGCGGGACCGCTGGGACGCTTCCCGCAACCAGCGGATCGCCGGCGAGGTGGGTCAGCTCAACGCCCTGCTGGCGGAATCGGGCCGGCCGTGCGTCCTGATCGGACCCGGCCGCTGGGGGACTGCCGACGATTGGTTGGGAATACCGGTAAAGTGGTCGCAGATCTCATCGGCACGTGTGATCATTGAAGCTTCACCGGCGGGCTGCAATATCGATCCCTCCCAGGGGACTCACTTTTTCCACAACATCACGGCCCAGGGGGTCGGCTATCTGACACTGCCGGCCGGCGCGGACAAGTCTGATCCCGACGCACGATACTTTCTCGACTGGGAATGGCTGGACTCCCGTCCTGCCCTGCAGGAGACCGAGCATCTGCGGCTGGTGCGGCTGGAAGAGCCGCTGACGGTCGTGCTGGACGGCCGGGACGGCCGCGGAATCATCGCGAAGCCCGGAGCCTGAGCGGGCCCGCACAGGGTGGTGGGGTTACGGGCCTATAACCGGCTTGCGGGATCCTCCCACCGCACCGGATCTCCCACTTTCACCACGGCATCCTCCAGCACCGTTCCATAGAGGCCGGCCCGCCAGTCCGGATCCAGGGCGGCTTTCAGGCCCGGAATCGCAGCGTCCATACGCTCGCAGGGCCGGGTCTCACCGCCGACCTCCAATCTCAGTTCACCCATGCGCAGGATCCGCCCCCGACTGTCCTTCAGATCGATTCCTTCCACAAGGACATTGGCTCGGCGCACCGAAGGGTCAACCGGCCTGCCCAGCTCGCGGGCCGCGGCATCCACCGCCTCACGGCTGATCACGGTCACCTGGCGACTCCCACCCTGGTTGGCGTTTCCCACCAAACCAAGGCCCTTGCGGGCGGCCGCCGCCACAACCGGATCCATGGGACCCTTGCGAAACCTCTTGATCCAGAGAGCGACCACTCTTCCAGACATGTGCTTTGCATGTTTACCACAAGCCGGTGAAAAGGACAGGTAGCGGGGCAGCCCGGTAACGGGGTAGCGGGGTAGCGGGGTAGCGGGGTAACGCGGTAACGGGGTAGCGGGGTAACGCGGTAACGGGGTTTTCTGCGAAGGCCGCGGCAGCGGCCTGAGCCCTGGAGTGCGGAAGCTTGCTTCCGCCTTACCGTTCCCGCACCACCGATCGCACCTATCAGCCCCTGATGGCGCGCCTCCGGAAAACCGGCCTCCTGATCGAGACATCGCTGCCCCTGACCCCGCGGAGCTGGCAGGCGGCTGGACGGTTTCCCAAGGATGCGGGCCTTCTTTGCCGGGAGAAGGGCACGGACGATCGGCGCCAACTGTCCAACCCGGGCCACGTCACCGGCCGCCACGCCTGTCCGGCCAGCCCACCAGAATCAACAGCCCGGCCAGACCCACCGCCGTAAAGCCCAAACCCCAGCGAAAAGCCACCGGCCCATAGCGAAATTCGACCCGGTGCGTCCCCGGCCCCACACGCACCGCACGGAACAGATAGTCCGCCCGCAACAGCGCCGCCGGCTCCCCGTCCAAACGCACCGTCCAGCCCTTCGCCCAGGTGTCCCGCAGCACCAGCCACCCCTCCCCCGGCGCCTCCACCTCCAGTTCGACCCGGTCCGGCTCATCCACCAGCCAGCCAATACGGCCCTCTGCAGCCGCGCCTTCTCCCCCACCCCCCGTCCCCTCCAGGACAACCTCGGAATCCTCCAGCTCCCCGAGATGGGTGGCCATGTCCGGCCGTGGGTCCACCGCCCTTGAAGCCCACACCACCCGCGCTCCGCCTTCGACCCGGTACCGCCACGGGAAACCCGACCCCTCCGGGACCAGGCCCTCCAATTCGACGCGGCGATCCGACAGCACCCAACTGCAGCCCAGCCGGCGCAGCAGCCGCAGGCGGCCGGCATCCAGATCGGTCATGAAGTGATGGTGTGCGCCGGCTTCCGGACCGAGCGCCCGGTACAGGTCCGGAATCCGGGCCGGCCGGACCGACTCATAGCCCCGCACGTCCCGGATCTGTCCCAGCATGCCCAGGTTGGGAGGCAGGGTCCCGATGCCCAGCACCGCCGCCCGCTCATGGGAGCCGGACAGGGGCTCGACCCGCAGCTCATCGGGATTTGCGCCGGCGGACAGCGGGTTGTAGAACATGCCGAAGCTCATCCCACACGCGGCCAGCAGACCGGCCATCGCCCACTGCGGGCGTTCCAGCCGGCACAGTCCCAACCCCACACCAAAGGCGGCCGCCGCCCAGACCAGATAAGCGGGGAACTCCAGTCGGGTCCAAATGAAGAAGAGCCCTCGGCCGGCGGCGTCCGGATTGATTGCGGGATCCAGCCACCGCAGGCAGGCCAGGGCGAGGAGGCCGGCGAACACACCCCCAACCGTCCAGAACCTCCGCGAACCCGCGGCTACCCGGTCCAGACCGATCCCGGCCATCAGCGACAGGGCAAACAGCAGGATCTGCGCGGCGTGAAAGTGGTTGCCCGAGCGCAGGACCGGAAATGCCGTAAAGACATCGAACACGGGCGGGATGCCGAACACAATGGTGCCGGCTGCCAGGGCCAGCGCCGCCAGAGCCGCCATCTGACTGCGCAGCCGCGTCTCGGCAGCCGAAAATGCTGCCAGGAAAAGCGGCACGACCCCCAGATAGACGGCTCCCTCCACCACCCTGGCCGGCAGCGGTCCCTGAGGCGGCACCACCGGCGAACCGACCGCGTAGGGCAGGACGAGTGCCACCCACCGGGAAGGGTGCACGCGGAAGGGGTTGCGCGGAAAGGCGCTTCTTTCGACCAGGGTGAAGCTCTGGAAGAGGAAGTCTGCAAACGGCAGCAGCAGGACTCCCGCCGCCAGTGCGCCAAGCACCTGGACTCCCGCCAGCGCCAGCCACCTCCGGGGGGCCCGGACGGCCCCGTAGACGCCGCAGGCCAGATTCAGCAGCAGCGCGCTCTCCACGTGACCGGCCAGCCATGACACCGCCAGCACGAACCCGAGCATTCCCAGATCGCGCCGCCTCGGCTGCTCCACCCAGCGTTCAATCAGCAATAGCGCCCAGGGGATGAGGGCCGTCACCAGCGTGTTGGGGAAAAGAAGGAAGTAGACCCAGTAGCCTGAAAACACCCATGCCGCAACAGCGGCGGTTGATGCTCCCGGCGAAAGCCCCAGCCGGACGGCCAGGACGTACATCCCCAGTGCGCCGGCACTCATCTTCAGCCAGGCCGCCCACTCGAAATAGGCCACTGGAGGGAGCCACAGCAGCAGCCACGTCAACGGGGACAGGGCGGCGGAGACGGTGGTCGCCACAAAGGGGGTACCGTTGAGCACATAAGGATTCCACAGCGGCAGGCGGCCGGCCGCGACCTCCGAACGCAGGAAGGTCAGATAGGGGAAGAACTGTTCGGCAGCGTCGGAGACCGACGGGTTGTGGACAGGCGCCGGACGGCCGACCACCGCAGTGGCCTCGATCAGATCGCCGGGGAAGAGATGGAAGCCGGTCAACAGAGCTGGGCTCAGGAAGACCGTCACCATCAGAACCGGCAACAGGGCCGTCCACCAGTTCCTGTTCATGGTCCGGTGCCCGGAGTATACATGGCCGCTCCGGATTTGCCGCCCGGCAGGTTGTGCTCTAACCTGTACAGCCTGGAGGGAACCATGAACCCAGTCAACCGCAGGGACTTCATTCAGACCACACTCGCCGCGTCCGCCGTCACCGGAACCGTATTTCACGGGTCGGCGGGCGCTCACCCATCACCGGACCAGAACGCCATCTCGTTGGCCACCTGGTCGCTGATCCGCAGCTTCACCGCGGGTGTCTGGAAGCTGACGGACATCCATCGCATCTGCCGCGAGGACTTCGGGCTGGACGGAGTCGAGTACGTCACCAACTTCTTCGAGTCTCCGGTGGCCGGCTACCTGGATCGTCTCAACCGGGCGTCCCAGCAGTACGGGGTCCGGAACGTCCTGATCATGGTGGACAACGAGGGCGACATGGTAGCCCGCGACCGGGTGGTGCGGATGCAGGCGGCCGTCAACCACCGCAAGTGGGTGGAGATTGCCGCTTACCTGGGCTGTCACGCCATCCGCTGCAACGCCCGGGGCGGTGCCAACACGCCTTCCGAAGACCCGGACGCCATCGAGCGTGCCGCCGAGTCCTTTTCGGCGTTGATCGAGTACGCAAAGGAGTTCAAGATCAACGTGGTCATCGAAAACCACGGCGGCCTGTCCTCCGATCCCCACTGGCTCCCGGCGCTGATGAAGAGAGTCAACAGCCCCCACTTCGGGATTCTCCCGGACTACGGCAACTATAATCCCGGCACCGACATCTACGAGGCGGTGCGCCTGGCCATGCCCTACGCCAAGGGCGTTTCCGTAAAGGCCGGCTGGAGACCGGACGGAAGTCATCCCGACTACGACCTGGAGCGCCTGCTGAAGATCTCCCTCGATTCCGGCTTCAGGGGCTTCTGGGGCATCGAGTCCGGGATGCGACGTCCGCGGGGCGAGATCACCCCGGGTCCCGAGCAGGCCAAACAGGATGACTGGCAGGCGGTGCTGTGGACCAAGGCCGTGATTCAGAAGGTGGTGTTCGCCTGAGGGGAGGGTGCGCGATGATCTATCGTGAGATCGGCGGGTCGGGCCTGCAGGCGTCGGCGGTGGCTCTGGGGGCCTGGGCGATCGGCGGCTGGATGTGGGGAGGCCAGGAGGAAACGGAGTCGATCCGGGCCATACGGGCGGCGCTCGATTCCGGCATCAACTTCATCGACACCGCCCCCATCTACGGTTACGGACGCTCCGAAGAAGTGGTCGGAAAGGCGATTGCGGGGCTTCGCCATCAGGTCGTCCTTGCCACCAAGTGCGGCCTGATCTGGGAGGGCCCAGAACCGCGCAAGGGCGAGTACCACTTTTCGGCGGATGAAGCCGGCATCCAGGAGCGGGAGCACGCTCCCTACCACGTTTACCGCTACCTGGCGGCGGACTCCATCCGGTGGGAGGTAGAACAGAGCCTGCGACGGCTGCGCACCGACTGGATCGACCTCTACCAGACCCACTGGCAGGAAGGCAGCACTCCCATCGAGGAAACCATGGAAGCCCTGCTCCGCCTCAAGGAAGGGGGGAAGATCCGGGCCATCGGTGTCAGCAACGCCACCGTGGAACAGATGGAACAATACCGGAAGGTGGGTCCCCTGGATTCCGACCAGGAGAAGTACTCGGCTTTGAGCCGAAAGATGGAGGAAACCAATCTTCCCTACTGCCGGGAACATGGAATCGCCTTCCTGGCGTATTCCCCGCTGGCATTCGGGCTGTTGAGCGGCCGGATGGATCCCGACCGGGAGTTCAAACCTGGCGACTTGCGCCGTTCCCACCCCCAGTTCTCCCGGGAGAACCGCCTGCGGATCGCCCGAGCCCTGGATCGGCTCCGGCCTCTGGCCCGGGATCGGGGAGTCGACATCGCACAGCTGGTTATCGCCTGGACCATCGCCCAGCCTGGCGTCACCCATGCCCTGGTGGGAATCCGCACCGAGGAACAAGCCCGCGCCAATGCGGCCGCCGGCGGTTTGAACCTGACGCCGGACGAGACCGCTCTGGTGGCAGCAGTCCTCGGGAGTCTCTAGCCTTGGAAGCTTCCCGGGATTTCCGCCGTGTTCGCGAAGGCCGGGTCTTCTCCGGCGGACCTGGCCTGCTGTGCCTGGCGACGGCGATCGTGTCCTTCCTGGAACCCGGGCTTGCGGAGCCGCCGTCACCCAGACCCAAGGTGGCGCTGGTGCTGGGAGGCGGAGGGGCTCGGGGCTTTGCTCACGTGGGCGTCCTTCGTTGGCTCGAACAGAACCGCGTCCCTGTGGACATGGTGATCGGCACCAGCATGGGCGGCCTGATCGGGGGGACCTTCGCCATGGGCTGGACACCGGACGAGATCCAGGCCCTGATCGAGAGTCTGGACTGGGATGAGCTGTTCAGCTCGACCCCTCCTTACTCCTACCTGACCTACCGCCGGAAGGAGGACTCCTCCGATTACACCACCCGGTTCGAGCTGGGCTGGAAGAATGGCCCCACCGCACCTGCCCGACTGAATGCCGGTCATTTCATCGGGCTGCTGGTGGACCGGCTCGCCATCCCCTATTACGACATTCCCGATTTCGACGCGTTGCCGACACCGTTCCGTTGTGTGGCAACCGATCTCGAAACCGGCGAGCAGGTGGTTTTCTCTCGTGGTCCGCTCAACATAGCGCTGCGGGCGACCATGGCGATTCCCGGCGTCTTTTCGGCGGTAGAGCACGAGGGTCGCCTGCTGGTGGACGGCGGCGTGCTCAACAACGTCCCTGCAAATCTAGCAAGACAACTGGGCGCCGAGATGGTGATTGCGATCGACGTGGGTTCTCCTCTCCGCTCCCGTGAGGAACTGGGTTCCCTGCTGGGGGTGGTCGACCAGACCCTCAACATCCTGATCCTGGAGAACGTCCGCCGCAGCATCCGAGATTCGGACATCCTGCTGGCTCCAGAGCTGGAGGACCACGGGACTTTGGATTTCCGGGATCTGCCCGGCCTGATCCAGAAGGGATTCGCGGCGGCTGACGCTCGAGCCCGGCTGCTCGGGACCCTGAGCGTCGATGACCAGGCCTGGGAGGCCTGGGTCCAGTCCCGGAGATCCAGGATCCGCACGCATGTCCCCGGGGTAGGGAGAGTGGTGGTGGAGGGGGTGGGGGCGGGACAGGCCCGGCGGGTTGCCGACATCGCCCTCCCCAAACCGGGAGAGCCGCTGCGACTGGCCCCGCTGGAAGAAACTCTCACAGCGGTCTACGGCGAGGGCCGTACTGACGCGGTGGGTTACCGACTTGGCGACCAGGGGAATCCCCCGGAACTCCTCTTGCGGGTCCAGGCGAAGGGCTTTGGGCCCCCGTTTCTGCGCTTCGGGTTGAACATCGACGGCTCTGAACTGGACGATGTGGGGTTTGTCCTGCGTTCCCGGACCACCTTCTTCGACTTTGTCCGTCCCGGCTCTGAAACACGGGTCGACCTGGACCTGGGCAGCCCGCTGGGACTGGCCGGCGAGTTCTACCTGCCGGCGGGTGGCCGCTGGTTTGTCGCCGCTTCTGCCTTCGGCCGGCGGCGTAGCAGCAATCTCTACCTTGGAGACAGCCAGGCCGCAGAATACCGGGAGGCCACCGTCGGCAGCCGGTTCGATCTGGGCTACGGCTTCGGCCTTCGCCAGGACGAAATCCGTCTGGGTTGGGAGGTGGCCCGGGTCGATTCAAAGGTCCGCATTGGCGACCCTCTCTTCCCCGCTCTGGAAGGGACACTGACCTCCGCCCACCTGCGATGGGTGCATAACGGATTGGACAGCCCGACGGTCCCCAGGCAAGGTCTGCGATGGGACCTGGAGGCCCGCCGCTACTTCGACACCCCCCGGGAGGTGGTCGGCTACGGGCAGTTTCTGGCACAGTTTGCCGCCTTTCAGCCGGTCCGACAGCGCGGCCGGGTGTTTGTGCGGAGCGAAGCCGCCACCAGCTTCGACCGCAACCTCCCGCCGCCGCTGGCCTTCAGCCTGGGAGGCCCACTGCGCCTCGGTTCCTTCGGCCAGGGAGAGCTGCGTGGGTCCCGCCTGGTGTTCACCAGCTTCGGCTATCTGCATGAGCTGGGTGAGAATCCGGGCCTTCTGGGCAGCCGGACCTATGTGGGTGGCTGGTATGAAGGGGGATCGGCCTGGAACCGCGGAGATGAGGTTCGCTGGCGGCATCTGGGTTCCGCCGGGTTCGTGCTCGATTCGCTCCTGGGGCCGGTCTTCGTGGGATCGAGCTGGGGGGAGGGCGGACGTTTCCGGATGTATTTCTCCGTGGGTTTCATCTTCTGACGCGGTGATCCATATGCGAGGGGACAGTCTGCCGCTGACACTGCTGGTGCTGTTGTTGACCCTGCCTTTCCTGGACAAGCCGGTCCATATCGACGACACCTTCGTCCTGCGCATCAGCGAGCAGATCCTGCAGCATCCCTGGGATCCCTTCGGATTCGACATCGACTGGTTCGGCCACCTCCGCCCGGTGGCGGAGGCCACCACCAATCCGCCGTTCATCAGCTATTGGCTGGCGCCGTTTGCGGCACTTTCGGACTACGATGAACGCATCCTCCACCTGGCCATGGTGCCGTTCTATCTGCTGTGGACCTGGGCCATGTTTCGGCTGGCCGAACATTACCAGGCCCGGAGCTGGGTGTTGACGTTGGCGCTGGTCTCCTGCGCTCCCTTCCTCGTTTCCGGCAACCTGATGCGGGATGTCCCGGCGGCGGCCATGGCTACCGGTGGTCTTTGGCTTTGGTTGACCGGTCCGGGCTCCCGCCTCCGCGGGAACCTGGGCGGCGTCCTGTTGGGCCTGGCGGTCCTGGCCAAATACTCGGTGGCGGTCTTGCTGGGAGTCTGGGTGCTTCGGTCCCTGCTGCGCCGCCGGTGGGAGGAGCTGCATCAGCTCTGGATCCCCTCGCTTCTGGTTGGCGTCTGGTGCGGGTTCACCTGGTGGGCATACGGCATCCCGCACCCGCTGTATCTCCTGCTGGAGCGGAGTTCCAGCCCGGGGATCCTGTGGCAGGACAAGTTCTTCAGCGGCCTGACGGTGCTCGGCTCGGGTCTGTACCTCGCTCCACTGCTTCTGCTGCAAAGTGTAGCCCGCCGGTGCTGGGTGGAGCTCGCCGCTGTACTGGCGGCGGCGGTGGCAATCGGCGTGTGGGGCTACAGCTTCTACCAGCAGCCGTGGGACACGGAGTTCCAGCTCTGGCTGGCCGCCGGCACCGTGCTGGTCGCCTATGCTTTGGTAGAGATCGGGAATCGCAGTGAAGCGCCGGGAGGGAGCCCCTCCGAAGGCACCACGGCACTTGGGGAACGCGTGTTCTGGGCGGCCTGGCTGGCGGCGCCTCTTGCCTTCAGCACCTTCTTCGTGCCCTTCCAGGCGGTCCGGCACCTGATGCCGGCCCTGCCTCCACTGCTGCTTCTCCTGTCGCACCGGTTGCATGACGCGTGGAGGCGTCCCTGGCAGCGGCTGGCCCTGCTGCTGCTCATGACAATCCAGGCCGCCGTCACCCTCACCGTGGCCGTGGCCGACTGGGAATACGCGGCTGTCTATCGCGACTTCGCCCGCCAGCAATCCCTGACCCGGCAACCGGAACGGACTTGGTTCGTGGGCCACTGGGGCTGGATGTTCTACGCCCAGCGGGCAGGTTTCCGCCAGCTCCACCGGGGTGAAACGCCGCCTCCCGGTGACCTGCTGTTGTGGCCCGAGAAGGTCCACATCGGAGACGTATTTGCGGGTGCTGATGCGCTTCAGGAACGTCTGGGCCTGGTGGAGCGTGTGGTGTATCCAGGCATGATTCCCATACGTACCATGAGCATGGAGGCCAAAGCCGGTTTTTATGCAGTGATCCGGCAACGCCTTCCTTACCGGTTTCATGATTCCACCCCGCTGGAGGTGATGCGGGTTTATCGGGTCGGCGATCAGACGCCGCAGACAGGTGGTTCGGATGGAGAAGATCGGTGAGATCCTGGTTCAAGGGATCGGTTTCTGGGAGGTGGTCGGTTTTATCGGCCTGGTGGTGTTTTCGTCCCGGTTCGTGATCCAGTGGATCGTTTCGGAACGACGCCGGGAAAGCGTGATTCCGGTCTCCTTCTGGTACCTTTCGATTGTCGGCAGCCTGCTGCTGCTCGCCTATGCGGTGGTCAAGCGTGATCCCGTCTTTATCCTCAGCTACCTGTTCAACGGTTTCATCTACGTCCGCAACCTGTTCCTGATCCACTCTCGCAGGCGCGCCGCGGCGGACTGAGGCCCGCCGAACAGCTATAATTTCAGGCGGCATGACCACCCTCAGGCACACGCTGATCCTGCTCCTGGGCCTGGGGATGTCCGGCAGCGGACTGCTCTCCCAGGCGGCAAGTTCCCAAGCTGACCTTTCCCGGGAAGAGCGGACCGATTACTACCAGAAATGGCTCCGGGAGGACGTCCTTTACCTGATCACCCCGGAAGAGGAAGCCGTCTTCAAGAGATTGGCCACCCCGGAAGAGAAGGAACAGTTCATCGAACAGTTCTGGTTCCGCCGCGATCCTGATCCATCCACCGCCGAAAACGAGTTCAAGGAGGAGCACTACCGCAGAATCGCCTATGCGAACGAACGGTTTTCCTCGGGGCTGCCGGGATGGATGACCGACCGGGGACGGATCTACATCATTCACGGTCCACCTGCCGAGATCGAGCCCCATCCGGCGGGCGGCTACTATGACCGGCCGATGCACGAAGGCGGGGGTTCGACGGTCACCTACCCCTTTGAAATCTGGCGTTACCGTTACATCGAGGGAATCGGGACGGACATCGAACTGGAGTTCGTGGATCCTTCCATGAGCGGCGAGTATCGGCTGGCGCTGATGCCGGAGGAGAAGGATGCCTTCCTGCATACGCCCGGCGCCGGCCAGACTCTGGCCGAAGAGCTCGGCCTGGCCACCCGCGCCGACCGGCCTTACTTCTCGCCGGGCAACCGCGACCGCTACCCGCTGATGACCCAGCGCGCCCAGGACAACCCCTTCCACCGTTACGAGACCTACGCCTTGGTCCAGCGTCCCGCCCAGATCAGGTACCAGGACCTCAAGGAAATGGTGAAGGTCAACGTCAGCTTCAACAGCCTGCCGCTGACGGTTCGGGAAGACTACTTCCGCCTCAATGACCGGCAGGTTCTGGTGCCCGTCACGCTCCAGCTGGATAACCGGAGTCTCAGCTTCCGGCAGGAAGGGGAGCAGATGGTGGCGCGGGTGGCCGTTTACGGAATCGTCACCAGCATTACCAACCGGGTGGTCCTGGAGTTCGAGGACGATCTCGTGACTTCGTTCCGCCCCCAGGAACTGGAGGCCGGCCTGCAACGGGCGTCGATCTACCAGAAAATCGTCCCGCTGGAGGCGAAGCTCAAGTACAAGCTGGATCTGGTGGTCCAGGACACCCACAGCCGCCAGGTCGGCGCGGTGCGCCGTGCGTTGATCCCTCCGCCGATCCCCACCGACCGTCTGGCGGCCAGTTCTCTTCTGGTTACGGACTCGCTGCGGGTCCTGGACCGCGTGCCGGAACGGGACGAAATGTTCGTGCTGGGTGATGTCCGGGTGCGCCCGAACCTGAACCGCCGGTTTTCATCCGACGATGCGCTGGGGCTTTACTTCCATCTCTACAACGCTTCCCTGGACCAGTCCAGGCTGGCTCCGTCCCTTCACTTGACCTACCGCCTGCGCAAGGACGGCGAGATCGTTCGCAAGTTGACAGACTCCACCGGAGCTTCCATCCAGTACTTTTCCGGCCAGCGGGTGGTGGTCGTCAAACTGATGACCCTGGAGGGACTGGAGGCAGGGGATTACCAGGTGAGTGTCGAGGTGGAAGACCAGCTCAGTCAGCAGTCCGTAGAGGTTTCGGAGACCTTCACGGTGGTGCCGGCCAACGCCCGAGGGTGATCGGCCGCCCGGGAAGCCGGTGGGACTGCCGGCTGAACGGTGCAGGCAGGAGTTGCCGCCTTTTCGGTTGCGTCCGCCGTCGAATGCCTTTATTCTCAAGCCCGGTTCCCAAAGACAAAGCGGAGGTGCCTGCATGCGGACGGTCAGTTGGCTGGTTCTTGCCCTGGTTGCATTTCTCATCCTGCTGGGCAGCGTCTCGTCCCTGCTTTTCGCGTATTTCGGAGATCCCGCCGATGACGTCATCACCGGGACGGTATCGCTGCAAAGCCTGGGGCAGGGTCCAGAGGTGGTCCAAGCTCTTCGGGGGCGTCGCGGAACGGCGGCAGCTTTCGGCCTCGCTTTCGCCGTACTCATGCTCATCGTGGTGGTGGTGCCGTACCGCCGCGGCGAGGTGTGGGCCTGGTGGGCGCTCCTGATCTGCAATGCGTTTCTGGCCGCAGGCCTCATTTTGCGCATCCCCACCCTGCACATTACCCAAGGGGCTACGACCTCTGTAATTTCGTTGCTGGCGGTGGTGGCACTGCTGCTGGATGTCGCCCGCCTGTCCGGTCCAACCGCGGACACGACCGCCCCGATGACGGAATGGGAGGGCCAGCCGCCGGCAGAACCCTGATCACGAGCCGGGCACCAGCCCCGAAGCACCCTGCCCGCCTCGTCGCGCGGCGAAGAATGCCTGCAGGATCGCACGGCACCGGGTTTCGAGTATCCCGGACCGTACCAGCACGTCGTGGTTGAGACGGCCCGGCTCCAGAATGCGAAACCGCGATTCAATACCGCCGCCCTTCGGGTCTGGGGTGCCGTAGACCACTTCCGCCACCCGTGCCCAGACCAAGGCTCCTGCGCACATGGGACAGGGTTCCACAGTCACGTACAGCCGCACACCGTTCAGGCGGTAGTTGCGCAGCCGGGCTCCCGCCGCCCGCAAGACCAGGATCTCGGCGTGGGCGGTCGGGTCGTTAAGCTGGATGCTGCGGTTGTGCTCCCGAGCCAGCAGCTCGTCACCGGCGACGGCGATAGCGCCCACCGGAACTTCCCCTTCCCGGGCGGCCAGTTCCGCCTCCTCGAGAGCCGCCGCCATCCAACACTCGTCGGCGGCGTCAATGGAACTGGTCAAAAACAAAGCTCCCTCCCTGTTCCCGCAACAGTCGGCACAGTTGGCAGTGGGGATCCAGGTAACGGTCTGGATCAAACTCCCGGATCCTGCGATTGAGTTCCTCTTCGGAGGGGTGATCCAGGTGGATCAGGTTGAACCGGCCCACCCGGGTGATGACCGCCTCGTCCCCGAAGTACTTGCGCAACTCCTCGTCCGACTCCTGCGTTCCGTGCCGGCTCAGCGCCGGCCAAGTCTCCATCATGGCAGACTCTCCTTTCGCAGTCATATAACGCACGAGTCTGGAGAGTTGACGGAGAAAGGAGGACTCAGGCCCCGGATCCGCGGCGTGATCCGCACAATCCGCGTGATCCACGGGATCCGCGCAATCCGGGTGATCCGGGTCCTACTGCCGGCGTTCGTCCTCCACCAGCCGCTCGGCCCGCACCAGCCGAACCGCCGAAGCTTCAGCCATGGCCTCGTAATAGGCAACCAACCGATCCGTTTCCGCGGCGCCGCGGCCAGCGAGATTACGGGCCCAACGATAACCGATCGGCTGGTACCACAGCTCGGCCTCGACCCGTAACGGCATCCTGGCACCACGGATTTCCACCTCATAGATCGTGCGGTCACCGCCGCCGGCGAAGTCTGCGTCCTGATGGGCACGTCCCCGGACCGCAATCTCTTCAGGAGCGCTCTCCGGCTGAAAGCCTTCCGGCAGGAGGCGGTTGTCCTTGACGTACTCCCAGGCGGAGAGGAGACCCGTGGTGACTCTGCCCTCGCGGTCCACCATCACCGCTTCGTACACCTGGACCTGGTCCGGCCGGGTAATCACCTCCCAGTGTGGCTCGAATGCCGCCGGATCCAGGTCGTTGTCGTTTCCTCCGATCGACCCGTCGGGTCGGAACGGACCCGACTCAAAGACCACCGCCCCGCCGGCTTCGGTTACCCTCACGTGCAGCCAGGCGCGACGGGATGGATAGGCGGTAGGCAGTTTGTGACCCGCCAGGTTCTCGACCCGCACCTCGATCCGCAGCAGATCGGCGCTGCGGGTGACCCGGTCGAGCGTAAGTCGCGCCGCTTCGGACTGGAGGTGCTCGATCGTTTGCCGGACCAT
Source organism: uncultured Acidobacteriota bacterium (assembly GCA_964524795.1). Classification (GTDB taxonomy): domain Bacteria; phylum Acidobacteriota; class UBA6911; order RPQK01; family JAPXNP01; genus CAZGEH01. The sequence continues at coordinate 189,173 of CAZGEH010000005.1, forward strand.
TCGATCCAGTTCAGGAATGGAAGCCGTGACAGCCAGCTCCCGGCTGAAACGGCCGAAGATCCGTGGCAGGAAGAAGTTGCCGCCCCGGAACCGGTGGGGAGACAGGCCCGCCCGCGGCTGTCCCCAGACAGAGGTGATCGGCATCTCCGCCGCCAACCCCGGCAGGTGGCAGCCTTGACAGCTCGTATCGGCACGGTAACGGCTGTGTTTCCACTCCAGGTACGGGACCTGTTCCGGGAATTCCCGCAGGACCTGACCGTCCGGACCGAGCGTATGGGTGAACAGGGTGTGGCAGCTTGCACACATCTCGGCGCTGCTCACCACCGCCCCCGACTCCGGTACAAACCCGGATGCGGACCGCATGATTGTGCGGCGGCCCTCGTCGACGACGTAGGGGCCGAAGACCACCCGCCGGTCCCACGGGCGGCCGCGGTCCACCTCGAAGCCGCCGCTGAAACTTTGCCTCTCGCCCAGGCCATCGGGCTGGATCTGGTGGCACACACTGCAGGAGACGCCGTCGGCTGCCAGCAGGGCCGCCGGGGTCGGACTTGCCGCCGCCGGAAGGACTGTCAGCACCGGCTGCTGCAGACCCCGCCGCTTGGCCTCGAAGCGCGCCATGGGCATGTGACAGGCCGCGCATTCGTGTTCGATGGCGGCGGCCGCCTGGGGGTGATCCTGCACCTCCCGGCGCACCCCGGCATGCCAGTACGGATCGCGCGCTGCGTTGGCCATCATGGAGGTACGCCAGTCGGTGCCGATGGATACATCCTCGCCTGCCGGCGTGGTGAGTCCGTTGTGGCAGGCCATGCACTCCTGAGAGGTCACAAACAAACTGGCCGGTCCGTCGGCCGCAGCGGCAGCGCTTCCACCCTGCCCAACCGCCCAACTGCCCGCCAACAGAAGGATCGCAAAGGCTTGCATGATGAGTTCACCATCCGTCGGTCAGTCCGCCGTCAAACCAGTCCCACAGCAGGTAATACACCAGCCGGGCGTCCCTTCCCTCCCGCTCGGTCAACGGCAGCAAGAAACCCAGATTGAACCGTATATGCTGCCGTGTGCTGAGGGTTACCTGCATTTGGGGCACCACGTCCCACACGACCGGCGCGCCACTTTCCAGTTCGCGGGCTGCCAGCCATTCCACCATGGGCGACCAGCTCCGGCCGAAGCGGTTCTGGATGAAGGTCTTGCCGAGCGTCAGGCGCCAGAATGCCTCCCGTCCGGCCAGATCGCTGTCAGCTGGCAGTTCCAGTCCGGCCTGCGCCTGGAAGAAAGTGTCTGCGGGCAGGATCTGCCCGAAGGCGGCAAAGGGCTCGAAAATGGTGGTCCCCTTGCCGAATCCCTTCATGGAGTCGCCGGTCGGCAGGATGACTTCGCCCGTCAGGCTGAAGATGGAACCGGATTTCCGGCTGTGGACCATTGCCCGTTTGAAGGCGACCGCCACATCGCCCAGGCCCCATTCCCAGTCTTTCCGGAGGCCGGACTCCCGCCAACTGAACTGAACCAGCAGTTCCACCTGGTTTCGGGGTCCGAACCGTTTCTCATAGAGCAGTTCGTTGGCAACCTTCCCGGGCCCCCCGAGGGCGAGGTCCAGCGTGTAAACAAACTCGTCCTCGGGAAAGGCCTTCTCGGTAAACAGAGGTCGGGGGAGATTGAGTTCGCCGGCGGGCCAGCCTGGGTCCGGGCAAAAGGTACGCACGTGAGCCATCACCAGCTCGAGCTGGTGATCGTCCAGCGCGGCTCCGAAGGCCGGCATACGGCGGGAGAAACCGCGCGCCGGCCCGCCGCGATGGGCGACAGCCAGCCAGTCATGGTCGGCTTCCCGTACGGCGAACCGGCAGTCGGTGAAATCGGGCACCGGGGTATCGAAGCCCAGCCGCTCGGAGGACACTCCCCGGCCGTCCAGGCCATGACAAGCGGAACAGGCCTCCCGATACAGTTGGCTTCCCGTCTCCGGCGCGCCGCCTCCCGCGGCCGCCGCGCCGGACGCGACCAGGAGGACGATCCAGAGCACTGGGGCCGTGGTCGGGCTGGAACCCCGTTCAGCGATGTTCATCATCCCTCCTTCTCCGACCGGGTCAGCGCGGGCCCGGATACCGTGACCATTTGCACGCGGCGTGCCCGGGAGGTTCTGGCAGGGGGGCGGCGGGGGTTCTCGTCTCGAGTCGGCAGTGGGACGGCTGTCCCTGAGTCGTGGGGAGACGCAGCTTTCACGTTGAGGTGGGCTCTTCCACTGGGCGTGGAACCACAGGTGCCGCGACAACGTGCGTCATTTCACCGCAGAGCTCTCTCCCGACTCCGGGATCCCGGGTCAGGAGACGGGACACTGGGGGAGCCGCACCGGGCACGGTGCCAGACCGAAGCGAAGCACCTCGTCCCATGCCTCCCTCCCGGTTCCCGTGTCCCGTATTCCCGGTCCTGGAAAAGTGCGATCGGCGGTCCGGGGACCGGACAACGCGTCAGCAGGCTTCCGCACCCCGGCTCGGGCCGCTGGCGCGGTCTTCTCGAGGTTGGGAGGAAAGCGGTCAAGACCGGGGCGTGGAGCAGCCGACCCCGCCCTCCGGAATCCGGCCCGGAGGCGGGGGCTGCGAACGCGAAAGCAGCGACGCCAGATCGTGGATCATGCCCTCACGGGTATAGGACGTAAACTCCAGGATCCCCGTGTCCATCCGGATGGCATCCTCGGGACATGCTTCCACACAATATCCACAGAAAACGCACAACCCCAAGTCGATGTCGAACCGCACGGGGTACTTCTCGATCTGGGGATTCGGATGCTCTCCCGCCACGATGTAGATACAGTGCGCCGGACAGACCGTCTCGCACATCATGCAGGCCACACATCGCGGAGAACCATCCTCCCGCCGGGTCAGCCGATGCAGGGTCCGCAGGCGTGGCGCCAGAGGCCGGCGCTCTTCCGGATACTGGTAGGTCTCGGCCGCGCGCAGGTTCTTCGCCAAACCAAACAGGTGGGCGACATGGATCCCCAGATTCCGGAAGAACCGCCCGGTGGTCACCCACAAACCGGCGGCGACCTCCCGGATGTACAGCTTCTCCAGCAGGCTCAGCTCTCGTTCCTCGACTCGAAGGGCCATGATCGGGTCAATGCTCCAGGTAAAGCAGCACCAGGCCGGTCACCACGATGTTCAACAGCGACAGCGGGAGCATGATGGTCCAACCCAGCCGCATCAACTGATCCCAGCGGAATCGCGGCAACGTCCACCGCACCAGCAGCAGGAAGAAGCAGAGCAGGAACACCTTGGTCAAGAACGCTCCAACCTGCAGCAGGACCACCGCCACCGCCGGCAGCTCCCAGGTCGTACCCCACGGGAACACGAAGCCGGCAGAAGTCAGAAACGGCACCTGCCAGCCGCCGAAAAACAGGGTCGCCGTCAGCGCTGCGGCCAGCACGGTCTCGATGAAGTCGGTCAAAAAGAACATGCCGAAACGCATGCCGCTGTATTCGAGGAAGTAGCCGATGATCTCCGACTCTCCTTCGGGAATGTCAAAAGGCACCCGTTTGGTTTCAGCCATCGCCGCGGTCATGAACAGGATGCAACCCACCGGCTGCAGCAGCACCCCCCACATCGGCAACCAGCCCCAAGCCAGATTGCCCTGGAAGACATTGATTTGCTGCAGATCGAGGGTGCCGTACACCATCAGGGCCCCGATCACGGTCGCTCCCATGGTGATCTCATAGGAGATCATCTGGCCGGAGGCCCGCAGCCCCCCCAGGAGGGCGTAGTTGTTGGCGGAAGCCCATCCACCCAGCACAAACCCGTAGATCCCCATGCTCATCATGGCGAAGACGAACAGCAGACCCACGTTGAGGTTGACCACCTGCAGGGAGACGGTCAGCTCGCCGAACTCGTAGACGCCGCCAAAAGGAATCGCGGCGAAACTCACCAGAGCGAAAAACAGGGCGACCATGGGGGCGATGGTGAAAATGAACCGGTTCGCCTGGGCGGGAACGAAGTCCTCCTTGACGAACATCTTGATGCTGTCGGCCAGGATGTGAATCAGGCCCAGCGCCCGGATGCCGAAGATGTCAGCGCGGTTGGCACCGATCCGGTCCTGCATCACGGCGCTCTGCTTGCGCTCCATCCAGGTCAGCAGGGAGGCGAGGCCCATGACCACAGAGAACAGGAACACCACCTTGCCCACATCGATCAGGTACGTCATGCGCTCGATTCCGTCATTTAGAGTGCGTGCACCGTTCGGGTTCAGGCCGTCATCACTTCGGCCAGGATCAGCCCTTCCGGACCGATGTCTTCCACCGGAACTCCCGCCCACTGTGCCAGCATGCTCTCCGGGGAGGCAGGGACCGTGACCTGCAGCCGGGCCGCCAGCGCGGTCAGGATATCCACGTCCTGGCGGCTGTCTTCCAGCGGTGCCAGCGCCTGATGGAACCGCTGGACCCGTCCTTCAAAATTGACGAAGGTGCCGCTCTTCTCAACGTGGGTGGCTCCGGCCAGGACAATTGCCGCCGCCTGTGCCGCGGGTCCCCAATTGGTGCCCTGGTAGATCAGGCCTGGCACACGGCTCAACAGCTCCCTCGGCTCCGGCTGGGAGAACTGGTGGCGAAACACGTACAACAGCCGGATCCGCCCCCGGGCGGCCCCTTCCAGCAGGGTCCGGGTGTCGCCCTTCAGACCCAGCCGCTCCGCAGTCCAGGTGTTGGGGTTCCGGTCGGCCTTCATCAGCAGTTCGTCCTCGGGTCCGGGCTCCTCCCAGGGATTGCTGAAGGCAACCTGCTCCAGTCCCAGGCCGTTCACGAACAGAGCCCGACAGTACAGCAGTTCCTCACAGGAGAGCTGCGGCGAAAGGATCACTCCCACCGATTCCGGACCGGATTCACGGATGGCGGCAGTCAGGGCCTCCGCCGTCCGGTGGAGGGCCTGCTCCCAGTCCGCCGGCTGCAGGCGTCCGTCCGAGCGCAGCGCCGGGCCTTCGATACGGTCCAGATCATGGAACCTGAAATCGAAACGGCCATGGTCGCAGATCCACCATCGGTTGATCTCCGGGTGGAATCTGGGCTTGATCCGCATCACCCGGCGTCCCTGGGCCTTGTAGGGCCGGTCGACGTTGTAGTGGACGCTGATGTTGCACCCCCGGGCGCAGCCGTGACAGACCGAGTCCCGGGTGGAGAGGTACCAGACCCTGCACTGGAAGCGGAAATCCCGCTCAGTCAGGGCCCCTACCGGGCAGATGTCGATAACGTTGCCCGAGTAAGGGTTGTCCAGGGTTTTGCCGGGATACAGGTCGATCACCGAGCGGCTGCCCCGGTTGAAGACTCCCAGCTCGTGGCTGCGGCTGACCTCCTCAGTGAAGCGGGTGCAGCGGGTGCACAGGATGCAGCGTTCCTGGTCCAACGTCACATGCGGCCCGATGGGGAACGCCTTCTTTTTCTTGACCTTGTTCTCCAGGAACCGGCTCTGGTACCGGCCGTGCTCCATGTAGAAGTTCTGCAGATCGCACTCTCCCGACTGGTCGCAAACCGGACAATCCAGCGGATGATTGGAGAGAAGGAACTCCAGCATTCCCTGGCGGGCGGTTTTCACCCGTTGGGTGTCGGTAGAGACCTTCATCCCGTCCTGGACCCGGGTGTTGCAGGCAATCTGCAGCACCGGCATGCCTTCCACCTCCACCAGGCACATCCGGCAGCTTCCGGCGATCGACAGGCCAGGGTGGTAGCAGTAACGCGGGATGAAAATCCCCGCCATCTCCGCCGCCTGGATGACGGTGACGCCGGGAGCCACTGTCAGTTCCTGCCCGTCTATGGTGATCTTCGGCATAGCCTCGTCCGTTCAGACCGCAACCGCCCCCTTCCGGTCCTCCACCATCGACCGGCCGTGGGTCACGTAATACTCGAATTCCTCAGGAAACTTTTCCAGGAAGCTGCGAACCGGGGCGGCAGCGCCCTCGCACAGCGCGCAGATGCTGGTCCCGCCCATATTGGAGGCCAAATGGCGGAGCGTCTCCAAATCGGAGCGCAGGCCCTTTCCCGCCACAATTCGGGAAAGGATCCGGTACACCCAGGCGGTTCCTTCCCGGCAGGGCGTGCACTGGCCGCAGGACTCGTGGGAGAAGAAGTGCTCGATGTTGTGCAGGGCCTTCACCATGCACACATCCTCGTCCATCACGATCACCGCTCCGGAACCCAGCATTGAGCGGGCCTTGGCCAAAGCGTCGAAAGTCAGGGGGATGTCCACCTCGTCGGCCTTCAACACCGCCGCCGACGTGCCCCCCGGGATTACTGCCTTCAGCGGTTTCCCGCCGGGGATTCCCCCTCCATGTTCATAGATCAGCTCCCGCAACGGAGTCCCCATGGGCAGCTCATAGACCCCCGGACGGTTGACACAGCCGGACAGGGCAAACAGACGGGTGCCGCCGTTGCGTTCGACTCCCAGTTCGGCAAACCATTGGCCGCCGTTCTGGATGATCTTGGGCAAGTGGGACAGCGTCTCCACGTTGTTGATCACGGTCGGACAGCCGAACAGGCCCACCACCGCAGGGAACGGCGGCTTCAGCCGGGGCCAGCCCTTCTTGCCCTCGAGAGACTCCAGAAGACCGGTCTCTTCCCCGCAGATGTATGCCCCGGCGCCCCGGTGGATGTGGACGTCCAGGTGGAAATCCGTGCCCAGTACCCGCGGACCCAGGATGCCGGCGCCGTAAGCGTCGTCGATAGCCTGCTGGATGCGCTCGAACGGGCGCACGTACTCGCCGCGGATGTAGATGTAGGCGGTATGGATCCCCACCGCCCACGCACAGATGATGATGCCCTCGATCAGCCGGTGGGGATCCCATTCCAGGATGTAGCGGTCCTTGAAGGTGCCGGGCTCCGCCTCGTCGGCGTTGACGGCCAGGTATTTGGGCTTGTCCGTGTCCTTGGGCACAAAACTCCACTTCCGTCCAGTGGGGAAACCGGCGCCGCCGAGACCCCGCAGATTCGACCGCAGGACCTCCTCCACCACCCGTGATGGTTCCATGGAGAGGGCCTTGCGGGCCCCTTCGTAGCCCCCATGCTGGAGGCGCCACGCCAGGTTGCGGGCTTCCTCAACTCCGAAGAATTCCGAAACGTTCTTGACGATCGGCATGACCTATTTCCCGCCCTCAGGATCGCTTGCCGTTCAGGAGCCGGTCGATCTTCTCCGGGGTCAGATTGCCTTCGAAATACTTGTCCACCTGCATCATGGGCGCCATTTCACAGGCGCCAAGACAATCCGGGACCGCTTCCCAACTGTACTCGCCGTCCGGAGTCACTTCGCCGGGCTCCACCCCCAGCTTCTCACGTACGCACTCCTTGACTTCATCGCTGCCCCGCAGAAAACAGGACAGACTGGTGCACACCCGGATGTGGTGCCGTCCCATCCTCCGGGTAAAGTACAGGGTGTAGAAAGAAACCACCTCCCGGACATCCACGACCGGCACACCCACCAGCTTGGCCACATACTCTTCCACTTCCGGCGAGATGTAGCCGTGCTGCTCCTGGGCCAGGTGCAGCGTCGGCAGCAAGGCCGCCCGCTTGCGGGGATACTTCTTCAGCACCGCCTCAAACTTCTTCTGATTTTCCGGCGTGAACTCGAACGGAGCACTCATCGATCCAGCTCTCCCGCAATCATGTTGACGGAGCCAAAAGTAGCGATGACATCGGCGATCTGGTCGCCGATCAGGATCTCGGCCAAGGCGGCCATGATGGGAAAACAGGGGGGATGACACCGGACCCGCCACGGGCGGTCTGTGCCGTCGCTGACCACGTAGAAGCCAAGTTCGCCGTTTCCTCCCTCGACAGCGGAGTAAACCTCCCCTTTGGGCGGACGGATCCCATGGCCGAGCATGATGATCTTGAAATGGTTCATCAGGGCTTCGATGTTCGAATAGACCTGCTCTTTGGGCGGCAGCCAGGCTTCCCGATCATCGGCGAAGATGCGGTGGTGGAACCTCTTCTGGGAACCCTCCAGGGTGGGCTCGATGAGCACCTCGTTCGTGAGCAGACCGGCGGTCTTGCCGAATTTGCCCAGATCCGCCATCAGGTCCGGAGGAATGACCCGCCCTTCGGCGTCCACGTTGGTAGGTCCTTCCGGAATCGTGTCCAGCGCCTGCCGGATGATCCGGATGGACTGGCGCATCTCCTCCATGCGCACCAGGTACCGGTCGTAATTGTCGCCCCTGCTTCCTACCGGGATCTCAAAGTCGAAGCGGTCATAAACGTGGTACGGGAAGGCCTTGCGGACGTCGTACTCCACTCCGGTGGAGCGCAGGAACGGACCGGTGATCCCATAGGCCAATGCCCGCTCGGCGCTGATGACACCGATGCCCCGCAGGCGATCCACAAAAATGCGGTTGCGCGTCACCAGGATGTCCACTTCCCGCAGGACCTCGTCCACCTTCTGCAGAACCTGGCGGCAATCTTCGACGAACCCCTCCGGCAAGTCCCCTTTCACGCCGCCGATCCTGGCGTAGGAGATGGTGAGCCTCGCCCCGGTGACGCGTTCCACCAGCTCGTAGATCCATTCGCGGGCCTTGATCATGTACAGAAACACGGTGAAGGCCCCCAGCTCCATGGCGGAAGCGCCGATGCAGGTGAGGTGATCCCCGATTCGGGACAGCTCGCTCATGATGACCCGGATGTACTCGCAGCGTTCGGGAACCTTCAGGCCCATCAGCCGCTCAACCGCCATCGCGAAGCCGAAGTTGTTGATGAGCGGTGAGACGTAATTGAGACGGTCGGTGTAGGGGAAGCACTGCGTGTAGGTGCCGGCCTCACAGTGTTTCTCGAATCCACGGTGAAGGAAACCGATATCGATGTCGGCATCCTTCACGATCTCTCCGTCGGCTACCACCCTGATCCGGATCACACCGTGCATGGCCGGATGGGAGGGCCCCATGTTGAGGAGCATCTCGTGCTCCGCCAGGTTTTCGCCGAAGCCGGGCCGGCAGTCTGGTGCTTTGAGAGTGGTCGCCATGTGACCTCAATCCAAAGGCCCGATCAAGGGCTGTCGCCGGTTGATGGGGTAGTCCTTGCGCAGGGGGTGTCCTTCGAATTCCGGGTACATGAGGATCCGGCGCAGATCAGGATGATGGGCGAAACGGATTCCGAACATGTCCCACACCTCACGCTCATACCAGTTGGCGTTGGGCCAGAGGCCCGTCAGACTTTCCACCTCAGGTTCGGGCTCTCCGACGGGGACTTTCACTCGCAGTCGCCGCCGGAAGGGCAAAGACAGCAGGTGGTAGACGACTTCGAAGCGGGGGCGGCGTGTCAGGTAATCCACCGCCGTCAGATCCATCAGAATATTGAACTGCAGCTCCGGGTCCTCTTTCAGGAACCCGGCCAGTTCCAGCAGGCGCGACCGGGCGACGGTCACGCTGTCCTGGCCGGAGTCGGAGTGCGTGGCCAGGACGGCTTCACCGAAACGCTCAACAATCTTCCGCACCGGCAGACTGTACTCCATGGTCGTATACCCTGTTCGCGGGCGCTGTCCTGGGAAACCCGGGCTTCAGATGGCGTGTTTCTGATTCTGGATTCTCTCCTGCAGCCTGATCAGTCCGTCCAGAACCGTCTCCGGGCGGGGCGGACAGCCGGGAATGTAAACGTCCACCGGAACGACGTGATCAATTCCCCGCACCACCGCATAGTTGTCGTAGAAGCCGCCGGTACAGGTACAGACACCGAATGCCACCACCCACTTGGGCGCGCACATCTGGTCGTAGACCTGGCGCAGGACCGGCGCCATCTTCTGGTTGATGGTTCCGACCACCAGCAGAACGTCCGCCTGCCGGGGCGAAAACCGGGGCAGACCGGCACCAAAACGGTCGATGTCGTAATGGGCGCAGGCCGCCGACATGTACTCCATGCCGCAGCAGGCAGTGACAAAGGGGTAGGTGAAGATCGAGTACTTCCGGGCCCAGCCCAGAGCCTTGTCCAGCCTGGTGGTGAGGAAGCCGCCCTCACCCGGCACACCTAACGCCATTCCAGAGCACCTCGCCGCACGGAGTAATACAGGCCGCACACGACGACCGTCAGGAAAATGAACATCTCAACAAAACCGAACCAGCCAAGGTCCCGGTAAACCACCGCCCACGGGAACAGAAAGATCATCTCGATGTCGAACAGCACGAACAGGAGCGCCACCAGAAAAAACTTCACCGGGAACTTTCCCCGCAGAATGCGGCGGGGCTCGTTGCCGCACTCGAAAGGCATGTCATGAACCCGCGAGCTGATCTTCGGTCCGAGCCACATCTGCAGGGCCAGCACCGCTCCCGCCGTCCCCGCGGCAAACAGCACCATGACCAGCAATCCGAAATACGGTTCCATGCCCGAACTCTCCACCGGTGAAGCGCGAGATCCACATGCTAGAAGACTGGCGGCGGATCTACAAGGCAGGATTATAACAAAGCGGTCCGCCTTGCCTGCGGCGCCGCCCGAACCTGCAGCGTCCAGGCGTTTCTGCTAACGTGTGGAGGATGATGGACGCCTCCCCGGTCCCCGGCTCTTTCCGACGCCGTCACCCCTCATGGCTGAAAGTCCGCGCGCCGTTCGGGCCCCATGTCCACGAGCTGAAGCGGCTGCTGGGCGGCCTGCAGTTGAACACGGTCTGCCAGGAAGCGTTGTGTCCCAACATGGGTGAGTGCTGGTCCCACGGGGTTGCCACCTTCATGCTGCTGGGCGACGTCTGTACCCGCGGCTGCCGCTACTGTGCAGTGGCCAAAGGCCGTCCCGCGAGCCTCGACCGGGAAGAGCCCTTGCGGGTGGCCCGGGCGGTGGCCGCCATGGGACTAAACCATGTGGTCCTGACCTCGGTGGATCGCGACGACCTGGAGGACGGCGGAGCCGGGATCTTCGCCGAAACCATCCGGCAGATCCGATCTCTGAGGCCGGGCTGCGCGGTTGAGGTCCTCACCCCGGACTTCCAGGGGCGCCCCGACCCGGTTCACACCGTCCTGGAGGCACACCCGGAAGTTTTTGGGCACAACGTGGAAACCGTCCCCCGCCTGTACCGAAAGGCGCGGGGAGGCGGCAAGTACCCCGTCACCCTGGAGGTACTCCGCATGGCCAGGCGCTGGGACTCGACGGGAATCACCAAGACCGGCGTCATGCTGGGACTGGGGGAGACCGATGAGGAACTGCGGGCGTTGCTGGGAGACATCCGGGACTGCGGAGTCAACATCCTGACTCTGGGGCAGTACCTGCAGCCCACCCGCAGGCATCTGCCGGTCGTCCGCCACTATCACCCGGAGGAATTCCAGCAGTGGCGTGAAATCGCTCTGGCTTTCGGTTTCGACCACGTCGAGGCTGGTCCGCTGGTGCGTTCCAGCTACCTCGCCGACCGCCAGTTTCAGTCGTTTCGGGACCTGGTGGAGCTGAAACCCTGACCGGCCGCATCCCGTCGGCGGCCGCCGGATCCAGGTCCACCCCCGCGACTAGTTCAGAACCTTGCGCAACTGAACGGCCAGATCGCGGATCGAAAAGGGCTTCTGCAGAAATGGCGTGCCGGCTTCCAGCCCGGTGTGGTGAACGACGGTGTCGCCGGTATAACCCGACATGTAGAGGACCCGAAGGCCGGGCCGATATCGTTGGAGCCGCTCCGCCAACAGCGCGCCGCTCATTCCCGGCAGGACGACATCGGTCATCAGCAGATCGGGCTCCAGACCCCGCTCTTCCATGAGCAGCAGGGCCTCGCCGCCGTTGGCGGCCACCGTCACCCTATAGCCCAACCTGGTCAGCATCCGCTTCAGAACCACACGCAAAGGCCCGTCATCTTCCACCACCAGCACATGTTCGCCGGCGCCGGGCCGTCCCTGTTCTTCCGGGACGGGGACGGGCATCGCCGCGGCAGCCTCGGTCCGGGGCAGGTACACCTTGAAGGTCGTCCCGCGGCCCGGCTCGGAGTAAACCCAGATGTGGCCCCCGGACTGTTTCACAATCCCGTACGCGGTGGAAAGTCCCAGCCCCGTCCCTTTCTCGCCGCCTTTGGTGGTGAAAAAAGGCTCGAAGATGCGGTCCTTGACCTCGGCCTCCATTCCACGGCCCGTATCGGTGACCGCCAGCAGAACATACGGACCCGGCCTCACCTCCGGGTGCACGGCTGCATAGGAGCTGTCCAGCTCCACGTTGTCGGTCCCGATGGTCAGCTCGCCGCCTTCCGGCATCGCATCCCTGGCATTGACCACCAGATTCAGGATCACCTGGTCAATCTGCCCGGGGTCCACGGTCACCGGCGCCAAATCGTCTTTCAGAGACAGTTGAAGCCGGATGTCCTCCCCGATCAGCCGCCGCAGCATTCGTTCCATTTCCCTCAGGTGCCGGTTGAGGAACACCACCTCCGGCTTGAGCGGTTGGCGTTTGCTGAAGGCCAACAACTGACGGGTCATGGCCGCCGAGCGCCGGGCAGCCTCCACGATCTCCCTCACGTCCTCCACCAGGGGGTCTCCCGGGTGAAGCTGGTCCAGCAACTGCTCGCCGCAGCCGAGAATCACACTGAGCATGTTGTTGAAGTCGTGAGCGAGGCCGCCGGCGAGCCGGCCAATCGCCTCAAGCTTTTGTGCCTGGAGGAGCTGGCTTTCCAGGGCGCTGCGTTCCAGTTCCATCCGTTTCCGGTCGGTCACATCATGGACATGGGCGATGAAGGCGGTCGTCGTATCCGCCGTGCCCTGAACCGGATCAGTGACGACAGCCAGCCACCGATCCCCGTATCTGAGTTCCACAACCCCCCCGGTCGGGCCCACAAGGGCCTCTTCCGGAACCTGGCTGGAGACCCGGTCGATTCCCCCGCATGCCAGCTCCCAGAAACGCTGACCCAGGATCTCCTCAAGGGAGCGCTGGAAGATCGTCTCCGCGGCCCGGTTGGCCCTCGTGACCCTTTGTTGGGAATCCAGGATCAGGATGGCATCCCGGCTGGAGTCGAAAGTAAGCTGCCACTGTCTGGCCAGACGTTCGGTTTCGGCGGCCAGCCGCTCCTTCTCCTCGACCAAAGTCTTCAATCGGACTACCAGCGGGCCGCTCTCCCCGATCAGCAGATCGGCCTCTCCCCGTCGCAGGGCGTCGAGCGTGGCCTGCTGCTCCTCCAACAGCTCCAGCAGCTCTTCGTACGAGGGCGATCGGTCCCTTTCCCTGGTCACCGGTCCTCGCTTTTCCTGGACAGCCCCAACGAAGCCAACACTTTGTCGTCGTCGGCCAGGGATCCCACAATCAGGCGTCTGGGCGGAGGGGACTCGATCAGCAGGGCTGGGACCACCATGATCCGCTGGGCCACCGCCGCCGAGTAATCCTGCAGAACGTCCACCACCTCAATCCGGCAGTTCTGCTCCGGGATCATCTTCCTCAGGTGTTCCAGGGCGGCGAGAGCCTTCAGGGAATTGGGCTCCCCTCCGGCCACGAAAAGGAGCAGGTGGTAGACGGGAGGCGAACTGCCTGAATCGGCCCCCCGCTTCACGGAGTCAGGTCGGTCCATCTCCTTTCCTCCAAAGGGGTCGGCGGGTCCGGCGCCCCTCGCCCGCTGGGTCGCCGCCGCCTCTGCCGGCAAGCTCTCCCCGCAACAAGCGCGCCGGACCAGCTCAAGTTCCTCAGTTCGATTTCAAACGCTGTCGCCGGCTTTCAGCCCGATGTTTCGCTTCCTCGATCGGCCGCACCGTGCCAGTCAGGGCCCTGCCCAGGCTTACCGAACGGCCTGCCGATCCGGATTCCCCGCTCGGTAATCGTAAATTCCCGCTTCTGATTCGAGTGTCTTGACCCTCGCGACTTGATCACCTGCAGCAGACGGTTGGTTTTCCAAGACTCTTCCTGATAGCTGAGGCGCACCACAGTGTCCACCACCGACGAAATGCCGTTGCCGGTGATCTCGGTGCGGCCGTGACCGGCAATCTGGTTGGTGAAGAACGCCGTCATCCCTCTCTGGTAGCAGGTATTCAACAACCTCACCAGGTAATCGAAAGCGGCCTGATTCCCGCCCATCCGGGGGCAGGCGGAGATCGCGTCCACCGCCAGATGGTCCGGTTCCAGGTTCTCAATCCGTTCCAACGCCTTGATGAGATGTTCCTCGGCACCGGTGGCCTCCGGAAAGCTGGTGAGGAAATGCAGGCGGCCCGCAGCGACCGCGGGCCGGAGGTCGATTCCCGCGCTGGTCACATTGCTGACTACCGCTTCTTCGGACTCTTCGAAGTTGATGTAAAGGACCTTTTCCCCGCGCTGGCAGGCGCTGTGGATGAAGCTGGCCAGCAGCAGCGACTTGCCTGTCCCCGGCTCACCGGCAATCAGGACGCAGGAAGCCCGGTGGAAGCCCCCGCCCAGCATCTCGTCCAACCCCTCCACGCCGCTGGGCATTCTCTCCCCAAAAACCTTCCGCCGCAGCGCCACCGCCGAGACCGGCGCCGCCCACAGGCCACCCTCGATGATCGCGTAAGGGTAGTGGTTGCGCCCGAATGCGGAACCCCGGTATTTCACCACCTGCAGCCGGCGGGTGCTGACCTGGGCATCCATCCGGGTGTCCAGACGGATCAGGCAGTCTCCCATGGATTCGAAGAAATCCTCCAGCAGGGCGGACTGTCTCCTGCGGGCGGGGCGGACAGTCATGATCGAGGTCAAACCCGCCTCGTGAAGCCAGTGGTTCAGGATGTAGAGCTCACTGCGAGCCTGTATTGACTCTCCGAACAGCCTCAAGACCACTTCCAGCGCATCCAGCACCACCCGGCGGGCGCCGGTCTCCCGGCTGATGCCGGACAGAACCGCAAGCAGTCCCTTGAGGCTGAATTCCCCGCTGAGGATCGTCTCCACCGGAGATCCACCTTCCACCAGCACGAGACTCCGGCTGTTCTCCAAAGCCGCGAAATCCCAGCCGAGAGTGGCGGCATTCTGGCGGAGCTGCGCGGCGGTTTCCTCGAACCCCACGAAGATGCCAGGCTCTCCGGCGAGAGCACCACGATACAGGAACTCGAGCCCGAATACGGTCTTCCCCGAACCTGCTTCGCCCAGGAGGACGGTAGTTCGGCCGCGCGGCAGTCCGCCTTCCAGGATCTCGTCGATGCCTCGGATGTAAGTGGGAGCCTTCTCCAGCGGACTGCCCGGTGAGTACGGGAAAGCGTTATGCCGGTCGCGCGCCATGGCCTGCCCCCCTTTTAAAAGGCCTGAAGAGCTCAGCCCAACCCGTGTAGAGTCCACGACAGCACGGTAGGCGGGCAGTCTATCGCAGGCGGCTGAAAAGAGCCATCACCTGCATCTGCGGGGCCGGGAAGTCCAAAAGCAGGGGAAGGTCGTCCGTCCCGGAACCGGGGCATCCGCCCAGCCAGTGGGCCCGAACTCCTGAACTCAGTTCGGGTGGGGCGTCACCAGGCCGGCCAGTTTCCTCAACACGGACTCGATGCAGAAAGGCGCCCGTACCGTCCTGATCTCCCGATCACCCTGCCAGGGCACATCCAGCTCGCCCCCCGCCAGCAGCAGGACCGGCCGCGGGATTCCCATTTGTCCGGCACGCTCCCTCTGCTGCAGATCCCGCAGCGCGGCTTCCAGGTGAACCCGGCTGTCCACCCGCACGATCCACGCCGTGACCCGTGAATCTTCGACCGCAGGGAACAGACGCGAGAACAGGAGGCGCAGGGTGGCGTAGTTCCCATAGTCCAGCCAGCCCGGCCTGACTCCTTCCGGAACCAGCCGCTTCAGGACCGTGATCCGGTCCGGCCACTCTCTCCAGGACTTCATGATCACGACCGTTCGCAGATCACGCCACCGCTCGATGATCTGCTGGAGGATCCGGGGAACGATTTCCGCGCCCAAGCCCAGGTCATCGATGAGCGGGCAGACCTCCTCGATATGGTCCTCACCGCTGTCTCCCAAGAGCAGTGCTTTCCCCAGTCCGTCCGCCAGCGCCAGAATCGTGCAGGGAATCCGGTCCGGGCCGACCAGGCGCCTGATCTCCTGGACACCCAGATGGTGGAGGGTAACCGGACGGATTACCCGCGCCGAAAACCTCCACTTCCGAAGTGCCGACTCCGCCACCTGGGTGTGGCTGGTCAGCAGCAGCCGCCTCTCCAGCTCCTCCAACGGCAGTCCCTCCTCACGGGCGCGGGCCAGAACCTCGCCGTAGAGGTCACCCAGGCACTCCAGCAGAATCAACCGGCCGATGTCGTGAACCAGGCCGATGGTGAAAGCCAGGTCCGGCTCAAGATCCCCCGCCGACCCTGCGGCGCGGGCCAGCTCCGCGGCCAGTGAGGCCACAGTGATGCTGTGTTCCCAGAAGCGGCCATAGTGGACGTACTCATCGGCGTCCGAGCTGAAACGCTCCATGACCCCGATGGTGAGGGCTGCTTCTCTCAGTTTCTCCGTCCCGATACGCACGATGGCCTTGCGTAGAGACCGGACCTCGTCGCCCCGGGCATAGGCCGCGGAATTGGCCAGCCAGAGAAATCTGGTAGCAAGGGCTTGGTCGAGACTGGCAGCGTCGACGATCTGGTCCAGCGTGGCCACCGGGCTGTCGATCGTCCGCAACAGGTTGGCAACAGCGGGACTGAAGCCCTTGACGGCGTCGAACGTCCGCAGGCGTGCCTCCAGTGCTTCGCGGGAGAGCAGCGGAACGAACTCCGCCGCTTCGCGGATCGACTTGTCCGCCCGGCTCAGAAAGCGGCGGCCAGGCTCATCTCCGTGAATCTGACGGAACCGCAGTTCCGCCGCCCCGGGAACGGCCTGGGTGCGGGCTGGGGTCACGGGTTCCCCGGCCGACGCCATGACTCCGGCTGCCTGACTTGAAGTCTCCCCGGACGGGCTTGGTCCATCCTCCCCAACCGTCCTTCCTGAACCCGCCGGCTCACCCAGCACAGCGGCGACTTTCTCGAACAGTCCCTGCAGTGTAAAAGCGGATTTCAGATAGAAGTCATCGACCCCCAGCTCGGCCACCCTGGCCACCAGCGACTGCTCGGAATGCGCGGTAAGGACAATCACGGGCAGTTCCCGCCGTGAGTAAAACTGGCGGATCTGTCTCAGGCAGGTAACTCCGTCCATGACGGGCATGGCCAGGTCGAGCAGCAGAAGATCCGGTTTCTCCTGCTCCACCAAGCTGAGAGCTTCCCGCCCGTTGGCGCAAGTCAGAACCCGGTAACCCTCATGTCTCAGGGCAACCGCCATCGGTTCCCGCAAAGCGGGCATGTCTTCCGCAACCAGAATGGTTCGGCCCTGCATCTTTGCTCCCATCATGACTCCGAGTTCGCCCGCCTCATCCTGCGATGGCTCCGGGGCAGGAGGATGCGGAAACGGGTACCGGCCCCTTGAGCGGACTCGATTTCCCAAAGACCCTGGTGAGCCTCGATGATTCCTTTGGCCAGGGTCAGCCCCAAACCGGTGCCACTCGCCTGTTTCGCACCAATCAGACCGCAGGACAGAGAGAAAGGCCGGTCCAGACTTTCCAAGACCCACATCGGCAGTCCGGGGCCCGTGTCCCGGACTGTGATCCAGCAGTACTCGCCTGCCGGCTCCTCCACCGCTCCCCATGCCAGTTCGATCTCCCCGGATCCTGTGTAGCGGATGGCGTTGCTCAGCAGTGCGTTCACCAGCCGCCGGAGGGCCGACAGATCCCCTTCGATCCATACCGGCCTTTCCGCAGGGCGGACGCTGAACTGCATCCCGGGTTCATCTTGCACAGCCGTCCTGGCCGACTCCACACACGGCTCCAGGACGTTCCCCAGCTCAACCTCCTGCCAGTGCCAGTCGGCGGACCCCAGGTGCAGGCGGGTAACGTCCACCAGATCGGACAGCACCTCTCCCATCCGATAGGCCTGCTGGTGGATCAGGTGTACCAGATGGCGCCGCTGAGCCGCGGGAAGCTTCCTGCCGCTCAAGAGTTCCGCAGTCGTCCGGATGCTGGCAATCGGCGAATGAAGTTCATGGGCGACCACCGCCAGCATGGTCTCCACCTCCGCCAGCTCGGCCCGCCGGCTCTTGCGGGGTTCCGTCTTGCGGGCCAGCTCCCGGGACGGCGTCATGAGGCCCGCAAATCCGATGGGTTCGTTGGACCTGCCCCGCACACTCACCTTGTGCAGGCGCCACAGGCGCAGTCCGCCTTCCGGAGAGGCCAGTGGGACCTCATAGATCTGCAGTCCTCCCCGCTTCCCGAGCTGTTCCTCGACCTTGACATGGAGCTGTGCACTCTCCGGCGGGACAAGATCGAAGATCGTCAAACCCAGCACCTCCTCACGGTGCTTTCCGACGGCTTCCGCGAACGCTGCGTTGCAGTATATGTAAACTCCGAAGCGATCCTTGACGAAAAGGGGGTATGGCAGCGCTTCCAGAAGCTGCTCCAGATAACGTCCGCGCTGAAGCTCTCCTTGGCGCCGCAAGGCGTCCCCCCGCCGTCCTGCCGGAGCGGATTCAGTCAGCCTTCGGTTCCGAGCTTTATTCTGCACAGTCGGCCGGTCAACCTTTTCGGCCGGACCGCCCCCCGCGGGGGAAGTGGGTTCCTCAGCCACAACGAACTCCAGTAGACGCCTCCGTCCTTCCTTACCATCGGCCCGGCCGCCCCGGCTCTTTAGGGAGGCGCCTCACTGTACCGGCGGTCCCGCACCCGGGTTTGAAGACTTCAGGCCGTTGCTGGCGATCGCCGGCGAGTTGGCCTATGATGAACAGGCAGCGGGCCGGCAATCTTCAGGCTGATTCCACAGCGAAATCCCAGGCCATCGACCGGCTCTCCGGCGGCGCGGCGAGGGCACGAGCCTGATAGGGGGATGGGCGATGGACAGACGGATCACCCGCATCCTCTTGCCGTACCTGGCTATCGGCAGCGTTTGGATCGTCATCTCCGACCTGCTGGTGCAGGGGACCAGCAACCTGTTGGGCTGGCAAACCTCCAAGGGGCTACTTTACGTCCTCGGCACCGGCCTGCTGCTGGCGCTTCTCCTGCGCGCCCATCTCCGCCGGCAGGATGCCCTGACGACCGTCCAGCAACAACTGTTTCTCCACTCCGAGGACCTTCTCTGTGTCCTCGACGCCGGCGGGCGCTTCCAGCAGGTCAATCCGGCGTGGCAGACGAAACTGGGCTGGCCCGACCACGAACTGGAGTCCCGGCCGCTGACTGACTTCCTGTACCCGGGAGACGTCGAGGCCTTCCAGCGCGCGCTGTCCACCTTGTTGCGTGGAGGGGTAATCAGCGGTCTCGAAGGCCGATACGTCACCCGGGAGGGTTCACACCGGATCCTCTCCTTGAACGCGGTCGCACTTCCGGAACAGGGGCTCATTTTCGGAATCGCCCGGGACATGACCGCCCAGCGGGCCATGTCTGAGCAGTTTCAGCGGGCGCAGCGGCTGGAAAGCATGGCCCGCCTGGCGGCCGGCCTGGCCCACGACTTCAAGAACCTCCTGACCGTCATCATGGCTCATGCCCAGTTGGGACGGCTGGAGGCCAGACCGGATGATCCCTTGGGCCCCATCCTCGACCAGATCAACGACGCCGCTTTCAAGGCGGCCCGGTTGGCGGACCGTCTCCTCCTTCTGGGACGCCCCCGGGAAGCGGGACGGGAACCCTTTGACCTCAACGAGATGCTGGAGAACCTGCGGCCGTTGCTGGTCCCCATCCTCCGGGAGGATGTCGAGCTGAGCATGGACCTGGATCCTCTTGCAGGCTGGGTGCAAGCCGAACGGTCCCAGATCGAGGAAGTCGTCACCAACCTGTGTATGAACGCCCGGGACGCGCTGCCCCATGGGGGGTGGATCCAGATCCGAACCCGGCCATACGTGGAGCCCGAAAGGCAGGCGGGCACAGGGCTCACACCGGGGGAATACGTCATGCTGGAAGTGCGCGACAACGGCGTCGGCATTCCCCCTGAGCTGAAGGAGCGAGTGTTCGAACCTTTCTTCACCACCAAGGCCCCCGGGCAGGGTGACGGCCTCGGCCTGTCCACTGCCTATGCCTTGGTCAAGGCCGCCGGCGGAGACATCCACCTGGAAAGCGTGCCGGAAGTGGGCACTACCTTCCAGGTTTTTCTCCCCCGGGCGGATCCCGCCACCCTGCAGCAGGCGGCCGCGGTTCGGCCGTCCAGCCTGCCCCGTGGTAACGAAACGGTGTTGATCGTCGAGGACGACCCTCATATGCGGGCGGTGCTGGTACGGATGATTAGCCACCAGGGTTACAACGTCCTGGCTGCAGCCCACAGCGCTGAAGCACTTCAGATCGCACAACAACCCCGCACGATTCACTTGCTGGTCACGGATGTGATCATGCCCGGTCTCCCGGGTCCGGAACTGGCCAGAATCCTTCGGAAGGACCGCCCCGGGCTCAAGGTACTTTACATGTCGGGCTATCCCCCCGGCGAGATCAAGGCCCGGGCGGCGGTGCCGGAAAGCGCCGATTTCATGGCGAAGCCCATTGGCCGCGCCGAGCTGGCAATGAAGATCCGCGAGATCCTGGACCGGGCCGAGGAGCCGACCCAATGCGGAAACTCTTGAAGTTGGGGGAGAGAAGCCATTCCCCCTCCATCCCCCTTCAGCGTCGGCGCCAGCCGGTCGGGGTCGTGCGATGTTCCAGCTCCGCCCGAAACCGGAACGGTGGCGGCCGCACCGGTTCCAGACAGGCGGCGAGTCCCCTCTCGAGCTCCTCCCGGAGTTTCGGATCCGGAAGGCGCCCCTGCAGGAACCCGCGGCGGATCACGTCGAGGTCCGCCTTGATCTCGTCCTGCTTCAGGCAACGATCGACCGCCCGCCGGAGCTCTTTCAGTCCGGATTCGACGGCTTCGACGCCCTCCACTTCCTCCAGGGGCACAGACGCCGTGACCGGCGCCAGCTCCACCACCAGCACCAGGCGATGCAGGATCCCGCGGGTCTCCACCACCTGGCTGTCCTCACGCGGCACGCCGGGAATGGTCTTTTCCGACCTGCGGACCACCCGTTCCTCAACCGCCTCCTCGATCTGGGCGACTTCCCGTTCCAGGATGGGCACACCGGGACGTTCACCCCCCTGCCCGATCCACAATCCTGCAGCCACGGTGAACCCGGCGGCACTACTTGCCCAACATGGGAAACAGGCGACGGATCTCGTCATCGTTGGGTTGATACCCGTACTCGGCGATCTCGAACGCCTCGGCGTGTTGGACCTTGGCCGCGCGTTCGGCGCCGTACCATTTCTCCAGGGCCGCACGAACCGCCGGAGTGATCGAAGGCCGTCCCCGCCAGTTCACCAGCCAGGCACGCCGGGCCACCGGATCCTTGGGGACTTCATCCAGCCGCCGGTCCACCCAGGGTAACCACTCGTACATCTGGGACACGTGCGCATCGAGAGCGTCAATCTTCTTCTCGAAGGTTTCGCCGATGTCGACGGCAATGTCAGGCTGGAAGGGGTAGGGGCGCTTGAAACGGTCCTGCATGTACAGAAACACCGGGTTTTTCTCCAGCGGCGGGGTGTCGGAGACAGAGTTGGGCACCACCACCATATACGCGGCATCCATCACCAGGACGCCGGCGTACCGGTGGTCGGGATGGTAGTCATTGGGTCTCAGCCCGATCACGATGTCAGCCTTCCATTGCCGGATCTCGCGGATGACCTGGTGACGGATATGAAGATGGGGCAGCAGTTCAGCGTCATGGTTGTCGAGCACCTTGTACTCGGCGATTCCGAGGCGCCGGCCCGCTTCAGCCGCTTCCTCCCGGCGCCGGTCGGCCAGGGCGTTGCCGGCCATCTCGTAGTGTCCGGCGTCACCGTTGGTGATGGCGACGAACTTGACCTTGTGCCCCAGCTTGGCCCACAGGGCAGCGGTTCCGGCGATGCGGCTGTCGGCATCGTCCGGGTGGGCGAATATGGCGATGATCTGAAGGGGTCTGTCCTGTCCGCTGAGGGTCTGGCCGGCCCCCAACAGGGCGAGGCAGAACGTCAACCACGCAGATTTCATTGTCGATTCTCCTTTCCGAAGGGGCGACCGGTCGGACACGGCAGCCGGTGGAAACTCCCGGACTGCCGCACGACAGGAACCGGCGGCCAGGCGGTCGCGACTCCTTTGACGCTACCATCCGGCCGGCTTCAAGGCAACGCGGGGTGGAGCCTCGAAGTGGGGCTTCCGCCGGGAATGTGACCGCTCACCAGGTGCGGGTGCTGCCGTCGGAGGCGATCCTCCGCACCTGGACGGCATTGGTGAGGGAGGTCTCCAGGATCCACAGGGCTCCGTCCGGCGCCACCAGCCCCCCGGTCGGTCCCCAACCGACTCCCGAACGCGCCGTCACGGAAACAACGCCATCCGGCGTCACCCGCTTTACCAGGCGGCCTCCCCATACCGCCACATAAACATTCCCCTCACGATCCAACCACAGCCCCATCAGGTTGTGTCGTCCGCTCACATGAAACTGGGTCAGGGACCGCTCCTGCAGATTTCGAGCCGCCACCCTAACCCGGCCGTCACGGTCCACCTTGAGGAGATCACCACCCACGGTCAGATAAAGCGTTCCCTCCGGGGAAGCCGTCATCCAGCCTGCCTCCCGGAATCCGCCACGGACGTGGGTCTCCACCGTGCCATCCGGGCTGCGGCGCCGAATCTCCTCGCGGTCACGATCCACCCAGTACATCGTCCCCGCTTCGTCGCGGACAAAAGAATAGGCGTAGTCAGTGAGGAAACCCTGTCTGGGACCCAGGATTGTCTCGAGGGAGCCGTCCGGTCCCAACCGCCAGACGTAGTGTCCCCAGCGGTCGGACTGCTCACCCTCATACCAGAGGTGCTCGCCGTACAGGCTGCCGTCGCCGCCGAGACAGAGTTCGTGGGTGTGCACCCGCGGGACCGCAACCGAGCGAGAGCCGTCCGGCGCGATCCTCCAGACCTGTTCAAGGTCGGTGTAGTAGACATTGCCGCGGGAGTCCATCACGATCCCTGTCCCGGGATGGCAGATCGCCGCAGGAGTCGACAATGCCGCCACGGCCAGTGCAATCACCGCGGCAACCCTTGGTCGGCGGGAACTGGTACAGGTAGTACTCATCCAGATTCCGGCTGGGAATCAATTCTAACCGGGGCGCACCGACAGGTGGGCGGGGCTGCGCGCTAACCGGACTCCCCTGACGGCCCCTGATCGCGGGACTGCCGCAACGTGGCCTTGAGAACCTCCAGGACCGCCAGATCCTTCGGCAAGCCGAGTTCCTCCTTGACTCTGATCACGTCCTCCAGCCTGAGAACTCTCACCTTCAGGTCCCCAAACTCCATCACGATGCTGTGGGGCAACAAATCCTCGTAAGTCTCTCCGCGGCCGATCGAACCCAGGACATCGAGCGGGCCCGCCACGGTGATCAACAACTGGTGGCCCGGTGATTCAAGATGGGAGAAGCTCGGTGCAAGGTCACGCCCGGAGGACGTTCGATAGCGGGCACCCAAACGGCCCAGTACCTCCTGGAGACGCGCTACATTGTCCTCGCTCCGGCGGTGGACAATATCCAGGTCAAGGGTCACTACCGGAGCTCCCTGAAGGAACGCGGATACCCCGCCCACCACGAGGAACTCAACCCCGCCTTCAGTCAACTCACGGAGCAGGCGTTCAAAATCCGCGGCCGGTTCGGGCATCACGCAACTTGGCCAAGGACCGGGCGGCCCCCTGCAGGACGGCCAGGCGCTGGGCCGGAGTCAGCGACAGCAGCCAGCGGATCAGGGATACGTCCACTCCGGAGAGCGCGACGCTCTGCCTGGGGGCTTCTCCCGCCTTCGCAGGGCCGGCCGGTGGGTTCTCCACCGCGCCAACATACTCGAAGCCCGGACGGTGATCAATCCGGACGCCACAGAGCCACAGATTCACTGATAACACAGATTCCTTTGTGATTGGAGTCTTCTGTGATTGGAGTCTTCGATGAAGTGCACGGCTCCTTTCGTTTGATTCCTGGGTCGCAGGCTCGCCAGGAGCGACCGGAGGTCAAGCAACCGGAGGTCGACACGTCCTCCTTGACCTCGAACGTTCCGCCAAGCCGTTACCGGCCTCCGCCTCCCCCAGCGAGAAACTCCACGGCCTCCCTCCACCAGCCCGCCTCGGGCTCGTTGGGCCAACGGTTGTGGGTAGCCCCGGGAAAGACCCAAAGGCGTTTCGGTTCCGACAGGGACTCGTACAGAGCCATGGTGTGGCGGCGGGGGATGATCTCGTCTTGCTCCGCCATCAACACTGCAACCGGTCCGCGGTAACGCCGCAGGTTCTGCACACTGTCATACTGGTCCCGCACCAGCAGGCGGGTCGGCAGGAACCAGTAAAGGGACTGGGCGAGATTCGGCAGCGTGTCCCAGGGGGTGATCAGACCGATTCCCCCCACCGGGACCTGACCTGTCCCCACGACGCTCGCCGCCACTCCCGCGCCAAGCGATTCTCCCATCAGGAAGATCGGCGCGTCCGCTTCCCGGATCGCCCGCTGCAGTGATGCCACCGCATCGGCGACGAAGGCAGGCTCGGACAGCTTCCCCGGTCTGGCGCCAAAACCGGGATACTCCAGCAGCAGAACGCTGTATCCGAGAGGCTCCAAAGCAGCCACGTAGTGGTCCCGATCAGAGGCCGAACCGGCATTGCCGTGGAACACCGCCACCACCGGCCTCCCGGGCAGCAAGCCGGAAATAGCCGTGAGGCCTCGGTATTCGGTTTCCCCGCCCGGCCACAGGCGCAGTCCCAGTGCCGCAGCCGACCCCTGCACCTGCCCGAGGGTGAGCCGCGGAGGGTGGTATAGCAGCCAGTTCTGCAGGAAATAGGCCAGCGCCACGAGGACCAGATAGTACAACGGAAGCCGAAGAACTATGCCTGGAACTGAGCGCCGTCCGGTTGAGAGGTTCAAAGGGTTCAAAGGTTTAAAGGTTTGGCGGTTTGAGGGTAGGCGGGGTATTGTTGGGCAGGAGGAGTTCGATGGACCTGAAGATGAAACCCCCATTCGCTGCCGGCCGGATCGACCGGCGGACCTTTCTTAACCGTTCCGCCGCCGGCGCTCTGGCCGTCACCGCGGCGATGGAAACCGCGAAGCCGGGACTGGCGGCTGTGGTCCAGCGCCCCGATATCGCGTTCAATACCGCCAACCTGGTGGCCCGGGTCACCGGCTACCGCTTCGAACTTCGACAGTGGATGGAACAGCACGCCAGGACGGTTGCCGCAACCGACGCCGACGAGTGGCGAGGCATCTGCCAGGAGATAGCCGCCACCGGCTTCAAGGCGGTCGAGGTCTGGGAAGCCCACGCCTCGCCGGAACGAATGGATCAGGCCAAGGCAATGGAGTGGAAGCGGATCCTGCGGGAAGCCGGACTCAAGCCGGTGGCCTACGCCGGCCGCCTCAGCCCGGACACAGTCCGCATTTGCGGGTGGCTGGAGATTCCCCATGTGGACGGCGGACTGGGTGGACTTGACCCGGCGCAGGCGACCGCTCTCTGCCGGGAATCCGGCATCGGCTTCAACCTGGAAAACCATCCCGAGAAGAGTGCCAGGGAGATCCTGGACAAGATCGGGGGTGGCAACGAGTGGTTGGGCGTCTGTATCGACACGGGCTGGCTCGGCACCCAGGGCGTGTCGGGGCCGGACATCATCCGGGCTTGCGGTCCATTGGTCCGCCACAACCACGTCAAGGACGTGAAGCGGCCGGGGGCTCACGAAACCTGCCTCCTGGGGGAGGGGACTGCCCAGGTGGAGGAATGTATCCGGGCCTTCAAGGAGATCGGCTACACCGGGGCCTACTCCTGGGAGGATGAGCCGGAGGACCGGAATCCGTTCGATTCGGCGGTTCGCAACCGTCAGTGGCTCGAGCAGCGGGTCTGAATTTCGCCGCGGCCGTTCCGGCTCAGAACCAGACCGAAGCCACGTTGGAATCTTCGCTTTTCCCGCTCTCATTGAAGGCGCGTACTTTATACGCAAAGACTCCGGTCACGTACTTTCCAACCCGGTCCTTGTGACGGGTGGCGTTGGCCGCAGCGATGCTGATAACCCGGAACTCGCCGTTGTTATCGGAGCGCAGAATCTCGAACCCCAGTTCATTGTCCGACATGTCCCGCCACTGGAGCTGCACCAGGCCGTTGGCACCCTGATACTCGATCTTCGCTTCCAGTTGGAGCGGTTTCTCCGGCGGTTCACCTGCCTTTACGGCCAAAAAACCCACCGCCGCCAGCAACGGTACCGAAATTCCCAACAGCCATCTGGGACTGAACACACTCATCATCGCCTCGATTTTTCCCGGGGTCGGCACTCCGGGTAACGTTCCCGTCCCCGTAGACGATCCCGAACGCCGGGTAAAGTTGCATCCCGCGCCTGCCTCAGGCGCCGTAGACCAGCTCCTTGGCTCGCTGGGTAGCCTTCATGACCGCCTTGATGAGGGTGACGCGCAGCTTGCCCTCTTCCAGCTCCATGATCCCGTCGATCGTGCAGCCCGCCGGGGTGGTGACGGCGTCCTTGAGCAGGGCCGGATGACTGCCGGTTTCCAGAACCACGCGCGCCGCTCCCTGGGTGGTCTGCGCCGCCAACAGGGTCGCCACCTCGCGCGGCAGGCCGACCTTGACGCCGGCTTCCGCCAGCGATTCCAGGATGATGTAAATGAAGGCCGGACCGCTGGCCGACAGGCCGGTAACCGCGTCAAAGTGACCTTCGTCCACGATCACCGTCCTGCCCACAGCATCGAACAGGCTTCGAGTCAGCTCGACGTGTTCCTCCCGCGCATGGGCGCCCCGGCAGATGGCGGTCATCCCGCAGCCCACCGAGCACGGGGTGTTGGGCATCACCCGGATCACCGGTACCGGCTTTCCCAAGCCCTGTTCGATGTATTGCGTGGTCACCGACGCCGCCACAGAAATGACCAGCTTTTCCGGGCCGACCACCGGGGACAGGGAGCGGACCACCTCCAGCACCCCAGCCGGCTTGACGCAGAGGAGAATCACGTCCGCCCATTCGGCAGCCCAGACATTGTCGGTCTGCACGTCGACCTTGAAATCCCGCCGGCGGGCTTCGGCCCGGTGGTCATGGCGTACCGTGGCCCTGACCAGTTCGGGACGTGTCAGGCCCCGCTCCAGAAAGGAACGGAGCAGGATCCCTCCCAGCTTCCCCAGACCGAGAATTGCCAACCTGCGATCACCAAGACCATCCATATCCGTTTCTACTCAACCTTTCCGAATCGGGACGGTTCGTGCTGGACGGGGCTCATCTCCCAGGATGGCCCCGCAAGGGGCCTGAGCGCCGGACTCCTCCATCATTGCACCCGCCCGGCTGGTCCTTTGGTCTCACCCATTACCACGGACGCTTCCTTGCTGCGCCGCTGGAACTGGGCACTCAGTTTCTCATTGAGCAGCACCGCCATCCGGATGCTCTGGTAGTTGAGCTGTTCCTTCTCTCCCTGCGGCCCCCGGATAAACGGGGGGTTCTCCTGGACCAGGTGCGCCAGCAACTGGATCAGAAAGTTGCACTCCGCCGCTGTGAACGTCCACGGGAATTCAGTGTTGAAGAACTCCTGGAGACGCTGGTCATGCTCTGGGTTCATGTTTTCCTCCCGCGGGGGACCGTTCAGCCCTGGCGGTACGACTCCGCGTAGATGCGCTTGAGCGGATTGAGGCAGTAGTTTTCCACCAGGTCACGGAACAGCTCCTGGTTGCTCAGCAACAGGGCTTCGTGCTCGGGGACGATCTGAAAAGCGAGGCGCAGTATGTCCGCCTTGTCCTTGCGGATGTCCAGCGAAACCGATTGACCGATGCGCGGTTCAAATTTCACCAGATCCCCGTACGCGAAGTGGTCGATATCAGGATGGGTCCACGGCTTTTCGTTGCGGCTGGTCCAGTAGAAAAGTTTCAGCTTCTCCACGAAGCGGTCGTAGTCGAAACCATGGGACTTGTTGTTGACGCTCGACACGACCACCAGCGAGCCGTTCTTCTGCTCGGCGGCCAACCCGTAGGTGACGTCCAGCTCCCCCTTGCGCGAAAACTTGATGCGGTGGCTCCCGAACTCGCGGAAGTACTTGACCTCGGGTTCGAGGCCCAGTTCGCGGCTGTCCTCGTCGGTCACGTAATGCTGGCGCAACCGCTCGTACCACTCGCTCATGATCCGTTCGATAACCGCGTTGACCTGTTCCAGCCGTCCCTGCGTCGACATTCTCTCCTGCCCGAATTCGATGCCGGTTTTTTCAGTCTAAACGGATCAGGTACATTAATAAAGATGGCCCAGCCGGTCCTGCTCTTGATCCCGTTTCTGCTTCTGCCGGCGACGTTTCAGGATACCGGGTCGCCGGGCACCCAGGAGCGTGCCGGAACCCAGATCCGTGTGGAAGTGGAACGGGTCAACGTCTTTGTCACCGTCACCGACCGTCAGGGTCGCTTCGTGACCGACCTCTCCCAGGATCGTTTCATCGTCTATGAGGACGGGATCCCCCAGGAGATCACCAACTTCTCCCGGGAATCCAACCTCCCGCTGCAAATCGGACTCCTGATTGACACCAGTGCCAGCGTCCGCCTGAAACTGGATTTCGAGAAGCGGGCGGCCGTCAATTTCATCCGTTCGGTGATGCGGCGCAAGGATCAGGCGCTGCTGGTGGACTTCGACCGTGGCACGACCCTGATCCAGGACTTCACCGACCGTCCCTCCGAAATTGTGAGGGGTATCGAGTCCCTTCGCGCCGGGGGCGGAACCGCCATGTGGGACGCCCTGTACATGGTGGCGCGGGACAAGATGACCGGACGGGATGCCCGCAAGACCATCGTCATCGTGAGCGACGGAGAGGACCTCCACAGCCAGCTCAGTTTCGAGGAGACGCTCAAGATGATCCAGACCTCGGAGGTCACGGTGTATGCGATCGGCACATCGCGGTTCGGAGCGTCCTCCAACCAGAAGGGCGAGGACAACCTCAAGGAACTCTGCGAGCTGACGGGAGGAACCGCCTTCTTCCCTTACTCGGCGGAACGGCTGGACGAAGCCTTTGACCAGATCAACCTGGAGCTGCGCAGCCAGTACACCCTGACCTACCGGCCTCGGGATCTGGTGCCCGACGGCCGGTTCAGGCGGATCGAAGTCCGGCTGGTGGGCGGAAAGGGTCACCAGGTGCGGCACCGCAAAGGCTACCGGCTGCCGGATTTCTGAGGTTGTTTGCCATATTCACCAGGCCACCGATATACTCGCTTTCCGCGATGGAATGGCAGCACAAGGGTATTACTTTCCACATCACAATCGAGCGGATGGGTCCGCTGGTCATGGCCTCGGCCCGCGCACCCCGGGAGGGCATGTTCGTCCGGGTGCGCCCTTTCTCGGCCATCGGCCGCAGCGAGAAAGAAGCCCTGGAACTGCTGCGTTCCCAGATCCGGATGGAGTATCGAAGAGTTCCTGATCTGACGGCCGCCGGCTGACCCGCGGCACAAGGAGGTTCCTCGATGCACAACGGAATCGCTTCGGTCCCCAGGGCCGTCAATGAGCCCGTTCTCCAATATGCCCCCGGCAGCCCGGAGCGACGGCGGCTCCAGACCAGGCTGCGTGAACTCCAGAACGAGATCCTGGAAATCCCCCTGATCATCGGCGGTAAGGAGGTGCGGACCGGCCGGCTGGGGGAGTGCCGGATGCCCCATCGTCACGCCCACCTGCTGGCCCGCTACCACCAGGCGGGGGCCGAAGAAGTTGAGGCCGCCGTCGCGGCAAGCCTTCGTGCCTGGCAGGACTGGTCGCGAACCCCCTGGGAGGAACGGGTGGCGATCTTCCGCCGCATGGCGGTACTGCTGGCAGGACCGTTCCGGGACACCCTGAACGGTGCCACCATGCTGGGGCAAAGCAAGACCGTCTACCAGGCGGAGATTGACGCCGCCTGTGAACTTGTCGATTTCTACAACTTCAACACTGAGTTCCTGGCGCGTATCTATGCGGATCAGCCGCCTTACAGCCCCGCTGGGACCTGGAACCAACTCGAGTACCGCCCCCTCGAAGGGTTCGTTTTTGCCGTCACGCCATTCAACTTCACTTCGATTGCCGGCAACCTGCCCACAGCTCCAGCGCTGATGGGCAATGTGGTGCTGTGGAAACCGGCTTCATCGGCCGTGTATTCCGCCTACCAACTGATGCGGCTGTTCCGGGAGGCAGGTCTGCCGGACGGGGTCATCAACTTCGTGCCCGGACCGGGCGGGGCGGTGGGACGTCCCGCCCTCTCCCACCCCCAGCTCGCCGGGGTGCATTTCACCGGCTCCACCACCGTCTTCCAGGACATGTGGAGGACCATCGGCGACAACATCGCACGCTACCGGGGCTACCCCCGGATCGTGGGCGAGACCGGCGGGAAGGACTTCGTGATGGTTCATGAGTCCGCCGATGTGGATGCCACCGTGACCGCCCTGGTCCGTGGAGCCTTCGAGTACCAGGGACAGAAGTGTTCCGCGGCCTCCCGGGCGTACATTCCGGACAGCCTCTGGCCGGAGCTGAAACGGCGCTATGTGGAAACGGTCGCAACCATCGCGGTCGGCGACGTGGAAGATTTCAGGAATTTCATGGGAGCGGTCATCGACCGTGGGGCCTTCGACTCGATCACCGGTTACATCGAGTACGCCAAGGGGAGGCCCGAGGCGGCCATCCTCACCGGCGGCACCTACGATGACAAGGTCGGCTACTTCATTACGCCCACTACCATCGTGACCACCGACCCCCATTTCCGGACAATGGAAGAAGAGATCTTTGGTCCCGTCCTCACCATCTACGTGTACCGGCGTGAACGCTGGGAAGAAACCTTGCACCTGTGCGACGCCACCAGCCCTTACGCCTTGACGGGCGCCGTGATGGCGCGGGACCGCCGAGCAATCATGCAGGCGCGGGAAATCCTGGTGCACAGCGCCGGTAACTTCTACATCAACGACAAACCGACAGGCGCCGTGGTCGGGCAGCAGCCTTTCGGGGGCGCGCGGGCCTCCGGCACCAACGACAAGGCCGGCTCCGCCCTCAATCTCCTGCGTTGGCTCAACGTCCGGACGGTGAAAGAGAACTTCGACCCGCCGAAGGATTACCGCTATCCTCATATGGCCCCCGACAGCGCGGCTGGCTAGGAGCGGCGGGCCAGGGGCCGGTCACGGTCGCGGTGCTGCGCGGTACGGTTGGGGGTGCAGGAGAGCGGAGAGAGCAATGCTGACCCGAACTTGTGAACTGGCAATCCGGGCCATGCTGTACCTGGCAGTGTCCAGATTCGAGGACCCGGTGTCGCCCAATCAGATGGCCGGCGCATTGCGCTGTTCGCCGACCTATTTGGGCAAGACCCTGCGCGGGCTGGTCAAGGCCGGACTTCTCACGTCGCTGCGTGGGGTGCGCGGTGGAGTGGTCCTGACACGTGCCCCGGAGACCATCACCCTGCTTCAGATCGTCGAAGCTTCCCAAGGCCTGATCACAGCCAATTATTGTTCGGACGATGGCCGCCCCGGCGACATCTGCGCCTTTCACGAGGCCATGCAGCAGCTCCATGCCGCCTGTGTCGGCGTGTTGAGACAGTGGACACTTGCCGATCTGTTGCGGTCACCGGCGCGGTCCCCCCGGGCGGGTCTGCCACCCTGCAAAATGTATTTCGACATCGGACCGCGGTAGCGCCGCAGCCCAAGGTTATGCCCCGGAGCAGGGAGGCCGGGTGCTCCACCGGGCGGCGCCCGCTCTCAGGATTCCACCCGCAGCGTCTTGATCCAGTTCCGCAGACACTCGTCGATATCGTCCCGGCAGGCGGCAAACACCTTATAGGGCTGGCCCACGGGGTCGGCAATACGACTCAGCCGCCGAGGCTTGTTGGTGAACTCCCACAGCTTGACGATCCGGTCCTGGAACTGCGGGCGCCGAAACAGGACCTCGCGGACGTGCTCGGGTGCCATGACCAGGATGTGGGTAGCCTGATCGAGCTGGGCCGCCGTGAGGGTGCGGGCGCGGTGTTCTTCCAGAGAAAGTCCTCGGACCCGGATGGCCCGCTGCGCATGCGGATGGGCAGGCTGGCCTTCCAGGTCCAGCGTACCCCCGGATTCCACGCAGAATCCTGAAAACCCGGCCTCTTCCAGCCTCCGCCGGGCCAGAGCCGCCGCCATCGGAGACCGGCAGATGTTTCCGCTGCACACGATCAGAATCCGGAGTGCCGCCGGTTGGTCCATGTCCCTCGTTTCAGACTAACTGCGGGTCAGTTCGGGATCAAGCAGAGGAAGGGCAGGTCACCTTCAGTCTGTTCGCCGCTTGAGCATATGGATCTCGGTCCCGCCACGCTCGAACCGAACCTCATCCATGAGCTGGTTGATCAGGAAGATCCCGCGCCCGTGAGACTGGAAGACATTCTCGCCGACCACCGGGCTGGGGATGGAAGCAGGGTCAAAACCTTCCCCAGGATCGCGCACCACCACCAGGATCCCCAGGGAATCGGCGCAGGCCACCCAGACGGTCACCTGCTTGGTCTGATCACCCTTACAGCCGTGGAGCACGGCATTGGCCAGAGCTTCCCGCAACGAGACCTCGACTTCGAACTCCTTGTTGACCGCACAACCGCTCCGGGAGACCAGCCCCATAACCTCTGCGACCACCTCGTCGATGAGTTCAATATCGGCAGGGATCGTTCGGTGGAACCGGACCTGCAACTCTTCCGACAATACCGTACGGACCGGGAAGTTCTCGGGCTCGGGCACGCAGTTCATATGATACCCTCGGGATCCGCCCGGGTCCAGAAACAGGGGTGCCGAGCTGCGCCGGTTCGGCCTCACTTTCGGCTGCTGTTCTTACGGCTGCGTACCGTCCGGTCGTCAAACGGGGGAGGTTCAACAAACACCGGCGGCCGGCTCTGGATCAGCCCCTGCACTTCCTCGACCGCACGCCGCAGCTGGGCGTCCTCGGCAGGGCCCCCGGCCATCGGATTCTCCGCTACTTCGATGTCCGGTTCCACGCCGTGGCCCTCGATCAGCCAACGGCCGTCCGGCCCGTAAAGTGCGAGGTTGGGCGCGGTGATCCCGCCCCCATCGATCAGCTGGGGCACCCCGCTGATCCCGATCAGACCTCCCCAGGTGCGTGTGCCGATCAGCGGCCCCAGCCCGGCCTCCCGAAAGAGGTACGGAAACAGATCGCCCCCCGAACCTGCCCAGGCGTTAATCAACATCACCTGGGGCCCGGTCCTGGAAAGCATCGACATCGCGCCCGGAGGCATATCCCGAAAACCGATGTAACCGGTCCGCCGGCGGTTCAGCAACTCCACGAAATGATCGGGATACTGGCCGCCGCCGTTGAAGCGTTCGTCGATGATCAGGCCGTCCTTGCTGAACTGAGCCCGGAACTGCCGCACCAGCTCGGTCTGCCCCGTGGTGCCGGTATCCGGCACATAAATATACCCGGCCCGCCCGCCGGTCGCTTCCTCGACGTAGCGACGGTTGGCTTCGATCCACGCGAGGTTGCGCAACCGGACCTCGCTGGCGAGAGTTTCCGCCAGCACCCGGCGGGATCCCTCCAGCGACGGCTCCGTGTGGACCGTCAGCTCCACCGTCTTTCCCGCCAGTCCCTGGAAAGCCGCCCACACCTCACGGCTGGTATCCAGCGGAACACCATTGACAGCCAGCAGGTATTCGCCTTCCCTGACTCCGGCCCGCAACAGCGGGGAGCGTACCTCCACATCCCACACCCCGCCGTCAATGATGCGGGCCACCCGGAAGGCTCCGTTCTCGACAAGAAAATCCGCACCCAACAGTCCGACACCACGCTGCACCGGTTGTTCGGTGTCGCCGCCGAACTTGTAGGTATGGGACGCGTTCAACTCGGCGATCATCTCACCGATCAGGAAGTCGACGTCCCACCGGGTGACCGCATCCTCCAGCAGCCTACCGTAGTGATCTCTGACCCCCTGCCAGTCCACCCCGTGCATGCCGGGATCGTAGAAGTAGTCCCGCATCAGACGCCAGGCGTCGGTATAGAGTTGCCGCCACTCCTGACGGGGATCGACGGTCGCCTCCAGCTCTTCCACGCGCAGCGGCTTCTCGAACTTGCGGTCGGCTGCCACATCTACAATGGCGAACTGCCGTTCCTTGCGGACCAGCAGTTTCTTGCGGTCCGCCGAAAGCACCTGTTCGTGTACTCCGGCCAGAACCGTTTTCTCCTCGCGTTCCTTCAGGTCATAGAACATGGAAGCGGCCGCCTGCTCTCCGGTCCCCGTACGCGGGAACCGCAGGTACAACACCTTGCCCGGCGCCGCGGCCAGTCCCTTGATGTTGCCGGCAGCCGGCGGCAGGATCTGGGCCCGCCGCTCGAAGCCCTCCAAATCGATGGTCACCTCCTCTATCCTGGTCTCGGCCGCGGCCTCAGCCGTCCTCTCACCGCCCGCGGAACCCTCCGCCTGGTCTCCTCCGGTTGACGGGGCCACCTCAGGGGGCCTCGCTGCCCCAGGCCCGGACGGCGAGTCGCCAGCGGGTCCGCGGAGCTCCTCGTCGTTGCGCGGGGCCAGAGGGTAGGGAACGTCAGCACGCAAGGGTACCGCGGCGATCTGGGTAGTGTTGGCGTAGATCCATGTATCCTCGACATCCCCGTAGATCGGAGAGAGGCTGCGCCCGGTCAGGTAGTAGAGATATTTCCCCTCCGGGTCGAAAACCGGCTGGTCGTCCGAATAATACCCGGAGGTCAACTGGTGCCGGACACCTTCCCGGGTGTCGTATACAAAAATGGCGCCGTTCTGGTTGTCCACGGCGGAGGCATAGGCGAGCCACCGGCTGTCCGGAGACCAGCTTGGAGCGAATGCTTCCAGCCCGCCGTGGGTGTAGCCGCGAAGCTTGTCCACTGAATCGACCTTACGGCTCTCCAGATCCAACACCTGAAGGTCGAGCTTCTGGTCGAGGAAAGCCAGCTTCCTGGAATCAGGTGACCAGAAAGGCCGGTAACGGAAGCCCGAGATGAACGCGCTCGCCACCGTCTCGCTGCCCGAAGACAGCTCGCGAACAAGCACCTGATACTCGCCGCCCCGGTCCGAATGATAGGCCACCCGCCGGCCATCCGGTGACCATACCGGGTAGCGCTCGGCAGCTCCGGGGGTGTTGCTCAGGTTCAGGATCACCCCGTGCTCGGCGGGAACCGAAAAGATTTCGCCCCGCGCCTCGAACACTGCCCGTTTGCCCGCCGGCGACAGGTCGAAGTGCTGGATCATCCGCGACACATCCTTGGTCGCCGGACGCAGGGTGGCGGCATCGGTAACCACGCGGATGTCAATAGGTAAGTACTTCTCGCTCTGCAGACTGAAAAGATAGAGGCGGCCTCCCGCCTCGAACACGATCTCCGCGGGCCCGATGGCCGGGAACCGCAGATCGAAGTCGGTGAAGTGAGTCAACTGGCGCAGTCGGCCGGACCGCAGATCCATGGTCCACAGGTTATGCCTCATGCTCTCGTCGCGGTCGGACAGAAAGTAAAGGTTGGAGCCGTGCCACATGGGTTGGGTATCGTTGGCCGGATGTGCCGTCAGGTTGCGGCCTTGCCTGGAGTCCAGGTCGACCCGCCAAAGGTCGGCGGCCATGCCGCCCCGATACCGCTTCCAGGTCCGGAAATCGAGACTGATCATCTGGAACACCAGTGACTTCCCGTCCTCGGAGAGCGCTCCAAACTCGGCATGCAACAACGGCAGTCTCCCGGGCATCCCTCCCTCGACCGGGACCCGGTAAAGCTGGTTATAGCGCGTGCTCCCGCTTTCGCGGTTGGACGCGAACAGGAGGTGCCGGCCGTCAGGGCTCCAGTCCACCAGCCGGTCCACCGCCGGGTGGTAGGTGATCCGGCGTGGCTCCCCGCCGGCTACTGGCAATACGTAAATGTCGGTGTTGCCATCGTAGTTGGCACTGAACGCGAGCTGGGACCCGTCGGGCGAGAAGCGCGGGAAACTTTCTTCTCCCCGGGGCGAGCTCAGCCTTCGGGCAATACCACCGGATTTCTCCACGGTCCAGATGTCTCCGGCGTAGACAAAGGCGACCAGACGCCCGGAAACATCGGGGTAGCGCAGCAGACGGGCGTTGACTTGCGCCGGTAGGGTTTCAACAGCCAGTGACAGCACAACCAGCAGACTCAAGCGGCAGAACTTCATGGCCCCCCCCTTTGAGCAGATGTGTCTTCCCCTCGGTGACGGCACTCTCCCCTCTGTAACGGCAGGGTACGACAAAAGTTCCCGCAGCCGTCTTCCGCGGGCATGAACAGGGCCAGCGGCGCCCGCCCTGCATAGGTTTCCCCCCAACGGGAAGGATGTTGCTGCGCTGTGAGTACGGTCACAGCATCGCCGACAGCAACCATAACTACAATAGCCGTCAACCATGAACCCAGCCAACCAGCGGAGCCGTGGATTCTCACTCATTGAGCTGCTGATTGTGGTCGCCGTGATCGCCATCATTGCCGCCGTCGCGGTTCCCAACCTTCAAAGCTCAAAAAAGGCTGCCAACGAGGCGGCCGCGATCGCCCACCTGCGCACCTGGACCTCAGCCCAAGAGTTGTATTTCCAGCGCCACCAGGTTTACGCGGGCAACGAACAGGATCTGGTCAACGAAGGCCTGGTGGGCAACCCCGACCCGGAGCAATCCGGGTATGTGTTCGCGCTGGCGGGAGGCGGCGCCGGGACGATCGAATGGTCGGGAACCGCCACTCCCCAGCAAGAAGGAGTCACCGGGGACAGGTACTTCTACATCGATCAAACCGGGGTCATCCGCTGGGCCCTCGGCGGAGCCGCCGGGGCGGGATCGACTCCGCTCGGCGCACCTGAATAGAGCGTTGCCGCCCCTTTCTTTCAAGGCCGAAATGGGGCACCTTCCGGCTCCAGCCAAATCGCCTCTTCCTCCTGGACAGTCTCCCGCTCTACACTGGTGCAGCCGTGAGCACATCGGAATTCCCCATCCCAACGGCTGAGCGACGCCGCCGGCCGACGCCGGCCGTCTCCCGCTACCTCTTCTGGGGCCGGCGCCGCCGTCCCGGCGGTGAGAACCGCTACGTCGACCGCCCCTCCACGGAAGCCTGGAAGTCAGCTCTGCTGCTGATCTGCCTGTCGATTCTGGATGCACTGCTGTCGCTGCGGCTGTTCGAAGATCCCCGGTTCGGGGAAATGAATCCCATTCTGCTGGCCGGCCTCCACTTCGGCGATTGGGCGTTTCTGGGCATCAAGCTGGCTCTGACCCTGTTTTCAGCGTTCATTCTCCTGATTCACTGGAATTTCGTCATCGCCAACCGCCGTCTCCGGGTCGTCTGGTTGATTCGCAGCATGATCCTGGCTTATCTGCTGATCGTGATTTACGAGATCTTGCTGCTGATGGCCTGATCTGAGCCGGGATTCAGCACAGCCTCCCGCCGGACGAAACCTCGTCACAGGAACTGCGTCTAAACGTAGTGAGAAACATACTCCACTCCTCCTACTCACGCGGCGCCTGCACTCCCCGGCGGGCGCCGCATCCTTTTCCCCTCCCCAACTTGCGGCAGTCCTGGGCCCGGTATACCGTAAGGCACCATGAAAGCCCTCGTCACCGGCGGCACCGGATTTGTCGGCGGAGCTCTGGTGCGCCGGCTGCGGCGATCCGGATGGGAGGTCCGGGTTCTGGCGCGGCACACCAGCCGCGTGGATGCCCTGCGTGAACTGGGGGTGGAAATCGCCTACGGCGACATTCTGGATCCTGCCTCAGTTCGGACAGCGGCCGAAGGTTGCCCGGTCGTCTTCCACACTGCCGCGATCTACGAGCTCTGGGTTCGGGATCGCAAACAGTTGATGCGGACCGAGACCGAGGGTACTGGCAACGTGATGCAGGCCGCCCTGGACGCCGGGGCACAACGGGTGGTCTATACCAGCAGCGCCATTGTCATCGGCGAGCGGAAAGGGGAGACCGGGAACGAAGAGACTCCACACCGGGGCTACTTCCTCTCCGCTTATGAGGAGGCGAAATTCCGGGCGGAAGAGGTGGCCCGGGCCTTTCTGGACCGGGGTCTGCCTCTGGTGATCGTCAACCCGGCAGCCGTCTATGGACCCGGCGATCTGAAGCCGAGCGGACGGATGATCGTCGATCTCCTGAACGGACGACTGCCTGCACTGTTCCCCATGACCTTGAGTGTGGTTTTCGTCGAGGATGTGGCCGAAGGGCATCTGCGGGCCTGCGAACTGGGCACCATCGGCCGGCGTTACATCCTGGCGGAGGGTACCTATACGGAACGCCAATGGGTTGCCGAAATCTGCCGCCTGGCCCAGATCCGGTTTCCCCGCATGATCCCGGCATGGCTGGCTCGGATCGTAGCCTCGGCGGGAGAAATGGTCTCAGCATTCACCGGTAAACCCCCCGTGCTTTCCATCGAGACCTGGCGTTACCTGTCCCACGGCTTCCGTGTGGATGGAAGTCGAGCTGCTCGGGAACTGGGCATCCGCTATACTCCTCTCACCGAGGGAATGAGGCAAACCATCCAGTGGTACCGGGCGCAAGGCATGGCCTGAGGCCCTGCAACAACAACGCCAGACGGTACGCCGCCGATCGAGATTCGGAGACAGACTTTATGGAACTCAATCGCAGGGCTTTTCTTGGAGGGGCGGCGGCCGCCGCCACAACCTTTCGACTGGGCGGGCAGGGACGTACCCTCAAGCTGGGCCTGATTGGCTGCGGCTGGTGGGGGAAGATCGATCTCAAGGCTGCGCTGGAGGCTGGCGGCTGTGAAGCGCTGGCGCTGTGTGACGTGGACAGCGAACACCTCTCACAGGCTGCGGCCGAAGTGGCATCGATGCAGGGCAAGGCCCCCAAGACCTTCAAAGACTATCGCGAGCTGCTGGGGGAACCGGGCCTTGACGCCGTGATCATCGCCACCCCTCCCCACTGGCACGCCCTGCAGTTCATCGAGGCAGTGGAACGCGGTCTGGATGTGTATTGCGAGAAGCCGCTTTCTTACGACGTGCGGGAGGGCCAGGCGATGGCTGAGGCGGCCCGTAAGACTGGACGGATAGTGCAGGTCGGCTTCCAGCGGCGCCAAAGTGACGCTGTCCGGCAGGCAAGTGAATTCATCGAATCAGGAAAGGCCGGTACCATCGTTCAGGTGGATGCACAGATCCACTATACGGCCGAGCCAGGAGACACCACCGTCCAGGATCCACCGGTTTCCCTGGATTGGGAGGCGTGGTGTGGTCCCGCCCCACTACTGCCCTATCGGCCCAGCATCGGCCATTTCGCCTGGCGGCTCGAGGCAGCCTATGGAAACGGTCATCTGGTGGACTGGGGAATCCACTGGATCGACGCGGTCCGGACTGTGCTGGGGCTCGGCATGCCTCGATACATCCAGGCCTCAGGCGGGATCTATCGGCTCAGGGACAGTATCACCACACCCGATACCCTCACGGTCCACTTCGAATACGAGCGCTGCCCCCTGGTATGGCGTCACCGGCTATGGGGCGCCGCCGAGTTCAGTTTGGACTCTGTCAACGGCATGTTCTTCTTTGGTGAGAAAGCCACGGTGTTTGTCACCGACAATCACTGGGAGGTGATCCCGACGGGGAAGGAAGGCCGGAGAGAGCGCTACGAGGCAAAGCCCGACCGCAGTTTCACGGCGCGCCACATGGCGGATTTTCTGGACGCGGTGCGCAATCGACGCCAGCCGGCGTGCCCGGTCGACGACGCTTTCCAGAGCACCGCTGCCGTTCAGCTCGCCATGATTGCGTACCGCACCGCGAACCGGGTTGAGTGGGACGCCGCTGCCGAATCGGTCCGAGGGAACCCCCCCGCGGCTGCACTCCTCAGACGGGAGTACCGTCTACCGTGGCGGCACCCGGCTGCGTGAGAGAAATAGGGCGGCTCCGTTACTCCACCGACGGGATCACCAGCTCCTGCCCCCGGCGGATCTGATGCGGGCTGGACAACTGGTTGGCTGCGGAGATCGCCTCGACTGAAGTTCTAAAACGCTGGGCAATCCTGGCCAGCGTATCTCCGGCCTGGACGCGATAGCGGCGCGGCTCGCCGGCGGACTCGGGCGTTCCGGTGGTTCGGAGCACCATGCCCACCTTGATCCGATTGGGGTCATCCAACCGGTTAAGGCGCAGGAGGTGCTCCACGGTGGTTCCGAATTTCCTCGCAATGGAACTCAGGCTGTCGCCCGGCTGTACGGTGTACCGGCCATCCGCCGGCTGGCGGGGTTCCGACTGCGTACTCGCGGGCGGGTTCGACGCTGCAACGTCCGTGCCCGCAAGCGCAGCCTTCGCGGGTGCCGGAGATTCTTCCCGCCGGATCAGCAGCTCCTGACCCGGATGCACCAGGTTCGGATTGGACAGGTTGTTGAGCCGCCGCAGTTCGGAAACCGTGGTTCCATACCGGGACGCAATCGATCCGAGCGATTCCCCGGGGCGGACCGTGTGGCGGGTACCGGCAGCTGCCTTGGCGCGAGCCGGCCCGGGCGGAGAACCTCCCCTCAGCGCCACCAGGACGGCTTCTCCCCGGCCCTTGGGGACCCTGACCTCGATCCCCGCCGGGATCCTTCTGCCCCCCACCGCCACAAATCGCCGCAAATGGGGATTGAGGTGGAGGAGATCCTCCTGGCTGACTCCGGGAACCCGCGTCAGGCTGCTGGTCGGCGTCGCCCGGACCAGGTCGATGGTGTCGAATTCCAGGGGCGGAGCAAGTTCCACAGCCCCGAAATACTCGCGGTGATTGCGCGCAATTACCAGTGCCGCCAGAAACTCCGCGTAAAAGTTGCGGCTGGCAAAACCGAAAACCTTGCCCCGGTAATTCCGGATGATGGTCCGAAGGTCCGGGCCATGCTCCGCTCTGGCCCGCAGCATGCCGTTCTTGCCGTGATTGTAGGCCGTAATCGCCAGGGGCCAGTTGCCCAGATCCCGGTAATTCTCCGCCAGAACCCGGGCGGCGGCTTCGGTGGCGCGGATGGGGTCCAGCCGCTCGTCAATCTCGGAGCCCACCTGCAGGTACAGCCGCCCGGTTCCCCTTGTGAACTGCCAGATCCCCGCTGCACCCGCCTTTGAATATGCGTTGTAGTCGAATGAAGACTCCACGTGAGGCAGGTGCGCCAGTTCCACCGGCAGGCTCCGCTCGGTAAACACCTTCTCGATCCACGGCAGGTACATCCCCGAACGGACCAAACCTTCCCGGAACTTGTCCCGCACGCCGCGCTGGTAGCGGAGATTACGGCTCAGACGGTCCAGCACCTCCGGCTGCATCGGGTAACCGGCGTCCGACAGCATTCGGTAGATACCCTTCTGGCGCTCGTCCAAATCGTTCTCGCCTTTGTACTTGAGCGAGCGGATCCATTCGCCCACGGTTTCGATCCGCTTCAGCATGATTTCACGCTGCCTTTTCGCCTCCTTGGGATCCCCGTCAATGCCCCGCTCAAAAACCTCGGTGTGATAGATCAGACGCAAGTCATCCAGATCGTGAACAACCACCTCCCGCGTCGAGTACTTTGCGAAGACCAGCTTCCAGAACTCGATCTGATGTTCGAACCCTTGCGAAGGGAAGCGGTCGGCGACCTGTGAAAGGTGGAAGGGTGCGGATGCCCGCAAGGGCCAGATCAGCGAAGACAACAGCAAAAGGGCCGGACCCCAACGTCTCATCGGGCTGTTCCAGTTTACCAGACCTGCCCGGCCCTGCGGCCGTCCTGGGATCGATGGAATCCCGCCTCCCCGAGGGGAGCTTCCCGGGAGTGCAACCCAACCGCAGGGAACACGCGCCCGGGCCACCCGCGCGACCGCCGTCCTGACCCTTGATTTTGGTTCCACATTGGTGTTCTACATGGGCCTGTGAACCGACAAAAACTCCGCCCGGTCCCACTTGGTTTCCCAGTTGTGTTGGTCTTGACCGGCCTGCTGGTTCCGGCCGTTGGGGCCTCCCCCCAGAGCGAGGACCATCGGGACCGCTTCTTCCGGCCAGATCGGATCCCGGCACTCATCCTTTCCGGCCGCAACAACCACGACTGGCGCCGCTCGACACCCTTCCTGCGCCAGGTACTGGAACACAGCGGTCGTTTTGATGTCCGCGTGGTGGAGGAACCAGCAGGCTTGACCGCAGCCACCTTCGCCCCCTACCAGGTGGTGATCCTGGACTATCAGGGTCCCCGGCTCGGCGAGCAGACTGAGTCCGCACTGGCCGGCTTCATTCGGGGGGGCAAAGGTCTGGTGGTGGTTCATGGGGCGTCTTACGGCTTCAGCGGCCTGGATGTGCTGGCAGATGGGCATGTCTCCACCGGCCTCCGCGAAGCCCCCTGGGAAGAATTCCCCGCCCTGGTGGGAGGAGTCTGGTCAGAGGAGAATCCCAGAAGCGCCCACGGCGTCCGCCACACTTTCACGGTGCGCTTCAGACGACCGGAACATCCCATCGCCGCGGGGATGCCGGCCGCTTTCTCCGCCACCGACGAGCTGTACCACGACCTCCGGATGCATCCCTCGGCCCAAGTGCTGGCCACGGCGTTCAGCGCCTCCGAAACCGGCGGGACTGGCCAGGAAGAACCGGTACTCTGGGTCGTCGAATACGGCCGAGGCAGGGTCTTCCACACCACCCTGGGCCATGATCTCAACGCGTTGGTGGAGCCCGGCTTCGTCGCCACCTTCGCCCGGGGCGCCGAATGGGCGGCCACCGGCGCCGTCACCTTGCCTCCGACCCTGGATCCGGCGGCCCCGGAACCCGGCGCACCGCGGGGCCTCCTGGTAACCGGAGGACATGACTACGACTCGGATTTCTACAGCGTCCTCGAAGGGGATTGGCTCCGGTGGCAGCACGCCACCTCCAACCAGGAGGCTTTCCGCCGTGACGTCACGGCGGACTTCGACGTGCTGGTGCTTTACGACATGTCCGCCGATCTTGACGACAACGGGCGCGCCCACCTCGAGCGGTTCGCCCGCTCCGGCAAGGGAATCGTCTCCATCCATCACGCCATCGCCTCTTACCAGAACTGGGAGTGGTGGTGGCGGGAGGTGGTCGGCGGCCGCTATGTGCTGGAAGGGCCCGAGGACCGGAAGTCAAGCTATCTGCATGATGTGGAACTGCAGGTCCGGACAGTGACCCGACACCCCATCACCCGCGACCTGGGGCCCTTCCGCCTGGTGGATGAGACCTACCGCAACCTCTGGATCTCTCCCGACATCCAGGTTCTCATGGCTACGGATCACCCGACGGCAGACGGCCCGGTGGTCTGGATCAGCCCCTGGCGTGAGGCCCGCGTCGTCTACATTCAGTTGGGTCACGACCGCCGGGCACACCGCTATCCCGGATACCGG
Source organism: uncultured Acidobacteriota bacterium (assembly GCA_964524795.1). Classification (GTDB taxonomy): domain Bacteria; phylum Acidobacteriota; class UBA6911; order RPQK01; family JAPXNP01; genus CAZGEH01. The sequence continues at coordinate 232,249 of CAZGEH010000005.1, forward strand.
GAGCTGGTGCGCCGGGCGGTGCTGTGGGCAGCCGGCAGACTGGCGGAATGACGGTTACATGACGGTGACACCGGCAGTGATCTGCAGCTCCGGGGCGGGCGGCTGATGGTCCACCAGCACCGTCTGGCCGTCCCGGATCTCGCCGGCGACGATCATCCGTGCCAGACGGTTTTCAACCTCCCGCTGAATCGCCCGCTTGAGCGGACGCGCTCCGTAAACGGGGTCGTAGCCGGCGGTCACCAGATGGCGGACCGCGGCGTCGGTCACCTCCAGCCGCAACTTCCGGTCAGCCAGCCTGCGCTCCAGATGCGCCAACTGGATTCTGACGATCCTCTCCAGATGTTCACTGGTGAGCGCGTGGAAGACGATGATCTCATCCACACGGTTCAGGAACTCGGGCCGGAAGTGACGCCGAAGCTCCTCCAGGACGGTCTGCTTCATCCGCTCATATCCGACCTCGCCAAAAGCGCCCTGGAACTCAAGGATCTGTCGGCTGCCGATATTGGAGGTCATGATCAGGATCGTGTTCTTGAAGTCGATGGTTCGGCCCTGCCCATCGGTCAAACGGCCATCGTCCAGGATCTGGAGCATGGTGTTGAAGACGTCGTAATGCGCCTTTTCGATCTCATCGAACAGGATGACGCAGTAGGGCCGCCTGCGCACGGCTTCCGTGAGCTGACCGCCCTCCTCGTAGCCCACATATCCTGGAGGCGCACCGATCAGGCGGGCAACGGTGTGTTTTTCCTGGTACTCCGACATGTCGATCCGTACCAGCGCGCGCTCGTCGTCGAACAGGAACTCGGCGAGGGCCCGGGCCAGCTCGGTCTTCCCCACGCCGGTAGGACCCAGAAAGATGAAACTCCCTACCGGCCGGTTCGGGTCCTTCAGGCCGGCCCTGGCCCGGAGTACCGCCTGCGCCACGGCGGAGACTGCCTCGTCCTGCCCCACCACCCGCTGATGCAGGGACTCTTCCAGGTGGAGCAGTTTCTCCATCTCGCCTTCCAGCAGCCGCGAAACCGGCACCCCGGTCCAGCGGGACACCACTCCAGCGATGTCTTCCTCGTCGACCTCCTCCTTCAGCAGAACCGAGGTGCCTTTGGCCAGGAAACGGGCCTCCTCGTCCCGGAGCCTCCGCTCCAGGTCGGCCAGCTTCCCGTAGCGCAACTCGGCCACCCGGTTGAGATCGTAGCTGCGCTCGGCCCGCTCGATTTCCTGCTTGGTGCGCTCGATCTCCTCCCGCAGCGAACGCTGTGCCTGAACCGCCTTCTTTTCCTCCAGCCACTGGGCCTTCAGCGTGTCGGCTCGGGCCCGCGTTTCCGCCAACTCTTTTTCGAGCTTCTGGAGACGTTCCCGCGAGGCCTCATCCTTCTCCTTGTGCAGGGCCTGCCGCTCGATTTCAAGCTGCATGACCCGGCGTTCCAGCTCATCGATCTCGGTGGGCATGGAATCGATCTCGGTACGCAGTTTGGCGGCGGCCTCATCCACCAGATCGATCGCCTTGTCGGGCAGAAACCGGTCCGAGATATAGCGGTTGGACAGCACGGCTGCCGCCACCAGCGCCGAATCCTTGATCCGGACTCCGTGGTGCACTTCGTATCGCTCCTTCAGCCCGCGCAGAATCGAGATCGTGTCCTCAACGTCGGGCTGCTGGACCATGATGGTCTGAAACCGTCGCTCCAGCGCCTTATCCTTTTCAATGAACTTGCGGTATTCATCGAGGGTGGTGGCTCCGATGCAGTGCAGCTCGCCGCGGGCCAGCATCGGTTTCAGCAGATTGCCGGCGTCCATGGCGCCTTCGGCTTTTCCGGCCCCCACCACGGTATGCAGTTCGTCAATAAAAAGAATGATTTCTCCCTCGGCGGCCTGGATTTCCTTCAATACGGCCTTCAGCCGCTCCTCGAACTCGCCCCGGTACTTGGCGCCGGCGATAAGCGCACCCATATCCAGGGCCACCACGCGACGGTTGCGCAGTCCTTCGGGGACATCCCCGCGGACGATCCTCTGGGCGAGGCCTTCCACGATGGCCGTCTTGCCCACACCTGGGTCGCCGATCAGCACCGGGTTGTTCTTGGTGCGCCGGGAAAGCACCTGGATCACCCGGCGGATCTCGTCGTCGCGGCCGATCACCGGGTCCAGCCTGCCGGCAGCGGCTTCCCGGGTCAGGTCGCGGCCGTATTTGGCCAATGCCTCGTAAGTCGCCTCCGGATTCTCGCTGGTAACCCGCTGATTGCCGCGGACTTCCCGCAACGCCGACATCAGCCGCTCGCGATCCAGGCCGGCTTCACGCAACAGCCGTCCGGTCTCCCCCGGGTCATTCAGGATCGCGAGCAGGACGTGTTCCACCGAAATGAACTCGTCCTTCAGGTCGCGGGCCTCCCGTTCGGCTGCGGCCAGCAGACGCTCCACCTCCGAAGCCAGATACACCTGCTGGGAAGAGGAGCCGGCGACCCGCGCCTTGCGATCCAGCGCACCCGCCAGCCGGCTCTTGAGGGCGGCTGCATCGATCCCCGCCCGGCTGAGCAGGGAGCCGGCCAGCCCCTGCTCCTGTTCCAGCAGGCTGTATAGCAGATGGGCGGCCTCCAACTGGGTATGTCCGCGCTCCAGCGCGTGGCTGTGCGCCAAGTGTAAAGCCTCCCGAACCTTCTCAGTCAAGCGATTCAAGTCCATGCCCTGAGCTATAAGACCGGCTCAGGGGCGGTACAAGGACCGGGTAAGTCGACAGAGATTGAAACCGGCGCGGCCGAGTTGACGTCCTCACCCAACAATGAACAAATACCTGCTCCCGTCCAGTATCGTTTTCGGGCTGTTGGCTCCCAGCCTTCCGGCGGTTGCCCAGACAAGGCCAATCAACGACGTGACCCTCCCCGAGCCGTTCGCCACTCCCCACACCAACAATGCGCCGCGCGTGGTCGACCGTCCGGCAGGCGCCCAGCTCCAGGCGCCCGAGGGATTCACCGTGGACGTATGGGCCCAGGACTTCATGCGCCCCCGCTTCATGCTCCTTGGACCAGGGGGAGAGGTTCTGCTCTCGGATTCCGCCGATGAGGGAGCCGTGTACGTGCTCCGGGACACCGACGGAGACGGCCGTGCAGACAGCCGTCACCTTCTGGTCGACGCGATGTACCGGCCCTATGGAATCGCCTTCTGGCGAGACTATGTCTACGTGGCTGGAACCGTCGAGATCAAGCGTTGGAAGTACGATCCGGCCGCGATGAGGGTGGTCGGCCCGGCAGAGACAGTAGTCTCCTGGCCTGAGTTCCGTCCCGGCCACTGGACCCGGACCATCGTCTTCAACCCAAAGGGCGACACGATGTTTGTGGCCATCGGTTCCGCCTCGAACGTGGACGCCGGAGAAGACCCGCGGCGAGCCGCCATCAACACCTACACTCCCGACGGCAGGAACCACCGGATTTTCGCGGAGGGACTCCGCAACGTCATCGGCATGGACTTCTATCCCGGGACAGACCGGCTGTGGGCGGCTGTCCAGGAACGGGACGCCTTGGGCGACGACCTGGTACCCGACTATTTCACCGAGGTCCATGAGGGTGAATTCTTCGGCTGGCCCTATGCCTACATTGGACCCCACGAGGATCCCCGGCGTCGCGGAGAGCGGCCCGACCTGGTGGCCCGGACCCGCTACCCCGACGTGCTGATCCCTTCCCATTCAGCGGTCCTGGACCTGGAGTTCTACACCGGCACCCAGTTCCCCGAGAAATACCGGGGAGGCGCGTTCCTTGCGTACCATGGATCCTGGAACCGCAGTCAGCGTACCGGCTACAAGGTCACCTTCGTGCCGTTCCGGGACGGCCGTCCGGTGGCTGGTCCCGAAGACTTTCTGACCGGCTGGATGACGGACCCGTCCAGCCGTGAAGTCTGGGGACGTCCGGTAGGGATTCTGCAACTGCCGGACGGTTCTCTGCTGGTCTCCGACGATGGCGGCAACTTGGTCTGGCGGATCTCTTATACTGGCCCGCGCAGGTAAGCCGGGACTCCATGCTTCTGCAGTCGGTTCCGTTCTTCTGGTTGGTCTTCTGGGTGGCAGCGACCTGGGCCCCAGAACACTCTCCGGCATTGCGGACCGGGCCGGAGGAGCGGCGACTGCGATTCTCGCATCCGCTGCACCTGGGCGAGGCAGGGATGGAATGTGCCGACTGCCACACCTCCATCGCCGCCAGCACAGCGGCGGAAGACCTCAATTTCCCTGGCATGGAGAGCTGCGGCCGGTGCCATGACGTCACTTCGGTGGAGGGCTGTCCGGTTTGCCATGACGACCCGGCGTCCGTCCCTCCTCGGGGCAACCGCTGGACCAACCTCATCTTCGACCATCGACGTCACATCGCGATTGAGGGGAGTCAGCCTGGCCGAGCTCTGCCGCCATCGCAGCTCGGGGAGAATGAGAGCACGCTCTGCGAGTCGTGCCATCACGCCATGCGCGAGGCCCTGATCACGGGACCGGAGAACTATCCGAAGATGTCCCACTGCCTTTCCTGCCATCAACCGGCGCGGGATGCCATGCGCACCTGCAAAACGTGTCATGCTGACACCCGAAACCTCGTCCCCCCGGATCACCGTGTTTCCACCTTCTTCGATGATCACGCTCAAATGGTGGCTGAGACGGGTTCGACAGCATGCCGAATCTGTCACACTCCCGGCTACAACCCCTGCTCTCAATGCCATTGATTTGGGAGCCACCGATCTCCAGAGTCGACGAAGAAACTTCGTCTTCGATGTTGCTTCCGGAGGCCGAAACGACATAGGATGAAGATTCGTGCAAGCCGCACGCTGAAGCATCACCATATGGAAAGGATGGAGCAGGATGGGGAAATTGAGACTCGAACCTAAGCTGAAGCCGCCTGTCAACGAAGAGCAGTACATGTATTACCGCGGGATTCTTCAGGAGGCGGTGTCTGCTGCGTCAGGGAACAATGTCTATTATGATCTCGACCCGGGGGAGAATCCTCGCAAGGTTCGGCGGGCGATCCAGTACGTAGCAGAGAAGGAAGGCATCGCCGTCAAGGCCCGGTCCGCGCGCGGCGCCCGTAGTCTGGTGCTCAAGTTCGACGGTGGCCGCCCCCAGCCGGCGGCTGGGCGGATGTCGGCGACGGAAGCAAGGAAACGCATCCTGGCGGCTCTGGCCAAGGCCGAAGGGCCGATGAAGAAAGCCGATATCCTCAACAAGACCGGCATCAGCCCCGCCACCTGGAACCTCCGGATCAATGAATTGCTGACTGAAGGCAGCGTCAAGCGGGTTGGGGTTGGACGTCAGACCTCATACACTGCGGCTTGACCGGGAACTCTTTCCTTTAATCCAGTTCGTATCGGGCTCGTGTCATGGATGATAGCGGGCCCGGGCTGGTGGTTCCTCTTCGTCCAACGTTCCGGCTCAATGAGTCGACTGGCCGATTGTGTGCGATGAGCGCGAACAACCGAAACTCAGGATCCTCTTTCCAGGTCACGGATCGGCGATTCTGGGTTCAGGATGAAAGCCTTCTGGAGAAGGCGCCGATCCCCGAGACCAAGTATCCCTCCTTTGTTGAAGAACTGAAGGCGCGTACCCAGGCTGCCGAACAGAAACTCCAGGAAAAAGTCCGGCAACTCGACGCTGAGAACAGCGCGTTTCGTGAACGCCTTTCCCGCCGGCTCGAACAGCAGCTCCACCAGGAGTTGGCGGCCGTTCTCGAGGGGTTGTTGGAGGTGGCGGACAATCTGGAAAGAGCACTCAGATCTGCCCAGGAGAGCGCCGATTCAGGCAGTCTCCAGACCGGTGTGGAACTTACCCTCAACCTGCTGCACCAGAAGTTGCAGGCAGCCGGTTTGTCCAGTCCCCAGCTCCAGGGCGAATCCTTTGATCCCGCTGTAGCGGAGGCCGTCGGCACGGTGGAAGTAAGCGATCCCGCCCAGGATGGGAAGGTCATGGAAGTCCTGCTGAAACCGTACCTTTTCCGGGACCGGCTGTTACGGCCGGGCAAGGTTCGGGTCGGACGGCTGTCGCCGGCCCCGGAGTCCGAGAGCAGCAGGTAAAGCCCGATTGGCCGGTACGCAAGGCGGTGAGCAGGGGGTCACCCACCCCTGCTCATACGCCCTCTCCCGTCTGCCGTGTCCCGCCTCCGGACTTCACCGCTACTGGCGGTACTCGATCCGCACCTTGTTGAGGAACTGCTTGCCGGCGGGACGGTTCTTCATCAGAGGATGCGGATCGGTGGTGAGAGGAACCCGGGAGATGGTCTCCGCCACCTCGATCCCTTCCACCACCCGGCCGAACACGTTGTACTGTCCGTCCCACTCGGGAGTCCGGCGCAGCACGATGAAGAACTGACAACTGCCGCCGTTGTCACCGCCGGGTTCCCGTCCGAACGCGACGGTACCACGATCAAAGGGCAGATCGCTGAACTCCTGGGGCAAGTAGTCGCCGGCGGTTCCCTGGCCGTCGTTATACGGGTCCTGGTCCCGGGACAACGGGTCACCCCCCTGAATCATCCGGTCTTTCAGGACACGGTGAAACAGGGTCCGGTCGTACACGCCCAACTCCGCCAGTTCGATAAACCGTTCCACCGTTCGGGGCGCGCGATCGGGCAGCAGTTCAATGGTGATATTGCCGTGATCGGTCTCGATGACCGCGAAAGGCCTGCCCGCCCGTGCGGGAGCGGCTTCCGGCCGTTGGTCCGCAGGCGGTGTCGAAACCGTGGGTTCCGAAGCACAGGCGACCAACCAGCCAACCAGACCCAGGGAGACTGCCAGGATTCGGATGCGCCACATGGATTCCCATTATGCGCGCACGGGGAGGCCGAGTCATCGCCCTTCACCCCGCGGAGGAAAGCGGCTCAGGAACCGGCGACCTTGAGCCCGTGTAAATCGCTCTCGCGCCACCGGCCCCCGCGCCGCGCCGGACGCCCTGCGGTGAATATCCGGCACAGTGCCACCGCCAGAGCGTCGGCGGCGTCGTAAGGCTCGGGCAGTTCCTTCAGGTTCAGGAGTGTCCGCACCATGGTCTGCACCTGCTGCTTGTCCGCACGGCCGTAACCTGCCACCGCCTTCTTGACCTCCAGCGGCGAACACTCCACCAACGGCAGATCCAGTTCAGCCGCCGCCAGCAGTACCACTCCCCGGACGTGTCCCAGGATCAACGCACTCCTGGAATTGGCGGCATGAAAGACGCTTTCAACGGCCACGACCTCGGGCCGTGTCTGCGCCATGACCGCAAGCAGTTCCCGATGGACAAACAAGAGTCGGGAAGGCATCGCCGCCGGCGAATTCGCCGCCGGGGGGCGGATGGCGCCATAGGCTTCGCAACGGACGATGGAGCCTCCCCCACTGACCACCCCCCAGCCGGTGATCCGGCTGCCGGGGTCGATGCCCATCACTCTCACGGACCGAGTCTAGCTCAGCCGGCTGACAGCCGGACTCAGGAGGCCAAGCTCTCCAGTTCCGCCTGGTCGATGTCGAAGTTTGCGTAGACGTGCTGGACGTCGTCGTGGTCTTCCAGAGCCTCCATGAGGTTCATCATCTGGCTGGCGGTCTTGCCCTCGATATGAACCTCGGTCTGGGGGATCATGGTTAGGGAGCTTTCTTCAATCGGGATGCCCGCCGCTTCTACGGCCTGTTTCACCGCCTCGAAGTTCTCCACCGGCGTATAGACCGAATACCAGTCGCCGTCGGCCTGGAGGTCCTCTGCCCCAGCCTCCAGGACCACTTCCAGCAGCCTCTCCTCGGAGACCGCATCCCGCGATATGGACAGGTAGCCCTTCTTGCCGAACATCCACTGGACGCTGCCGGACTCACCCAGGTTGCCGCCGTACTTGGTGAACAGGTGGCGGATCTCAGCCACTGTGCGGTTCTTGTTGTCCGTCATCGCCTCGATGAACACCGCCACGCCGCCGGGGCCATAACCTTCGTAAGTGGTCTCCTCGTAACTCTGGCCGGGAAGCTCACCAGTTCCCTTGAGGATCGCACGCCGAATGTTCTCCATCGGCATGTTGGCGTCTTTGGCAGCCTGGACGGCACCCCGCAGGCGGGGGTTGGACTCGGGGTCGCCGCCTCCCAGGCGTGCCGCGACACTGATCTCCTTGATCAGGCGGGTGAAGATCTTGCCCCGCTTCGCATCCGCCGCCGCCTTCTTATGTTTGATCGAGTGCCATTTGGAATGTCCCGACATGCCTTTCTCCTTGTGGAGCCGACGGAAACAGACGAAGTATTTTACCACTCCCGGAAAACCGGCGGGACAGGGCCGGTCGGTATCCCAGCGGTGACGAGCTCCCCGCGGAGGGGGTAACGGGGTAGCGCGGTAACGGGGTTTTCTGCGAAGGCCGCGGCAGCGGCCTGAGCCTTGGAGTGCAGAAGCTTGCTTCCGCCTTTCCGTTCTCGCACAAGGCGGGATCGTCCCCAGCCAGCGGCGGCAGAAGGGTTCCCCTATCCTGCCGGCGATCGCCGGGAGAAGGGCACGGACGATCGGCGCCTACCGTCCAGCCCCGGCGGGACGCCCGGGCTGCCACGGGCCCCAGAACGATTGCCGCCCCGAGGCACGGACGGTCGGCGCAACCACCCGTAGTACGGCCGTCCCGGCCGTGCAGCCGTTCATGGGACGGGATCGTGCGTCTCTGGCACCCCTTCAGGGTGCCGCCCTGGTTGTTGGTCCGTCCGTTCCGGAGGTCTCCGCTGCGCTCCGACCTCCGGCTATTCTCTGGCATCCCTCCGGGATGCCCCGCTCGTGTTCCGGGCCTCTCCCCAAGACCGCCCTTGCACGGCTCCCCGTCTCTGGGCCGGTGCCGGGTCCTGGGGTGTCGCCCTGCGGGCTTTTCACGGAACCCGCTCCGCCAGTTCGATCAGGCGACGTGCCAGTTCCTCCCTGTCCTGCTCTTCCCCGTGGACGTACTCCAGCATCCCCCGCATCAGGTCGCCAAGGGGACCTTCCGGCAGAGCACCAACCGGGACCACCTGTTCTGCACAGACCATCGGCGCCCCAACAAGGGTTACGTACAGCTCCACTTGAGTGGAATGCAGGGGGAACCCCAGATTCTCCCGGAAGCGCAGTCGCAGCATCTCTCTACGGAAGGCCTCCCAGACGGCAACGGCCTCCGGGGATTCTCGGATTGCTCTCTCGGAACGACGTATCGATTGTCCGGAAACGGAGCTCTCGGATGGATCTCGACGAGCGGCCCACCACAGATTGCTGTCGGCCTCGACATGCGACAGCGTCCAGTACCCCTCGTCCGTCAATCGCAGTACGAGGGCCCATTCCGGCTTTTCGTGTGGAATCACCAGAGCAACCACAAAACTGTTCAGCGGTTCGATCCCGAAGACCTTGAAAAGCGACTTTCGATAGAATAGCCGTTCTTCATCCCCCAACCATTTGAGACCACAGGGAGTCCACGGGGCCACCGACGGCGGGCCACTTGCATTCCCAGCCCAAGTGCACGGCAGCCACCAAGACACACACAAGCCAAGGGTCCAAACAAATCGCCGCATCACGGGTTCCATTCGTGAAGTGCACCGGAGCAGTCGGTATCCGAATCCCAGAAACTCTGGTACCAGTTTGGCTCCGCAGCCTGTGAGATTTTCCCAAAGACGTTCTCGACCAAGATCCCCCGGCGGTCCAGCAAATAGTGCCAGCTGATTCGCTCGACTTTGTGATCCGAGTCGGCGCTGGTATACATGCCGCCCTCTTCGTTCCACTTCTTATCAAGATCACTCCAGCCAAAGGACGATGAAGCCGGATGTGTGTGGACTATCCCGATGGCGTTCGGCGGAGCCGGACCCCGATAGCTTTCCTTCCGGTCCGTGAAACTCCATGGCGTCATCCACAGCTCCCATTCTCCCCCTGCACCCTCGACGATGAATGCCAGTCGCTCCTTCTCGCTTCCCAAACCAAAACCTACCTTCTTGAACAGGCACTAGAAGAGTCTCAAACGATCCTCCGTGAGGGGTTCCACTGGGCGAATCCTCAGGCGGCTCGGCCGCGCCGGTCTGTCCGGCGCAATCTCCTGGTTCTCCAAAACCGTCCGCTGCGGCTCCGGCTGCCAGGCCAGCGTGCAGATGATCTCGGCGGCCGGATTGCGGACCACGCCCACGGTTCCCTCGGCAGTGACCACCACCTTCGGCCGGCAGCCCACGAGCACCCACTGGCGACCGTCAGGATCCAGGCGGTTGACGGGATCGTTGCGCACGTAAGCGTACCGGTTGAGATCCTGGGGATCCCGGTCCCCCAGCACCGGGTCCACGCTCAGCCAGCGGCCGCGAATGTTCGAGTAGTACCGCGCCCCGGCGTAGTCGTTGCCCGACTCCGCGTCCCGCAGGTGGCCGGTATACCGGTGCTGGTCGCCGGAGCCTCCCGGCACCCACGTCTCCCCGTAGGGATCATGGTCCCAGCGTTCCGCCTCCGTCCCGTTGACCGCCGTCTTCACCTTCGGACTCCCCAGGTGGTCGGCGTGGAAAAACCACGTCGTGCCTCCACTGTACTCCACCAGCTTCTCCCGGCCCAGATCCACGTACAGCTTCTTCCACCCCACCACCGACGAATGTTCGCCGACTCCCAGCACATACCGGATCGTCTCCGTCGCCGTCACCTTCATCACCCGCCGCCCTTGCCCGTCGTAGTAATAGACGGCCGCCCCACCGTCCAGTTCCCGGATCCGGTTCTCCGCGTCGTACGTGTACGTGTGCAGCCCGTCGCTGGTCGTGTTGCCCGCCCCATCGTACGTCCACCCCGCCACCCGGTTGGTCGTCGCACTGACCGCCAGCGTCTGGGCCGGCGCCGTCCCCTTGGTCACCGTCTGCGCCGTCCGGTTCCCGTACCGGTCGTACGTCCACCCGAGTCCCCAGTGGCTGCCTGCCGTCTGGGCCGTCGCCAGCCGCCAAGACTGGTCATACGTGCAGCGGGACCACCTCCGGAACGTGGGCTATGAGTGGGCGGTCCCCTGCACAGGCCTTCTGTCCGGCCTGGCAATCCGCGGATGCCTCACGGTGATGGCATCGCTCTCAGGGTTTCGGGCCTGGATCGTCGAGAATCAACTCCTTCTGCCAGGCTGGCGGGCCGAAACCTTCTCGGTCATAGCGCATCAACGTCCCGTGCCGTGCGGTTGGACTCCAGCGGATGAAAGCGTAGGACAGGTACGAAGACCAAACCGGTTCCGGGCTTTCCCCCTTATGGATTCGCTGGTAAACCGGCATGGCCTCCAGGCTGATGAACCACAGCTCTTGGAACTTGGCCGCCGTTTCAAAAGACGGACAGAGCGCAAAGCTGAAACTGCCCCAGTGACGAGCCAATCGCGCGTAATATCGAGCGACCTGACTGAGGTCTTCCTCGTGGACTTCCGGGCTCACAAACGCCAGCTTGAGATTTCCCTTCTCACATCGTTCCTCCCCACCCAGAGTCCCGATCAGGTGACCTGCCCACCACAAGTCGGTGTTCCCGAATCGCCGCCGCAAGACGTTCTCACCTTCCAGAACCACCCAACTCACCGGCCCCCCCGAGCGTCCGAACTGGAAGAACGCGTTGGCTCCAATGCGGAAAAAATACGCCACCGGACTGTCCGTCAGGTGCACCCCAACTTCACTTTCCAAGACCGTCTTGGCCTGGAAAAACTGGGGATCGCTGCTGGCCAGCACATACAGCTCCGCCACGCCTTGTTCCTCGAGGTAGGCACCAAAGACCCGACGCAGCGAGGACTCCTCAAACTGGTCCTCGGGCAAGAGCAGGAACCGCCGTTGTACCGTCCATCCCTCCCGGCTCCTGCAAATCACGCTCTCCGCCTCGACCCCCTCCAGGCTTGGAAGCTGGCCCACGAGAAACGACGCGGCCAACAGTGTCGTCCACGTCAGCAGTCCGCTCATGGTGCCGGCCATCCGATCCTCGCACCGCAATCCCATCCCTGGGGATCGAAAAACAGGGTGATCGCCTGGCTCGCCTGGGCGATGCCATTTCGATCCTTGCTGAAAGCGCCCAAGCCAAGAAGGAGCGCCAGATGAACATCCTCCTTTCCTGTGATGATGTGCAGTATCTCGTGAAACACGATCGGTCAACTGCTTCACGTGAAATACATGTAGTAGAGGTACCAGTTGCCCTCAAGCCGCTTGTAGATCGGTTCGCCTTCCGCAATCCGTTCCTTCGGGTGCCGATCCAGACTCTCGAATAACCTGTGGGGGGGCGTCTCCCGATAGGCGTAACCCTTTTCGACGCTCCACTCCCGCTGGAAAACGCAGTACACCCTCACTCCGTCCTGCTCCAGCCACCGTGTGCCCTCTAATCCGACTTCTGTGAGCAGCTGGCGGTATTGTCTGCTTCGGTCGGGAGAAAGATATTGCGCTACGGGCCCAAATCTAAGGTCATCGGTCAGTGTCTCGGTGTCCCCGGTACTGAAATACCTGAGCTGATCCTCCCGCAGAAGCGTAATGATCCGCTCCAATCGGTTCCGGTTCTCGGGAAAAGCGCATTCCAGAGAGGCGTCCGACGGAAGTGAGCAACCGAACCAGGTTCCCCAAACCAGGATCAGCGCACCGCACCTTCCGATTCTCACGGCGCTCCCCCCGGTGCGGTCACGCAGTCCAGGATGCCGCGATAAAACTCATAGCCTTGGACAATCCACGCTTGGTCCCGATCATCATCGCCGAACGGCGCTCCACTCAGCGGAGTGCCGAAATCCTCCTGGTAGTAGCCTTTGAGGTGAGATTCGATGTAATTCACCAGGCCGGCTCCCCAGCGGGCGACCAGCTCGGGAAGAAGCAAAGCCCCAGCCACAGCCCCGAAATGGAAGTTGCCAAAGTCCTGGAGACCGCTGTCGCCCTTCTTGTAGTCCCATGCCCCTTCGGGTCGAACCAGGTTGACAAAAGTCGCCACCGAGGCCAGCGCAGCACCAGACGAGGTGAGCGCGGCCGCCCCCAGCATTCTCGCGAGCCTCATGTTTCGGAACAACAGATCCCCCACCCGGTCCGGAACCTGCTCCGGAAGCAACCCCTTGAACTGCTCAAAACACTGGTCAAAGGCCTCTCGATCCAGGAAGCCCCACTCCAGCAACCGAGGTCCGATCTCCCGGTTCTCGAAGACCGTCCTCTGCGGATTGACCCAGACCGCCTGACAGATGATTTGCACCGCCGGGTTGCGCACGACTCCCACAGTACCTTCGCCGGTCAATCTCACTTCGGCGCCGCAGTTGACCAGCACCCACTGGCGACCGTCAGAATCAAGTCGGTTGACGGGATCGTTGCGCACATACGCGTACCGGTTGAGATCCTGGGGATCCCGGTCCCCCAGCACCGGGTCCACGCTCAGCCAGCGGCCACGGGTGCTGGAGTAATAGCGCGCTCCCGCAAAGTCGTTGCCCGACTCGGCGTCCCGCAGATGGCCCGTATACCGGTGCTGGTCGCCGGAGCCTCCCGCCACCCACGTCTCCCCGTACGGATAGTGGTCCCAGCGTTCCGCCTCCGTCCCGTTGACCGCCGTCTTCACCTTCGGACTCCCCAGGTGGTCGGCATGGAAAAACCACGTCGTGCCTCCACTGTACTGCAGGCGTTTGCCCGACCCAAGGGTTTTCACCGAGCGTGCGGCGTAGAGAAGCTCCGGCCTCAGGCCCACGCCACCGGCCGAACGGCGCCGACCGAAATTCGCTCAGGCCGTACCAGCGGCATGATGGGCGGCCCGGCCCACGGCAAGTGATTGATAAAACAGCAATTAGGCGCCGAAAAGGGCTCCAGGAGAGCCTTCGGCGGACTTTCCGCAGGTTGTGGCGACAATTTCCGTCAGCCCGGAGGGCGAGTCAGGGGTGGAGACTGAGGTAAATGTTGCCAGGGATGGCGAGGAGTTCGAGGAGCTGACGTTGGAGGGAAGACAGTTCCGGGGGAAAGAGCTGGATGAGGTGGTCGCCCTGACACCCCTCAGTGCCGATCCACCGGGGAAAGCCGCTCTTTCCGGGCCGGAGGTGCGAGGCGCAGTATCAAGACTCCAAAGCAGCGGGGTTCCTCCGGTTCTGCAACCACCCCCGAACCTCACGGCTTGGGCTCCGTGGCTTCCTTTTCGAACTCTTCCCTGAGTTGCCGCAGGTCCTCTTCGAGTTGCCGGAAATGCTCCACCATCTTTCGCCAGCCCTCCACGTTTCCGGGGGCCGCCGTGATGGAAATACGTGCCGGATAAGAGGCTATCGGGTCCGGTCCGTTCCGGTCATACTCGACCCGATAAACCACAGCGGCGTCGTCCAGCGAGGGGTCGGTGCGGAACTCCAGCCAGACCTCCAGATGGAAACGATCCTGCCGCATCGCTGTCCATCGCTTCAGGGCGGATGCGGCCCAGGAGCTGACTTTCTGCTCCAGGCCCCATCTCGCCGGCAAGGGGTCGAATGCCGACCGCACGGTGACCTTGACCGGCTCCACCGCCAGCACCTTCCCCTCTTCGAAATGCACCACCAGCTGCATCTCGATCTCCGCCAGCAGCCCCCGGTACATCTCGTCCGCCGGGGGCACCGTCAGGTTCAGAACCATCCGTCCCAGGTCGGGTTGGCCCACAGGCATTGCCTGCAGGCCCATCCAACACCCCACGATTGAAACCACCAGAGCCAAAACCGTCCACTTCGATTTCAGAAACATGTTCACCAGACCTTGCAACTGGTTTTCTCCCGAGATGAGAGGTTGGGCTGGCCGGGATTGCCGCCGGGACCACCGCTGAGCCTTTGTGCTGTCTGCGCGACCTTCTCTCCCAGGCCGCAAGCCGGCGCGCCATTGGAGAACCCTGCAGGCTTTAAGGCAATCTTTCCCGCCGTCGAAGCCCGCCATCGCCTCACCCAACAGGCGGCCGGCCCGATCCCCGCCCAGCCGGTGGCTGCCCTCGCTGGACCAGAACCGCGCGGCTGCTTTATGTCTCTTGACCCCAGTTCCGCGGCGTCTCATTCAGGGGAGCCTCTTCCGGGGCCGCTCCAGCGGAGCCCGCAAATGCTCCTCCCGGTTGCGCGGGATCTCAGCCGTCTCGAAGAGCTGGAATTCCCCGCGCTCGTCCGACCACACGAAATCCTCGATGGTCACGTCGCCGAAATTGTCTCCGCCCGAGTAGACCCGGATGTGGATGAAGTAGGGATAGTTCAGGAAGTCGGGCTCGAACGAGGCGTGGTGGCGGTAGCTCTTCTCGAACAGCAGGCGCGGTTCGTCCAGCGCAAACACCGTCAGCGTGAAGACCGAGCCCGTAAACCACTCCACCACCAGCTCGTTCTTGAGGTCCCGGGTCAGGTCCAGCCCGAACATGCGTTGAAAACCGCAGCCGAAACACCGATAGCGGAACAGCAACTCCCCGCTTGCTGGATCCCGGATTTCAAGTCGGGCCCAGCGTCGCGGCCCGTATTCGACGATGCGGCACTCCCGCTTGGCCCCAAACCCAGTTGAGTTCGGGGTTCGTAGCAGGGCCAGGATGGTATCGTCCAGGTCTTCCCGCCCGGAGGCCGGCCCGCCCACCGGAAGACCCGTCAGCAGCAGTGGCCAGATCAACATCAGCACCATCATCGCCTCGGCTCCTTAAGGTTTCGCATGAACCTGCCGCAGAACGGCCATCGGATCCTCTCCCGGTTGGAGGGCCTGCAGCCGCTTCTCGCACTCCAGGATGCGGTCGGCATAGCCCTTCGCGTGTCCGCTGTACTGGTCAAGAGCCTTCCACACGTCGCCGCCCACCGACGACCAGTCGCTCAGCAGGATGCCGAGATACGCCGTAGCGGTGAGAATGTTGAGGCGAGGATCCCACATTACGCCGCCCTGCTCGAACCACCGCTCGATCTGCTCGCTCGAGAAACCAAGACCGTGGGTCTCCCGGAAAGAAGCCCCCGACCAGACGTCGATGACGGCCTTCTTTGTGACTTGCATCAAGCCGGTGGCGCCGACCGCATCATTTCGGGCGAACATCTTGAACGACGATTCCCGGTAAGCCTGACAGAGGATCAGCTGGTGGCTCAGTCCGGAGAGATTGTACTTTTCGATCACCTCCCTCATGTACTCGAGACCGAGCGGCCGATCCTGGACCTCTTCCCCCGGTTGCCTGCCGATCCCCATTCTTTGGGGAGCAGAGATGGGGCCGAAAACCCAATACGGTGTCGCCCAGGAAGGAGAAGGCGCGGTGGCTTCGGAAACCACCGGAGGAACCTTGTAGGGGGTGTCCGGATTGATGGGGTTCGCGGGTTCCTCCTGCTTGCCGTCCGGGTCCAGGTAGTTGATCGGATCATTGAGCACATACCCATACCGGTTCAGCCGCTGGGGGTTGGCGAGATCCCCCAGGACCGGATCCACACTCAGCCAGCGGCCGCGAATGTTCGAGTAGTACCGCGCCCCCGCAAAGTCGTTGCCCGACTCGGCGTCCCGCAGGTGGCCGGTGTAGCGGTGCTGGTCTCCGGGTGCTCCCGGCACCCACGTCTCCCCGTAGGGATAGTGGTCCCACCGCTCCGCGTCCGTCCCGTTGACCGCCGTCTTCACCTTCGGACTCCCCAGGTGATCCGCATGCTCTTACCCACAACCCGCGCACGGCCCGGCTCAGCGACGAGAGCCTGTGCCGGGTACCCTGACCTTCCCGACGCAGGCAGCGGCGTCCCCGCATTTCGAGCGTGCAGGGAACCCGAAAGGGCGATGTCCCAGGGCAACACACCACCCATCGTCCCGCAGGGCCGGCCGCAACTCCACTCCGCCGGTTGAGCGGTCACGGTTCAGCCGGACCAGAACGCGGGCAATGCAGCGTATGATTGAACAGGTACGTCGTATACGTGGCCTGCCCCAGCCCATCGTGTTCCAAAGTCACCTTCCCTCCTCTGCCCATCTCCGCCCAGTAGCGGCTCCACCAATAGTAGCCAACGGTCCTCTCAGCCTTGATCGTCCCGTCGGGTTCCAGGCCCTCCCCGCCCCTGATCAGGATTCCGATGTCGTCGATGTCCCTGTAGATGTGCAGCCTGAGGGCCTCCCACTCCTCGGGTGGATCCAGCACCCGGACCAGGCAACAGACCAGTTGGTCGAACTCTTCGCGCGTCAGCCAGCGGTTGACACTGACGTCCCATCGCTGCCACGGATCCCGGACGCCGTAAAATTCCCGCCAGTCCATGATGATCCGAAACTCGACATCCGGCAGTTCCGGACTGCAGGACGGTGTTGCCTCCGAAGAGAGGCCGGCAAACAGCGACACGAGCGCCAGTAACTGCATCACAGACATTTCGACCTGAAGTACTCCGTGAACTTGCCCGAGGGATCTTGCTGGTTGATGCCGAACTTCGCCCGCTTGAGATCCTCATCGTACTGGCCCAACTTGTGAAACACCTCGTGCGCAATGGTCGCGGCATTGACTCCGCTGAAGGGAGGCAGCGGTGAACCCAGCACACCCTGTCCGTACAGGAAGATGTAAGGCCCGGTGGGCGGGGTCCAGGCGTTGATGTAGGTGTTGCCCCCTCCCTCCCTGTCCGGAAATCCCTTGCGGAACAGATCCGCCACCGTCCAGCCCACCACGTTCTTCGCCCGGGCGTAGGACGGGTTGACCAGATCCTCGATGCGCAGCGTGCTGATCGTCCCATCCAGGAAGATGACGCCGTCCAGCTTCTCCAGAAAGGCCTGCGGCGTCACTCCCAATGTGTCCTGATGTACGGAAAGCTCAGCCGAACCGTTGTGAGGGGTCCTAACCGAGGCAGAAGTAAACTCACCGGGATGGGCGCGGACATTTTAAAGGAACTGTCGCCCTCTCCAGCGCTGAGAGACATTCCCGCACGGCCCTGTTCATCTACTCTTGGACGAATCCGTTCCTGTCCCCTCTGATCAAGAAGGACCAATTCCAGATCCTGGTTTGGAGCTTCAAATCCCCAGTGGTCACGCGGGCGTCCTGAGGGATCCACGATTCTGATTTCGCCGGCCTCGACCACAGGATGGTACTGAGTCCGCGTGAAACCCTGAGCACCCACTCCGACGCCCAAAATGAACAGACCCACACCCAAAATGGCGGAGTGCTGTGTGGCGGTCATCGGCTCTCACTCCTCCTCTCCGTCTGTGTGACGGCAGCGTTCGTTCTGTCACCCTCCTCCCAGTACCTGACAGGGATACAGCACCAGTTCAAGCTCGATCCTTCAGGGGAGACCTGGCGGGACCCCGGAAAGAATTGTGGGCCCCGCCTTCGATGCCCGCTGATCTGTGTCACTCTTCCAGCTGCAGCTCGACGAAACGCTTCGCTCGAGGGTCCCATCGATACCGCGCGGCCGGCAGTTGATCTTCTTCGCGGAACGTCACAATGACCAGAGGATCTGTCGACTCCACCCTTGGCCAAAAGCCTTTGTAGCGGGAAAATCCAATCTTTTGCGCCCATCCCCTTTCACAGAGCCAGATGGAGAGCCATACTGAGATCCCGGTCTCCCCACGGCCCGCGATCGCCACCCCCTTCCGGTCATGTCCCAGATCGACGATCTCAACCTGGGTCAGGAAAAGGTCTCCCTCCTCAACTACAACGCGCGTCATCTCGCCCTCGGCATTCACGCAGTAGATCCGGATGATGAAGACGCTGCCGGCCGCCCGTGGTGAGTAGCGGCTGAGGGTTCGAGTCAGCAACAGGAAATACTCCAAACCCCAGCTGCGGAAGCCCCGGATCTCAAACGGGACCTCGTCCGCTGGAACCAGCCCTTCAAGAATCGGATGCTGGCGAAGGTCGACCGCTTTTCCCAGTGCTCGAATACGCCCCCACTCAATGCCTTTAGTGCCCTTCACGAACTCTCGCTCCTCGATCGTCCCGCCGGGCGACACATAAAGGACCTGGCCCAAGCGCTTTCCGCCGAAAGTCCCTATCGGAGCGACCGCTGGATCGATAGCCACGATCTGGCAGCCATCGGGCAGGAGTCGTGCCAGTTCATCCTTCACCGACTGCTGAACCGCCAGGCAGAGCGGCGCCCAGACAACACTCCAGAACACCACCCATTGCGGCCGTGACATCACCGACCCCCGATACAGTCGAAGAAATCCGCGTACGCAGCCTTCATGCTCTCGAACCTCTCCTGACGG
>CAZGEH010000006.1:0-93362 GCA_964524795.1 uncultured Acidobacteriota bacterium
AAGCGGAAGCAAGCTTCCGCACTCCAAGGCTCAGGCCGCTGGCGCGGCCTTCGCAAAAAACCCTTTACCCCGTTACCCCGCTACCCCGCTACCGCGTTACCCCGCTACCCCGTTACCCCGCTACCCCGTTACCCCGCTACCCCCGTCCCGGGTGGACCTGGGCTGTTTTCCGCCTGCCGACTCCGTTGAACCGCCGCCGGGCTTTTGCTAAGGTGCGCCCCGACTGGAGGAATCGTTCGTGGACCAACTGGGAGTTCTCGTGGTCGGACCCGGCTGGGTCGCCGGCCAGCACCTCCGTGCTTACCTCAACAACCCATGGACCCAGGTACGGGCCCTTGCCGGGGTCTTGCCCGAAGATCGGGACCGGGCCCGGCACTACATGCAGACGCTCGGTTTCACTTGCGAGTATTACCCGGATTACGAGCAGGCACTCCGCCGCGACGACATTCAAATCGTTGCGGTGTGTACCATCAACCACCTTCACTTCCCTCAGGGACTGGCGGCGCTGGAAGCCGGCAAGCACGTTTTCCTGGAGAAGCCCATGTGTTTTACCGCCCAGGAGGGTCGCCACCTGGTGGCGGCGGCTGCAGAACGGAACCTGACCACTCACGTGGGCCATGTGGTCCGGTATTACCCGGCCGTCGCCGGCCTCCACTCTCTGATCCGCCGCGGCGCCATTGGGGAGGTCTTCTACTGTGAGTCAGGCTATTGGCACGAAATCAAGGGAGCCTGGAAAGTCCGCCGGGAAACAGGGGGCAACGCGCTGCTGATGGCGGGCTGCCATTCGGTGGACATGGTTCGCTGGATGGTCGGCGAGTCGGATGAACTGGTGGAGGTGTCGGCGGCTTCGGTCCCGGCCCGGCGGCGCACCGACTTCGAGTATGACCCGACGATGGTGGTCACCCTCCGTTTCCGCAGCGGCGCTGTAGGCAACGTCAGTGTGTGTCTGGAGTCCAGCATGCCCTATGTGTTTCACCTGCAGGTCAACGGAACCGGCGGTACCGTGCGCAACAACGGGATCTTTTCCCACTGGTTTCCGGGCCAGAAGGACTTCATGCGCCTGCCGGCGACCTGGCCTGACGACTGGGAAGTGAGCCATCATCCTTTTCCGGAGGAGGTTGCGGACTTCGTGGATTGTGTCCGCACCGGCCGGGAATCCGGCCTCAGCTTTCGCCGGGCGCTGGCTACCTACGAAGTGATGTTTGCAGCCGAGGAGTCGGCGCGTCTGCGGCAGCCGGTCCGCTTGGCCTAAAACGGCCAAGCGAGAGTCGCGGGCCGGGAAGTGGTAGTCCGGCGTCTCGGCGCCCCGAGTCTTTGCTCCGAGCGGAGGCACCAATCACCCCATCCGGGCGCGGGGCGCCAAACTGAGATCGGCAACACGACTTCATGCATTGAGTCCGTTCCCGGGTTGACGTGTCCGGCAAGACGGGAGTCAGTTGAAACTTGACCCGCCTGTAGTTAGAATCGCCCGGCGGCCAGCTTTGGGGGAGAGCGTGAGCTTCGAGGACCTGTTCGGAACCCTGTTCGGTGCCAGACGACCCGAGGTGTTCAGTCTGGACCTGTCCCGTCGGGAACTGGACCACCTCCCTCCGGAGATCCTGCGGCTGACGACCCTCAGCCGGCTGGTGCTCGACCAAAACCGGCTGGCGACACTTCCCTGTGGCATCAGCCGCCTGTCCGATTTGGCCGAACTCCGCGCGGCCCATAATGAGCTGGCGGCGCTGCCGGACGACATTGGTGGCCTTGGGGAGCTGATCCAGCTTGATTTGCGCTGGAACCGGCTGACCAGTCTGCCCGAGAGCGTCAGGGGTTGGCGTGCGTTGATGGAACTCCATCTGGGACACAACCGGCTGGAGGAAATTCCCTGGGCGCTGGGGGAACTGACGAGTCTGGTACGGCTGGATCTGGGATTCAACCGGTTGAGGTCCTTGCCAGCCTCGTTGCTGCAACTCAGCCAACTCCTGTGGCTGGATCTGGAGGGTAACCTCCTGGAACTGCCGGACGGGATCGTCGCCGACAAGACCAATCCACGCCGAATTCTGGCCGCATGTCTGGAACACGGTAAGATGGTGGACGCCGAAGGCGGAACGGCTTTCGTTTCAACCGCTGAACCGGCACCGGGCGGAACGGTGGCATCGGGGACCGCGATCCCGTGAAGGAGGAGAGCTTGAAGCGGCTGAACAAGTCCCTGGCGGCGAGAATGGCGGTGCGCGGAACCCTGAACTACGCCCTGCGCCGGCCCATCGCCGTCTCCTTCGAGCTGACGCACTCCTGCAGTTGCAACTGCCGGCACTGCGACCACGGCGGGCGACTGCAGAAGGAAACCCGCCTGGGAGCGCAGGATTACCGCCGGCTGGAGCGGGAGCTGTCGCCGGTCCTGCTGCAGCTCTCGGGGGGCGAACCCACCCTGCGTGAGGACCTGCTTGATATCGTAGCGGCGGTTAAGGAAAGGTCCGGGATGCCGTACCTCATCATTGTGACCAACGGCAGCAACCTGACCGAAGGGCTGTACCTCTCCTGCGTCGAGGCCGGGGTCAACCAGTTTTCGGTCTCCCTGGATTTTCCCGACGAGCGGCACGATGACTTCCGCCGTTACAAGGGGCTGTACCGGCACCTGGAACAGCTCATCCCCCGGCTGGCCGCCCACGGCCGCCATAACATCGTGATGAACACCGCCATCACCCGATGGAATCTGCCGGTGCTGGAAGACTGTTATCGCAAGGCGGCGGAGTGGGGGGTCAACATCTCGTACAGTGCCTACACGTCCAAGCGCACCGGCGACCCCGAGTTCGAAATCAGGTCGCCCGAGGACCTCGCACTGTTGAAACAAACGCTCGACCGGCTGCTGGCCATCAAGCGGAACAACGGCAGGGTGGTGAATTCCGATTGGACGCTCACCGGAACCTACGAGTTCTTCAAGAACGGAGAGGTGCCGGGCTGCCGCGCCGGGGTTCGCTATCTGGTGGTCAACCCCGACGGCACCTTCCGTCCATGTTCGATGTACGATCTCCGATACCGAAGCCTGGGGGAGATGAGAGAGAAGTTCGTCCGCCACAATCAGTGTGGAGCTTGCTACGTGTCGATCCGGGCCTATCTCAGCGCGGACTACTGGACCCTGCTCAGCCAGAACGTCCGGGAGCGGGTGCTCAGTTCCCGCAACGATTGTGGGTGCGCGGACACGTGATCGGCGGGCGACGGTCTGCAGCTTTGGTGGCATCCCTGCTGCTGGGCGCGGGTGCCCTGATCGCTTCCGGATGGCTGCTGTTGACAGCCGGGGCGGTACTGTTGCCTTTGGTGGCGCGGCTGGGTGGAGCGCCCAGACAGCCTCTCCTCTGGTTCGGCCTGTGGGTGCTGGCGACCGGTGCGGCTCTGATCGCCCTGGATGGAGTCATCTCCCCCGCGCTGGGGTCCGCCCTCATGGCGGTTGGAATCTGGCTTGTCCCCATCCTGTTGGCGGTGGCCTTCGCCCGTCAGTTTGACTGCTGGGTCCACAGGTGATGGCCGCCGGTCTGCTGTATCTGGCTGTACTGCTCGGGGTCGGACTCTACTGTTTGCGGCGTGGCCGGTCCCCGGAAGGCTATTTTCTGGCAGGCCGGAACCTGGGATTGGTGGTTGCCGTTCTCACCACCCTCGCTTCCATCATGAGCGGATTCGTCTTCGTGGGTGGACCGGGGCTGTTCTATCGGGTCGGCTTCGGCTCACTGTGGATCATCATCTCCGGTTCTTTCACCGGGGCTCTCATGTGCTGGGTGTTGGCGAAGCCGCTGTTCCGCTTTTCCCGTTCGCGGGGCTGTCTGACAGTGGTGGATGTGATCCGGGTCCGTTTCCCGGGCCGGTTGACGGCGTTGCTGGCGGTTACAGCCTTACTGGCAGGTGTGGTGGGCTACCTGGCGGTCCAGTTGAAGGCGCTGGCGGTAATTGCCGGAGCCGCTTTCCCCATTTCTCCTCACCTCGCGGTGCTGGCGGCCCTGGCGGTCCTGGTCTTCTACAGTTCGGCTGGAGGCAACCTGGCGGGAGTGATGACCGACGTCATCCAGGGGGTCTTGATGCTGTGGACGTCGTCCTGCGCCTTCGTGTTCGGTCTGGCGGCGGTGGGCAGGCTGCCGGAGACTGGACGCGTGCTGCAGTCCCTGGATGCCTGGGCGGGCCCTTGGGGCACGGTGGGGCCGGCAATGGCTTTGGGCTGGTTTCTCGTGTTCGCGCTGGGCTCCATGGCCCAGCCGCACGTCATCAACCGCTTCATGATGATCCGGGACCTCTCCGTCCTGCGATGGTTTCCGCTGCTATTGGCGGCGAGTATGGTGGTGTGCGGGTTGATCTGGGTGAGCGCGGGCGCCAGCGTACGGCTGATGGTGGAGGCGGGAGCCCTGCAGGCACCCGGTCATCCCGACGACACGCTGGCACTGTTTCTTGGTCAGATCGCCCCAGCCTGGTTCGCTCCGCTGGCCTGGGTGGGCGTTGTGGCCGCCATCATGTCCACGGCGGACAGTTTTGCGGGCGTCGGGGCGGCCTGTCTGGGTCGGGACCTGCCCCTGCTGTTGGGCCGGACTGCCGGCTCGCTGGTCCGCCGCGGCCGGACGGCGACGCTGCTGCTGTTCGGTTTGGCCGGCGGGTTGGCGGCCACCACGGACCAGTTGACTGCCTATCTCGGAGTGGCGGCCTTCGGGATTTTCGCCGCCAGCCTGGGCCCGGTCCTGGTGCTGGGGCTGAACTGGTCGGAACCTGGCAGTCGGGCC
This sequence comes from uncultured Acidobacteriota bacterium, assembly GCA_964524795.1. GTDB lineage: Bacteria > Acidobacteriota > UBA6911 > RPQK01 > JAPXNP01 > CAZGEH01. The sequence continues at coordinate 4,737 of CAZGEH010000006.1, forward strand.
GCCGCCTGGGGTATGGGTGCCGGGCTGGTGGCGGGGTTGGTTCTGGAATGGTCGGTCTGGAGCGGCCGCTGGGAGCCGGGGGTACCGGCGTCCCTGGTGGCGCTGGCGGTCTCGTGGAACTGTTTCATCCTGGTGGGTGTGCTGGATGGCCGCCGGTCGCGACGCCAGGTTAACGAATCTGTCAACCCCTGACTCCTTTTTGACCGCGGGCCGGTGTACCCCGCTTCGGCCCGGTGATAGACTCCAGGGTGCCATGAACGTACTCGTGCTCAACTGCGGCTCCTCGACGGTGAAGTTCCAGATCATCGAAACCGACCTTGACATGATTGCCAAGGACGCCGACCGGCGCCTGGCCCGGGGACTGCTGGAGAGAATCGGATCCCATTCGCTGATCACCCTCCAGGCGGAGGGGCAGCCGGTGGTCAAGAAGGACACTCCCCTGCGCAACCACCGAGAGGCCCTGGACCTGATTCTGCGCTGGATCATTTCCCCCGACTCCCACATCGATTCCATTCGGTCGCTGAATGACATCCACGCCATCGGCCATCGGGTCGTCCACGGGGGGGAACACTTGCGCCGTTCCGTGAAGATCGATGAAGAGATCATCGAGAAGATCGAAGACTGCATCGAGCTGGCGCCACTGCACAATCCGGCCAACGTGCGCGGCATTCGGGCGGCCCAGGAGCTGTTCGGACCGGGCGTCCCGCAAGTGGCGGTGTTCGATACCGCATTCCACTCCACCATGCCGGAGACCGCCTATCTGTACGGAGTACCCTATCAGCTTTACCGGCGGCACAAGATCCGCCGGTACGGCTTTCACGGCACATCCCACCGCTACGTTGCCTATCGCTACCGCATATTGACCAACCGGAAGCCGGAGGAGGTGAAGATCATCACTTTGCACCTGGGCAACGGGTGCTCCGCCTGCGCCATCGTGGACGGGGCGTCGGTGGACACCTCCATGGGCTTTACCCCACTGGAAGGGCTGGTGATGGGGACCCGCTGCGGGGATCTGGACGCGTCGCTGATCGAGTTTCTGATCCACAAGGAGGGGATGAGCGTCACGGAGATCATGGCGCTGCTCAACAAGCAGTCGGGCCTGCTCGGCCTCTCCGGGTTGACCAGCGACATGCGCGAGCTGCTGCAGGAGGCGGCCGAGAACGACGACCGGCGGGCCCGCCTGGCGATCGACATTTACTGCCGCCGCGCCAAAGGCTATATCGGCCGGTACTTTGTCCAGATGGGAGGCGCTCAGGCCGTGGTCTTCACCGGCGGGGTGGGCGAGAACTCGGCGGTGATCCGGGAGAAAATCTGTGAAGGTCTCGAATGCATCGGGCTGAAGCTGGACCCCCAGGCCAATGCCGAGATCGTCGGCGGCAAGAGCGGTCTGATTTCCCAGCCGAATTCCAAGCTCAAGGCCTATGTCTTCCCGACCAACGAGGAGCTCCTGATCGCCCGGGATACGGTCCGTGTGATCGAGGATGCTCCACGCCGGTGGTGAGACGGCCGCCTGGTATCAGCCGATCCGTTCGCCACAGGTCAGCATGGCGGTGCCATGGTACGGGTTGCGCACCTCTTCATCCTCCTGGACCCATCCCTTGCGGGCCATGCTGCAAAAGTAACGGAAGTACTCGCGGCCGCCCTGATAGTGCTGGTGCAGGTACTCGAGCAGCGGCCTGGAGAGAGCGAAGAACTGTTGGCGGGCGGTGTCGAGGTCGGGGGCGGTGAGACCGGCGGCTGCCTTGTGGATGGCGGCTGCAGCTTCGGCGGCGGGTCCTTCGGCCCGGATTGTTGCGGCCAGGTCGGCGATCCGCCGGGACGCCTCCGCCACGCCCTTGGTTGTGTCCCGGGCCAGCGCCCGCTGAATCTTGAAGTACTCCACCAGAATGCGGTCAATCTCGCTGTCGATGGGCCCGGCCCAGAGGGATCCCCAGACGGCGAAAACGGCCAGCGAACTGAAAATCTGTTTCATGCTCGGGCGGGTTAGCAATCCGTGTTCCGGGGGCGGGAACCGCTGCAATCCGGCGACTGCTTCCGGGCGCGGAACTCCTGATTCGCGCATTCCGAGGGATCCGCGCGATCCGTGTGATCCGAGGGATCCGCGCAAATCTGTATGGGCCAATCCATGTCGCCTGCCCGTTCCAGTGCTGCAAAACCGGCAGTTCACTGATCCAAATCCAGCAACGCGGATCACCCGGATCGCACGGATCACCCGGATCACGCGGATCACTCGGATCGCACGGATCACTCGGACTGCACGGATCACTCGGATCGCACAGAGGTCAACTCAGGCGTACTCGCGCAGGATGTTTTCCAGCACCTCGGGTCCCGGCTTGACCATGGATTCCGGCAGTGTGGCCAGGGGTGCCTCCACCAGACTGAGGCGGGACACGAAATCCGAAGTGGTGGGACTGTAGTAGATGAGTCCGGTGAGGAATTCATTTCGCTCGCGGGATTCCCGCAACATGCGGAAAACCTGGGGAAGGTCCGTGGGATCGTAATTGCGGTCTGTCTTGCGCAGAATCAGCCGCGAGCCGTCGTGCAGGGTCACCTCGACCGCCTCGCCTTCCGCGTAGTTCACCTCCGGCAGGGGTTCGAAATGGGGAACGAAATCGATTTCGTGCAGCAGCTCTTCGTGCTCTTTCCCCCACTGGTAGCTCTTGGAGGAACCTTCATGGTCGTTGAAGGTGACACAAGGACTCAGGATATCCAGCAGAGCCGTCCCCCGGTGGGCAAGAGCGCCCTGCAACAGGGCCACCACCTGTTTGGGGTCGGCGGCGAAGGAGCGGGCCACGTAGCTGCATCCCATCTCGATGGCCAGCTTGCAGATGTCGATGGGGGGCAGGTCGTTGACTGCCCCCGTCTTGAGCCGGGAACCCAGATCCGCGGTGGCGGAGAACTGTCCTTTGGTCAACCCGTACACACCGTTATTCTCCAGCACGTAAATCATGGGCACGTTACGCCGCAGCAGGTGGCAGAACTGGCCGAGCCCGATGGATGCCGTGTCGCCGTCGCCGCTGACGCCGATGCAGATCAGATGACGATTGGCGGTGACCGCGCCGGTCGCCACCGCCGGCATCCGTCCATGGACCGAGTTGAATCCGTGGGAGCGACCCAGGAAATAGGCGGGGGTCTTGCTGGAGCAGCCGATGCCGCTCATCTTGGCGACGCGGTGGGGCTCCACGCCCATCTGGAAGAAGGCGCGGGTAATCTGGCTGGAAATGGCGTCATGTCCGCACCCCGAGCAGAGTGTGGAATCGGCGCCCTTGTAGTCGGCCAGGGTGTAACCGAGGCGGTTGGTCTTCTTGTTGACGACAGTGCTCATGATTCGGTGCTGACCAATCCTTCCTGCGCCACGATGCTGGCGGTGATGAAACGGGCATCGATGGGCAAGCCGTTATAATGCAGGATCTTGCGGATCCGCTGGGCAAGGGCCGGGCACTCCAGCATCAGCAGGTCGGCCATCTGGCCGTCCCGGTTCTGCTCCACGACGTAAACCCGGGAATGGCGCTCCAGGAAAGACTGCAGGTGTGAGCTCAGGGGCAGGGCCCGGATCCGGCAGTAGCCGGCCTCGACGCCGTACTCGTCTCGGAGCTGCAGCAAGCTCTCCTGCACCGCCGCGTGGCTGGATCCGTAGGCGACGATTCCCAGCGAGGCGCCGGAGGGAACTTCCACCACCGGAGGCGGGACCAGGGTTCGGGCGGTTTCGAGTTTGCGGGCCAGGCGATCCATGAGGTTCTTGTAGTCCTCCGGCCGCTCGGAGTATCGCGCCTGGGGGTTATGGCCGCTGCCCCGGGTGAAGTATGCGGCCAGGGGATGGTCGGTGCCAGGCAGGGTCCGGTAAGGGATGCCGTCTCCGTCCACGTCTTCGTAACGGGCGAAGCGGCCAAGCCGTTCCAGATCTTCTCGCGACAGCACCTTTCCCCGCCGGAGCGGCATTGCAGGATAGGTGAACGGCTCGGACATCCAGTTGTTCATGCCCAGGTCCAGGTCCGAAGCCACAAAGACCGGTTGCTGAAGCTCTTCCGCCAGGTCGAAGGCCCGGTAGGCGGTTTCAAAGCACTCCTCCATGGTGGCGGGGAACAGAACCACATGTTTGGTGTCGCCGTGGGAGAGGTAGTACAGGGAAAAGATGTCGCCCTGGGAGGTCCGTGTGGGGAGTCCGGTGCTGGGGCCGACCCGCTGGACGTCGAAGATGACACAGGGGATTTCGGCGAAGTAACCGTAACCCGCGAATTCGGCCATCAGGGAGATCCCGGGGCCGGAGGTGGCGGTCATGGCGCGCGCTCCTGCCCAGCCGGCACCCAGTGCCATGCCCAGGGCGGCCAGCTCGTCCTCGGCCTGGATCACGGCAAAGGTGGCCAGACCGGTGGCAGGATCGCGCCGGGTCTGTTCGAGGTAAGCGCTGAGGGCTTCGGCCAGGCTGCTGGAAGGCGTGATGGGATACCAGGTGGCGACGGTGACGCCGGCAAACACACAGCCGAGGGCGGCGGCCGTGTTGCCGTCGATGATGATCTTGCCGCGGGTCGCGTCCATGGGTTCCAGCCGGTAAGGATCCCGTTTGGGCAGGTTCTCCCTCACATAGCGCTCGCCGGCCTCAGCGGCGCGGGTGTTGAGGTCCACCGCCTTCTGTTTGGACTTGAACCAATGGCGGATGGAAGCCTTGACGCCCTCCATGGGGATGGACAGGATGGCCGCCAGCGAACCCACGTACACCATGTTGGCGACCAGCTTGCGCAGCCGGCTGTCCTCCACCAGGTCGCGCGCCAGTTCGGTGAAGGGGACGGGATAGTAGATCAGGTCGTCCCGCAGTCCACTGAGTTTGAGCCGTTCGTCATAGATCACGACACGCCCGGGCTCGAGACCGCAGACATCCTCTGCGGCGGTCTGGGGGTTCATTGCCACCAGGATGTCGATTTCTTTCTTGCGGCCGATGAAGCCGGAGCGCGAGGCGCGGACGGTGAACCAGGTGGGGAGTCCCTGGATGTTGGAGGGGAAGAGGTTCTTGCCGCTGACCGGGATCCCCATCTGGAAAATCGACCGCATCAGGACGTTGTTGGAGGATTGACTGCCGGAGCCGTTGACGGTGGCCACCTGGATGCTGAAGTCGTTGACCACCTCCGGCGGCGGTGTTTCCAGAACCTCCGGCCGTTCTGCGACGCCTGGTTCGATGCTCAAGCCTGACTCTCCCGGGATCTTGATGGCCTGTCAGGCCGCGATCCCAGCCGAAAAAAGAGCCGGGACCCGGACACCTTGATCCCGGGTCCGGATTTCCCAGCCGATTGACACATCACCGTTAATAACTGGAAGGATTATAGCAATTCCGGCAAAGTGAAACGGTGGCCACTGAGCGGGCACCGCCGGTCGTCCCCTTCAGGCGCACGACAGGATCTCCATGAGCCCTGCTTGAGGTCCCGGCGAAGCGTCCATGTATAATGATGGGAGCAAATTAAATCCTTGTGCTACATGGGCTTAATTGAAATCTGATTTCAACAGGAGAGGAGTCACAGATGCTGAGCAAGAAGATGGAAAAGGCACTCAACGAGCAAGTCAACGCCGAGTTCCACTCGGCCTATGTGTACCTGTCCCTGGCAGCCTACTTCGAATCGAGGAACCTGGACGGGTTCGCCCATTGGATGGAGGCCCAGGCGGAAGAGGAAATCGGCCATGCCATGAAGTTCTACAACTACATCAACAGCCGCAACGGCCGGGTCCTGTTGACCCGGATTGAAGGCCCCAGGACCGACTGGGCGTCGCCCCTGGAGGGCTTCACCACGGCGCTTGAACATGAACGCATGATCTCCGGGCGGATCAACGACCTGGTGGACCTTGCCAACAAGGAAAGCGACCACGCCTCACACCAGTTCCTGATGTGGTTTGTCTCCGAGCAGGTGGAAGAGGAGGAATCCGTTGGCCGGATCGTGGAGAAGCTCAAGCTGATCGGAGACTCCCCCAGCGGGCTGTACATGATGGACCGTGAACTGGGTGCCCGGAAGGCTGAGTGAGGTGCGTGATGAGAAAGATGTACCGGCTGATGCCCCTGTCGTGTCTGGGGTTGCTGGCGGTGGCGGCGACCGCCGTCCAGTCCCTCCCGCCCGGGGAGGTAGAAGCCAGAGAGCGGCTCAACAGCTCACCGCGTCACGGCGAGTGGGCAGTCATCGAGGACGGGGACGATCTGATTCGGGCGTGGGTCGTGTATCCGGAGCGTTCGACGCCGGCTCCGGTGGTGGTGGTCATCCATGAGATCTACGGCCTGACCGACTGGATCCGGAGCGTGGCCGACCAGTTGGCAGCCGACGGCTTCCTGGCCGTCGCGCCTGACCTGCTGAGCGGCAAAGGGCCCGGCGGTGGGGGTACGGAGAGCGTCGACCGGGACGGAGCCGTGGGCTTGGTCCGGGGCTTGGAGGCGGCCGAGGTCAACCGGCGGCTGACCGCGGCCGCCCGGTATGGAACCGGGCTGTCGGCGGCCACCTCCCGGTTCGCCACTCTGGGCTTCTGCTGGGGCGGACGCGTCAGCTTCGCCTATGGCGCAGCCAACCCTGAGCTGGCCGCCGCCGTCGTCTACTACGGGAGCTCGCCTGAGGAGGCGGTGCTGAGCCAGGTCTCCGCTCCGGTGCTCGGCCTGTACGGAGAGGACGACGCCCGGGTCAATACCACCATCGAGCCGGCGGCGGAAGTGTTGAAAAGGCTCGGCCGGAGCTACGAAACGCACATTTTCCCCGGTGCGGGTCACGGTTTTCTGCGAGCCCAGGACGGCCGCGAGGGAGCCAACCGCCGGGCTGCGGAGCAGGCCTGGCCGCTCACCGTGGAGTTTCTCCGCCGCCATCTGGGGGGGTAGGGAGTCTGCGGGAAACGGGTTTGCGTGGTTGCGCGCTTGCACGGTCCCGCGCGGATCCCGTACCGGCGAATCCCGCACCCTGGGACCCAAGCGGCGATTGCCACCTCTCCGGTCACCGGGACCTCGACCACGCCGGCATTGAGAACGGCGGCGCTCCAGCTCGAAAAGGGCTGCATCAGCTTGATCCGCTGCCGCGCCTGAAGCATTGCGGTTTCCCGGAAGGAAATGGCTGACACCGCGACTGGAAAATCGGCCGCTCCCTTCCTGGATGAGCGACAGCGTCTGTGCTCCCGGCTCGGGCCTTCCCTCCACGAGCCAGACCAGGACGTGAGTGCCGAGCAGGATCACTGATCCGCCTCCCAGTCCACGCTGACCGGGGCGGTGATATCTCCCAGAATCTCCATCGAACCGCGCAGAGTCCCGAACAAAGACTCCGGGGGCGGTGGCACGCCTCCAGCCGGGCGACGGGGTCGCGCCCCCCGGGATTCGGGTCTCGTCCCTGTTCAGGAGGCGGGATCGCCTGCAGGAGCCCGTACGAAGAGGACCGACGTGGGACAGTCCCGCACCAGCTCCTCCACTCCAGCCGGCGGCCGACCCGCGGGACCACCGGCGCCGATCCCCACCACTACCAGGTCGAAATCTCTCAGCCGCTTCCCCGAAAGCAGCACCTGGAAGCTTTCCAGAAGATCGGCCGCCTCCGACGGCAACGGCTGGCGGAGTGGAGGCTCCCCCACGGGCCGGACCACTGCGCCGTCGCTCGACAGATCGATGCGGGTCAGTTCGATCCGGTCGTTTTTCGCGAGGCGGTCGGCGACGTCCGCCGCGGCGGCACCCGCCAGGGAGTGGTTGACCACCGCCAGAACCCGCCGCAGTGCCCCCAGACCGTTGTCCACCAGCAACCCCACCGGACTCGTCACCCGGCGCATCACTTCCTGGACCACTCCGCCAAAGGGGGAACGGCCCCACACCGGCCGGTGGGCGCCAAGCAAGACAAGTTCCGGCCGCTCGAGCTCCGCCACACGCTCGATTTCGCGGGCCGGTTCGGAGGACACGGTGGACATCGCATGGATCTCCGTGCCCAGACGCCGGCCCAAATTCCTCACCCGAGAGAGGAGCCTGCCGGCTGCCGCCTCGGGACCCGCCCTGAGGTAGACCGAAGGCCGGTCCGCGGGCAGCACATGGAGGGCCACCACCCGCCGGTGATCCCGGCCCGCCAGCGACGAAGCCAGAACCACCATGGCCGGAGCTATGCTCTGGTCAGATACACATAGCAGGACGGCCGGCGGCCTGCGAAGCGGAACAAGGATTCCTTCTTCCCTCGCCGTGCGCGGGTAGACCCACTCCAGCAGAGGACTGGCCGCCACCGTAGTCAGAAGGGCCATGATCACCATGATGGTGAACATCTGGGGATTCAAGACGCCCAGATCCAGCCCGATGTTGAGCACGATCAGCTCCATCAGGCCCCGCGTGTTCATCAGGATTCCGATGGCTCCGGCCTCCCGGCCCGACATCCCCACCAGTTTCGCCGCCAGCGCCGTACCCCCGAACTTCCCTACGGACGCCACCAGCACCACCAGGCCGCACACCACGAGGTCCCGCGACGTGCCCACCAGTCCGATCTCAGTCCGCAGGCCGCTGAAGGCGAAAAAGAGGGGCAGGATCACGACCACGATCAGGTCTTCCATCCGGGCCACCAGCGTGGTGGTGAGTCCTCCTTCACGGGGCATCACCGCACCGAGCAGGAAACCTCCGAACAGAGCGTGGATGCCGATCAGTTCGGTCACGGTGGCCGAAGCCAGCAGCAGCAGCGTCGCCGCCGCCAGCAGGTTCTGGGAGGCCACCTCCCCGGCCCGAGAATCCAGACGCTTCAGCAGCGGGCGCACCACCCACAGCATGACCGCGATATAGGCGGCAGACAGAACGGTAGTCACCAGGGCGCCGACGGTCCCCTCCGCCCGAGCCACGGAAATGACGAAAGCCAGGATGCACCAGGCGGCGACGTCTCCCACCGCCGCGCTGGCCAGAGAAACCGCACCCACCTTCGACTGGACCAGCCGACGTTCCGCCAGGATCCGCGCCAGCACGGGAAAGGCAGTGACGCTCATGGCCGCTCCCATGAACAGCGCAAAGGCGATGAAGGCCGCGCCCTGGCCGGCGTAATCGGGAAAAAGCCAGCCGGCCAGAAGGAACCCCAGACCGAAGGGAACCACGATCCCGGCGGTACTGATGAAGGCCGACGAGCGTCCCCGTCCTTGCATCAGACGGGGGTCGAACTCCATGCCCACCAGAAACATGAACAGTACCAGCCCGAACTCGCTGACCGTGGACAGCAGCGGCAGCGATTCCGGCCGGAAGACTGCCTGCATCCCTTCCGGCCACAGCCAGCCCAGAAGCGAGGGCCCCAGCGCGATGCCAGCCATAATCTCCGCCACTACCGCCGGCTGTCCCAAGCGGCGCATGGACCACGAGAACAGGCGGGCGAGCCCGATGATCAGGCCCACCTGCAGCATCATCGCCAGGATGGGGGTCCACGCGTCGGTATGCATGGGTGGTAGAACGGAGCGTCAGCTTAACATGGATGCCAACCGGAGGGATGGGATGGGCCCGGTTCAGCCCGGGGGCCCGATGCTGAGTGTCCGGCTGGTCAGTCCACTACGGTGGTCCAGCCCGGCCGCCCGGTCCAAGAGCGCCAGACCTTCGGGCAAGTCCTCCACCAGGCGCCACTCCTCATGCCGCCCTCCCGCCTGCCGAAACCGCTCCGACCAGTCCTCCATCCAGCCGGAGATCCGGCTGGAGATCGGCTCCACCACCAACACATACAGCCCCCTGCGCGCCGCTCGCAGGGCGCGTTCCAACCACCGGTGCCTGACCTCCCGGTTGCACTGGTTCAGCGTGTAGGCGCACACGACTCCCTGCCCGGGGGGAGGAAGGGGTGTTGTCTCCAGCCTCCCCTGGACGGATTCGCCCCGCAGGCCAAACCAGTCCCAGGTCCAGCGGGTCTCCGTCACGGCCCAGGGATGGGGGTCGACCCCTTCGAGCTTCGGTTTGACCGGCAGTTCCAGAGCCCAGGCGGCTCCGGCAATCCCGGTTCCGCAGCCCAAGTCCAGGATCACTGGTACCTGAGCCGATTCCCAGCCCAGCTCACGGACCACACCGCGCACGGTCAGAAAGTGCAGGGGACCGAAGTACAGCGCAAAGGCAGCACGCTTTCCCCTGGTGTCCAGCTCGCGGCCGGCCGCCAGCCGGCTCCGGTCGCCCACGTAGAGTCTTGACAGCGCTTGAACGGCCCGCCGGAGCTCCTGAAAGCTCAGGGTTGCGAGGTGGCGCTCGGAAACTGCCTCGTACCAGCGGAAGAAGAGGTCGTCTTGGGGGTTCACTCGGACTTGCGCTGCCGGAGACGATCCAGGGTCACCGCCAGGATGATGATGAGACCGGTGACGATCTCCTGGATCCAGTTTGCCAATCCCAGCTTGGTACAGCCGTTGGCCACCACGGTCATGATCAGGGCGCCGACGATGGAGCCGGGCACAGACCCCTCCCCGCCGGACAGGCTGCCGCCGCCGATCACCACAGCGGCGATGACGTCCAGTTCCAGGCCCAGGGCGGTGGTGGGATCGCCCAGGGTGAGATAGGAAAACTGCAGGATCCCGGCGATCCCCGCGAACGCTCCCGCCAGGGTATAGACGAGGACTTTCGTCCGCTCGACGCGGACTCCACACAGCCGCGCAGTCAGCTCGTTCGAACCGACTGCGTACACGTGGCGCCCGAAACGGGTGTAACGCAGAATTCCCGCGGTGAGCAGCGCCAGGGCGACCGTCAGCCAGACTCCCGGAGGCAGCAGCATCCATCCCTCCCCGTCGCCCAGGCTGGTGAGCAGCTGGTTCAGCCAGGTGGGCTGGACAAAGACCATCTGCTCGTTCGCCAACCCTTTGGCGAGCCCGCGCACCGCCCCCCACATCCCCAGGGTGACGATAAAGGGGGTCAGGCGCAGCCGGGTGATGAGACCGCCGATCAGGAGGCCGCAGGCCGCCCCGGCCGCGGTACCGCCCAAGGCGGCAACCAGCGGCGGCAACCCGGCTTTCAGCAGCAGCGCCACCACCACCGTGCACAAGGCGATGTTGGATCCCACCGACAGGTCGATGCCACCGGAGATGATGACCAGGGTCATGCCCAGAGCCGCCGTGCCGACCACCGCCGTCTGCAGGAGCATGACCTCAAAGTTGTTCCAGGTCAGAAAGGTTTCAGGCCGCAGCCCGCCGAAGGTGACGAGGACGAAAGCCAGTCCCACCAGCGGGCCGAAGCGGTTCAGCAGTTCTCCCCAGTTCCAGTTCCCCCTCACACCGGACCTCCCGTCCCTGTAGCCTGGACCATGATCTCGTGCTCGCTCCATTCCTCCACCGGCCGCGCTGGACCCAGGTACCCGCGGCACATGACGGCGATCCGGTCGCAAACTCCCAGCAGTTCAGGCAGGTAGCTGCTCACCATCAGGATCGCCCGCGGCGGGATTCCCTGCCGGGCGTCGCCCGCCGCCAGGCGGTCGATCAGCCGATAGATTTCGGCTTTGGATCCCACGTCGATCCCCCGTGTGGGCTCGTCCAGCAGCAGGACATCCACATCGTGGTAAAGCAGCCGGGCCAAGGCCGCCTTCTGCTGATTGCCGCCCGAGAGATCGGCCAGCCGCTGTTCGGGGGAGCGGCAGCGGATTCCCAGCCGCTCGATCCAGGTCGCCGCGGTGCGTGCCTGGCGGGAGGGCAGGACCAGACCCCACGGTCCCAGTCCTTCCAGGCGGGAGAGGGTGATGTTGTCCGCAACCGAGAGGCCCAGCGCCAGACCTTCCTGTTTGCGATCCTCGCTGACCAGGCCCACTCCCTGCCGCCAACGCTCCGCCGGCCCCACCGGCCCCAACCAGCCCGCCACCCGGACCCGGCCCGCACGTACGGGGTCGAGACCGAAGATCGCCCGCAGGAGCTGCGTGCGTCCAGCGCCGACGAGGCCGGCGATTCCCAGAACCTCTCCCCGGCGCAATTCGAAGGAGGCCGCAATGGGAAGTGGGGATCCAGCCAGTGATTCCACCGTCAGTACCACCTCGCCGGGCTGACGGGAGCTGCGGACGTACATGTCCTCCATGGGGCGTCCCACCATGAGCGCCGCCAGACGGTCGGTCGTCACTTCGGCGGTCCGCCCGGTTCCGGCCACCCGCCCGTCCCGCAGCACGGTGTAGCAGTCGCTGACCTCGGTGATTTCCTCCAGGAAATGCGAAATGTATACCACCGCGTATCCGCGTTCTTTCAGCCGCCGGATGAGAGCGAACAGGCGGGGGACATCGCGGCGGGTCAGAGAGCTGGTCGGTTCGTCCAGTACCAGCACCCGACAACCGATGGCCAGCGCACGGGCAAGCTCCACAAGCTGCTGTTCGGCGACCGAAAGCGCCGAAACTCTGGTCCGTGGGTCGAGGTCGCCCAGCCCCAGCTGGTCCATGGCTTCCAGTGCTGAAGCCCGCAGGCGGTCCCACCGGAGCAGAGGCCCCCGAGAGGGTTCCATCCCCAGCAGGATGTTCTCCTCGATGGACAGATGTCGGGCCAGAGAAAGCTCCTGATAGATCATGGCGACGCCGGCGGCCCGCCCCTCCAGCGGGCTGCGGGGCTCGTAAGGCTCTCCGTCCAGGAACATGACACCCGCATCGGGGCGGCAGGCGCCGGAGAGGACTTTCATCAGGGTGCTCTTGCCGGCTCCGTTCTCTCCTACCAGGGCTCGGACCTCTCCCGCCTCGACCGCAAGATCCACGCTGTCCAGCGCGACGGTGGCGCCGAACCGCTTGGAAATGCCCTGCATGAGGAGGCGGATGGGCCGCGTGGTGTGTCCGGCGTCCGGCGTCGCCGGGCCCGCATGGAGGGCTCCCATCATTCCTCCGTCCTGACGAGCTGCCGGATCTCGGACTGATCCAGGTTCTCGCGGGTGACCAGGGTGACACCGGTGTCGATACGCTCGGGCACGGGCCGGCCGTTCAGGTGGTCCACCATCGTCTTGACCGCCATGTAACCCATGTGGCGCGGGTTCTGCAGGATGAGCGCGTGCAGTTGTCCTTGTTCCAGTCCCCGCACCAGTTCTTCGGAGGAGTCGAAGCCCACAAACCGGACCTTGCCGGCCAGGTTGTGTTTGCGCAGGGTAACCAGCATGCCGTAAGTGGAGGATTCGTTGGGACAGAAGATTCCGTCAGCCTGGCGAAGCGTGTCGAGCAGCTCTTCAGACTTCTGGATGGATTCTCCCGAGGTGGCTCCCCCGTACTGGTTGTCAAGAATGAGCTCAATACCAGGGTGTTTCTTGAGGGCGTCCAGGAAGCCCTGTTCCCGCTGAGTGGTGCTGGCGGATCCGACCATGTAGCGGAGCATGGCCACCTTGCCCCTGCCCTCCAGCAGTCGCGCCATCTCTTCACCGGCCATTCTGCCGCCGGCATAGTTGTCGGTGGCCACAAAACTGACGAAATCTTCGCCGACTTTACCGTTGAGGTTCGAGTCGAAGATGATCACTGGAATGCCCTTGGCCATGGCCGCGCGCACCGGCCTCAGCAGGGCATTGTCGTCCAGAGGAGCCAGGACGATCCCGGAGACTCCCTCCGTCACGAACTGTTCAACCACAGCGATCTGCAAGGCCCGGTCATTCTCCTTCAGGGGTCCCTTCCAGATGATCTCCACTCCCAGCTCGTCGGCGGCCCGACGGGCGCCAGCCTCCACGGAACGCCAGAAGACGTGGGTGGTCCCTTTGGGGATCACCGCGATGGACGTCTTGGCGGACCCCGAGCCGCCGCCCGGGGAGCTGCATGCGGCCGCCAGGGCGGCGGCCAGGATCAGGGTCAGGGATGATCTCATGGGTGTGTCTTCCTCCAGGCTGCCATCGGATCCGGACGATTATATGCCGCTGTCCGGCCACCGCCACCCCGCCGCCTGAAACCTCGGCACTTTGACATTCATCCATTCAGAAAACTCCTCGGAGGGGCTTTCCATGAGCTCTCGGGTCAACTGGCTAGGTCTTGGGATCGGCGGACTGCTGGCCTTGGTGGCGGCGGTGCTGCTGGTGCTGACGCTGTTTGCGGATGAGGTTTTTCCGGAGTATTCGCCCGCCCACCGGGGACGGCTGGTGGCGGTGGCAGCGGGATGCTTCTCCTGTCACGGCGGATTGGGGACCGGCCCTTCCGTCAACCCGGGACGTGGGACCGAGGTGACCGTACCGGACATGGTCCACGAACGGATGGATCTGGACGAGCTGCGCCAGTGGATCCGCGACGGGATCAGCGAAGAAAAGCGGGACTCCCAATCCTTTCAGGCGGCCCGCGAGAACCGTGTCATCCATATGCCGGCCTTCGGCAGCCGGCTGGCTTCATCCGAGGTCGAGGACCTGGTCGCCTATCTGGCGCTCCAGCAGTATGCCCACTCCGCCAGGCTCCGCCCGGTACCCTCGGCGGGAGAGACGCTGGCTCGGGGCTATGCCTGTTTCACCTGTCATGGGGAGCTGGGACAGGGAGGCGTCGAGAACCCGGGATCGCTGAAAGGCTACATTCCCGGCTTTTTCGGCAACGATTTTCGCGCCTTGACGCGCAACGGCGAACGGCAGGACTTGCGGGAGTGGATCCTGGACGGCCATTCCCAGTTCTTCTGGCAGCAGGGTTTTGCGGGATTCTACCCGGGTCAGTATTTCACTAGCCGCCAATCCATCAAGATGCCCGCCTATCGCGGCTTCATCAGCGATCAGGAGGTGGAGACGCTGGTGGATTACCTGCGGGAGCTGATGGAGTTGGGTCCGCTGTCAGGCGAAGCTCTGTTGGCTTACCGGCCGATTGGGGAATCTGAGGTCCATTCGCCGCCGGCCGGTGCGACTGGTCTCGAGACGGCAGCGGCCGCAGATCCTCTCCCCGCGGCAGCGAACCGCTTGGCGGGCGGTTCAGGTGCGCCCGACCCCGGAGTGGCGGCGGGCGATCGGCCGGCGCCTGCATCCATGGAGCCGGCGGCGGCCGCACTGGCCATCCTCAGGGAACATTGCCTGCGCTGCCACGGACCGGAGAAACAGCGCAGTTCGTACCGCATGGACCGTCACGAGGCGCTGCTCAAAGGCGGTGAGATCGCGGAGTTCAAGGGGACCGCCGCGGTCATCCCCGGCGACCCTGCCGGAAGTCTGATGATCCGTTTCGTGGAGGCGGAGGCGGAAGATCCGCTGCAGGAGATCTATCCCATGCCTCCTCCCGACGACAACCCGCGCCTGACCAGGGAGCAGATTGAAACGCTCAAAACCTGGATCCGCCAGGGTGCGCGGTGGGAGGACAGGTGACGGACAGCCGGGGAAAGGGCGGGGGATCGGACACTTGAATGCGCCCGGGTCCGGCACGGTGGCCGGACCCCGGGCGACCTTCAGAGCTCCGCAGCGGTCACTTCTTGTCGTCGACGTCCACGTACTCGGCGTCGATGACTTCTTCCTCCTGAGCCTTGCCCGCACCCTCCCGGGAGCTGGAAGTCTGCTGGCCCGAGGAGGATGACGAAGCGGCGGTCTGGTAAATGACCTCGGCCAACCGGTGGGAGGCTCGGGTGAGCTCGTCGACTGCCTGGTTGATCTCGCTGAGCCCGCCGCTCTCGATGGCCTTGCGGGTCTTGGCGATGGCGTCCTCGATCTTCTGGGCGTCGGCGGCCGGGATTTTCTCGCGGTTCTCCCGCAGCAGCTTTTCGCTGCTGTACACCAGATTGTCGGCGCGGTTGCGGGCTTCGATTTCCTCCCGCTTCCGCCGGTCCTCCTCGGCGTGCGCCTCCGCGGCCCTCACCATCTCCTGGATTTCGGCCTCGGACAGTCCGCTGGAACCAGTGATGGTGATCTTCTGCTCCTTGCCGGTGCCGCGGTCCTTGGCGGTGACATTGAGAATCCCGTTGGCGTCGATGTCGAAAGTCACTTCGATCTGCGGCACACCGCGCGGAGCGGGCGGGATTCCCACCAGGTGGAAGCGGCCCAGGGACTTGTTGTCGCGCGCCATGGGACGCTCCCCCTGTACGACGTTGATCTCCACGGAGGTCTGGTTGTCGGCGGCGGTGGAGAAGACCTCATTCTTGCGCGTCGGGATGGTGGTGTTGCGCGGGATCAGCACCGTGGTGACGCCGCCCAGAGTCTCGATGCCGAGAGAAAGGGGCGTCACATCCAGCAGCAGGACGTCCTTGACATCGCCCCCAAGCACACCCGCCTGCACCGCGGCGCCCACCGCCACGACTTCGTCCGGGTTGACGCCCCGGTGAGGCTCCTTGCCGAAGAAATCCTTGACCATCTGCTGCACCCGCGGAATCCGGGTGGAGCCGCCCACCAGCACGACCTCGTCGATGTCCGACGGCTTCAGCCCGGCGTCCTTGAGGGCCTGTTGGCAGGGCCCCAGCGTGCGCTGCAGAATGTCTTCCACCAACTGCTCGAACTTGGCCCGGGTCAACTTCATGTTCAGGTGCTTGGGCCCGCTGGCGTCAGCAGTGATGAAAGGCAGGTTGATCTCGGTTTCCTGGGCCGAGGAAAGCTCCATCTTCGCTTTTTCCGCCGCTTCCTTCAGGCGTTGCAGCGCCATCTTGTCCTTGGAGAGATCGATGCCCTGGTCGCGCTTGAATTCCTCGACAATCCAGTCGATGAGCCGCTGGTCGATGTTGTCGCCGCCGAGATGGGTGTCCCCGTTGGTCGACTTCACCTCCACCACCCCCTGACCCACCTCCAGAATGGAGATGTCGAAGGTTCCGCCACCGAAATCGAAAACGGCGATGGTTTCATCGGATTTCTTGTCCAGACCGTAAGCCAGGGCCGCTGCCGTCGGTTCGTTGACCAGACGGACCACGTCCAGCCCGGCGATGCGCCCGGCGTCCTTGGTCGCCTGCCGCTGGGAGTCATTGAAGTAGGCCGGCACCGTGATGACTGCTTTTTCGACCTTCTCTCCCAGGTAATTCTCAGCAGCTTCCTTCAACTTCTGCAGGATGCGGGCCGAGATCTCCGGAGGCGAATAAACTGTGCCCCCGATTTCGACGGCGGCATCGCCATTCCGTGCCTGGACCACCTTGTAGGGGACCATGGCGATCTCTTCGCTGACTTCGTTGTACTTTCGGCCCATAAACCGCTTGATCGAATAAACGGTATTCTCAGGGTTGGTGACCGCCTGTCGCTTGGCCACCTGTCCGACCAGCCGTTCTCCGCTCTTGGTGACAGCCACCACCGACGGGGTGGTCCGACCACCTTCCTGGTTGGGGATGACGACGGGTTCGCCGCCTTCCATCACCGCGACAACGGAGTTGGTCGTCCCCAGGTCAATGCCGATAATCTTTCCCATGCTCACAGCCTCCTTCGGGTACAGCCTCGGGGCTTATAAACTTAAATTTCCATGATTCAAAGGCTTATTCGAACGGGCGTGATATAAGATTCACCCTCACCGGTGTCAAGCGAAAAGTCGTGGGAATACTGAATGATCGGTCAGCGGATCGGCCGGCGGGAACTGGCCCGAATTTCACATTCACCTCGGGTTTGACTCGGACGGTTCGGCGGACAGTCCACCGCTTTTCGCCGAAGGCGGAGCGGTACCCCCAGGCGGTGTGCCAAGACTCCAGGATCAGACTTCGGCAATCGCTGCCAACCTTTATAATCGTCGCGTGATCCGGGTTCTGCTGTTTGCCGCATTGCGCGACGCCGCCGGCCGGGACCGCTTCGAGCTTCCGGCCCAGCCGCGAAACACTGCGCGTTCGCTGTGGGAGAGGCTGCTGTCCGACTGTCCCGCCCTGGATTCCTACACTGCGCGGACACAGGTGGCGGTCAACGGCAAATATGCGAGCTGGGAGGCCGAGGTCCAGTCCGGCGACGAGGTGGTCTTTTTCCCTCCGGTCAGCGGAGGTGTGCGGTGACAGTCCGCCTCACCCGAGAGAGGATCCGTCCGGAGGAGCTTTTGGCGGCAGTGGTTTCGCCGCGGGCGGGCGCTGTCGCCACCTTCGACGGCCGCGTCCGCAACCATGCGGAGGGGCGAAGAGTCCGCAGCCTGTATTACGAGGCCTACGAGCCCATGGCCCTCCAGGAGATGGAAAGCATCTGTCGGGAAGCTTGCCGCCGTTGGCCGCTGGAAGGGGTGGCAGCGGTCCACCGCCTCGGTACGCTGGAAATTGGGGAGTCCTCGGTGTTCATTGCCGTCTCGTCGGCCCACCGGGCCGATGCCTTTGAAGCCTGCCGGTTCATCATCGACCGGATCAAGCAGTCGGTGCCCATCTGGAAAAAGGAATTTTGGGACGAAGGTTCCGGGTGGGTAGAACCGCCCCCTGGGGAGCCCGCGTAATGTCGAAGATCAACACCAGTCCGCTGAGCGGCACTCGCGACTTTTTGCCGATCGATGTGCTGCGGCGCCGCTACGTGGTAGGCATCGTGGAGGACGTTTACCAGTCGTTCGGCTTTGAGCCTCTGGAGACTCCAGTCATGGAGCGGCTCGAAACCTTGCTGGGGAAATACGGCGAGGAAGGGGACCAGCTCATCTTCCGCGTCCTGAAGCGGGGGGAGAAGCTGCAAAGGGCGCTGCAGGAGGATCCCCGGGAGAACCATCTGTCCGACGCCGGCCTGCGTTATGACCTGACCGTGCCTCTGGCAAGGGTCGCCGCCGAATACCAGGCGCAACTGCCGAAGGTGTTCAAGCGGTACCAGATCCAGCCCGTATTCCGCGCCGACCGCCCGGCCAAAGGCCGGTTCCGCGAGTTTTTCCAATGCGACCTGGACGTTGTGGGCTCTTCCAGCCCGGTGGTGGAGGCGGAAGTGCTGGCGGCGGCGGCGGAAGTGTTGCGCCGGCTTGGCTTCGGCGCCGCCGATTTCCGGATCCGCCTCAATCATCGCTCGCTGCTGCGCGCCCTGCTGGAGGCGGCCGGCGTGCCGGAGAACCTGGCGGAGCCAGCTCTGGTGGCCGTGGACAAGCTGGACAAGATCGATGAGGCGGGCGTCCTTGGGGAGCTGCGGGAGCGTGGCGTCCCGGCTCCGGCGGCCGCCCGGCTGCTGCGGCTGCTGGCCGATGCCCCGCCCGGCAACCCGCGCCGGTTGGACTGGCTGGCGGACCGGGTTCCGGACGGTGAAGCTTCGCGCCAGGCGATCCAGGAGCTGAGAAAACTGGTGGAGCTGACCCGCCACGGACCGGCCGGGGATCATCTGGTCGTGGATCCCGCACTGGCGCGGGGACTCAGCTATTACACCGGCCCCATATTCGAGGTCGAGGTCGCCGGCTTCGGCGGCTCAGCCGGCGGAGGCGGGCGTTACGACAACCTGATCGGCATGTTCAGCGGCCGGCCGGTCCCGGCCTGCGGGTTTAGTCTCGGGCTGGAACGAATCCTCCTGATCATGCAGGAGCGGAGCCTGTTCCCGCAGCGTCTCGCGGGACAGCCGGAAATTCTGGTGACGATCCACGACGAAGATACTGTAGCGGCCTCGCTGGCGGCGGCACAGCAGCTCAGGCGACACGGCCTGAGAGTGGACGTGTTCCCGGACCCGGGAAAGTATCCCCGCCAGTTCAGGCACGCCGAACAGCGGGGCATCCGCTATGCCTTGCTGCTGGGCCCGCGGGAACGGGAGCACGGCGTGGTGATTCTGAAGGATCTGCAAACCGGTGACCAGTGGGAAATGGCTCTGGAGGACGCTGCCGAGCGTCTTCGCAGCCAGCGGGAAGAGGTCGCGGCCGGTGCGCCCTGGGTGAGCGATGCCGGCGCAGGAGAACGGGCATGAGCACGCCTCACGACCGACGCCGGTTTTTCCGGCAGCTAGCCGGCGGAGCCGCTCTCGCCGTCGCAAACCGCCGGGTAGGCGCGTCCCCGGTGTCCGGCCCGGCACCCGCCGTTCCCATCCAGCCCCGGCCCACCGGAGTCCAGCAGTTTGTCAGGGTCCGCGGTGTGGTGCGGGGCGGCGGCCGGCCGCTCCGGAATCTTTCGGTGACCGATGGCTACAGTGTGGTCAGAACGGCCGGCGACGGCACCTTCGAACTCGCCAGCACCTCGCTGGCTTCGTTCGTCTCGCTGTGCCTGCCGGCGGGCTACCGGATTCCCCGTCACCCCACCGGGACCGCACGTTTCTACGCACCGCTGGACTTCAGCCGCCCGGAGATGACAGTCGAGTTCGATCTGGAGCCGCTGGCCGGCTCCGACGAGAACCACGTGTTCTTTCTTCTGGCTGATCCCCAGACCCAGGACCTGGAAGAGACCGGGATGTTGCGGAACCAGACGGCGCCGGACCTGCGGGTGGTGGCGGAGCGAAGCGGTGTGGAGTGTTTCGGCGTGGGCTGCGGGGACATCATGTACGACCGGCTCGAGCTGTTCCCCGAATGGGAACAGGCGGTCCAGGAGATGGGGATCCCGTTCTTCCAGGTGGTGGGCAACCACGATCTGGACCAGGATGGGTGGGGGGACTACATGTCTACCCAAACCTTCCGGTCCCGTTTCGGTCCGGAGTATTACTCCTTTGACCGCGGCGCGGTGCACTACGTGGTCCTGGACGACGTGTTCTGGCACAGCCAGGGATACATCGGCTATCTCACCGAAAACCAGTTGGCCTGGCTGGCTGCCGACCTCCAGTACGTG
Organism: uncultured Acidobacteriota bacterium; assembly: GCA_964524795.1. Taxonomy (GTDB): domain Bacteria; phylum Acidobacteriota; class UBA6911; order RPQK01; family JAPXNP01; genus CAZGEH01. The sequence goes on from CAZGEH010000006.1 coordinate 25,158, forward strand.
GAGCGCGGCCGTACGGTGGTGGTCATGCTGCATATCCCTCTGCTGAGCAGCCGCTACCGCCGGACGGGATATTCCTCCCCCCATCCTTCCACCTCGGTGGCGAACCGGGATGCACTTTATGAACTGCTGTCACCTTACCGGGCGCATGTGCTGTCGGGTCATACCCACGAATCGGAGCATGTCTTTGAGGGAGGAGTCGAGGAGCACATCCATGGCACGGTCTGCGGAGCCTGGTGGACGGGGCCCATCTGCTACGACGGGACTCCCAACGGCTACGGCGTGTATGAGGTGAAGGGAGAAGAACTGCGCTGGACTTACAAGGCGACCGGATTCGGCTTCGAGCACCAGATGCGGCTTTACCGCTGGGGAGCGGATCCCCAGGCACCGGATGAAATCGTGGCCAACATCTGGAATTGGGATCCGCGTTGGCAGGTGGTCTGGTACGAGGACGGTGTGCTGAAGGGCCCCATGGCCCGGCGTCGCGGCTTCGACCCGCTTTCCGTGAGGCTGCACAGAGGCGACGGCCTGCCGGTCAAACGGACCTGGGTGGAACCGCAGCCGGTGGATCATCTGTTCTACGCTCCAGCGTCCCGCCAAGCCCGGCAGATCCGGGTGGAGGCAACCGACAGGTTCGGGCGGGTGTATTCGGAAGTCCTGGAAGGGTGACCCGGAATCGGCCGGGCGGAACCGCCGGGCCCACGTCTCGATCGGGGCCGGACATGCTCAGCCCCAGCCCTGATCCCACCGCACGGTGGGCAGGGAACTGGCAGCCGCTTCAGAACTTGCCAGGGCGGGGAAGGGATGGCCGCCGCCTCCGGTCTCCCGGTTATCGACCCGCATCCCTGCACCACGTCCTGGCGTTCTGGAACAGCCGCAACCAGGGCGATACCGGGAGTTCCCGCCGCCACTCTTCCGGCATCCACGGCCACTGCCACTTGAGGAAACTGCGTTCGGGATGCGGCATCAGCGCCAGATGGCGGCCGTCCGGTGAACACAGGCCGGCAATCCCCTCCGCCGAACCGTTGGGATTGTCCGGATACCGGAGGGTGATTTCTCCGGATTCGTCGACGTACCGCAGCGGAGCCAGTCCGCGCCGCAACACATCCTCGAGAATCCCGGAAGCGGGAAAGAAGGCGCGACCCTCGCCATGGGCGCACCAGACGCCGAGCCGGGAGCCCGCCATGCCGCGCAGCATCAGAGCCGGGCTGTCGTCGATCCTCAGGGTGACAAAACGGGATTCAAAACGTCCGGAACGGTTGCGGATGAAGCGAGGCTGGTGACGGTCGTCCAGACCCCGCCAGGGAATCCAGCCCAACAGTGCCATCAACTGGCAGCCGTTGCAGACACCCAGGCTGAAGGTGTCGGGACGGTGATAGAACTCCTCGAACTGTTCCCACAGGGCCGGGTGGTGACGGATCACCCCTGCCCATCCTTTGGCGGAGTCCAGGACGTCGGCATAGCTGAACCCACCCACGAAGGCGATGCCGCGGAACTGTGCGAGGCTGACCTTGCCGTCGGCCAGATCCCCCATGGGCACGTCCCAGGTCTCGAAGCCGGCCAGATGGAAAGCGGAGGCCATTTCCCGGTCGCCGTTGCTGCCCTCCTCACGGATGATCGCCACCCTCGGGCGATCTTTCGACTCCAGGATGAGTGCCGGCGTGGGCTCCGGCTGGAAAGTCAAATGGTAGGCAGGGGCTTGGCGCCAGCTCAGCCCGCGGCGCTCTTCCTCAACGCAGTCGGGGTCCGCCTGCAGAAGGTCCAGGCGGTAGCTGGTCTCCTCCCAGAGATCACGGAGCTCGGCCATCGGTTCATCCAGGAGGACACGGCTTCCGGCCCGGATCACAATCTGGCGCCAGGAGGTGACTCTCCCCAGTTTCACCACCCGAAGGTTCCGGCGGCCCAGCTTTTCCCGGACCTCTTCGGCGCGCCGGGAATCGACCTCCAGCACCAGGCCCAGCTCCTCCGCGAAGAGCTCGGCAATGGGATCCCCGGCGGTGTCCAGCTCGACGTCGAAACCGCAGTCACCGGCAAAAGCCATCTCCAGGAGAGTCGTGACGAGGCCGCCGTCGCTGCGGTCATGGCCGGAAGCCACCAGGTCGGCAGCCATCAATTCCTGGACCGCCTCGAAAGCGCGTCGCAGTTCGAGGGGATCGTCCAGGTCCGGCGGTTCATCTCCCAGTTGGCCGAAGACGTGGGCCAGAGCGGAACCCCCCAGCCGGCGCCCCCGTCCCAGGTCGACCAGCAACAGCACACCGCGGTCTGCCAACTTGAGATCGGGAGTGGTGATCCGGGTGATATCGGGACAGGTGACGTAGGCCGAGATGACCAGCGATCCCGGCGCCTTGACGGTTTCCGACTGACCGTCGGCGGTGGGAGCCCGTGCCGCCATGGAGACACTGTCTTTGCCGCCGTCGATGGCGATACCGAGCCGGATCAGGACTTCCTGGAGGGCTCGGGCCGCATCGTAAATGGCAGCCCCTTCGCCGGGCAGTTTTGCGGCCCACATCCAGTTGCCCGAGCATTTGATGTCTTCGAAATGGGTCACCGGAGCCCACACCAGGTTGGTGAGGGCCTCGCCCACCGACATCCGGGCCATCGCCGCCGGATCCAGCAGGCTGAGGACCGGCTGCTCGCCGATGGCGGTGGCGGCACCGGTGACGCCGAAGTGGCTCTGGGCGACCACCGCCACGTCCGCCACCGTGAGTTGCAGTGGACCGGCGCACTGCTGGCGCGCCACCAGCCCGGTGACGCTGCGGTCCACCTTGGTGGTGAGGAACCGCTTGGAGCCCACGGAGAGCAGCCGGAGGACCCGATCCAGGGCGCTGCGGACGTCCAGGCCCGGAGGCAGCTCCAGGCGGCGAAGCACCGGCGGGATGCGGCGGGACTCGAACACCTTCCGTGGCATCTTTCCCAGGACTTTTTCCAGCTCGAGGTTGACCGGCGTCGTGTCATCCCGTTCGTCATGGAGAACAATCCGTCCGTCGCCGGTGACCCGGCCCACGAAAGCGACCGGCACCTTCTCCCGCCGGCAAAGCTCGCGGAACAGCCCGGCATGGGTGTCACGCAGCAGGAGCGCGTCCTGTTCCTGGTATTCGGCGCCCCAGATCTCCAGCACCGACAGACTCTGGTCGCCCAACGGAATCCGGCGGACCTCGATGATGGCCCCCGCCGGACTTACGATCTCCTTGAGGACGTTGCAGTTGCCCCCAGCGCCCTGGTCGTGGATGCTGACAATCGGGTTGGCGTCGCCCAGCTCGACGCAGGCCCGGATCACGCGATTGACCTTCTGCTCCATCTCCGCGTCGCCCCGCTGCACGGCGTTGAAGTCCAGCTCAGCGACGTTTTCGCCCTGAACCATGCTGGAGGCGGCGCCGCCCCCCATGCCGATGCGGTATGCGGGTCCACCGATCTTGACCACCCACATGCCGGGTTCCGGGGGCTCCTTCTCACGGTGTCGGGAGTCGAGTTGACCCACGCCTCCCGAGAACATGATGGGTTTGATCCATTCTCTGCGTTCTCCGTTGGGCAGTCGCATCCCGAAGGAGCGGGTATACCCCTGGATCACCGGCTCACCAAACTTGTTGCCGTAGTCCGAAGCGCCGTTGCTGGCTTCGATTTCGATCTGGAGCGGCGCAGCCAGGTTGCCGGGGTAGAGGAAGTCCGGGTCTTCCCATGGCAACGGGTAGCCGGGGATCCGCAGGTTGCCGACGCAGTAGGCGGCGGTTCCCGCCACCACCAGGGAGCCGCGCCCCGTGGCATGGACATCCCGGATCCTGCCGCCGGTGCCGGTCTCGGCACCGGGGAACGGCGCCACGCCCGATGGGAAGTTGTGAGTCTCCGCGGTAAACAGGACGTCGTAGTCAACCTCCCTTTCCACCATAGGGCAGGGGAATCCGGGTCGGGACGGCAGCAGGGTCCGGATCCGGAAACCCCGGATGGCGCTGGAGTTGTCCCGGAAGGCGATGACGCTGTTGCGGGGATTGGCCTGCAGAGCGGACTGGATCATCCCGATCAGGTGATCGGGCGCTTCCTCGCCGTCGATGATGAGCCGGCCCTTGAAGAACCAGTGACGGGAATGCTCGCTGTTGGACTGAGCCACGTCGAAGCATTCGACGTCGGTGGGATTGCGGCCGAGATCCTGGACAAAGAGGCGGGTGTAATACTCCAGGTCCCAGTCGTCAAAAGCCAAACCCAGTTCCCGGTTGATCCGTTCCAGTGCCGCCCGGCCCTCCTGCAGGACCGGGACCTCCCGTACCGGTTCCGGGCGGATCCCGGTGTCGAAGGTGCGCAGCGGTCCGTCGTACGGGCATTCCGTCATGCGGTCGTGCACGGCCGCCAGAAACTGCCTGCGGATCGAGTCCGTGATCCTGCCCCGCAGGAGGTACCGGCGGGATCGCTCGATCCGGCTGATGGTGGAGATGCCGCAAGCCTGGAAGATGGACAGGGCGTTGGTGCACCACGCGGTGGTGAAGTTGAGACGAGGTCCCACTTCGACGATCACTCCATCCGCGGGAAGGAACGAGTCTGGCCCGAAGCCTTCCGGCAGAAACGTCTCACTGAGCAGCCAGCGCAGAATTCTCAGTTCGCGGTCCTGGGGAACCGCTTCCCACTCGATGTGAAAGCAGATTTCCGTCTCGATGCCGGTAATTTCCCGGGAAATCTCCCGCTGGACGCGGGCAAGCAGCGACCGAGCCTGTTCGTCGGAAAGACCGGGACGGCGGTAGAAGTGGGTCATCATCATGGCAGGATCGTCCCCCGAAACGCGGAGAGCTTGATTATGGCACGGCTCAGGGCTCCACGATGACTTTCAGGCCTTCCCGCCGGAAGGCGACGGCGAAGGCCTCCGGGCACTTCGCCAGGGGAAAGCGGTGGGTCACCAGACTCTCCAGTTCCACCATCCGGTGTTCCAGCAGCCGGATCGCCCGGGGGTAAACGTGCTTCATGCGGCGTACCAGCTTGAGAGTCAAGCCTTTCCGGCGGGCCACACCGGCGGACATGGTGAGACGGTCACCGGGGGGGATGCCGGCCAGGATGACCAGCCCTCCGGGACGGACACACTCAACGGCAGCCTCCACCGCTTCGCTGTCGCCTGCCGCCTCGAAGACGACGTCGACCCCCAGGCCCCCTGCAGCCGCCACGATTTCGTGGGCTTCGCGACCCTGCTCGGCGGACAGGACCAGGTCCGCACCCCTGTCCCGGGCTGCCTGGAGGCGGTGGGGCCGGATGTCGGTGGCGGCGATAAAGGAGAGGCCCGCCCGGCGCAGCAACTGGAGCATCAGCAGGCCGATGGGACCGCAGCCGAGAACGGCAGCCGTACTCGCCACTCTGGGATGGGCCAAGTCCAGGGCGTGGAGCGCCACCCCCAGCGGCTCCAGCATCGCCGTTTCCGCCGCCGAGAACTGTGCCGGCACGGGGTACAGCAGCCTGGTGGGCCAGGACATGTACCGGCGGAGACCGCCATCGAGAGTGTCATGGCCGGCAAACCTCAGGTCGGAACACAGGTTGGGGTGGCCCTCGTGACAGAAACTGCAGTGTTCGCAGGCGATGGCGGGGTCCACAGCCACGGGTTGGCCCCGGAGCTCTCCCTCCGCCACGACCGCTGCGATCTCATGGCCGAGGACCAGCGGCCGGGCCAGCCGCGCGTCACCGATGCCCCCTTCCTCGAACCAGTGGAGGTCCGAACCGCAGATGCCAACGGCAGTGACCTGCAACAATGTCTCGGCGGGGCCGGGCTGCGGACGCGGTTCGTGGCTGAGGCGGAGGTCGCCGGGGGCGTAGAGCCGGGCGTGGAGGTCGAGGGTGGTGGGCCAGGTCTCGGTTGTCACGGTAGGACGATAGCATGGGAGCACGGGAGTCGGGAGGCGGGACACGGGAGTCGGGAGACAGGACACAGGACACGGGACACGGGAGGGAGTCATACGGGACATTGAGCTGGAATCGGTGGTGAAGGCGCCGATCGGACGCGTACCTCCCTCCCGACTCCCGACTCCGGTCCCCCGTCTCCCGTCCCCCGTCTCCCGTCCCCCGTCTCCCGTCCCCCGTCTCCCGTCCCCCGCAATTGACAAAGAAATCCGGGAATGTTTAAGATGCTGCGTTTCCGCAACTGGGTAATGAACGAAGTGGTTCCGGTACTCTGCTCCTCAAGCGGCCAGACACGCACGTCCCATTCGACGGAAGACTCTCGACGGTGAGCTCACTTCGGAACAACGAGATCCAGCTTGTCTTCGGGAGTGACATAGGGTATCTCGATTTTGTTCAGGAGGTCTCAGACAGTCTGACGCGGCAGATGGGCTTCGATCCCGATTCCCTCTACTGGATCGGGCTGGCGGTGCGGGAGGCTGTGACCAATGCGATCCAGCACGGCAACCGCCACGATGTTGCCAAGAAAGTTTGGGTGTGCTTTGAAGTCAGGGAGGACCGTCTTAAGATTACCGTGCGTGATCAAGGGCCGGGCGTGAAGGAGTCACAGCTCCCGGACCCGCTGGCTCCAGAGAACCTGCTGAAGCCGGGAGGCCGCGGGATCTTCTTCGTCAAGTCGTTCATGGACAGCGTCCGGTTCAACGATCCGCCTGAAGGCGGCCACGAAATCATCATGGAGAAGCTCAAGGTAAGCAATCATCAGGGAGAGGAACATGACGATTGAGACTCGTACGGCGAATGGAGTGACAATCCTGGACATCCACGGCAAGATCACCATCGGGGAGGGAAGTGCCGAGATCCGGAATAAGGTGCGTGATCTCCTCCAGGGGGGTCGAAAGAAGATCCTCCTGAACCTGGGTGACGTCAGCTACGTCGACAGCTCCGGAATTGGAGAGCTGGTCAGCTCCTACACGACTGTCACCAACCAGGGGGGCGATCTCAAACTCCTCAATCTCACGAAGAAACTGCGGGAACTGCTGGCCATCACCAAGCTGCTCACGGTTTTCGACACTTACGACGATGAGGAGAAGGCAATCGCCAGCTTCTCCTGAGATCCTCCCCCTTTTGAACCGGGTGATCCGCGGGCCCGTCCGGGGGCCCGCCGGCTGTCCCGCTGTTGCCATGCACCGGCAGCGGAAGGGGATTCCTGACGGCGCAGGGAGGCCGCACCCAAGCATCCATCCTCCGCGAACTCCATGGAAGAGCTGCTTGCTGCGTGGGTTTCCCGGTTGTCCTGGCCGCTGCTGGCCGTACTGATCGCCGCCTGCCTTTACGTCCTTGCCCGCGGTGCGGATCTGCTGGTGCACGAAGCGGTGGTGCTGTCGCGCCGTTCCGGCGTCCCGAAGGTGGTGGTGGGCGCTACGGTGGTCAGTCTCGGGACCACGACTCCGGAAACCGTCGTCTCAGTGCTCGCCGCTTTGCAGGGCCGTCCGGGACTGGCCCTGGGCAATGCGGTGGGCTCGATCATCTGCGACACCGGACTGATTCTCGGCCTGGCCTGTCTGATCGCTCCCCTGCCGCTGGACCGCCGGATCGTCGGCCGCCAGGGCTGGATCCAGTACGGATCCGGGGTGCTGCTGGTGGCTTTGTGCATGCCGTGGACGGATTTGTCGGCTGCGCTGGGGGCGGGCGGACGCCTCCCGCGGGGTTCAGGCGTGCTGCTGCTGGCGCTGCTGGCAGGCTATATGTACCTGAGCGTGCGCTGGACCCGCAGCGAGAACGGCGAGAACGGTGAGAACGGCTTCGGGGAGGGTCTCCTGAAAGCACTGCTGAAGCTGGTTGTCGCCATCGCACTGGTGGTGGGATCATCGTGGGTCCTGATCCCGGCGGTGGCGGAGGCCGCGGAAAGGTTGGGAGTACCTGAGGCGGTCATCGCCGCGACCCTGGTGGCGTTTGGAACCTCGACCCCCGAGCTGGTGACCGCTGTGACTGCGGCCCGCCGCGGCCATGGAGAACTGGCCGTGGGCAATGTGGTGGGAGCCGACATCCTTAACGTGCTGTTCGTCACCGGAGCGGCTACCGCTGCAACTCCAGGCGGGCTGGCGGTGCCCAGGGAGTTTTTTACCCTCTACTTTCCCTCCATGATCCTGATCCTGACGGTGTTCCGGCTGGGAATTGCAGTCTGCGGAACACATCTCCGGCGGGTTTTCGGCACGATTCTGCTTCTGACCTACATCGCCGTCACCGTGCTCAGCTACGTCATGAGGTGAGGCCCGGTGATGCCTGGGGACAGAGCCAGGCTCACCGCAGCAGGACTGACAGCCGTACCTCCAGGTGGGTGGCGCCGCCGTTCAGGCGGCTGCGTGCCTCCAGTTGCCATCCGATGTTGGGCCCGTACCAGTTCCGGACGCCGGCTCCGGCGAACCCGAAATGGTGGGTATCCGTCTCCCCGTTGGCAAAGCCATACCCTCCGTCAAAAAACGGCTGCCAGCTCCCCCGCCGTTCGAGCAGATAACGGAGGCCGCCCTCGGCCAGCAACGAACGGTCGTCGAAAGCGTCGTTGTCAGACACGTTGGCCACAAACCCCAGGTTGGCGGTCAGGGCCAGACGCTCCCGCAGGGCCGCGTCAATCGAACCGCCCATGTGGAGAAAGAGGTCGGAAGAATCGCGGTCGAAATCGAAGGCGCCGCCGGCGCCCACCAGGACACCGCCGGTCACCGGCGTCTGCTGGGCCGGCAGGGTTGTGACGGAGAAAAGCAACGGGCTCAGGAAGCTCAGGGCATATCGCTTCAACCACATCCCTACATTATAGGGGCGAGCCTTGAAGCTCCTGGCGGCGCCGTTTTGCGGAGGTGCGGGAAGGCGCCTGCGCCCCGGGACGGATTCACCAGGTCAGCGCTCCCACCAGGGCACCTGACAGGCAGGTGGCCAACGATCCCGCCAGAATCGATTTCGGACCCAGCTCCACCACTTCCTGGCGCCGTTCGGGCACCATCGTCCCCAGTCCACCGATCATGATCCCCAGACTGCCCGGGTTGGCGAAGCCACACATTGCATAGGTCATGATCAGGCTGCTGCGCTGGCTCAGTACCCCTTCCGGCAACTGGCCCATGCGTACATAGGCGATCAGCTCATTGAGGACGGTCTTGGTTCCCAGCAGGGCTCCCGCCGCCGGTGCCTCCGGCCAGGGCACACCCAGCAGCCAGGTCAGAGGCGCCAGGCACCAGCCCAGCAGTCCCTCCAGGGTCAGGGGAGAGCCTCCCCAGCCCGGCAACAACCCGAGGGCGAGGTTGACGAGGTGAACCAGCGCCACCATCACGATCAACATGGCAGAGATGTTGATCAGAAGCTGGACTCCCCGAAGCGTCCCGGTGGTCAGTGCATCCATGAAGCTGTGCCCTTCTTCGGCTATCACGACGTCGCCGCCGGTCACGGGCCCGGATTCCGGCACCAGCAGCTTGGAGATGACCACCGCGGCAGGCGCATTGATGAGCGAGGCGGTGAGGATGTGTCCCAGGGCGCCGGGGATATGGTCCCCCAGGAGGGAGGCGTACAACACCATCACGGTACCGGCGATGGTGGCCATCCCGCAGGTCATCACCGTGAACAACTCGCTGCGGGTCAGCCCCGCCAGGTAGGGACGGATGAGCAGCGGCGACTCCACCATCCCCATGAACACGTTGGCACTTACGCCGACACCCTCCGCCCCGCCGATCTCCAGCGTCCGCTGCAGGGCCCGGGAGAAAGCCTGGACCACCCGCGGCAGGATCCTCCAGTAGTACAGCACTGAGGAGACCGCGCTGATCACCAGGGCGATGGGAAGAGCCTGGAAGGCGAGGACGAAAGTCGATGAGGCGGACGTCACTTCGAAGGGCGTCTCTCCACCGCCCACGTAACCGAACACGAAGGAGGTTCCGGCGCGGGTGGATGCTTCAACCGCCAGCACGAGCCGGTTGAGAGCCAGGAAGACCTCCCGGCTCAGGGGCAGTTTCAGCAGGAGCACGGCGATCCCCACCTGCAGCAACAGGCCTCCGCCCAGGGTTCTGAGGGAGATCCGCTTCCGGTTCTCGCTGAGGATCCAGCCGAGAGCCAACAGAGCCACGATGCCGAGCAGACTGCGCAGGGGTTCCATCACGGCGCGGCTATCCTACCTCATGCCGGAGCGACTGATGACACAGAATCTGGAAGACGCCGGTTTCCTGGATCCCAGGAGATTGCAGGACGTGAACTGAAGGGTGGGTTCCGGGCCTCAGGGGGACGCCAGGGCGCGGCTGATTTCGGCTTCCAGCTCCACTTTGTCGATCCGGCCCTCCTTGCGGAACACGATCTTGCCCCTGCGGTCCACCAGCGCGGTGTACGGGATGGTTTCGACCCAGCCGGAATCGAAGGCCTTCAACATCGTGTAAAGGTCCGTGGAACCGAAGAGCAGGTTGCGGGAAGGCGGGTTGAAGCGTTGCAGGAAAGCGACCACCTGCGGCCTCTCCTCGGGGCTGTTGGCGGAGACGGTGACCAGTTGCAATCCGTCGGATTCATAGCGCCGGGAGAGCTCCACCAGCTCGGGAAACTCGTCGACACAGGGCCCGCACCATGTGGCCCAGAAGTTGACAAGCTGGACCTTGCCGGGACTGGACCTCCGAAGCTGTTTGAGATCCCTGGCGGAAACCACGTCGACCTGGATCTGTTCTGCAGGTGCCGCAGAGCCGCCCGGCCCCGGCGCAGCCAGCCCCAAACCAAACCCAATCACCCCCAGCAGGGCGATCAGGTCGGCCCGGCCGCGGCGAGGCAATCCGGCGGGTCGGCACAGATGGCGAGACTGCATCCTCAGTTTCTCCTGAATATGAGTTCCGGACTGCGGGAGCCGCGTCCGTGCAGACAGGTCAGCCCCAAAGTTCCTTGTCCAGTCGCGCCGAGTAGGCTGCAGAGGCGGCCGGGGCGTCGGCCTCCGGTGCTGCCGCCTCCGCCGGCCGCAGCCGGCGGATCACCACCAGCGCCACCGCCGCGCCTGCCGCCAGCACGATCACCGGGAGAAAGTACGCCAGGCGGCCGAACCCGCGAGCGGGCGGCTTGGACAGGATCTTCTCGCCGTAGCGGGCCACGTAATCGTCCAGGATCGCCTGACGCGACATTCCCGCCGCCAGTTTCTGCCGTATGTCTCTGCGGACTTCGTCGGCAGCCGGCGAATAGTGCACCGCTACCTGCTGCCGCCAGCAGCAGGGGGCAATGATCATGTTCTCGAGCTGTTTGGCTTCCGCCTCGATCGCCGCCTGGTCGAGAGCCAACCCCGGGAGCACGGTCGCGGCAGCGAACAGCAGCAGGACTGGAATCGAAAACCGAATGTTGGGCATGGGGACCTGCCTGGTCGTGTCCTGCTCATTGTAGCGCGGATTCATTGCGCAGCACCCAGCCGGGCCAGCACGGCGTCGGTCATGGCACGGGTACCCAGGGGAGTGACCCCGGGCCTGGCGATGTCCGCTGTGCGCAGGCCGTCACGCAACACCGCGGCGATCGCCTGTTCGATCCGGCGGGCGATGTCGTCCCGTTGCAGGGAGTAGCGGAACAGCAGGGCTACCGACCCGATGGTGGCCAGAGGGTTGGCCCGGTCGCGGCCGGCGATGTCGGGTGCCGACCCGTGCACCGGCTCATACATGCCGGTCCGCCGGCCTCCGGTGTCGGAGCCGATGCTGGCGGACGGCAGCATCCCGATGGAGCCGGTGAGCATGGCCGCCTCGTCGCTGAGGATGTCGCCGAACATGTTGTTGGCCAGGAGGACATCGAAACTGCGAGGCCGGGCCACAAGCTGCATGGCACAGTTGTCGATCAGGATGTGGCCGAGCTGTACATCGGGATAGTCGGCGGCGGTCTCGTTGACCACCGCCCGCCAGAGCTGCGAGCTCTCCAGGACGTTGGACTTGTCCACGCTGTCAACGCGATGCCGCCGCAGGCGTGCCCCCTCGAACGCCACCCGGGCGATCCGTTCCACCTCGTAGTCGTAATAGATTTCCGTGTTGAAGCCGGCTCGGCCTTCCGCCCTGGCTTCCAGGCCCCGCGGCTCCCCGAAATAGATCCCGCCGGTCAGTTCACGGACAATGAGAATGTCCACCCCGGTGATCACCTCCGGCTTGAGGGTGGAAGCGTCCACCAGCTCCGGAAAGGTCTGGATCGGGCGGAGGTTGGCGTACAGCCCAAGCTGTTTGCGCAGGGTCAACAGCGCTTTTTCGGGACGCCCATGGGCCGGCAGATGATCAAAGCGTGGATCCCCCACCGCCCCCAGCAGGACGATCCCGCTGCGCAGGCAGGCTTCCAGCACGAATCGCGGCAGCGGCTCCCCGTGGGCGTCGATGGCGGCACCCCCCACGGGATACTCCTCGGTGGCGATGTCCAGGCCGTACAGACTTGCGCATTCCCTGAGCACCTCAACCGCACCGGCCGTCACTTCGCGGCCGATACCATCCCCCGGCAGAACGACAATGGTGGTGGACATGTTGGTCAGCCTCCCCCCTGGCAAGCGCGCCGGTGACCGGCACGCGGGGACTACATTTCAATCTGGATTTCAGGGCGGCCCAGGTTTGCCATGGAGACCTGTGCGGCCAACCGGCGTGCCATCTCCCGGAAGATCTGGGCCGACTGGCTTTCCGGACGCAGGAGAACCACCGGCCGTCCCTGGTCTCCCCCCTCGCGGATCTCGGTTTCCAGCGGAACCCGGCCCAGAAATGGCACCTGGTAACGTTCGGAGGTCCTTTCGCCGCCCCCATGACTGAAGATCTCGCTGCGCTGGCCGCAATGCGGGCAGATGAAGTAGCTCATATTTTCGATGATGCCCAGCACGTCGACCTGGACCTGGCGGAACATCATGATTCCCTTGCGGGCGTCGGCCAGCGCCACGTCCTGGGGTGTGGTCACCACGACGCCGCCGGACAGCGGCACCGACTGGACCATCGTGAGCTGGACGTCGCCCGTTCCGGGCGGCAGGTCGGCCACCAGATAGTCCAACTCCCCCCATTTCACCTGATAGAGAAACTGCTGGATCACTCCGTGCAGCATGGGGCCCCGCCAGATCAGAGGCGTATTCTCGTCGGCCAGGAAACCCATGGACATGACCTTCAGGCCATAGGCTTCCAGGGGTACGATCATCCTCCCATCCGCGGAAGGCTGTCCCTTGAGGCCCAGCATGATGGGAACATTCGGGCCGTAAATGTCACAGTCCAGCAGGCCTACCCGCGCCCCTTCCGCAGCCAGCGCACAGGCCAGATTCACCGCCACCGTGGTCTTGCCGACACCGCCCTTGCCGGACGTGACCGCCACGATGTTGGCGACTCCCTCGACACTTTTCTTGCCGGTTTCACGTTGTCGGGGGACAGACGCTTCCATGGAGACGTCCACCCGGCTGACTCCCGGGATCCGCTGGACAGCGGCTTTGGCCTGGCCTTCAAGCTGATCGCGGACCGGACAGGCCGGGGTAGTGAGCACGAACCGGAAGGCGACATGGCCGCCGTCGATTCGGATATCCTTGATCATACCCAGGGAGACAATGTCTCGCTTCAGGTCGGGGTCCTCAACCTGGCGAAGGGCGTCGAGGACCTGTTCCTGGGAAACCGTCGGGTGGCTCATTGCTTTCTGACCTTCCCCGGCCGATGACTTTTGCGGCCGGTGCCGCTTAGAATATCGAATCTTTCGAGGTTGTGATGAGTCGATCGCCGGGCATCAGTCGCGCAATGGAGGACTACCTCAAGGCGATTTTCGAGCTGTTGGCCGCCTCGGACCGGGTTACCACGACCCGCCTGGCCGAGCGTATGGGCTGTACGCCCGCCAGCGTCACCAACATGGTCCAGAAGCTTTCCGGCCTCCATCTGGTGGAGTACACCCCTTACCGGGGAGTGACCCTGACCGGAACCGGCGAACGGATCGCCCTGGAGGTGTTGCGACACCACCGGCTGATCGAGCTGTACCTGGCGGAGGTTTTGGGCTACGACTGGGATCGGGTCCACGCCGAGGCGGAGGAACTCGAACATGTCATTTCCGAGGAGTTTGAGTCCCGGATCGATGCCGCCCTGGGGCATCCGGAGCGGGACCCCCACGGTGCTCCCATCCCGACCCGGGACGGCCGCATTGCCAGCCGTTCGCGATCGACCCTTTGGGAAGCCGGCGCCGGCAATCATGAAGTGGAGTGGATCGAGGACAAGTGTGCCCAGTCGTTGCGCCGCCTGGCGGTGCTGGGCATCTATCCCGCGGTCAGGGTGGAGCTGGTGCGCGGTGGTTCCAACGACCGAACGCTGGTGGTCCGCATTGAGGGGCGGGAACTGGGACTCAGCGAGAAGTTGGCGCGCCAGATCTACGTTCGCGAGGTTCAAGAGTAGAGCGGGATGGAGCATGCCATCGGCGGCCCGGCTCTGGTCACGGCCCTGGGAATTGCAGCCCAATGGCTGGCCTGGCGTTTCCGCCTGCCTTCGATTCCTGTCGGGCTCATGTTCGGCCTTGCCCCTGGGACGCTGACCGGCCTGTTGACGCCCGACCCGCGGCACCAGACAAGGCGGGGCAGATGTCTCTGGCAGAGGGATCGGTGATGCCGCTGTTCATGCTGCCGCCGCACGGGGCAGTTTTTGCACCCGGCGACCGGCGATCCCATGTCCTCTCGCGCCTTGCCGCAAGCCTCCCCCGCCACTGCGGTGCCTGCTATACTCCGTGCTCTGGCGGCGGGACCGGCTTTGGACCTGCCGCCGTCAGGAGAGGAGTTGCCGTGAATTACCCCGGACTGGTCGATCAGCTCTCGATTCCCGGAACCACAAAGATCGTGTTTTTCATCATGGATGGCCTGGGCGGTCTCCCCGTGGGGGGCCGGACTCAGACGGAACTCCAGGCGGCGCACAAGCCCAACCTGGACGCTCTGGCACGGCGTTCCTCCTGCGGACTGATTGTGCCCATCACCCACGGAGTGACCACCGGCAGCGGACCCGGCCATTTCGCGCTGTTCGGGTACGATCCGGTGGAGAACAACGTCGGGCGCGGTGTGCTGGAGGCAGCTGGCATCGGCTTCGAGCTTACCGATCGGGATGTGGCGGTGCGCGGGAACTTTGCCACCGTGGACGCCCAGGGCAACATCGTGGACCGTCGCGCGGGCCGGTTGTCCACCGAGGAGAACGAGCGCGTCTGTGGGCGGATCCAGGCGGGGGTGAAGATCCCGGAGGTGGAACTGTTCGTCCGCCCGGTCAAGGAGCACCGGGTGCTGGTGGTCTTCCGGGGGGACGGCCTGAGCGGGGAGCTGGAGGACACCGATCCGCAGGCGGTCGGGGTTCCGCCTCTGCAGCCCAGGGGAACCGGGCCTGAGGCGGGGAAAACCGTCCGGATTGTGGCCGAATTTGTGCGTCAGACCGCACAGCTGCTGAGGGATGAGCCGAAGGCGAATATGGTGACGCTGCGCGGTTTCGCCAAGCACAAGCCGTACCCGAGCATGCGCCAGCGCTTTCAGCTCCGCAGCCTGTGTCTGGCCAACTATCCGATGTATCGCGGCGTGGCCTTCCTGGTGGGGATGGATATCCATCCGGTCCTGCCGGACTTCGCTTCGCAGGTGCGGGTGATGCGGGAGAAGTGGTCGGATTACGACTTCTTCTTCATCCACGCCAAGACCACGGACAAGACGGGCGAAGATGGCAACTTCGAGGCCAAGGTGAAAGCCATCGAGGAGCTGGATGCCCTGGTGCCGGAGGTACTGGCCGCCGGTCCGGACGTGCTGGTGGTGACAGGGGACCACTCGACGCCGTCAGCGTTGCGCTCGCACAGTTGGCATCCGGTGCCGGTTCTGCTGTATTCCCGCTACGCCCGTCTGGGGCTGAATCAGGCCTTCGACGAGGTGGAGTGCCTGAGGGGGGCGTTGGGCCAGTTCCCGGCGAAGGACCTGATGGCGTTGGCCCTCGCCCACGCGGAGCGGCTGAAGAAATTCGGGGCCTAGCACGCCTTACCGGCTATCCACATCGTTCGAGGACTTCCGCCAGGGGACTGAGTTCCAGCACGTATGCCGGTCCGGAGTCCGGATCGGGTCCGGGAGCCAGTCCGGTTACTGTGAACCCTGATTCCAGGTAATGTTCCAGGACTGCCCGCACGGTGTGACGCCAGCGGGCGGCGAGATCAGGACGGCAGGCGCGGAGCAGGTCCCAGTCGGCGGGGATTTCGGCCAGGGGAGCGGCGGCTGGGGGAGGCTGGATCCATCCGGTGGGGGCACGGAAGCGGCCGGTGGGGGTTTCGACAGTCTCCGTGGTGATCACCGGAGTGGCGGGTGTGGGAGGAGCGGGGGGCTTTCCGCTGAGGGCGGCCAACGTACGGGGGCTGAGAAGGTGCCACTCGGCCCAGAGGCGGTCGCTTTCGTCGCCGGCGGAGAAGCGGCTGCCGAGCGGTCCGTAGTAGTTGGCGCGGAAGGTTCGGCAGACGGCGGCCAGGCGGGTGAGGTTGAGGCGGGCGTTGGCCGCGCGCAGGGGGTCGAAGGTCCAGCGGATGATGCGCAGCCCGTGATCGAGGGCGTATTCCCGTTGCTGGAGTTTGAGGGCATAGGCGATACCGCTGCGGCGGAACTGGGGTCGGACTCCGACGAGCTGGCTATGGAAGTAGAACTGCTGGTCGGTCCAGCGTCCGATCCAGGCCACGGAGAAGCCGGCCGGTTGGGAGTCGACGCGGGCAAGGGCGACGAGTCCGCCGCTTTCGGCCAGGGCGAGCAGGGCGCGGGCGGGGTAGGGGGGATCGGCGCCGGGCTCGCCGTAGCCCCAGATCTCCCGTTGCAGGTCCTCGAGGACGGTCATTTCCTGGGGTGTACGCAGGACCTCGACTTGGACATTCCCTCCGGCCATGGTTTTGACGTGCCGCATCTTACCGCGGATGGGAGGGATGTGATGGGACGGAAGGGACGCAGGGGAGCTTGTCGTCGGGTTCCCGTACACCGGGGGGGTGGCGCGCGGGTGCGGAGAACCACAAGGGAGTGCGCTTGGGGTGTTTTCGGCCCGGCGGCGGTGAACCACTGCCCTCAAGCCTCCCGTCTTCCTGGGTTCTTGAGTCCCTTAGACCTCTTCGCTGCCTCCCGGGGCGGTCACTCCCCGGTGCTATACTCCGGTTCTCCGGAACGGTACGGCCGGTTCCCCCGGCCGAGACACCCGGGCCGACCGCCATGCATGACCGTTCCGGCACGGGATTCCCGCAATGGACAAACGCGAAACCGTTCTGATCCTCGACTTCGGTTCCCAGTACACCCAACTCATCGCCCGGAGGGTACGGGAAGCCAGGGTCTATTCCGAGATCCTCCCCTATAACGCCCCGTGGGAGCAGATCTCCGCCCGCCACCCCAAAGCCATCATCCTCTCCGGCGGGCCCAGCTCCGTTTTCGACCCCGACTCCCCTCACCCCGACCCCCAGGTCTACCGCTTTCCCGGCCCCATCCTCGGCATCTGTTACGGGATGCAGCTCCTGGTCCACCACCTCGGCGGCCGCGTCGAGAAAGCCCAGCGCCAGGAATACGGCAAGGCCGAAATCCAGCTCCTCGGCCGGAGCCCCCTGTTCGGCGGTCTCGAGGGATCCCTCCCCGTCTGGATGAGCCATGGCGACCGGATCGCCCAGCTCCCTCCCGGCTACACCGAGATCGCGCGCACACCGTCCGCCGTCGCCGCCATCCAGGACTCCACGGGCCGCATCTTCGGCCTGCAGTTCCATCCGGAGGTCGTTCACACCCCCCAGGGACGTGAAATCCTGGAGAACTTCCTGTTCGGGGTCTGCGGCTGCCGCGGAGACTGGACCGTCGCCTCCTTCGTGGAAGAAGCCGTCGCCGATATCCGTGCCCGGGTGGGCGAGGGTCACGCTGTCTGCGGCCTCTCCGGCGGCGTCGACTCCACAGTGGCCGCCCTGCTGGTACACCGTGCCATCGGCGACCGCCTCACCTGCGTGTTCGTCGACAACGGCCTGCTGCGCTGGAATGAATTCGAGGAAGTGCTCAGCACCTTCCGCGACCACCTTCACCTGAACGTCCGCGGAGTGGACGCCTCCGCCTCTTTCCTTCGCCGGCTGCAGGGGGTCGAGGACCCCGAGCAGAAACGCAAGATCATCGGGGAAGAGTTCATCCGTGTCTTCGAGGCCGAAGCCCGCAAACTGGGAAAGGTAGAGTTTCTGGTCCAGGGGACGCTCTATCCGGACGTGATCGAATCCGTCTCGGTGAAAGGGCCCTCGGCGGTGATCAAGAGCCACCACAACGTGGGCGGACTCCCCGAGAAGATGGATCTGAAGCTGGTGGAACCCCTGCGGGAGCTGTTCAAGGACGAAGTCCGGGCGGTGGGACGGGAACTGGGCCTGCCGGAACGTTTCGTCACCCGCCAGCCTTTCCCGGGTCCCGGCCTGGCGGTGCGGATCCTGGGCGAGATCACGCCGGAACGACTGGCGGTGCTGCGCCAGGCGGACCGTATCGTCACCGAAGAAGTCCGGGCGGCGGGTCTGTACGAGCGGATCTGGCAGTCGTTTGCGGTGCTGCTGCCCGTACGCAGCGTCGGCGTCATGGGAGATGGGCGCACCTACGAGAATGTAGTGGCGGTTCGGGCCGTGGAGAGCCGTGACGGCATGACCGCCGACTGGGTCCAGCTTCCCTATGACCTGCTGGGCAGGATTTCCAGCCGGATCGTAAACGAGGTCCGGGGCGTGAACCGGGTGGTCTATGACATCAGTTCCAAACCCCCCAGCACGATCGAGTGGGAGTAGTTCATGTCGTTCTGTCATCTGCATCTGCACACGGAATACAGCCTGCTGGACGGAGCCAACCGGATCCGCGACGTCATCGCCCGGGCCAAGGAGATGGGCATGCCGGCGATCGCCGTCACCGACCACGGGAACCTGTTCGCCGCCGTCGAGTTTCACGACACCGCAGTCAAGCACGGCATCAAGCCGATTATCGGCTGCGAGGTTTATGTGGCCCGCGGCAGCCGGCGCAGCCGTGAGGGACGTTCCTCGGGGAGCAATCATCTGGTGCTGCTGGCCCGCAACCAGGCCGGCTACCGGAACCTGATCCGGCTGGTTTCCCTGGGCTATCTGGAGGGCTTTTACTACCGGCCTCGGATCGACAAGGAGCTGTTGTCCGCCCACAGCGAAGGGCTCATCGGACTGTCAGCCTGCCTGAAGGGTTTGGTGGCTGAGCACATCAAGGACGAGCGGCCGGCGGAAGCGGCCAGGGAAGCCGGCGAGCTGGCCGAGATCCTGGGGCCGGGCAATTTCTACCTGGAGCTGCAGAACCACCAGATGGAGGCCCAGCAGCGCGTCAACCAGGAACTGCTGCGGATGTCGCGGCGGCTCGGGCTGCCGCTGGTGGCCACCAACGATTGCCATTACCTGGAGCGGGCCGATGCCCAGGCGCACGATCTGCTGCTGTGCATCCAGACCGGCAAGACCGTCGACGACAAGGACCGGCTCGAGTACCCTTCGCCCGAGTTCTATCTCAAGAGCCCGGCCGAAATGGATGCTCTCTTCGGCGATGTCCCCGAGGCGCTCGCCAATACCTTGCGCATCGCCGAGCAGTGTGAGTTCACGCTGGGAGCCACCGAATACATCTTTCCCGAATTCGCGGTACCGGCTGGATATGACGTCGATTCCTATTTCGAGAAGGTGGTGCGGGACGGTTTCCGGGAGCGCCTGGTGGAGCTGGAAAGGGTCGAACGGGAAGGACGTCTCCGCCACCGGCTCGAGGAGTATGCGGCCCGGCTGGATCACGAGATCCGGGTGATCCAGCAGATGAAGTTCTCGGCTTACTTCCTGATCGTCTGGGACTTCATCCGGTACGCCCGGGAAAACCGCATCCCGGTGGGCCCCGGCCGAGGTTCCGCCGCCGGCAGCCTGGTGTCCTACGCGATGCGGATCACCGACGTGGACCCTCTCCAATATGACCTGCTATTCGAACGATTTCTGAACCCGGAGCGCATCACGCCGCCTGATATCGACATCGACTTCTGCATGAACCGGCGGGGCGAGGTGATCGACTACGTCACCGAACGTTACGGCCGGGACAATGTCAGCCACATCATCACCTTCGGGACCATGAAGGCGCGGGCGGCCATCCGCGATGTGGGGCGCACGCTCAAGATCGACTACGGCGAAGTGGACAAGATCGCCAAGCTGGTGCCTGCCGCCCTGGGGACCACGCTGGACTCCAGCCTGCAGACCGTCAGGGAGCTGCGCGAGGTGGCCGACGACCCGCGTTACGCCCAGCTCATTGAAGTGGCGCGGAAGCTGGAAGGGCTGTCGCGCCATGCCTCGATCCACGCTGCTGGAGTGGTGATCGCTCCCCAGCCGCTGATCGATCTCGTGCCGCTGTTCAAGTCCAACAAGGATGAGATCACCACCCAGTACACGATGAGCCATCTGGAGCGGCTGGGTTTGCTCAAGATGGACTTCCTGGGCCTGACCACGCTGACCGTGATCGAGTTGGCCCTGACCCAGATCCGCGAGCAGTTGGGAACCCCAATTCGCCTGGAGGAGCTGCCACTGGACGACGCGGAGACCTTGCGGCTGTTCTGCGAGGGTCGGACTTCCGGCATCTTCCAGTTTGAATCGGCCGGCATGCGGGACATCCTGCGGCGGCTGCAGCCCAGCCGCTTCGAGGACCTCATCGCCTTGAACGCCCTCTACCGTCCGGGTCCCATCCAGGGCGGAATGATCGACGACTTCATCAACCGCCGCCATGGCCGGGTCCAGGTGACTTACGAGCTGCCGGAACTGGAGGAGATCCTGCGGGAGACTTACGGGGTCATCGTCTACCAGGAGCAGGTCATGCAGATCGCCAGCGCCCTGGCCGGCTTCACCCTGGGCGAAGCGGACCTGCTGCGGCGCGCCATGGGCAAGAAGAAGAAGGAGGTGATGGAGTCCCAGCGCAAGAAATTCGTGGAAGGGGCGAAACAGCGTGGCAAGGACCCTGCCAAGGCGGGCAAGATCTTCGACCTGATCCAGGAATTCGCCGGCTATGGCTTCAACAAAAGCCATTCCACCGCGTACGCTCTGCTGGCATACCAGACCGCGTACCTGAAAGCCCATTATCCGGTGCAGTTCATGTCCGCCCTGCTGACCAGCGAAATGTCCAACACGGACAAACTGGTCCAGTACTTGGCGGAGGCCCGGGACATGGGCCTGGAGGTGCTGCCGCCGGACATCAATGCCAGCGACATCCATTTCGTGGGCAGTGGTCCCCGACAGATTCGTTTTGGGCTGGCTGCCATCCGGAACGTGGGGGAGAGTGCGGTATCCGCCATCATCCAGCGGCGGCGGGAATCGGGCCCGTTCCGCGGTTTCTTCGAGTTCTGCGAAGCCATGGATCTGCGGGTACTGAACAAACGGGTTCTGGAAGCGTTGATCAAGGCGGGTGCGTTCGATTCCCTCCATCCCCGGCGAAAGTCGCTGATGGCCGTCCTGGACCGTGCCCTCGAAAGGGCGCAGAGGGCCCAACGGGACCGGCTGCGGGGACAGCGCGACCTTTTCGGCGCCGCCACCGGCGAGGCGGCTCCCGCCGAGCCGATTCCCGACGAAGGGGAGTGGCCCGACCGGGAAAAGTGGAGCTACGAGAAGGAGGCAGTGGGCTTCTACCTGAGCGGCCACCCCCTCCAAAAGTATGACGCGGAAATCAAGGGCTTCTGCCGTCACCAGATCGGTGAGCTGAATCCGGAGATGTCCGGACACGAAGTCTCGATCGGCGGGCTGGTATTGGGAGCCCGCAAGATCCAGACCCGAAAGGGCGAGACCATGGCGGTGTTCCAGCTCGAGGACATGACCGGGTCCGTGGAGGTCCTGATCTGGCCGACTCTGTACGAGCGTTACAAGGGCTGGCTGTTCCCGGACCTGTTGCCCGGCAACGGCAACGGAAACGGGGAGGCAGCCAGGGACGCCACTGGCCGGCCTTCCGAACTGCTGGTCTGCGTCCGCGGTCGCTGTGACGTGGACGCCCGCGGCGAACTGAAAGTCCTGTGCTCCGAGCTCATGGACCTGACCGAAGTGTGGAAGGTGGGGGTGCGTAAGGCCCGGGTGCGGATTCCCCTGACGGCCGTGGATCCACTGCTGCTGGACCGCTTCCAGCTCGTGCTGCGCCGGTATCCCGGGTCCTGCGCCCTGGAGTTCGAGCTGCTGGATCCGCCACGTTTCACCCTCAAGGTGGTCCCCTCAGAACAGGTCCTGGTCAATCCGGTGCCGGAATTTGTGCGGGAGGTGGAACGGCTCTTCGGGGAGAAATCCTGTATACTTGAGCTTCCGCGGTAGGGGGTTGGCTTCCAGGGGACATAGCCGGTGAGCGAGGGGGATGGAAGAAGAGCGGGAGAACACTGCAGCCTCGGCCGAGGAGCGGCTGGCCCAGCTTCAGGCCCAGGTTCGTGAGCTGGAACGGCGGATTGAGCCTACCCTGACCGCGTGGGACCACGTCCAGGTCTCACGACACGAGAACCGCCCCTACACCCTTGATTATGTCGAGCGCATTTTCACCGGATTCCGGGAAATCCATGGCGACCGGCGTTATGCCGATGACCACGCCATCATCGGCGGGATGGCTCTGCTGGATGGCGAGCCGGTCATGCTGGTGGGCCAGCAGAAGGGGCGCAATACCCGCGAGCGCCTGTTTCGCAATTACGGCATGCCGCGGCCGGAAGGTTACCGCAAGGCCTTGCGGCTGATGCGGCTGGCGGAGAAGTTCCGCCGGCCGATCCTCTGTTTTGTCGACACCCCAGGAGCCTATCCCGGGATCGGCGCGGAAGAGCGCGGCCAAGCCCAGGCCATTGCCGAAAATCTTCTGGTCATGGCCCAGCTCCGTGTGCCGATCGTGGTCACCATCCTGGGCGAGGGAGGCAGTGGCGGAGCCCTGGCGATCGGGGTGGGGAACCGCGTCCTGATGCTGGAACATGCCATCTACTCCGTGATTTCCCCTGAGAGCTGTTCCGCCATCCTGTGGAAAGACCAGGATCACGCCAAGGAGGCAGCCGAAGCCCTCAAGCTGACCGCGGAGCATCTGCACCGCTTCAAGGTGGTGGATGAGGTGGTTCCCGAACCGCCTGGAGGTGCCCATGGGGACTGGGACGAGGCGGCCAGGCTGTTGAAAGCCTCGTTGCTGCGCCATTTGGAGGAACTCTCCCGGCTGTCACCCGAGCAGTTGATCCACCAGCGCTATGAGCGATTCCGCCAGATCGGAGCCGTGCTCCAGACCGGCTGACCCCGCGAACCAGGCAGACACCGCGTCTGCGGCCCAGCCGGAATTTCGGTTCTTCGCCGACATCATGCTGGGCAGCCTTGCCCGCTGGTTGCGTATCCTCGGTTACGACACTGCCTATGACAACACCATCGAGGACGAGGAGCTGGTCCGTCGCTGCCGGGAAGAAGGACGCATTGCCCTGACCCGCGACCGCCGGCTCGTCCGCCACCGCAGTCTCCTCCGGGCCATCCTGGTGCGCAGCGACCGATTGGGACACCAGGTGCGCCAGGTACTGGATGAAATCGGCGAGCAGCCTGCGCCGGAGCGCTTGTTCCGGCGCTGTCTCCACTGTAACCTGCCGCTGCGGCCGGCGGACCCGGCGGCGGTGGCTGGTTCAGTGCCGCCGTACATTCTGGAGACCCAGCCCCGCTTCCTGAGCTGCCCGGCCTGCGGCCGGGTGTACTGGGCTGGAACCCATCGTGCCCGGGTCCTGCAACGGCTGCGGGAGTGGTGGCCGGAGGGCCCGGATCCGGCCGGGAGCGGCCGGTAGCCCCGGCCGTGCCGGAGAGAATTGTCCAGAGCCGATGGACGCGGTTGCCGGGAAAGGAGCGTCATGTTCAAAGCTGTCAAGAGCCCGTATCTGGTCCCTGATGATGGTTCCTTCCGGGTGGACAGGGCGCCGACGAGTCCGCCGAAGAAGAACAACAGCAAAGAGGAAAACCGCGCCCGGCTGGAGGAACTGGTGGCGGAGCTCGACCGCCTGCAGAGGGTTTTGTATGCCGACAACCGGTATGCCGTGCTGCTGGTGTTTCAGGCCATGGACGCGGCGGGCAAAGACTCCACCATCCGGGCGGTGTTGAGCGGCGTCAACCCCGCAGGTTGCCAGGTGTTCTCGTTCAAGCAGCCCACCCCGGAAGAACTGGAGCACGACTTCCTGTGGCGGACCCACAGCCGGTTGCCGGAACGGGGTCGGATCGGGGTGTTCAACCGAAGCTACTACGAGGAAGTCCTGGTGGTGCGGGTGCATCCGGAGTACCTGGACGCGCAGAACCTGCCCGACCGGCCGAAGTTGTCCAAGCTTTGGATGCAGCGCCATGAAGCCATCCGCAACCACGAGCTGCATCTGGCCCGTAATGGCATGGTCGTACTGAAGTTCTGGCTGAATGTCTCCAAGGAAGAACAGGCGAAAAGATTCCTGGCACGGCTGGAAGACCCGTCCAAGAACTGGAAGTTCTCCCGGGCGGATCTGGAGGAGCGGAAGTACTGGGACGACTACATG
This sequence comes from uncultured Acidobacteriota bacterium, assembly GCA_964524795.1. Classification (GTDB taxonomy): domain Bacteria; phylum Acidobacteriota; class UBA6911; order RPQK01; family JAPXNP01; genus CAZGEH01. Next base: position 49,463 of record CAZGEH010000006.1, read on the forward strand.
AAAGCCTATGAGAAGGCTCTCAGTGCGACCTCCACGTCATGGGCGCCATGGTACGCCATTCCGGCCGACGACAAGTCCTATATGCAGGTAGTGGTGGCGGATATCATCGTCAGGAGTCTGAAAAGGCTGCCGCTGGCCTACCCGAAGATTCCCGAGGAACGGGAGCGGGAGTTCGCCGCCATGCGCGCGGAGTTGGAGTCATGAGCGCATAGCCACAGATGACAAGATTTCACAGTTTCGCTGTCTTGAGCTTTCCCGTGACTCAGATTCAAGCAAGGCCCAAACAGAATCTGTGTAATCTGTGAAATCTGTGGCTAAAAGACATACTTGACCGCCACTTCGATCTCCCGGGCCCGGTCCGCACCGAAAATCTTGCCGAAAGTGCTGTTCCCGAATGTGGATGCGGGGGGGAAGAAGTTCACCTGGTTGAACGCGTTGAACAGTTCCACCCGCAGTTCCAGGGTGTCGCCGTCGGCCAGCCGGGTCTGCTTGATGACGCTGATGTCCCAGGCCTGGTGTCCGGGACCGGGCAGGATGTTGCGCCCCGCCGTGCCGAACGCATAGGGCGCCGGCTGCCGGAAGGCGTCGGTGTCGAACCAGCGGTCCACGGAACGCTGGTCCGCCGGCAGACGTCCATCGGCGATCCGGTCGGGGCGGTCGCCGTAGACTCCGTCGTTGTTGGGATCGTCCGGAATGACCACCGTAAAGGGCTGCCCCGACTGGATCTCGGTGATACCCGAGAGCCGCCAGCCGGCGGTTGCCCAACGCAACCAGTCCGGTGGGCTGTTAATGAAGGGAAGCGACTGGAACGGCAGATCGACGATGTAATTGAGGTACAGCCGCTTATTTGCGACCCAGGCGGATGGCGCCTTTTCCAGCCGGAGGTTGCGGGGGTCCTGGGGGTCTCCCCAGATCAGGTCGTCGGTGGCCCGGTGCCATTCGAAGCCCGAGCGCAGGGACCAACCGTCAGCCAGCCGTTTTTCGCTGCTGACGGTCAAATTGTGACCGGCAAAAGCGCCGCTGTGGCTGATGAGCTGGAAGCGCCCGAATTCGGGGTTGGGGCGGCGCTCCTGGATCGGCCCCGGTCCCGGTTTCGGCACGTTGGCCGGGACGCTGCGGGAGCTGCTGTTGCCGCGGCGTCCGGAGTAGGCAATCTCCAGCGTCCAGTTGCGGGCCGGCTCCCCCTGCACCGCCAGCCGCCACTGCTGGACGTACCCGTTGCGGATCCAGGGATCGACGCCGCGGATGGTCAGCTCCGGCACGGCGGCAGACGCGAAGGGGTTCTCCAGCAGGATACCGGGCTCCGTGGACGACTGCACACTCTCGACGAAATAGAAGGGATAGTTGCGGGTGAGGGACTCGGTGAAATACCACTGATCCGGCGGCTGGTACCAGATGCCGTAGGACCCACGAACCACCGTCCGGTTGCTGTCAAAAGGGTTGTAGGCGAAACCCACGCTGGGCGCCCAGTCGTTGTAATCCGCGAAGATCAGGGTTCCATCGACGGTGCCATCCAGGCCAAGCTGGGCGGCTTCAGGTGAGCCTGCGGTTACAATCCGCCCGGTGACCGGAGGTTCGAAGGCCAGGGGAAAGAACCCGGACACATTGTTGCCGGTCGATCGCCAGGGGGGAGTGAACTCGTAGTCGACACCAAGGGTGAGCTGGAAGCTGGGCGAAAACCGCCACTGGTCCCGAAGGAACAGCTCCAGCCAGTGGTGTCGCAGGTCGGCGCGGGTGGAGCCGACGCCCCGTCGTGCCGCGTACGGCAGGCCCAGCAGGAAGTCCGCGAATGAATCCCCGCTGAAGACGCCGCTGAAGCTGAAGATCCCGCGATGGAGGCCGTCGGAGCGAAAGGCGTTGAGCTGGCGCAGGCTCATCTGCACGCCTGCCCGCAGCGTGTGCTGTCCCGAAGGGTGGGTGAGGCTGAACTCGCCGGACAGCCGGTTCCGTACCGAGGTCCGGGGGCTGTTCTGGTCACCGAAGTCGACATAGCCTGTCAGGTCGAAATAGGGGTAGCCCTCGTCAAGGGGATCGCCGATCTCCAGACCCTCGATGCCGATGGACTCGAGCAGGCCCGACCGGCCGGCGTTGCGGGACAGGGATTCCACCCTGTTTCTTTCGATCTCGATCCGGGAAAAGGTCAGCAGGCGTTCGGATACCGGCTTCGTATAGGAAACCCCCAGTTCCTGGTGCCGTTCGGTCTGGGCGGAGCTGAACAGGGGGATGGGAGCGACCCGCTGAAGATCGCCGCCAGTGTAAAAGTACTCCATCACCAGGTTGGAGCCCCGGCTCAGCTCCTGATCCGCCCGGAGATTGAACTGGTTCTGGTTACGGACCCGAGGATCGTTGTTGACGTAGTTCCGGTCCGGGTCGGGGCGGTTGGGATCGGGGATCACTTCCAGCATCTTGCGGGCGATGGGGTGAATCCGGTCGGCGGGGATGCGGTTGCCGTCGAAAAGGGTTCCCGAGAAGGGGTCGATGAGGGTCACCGACTGCCCGGAGAAGTCTCCTTCCTTCATCGCCACCGTGGGATTGTGGGACAGGAGCGTGGAGCCCTCGATGATCCTCAGACCTTCGTAACTCCCGTGGAAGTTCCAGCGATCGCTCCAACGGTAGCCGGCAGTGGCTCCAAACTGGTTGCGCTTGTATTCGGGTAGCGGTTCACCCACCGGGTCGAAGAAGTTCCGGGCATCCAGGTTGTCATTACGGTGAAACTCGTAAAGCGAACCGAAAAGCCGCCCGCGTTTGCGTGCTGGAAAGGGGTTGACCAGATCGTTGAGGCTTTGCTCCTGGATGGCTTCCGTGGATTTCCAGCCGATTTCGAAATCCCGGATTTCCGCCAGGGAACTGCCGGAACCGATGTGCAACAGGAGATCGTTTCTGCCGCCGCCGGGTATCTGACACCGACCTGCCAGCGTCCGCCGGTCCCCCTCCTGGCGAAAGACAAGGTATTCCGCCGACACCAGTTGCACCGAGAAGACGCCGTTGGCATCGCTGACGGCGGTCGTTTCGGTTCCCCCACTGGAAGCGACAAACACCAGAACCGCTGCCAACGGCTTTCCGGACTCGTCCAGAAGCTGTCCCTGGACGGTTACCTGCTGCAAGCCCGCACCCAATGCCGGAACTGCCAGAAACAGCCAGGAAACTGCAATCCAGATACGGGTTTTCACAGCTCCGGCCGTCCCTCCCAGTCGAGCTCAGCCACCCTGAAAACGGCCCGCAGGTCGGTGGCGGAGGAGGGCGTATCGAGCTCGAAGATCAGTTCACGGTCGTTTTCACCGACCAGGGGAGATCCGTTCGGATGGCGGGGGAAGACGAAGCGCGCTCCCACCAGCGGCTCCCGGGGCGGGAAATAAGCTTCCACCAGCACCCGCGGACGTGTGGTGGTGGAAAGGTACGCCCGGTTGCGCGCGGTCTGTGTGGACTCGTTGGCGAAGAAGCGTTCGATCCGGGCCTCTTCCCGTGGCTCGTTGCAGCGGAAAGTGACAGCCACCACGATCCAGTCGCGGACGTCCAGATCCAGGACAGGTTGGAGTTCGCTGTCGATGCGCGCCCGCCCGGCGGCGTCCAGACGGTCATAGCCGAGCTGGATCTGGCGGATCCGTGCGTAAGCACGGCGGATCGGAGCGGCGGACAGCAGCCGCACGAAGTAGGTGCTGTAAATCTCTTTCTCACCCTGGATCCCGCTGCCGATGCCGCCGATGACTCGGGTATAGGTTTCCTGCCGGACCCACGGGGAGCCGTTGAGGATGGCCGCCGCCTGTTCGAGGGACCAGCTGCGGAAGTCAGGATCACCCTGGGCAAGACCCGCACCCAGCAGGAGCAAGAGAAGTATCGGTAGCGGATATTTCAAGACGTGCATCGCGCATGAGCGGGCCACCGGGACGGTCGCGCCACCGGTATTCTAACCCGGGTCACGGATCCCGGAAACCGCGTGCCGGAATGCTGGACGGGATTTGGGCCGGTGGAGTTCAGGCCCGCGCTTATAATGGAAAACGTGCCGGCCAACCTGACGCCCCAGTATCACGATGCCGAGGAACGGTTCAAACAGGCCGCCACTACCAGTGAGCGCATTGCGGCCCTGGAGGAGATGCTGCGCGTCATCCCCAAGCACAAGGGTACGGAAAAGATGCAGGCGGATCTGAAGCGCCGTCTGGCCAAGCTGCGTCAGACCGCCCAGAAGGAGAAGGCATCCGGGGCTGGGAAAAAGCCGGTCTACTACATCGAGCGGGAAGGCATCGGTCGGGTGGTGGTGGCGGGACCCCCGAACTCGGGCAAGTCGGAGCTGGTAAGCCGGCTGACCCACGCCCGGCCCGAAGTGGCGGACTATCCCTTCACGACCCGGATTCCCACCCCCGGAATGATGCCTTTCGAGGACGTCCAGATCCAGCTTGTGGATATGCCTCCGCTGGCGCCGGAAGTCTACGAGCCCTGGCAGATGGCCATGATCGAGCAGGCGGATACTTTCCTGCTGATGTTCGATGTCAACGACATCGAGCTGCTGGAGCAGACGGAATATGTGCTCCAGCTCTTTGACCAGCGCGGCCTGTCCCTGGCCGCCCGTCAGGCGGAGCGCCGTGCCCTGGTTCTCGGCAACAAGGTGGACCTGCCTGGTGGCCCCGCGAATTTCGAGACCTGGCTGGAGCTGTTCCGGGAGCGGCTTGATCCACGGCCCTTTTCCGTTCACTCCGAGGCGGACCTGATGCAGCTTCGCCGCGACCTCTTTCTGAGCCTGGCCGTGGTCCGCGTATACACCAAACCGCCGGGAGCCAAGCTGGATCCCAGTCAGGCTCCCTTCGTGCTCAAGACGGGCAGCACCGTGCTTGACGCCGCCGCGGCGGTGCACAAAGACCTGGCGGCGGGCTTCCGGTTCGCCCGAATCTGGGGCCAGGGCCTTTACGACGGCCAAATGGTGGAACGAGACCACGTGCTTCACGACAAGGATGTCATCGAGATCCATGCAGGCTGACCAATCCTCCCGCCCTTGGTGGCGGATTCCCGTCCAGACTGGCTGGCCGGCGCTGCTAATGGCGGCGGTTTGCGGGGTTCTGCCGGCAGCCCCGGATCCCCCAACGCGGGGAATCCCGAAGTTCACGGACGTCACGGAAGCAGCCGGGATCCGCTTCCTGCACATCAACGGACCCGCCGACCGCAAGGATTACATCTTCGAGGCCAAGGGCGGCGGGATCGGTTTTTTCGACTACGACAATGATGGCTGGCTGGACCTCTTTCTGGTGCAGGGTGCGACCGTGGAGACCGCCGGCACTGAGCGGAATGAGCTGAGCCGGCTGTTCCGCAACCGGGGCGACGGCACCTTCGAGGATGTGACCGAGGCCGCCGGGCTGACCCATCGGGGCTGGGGGATGGGCGTCACTTTTGGCGATTTCGACAGCGACGGCTGGACCGACATCTTCCTCACCTGTCTGGGTCCCAACGTGCTTTACCGGAACAACGGCGACGGCACCTTCTCCGACGTCACCGCCCGGGCCGGTGTGGGGGATCCCCGCTGGAGCACGTCGGCCGCCTTCGGCGACTACGACGGCGACGGCCACCTGGATCTTTACGTGGCCAATTACATCGACGCTTCCGTGGACAGACTGCCGCCGCGCAGCGACGTCTGCACCTATCTGGGCCGGGTCGTGATGTGTGGTCCACGAGGGCTTCCGGGCTCATCCGACTCCCTGTACCGCAACCAGGGTGACGGCACCTTCCGGGAGGTGAGCGAGGAGTCCGGTGCCGCCGACCCGGATCGCTATTTCGGTCTGGGCGTCGTCTGGACCGACCTTGACCAGGACGGCGATCTGGACCTGTACGTGGCCAACGACGCGACACCGAATCTGCTGTTTGTCAACCAGGGCAACGGACGCTTCGAGGAAATGGGCTTTCTCAGCGGACTGGCGGTCAGCGGCGACGGCGCCATGCAGGCCAGCATGGGTGTCGATGTGGCGGATTACGATAACGATGGCCTGCTGGACGTGTTCGTCACCCATTTCGCCAGCGATTACTCGACGTTGTACCGGAATTTGGGAAATCTGATCTTCAAGGATGTGACCGGAGAGTCCAGGATCCAGGCGTCGGAATGGCTGCTGGTGGGATGGAGCACCCGTTTCGTGGACGTCAACCACGATGGCTGGCGGGACCTGATCCACGTCAACGGTCACGTGTACCCCTTTCTGCTGGAAGGGGGGAGCCGCGAGCAGTATCGACAGCCTGCGACCCTCTATCTCAATCTCCGGGACGGGACCTTCGCGGATGTGTCGTCGGAGGCTGGTGCCGACTTCATGACCGGAAAGGTGAGTCGCGGGGCGGCATTCGGCGACTTCGACAACGACGGCGACATCGACATGGCGGTGGCCAACCTGAACGACAGCCCGCGGCTGTTGCGGAATGATCGCACCGACACCAACCACTGGGTGATGTTCCGGACAGCCGGCGAAGGCCCCAACCCGGAGCGGCTGGGAGCCACGATCCGCATCTCCGCCGGTGGTCTGCGCCAACTGGCGGAAGTCCGGCGATGTGTGGGCATCTACTCGGCCAGTGACCCCCGGGTCCATTTCGGACTCGCTGGGGCGAGCATTCTGGATGAGGTGGAGGTCCGCTGGCCGGACGGCAAGATCAGTCGTTTCCAGCAGGTCCCTGCCGGCAAGCACTACCTGATCCACCAGCAGAAAGGGCTGTCGGAGGAGCCCATCCGGCGCCGATGAGAGGTCTCACAGGCTCTGCCCTGATCCTGGCGCTTCTGCTCGCCTCCGGCTCCGGTCCAGGTCTGGATACCGCCGGTTTTGTCCCCCGATTTGTGGATGTCTCGGAGAGTTCGGGGTTGGACTTCGTTCACATCAACGGCGAGAAGCTGGTCAAGAACTACATCCCCGAGGCCAAGGGCGGCGGAATCGCTTTTCTGGACTACGACAGGGACGGTTGGATGGATGTTTACGTGGTTCAGGGCTCCACCGTGGAGCGCTTCCGGAAAGGTGACAATCCGTATGGCGCCTTGTTCCGCAACCAGCGTGACGGAACTTTCCGGGACGTGACCCAGGCCGCCGGGCTGACGCACGGCGCCTGGGGGATGGGCGTCACCTGTGCCGACTACGACAACGACGGCTGGACAGACCTTTATCTCACCAACTTCGGCCCCAACATTCTCTACCGCAACAACGGCGACGGTACCTTTACCGATGTCACCGGGCGGTCGGGTCTGGGGGATCCACGGTGGAGTTCGTCGGCTGCCTTCGGGGACTATGACCGGGACGGCGACCTCGATCTGTACGTCTGCAACTACATCACGCTGGACATGGACAACCTGCCGGAGCCCGGATCAAGCGGTTACTGCGTCTACAAGGGCCGGCCGGTGCTCTGCGGCCCCCGGGGCCTGCCCGGCGCCGCCGACGCCCTCTATCGAAACAACGGGGACGGAACCTTCACCGATGTCACCGAGGCGGCGGGGGTCGTGGATCGGGACCGTCTGTTCGGCTTGGCCGTGGTCTGGGCCGACATCGACAACGACTCGGACCTCGATCTCTACGTCGCCAACGACGACGGTCCCAACCTGCTTTACCTGAACCGGGGTGACGGCACCTTCGAAGAAATGGGGTTTCTGAGCGGGCTGGCGGTAAGCCTCGACGGCCGGAACCAGGGCAGCATGGGTGTCGATGTGGCCGACTACAACAACGACGGTCTGCTGGACGCATTCCTGGCCCACTTTGCCGTGGACTACTCGACGCTTTACCGCAATCAGGGCAACCTGCTGTTCGAGGACATCACCGGCCAGACCCCCATCATGGAAACCACCTGGCACCGGGTCGGGTGGGGAACGCGTTTCGCTGACTTCAATCTCGACGGCTGGAAGGACATCTTCCAGGTGAACGGACACGTGACGCCGTTCCTGATCGGCAGCGACCTCCCGGAAACCTACTACGAGCCTGTTGTGTTCTTCCTGAATGACGGGAGGGGGGGGTTCCTGGATGCCAGCCGGGCGGCGGGACCGGACCTCCTGCGGGGACGATGCAGCCGGGGGGCGGCATTCGGCGACTTCGACAATGACGGTGATCTGGACATTGTCGTGGCCAACCTCAACGATCGTCCTACTTTGTTTCGAACTGACCAGACAGGCGATCACCACTGGATCATGTTCAGAACCCGCGGAGTCCGCAGCAACCGCGACGGGATCGGCGCGCGGATCACCGTCGAGGCGGGAGGGATCCGCCAGGTCTGGGAGATCAAGACGGCGGTCTCCATCTTCTCCGCCAGCGACCCCAGGGCCCATTTCGGGCTGGGGTCCGCGTCCCACGCCGACCGGGTGGAAGTCCGCTGGCCCAGCGGGACGATCCAGGTTTTCGAACGGGTGGCAGCCGACCGGCACTATCTGGTGGACGAGGACAAGGGGTTGAGCGCGGAGCCCATCGTACGACCATGACCAGCAACCTGTGGCAGATCATGACCGGCGTGTTGGGAATGCTGCTCGTCCTGGGGACTGCCCGACCGGTGCCGGACGAGTCCGATCTGGAGCGGCGCCTGCCGGTCTACGTACGGCTCCAGAACACCGGGATCGACTTCGTGCACATCAACGGCGATGCGGAAGAGAAGACCGCCATCCCGGAGGCCAAGGGCGGCGGCATCGGTTTCCTGGACTACGACAACGACGGGTGGATGGATCTGTACGTGGTACAGGGTTCCACGATCGACGGATACCGGCGTGGAGAGAACCCTCACGGGGCCCTCTACCGCAACCAGAGGGACGGCACGTTCAAGGATGTCACGGTCGGGGCGGGTCTGACCCACCGGGGTTGGGGGATGGGAGTGTCCGCCGCGGATTACGACAACGACGGCGATGTCGACCTCTACCTCACCTACTGGGGTCCGAATGTGCTGTACCGCAACAACGGGGACGGAACCTTCACCGACGTGACGGAACAGGCCGGCGTGGGGGATCCCCGCTGGAGTACCTCAGCCGCCTTCGGCGATTACGACGGCGACGGCGATCTGGACCTTTACGTTTCCAACTATCTGACGATCGACATCGACAACCTGCCGCCGCGAAGCTGCAGCCATCGGGGCAACGTCGTCCTGTGCGGTCCGAGCGGTCTCAAGGGGGCGGCCGACGTTCTGTACCGCAACAACGGGGACGGAACCTTCACCGATGTCACCGAGACCTCAGGTGCGGTCGACCGGGACCTGTACTATGGCCTGGGCTGTGTCTGGGGTGACATGGACAACGATGGAGACCTGGACATCGTGGTGGCCAATGACGCCACCCCCAACCTGCTGTTCGTGAACCAGGGGAATGGCCGTTTCGAGGAACTGGGTTTCCTGAGCGGCCTGGCGGTCAACGCCGACGGTCTGGAGCAGGCCGGCATGGGCGTCGACGCCGCCGACTTCAACAATGACGGCCTGCTGGATGTCTACATGACTCACTTCGCCATGGAATACAGCACCCTCTACCTCAACAAGGGCGATCTGCTGTTCGAGGACATCACCGCCCAGGCCCGTATCGTCGAGCCCGAATGGCTGCTGGTGAGCTGGGGAACGCGCTTTCTCGACATCGATCTGGACGGCTGGAAGGACATCATCCATTCCAACGGCCATGTCTATCCTTACCTGATCACCGCCGGACTCAACGAGACCTACGCCATGCCCAAGTCCGTCTATCTGAACCAGCGCGACGGGACGTTTCGGGACGTCAGCCGGCAGGTGGGACCCGACTTCCAGTCTCCCGAGGTCAGCCGCGGCGTGGCCTTCGCCGACTTTGACAATGACGGGGATCTGGACCTGGCGGTCGCCAACATGAACGGGACTCCGTCGCTTTACCGGTGCGACCGGCGCGACCCCCACCACTGGGTGATGTTCCGGGCGGTGGGCCGGCGCAGCAACCGGGATGGCATCGGAGCCCGGCTGGAGGTGACCGCCGGCGGACTGACCCAGGTCTGGGAGATCAAGCGCACGGTGGGAATCTACGCGGTCAGCGACCCCCGTGCCCATTTCGGGCTGGGCGCCGCAGGCCGTGTCGACCGCCTGCGCGTCCGCTGGCCCAGCGGCAAGGTCCAGGAGTTCGAGGGGATCGAGGCGGACCGGCACTACATCCTCGATGAAGAGGAGGGACTGCGTCCGGAGTTCGTCCGGTAGCGGGCTGAGGGGTAACGGGGTAGCGGGGTAACGGGGTAGCGGGGTTGCGCTGGATCCGAGTACGTGAGCCGAATAGTCCATGTGATTCGAGTAATCCGCGTGATCCGAGTAAATCCGCGTGATCCGAGTAATTTGTGTGATCCGAGTAAATCCGTGTGATCTTGAGTAAGAATCCCTCCGCCCCGTGGGAACGCGGCCTCCATACTGGGCGGTGGTGCGGGAGCAAGCTTCCGCACGCCAGGGCTCAGCCTGCTGCCGCGGACCTCGCCACCCCGCTACCTCGCTACCCCGCTACCTCGCTGCCCATCGCGCATCCCCCGTCCACCTTGCCCCCTGGCGCTCAAGCGGCTAACCTAGTCGCGCCCCTGCCGGCACTGGTTTCCGGCAGTATCATCAAACCGACAGACCGAGAGGAGCAGTTCATATGGCGGACTTGGATCAGATCAAGGAAGCAAAACAGTACTACGCCGATGTCCCGGTGGAGACCCGGCCGTTTTTCCTCAAGGGGGCCAATGCCCTGGACTGGGGCATGCAGAACCGTTTCTCCCGGATCTTCGACCCCACCACCGGCCGCACGGTCATGCTGGCCATCGATCACGGCTATTTCATGGGGCCTACCACCGGGCTGGAACGGGTGGATCTGAACATCGTTCCGCTCCTGCCCTATTGTGACGCCCTGATGCTGACCCGGGGAGTTCTCCGTTCAACCATTCCCTCCACTTTTGGACGGGGCGTCGTGCTGCGGGCCAGCGGCGGACCCAGCATCCTCAAGGAGCTGTCCAATGAGCAGATTGCGGTGGACATTGAGGACGCCATCCGGCTGAACGTCGCGGCTCTGGCAGTGCAGATCTTCATCGGCGGCGAGTACGAGACCCAGTCGGTCCACAACATGACACGGCTGGTGGATCTGGGGAACCGCTACGGCATTCCCGTCTTCGCGGTCACCGCGGTCGGCAAGCAGATGACGCGGGACGCCCAGTACTTCCGGCTGGCCTGCCGGATCTGCGCCGAACTGGGTGCCCAGTTCATCAAGACCTACTACGTCGCCGAGGGATTCGAAACTGTCGCGGCTTCGTGTCCGGTGCCGCTGGTCATGGCGGGCGGCAAGAAGCTGCCGGAACTGGACGCGTTGACCATGGCCTACAACGCCGTTGACCAGGGTGCCGCCGGTGTGGACATGGGACGCAACATCTTCCAGGCCGATGCCCCGGCAGCCATGCTCCAGGCGGTCCGGGCAGTCGTCCATCAGCAGATGAAGCCGAAACAGGCCCTGGAGCTCTACGAGACGCTGAAACGGGAAACGGGCCGGTAGGGAGATCCGATGGCTGAAAAGCTGGTGGACACACTCCGCGAGCTGTCACCGACCATCAGCGTCGGCGTGCTTACCGCCGATTTCATGAATCTGGAGCGAGAGCTTTCCCTGCTGGACGGAAGCGGCGTCAGGCTGCTGCACTTCGACGTGATGGACGGCTGCTTCTGCCCCATGATGACGGTAGGGCCGCCGTTCATCCGGGCCGTGAAAACCAGCCTGCTGAAAGACGTCCACCTGATGGTGGAAGATCCCCTGCAGAAGCTGGAGGCATTCGTGGCAGCCGGTGCGGACATCGTCACGCTGCACCTGGAATCGTGTCGCTATCCCCATCGTGCGTTGCAGGAGTTGACCCGTCTGGGTGAGAGCCGGCCCCAGGGGTTGGTGCGGGGCATCGCCCTGAACCCCGGTACCGCCTTGACGGCGGTGGAGCCGCTGCTGGAACTGGCGGATCTGGTGGTGCTGCTGTCCATCAACCCGGGCTGGGGAGGGCAGCAGCTTTCCGACTCCACGGCGCTGCGGGTGGCCGGCATGAGAAGGATCCTCGACCGGGAAGGGAGCAAGGCGCTGATCGGACTGGACGGCGGTGTGACACGGGGCAACATCGACCGGATCGCCGGCTGGGGCGCCGACATCGTGGTGACCGGCAGTGCCGTGTTCGACGGCAAGGCTCCGGCCGAAAACGCCCGATACATGTTGTCTCGGCTGCGGCCGCGCAACTCCGGCCCCGGGAAGGGAGAACACCGTGCAGAGCCGCTGGTCTGAGGCTGAAGCCGAGCGTTGCATCAGGGAGTGGGGCCCCACCTGGGGCGAAGACCTGGCTTTGCGGACATACTCGGCCCGGCTGCTGGGGGCTGAACCGGCTCTGGTTCTGCACGGCGGGGGAAACACCTCCGTGAAAACCATGGACCGGGATGTGTTCGGTACGCCGCTGGCCGTACTCCGGGTCAAGGCGTCCGGCTTCAACTTGGCCACCCTGGAGCCCGCCGGACATGTGGCCCTGGAACTGGCGCCGCTGCAGCGTTTGCGCTCCTTGGAACAGCTTTCCGACGAGCGGATGGTTGGCGAGCTTCGGCGGGGTCTGCTGGACTGGCGGTCGCCTAACCCCTCCATCGAGGCGCTGGTGCACGCATTCATCCCGGCCCGCTTCATCGATCACACGCACGCCGACGCCATCCTGGTGCTTACCAACCAGGAGGGCGGCGAGGAGCGGGTTCGGGAGGCTCTCGGCGACAATGTGATCATCCTGGACTATGTCGAGCCGGGCTTCGAACTGGCCCGGGCCATGGCTCAGGCGGTGGAGGGCAGGCCCGCCGCCACTGCCGCCGTCTGGATGCGCCACGGAGTTATCACCTGGGGTGAAACCGCCAGAGACGCTTACGAACGGATGATCGGGCTGGTGTGTCGCGCCGAACAGTACCTGGAGCGGCACGCTCCGGTCCGGGTGCGAGTCTTGCCGGGCCGGGTGGAGGAAGCCGCAAACCGGCTGAGGGAGGTGGCACCGGTGCTGCGCGGGGTCCTGGCTGAACCCACCGGCGACGAGGATCGTCCCTGGGAGCCTGGGATCGTGCGGTGGCTGGCCGACGAGAAGGCTTTGTCGGTGGTGGAGTCGGAGTGGGGAAGGGAACTGGCTTCGACTCCGCCGGTGACCGCCGACCACCTGATCCGCACGGGGTCCAGGTCCTTGTGGGTCGAGGCTCCGCTGCCGGATGACGTTGCGGGTTTGCGGGCCCACCTTTCGGCGGCGGTGGAAGCCTTCCGCCGGGACTATCGCGAATACGTCAGCCGCTTCGGCGGCCCGGGTTCTGCAGACGCCACGGTCGCCCCGGCAGCGGGAACGCCGCGAGTGATCTTCCTGCCGGGCTGTGGAATCGCCTGCCTGGGTCCAACGCTGGCGGACGCCGAGATCTGCCGCGACATCACCCGCCAGACTCTGGAGATCAAGCAGCGGGTCCGGGCGATAGGCCGTTATCGGGGCCTGACGGAGGAACGGCTGTTCCAGATGGAGTTTCGCGGCTTGCAGCAGGCCAAGCTGGCCCGCCGCAGGCTGCCCCTGGAGGGCCGGACCGCGCTGATCACGGGGGCTGCCGGAGCGATCGGAGCGGGCATCTGCCGGCGCCTGCTGGCGGAGGGGGCCTGTGTGATGGCCTCCGATATCGATCCTGGCCGGCTGGAGCAACTGGTTGCCGAGTTCAGACCCGAGTTCGGATCCCGCATCGGGGGCCAGACCATGGACGTCACGGATCCCGCCTCGGTGGCCGCCGGTTTCCGGGAGCTGGCGGCGGAGTGGGGCGGTGTGGATCTGGTGGCGGTCAATGCGGGGATCGCGCTGGTATGTTCGCTGGCGGAAATGTCGCTCGAAGCCTTCCGGCGCCTGGAGCGGGTGAACGTGGAGGGGACGTTGCTGGTCCTGGCGGAGGCGGCACGGCATTTTCAGAGGCAGGGCATCGGTGGGGACATTGTGCTGATCTCGACCAAGAACGTGTTTGCCCCCGGCGCCCGTTTCGGAGCCTATAGCGCCACCAAGGCCGGAGCCCATCAGCTGGCCCGGATCGCCAGCCTGGAGCTTGCCGAGATGGGCGTGCGGGTGAACATGGTGGCGCCGGACGCAGTGTTTGCCGAGGGCCGATTCAAGTCGGGTCTGTGGGCAGAGGTCGGGCCCGACCGGATGCGCGCCCGGGGGCTGGACGAATCCCAGCTCCAGGAGTATTACCGGAGCCGAAATCTGTTGAAGAGTCGGGTGACTGCCGGCCACGTGGCCAACGCCGTGCTGTTTTTTGCGACCCGCCAGACTCCCACGACGGGTGCGACGATCCCGGTGGACGGCGGCCTGCCGGATGCCACTCCCCGGTGAGTAGGTTGCCGGACGCCGGATGGGGCGATCCTGCCCCCTGAACGGTTGCACGGCCGGGACGGCCGTGCTACGGGTGGTTGCGCCGTCCGTCCCTGCCGCGGGCGGCAACCTTTCCGGAGCGGGTAGTGGCCCGGGCGTCCCGCCCGGGTCGTCCCCGCTGCACCCACCGTCCGCGCCCTGCACCCGATCAAAACCGCCCACCGGGCAACGAACGATGCTGCCCCCTTGAACGGTTGTACGGCCTGGGGACGGCCGTGCTACGGGTGGTTGCGCCGACCGTCCGTGCAACGGCGGCCTTGTGCGGGCGGTTTGCGTTCCGGGATTCTGTGCTGGGCTGTAAAAGCTGCTAGAATTGCCGGCAGGTTCTGTGGTCCGCCGGGGCAGGAGCGCGGGGATGCGTCTGCAGGGGATGGCTTTGCTGCTGTTGGTCGCTGCCGCGACACCTGTCTGCCAGGCCCAGGCCCAGAATGCTCCCCCAGGCACTCCACCGGTCCAGGAGTCGGCGGACGCTCCCCGTCTCCGGGTCACCCGCAATGCGGTGGTGGTGGATGTCGTGGTCACCGATCGCTCCAACCGGCACGTCCGGGGCCTGACCGCAGCGGACTTCGAGCTGCTGGAGGACGGCGTGGTGCAAGACATCGAATTGTTCCAGGCCGTCAATCCGTCAGCGACGCCTGAGGAACGGGCGGTTGAGCCGGTATGGAGCGGGTCCGGACGCGATGACGGACCACGTCTCCAGCCGGGGGTGGAAGCCGGCCCCGTCAACCTGGTGATCTTCCTGCTGGACTATGCCACGGTGGAGTTCCTCAACCAGGGCTATGTCCGGGAGGCTGCCCAGCGGTATGTCCGGACCCGCATGCAGGCCAACGACCTGATGGCGGTGTTCCAGGTGGGGCGCGGCCTCAAGTTCCTGCAGAACTTCACGAACGATCCCGAACTGGTTGCCTCGGCACTCTCCAGCCTGGACCCAGCCGGTTCCGCCTTTGCCTATCACGAAGAGACAGTCACCGACTTCGCCGAATCCGTCCAGGACCAGGTAGAAACACTGACCACTTCGATTGACAACCTGGGAGCCGCCGGCTCGCAGATTGGTCCCCAGGCGGCGGCCGCCATGGTCCTCATGGCGCGCGAGCTGGAAACAGCCAAGATCCTGGAGGGAACCTATTACGCCCAGCGCTCGTTCGGCCGGGAGATCCAGAGCCGGCCGATCATCGGGGCCATCGAGACCATCGCCCGCGCCGTCAGCCACCTCCCGGGCCGCAAGACCCTCATCCTGTTCTCGCAGGGTTTCTCGGTGCCCATGACCTTGGAACGTCCGCTTTATCGGGCCGTCGATCTCGCCAACAAGGCCAACCTGGCGATCTATTCCGTGGATGCGGGCGGCCTCCAGTACCGGGAGCCCAGCGAGGAAGGCGAGCTGTTCGACATCAGCGCCGCCCGGTTGGGTGATCGGGTGAAGGCCTACGGCGGGCTGTCGCAGTTCGACCGGGCCCGGGAGATTGGAAGCGATCAGAAAGACTCCACGCTGCGTTACATCTCCGCCGCTACCGGGGGCTTCGTGGTTCGCCACACCAACGATTTCTTCAGGGCCCTGGAGCGGATCGAGGGGGATGTGCGCAGCCACTACGTCCTGACCTATACCCCCAAGAACCCGGTCTTCGACGGACGTTTCCGGACCATCGAGGTTCGGGTTCCAGGGCGCGACCTCCGCGTCCGGGCCCGCAATGGCTACTGGGCCGTGCCCCAGGGAGCGTCGGTGCTTTCGGCGGAGGAGTTCCAGGAACTGTTGCGAGTCGGCCAGACGGCTGGGAATGAGCCTCTGCGGTTCTATGGACACACCGCCTGGTTTCCTGCCCCGGAAGGACGCTACCAGGTCCACGTGAACCTGGAAGTAGCCGTCGACCAGTTCAGCCCGGCCTGGGTGGACAACGTGCTGCTGGTGGATGTGGACGCCCTGGGTCTGATCGAGGACGAACGGGGCGAAGTGGTGTCCAGCTTTCGGGGGCCCTCCCGGATCCGGTTGACTGGAGACATGCGGCACGAGGCCCGGTCCTTCAGGCTGGAAAGCCGCTTTGAACTCTCCCCCGGCCGTTACTCGGTGAGGGTGCTGCTGGGAGACCCGGTGAGCGGCCGGCGGTCGGTCCAGTTCTTTGGACTGCAGTTGCCGCCGTGGGATCCCGGGATGTCGATGGCCAGCCTGGTGGTGGGGAAGGCGGAGGAGCTGCTCCGGTCGGATACCGCGGATGACTTCTTCACCGTGGAGCGGGTCCGGGTTGTGCCGTCCGCCCGCCGGGATTTCAGGACCGGAGAGGATCTGGTGTATCTGGTCAACGTGTTCTATCCCCCGGAATGGGACATGCCGGAGGGGCTGGAGCTGGAGACCGCGGTCTACCGGAACGGGGCCTGTCTGGCTCGGCAACGGGCGGTGATCCCCGCCGGTGAGGCGGCGGCTCCCCAGCGGGGACACCTGAAACTGGCGCGCTACCTGGGACTGGACGGTTTCGCCCCGGGGAGGTACCTGCTGCAGGCGACGGTACGCGATCCGGTGCGGGACGAACGGGAGACCGTCCAGACGGTATTCCGGGTGGAGCGGTAGACTCCTTCCGCCTGGCTCAAGGGTTCAGCGGTTGCGCCGGCTCTGGGGAACTTTGAGCCCGCGTGGGAACCTTATTGCCTCCCGCGAGCGCGTTCCAGGTTGGCGCGGGCCGCGGCGTAATCGGGCTGCAGCCGCAGGGCCTGCTCGAAGCTCCGGATGGCTTCCACTGTCCGCCCCTCGCCCAGCAGGATCAAGCCGATGTTGTTGTGGACCTGGGGCAGGTCGGGCTGAAGTTCCAGCGCCCGCTGGAAAAACGGCAGGGCCTCCCGCGGGCGTTCCTGCAGCATCCGGATGACTCCCAGATTGACCAGAGCGGCCACATCCTCCGGTTGCTGTTCGAGGAGCCGCTGAAATATCCGGGCGGCGTCTTCCCTGCGCCCCAGCTGGACGTAAGTGGCGGCGAGGTTGTTGAGGGCTGCCAGATTGGCCGGCTCGAGCGCGAGCGTCACCTCGAACTCGCGAACCGCGTCCAGGGGCCGGCCGAGTTGAAGATAGGTCATTCCCAGGTAAAGGTGGCTGCCCGGATCCTCGGGACGAAGCCGGGTGGCGGCTTCGAGGTTTATCAGGGCGAGCTGGGGACGCCCTTGCCGCAGGTGGTTGAGCGACTGCAGGGAGCGGGCCACGAACAGATCCGGCTCGGCAGCGATGATCTGATCCAGAATCCGCACGGAGCGGGCGATGTCTCCAGCTTCGGCCGCCGCCTGCGCTTCCCAGATCCGGTTGAAGACGGTGATCTTGTCTTTGGGATCGGCCCCGGCGGGGGCCGACGACAGTCGCGTTCCCGCGGAGACGCCCACGTAGCCGAGGGAACGGAGGCGTTCGGCGGTGGCGGCATCGACCGCACGGAGCGCCGAATTGGCTGTCGCGGCGGCATAAAGGTCGCGCAGGCGGTTCTTCTCCTGCTTCAGGCGGTTGAGGTCCGCCCGGGATACCTCGGCCAGGTTGTGGATTTCCCCCGGGTCCGCTTCCAGGTCATAGAGCTCGGGCCGGGGAGCGTCGATGAATTTGTGCTGCCGTGAGCGGAGGCCGGACAGGGCACTCCAGCCATAGCTGAGCTGAGGCATCAGGGTTTCGCAGTACAGGTCCAGGTCGGCAGAACCTCGCCCGAGCCAGGATGCCGCCAGACCTTCGCCCTGGACGAGGGGCGAAGGCGGAAGCCCCAGAATCTGGAGCACCGTGGGGAACACGTCGATCAGCCGGACCTGTCGCGAAATGCGCTGTCCTCCGTGGGATCCTCCGGGCAGCCGGAAGATCAGGGGCACCTGCAGGGTGGTGTCGTACAGGAAGATGCCGTGAGTGTCCTCTCCATGAGCCCCCAGTCCTTCCCCGTGGTCCGAGGTAACGATCACCACCGTGCGGTCCCAGTCAGGACGGGTGCGCAGGGCATCGAGGAAGCCACCGAGCTGCCGGTCGACATAGAGGACCTCGGCTTCGTAGGGGGTTGCGTTGCCGGGAGGCCGAAAGGTCTCCGGAGGGGCGTAGGGGGCGTGGGGATCGAAGAGGTGGATCCATACAAACCAGGGAGAGGAACCGCTTTCCCCAGTCCGGATCGTGTCGCACGGGGTTCGAGGATGGGTTTCCAGCCACTCCCGGGCGTGCTGGAGCACCACCTCGGCAGGGTGTTCCTGGATGTTCTGGCGGACCAAGTCAAGGGTCTCGGCCTGGAAATCATCGAAGTAGTGGCTGAATCCCTGGTCCAGCCCGAACCGGGAATCCAGGACGAAGCTGCCGACGAAGGCGGCGGTGGCATAGCCCTCTTTTTGGAGGATCTCCGCCAAGGTCTCCGCGGTGTGCGGCAGGACAAAGCCGGAGTTGTCCCTCACACCATGGGACAAGGGATAGGTCCCGGTAAGCAGCGAGGCGTGGGCGGGCAGGGTGATGGGGACGGGGGTAAAGGCCCGCTCAAAGAGAATGCCTTCGGCGGCCAGGCGATCCAGGGCGGATGTGTGAATTCGGGTGTTGCCGTAGCAGGAGAGATGGTCGGCGCGCAGGGTGTCGATGGAGATGAGGAGGACGTTGGGTCGGACCGCGGCGCTGGAGCTCGATGCCGGTTCCGGCGGGACAGGGGCGGCCGTGCAGGCAGTCAGGACGGAGAGGGCGAGAAGGCAACCGCGGCGCATCCCTGAGATTGTAGACCGGGAAGGGGGCCAGGAGTCGGGAGGCGTCCGGCTGACCCGGGGCTCCGTGGCGTGCCTGGAGAATTTCAACTCGGATCGCACGGATCTCGCGGATCACACGGATCGCACGGATCTCGCGGATCACACGGATCTCGCGGATCTCGCGGATCACGCGGATCACACGGATCACACGGATCACGCGGATCACGCGGATCACGCGGATCGGGCGGAACGTCCGCAAACAAGAAGGCCGGCGGCCCCTGGGGCCGCCGGCCTTAGAGCGCCCATAGCTCCACCCGAGAGTGGAGCTTTACCAGATGATCTTCAGCGCAAGCTGAATCTCACGCGGTTCGCGCATCCGCTGCACGTTCCCGAACGTGCTGTTGTTCATCACGTAGTTGAGCAGGTTGCCTTCGGAGTCGATGACGATGTTGGAAAGCGAGTAGCCGGCATCGACCGTCTGGAACTGCGTGTGGTTCAACGTGTTGAAGAACTCGGCACGGAACTGGAGCGTGGCGTCCTCCGAGGTGAACCAGGGGATGCCCGGGAAGTTCTTCATGAGCGAGAAGTCGAGGTTGGCGATGCCAGGTCCCCGAATCTGCCCACGAGCGGACTTGCCCAGCAGGCCGACCTTCTGCGGAGGCCGGAAGGCGTTGACGTTGAACCACTGATCCACCGTCTTCGGCCCTTCGGTGTCCGCGATCTGGTCGGGACGGTTGCCCTGTGTACCGGTGAAGTTGGTGCAGCAGGTGACCGTGATGGGCACGCCGGAGTTGGCGGTGACGATGAAGGCCGTCTCCCAGTTGCCCAGCAGCCCCTTGACGAAGGCCTGTTTATCGGCCAGGGTGGGCGTCTGGTAGATGACGTTGGCCGTAAAGATATGCGGCCGGTCAAAGTCCGGGCGGCCCTTGTCATACTTCACGTTCGCCGGATCCGAGATAGTGTTCGAGCTGACGTGACCCAGTCCGCCGGCGGTCGACAGGAACTTGCTGAAGGTATAGGACACCTGGTAGGAGAGGCGGTTGGAGAACCGCTTGACCAGGTAAGCCTGGAACGAATGGTACCAGGAGTCCGCACTCCGGCTGTAGATCAGCGGGTTGCTGCTGGTCCCCGTCAATGCGTAAAGGGGACGCAGCGGGTCACCGTCGGTGCTCGGATCGGTGTCCAGCTCGGCGATGGCGTACTGCACACGCAACGGTACCGGGACCTGGTTGAGGTAGAACTGGGTCGGGATATGGTGGCCGCGGTTGGCCACGTAGGCCAACTCGACCTTCGTATCTTTCCACAGCTCCCGTTCGATGGTCAGGTTCCACTGGTAGCTCCCCGGCGTGTTCCCTTCAATGTCCTTGCCGCGCTGGGGCAGGCCCTGGCCTCCGCTGTATGCAGAGTCGCTGGGCAGCCAGTCAAACGGCCGGCCATTGCCGTAGGCGATGGTGGTTCGGAACGGCGGGTTGATGATGAGGCTCAGGACATCACTGACGGCTTCACGGTTGAAGAAGATGCCGCCGCCCATCCGGATCGCCCATTTGCCGGCTCCGGTGGGATCCCAGGCCAGACCGAAGCGGGGCGCGATGTCAAAGAAGTGGTTCTTGACCAGCGCCTTCTCGTCCACGTCCAAGCCGTGAATGTTGCCCGGGTAGATCATCCCGTTATCGGAGACCGCCCCGCGGGCGGGATCGTAGAGCGCCAGGACGAAGTTCCCCATTTCGCCGTCACCCTGGAACGGGTTCGGGACGAACGACCACCGGAAGCCGTAGTTGAGGGTCAGCTTGGGAGTGGTCCGCCAAGTATCGTTGAAGTAGACTTCATAGTCCCGCCAACGCACCTTGGAACGGGGGTTCGTGTTGCTCTCGGTGCCGCCGCCCCAGTACACGCCCTTGAGGATCATGTCGGCAACCCCGTTGCCGGTGACGATCCCGCCGTTGCCCAGGGCGCCGGCCGGACCCCAACCGCCGCCCACACCGGCGCCGCCCGGCACACCGGTACGGCCCCAGTAGAAGGGGGCGTAAGCCGCGGAGTTGTTGTCGATATCCTCATCCTTGGAGTTGCGGCTCACCAGGACACCGGCCTTGAACGAGTGATCGCCGTGCACCTTGGAGAAGTCGTCTTTCCAGACGAACAGGTCCTGCTCGTTCTGCCACGGCGCCTGGTTCCACAGGTTGTTGCCCAGGGCATCGCCCCAGAAACCCGCATGGCCGTGGCCTTCAGGTCCCGGGAACACCTCGGGCATGGCGGCGTTGATGGCGTTGTTGATGTCTTCGCCGGCGCCGCGGGCGATCTTGATCTCGTTGCCGGACCAGGAGAAGGTCACCTGGTTAACGACGGTCGGCCCGAAGGTGGAGGTCCACTGGGAGGTGAACGAGTGTCCCGGCTGATCCCAGTCGGAATCGACGGCCGGGAAGGGGTCGTCACCCCACAGGCCCGCCTCGATGTAAGAGGGCGAGCTGTTCTTCCAGGTGTCCAGGGTGACGCGACCCATCACCGAGTGCTGATCGTTGATGACGTAGTCACCGCGGATCTGCTCCTGACGGGTGTCTACCGGCGTGGAGGGCGCGGCAACCCAGTTGAAGCCTCCGAAGTTCGGCGAGTCGAGGGCGATGGTGGGCTCCGGGTAGAGCTTCATCATCGCCAGTCCCGCCGGACTCAGCCGGTCGCTGGGGATCTGGTTGTTCGGGAAGGCCAAGCCGGTTAGGGGGTCCAGCGGGTCCGGGTAGTCGCCGGAGTTGGGTCCACTGAAGTTGCCCTGCCGTTCAGCCATGGTGGGTACCAGATTCTGCCGCGGAACACCACGGCGCTCCCGGCGCCACTCCTGGGACCAGAAGAAGAACGCCTTGTCCTTGACGATCGGTCCGCCCACCGTGTAACCGAAGTTGTTGTACACGAGGGGCTGCTTTTCCTGTCCGGCCCGGTTCAGGAAGAAGTCGGTGGCATTGAACTTGGAGTTCCGGTGGAACTCGTAAAGGGTCCCGTGGTACTCGTTGGTGCCGCTCTTGGTCACCACGTTGATCTGGGCACCGGACGAAGCCGCCATGTCGGCTCCATACATGTTCCGGTGGATCTTGAACTCCGCGATCGAGTCGACCGACGGGTAGGTCAGGATCGTCCGTCCGGATCCGATGTCCACGTTGTTGGTGCCGTCCACCAGCCACATGTTGGCGTTGGAGGCGCTGCCGCTGAACGAGATGTCCACGCCACCGAACAGGCCGGTAAAGCGGACGTTGGCGGTGTTGCCGATGGAGGCTCCCGGAACCAGGAGACTCAACTGGACGAACGACCGCCCGTTCATGGGCAGCTCGGTGATCTGCTCCTCCGTGATCAGAGTGGCGACCTCGCCGCTGCGAAGCTCCACCTGGGCCATGGAAGCACTCTCCACCGTGACCTCCTGGGTGACCTCGCCGACCTCGAGCGTCAGGTCAATCACCCGGTTGGCCCGAATGTCAACCTTGATGTCCCGAACCGACGCGGTCTTGAACCCGGGCATGGCGACGGTGACCGAATACGTACCAACCGGGATGTTGGGCGCCGTATAGAAACCCGAATCGTCGGTGAGGACCACCCGGGTCGCGTTCGTGTCCTGGTTGGTGATGGTCACCTCCACGCCGGGGACGACACCGCCGGAGGCGTCCTTGACCGTACCGCTGATCGACCCGGAAACCGATGCCTGCCCCATCACGAGCCCGGCCATCAGCCCCGTCACAGCGAAGGCAAGGAGAAACTTGGTTAAGCCGAACTTCATACTCGTTCTTCCCCCTTGTTAGACTGCGTTTGACTGCACACTGCCTGAGGTCCCCCGGAATCGCCGAAATCGGCGGGGAGCGCCTCGAGGCCCCCGCTCAGGTGGTCTCCCCGAACGGACACCTCAGCCCGACCCGGGTGCACCTTTTTCATGCCCTTAGGACACTGCAAGATGCGTACCGATGTTTGGAAGGGGACCGGAGGGGATTCCGCCACCGCTCCTGACATGAAGCTTAAGCCCGTATTTTGAACGTGTTAGGTGATGCGAAGCCGAGGAGCGGCTAGGTATGGCGGAGGGGTCTGTGCCGCGCAGCGGTTCAAATGTTTGGAGAGGGTCCTGAAAATTGAACGCGAAACAGCGGAACATCGGCGTCTGCTCGACTCTTTCGGAGTAGGATGTGGGCATGACTCAACGCCGGATTGCCATCGTCACGGGAGCAAGCAAGGGGATCGGCCGGGGCATCAGCTACCGGCTGGCGACCGAAGGATTCAGCGTGGTGGTCAACTACGCCACCGACCGCAAAGGCGCCGAGGAGACCGCCGCGGGCGTCGCCCGACTGGGAGGCGAAGCCCTGATTGTCGGGGCCGACGTCGGCGACTCTCAGGCGGTCGCCGCCATGTTCGACCAGGTGGTTGAAGAATGGGGCGTCCCCGAGGTGCTGGTCAACAACGCCGGGGTCCAGACCTGGAAACCCTTGCTCGAACTGGAGGAAGCCGAATGGGACCGCACCATCCGCACCAATCTCAAGGGGACTTTCCTCTGCACCCAGCGAGCGGCGCGGGAGATGGCCAGGCGCGAGGCAGGCTGCATCGTCAACATCGGCTCCGGCTGCAACAAGGGACCTTTCCCCAAGCTGGTGGACTATACCGCCAGCAAGGGTGGCATCGAGCTGTTTACACGGGTCGCCGCCGTCGAACTGGGCCCCTTGGGGATCCGGGTCAACTGCGTGGCACCTGGAGCCGTCGAGATTGAACGAACCCGCCTGGAAGCGCCGAACTATGCCGGGACCTGGGGACCCATCACCCCCTTGCGGCGAGTCGGCCAAGTGGAAGACGTCGCCGATGTGGTGGCTTTCTTGGTATCCGATGCCGCCCGCTTTGTCACCGCCCAGACGATCTACGTGGATGGGGGTCTGTTCTCGCAGTTTCCGTGGCCGTACGAGGGGTAGAGACGTACCGCGGGGCGATCCGGCCGTCCCCGTGTCTGGGGATATGGCGCCTACTGACGGCGTTCAGCGCCGTACCGGAAGCTCCACGTCCCGGGTCAACCGGAAATTGAAAAGCTGCTCGACGCTGAATTCCACCTCGTCGCCGGAGGTGGCCAGGACCGCCCCGGTTCCCGCGCCCGCCCCGATGGCGCCGCCGATGGCAGCCCCTTTCCCACCGCCGGCGATCGCACCGATGGCCGCACCGATTCCGGTGGCGATCCCGATCTTCTTGGCGTCTTCCTTGCCGGTTCCCTTGGCCTCGAAGTCCAAGCGGTTCGTCCGGATGGGGAACCTTTCCTCGCCGATCACCAGCTCGGTGAGCGCCAGCGACATCGTCGCCCGGCCTTCGACCTTGCCCGAATGCTTCACGTTGGTCAGCCGGCCCACTACCTTGGCCCCCTCCGGAGCCACCAGTTTGCCGTCTACCACCAGGTCCTGGTCCAGCACGGCTTCAAAGGAGTCACCGTCCTGATTGCGCTTGGAGCTGATGGACTCCGCCAGCCGGACGCTGAATTCGGTTCCGCTTTTCAGGGTCACCACGGCGGGGGGAGCCGGCGCAGGGGGCGGCGCCGGTGCCGGCGGAAGAACGTCAGACTGGGCCGACTGCTGGGCAGTGGAACTCTCCGGGGTCGAAACCGCCGGCGACACCTCAGCCGGCCTGGTGGCGGCAGGCTCCGGCTGGGGTGCACGCCCGGCGGGAGACGTGGTTGCCGGCCGAGCCGGCGGCCGGTTTCCAGCCGCCGGATTCCTGCTGGAAGGCGGCGCAGCCTCAGGGGAAGCCTCAGCCTGCAACTCCGGCGCTTGCGTGGAAGCCATCCGGCTTGCGGCTTCAAAGTCCCGCTGGCTCTCCAGCATGCTGCGCAGGGAGATTCCCAGCGGCAGAGAACCCGCGGGAAGCTGGGGGTGGACCCGTTGGACATAGGCCAGAATCAGCCGATAGTCATCGTAGGAGAGCTCCTTGCGCGCCCGTTCGGCCAGCAGCGACGCATTCTCGCTGGTGACGGTCTCGTCCAGCACGGATTTCTCTGATTCCGGCGGCTGCGAGGCCATCCGCTGCAGAGTCGAACAGCCTGTACCCGCCAGCACCAGCCACAGGAACCCTCCCGCCAAACCGGCGATCGCAATCTTTTTCATGACAAGGTTCTCGCAATCTCGTGGACTTCCACGTCCAGGACTATGGGTCCCCTGTGCACCCCCGAGGGGAAACACCTCAGACCCAGATGCAATAGCAATCTCACTGTTCCCTCGCCCGCACGAGGAAGTACAGCAGGGTCATCAGCGTGCTGACGGCAGCCGCCACATAGGTCAGAGCCGCCGCGTTGAGCACCGCATCGACGCCTTCCCGTTCCCGGTCGGTGATGATGCCGTAGTGGACCAACAGCGTCTTGGCGCGACTGGAGGCATTGAATTCCACCGGCAGGGTGACGACCTGGAACAGCAGGACCGCGGAGAACAGCAGCGCCCCCAGATAGATCATCCCGGCCGACGACATCAGGAGGCCGAACAGCATCACCAGATACCCGATCGAAGAGCCGATGTTCGCGGTGGGGACCAGGAGGGACCGCAACCAGAGCGGAAAATAGCCCTGCGCGTGTTGCAGGGCGTGGCCGGCCTCGTGGGCGGCCACACCCACCGCGGCCACCGAGGGAGAGTCGTAGACGGCTTCCGACAGCGCCAGAGTCTTGGTAAGGGGATTGTAATGATCCGAGAGCAGCCCGCTGGACCGCACGATCTTGACGTCGTCCACGCCGGCCATCCGCAGCAGCTCGGCGGCCGCCCGCGCGCCGGTGATACCCCTTCCCGAAGCAATCCGGGAATACTTGTCAAAGTTGGCCTTGACGCGCCAGCTGGCCCAGATCGAAAGCAGCAGAGCCGGGGCCAGGAAGATCAGGTAAAGAGGATCGAATATCATGGGTACTGGTTCTCCTCAGGTTCAGTCAGGTACCACTTTACTATCACGATGCAGCCCGGGCGACTTTGATTCATCGCACCCCGGAGGCAACCCTGTCCGTCCGGCGCCCGGCTTGAGCACGGCGTGCACAGTTTCCTAAGATGAGGAGGGGCGGGGCACAAGGTCAGCCGCGCCGCCCGGGAGAATTCAACCATCCATCCGATTCACGGCAACACGCTGGGTATCCAGCCGGTCCTGCGAAAAGCGCTGGAACGGACCTTTCGCCGGCGAGTCCCACCCTCTCAAGTCGTTTCAGTGGAGCTGGCTCACCACCTGGCCGGCATTTCCCGCCAGCTCAACCGGCAGATCGGGGTACTGCTGACCCGTGACGGCAACGTCCGCGAAGTCATGGTGGGTGACGCCAGCCGGCTCGAAATTCCCGAGATCGGCCGCCTGCGGGGCGGACGCGGCCGGCTGCGAGGCCTGCGGCTGGTGCACACCCATCTCAAGGACGAACCCCTCTCCGAGGATGACCTCAATGACCTGGCCCTGCTGCGGCTGGACATGGTGGCGGTCATCCAGGCCCGGGAAGATGGTCTCGCCGGCCGGGTCGAGGTCGCCCACGTCCTGCCCCTGGCCGACTTCGAGTCCGCCTTCGAGGTGGCGCCCTTCCGCCGTGTGACCGCCCCCGATCCGGGCCGGCTGGAGCTGGACTTCGCAGCCACCGTCCAGGCCCTGGAAGACGAGTTCGCCCAACTGGCCAGACAGGCGGGAACCCGGACCGGCCGGGAGCGCGTGGTCGTGGTGGGAGCCGGCGCTGATGACGAGACCTTCCACGAAACTGTGGAGCTGGCGCGGTCGGCGGGAGTGGAAGTGGCCGGACTGATCCGCCAGCGCCGAAAGGTACCCCATCCCCGCACCGCGGTGGGGCCCGGCAAGCTCCGCGAGATCGTCCTGGAAAGCATGCGCCGCCAGGCTGACGTGGCCGTTTTCGACATCGATCTCAAGCCGGCCCAGGCCCGGGCTTTCGAGGACGCCACCGGCCTGAAAGCTGTCGACCGCACCCAGCTCATTCTCGACATCTTCGCCCAGCGTGCCCGTTCCCGGGACGGTAAACTCCAGGTCGAACTGGCCCAGCTCAAGTACTCCCTGCCGCGGCTGACGGAGAAAGATGCTGGCCTGTCCCGCCTTACCGGCGGCATCGGCGGTCGGGGTCCCGGGGAAACCGTACTGGAGATTGGGCGCCGGCGCATCTTTCAACGAATCCGGAGCCTGGAACGGGAAGTCGATCGCCTGTCCCGGCAACGGGACCTGCGCCGCCAGAGCCGCCGCCGGGCAGGGCTGCCCGCCATCAGCATCATCGGCTACACCAACGCCGGCAAATCCACGCTGCTCAACGCTCTCACCCGGGCCCACGTGGAAACCGCCGACCAGCTTTTCGTCACCCTGGACCCCACCACCCGCCGGTTGCGTTTCCCGCGTCAGGGCGAAGTCGTGCTGTCCGACACCGTCGGTTTTCTCAAGGATCTCCCCCCCGATCTGGTCAACGCCTTCCGCGCCACGCTGGAGGAGCTGGAGTCCGCGGACCTGTTGCTGCATGTGGCCGACGCTTCCGACCCCCGGCTGGAAGCCAAAGTGGAAGCGGTTTGCGGAATCCTCCGGGAAATGTCCCTGCACTCGATCCCCCGGTTGCTGGTGTTGAACAAATGCGACCTCCTGCCGGCTGAAACCGTAAGCGCCCTGGTGCGGCGCTTCGACGCCGTGGCGGTCAGCGCCACCCGGCGCACCGGACTTGACCGGCTGGTGGACGCAATCGAACGGATCCTCGGCTCACTGACCTTCGGGTCCTGACCGTCTCTCCCGGCGGCTCCCCGGCCCCGGCTCCCGGCGAAGCCGTCCAGCCCCGGCCGCACCCGCCTGCGGTCGGATTGAAGACTCCGGCTCCTCGGCGCTCCCGGCGGCAGGCAGTCCAGCGGGGGACAACTGACGCTGCAACTGCTTGAGCAGTCCGTGGAGCAGGTTGACGTCCGCCCGGTCCAGTTGCGCCCGGGCCGCCATCCCCCGCAACCGCCCCAGCAGACGCGGCGGCGCCACGCGTGCCGGCAGGCGGAGTCGGCCGAGCAGGTCCTCCACCCTTGCCATGAGGGAATCAACGTCGGCGGACAGTGCCGCGGCCGGAGCCCGCCGGCTGGTTCCCGACAGCCCCAGATGGAGGTGATAAGCGACAATTGCGGCCGACTGCGCCAGGTTGATGACTGGATAGTCGGGAGCCGTCGGGATCTGGACCAGCCACTGGCACAACCGCAGCTCCTCCCGTCGCAGTCCGTTGTCTTCGGAGCCGAACACCACTCCGATCTGTGTGTTCGACAGGCGGGGAAGCAGATGCTCCACCAGCTCGGGGCAGGTGATGAGGCGTCCGGACCCGCCGCGGAGACGGCCGGTCGTCCCCACCAGCACCCCGATCTCCCGGGCGGCCGACTCCAGGTCCGGCAGAAACCTCGCCTGGTCCAGGATCTCCACACCCTTCATGGCGAAGCTGCGGGCTTCGATCCCCACCTCGCACTCCGGCCGGACCAGGATCAGTCGGCGGAAACCCATGTTCTTCATCACGCGCACCGTCGATCCGAGGTTGGAGGCGAACTGGGTTCTCACCAGGATGAACACGATCCGATCCTTCGCGCTGGACATGAAGATCAGTTTAGTCGCCGGGGGGCGGCCGGCGACAGACCACCGCCGCCGGCCATTCGGCGGTCACTGGCGCCTTGCCGGAGTTGCGCCGAACTACCGCCTCGGCCGGCGAGGCCGCCCATACCACGCAGCTCCGCCCGCGGGGGGGCGGCGGGGCGAACCGGAATCCCGATTCCCGCAGATCCGAATTGCACGACAGTTCTTGCGTTTTCCGCGGTGGGCCTGAATAATCGCCCGGGCGAACCCTTGAAAGCCCCGAGGAGGAACCATGATGCGTGCACTGCGCCTGTTGGGTTTGAGCCTTGCCGCCGCCATTTCCTGTACGCCGGGGGGAAACGCCCCGTCGGGAGAACAGGCCCGGAACTACCTGGAGGAAAGCACCGCCGAACGGGATCAGCGGATGCAGTGGTGGCGCGAGGCGCGGTTCGGCATGTTCATTCACTGGGGCCTCTACGCCGTCCCCGCCGGAGAATACAACGGCCGCCGGTCCGATCAGGTGGGCGAATGGATCCAGTCCTGGGCGAACATCCCGCGGGAGGAGTATGAGAAGTTCGCCGCCCGGTTCAACCCGGTGGAGTTTGACGCCGCCCGGTGGGTGTCCCTCGCCAAGGACGCCGGCATGAAGTACCTCGTCATCACCTCCAAACACCATGACGGGTTCGCCATCTACAACAGTGCCGCCAGCGACTACGACATTGTCGATGCCACGCCTTATGGCAAAGATCCCATCGCCGAACTGGCCGCGGAATGCCGCAGACAGGGCATCCACTTCTGTTTTTACTATTCCATCATGGACTGGCACCACCCGTCCCAGTATGTGGAGACCGAGGGCAAGCACCGGACCGCGGGCCACGGCCAGAACCGCATCATCCCGGAGCAGAAGCCCGAGTACATCCGCTACATGAAGGCCCAGCTCAAGGAGCTGGTGGACCAGTACGATCCCGACGTCCTCTGGTTTGACGGCGAGTGGGTGGACTGGTGGACGGAGGAGGACGGCAAGGACCTTTACAACTATGTTCGTGGACTGAAGCCTTCCATCATCATCAATAACCGGGTCGGCAAGGGCCGTCAGGGCATGCAGGGACTGAACAAAGGTCCGGGCTACGCCGGGGACTTCGGCACTCCCGAGCAGGAGATCCCACCCACCGGGCTCCCCGGAGTGGACTGGGAATCCTGCATGACCATGAACGACACCTGGGGCTTCAAGTCTTACGACGAGAACTGGAAGTCGGCGGAGACCCTGATCCGCAACCTCATCGACATCGCCTCCAAGGGAGGCAACTACCTGCTGAATGTTGGTCCGACCGCCGAGGGCCGGATCCCGGAGGCAAGCGTCCAGCGGTTGGAGGAGATCGGCCGCTGGATGCGGGTCAACGGCGAAAGCATTTACGGCACGACCGCCAGCCCCGTCCCGGAAATGGCTTGGGGACGGGCGACCCTGAAAGATGGCCGACTCTACCTGCACGTTTTTGACTGGCCGCAGGGTGAACTGGAGCTTCCGGCGCCGGCCGGCAACCCGTTACGGGCGTATCTGCTGGCGGATCCTTCAACCCCTCTGGCAGTGACGCGGACGGAGGGCCGGCTGCAAATCCAGGTGCCGCCTCAGGCTCCCGATCCCATCGCCACGGTGGTGGTCGTCGAGTTCGAAGAGCGACCCGTCTTCTGATCCCCGAGGCCTGACTGAATTCCTGGAGTACGAATGGCACAGACCGAGACCAAGACCGGCGTCCTGACGGGCGTCACCCCTTATCACTGGCTGGTGGTCATCATCGCTTCCTGCGGATGGCTGTTTGACTGCATGGACCAGCGGATTTTCGTCCTGGCCCGGGAGTCGGCCCTGCGCGAGCTGCTGGGCGGCACGGCGGAGGCCCAGACAGCAGCCAAGCAATATATCGGCTATGCCACCACCTGCATGATGCTGGGGTGGGCCACCGGCGGCATCCTGTTCGGAGTCCTCAGCGACAAGCTGGGGCGGGTCCGGACCATGGTGATCACCCTGCTGGTCTATTCGGGTTTTACCGGGCTGTCGGGCCTGGCCCAGAGCTGGGTCGACTTCACGATCTACCGTTTCCTGGTGGGTCTTGGTGTGGGCGGCATGTTCGGCGCCGCCACCACTCTGGTAGCGGAGAGCGTCCCTTCCGGTTTCCGGTCCGTGGCCCTGGGATCACTGCAGGCCCTGTCGGCGACCGGCAACATCATGGGATCCACCATCAGCTACTGGATCCAGCCTGGGGCGACTGACCTGCTGTTCGGCTACAGCGGGTGGAGGGTTCTGTTTTTCGTGGGGATCTTGCCGTCGCTGCTGGTCATCCCTATGGTCACCGTGCTGCGGGAACCGGAGGCCTGGAAGGCGGCCAAGGCCCATGCCGCCGCTGGAGAGTCGAGACAGGTAGGGTCGTTCTTCGATCTGTTCCGCGAACCCCGTTGGCGGCGCCACACCCTGGTGGGGCTGGGGCTGGGAGTGACCGGAATGATCGGCCTGTGGGGGATCGCCTTCTTCTCGCCGGAGCTGATCTCCACTGCACTGGCCGGCGAACCCCAGGAAGTGATCGATCAGGTCCGGGCGAAGGGTACCGCCTTGCAGGACGTGGGGGCGTTCTTCGGCATGGTGGTCTTCACCTTCATCGCCACCTACATCGGCCGGCGCCTGGCGTTTCTCGGGGCGTTTGCGACCTGCATGGGCTTCACGATGTACGTATTCTACGCACTGAACTCCGCCGCCGACGCTTACTGGATGCTGCCGATGATGGGCTTCGCCCAGTTGGCGGTGTTTGCCGGTTACTCCATCTACTTCCCGGAGCTTTACCCCACCCGCCTGCGCGGCACCGGCGTCGGTTTCTGCTACAACACCGTGCGGTACCTGGCCGCCCCGGCACCGACCCTGCTGGGTCTGCTCAGCGTCTCGATGGGGTTGCGTCATGCGGCCATCGCCATGACGATGATCTACCTGGTGGGGATCGTCACCCTGATCTGGGCGCCGGAGACCAAGGGTAAGCCGCTGCCGGAGGAAAGCCAGGAAAGTTCCTGTCCCCGGTAACGGCCGGCCGGCGGGACGGCGGTGTCACGGCCGGCTCGAGACGGCCGGGGATGGGTGGAAACCTCAATGCACCGGCATGGCCGGCCGGCCACCAAAAGGCCCCTCCGGCGGCCGGCCGGACAAGACCGCGGCGCCGGCTCCCCCCAGGCCATGAGCCGCCGGCGACAATGCCTCCAGTTTGAAAGTCCGGATCGCTGCCTCCATTTCCTGGGCCTGGGCGTCCAGCTCCTGGGCGGCACCCGCCGACTGCTCCGCATGCGCCGCGGTCTGCTGGGTGACCTGATTCAATTGCTCGACTGCGGAAGTGACGTGACCGATGTCGAGGCTTTGCCGTTCCGACAGTTCGGCAATGGCCTTGGTCACCGTTCCCACCTGATCCACCTGGGCGCTGATCTCCGCGAGCTTGTCGAGAACCTCTGCGTTGATCCGGACGCCCTCGGCGGCGCTGCCCACCGACTGCTCGATGAGGGCGGCGGTGTCCCGTGCCGCCTCAGCGCTGCGGGTGGCTAGGTTGCGGACCTCCTGCGCCACCACGGCAAAGCCGCGTCCTGCTTCCCCCGCGCGGGCTGCCTCCACCGCCGCATTCAACGCCAGGAGGTTGGTCTGAAAGGCGATTTCGTCGATGGTCTTCACGATCCGGGCTGTGGAATCCGCCGAGACCTTGATCCGTTCGATGGCATCGGAAAGGCTGTGCATGCTTTCTACGCCGCCGGCGACGCTCCGGCGCGTGTCTTCCGACAACGCGCAGGCCCGCCGGGCGCTGGAAGTGTTCTCGGCGGCGGCGGCGGAGACCGCCTTGACCCGGCTTGAGATTTCAGCCAGGGAAGCCGCCTGCTCCGCCGCCCCCCGCGCCAGAGACTGGCTTCCCGAGCTGATCTGGGTCGCCGCCGCCGCCACCTGCTCCGCACCGAGCGAAACCTGGCTCAGAGCCCCCGCGAGCTGCCGGATCGCCGTATTCAGCGATTCCTGGACGGCGGCGAACTCCCCGCCGTAATCCCCCGCCATCCCGGCGCTGAGATCCCGCTGCGCCACCCGTCCCAGCACTTCACCGGTGTGCCGGACGAATTCCCGCAGCCGCACCGCCTGCCCTTCGGTTTCCTCCTTGAGCGCCATGATCTTGCGCTGGCGGGAGTCCATCAGGGCCTGGATCACCAGGGCGATGTCCACCTCCACCAGCTTGCTGAAGGCTTCGCCGAATTCGAGCCGGGCGGCCCGCGAGGCCCGTTTCCGCCGCAGCTCCTCCGTGATCACCCGGCGGATCACCCGGTACATGGCGATGTACCAGGTGGACCCCAGGTCGATGTCGTCGTGCAGGGTCCCCACATGTTGCCTGAGGCGGACATAGGCGTCGTCGACCTGTCCCGAAAACATGGTCAGGACGTAGGCGGTCAGGCGGGGCCGCTGGCGTTCCACCGTGGTGTGCCGCTCCAGGATCTCCCGCGTCGTGCGGTGGCGCAGAATGTGATCGTAGAACTCATCCACCATCCGGTTGCTGCAGGCGCGGGCCATCGGTTCAAACTCGGCGACCACCCCAAGGTCATCCTCGGTGAGCCCCATAAACTCAAGCTGCCGGCGGAGTTCCGGGTCTGTGATCGCGATCGAACCCTTGCGGCGGGAATGTTGTCCGGTCCACGGGATTCTCATGGCTGAGTTCCTTTCGGGCTAGAAGGTCGCCAGGTCCGGGTGAATGTCGTCGTCCAGGACGATCCGGGCTTGGGTCTCGGCGCGAGCGGCACCGTTGACCTTGGGTGAGGCGAGCCCGCCGACGCGTCGCCCGGGCCGCTCGGCACGGGGCCCCGGCGATGCCTTGGAGACGGCACTTCCTCGCGGCGTGGTGGGCGCGGTGCTGAGCCGGAATTCGGAGACCAGGGCATGCATGAGGTTGGCCTGGCTGGACAGTTCCTCGGCTGCCGCTGCCGACTCCTCGGCATTGGAGGCCACCTGCTGGGTGACCTGGTTGATCTGGTCCATGGCGGTGGTCAGTTGGTCGATGCCTTCCGACTGCTGGTCGGAAGCCGCCGTGATCTCCGACATCACCTCGCTGACCTTCTGGATCTGGCTGTTGATCTCCTCCAGGTTCCGCTTGACTTCGTGGTTCAGAGTGACACCTTCCAGGGCGTTCTTGGACGACTCCTCGATGAGGTCAGCGGTGTTGCGGGCCGCTTCGGCACTGCGCATGGCC
Source organism: uncultured Acidobacteriota bacterium (assembly GCA_964524795.1). Taxonomy (GTDB): domain Bacteria; phylum Acidobacteriota; class UBA6911; order RPQK01; family JAPXNP01; genus CAZGEH01. The sequence continues at coordinate 83,199 of CAZGEH010000006.1, forward strand.
AGATTGCGCACCTCTTCCGCTACCACCGCAAATCCCTTGCCGGCGTCTCCGGCGCGGGCCGCCTCCACCGCCGCGTTGAGGGCCAGGAGGTTGGTCTGAAATGCGATTTCGTCGATCGCCTTGAGGATCTTCGCGGTGGCGTCGCTGGACGACTTGATCCGGTCGATGGCGGCAGCCAGTCGCTGCATGCTGTCGACTCCCCGCGACGAACTGGAAAGCGCCGCAGTGGAGAGATTGCGGGCCTCCTTGGCGTTGACGGAATTCTGGCGGGCCATGGAGCTGATCTCCTGCAGTGTGGCGGAAATTTCCTCCAGCGATCCTGCCTGTTCCGAGGCGCCCTGGGACAGCGACTGGCTGCCGGCGCCAATCTGTCCCGCGGCTGCCGTCACCTGTCCGGCTCCGGCGGCCACCTGGCTGAGCGCAGCCTCCAGGTTCTCGAGAGCGGCGTTCAGGGCGGTCTTGATCTTGGCGAAGTCACCCCGGTAATCACCGCTCATGCGGGCTGACAGGTCCCGCTGGGCCACCTGCTGCAGGGTCAGGTTTGCCTCGTTGATGGGGCCGACGATGGCGTCCAAGGTCCGATTGATCCCGTCCACCAGCTCCCGGTAACCGCCCTCGAAACGATGGGCTTCGCCCCGCCTGCCGAGGTCGCCTTCCACCGCGGCCGTCACCAGCGAACGGGTTTCCCCGATGGCCATACGGAGGACGTCGAGGACTCTTTCGAAGGAGGTAACCGTGCTGCGTGTCTGCTGGATGATTCCATTGACTGCCTTGGCCAGTTGTCCCATTTCGTCGCGGGTCTGGATTTCCAGCAAGGGGGTTCCGGTTTCGATGGTGATGTCGAACCTGCCGGCAGCCATGGCCTGGGCTGCCAAGCCCAGATTGGTGATGCAGAGGCCGCGCAGCTTTTCCACGCGTTCCACAACCATGCTCAGGGGCCGGTTGATGAGACGGGCCAGACCCCATCCGATGGCCAGGGCCAGGGCGACGGCCAGCAACGAGACGAGGATGACACGGCTGCGAGCCTCCTCCGCAGTTTGGGTGTTTGCTCGGTTCAGTTCCTGGGCGACCTCGGTATTGATCTCGATCAGTCGGTCGACGGCCTGTTTGGCCCGGGCCTGTGCGTCCCGGGCAGCTCCCTCCAGGATCGCCACCGCCGCCTTCTCATCCCCTCGCATCAACAGGGCCACTGCCTGGTCACGCAGCCGGCGGTATTCTTCCCAGTTGGAGACAAACTGCGGCAAGACCTGTTTTTCCTCCTCCACCAGGTAGGTCTCGGAGTACTTGGCCACCAGTTCATCCACTTTGCGGCTCAGCTCCTGAATCCTGTCCATCGTCGCTTGTCTGAGGCCGGGATCGGCGGTGAGACGGAGGTTGGCTACCTCGGAACCGGAGCTGAGAAAGGAGGCCCGGGTGTCGGCCAAGTCCCGGATGGGGATCAGCCGGTCCTCGAACATGTTGGCGGCATTGGCCGCCACCAGCTGCACCTTCTGGTAGGAGACCCAGCCGATGACACCGGCCATCGCTGCTACCAGGGCGAAAGCCAGCATCAGTTTGGTTGCAATTCGAAGGTCAAGGAACCACTTCATGGGAACCTCCTTGGGTTGACTCGCCCGTTGCCTCCTCCCGCTTGGGGCGAGCCGCCCCGGGGGAGTCGCCAGCGTTGTGATCTGGCCGGGTATATCGGCCGGCGAGGCGGAGGCCGGGATCACCAAAATTCCCAGGCCGTCACAGGATCTGCGAGGCGGGACTCATGTTTCATGGGTCACGCCATGGTGAAGAAGTGGGCAGAGCTGGAGTTCAGAGATCGGGTTTCGCTCCTGACAGGGAGAACGGTGACTGCGCCGGCGGTTCTCAATCAGCGGGCCGGAGCGAAAGGATGCGCGGTGGCCGGCTGGTGGGAAACGAGAGCTCGAAGGTAGTTCCTGTACCGGGCTCGGAAGTGACACGGATCTCGCCGCGATTCTGCTGAACCAGCCCGTACACCATCGAAAGTCCAAGGCCGGATCCCAGGGAGGAAGGTTTGGTGCTGAAGAACGGCTCGAAGATCCGATCGAGAGTGCGGGCGTCCATTCCGCAACCGGAGTCCCTAACCCGCACCACGGCATACTTGCGGGCGCGGCTCCCGGCACGGGCGCCGGGCGGCCGGACGACGCTTTCGGTTTCGATCCGGATCTCGCCGCCGCCCCGCATGGCCTCCAGGGCGTTGACCACGAGATTCAACAGAATCTGCAGCAGGTGGTCCACATCCAGTCTCACCCAGAGGGGGGATTCCGCCTGCACGACCGTCGAGCGGACCGCCGACCCCACCATCAGTTGCAGGACACTCCAACTGTCCGCCACCGCGCGGTTGAGATCCACCACGGCGGGTCGTGAACCGGTGCGCCGGCCGAAGGCCAGCAGGCGCCGATTCAGTTGGAGCGCCCCTTCGCACAGCTCCAGGATTCGCTGCAGCGCTTCCCGGGCGGCGGGTGACCGGGTCTTGTGCAGGGCATTGCGCGCAGTCCAGATGATGCCGGCCAGGAAATTGGCATGATCGTGGGCCAGGCCACCGGCAAGCAGTCCCAACGCCTCCAGTTGCCGCGACTGAAACAGCCGGTTGCGGAGTTCTTCACGCTCGGAAACGTCGCGCCCGATGCCAAACACTTCAAGCATTCCCGTGGCACTCTGGACGAGCTTCGTCTTCAGTTCGATCAGACGCCGCCGGCCGTCTTTGGTGATCAGTTGGGTAAGATAGGAAGTCTCCCGGATCTCTCCCCGCAGCTTGCGTTCGAGCATCCGGCGTCCGGTCCTGCGGGCCTCCGGGGGCAACAGCGTCCAGCAACTGCGGCCGATCAGCTCGTCCCGGCAATAGCCCGTGATCTCTTCGAAGGCCCGATTGACCGAGGTGTAGCGGCCCTGCAGGTCATGGGTGTAAAGGAGGTCGGAAGCGTTTTCAAACAGCTCCCGGTAGCGGGCCTCGCTGCGGCTCACGGACTCCTGCAGCTCGTATTCACGGGTGACGTCCCGCAGGAGGAAAACCGTCCCGGGACGGCCTCCGAACTCGACGCAGCTCACCGATACCGAAATGACCTGCCGTCCTTCCTTGCCCTCCCGAACCCAGATGTGATCGTTGGGAGGGAGCTCCCGAAGCTCCGGCGGCACGGAGTCGGCGGCAGGGGAAAGCTCCAGGAGACGGCCGGCCTGCTGGTTGAAGTAGGCGATCAGTCCGGGCGGTTCCAGAACCAGGACACCCACAGGGGACTCCTCCACCAGAGCGCGGAAGTCGTCCCGGCTGCGAGCCAGGGCTGTCTGGAGTTCCAGCAGGTCCCGGGTTCGCATTTCCACGGCTTCTTCCAGACGCTGGTTGGTTTCCCGCAGGGTCCTCTCGTAGCGGTGCCGGTAGTAGGAGGCCTGGAGCGTCGCATGGAGTTCCCGCTCCTCAAAGGGCTTCACCAGGTAGCCGAAGGGTTGGGCTGCCATGGATTCCCGGACCAGCTCCTCATCGGAAAAGGCGCTGAGAAAGACCACCGGCAGGTCGTGGCATTGCAGCAGCAGGACCGCGGTTTCGATTCCGCTGAGTTCACCGGCCAGGCGGATGTCCATCAACACCAGATCGGCGGACAGGTCGTGGAGCCGCTGGAGGAGTTCCTCGCCGGAGACAAACCGGGCCGCCACCTCATAACCGAGACGGCTGAGGCGGTCTGCGATTTCCATCGCAATTAACGGTTCATCCTCGACGATGACGACACGGATTGATGGCATACAGGTCTTTGATCTATCGGCGGACCGCCGAAGTCCCCATAGAGGCGGACCTGAAAGATTGTGGTATTCAAAATGAAGGTGGGGAAAGTTCCGGTAAAGCTACGTTAACAAACCTTTGCGAATCGCCAGCGAGACGAGCTCTGCAATGCTGAAAATTCCGAGCTTCTCCATGACTCTTCGGCGGTGCGTATAGACGGTATTGACACTGATCCCGATTTCCCAGCCGACCTCCTTGGGGGACAGCCCGCGACTCAACAACCGGAACACCTGGCGTTCGCGGGGGCTGAGCTGCTCAAAGCCCGTCCGGGATCCGCCCTGCCGCATCGCCTGCAGCGCCGTACCAGCGATCTTCGGGCTGATGAACACTTCACCCCGCGCGGCGGTGCGGATGGCCAGCTCGAGTTCGGCGAGGGGCGCGTCCTTGGGTACGAAGCCCACGGCCCCGGCGTCAAACATGGAGGAAACGACCTCCCAGGAGGAATGCATCGACAGTGCCACCACCCGGATGGGCTCCGCCTCGCTGGCGATCTGACGGGTTGCCTCGATGCCGTCGAGGTCCGGCATGTCCACGTCCATCAGCACGACGCCGGGTTTGAGATCACGGGCCAACTGGACGGCTTCCCGTCCACTTCTGGCGATGCCCAAAAACTCGAAATCAGGTCTTTCGCTCAGAGCCGCACCCAGCAGTTCCCCGAGCAGCCGATGGTCATCCGCCACCAGCACGCGGACACGTTCACCTTCCTGCACCCTTTCGTCTCCTGAATAATCGAATTCAATCGGGAAAGCGGTGGAATTTTACCACGGGCGGAACGGGCCATGGGTTCAGTTTCCGGTGCCTGGCCGACAATGAGCCCTCGCAAAATTCACCATACCCCATCACAGGATCCTGCAGTCCCTTGGTGGCTTCAATGGACTTCTTGCTGATAGTAAATCCTCTACACCGGCGGTGCGCGCAACCGATAGATTACCCGCAGGGGTTGGTCCCAGATGCAACGTTTCAGGCAATTCATGGGAAGACTGGTGCCCACGAGTCTGATGGACCGTTCCGGCTGGTTCATTCTCGGCGTTCCCCTCATCGCGCTTCTCATCACCCAGCCGCCGATCTATTTTCTTTACCTCCGCTATGTGGAAGAGCATCGGAGGGACCTGATCGCCTGGCTGCAGGCAGCAGTGGAACCGGCCGAAACCTTGGTGGCAAGGCAGACCGGCAGCCCAGTTTCCGAGGCGGTGATCGCCCAGGCTATCGAACACGGGCTGCTCCGCTCCGTCGAAGGTTCGGACCACAAGGTCTCGGTGGTCTCAGTTCCTCTGGGGACACCCATCCAGACTGAACGCACCTCCGCCATCACGGCGGTGTCGCACTCCCGGATTCTCAACCGGACCTTTGTGGCCTGGATCGATGAGGCCGAAGTCAAGCGACCCTATTTCCAGGTTGCCGTACTGGTGGGTCTGCTGGTCTTTCTCTGCGGCTATGCGGCGGTTCTGATGGTCGCCCGCCGCGGGGATTCCCTTCTCCGGGAGCTGGGGGCGAAGAAAGCCTGGTTCGAAGCCTTTTTCGATTTCTCCAACGAAGGCATCGCCCTGTTCCAGAACGACCGCATCGTTGCAGTCAACGACGAGGCCTGTCGGATCACCGGTTACGAGCGGGGCCGGATGGTGGGCCGTAGCCCCCTGGAATTTCTGGGATCCGCTACCGAGCAGGGTGAGGACGGTGAAGTGGGGGTACTGAAGGCCCACTGCGAGTCTGCGTTGTCCGGTTTCCCCCAGCGCTTCGACCTCAGGTTTTGTCGCGCTGACGGTACCGACGGGGTTCTGGAAGTGGCCTTGCGAAAATGCTTCCTGCCCGGCCAGGGGGAGGTGCTGTATGGCAGCCTGAGGGATGCCACCGAACGGGTCAAGGCCCAGCGGGGCCTGGAACTGTTCCGGGGGCTGGTGGACTCGTCTCCGCTGCCCTTGCTGGTGAGCCGTCCGGACGGCGGGTTCTACTTTTGCAACCAGGCGGCGCTGTCATTGGCCGACTGCGACCGCCCCCGTCTGATGGACACCGGGTTGACGACGCTGTTCTGGCAGCCCGGGTCCGCCACGCCGGCGTGGCCGGTGATCCAAGAAAATCTTCACCGCCACGGGCGGATTGCCGTGTCGCTGGAACTGGAGACCGCCCAGGGGCTGAGGATTCCGGTGGAGGTGATCGGCCATCAGATCCGTCACCACCAGCAGTCCCTGTTCGGGCTGTTCGCTGTCGATCTCCGCGAGCGGATCAATCTGCAACAGCAGCTTCTCCAGTCCCAGAAACTGGAAGCTGTGGGACAGCTTGCCGGGGGAATCGCCCACGACTTCAACAACCTGTTGACGGTCATTCTGGGTTCCACCGAGCTGGTTCTGGAGGAGTCCAGCCTGCGCCGTGCGCGGCCGTTTATCGTCAGCATCCGCGACGCCGCCGAGCGTGCCGCGGCCCTGACCCGCCAGTTGCTTGCTTTCAGCCGGAAACAGCGGGTGTGCCCGCAGATCATCGAGGTGAACGAAGCCGTCCGCCGTACCGAGAAGCTGCTCCGGCGGCTGCTGGGAGAGAACATCCGGCTTGAGATTCAGCCGGCGGACCGCCCGTTGCGGACCAAGATCGACCCTTCGCAGTTTGACCAGATCATCCTGAACCTCTGCGTCAATTCCCGGGATGCCATGCCCGACGGAGGTCTGCTACGGATCGGTGTGCGGGGTGGGGTCCAGTTGGATGCCGGCGGGAATGACGGCGCCCCGCACCCCCCAGGAGGCTACGTGGAGCTGACCGTCCAGGACTCCGGTCATGGGATGGATGCCCAGACACTCCAGCGCATTTTCGAACCGTTCTTTACCACCAAGGGACGGGAGAATGGCACCGGCCTCGGCCTGTCCACCGTCTACGGAATCGTCAAACAGGCGGAAGGCGAGATCCGTGTGGAAAGCGAGCTGGGCAAGGGGACGAAGTTCCATCTGTACTTTCCCGAGTACGCCACGGCCGACGGGGAACCCCAGCAGGAGGGAGAGCCCGCCGTTGGTTTATCCCGGCCGTCCACTGTATTGCTGGTGGAGGATGACGAGTACGTGCGGACCCTGGTGGCTGAGATGCTCACCCGGTCGGGCTACTCCGTCTTTGTCGCCCAGGGTCCGGACGAAGCCAGACAGATCGCCGAGCGCCACGGTTTGGCCATCGACGTGCTCTTGTCGGATGTGGTCCTTTCCGCCGCGGATGGTCCCAGTCTGGTTGCCGAGCTGCGCCGGAACTGTCCGCGCGCCTCGATCCTCTTCATTTCCGGCTACCCCGACACTGTCATCGGCAGACAGAAGTCTTCGCTCTCCGGTGGGGAAGCTGAGGAGCTGCTGCTGTTGCGGAAACCCTTCAGCCGGCGGGAACTGGATCTGGCCATCCGCAAGGCTCTGGGCGCCAATCGGTTGCCCGGGGAAATGGAGACTGCGAGGAGCGGCGTTCCCCCGGAATCCGAGGAGTCGGTCGAGGGATGTGCCTGGAATCCGTTCTGCGGCGAGGCTGGCCGGCACTGCAAGGTCTGCCCGCACTTCACACCCACAGTCTGAAGCCACGGCGGCAGTTCCCCCTGGGTAGGCCCAGCAGTCAGGAACGGTGGGCGGCGACGCCCGGCTCCCGCAGATCAGCCGGCCTGGGGATGACGATCTGAACCCGGCAACCGGGTCCCGCCTGCAGATGCAACCGTCCCCCGAGCTGGGCCACCAGATCCCGAACCACCCGCAGCCCGAAAGAGCTGCCCGTTTCCAGGACCGACGGGTCCTCCAGTCCCGGACCCGAATCCTCCACCTGCAGGTGAAGGCCGGCTGCCGTCTTCTGGAGCGCGACCCGAACGAATCCGCCGTTCCCCCCAGACAGCCCATGCTTGAAAGCGTTGACCACCAGCTCAGTGACGATCATCCCCACCGCCAGCGCGACCTGGCTCGGGACCTCCAGGGGCTCCATCTGCAGTTCCAGTCGGGCTCCCGGACACTGGTCATGGAACGAGAGCCGGAGCTGGCGGCAGAGATCGTCCAGGTAGCTGCCCAGTTCGATCCGCGCCAGGTTGGGGGAACGGTACAGTCGCTCGTGAACCAGTTGAAGCGACCGCAGGCGGTCCTGGATGTCGCGCAGCAACTCCGAAGCGCCCGTTTTCTGCGACTGAAAGTGCAGGAGACTGGAGAGGATCTGCAGATTGTTCTTGACGCGATGATGCAGTTCGCGAAGCAGTACCTCCTTTTCCCGCAGTGAAGCCTCCAGTTTCAACTGGATGGTGTGACGGGCGGTGATGTCCTGGACCGTGCCCAGGGAACGCAGAGGATGGCCCTCCTCGTCGTAGACGGTCTCACAGTGCTCCTGTACGTACTTGATTCGACCGTCCGGAAACAGCAGGCGGTGGATCACCGAATAGGGTGTGCGTTCCCGAAGCGAGCGCCGATAAGCCTGGTCCACCATCTCGCGGTCGTCGGGATGGACCATGGAAAGGAACGCGGCTTCCGTCCCGGGAAACTCTTCCGGCGTGGTTTCAAAGATGCGGTAGATCTCTTCGGACCAGGTCAGTTCGCCGGTTGTGGGATCGAGCTGCCAGCTTCCCAGGCCGGCCAGCCGTTGTGCCTCCCGCAGTCGGGCCTCACTGGAACGCAGCGCTTCCTCCATGGCCTTGCGTTCGGTGATGTCCCGGACGATGGACCACATGGCGGTGGGCTTGCCCTCACGGTCGCGGACCAGGAAGGTCCTCAGCTCCACCGCCAGTACGGAACCGTCTTTCCGGCGCAGGCTGGTCTCATACAGGCCGGAGTCACCGTCGGCCAGAATGCGCTTCCGGACCTGGGGATCGTCCAGGGGCCAGGACCGGACGCTCAGCGCGCGGGAAGCGAGTGTTTCCAGCTCCTGCCGGGAGTAGCCGACCATGGCCTCGAAGGCGGAATTGCACTCCAGCACATGGCCTTGCAGATCCACGCTGAGGAAAGCATCCCGCATGGACTGGTGAAGCTGCCGGTATTTCTCCTCGCTTTCCTTGACGACCCGCAGCGATTCCAGGCGCTCGGTGATGTCCATGCCGCAGGCGACGATGCGAAGCTCGCCGCTTTCTCCATACAGAGGACGGAAGGCCATGTCCAGTACGACACGTTGGCCGCCGGCGCCCGCCAAGGTGAGATCGGCGCTCGAGACCCTTCCGGTGAAAGCCTGCTCCAGGCATGCGCGCACCCGTTCCAGCTCGCCGGTCTCTTCCCACCACGGTGCTTCTCCGAAGCTCCGTCCCACGACTTCCTCGCGCCGCCGTCGGACCAGGTTCAGGAAGGACTGGTTGGCTTCCAGGACGACGCCGGCGGCGGAAAGCAGGATCACGGAGGTGCGGATACTGTCGAGAATCCTCCGCAGCAGCTCGCGACTCTGGCGCAAGGCTTGGTCGGCCATTCGGGCCTCGGAGACATCCTGAAACCAGGCCATCAGGGCGGTGGAGTTTCCCTGGGCGTCGCACACGGAGTGGGCGGAGAGCCGGAGTACCGCACTGGAGCCGTCGGCCAGGCGGGCAGTCAGTTCGCCCCGCCAGCTTCCGTCGCGGCGAAGCGCCTCCAGGACCTGTTCCGCGGCGGCGGAATCCCGCCAGAAACTGGTGGCCGGCCGGCCCACCGCCTCCTCCCGGGACGGCAGTTTCCAGAGTCGAACGAAGGTGCTGTTGACGTAACTCAGGCGGGCCGATGAATCGGCGAAGGCGATGGCGTCGGGAGAGGATTCGATGGCGGACTCCGCCAGGTGGGCTTTCTCTTTCAGCCGTATGGTCTCGGTGATGTCCATGCCGATGGCCAGCAGCGCAGGGTTGCCCTGGCCGTCTTCAATCACCTGGTCATTCCAGGCGATTTCCCGCCGTTCACCCCGGCGGGTGAGGATGGCATTGACGTTGCCTCGGGTGGGCTTGCTGGCCATCGCCGCCCGGAAAACGTCCCGGGCTGAGGCGCGGTCCTCTTCGGGAACAAGCATCTCGAACCAGTCGGAGTCACGGATTTCCTGCAGGGACCAACCTGTGACCTGCTCCAGGTAAGGATTCACCCACCGGATGGCACCTCGGGCATCGAGTTCCACGACCAGCACCGGTGCCTGTGCCAGGACCTCCCGGCAATGGGGCAAAAGCGTCGCTTTCGGCCGGGCGGCCGACGCGTCCGCTGCTTCGCTGCTGTCTGGATCCTGCCGGTCCAGGGGACCGGGGAGAAACTTCTGATCCATCGTCCTGGGTGTGACTGCCTGCAGGTGTGCCTATCGGGGTGCAGTATAGGGGAGGCGGTGGAGGGGGGGAGTCACAAAATTCCCCATGGTAGCTGTGGATGGTGGCGCCGATCGCGCGTGCCAGTGGCTGCGCCGGTCGTCCCTGGCGGGGGCGTCCATCGTCCAGGGGCTGGTGGTAGCCCGGGCGTCTCGCCCGGGTT
>CAZGEH010000006.1:93462-176653 GCA_964524795.1 uncultured Acidobacteriota bacterium
GGACGGTTGGCGCCGATCGTCCGGGCCCCTCTCCTGGGAAAGAACCGCCGGCAGGGCGGGAGCGTCGGCCGGACGCCGGATGGGAGCGATCCCGCCCCGTGGACGGTTGCACGGCCGAGACGGCCGTGCTACGGGTGGTTGCGCCGTGCGTCCCTGCCGGGGGCGGCAACCGTTCTGGGCTCGGCGGTGGCGCGGGCGTCTCGCCCGGGTTGGGCCGTTGGCGTCCATCGTCCAGGGGCTGGTGGTAGCCCGGGCGTCTCGCCCGGGTTGGACGGTTGGCGCCGATCGTCCGGGCCCCTCTCCTGGGAAAGAACCGCCGGCAGGACGGGAGCGTCGGCCGGACGCCGGATGGGAGCGATCCCGCCCCGCGGACGGTCGCACGGCCGAGACGGCCGTGCGACGGGTGGTTGCGCCGTGCGTCCCTGCCGGGGGCGGCAATCATGTCGGCTCCGGTCGGCGACGTCCTCAGCCGCACCAGCAGTATTCCACCTCAAAGCTCACGAGATTGATCCGCAGGCACTTGGGACTGGTGCCTTCGGGACATTTCATGGCTCCCACCGGGGTGAAGGATCCTGGACTCCCTGCCGCTTTGCTGGCAACATGCTGCCGGGTGTGCTGGAGGATGCCGTCGATAAAAGACTCCACCTGACTCCGCTCCGATTTGTAGCGGCCCTGCAGATACGCCATCTGTTCCCGAGTCAGCGTGAAATTCCGGTCGAGAAAGGCGGCCAGATCGCTCTTGGCCTCGGCAGCCAGTTTGTCGAACTCGGGTTTGTTCCAGTGGGCCTGGTAGAAGCGGTTCAGATTCTCAGGTGTCAGCAGGGGCTTGACGCCATAGCGGGGTTCACGGGTCAACTGGGCGGGTGGGGCGGGGCTGCTTTCCGCCACGGCTCGTGCCCAGGCCTCTTCCGCCCCGGCCAGTGTCAGACATTTCATGGTCAACGCCCCCTTGGCGGCGTCCCGGAGAAACTGCTTGCGGGTCATGAGTCGACGATTCAGTCCGGTCATCACGACCTCCCTTCGCTTTTCCGGGGAGCGGCTCCCGCTGACTGGTTCAGTGCTGATCATCGCGGTGCGGTGACCCGGCCGTGCCGCTTTGGACAGGCTCCGCGAGGGCGGCCGGGAACCCCACATCCCCGGGCTACGGCAGGCCGTTTAGCACAGAAAAGTCAATATGTCAATACGACATGACTTTATCTAAATGGTAATCAGCGCCAGCTCACGATTTCATTCACCTCGGCCTGCAAGGCGGCGGGGCGTGACCGAACCGTGGTAGTGGTACACTTTCCATCCGTCCCCCAGCCGCCGCCAGAGAATGGTGGCCCGACCCGAGATTTCCCTTGTCGTTCCATCCTGTTGCACTTGCCGCTGCGTCCAGGAACCGGTCTGGAGGGCCCGGTCCCCCTCCACCCGGATCTGCAGGTCGTCCCCGAACCCGAACGCAGCCAGCCGGCCGTTACGGACCGCCGCCCGCCAGACGCGTTTCAGACGGTCCAGACCCAGCAGCGGTCCCTCGTTGATGTCGTAGTACACATTGGTCGGATCGGGATCGAACACGGTGTCCAGAAAATCCAGATTACCCTGCACTACAGACTCGCAGAACCGTTCGGTCAGGGCACGGATTTCGGCCTCGTCATCGGCTGGGACGGGCGCGGACCCCGCCGGCAACGCCGGTAGCCAGGCCAGCAGAAGCAGTCTTGCCAAATACATGGGGAAACACCTCCGTCACTGAGGAAGACCGGCAGGCCGGCCCGTCGAGGATCGATTTCTTGAGGCTAACCGAGTCGAGCCGGCACCGTCAAGACGAAGCCAGGATCCGCCCACCGGCCACAGCGCCGTCGTCCCCGCAAACCCAACGGCTCACCAGACCGGGGCCTCGGCCGGCACCAGGATGTTGAACCGGCTCCCCCGCCCGTCCGGACCCGGTTCGACCCAGATGACGCCCTGATGGGCTTCCACGATGTAGCGGGCGATGGCCAGGCCCAGCCCGGTCCCTTTGCGGTTGCGAACCGCCTTGGGGTCCGCACTGAAGAACCGCTCAAAGATGCGCTCCCGGTCTTCGGGAGGAACCCCGGGTCCCGCGTCGACAACCGAAAACCAGCAGTAGGGTGGCGGGCCAAGATTGCGGCTGCCCGGCGGTGGAGGATCCAGGGACAGCCGTTCCATGCGGCCGATCTGCAGATCCACGTGCCCGCCGCGAGGCGAGAACTCGGCGGCATTGGCGAGCAGGTTCGCCAGGGCCTGGATGAAGCGCATGCGGTCGACCCGGATGGCGGCAGGAGACGCAGCTTCCACGGCCAGCCGGAGCTCCACTCCCCGCTCCCGGAAGAGGGCCCGCAGACTGTCGGCGGTTTCGCAGGCCAGAGCCCGGCTGTCGATCACCTCGAACTCGAAGGCAATCGCCCCCGCCTCCAACCGGGACAGGTCCAACAATTCGCCGATCATCCGGGATAACCGGCGGCCGGCCTCCAGATTCAGCTCCAGGAGCTGCCGGCGCGTGGGATCCAGATCCCCGGACAGCTCGTCCAGGAGCAGTTGAGTGGTCTCCTGGATCGAGGCCAGGGGGGCTCGCAGGTCATGGGACACGCTGGAGACGAAATCCTTCTTGAGCTGGTCCAGTTCCCCCAGCCGGCGGGCCATATGGTTGATCATGGCGCCCAGCGCCGCCAGCTCGCCCCCCCGGGACTGGTCGACGCGCACCCTGAAGTCTCCGCCGGCGATCCGCCGCGTGGCGGCGGCGAATTCCCCAAGCGAGTGTGAAATCGACCGGTAAACCAGCAGCGATACCACCACCGCCAGGACCACCGATCCCGCCAGGACGGCACGGGAGGTGAGGGTGACCTCCTCCCGGGTGCGCTGGGAACGCTCGGCGGACTCCTCGAGAAACCGGTTGCTGGCTTCGATCCCTCCCTCCAAAGTGCCGAAGAACGAGTGAAACGCCTCCCGGATATCCCCGTCCGTTGGCCGGTTCCGGTCTCCAGCAGGCTGGCGGTCCAGCAGTCTTCCAATCTCGATCCATGCCTCGAGAGTGGAGCGGACGGCCTGCTGCAACTGCACGGCGGACGGCTCGAGGGGAGGCCCGGACTGCAGCTCCGCCACCGACCGGAGCTGCTCGAGTTCGTCCTCGACGTTGCGCCGCAACTCCGCGAGTCCGCTTCGGTAGACCTCGTCGCGGGTCAGATTGTACTTGTATGCAAACTCCTCCAGATCGGCAGCCAAAGCGTGAACCCGCAGAGCGGCCAGTCCGGCGCGGATGCCGAGCTGAGTCTGTCGGCGGTCCACCTCCTGGAGGCGGTCCACCAGCCAGGCCTGGTAGAGATGGGCCGCGCCGGCAATGACACACATTGCGGCAAAGCCCAGGATGACCCGTGTCGCAATCTTCATGACTCGCCGCCGGAGCGCAACTTGCTGCGCAGTGTCTTGACATCCACCCCCAGGCGGCGGGCGGCCTCGGTCTTGTTTCCTCCCACCTGCTCAAGCGTCTTCTGGATCAGGCGGCGTTCAGCCTCCGCCAGCGAGGTTCCGGCCTCGATCACCACCTGGGCGTCATCGCGACGCGTCGATCGGCGCAGATAGGGAGGCAGGTGGATGGGTTCGATCCAGCCCTGCTTGGCCAGGACGACGGCACGCTCCAGAACGTTGCGCAATTCGCGGACGTTGCCCGGCCACTGGTAGCCCTCGAACAGCCGTTGAACTTCCGGCGAGATCCCCTCCAGGGCCGTCCCGTGCCGTGCGTTGAACTGGCTGAGGAAGTGCTGGACCAGCAGGGGCAGGTCCCCCTTTCGGTCCTTGAGCGCAGGCAGTTCGATGGCGAAGACGTTCAGACGGAAGTACAGGTCTTCGCGGAGATCTCCGGACTGGACGGCCGCCACCGGGTCGCGGTTGGTCGCCGCGACAATGCGGACGTCCACCTCGATCTCGTGGCGGGAGCCGATCCGCCGGACCTTGCGGTCCTCCAGGATGCGCAGCAGTTTGGCCTGGAGGCGGGCGGGCATTTCCCCGATCTCGTCCAGAAAGAGCGTCCCCAGGTGGGCCAGTTCGAAACATCCTGGACGAAACGTCAACGCCCCGGTAAAAGCCCCCTTTTCGTGGCCGAACAGCTCGCTCTCCATCAGTTCGGCGGGAATGGCCGCCGAGTTGACGGGAAGAAAGGGGCCCTCCGCCCGTGGACTGAGCTGGTGGAGGGCGCGGGCCGCCAGTTCCTTGCCGGTGCCGCTGGGTCCGGTGAGAAGGACTGGTGTACCGGCCGGCGCCGCCTCGGTCAGCAACCGGTACAGTTCCTTCATGGCGGGGCTGCGGCCGACGAAAGGCCCGAAATCGCCGCCTCCGGCAAGCTGGGAACGGAGGCGGCGGGCTTCCTTGCTGTACCGCTGGCGATCCTCGATTTCCGCCAACAGGGACTGCAGGTGGGTGTAGTCCAGGGGTTTGGTGACGAAGTCGGACGCTCCCGCCTTCATCGCCTCCACCGCCCGGTCCACCTCTCCGTGAGCTGTGATGAGGACAACGGCGCAGGAGGGGTTCTCGCCTTTGAGATTGCGCAGGAGATCGATTCCGCTGGGACCCGGCATGACCAGGTCGGTGATCACGATCTCGGGGTCCCAGTGCCGGGTCCGTGCCACCGCCGAGGGACCGTCCTCACAGGTTTCCACGGTATGGCCCCACTTCTCGAGCCGGATCCGCAGCACCTGGCGCATGGCCGGATCATCATCCACGACAAGCACTCGCGCCACGGGAACCTCCGCCAACAGCTTACCCGAACCGCGTCCCCCGCGGGGAGCCGGCCGAGCAGGTTCGGCGTTTCAGCAGCCAAAGCTGCAGCCGCCTGGCGGCCCGTCGCGGTCCGGATGGAATCCCGTGGGCGCCGGGACCGGTACGACGGTACAATGGCGGCGTGAGATCCCGGGGGTTGCTGCTGGCGGCTGTGTTCCTGCTGTGGACAGGTTCCGGCTGCGGGAAGAAGCGGGCAGCTCCGCCGCCGCCTCCACCCCCGCCAAGTCTGGTGGAGCAAGCGGCGTCCATGGAAAGTGCCGGGAACCTGACCGTCGCGGCGGCCCTGTACGAACAGGCCTTGGCCAATCCTGCCGAGCCTCGACAGGAGGAGGCGCGTTTCCGGCTGGGGCTCTTGCGGGCGCGGCTTGGAGAGCCGACGTTCGATCCCGAAGCGGCCGAGTCCCTGTTGGGGGCGGTGGCGGGAACCGGCACTGAGTCGCGCTCGGCTGAAGCCGCGTTGATCCTGGAACTGCTGCGGAAGCTTCAGGAGCGGAGCGCGGAAGTCGACTCCCTGCGGGCTGAACTGGCGTCGGAGGGTGCCGAGCGCGCGCGGTTGCAGACCCAGTTGGAGGAGTCCCGCCGCCGGCTGCAGCAGGTGACAGCAGAACTGCAGAAACTCAAGGACATCGACCGGGAACGCCGTCTCCGCCGGCCGTGAGGCGTTGAGGGAGAACCGGCGCCCCGGACCGGCATTATTGCGCCGCCAAAGCCAGGGCCGCCTGCAACATCGCCCGGGTGTAGGCCACGTTATAGACGAGGCCGGTATAGCCTCCGCCCCCGGGATAGTAGGGATTGAAGCCCGGCAGCTCGCGGTCGGCATCCAGGGCACGGGGATGCTCCGGATAGATCGCCTGCGGATAATGCAGGCGGACCAGCTCTCGCATCACGGACAACATGTCCACTTCGCCCTCGTCAGGAAATACCTCCGTGTAGTCCAGCGATGGGGTCCGCACCCGGACGTTGCGGTAATGCACATGGTTGATGCGGTCCCGCGTTCCGAAATAGCGGCACACTTCCACTGGGTCCTCACCGATTTCGCGGGTTACTCCGCAGTCATAGGTGATGCCGTTGGCGGGACTGGGGACAATCTCGATCAGGCGCTTCCAGTCGTCCAGGGTGGCCATGATCTGGGCCGAACCGCGGCTGACGGGAACGGGAGGGTCGTTGGGGTGCAGGGCGAGACGCACTCCGCACCGCTCGGCTACGGGTACCACCCTCCGCAGGAAGTAGGTGATGTTCGACCACATTTCCTCCGTAGTGTGTACCCCGATGTCGGGCAGTGGCGGAAGCTCCCTGGAACGGGCGTAGTCATAGGCGGTCAGACCTGCTCCTCCGCGGCCCTCTTCCTCGAAGTAACCCTCGGTGAGGCGGTGGGCGTAGAAGTTGTATTCCACCACCGGCAGGCCGACCTTGCCGGCAGCCTCGATGGACGCGCAAACCTGGTCGATTTCCCGGTCGCGGCCGGGGCGTCCGTAGAGGGTGTCAGGAAAGCCGGCGATCATCAGGTTGACTACCGTCAGACCGCCTGCTCGGAAGCGGTCCATCCGAGCCCGGAGGTCGTCCTCGCGCCAGGGAATCGGCGGTCCTCCCATCAGGACGTGCTCCACGCCGATCTGGCGGTATTTGCGCATCAGCCCGGCGTCTGCATTCGCGCTGATTCCGAGGCAGATTCTGGGTGCGTGCGGTGCCTGGGGAGGGGGCCATGGGCCAGGGAATGGCACGGCGGTACCGGCAGGGAGTGCCGGGGATCCGTTCACGAGCACGGGTGTGAGCGCTGCCCCCGCCTTCAGCAGTGTTCTGCGGGGGATCAGGTTCTTCATGGCGGAACCTCCGGAGTCAGGTCAAACCGGTCGTTGGGTCGAGGGTTCGAGGCTTCAGGGTTTCAGAGTTTCGGGGACGTTTCAAGGGGAGAAGCGTGAGCTCCGGAGCGAAGCCTTTTGTGCCTCCGGAACCGGCTGCGTGGCAAGCTGCAGACCGCCGCCGGTCCCCAGGTTTTCGCCCTCTCGAGAGTCGCCCGGGATTCGTCCACCGGGGAAGCAGGGAGAATTTCCCTGCTCGGGCAGTACCGGGAAGCCGCCGGAGGCGGGACGAATCCCGCACCCTGTAAAGGTTTCAGGATCTGGCACGGGAGCTGCACCAGAGGTTCATCGCATGGGTCAACAGGGAAAGGCGGACAGGCCATGAAAGCAGGGTATTGGACAGTTTCGGTGGTTCTGGCTGCAGCCGTTGCCGGTCTGGGAGCTGAACCGCTGCAGGTGCCGCTGGGCAGGAAGGTGGAGGCGGAGGGCGTGGTTCTCCGGCGGTCGGGAGACGAGCTTCTGCTGCGAACCCATGTCGGACTCGAGTACCGGGTCCGGCTGGGCCCATTCACGGAAATCAAGGAAAAGAAGCACAACCCCTTCCGGGGCGCCGACCGCTACGGTGTTGAAGAACTGGTTCCGGGGCTGAATCTCCGCGTCGAGGGCCGGGGCAGCCCGGACGGCACTCTGCTGGCGGATGAAGTGAAGTTCACCCGGGATGAAAGGAAAGTCGCCCGGACGATCGCTTCCCGGGTGGGACCGGTAGAGGAGCAGCTCGCCTCTACCCGGCAGGAGCTGGCCTCGGCGCGCACGGATCTGCGGGCCGGTCTCGACCAGACCGACGCCAAGGCGACCCGTCTGGAACATGAAGTGGAAGAACTGGATGACGCTTTCCGCCTGGCGCGTGAGGAAGCCGGCGCCGCCCGTGAAACGGCGGAGACGGCCAAAGCCGAGGCTCTCGCGGCGCACCGGCGCATCGATTCCCTGGACCAGTACCAGGAAGTGGAGAACCTGGGTATCACGTTCGGTTTCAACAGTTACGCCCTCAGCGAGGAGGCCAGGCGCCAGCTCGCTGAACTGGCCGGCCGGGCTTCCCGGATCCAGGGTTCGCTGGTCGAGGTCACCGGCTTCGCTTCCGCCGACGGCGATCCCGAATACAACAGACAGCTCAGCCATCGGCGGGCCGAGGCGGTGGTGGATTATCTGGTGACGGAGGCGGGAATCCCGTTGCGGCGGATTGTGCGGCCGTGGGGTTTCGGCGAGAACCGGCCGGTAGCGGACAACTCGACCCAGGAAGGGCGCCGGCGCAACCGGCGGGTGGAAGTCCGGGTCCTGCAGAGTCAGGGGTTGGCGCAGGCTCCCCAGGTGCTGGCGACGTCCGAACGCGGCGGGACGCCCGTCAACTGAGACGGGATTTTCAGAGAAGTTTTGTGCGGTCCTCCCCCGGCAGCCTTGTCGTGTAGCAAGGCTGGAAACCGGCCGGTGCTCGACACCGGCCGGTTTCGTTTTTTAGGGCTGGTGCAAAGCGGCTGTCCGGGCGTCCCGGGTAGCCGGCCCCGCGTCAGCCGGGACACGCCTCGCCTTGCTCTTCCAGGCCCGGGTTCCTCCTCCAGCGGCAGTCCTGCCCCGAGGTTTTCGGCGGGGGGTGCGCCCGCAGTGATAAGGAAACGCGGGCTTCGCGGAAACAGATGATCGGGGGAACGTCCGGTTGGCACTTGAGCCTGTGCCGGGTAGGGCTTAATATGGAGCCCATTCCTGAAGTGGGTTTGGTTTGTTGGGCTACAGGCATGTCTCGTGGAAGAGAGGAGGATACGGATGCCGAAATACGTGAAGCCGGAGGAGTCAGGACCGGGGATTTCCCGTCGCGACTTCTTCAAGAGCGGCACCGCCGGGGCAGTCTCGAGCGCCTTGCTGGTCCAGGAAACGGGTCTGGCCAGAGATGAGGCCGGAACCCAGATCCTCGGACCGGACAAGGTTCCTGTCCGCTTGACGATCAACGGCAAGCTGTACGCGTTGCAGCTCGAGCCGCGGGTGACGCTGTTGGACGCGTTGCGCGATGAGATCGGCCTGACCGGCAGCAAGAAGGTCTGTGACCGGGGTACCTGCGGCGCCTGCACTGTGCTGGTGGACGGCAAACCGGTGTACGCCTGCTCGTTGCTGGCGGTGGAAGTCCAGGGGAAGCAGATCGTCACGGTGGAAGGGCTGGGTTCCCCCGAGCACCTGCATCCCATGCAGCGTGCGTTCGTGGACAACGACGCGCAGCAGTGCGGGTTCTGCACGCCGGGTTTTGTGGTGGCGGCCAAGGCTTTCCTGGACAAGAACCCCAACCCCTCGCTCGAAGACATCGAGAAGGGCCTGGGCGGCAACCTTTGTCGTTGCGGCACCTACGTCGGCATCCGCCAGGCCGTCCTGCAGGCGGCGGGGAAAGGAGGTCACCATGCCTGAGTACAAGTGGCCTGACGCGAATGAGCGGTGGCGCCTCGGCCGCAGCCTGACCCGGGTGGACGGCCCGGAGAAGGTCAGCGGCGCCGCCCAGTACACTTACGACCGCCGGCTGTACGGGATGCTTCATGCCAAGCTGCTGCACTGCCCGCACGCTCATGCCCGGATCGTAAGCATCGACACCTCGGCCGCCGAGAAGATGCCCGGCGTGAAGGCGGTGCGCGTCATCCAGGGGCCGGGGACCGAGATTCAGTGGGCCGGCGATGAGATCGCTTCGGTGGCGGCGGAAACCGAAGATCAGGCGCGGGATGCCATCGCAGCGATCAAGGTTCAGTACGAAGTTCTCCCCCACCAGATCAACGACCAGGACCCCAATGCGCCGGGCGCCTCCGCAGCGCAGGACCAGGTTGTGGGCGACCCGGATGGCGCCATGGCTTCCGCGGCCAAGGTGGCGGAAGGGAGCTACGGTGCTCTGGAGATCTCGCATTGCTGTCTCGAGGCTCACGGTTCAGTTTGTTACTGGGAAGACGACGAACACCTGACGGCGTATCTGTCGACCCAGGCTGTCAGCGGCACTCCGGGAGAATTTGCCGAGGGAGTGGGAATCCCGGCCGCCAACGTCAGGGTGATCTGCCAGCACATGGGTGGCGGCTTCGGCAGCAAGTTCTCGGCTGACCGATGGGGCGTCGAGTGTGCCCTGCTCGCCCGGATGACCAAACGTCCCGTGAAACTCATGCTCGAGCGGGATGCCGAGCAACAGATCGCTGGGGGCCGGCCATCCACTTTTGCCCGGGTGAAGGTGGGGGTCAACGCCGCCGGCGAGGTGGTGGCCTGGCAGTCCCAGTCCTGGGGTACGGGTGGCCCGCAGGGGACCAACAGCCCGCCCATTCCCTACGTCTTCGAGTTCCCCAACCGCCGGCATTCCCATACCTCGATTCCTACCAACACAGGGCCGGCGCGAGCCTGGCGGGCGCCCAACCACCCCCAGGCATGCCTGGTGACGATGGCCGCGCTGGAAGATGCCGCCGCGGCAGCGGGCATGGACCCGCTCGATCTGTTCCTCAAGAACATCAAGGCCACCGGACCCCGGGCGCAGATTTACACGGACGAGCTGAAGATCGGCGCGGAGCTGATCGGTTGGAAGAGCAAGTGGCATCCCCGCGGCCAGTCCGGCGACGGGCCCGTCAAGAAGGGGCTCGGGCTGTCCCTGCATACCTGGGGCGGTCGCGGACATGATTCCAACTGCGAGCTGCTGCTCCATCCCGATGGATCGGTGGAGGCCCGTCTGGCCAGCCAGGATCTGGGAACCGGGACCCGAACCGTGATCGCCACTGTAATTGCCGACACCCTGGGCCTGGAGCTGAACCAGGTGGCGGTGCGCATTGGAGACAGCCGCTACCCGCCCTCCGGCGGTTCCGGCGGCAGCACGACCGTGGGAGGGGTCAGTTCGGCTGCTCGCCGGGCAGCTTTGCTCGCCCTCGAGCAGCTCGCCACCAGGGCGGCGGCCGAGCTGGAGGTGGAACCGTCGGAAGTGGTGGCCATCAACGGAAGACTCCAGGTGCGTACGGATCCCGTCCGCCATCTGACCTGGAAACAGGCAACCTCCCTGCTGGGTGCCACCCCCATCAGCGTCGTGGGCCGAAACCCCGGACCCGGACGGCTGATCGACAGCGGCGTGGGAGGCATCCAGATGGCGGAAGTTGCAGTGGACGTGGAAACCGGCATCGTCCGCATCGAGAAGATGGTGGCGGTCCAGGATTGTGGTCTTATCGTGGACATGCTCACCGCCCGCAGCCAGGTGTTCGGGGCCATGATCATGGGCATCACCTATTCGCTGCACGAGGAACGGATCGTGGACCCGGTCACCGGGCAGCTCCTGAACGCGGATATGGAGTTCTACAAGCTGGCGGGGATCGGCGACATCGGGGAACTGGTCGTCCACATGATGACCGGACCCGGCTACGATGAACGGGGCGTGATCGGACTGGGTGAACCGCCCGTGATCTCGCCGGGAGCCGCGATCTCCAACGCGGTAGCCAACGCCCTGGGTATGCGGGTTCCCTATATCCCGATCACCCCGGCCCGGGTGCTCGAGACCCTGGAGAAAGGAGGGTCGGCCTGATGAACCGATTCGAATATGCCAGCCCGGAGACTGTGGAAAGCGCGGTCCGTCTGCTGGGTCCACAGGCGGTGGTCCTGGCCGGCGGCACGGACTTGATCAGTCTGCTCAAAGATGGGGTTGTCGCCCCTCAGCGGGTTGTCAACATCAAAGCGATCCCGGATCTCAAGGGCATCCGGATGGAAAGCGGTGGTTTGCGGATTGGAGCCCTGACGACGGTCGAGGAACTGGTGGCGAACCCGGTTGTTCAGCGCGATTATCCCGCTCTGACCCAGGCGGCCGTCGGAATCCGCAGTCCACAGATCCAGTCCGTCGGGACGGTGGGTGGAGACCTGTGCCAGCGGCCGCGCTGCTGGTACTTCCGGAGCGGGTTCGGCCTGCTGGCCATGAAGGACGGAACCTCCCTGGTGACGGCTGGAGACAACCGCTATCACGCCATCCTGGGTGCTGGTCCCGCCTACTTCGTCAGCCCCTCCAGCTTTGCCCCGCCGCTGATTGCCATGGGCGCCCGGGTAAGGATCCAAGGTCCGTCGGGAGCCCGGGAGATGGCTCTGGCCGATTTCTTCCGGGTACCAGCCAGCGACTCCGAGCGGGAACATGACCTGGGGCCGCAGGACATCCTGACCGATATCCTGGTGCCCAAACCCGCTCCTTCCAGCGCAGTTTATGAGATCCGCGAAAGAGAAGCCCTGGACTGGCCGCTGGCTGCTGCAGCGGTCGTCCTGGAGATGGAACAGTCGACGGTAAAGTCGGCACAGGTGGTGCTGGGACATGTGGCTCCCAAACCGTGGGTGGCCCCCGCAGCGGCGGCCGCCCTGGTGGGGAAGGCGGTCACGCCGGCGGCGGCCGAGGCCGCCGGGGCTGCCGCGGTCCAGGGAGCGAAACCGCTCAACCGGAACGGGTACAAAGTCCGGCTGGCGCAGGTGGCGGTCAAGCGTGCAGTGCTTCGCGCCGCCGGAATGGAGGTGGCGTAACATGGCCATGGAGAATCCGACCCGCGAGATGTGCAAACGTCTCCGGTCGAAAGGAATGTACATCGAGTCGGAGCCCGATCCGACTGTGCCCTCTACCAGCGACGGATTCTACTGGTGCACCCATACCATGAACTGCCTGGGACCCGACGGGTCGGTGGCGTCGCGGGACAAGTGCCGCCCCGGCAGAGGCTGCTTCGAATCACGCTGAACAGCGGAGGAGAGAGAGGGGTCTCGACTCGCGGCGGGACCCCTGGTCAGCCTGCCCGAAGACCATGAGCGACTTGGGACTCGGGGCGGTGGAGGGTCTCAGGATGTCCTCGCATGTCGATTGATTTCCGTCTCCGGGATTTCTTTCATCCCTTCCTGATCCGGCGCCTGCATGATGAGTTCGAGCGCAACCAGTGGCGACACCCGGAGGAGCTTGCCGCCTGGCAGGATCGTCGGGTGGCGGCGCTGGCGGATCACGCCATCCGGCAGGTTCCCTACTATCGAAGGCTGGCGCGTGCCCTGGGAATCGGTCCCGGCGACATCCGCCGCGCCGGAGACCTGAAGTCCTTTCCGCTGCTGCACAAGTCCGACCTGAGGCAACATGCCTCCGAGCTGACGGCTGACAATGCCGCCGTATTCGGCCCCGTTCCGGCTTCCACCAGCGGAACCTCGGGCGAGCCCGTAACCTTCCTTCTGGACCGCGAGTCCAACTGTCTGGAGTTTGTCTACTACTGGCGACACTGGGGCTGGGCGGGTTACCGCCTGGGTGACCGTTTCGCCGAGCTGGGGAGCCAGTTCTTTCTGGTCCGGCCGCATCTGGGCGACCGCCCATGGTTCTTGCAGCGTCACCTGCGACGTCTGGTCCTCAACAGCGGGCAAATGTCCGCCTCCGGGGCCCGGGAGATGGTGGCGGCCATGTGGCGTTTCCGTCCCCGTTTCCTCAAAGGCACAGCCTCCTCCCTGTTCTTCTTTGCCTGGAGTCTGCGTGAGGGCCGGAGCTCCGTGCCGCCGCTGGCGGCGGTCTTTTCAACCGGCGAGACGCTGCAGTCGCATTACCGCCGGACAATCGAAGAGACTTTTGGCTGCCGGGTCCTCGACTCGTACGGCCATATGGAGCGGACTGTCGGGATCAGCGAATGCCCTGCAGGGGGCTATCACGTCAACAGTGACTACGGGCTCTTGGAGCTGGGGACCCGGCGGCCCTCCGAGGGTGGGACCTGGACCGCCCCCGTGATCGGCACGGGGCTTTACAACCGGGCCATGCCGCTCATCCGCTATGTGAGCGGCGACGAGGTGGAGGTGTCGGATGACCAGGGTCCCTGTCGTTGCGGCCGGACACTGCCGCTGGTCCGTCGGGTGGTCGGCCGGTCACGGGACGTCTTGCGTACCCCGGACGGCCGTTTCGTCACTACCCTGTTTCTGGTCCCCGAGCTGGTGCACGGCGTCCGGTTTCTGCAATACCGGCAGGTAGCTGAGGACCGTGTGGTGATCTGCATTGTTCCGGCTGAAGGCTGGAACGAGGCCTGCCGGCAGGAGATCCTCGATTATTCGAAGAGACTGCTTGGGGAGTCAATGACGATTCAGACGGATCTGCTATCCTCATTGGATCAATTGCGGGATCCGTCCGGCAAGCTCCGGGTGGTGGTGGGGCTTGAGCGGCAGCCGGATCCGGCCTGTCCCGTGAGCTGAGACCACCGGACGATGGGTGACGGGGGGTGCCGGCAGGCTCAGCCGGCGCTGGGGAGGAAGATGAGACTGACAATTCTCGGGGGAGGTCCCGCAGGTCTGGCGGTGGCGTATTATGCCCATCGCCGGGGTCTGCCCTTCGCGCTTTACGAGAAACAGCCCCACCTGGGGGGCCTGTGCCGGACCTTCTCTCTGGGACGGCACCGGTACGACAGTGGCGCTCACCGGTTCCACGACCGCGATCCCCAGGTCACCGCCGACCTCCGCGAACTCCTGGGCAGCGAGCTTTTTCCCGTCTCGCGTCCCAGCAAGGTTCTCATCGGCCGGCGTTTCCTGGACTTTCCGCCCACTCCCCTCAACGTGATCCTTGCCGGCGGGGTGCGGGAGGTTCCCAGGATCGGCCTGGACATTCTCCGGAACCGCCGCCGGCGCGGACCTCTGCAGTCTTTCGAGGATTTCGCGGTCCACAAATTCGGAGAGCTTTTGGCCCGGCAGTTCCTTCTCAATTACTCGGCCAAGGTGTGGGGCCTGCCGCCGGACCGCCTGTCGCCGGCAGTGGCCACCCGACGGCTGCGGGGTATGAGTCTGCGGACGCTGGTGCTGGAGCTGGTGGATCCCAGCCGCAAGACCGCCCATCTCGACGGAGCCTTCCTGTATCCCCGTGGCGGTTACGGCAGAATCGTCGAAGCGCTGGCTTCCGCCCTGCCCCCGGAGGACCTGCATTGTGGGCTGGGGGTCGCCGGACTCATCGTCCAGGCGGATCGGGTCGTCCGCCTCCGGCTGGAGGACGCAAGTGAGCCCAACGTATCCGATACGGTCGTCTCGACCCTGCCGTTGACGGTGCTGGTCAGGTCCCTAGTGGGGATCCAGGTCCCGCCTGCGGTGGAAAGAGCTTTGGCGGAACTGCGCTTCCGTCACGTCCGGCTGGTTTTCCTGCGGCTCAAACGAAGCTCGGTCAGCCCCAACGCCTCGATCTACATTCCAGTGCCGGAATATTGCATCTCGCGGATCTATGAGCCGCGCAACCGCTGCGAGACCATGGCACCTCCGGGGGAGACCGGCCTGGCGGCGGAGGTTCCCTGCTTCCGCCACGAGCCGGTGGCCGCGTTGTCCGCAGAGGAACTGAAATCGAAGGTGGTCCGTGAACTGGTCGCCCTGGGCATCATCCGGGCGGAAGAAGTGCTGGACTGGCGGGTGCACGAGTTGCCGAACGCTTATCCCGTCTACGCCCTGGATTTCGAGGATCGCGTCACCACGGTGCTGGCTTTCCTGCGCTACCTGAAGAACCTCGAGCCATTGGGGCGTAATGGTTTGTTTCACTACAGCCATCTGCACGACCAGATGCGAATGGCCCGTGATCTGATCGCCTCCTTGACCGGCGACACCGTGGCTGCAACTTCCTGACCGCGCCCGACAGATGGGATGGACACGATTTTATAGTCGTCTGGAGCAGCCGGTGGGAGAAACCTCCCGCTGGTGGCTGGCCTTCGTCGGGTTCTGCTACCTGGTTTCCAGCTTCGTGACCGGCCCGCTTGCGCCGGAACGGACACAGGACGGCTGGTTCCTGAGGGTCGGACCGATCTATCTGGGACGGCCGGTGGTGACGTCCGGCGACAGTCCCCATTACCTGGCTCTGGTGAACAGCCTGGTGGAGGACCTCGACTTCGACCTGGCGAACAACTATCGTCGGGCGGAGGCAGGTAGCTGGGATCTTGGGGCGCGGTTGCGGGGTGTCCCCATCGACCATCACGTGGATGTCGACCGCCAGGGAAGGGAGCTGCTCTGCCATCCCCCGTTCTTGCCCATGCTGATGGCGGCCGTGGTATGGCCATTGCGGGGGACGCAGTGGGTGGAATCGGCGTGCATCTGGCTCAGTCTGGCTGCTGTGTTAGGGGCGATGTACCTGTTGGCCCGGCTGCGTCCCCGGATGCCGGTCGCCGGCCTGCTTCTGTTGGGGCTGGCGACTCCGCTGTGGTGTTATGCCCGGGATCTGTGGGCCGAAACCTGGATGACGGTGGCGTGGGTGGTGATGCTTGCGGCGGCGAGTCCGGCGCTGGCCGCTGTGGCCGCGGTGTGCGGAATCTGGTTCAAGTACTCGTTTGCCGTGGTACCCGCTGTCATGGCTGGGCTGGCGTTCTGGCGCGGGGAGCGCCGCCGGGGCCTGTGGTTGGCGGGCGCCACCGCTCTCGGCGTCGGCGGCGGCATCGCCTTCGCACAGTACCTTTTCCGGGACGTCGGCCATTTCAGTCTTTTCCACAGTGGGATCCACGTTTTCTCCGGGGACCGGGTGCTGGTGGTGGGGCCTTTCGGAGCCACCCGTACCGCCTTGCCAGGACTGCTGCTGGACCCGGAAAACGGTCTGTTATGCTTCGCGCCTTTTCTGGCCTGGGGCCTGTGGCCGTTGTTGCGCCGGGGCGGGGAACTCTATCTTCCGGCCCTCGCCTTTTTCCTTCTGCACTGCACTTACCTGGGTTGGCGCGCCGGCACCGGTTTCTCCGCCCGCTACCTGGTCCCGATGCTGCCGGTGCTGGTGCTGGCGGTAATGGACAGCAGTCGGCGCCCGCGCTGGCTTTTCTGGGCGGCGGCGGCGTGGTCGCTGGTGGTATGCGGGCTGGCCGGTGTACTTCCGGTGGCGGCCCTGGACCGTACACCCTGGGAAATGCTCAGCTTCCTCCTGGAAGAGACGCGGCTGTTCTTGACGTCACGGTAGCCACAGATTTCTCAGGACTCGGGGAAACAGACTTCACTGCGCTGTGCAACCACTGGATCTGTGGCTATGGCTCCCTGGCTGTCTTCTGGGGCCTCACTTCACGAAATGGCCCATGCGGCTCCACCGGGTCCTGGTGAAAAAGAAGATCACCCGTTCCGCGTAGAGCTTCGCCATCTCCGGCAGCGACGTGCGTTTGTAAGCGTCGGAGTCATCCTCGTAGGACCAGAAGACGATCAACGGCCGGCCCACGACGTAGTCACGGTGCAGGAAGCCGAAGTAACGGCTGTCGGCACTGTCGTCCCGGTTGTCCCCCATCATGAAATAGCTGTCCTGCGGAATCGTTACGGGTCCGTAGTTGTCCCGCTGTGAGTCGAAGGTGAGGAAATGCGGATTCAGGGGGCGGCGGGTGACCGCGGCGTCCTGGTGGTACTTGTATGGTTCATCCAGCGGTTCGCCGTTGATATACACCGTCTTGTCCCGGATCTCCAGCCGTTCGCCGGGCAGTCCGATGGCGCGTTTCACGTAGAGAACCTCGGGGTCGTCAGGGAACTTGAAAACGACGATGTCGCCGCGCCTGATGTCCAGAGCAGGTGTCAGCGGCCACTCACCGAAGAAACGGTTCCGGTATGTGAACTTGTCGATGAGCAGCCGGTCTCCCACCAGGATCGTGGGCACCATCGAGGGGGTCGGCACGGTCATCGGATGAACCACATAGGTGGTGACGAACAGGGCGATGATGGTGCAGTAAACCGTGGCGACAAAGTACTCGCGCAGAGTGCTGTACTGTTGCGGCGCTGGAGTGGCCGGAGTAGTCTGCGGGCCTGCGGCCCGGCCCGGGGACGCTGCTTTCTTCGCCATCAAAGCGCAGATTATAGTACGGAAAGCCCGGGTGGCGGGTCCGGTCAAACGCGTCAAACGTCCGTCGGATGGACTTGGGCTCCGGCCGGATGCTACAATCTCGCCTTCATTTTGGTCGTCCCCATCGTCTAGCCTGGCCTAGGACACCGCCCTTTCACGGCGGCAACCGGGGTTCAAATCCCCGTGGGGACGCCAACCCTGATTCAAAGCGGAAGCCTGTGCACGACCGCTCCCGAAACCGCCGCCGTATTGTGACGCTCGGTCCGTTGCCGGCCTCCGTCGCCGCCCGCCTCGAAGCCTACGGCGAGGTCGTGATGACGCCCGAAGACGGAGCGGAAGCCTTCGAGATCCTGGACGATTCGGTGGTCCTGCTGATCCCCCGCGGTTCCGCCTACGTCGACGGACGCTGGATGGATCGGGCGCCGGGGCTGAAAGCCATCGCCCGCACCGGCGTCGGTTACGACAGCATCTCCATCGAGGATGCCACCCGGCGGGGAATACCGGTGCTTTACACCCCCGGGGCCATGTCCCGTGCAGTTGCCGAACAGACGCTGGCGTTCATGCTGGCCGCCGGCAAGAAGCTCCAGTTCTGGCGCCAGTCCCTGGCCGAAGGCAATTGGGAAGCCCGCTATACCTCCCGGAGCTGGGATTTCGAAGGGCGGGTGCTGGGTATCATCGGCTATGGACGGATCGGCCGGCTGGTGCGGCAGCTCTGCCGTCCGTTGAACATGGTGGTGCTGGCCGACGATCCGTACATCGACCATGCCGCGTTTGCGGACGACCAGGTCGAGTTCACCGGACTCGAGGATTTGTTGCAGAGGGCATCGGTGATCACTTTGCACGTGCCTCTGACCGACGAGACCCGGGCCATGGTCAACCGGACCAACATCAGGCTGGTACAGCCGGGTTCCCTGCTCATCAACACCGCCCGGGGCGCAGTGGTCGAAGACCTGGATCTGCTGGTGGAGGCCCTGGACGAGGGCCGGCTGGAGGCGGTGGCGCTGGACGTGTTTCCCGACGAGCCGCCGGATCTCTGCCATCCGCTGTTCCGCCACCCGCGGGCGATCGTAACGGGACACGTGGCGGCGCGCACCCCGTTGGCCCAGCGGCGGATCCTGGAGACCATGCTGGAGGATGCCTGCGCGGTTCTGGAAGGACGCCGGCCGAATCTGGGCAACGTCGTCAATCCGGAGGTTTACCTGCGGGCGTGAGGCAGCGCAGTCGTTGAACGGCAAGCTCCCTTCCCATCACCTTTCCACCCGTTCCATGCGCGCCCAGGTGTGGGGCTGAGCCTCATTGGGGTCGAATCCGGGCTGGTTGGTGAGCAGATACTCCTTTCCGTCGGTCCAGACGTGGTCGTAACCCAGCGGGAGTTCAACCGGAGCGCTGTCGGAGCCGGGAACAACATAGGTATCCACGCCCCGGACCGCCTGGCTGTAATCTTCGAACACGCGGTCCAGCGCCCGGCTGCGGCGGGCGTAGCCCTCCGCGATGATATTGTCGATTTCGGAAAGCGTCCGGGAGATTTGTCGCATACGCTCGAAGATTGCCTGCTGGTTCTGCAGGGCCTGCCGGGTCAGGCTGGCGGTCAACCGCGTGGTGTCCACCAGCCAGCGCAGGTTGGGTCGGGCGGAGCGGAGGATGACCGGCACCAGCGCGGCGAACTCTTCCGCCCGATCGCGCTCCACCCGGACCAGCAGGGCGTGGACTACCCAGTGGGTTAGGTGAACGGGTCCGAACATACCGGCCAGCGAAGTCTGGACATGGTCCATCACCAGGAAGTGAGTTTCCAGGACGGGTTTTCCACGCCATTGTCCCTGGGCCTCCACCAGGGCTGCCTCGGCCCCATGGCGGGGCAGGGTCGGAAAGGGGGAGATGGAATGGAAGACCCGGTTGATCAGGTACTCGTTGAGCTGTTGCTGGCGTGCGGCTTCCTCCGGCAGGTCCAGCCAGCGCCGCATCTGCAGTTCCGCCGTCCCGTCGGACGGGCGGCTCGGCAGGAGTATGCTCTGGCAATAATCCCGCAGTGACATGGCGGGGAGGACCTGGCTTCCCTGGGCGGTCAGGCTCGCCTGGAGCATGGGGTCATCGGCGTAAGCGAAAACCTGGTCGGGCAGCATGGTCACAGCGGCGGACCCGTCAGGGGAACTGCCTTCGAACTGGAGCACCGGGCGGGGAATCCCCCCGGTCTGGATTTCCCATTGGAGTTGGCCCTGGAACTTCCATCCCTGCGGCAGGAGGAGACTGAAGGCTTCGGTACCGAAACCCTGGCGGTCCTGGACGGAGTGCCGTTCGAGCCGCAACACCAGGCCGGGCGAGGGAGTGTGCCGCGCGGAAGCCGCTGGTTCCTCCGAAGTCATTCCGGAGGACCCGGCGCCTGGTTCCGCCGGTGCGCCGCAGGCGGTCCACACCAGAAGGCCCAGTCCGGCTGCCAACTCCAGAGCGAGCGACCTCAGAAGGTGTCTCATCGTTGCCCTCTGACAGAGGATACCGCCACAGCTGCAGCCGGGGAACCCTCGATTGCCGCCGGTCTTTCTGCTAGACTGCGGTTTCATCGCAGGTGCGCCCGTAGCTCAGCTGGATAGAGCGTCGGCCTCCGGAGCCGAAGGTCCCGCGTTCGAATCGCGGCGGGCGTACCAGGGTTTTGATGGGTTTGCGGCTCACACGGAAATGGGGCTTCAGCGCCATCGGAATCCGACTTGCGGGAGCACAAGTGAAGAAGTCGGCGGCAACCCGGGCGCTTCTGAGGGAAGCCGCCGAACTGCGTCAGTCTGAGGCGATCGACGGTCACTTTGAAACCTGATCGGTTGTCCAGTGGCAGAACGTGTCTGGACTTTGCCAATGGACCATGCGAAGCCAGCCCGCCCAAGTACCCACAGCCCGCTCAAGCGGCTCGTGCCGTGGACTTGTTCAGCATCGTTTCTCCTCGCGTCGCTCGGTCTCTGGCAGCATGTCCAGGCGCAGCCCCCGCATTCCGTTTCGGACATTCAAAAGCACCGGGTGATCATCCTGACCGACGTGGGTGCCGACCCGGATGACACCCAGAGCCTTGTCCGCTTGCTCTTGTATTCCGATGTCATCGACATCCAGGGCCTGGTCGCCACGACCTCCACTCACAAACGGACGTCTGTATCCCCCGAATTGATTCGAAACGTGATCCGGGCTTACGCCAAGGTACATCGGAACCTGACGGAGCATGATCCGAACTACCCTTCGGCCGAAAACCTCGAATCGTTGGTCAAGGAAGGCCGGGCTGAATACGGAATGAATGGAGTGGGTGCGGGCAAGGACTCCGAAGGGTCCGACTGGATCATTCGGGTCCTGGAGCAGGACGACGATCGCCCTCTCTGGGTGTCGGTGTGGGGAGGAGCCAACACGCTTGCGCAGGCGCTCCACAGGCTGCGGGCCACCCGAACGGCTGCGGAAGTCGATCGTCTGGTCGCGAAGCTCAGGGTCTATACAATCTCCGATCAGGACGACAGCGGCCCATGGATTCGCAGGAATTTCCCGACACTCTTCTACATAGTGACTCCTGGGGGCGATTACGGAGCGGCCACATGGAGTGGTATCAACACCGTCGTGGCCGGGATCGACAACACCACCATCAGCAACCCCTGGCTCGCCGAACACATCCAGCAGGGCCACGGGCCTCTGGGTGCCGTGTACCCGGATGTGGCCTGGGGTATGGAAGGCGACACCCCTTCTTTTCTGGGGCTGGTTCCCAACGGCCTGAACGAGCCCGACCGTCCGGACTGGGGAGGCTGGGGAGGACGCTACGAACTGTACCGGCCTGAGGTACCGGTCACCGACCCCCATACATTCATTGGCGGGGTTCCGGTCGAGCCCGAAACACGTCCGATCTGGACCACCGCGATCGACGAGTACACGCCGCCGCTGTCCGCCGGATACGGAAGAGCAACTCGGCCAGGCGAAAAGTCATTCCGAGACTTCAAGGCTACACTGTGGCGGTGGAGAGACGACTTCCAAAATGACTTCGCTGCCCGGATGGACTGGACGATCAAGCCTTACCCGGAAGCCAACCATCCCCCTGTCCCTGTCCTGGATCACCCCGCCATGATCACGGTGCGGTCCGGACAGGGCTTCGGGCTCAGCGCCGGCGGAACCACCGACCCGGATGGCGACAGTCTGAGCTACTTCTGGTTTCCATATCCCGAGGCCGGAACCTACAGGGGAGCGGTTACGATCAACGGTGCGGAGAACCAGACGGGCATTTGGGTGACCGCGCCGAAGGTCGACAAACCGGAAACGGTTCACTTCATCCTCAGAGTCACCGACAAAGGCAGCCCGCCACTATCCCAATACAAGCGAGTCATCGTCACGATCACCCCTTGAGCCGTCCGGGCTCCGGCGGAATGGCAGCAAGTCCGGGAGCCGCTGCTTCTGGTAGTCGCCAGCCGGCGCAGGCTGTCCCCCGCCCGAAGGTGTCAGGATACCGCGGACCTCAGCTCAGGACACAAACAGAAGAAGCCGGCTGGACCGGTTGTCAGTGGCTGGTGATCGGACCCTTGGTGAAGGATCGGCCTCCCGCTGCCGGAGCCGAAGTCCCGCCTTCGGATCGCGGCGGGTGTACCAGCTTCAGGGCCTCCGAGATTCTCAGGGTGCAAATAGGGTGCAGAACGAACGCCCCGTTTCACCCCCCGCGGGCAGGAAAAAGGCTTCACCCCGCGGCGGGCCCGCTGTCCCGAGCCAATGGTCAGGCAGGCCCCGGCGGCGCTCCCGCCGGCACCAGGGTAACCCCGAAACAGCCCCGTCTCCCCTTCCAGTTCGTGGTTGGGTGGGCCCGGCAAGTCAGCGGGAGACCTGCAGCTCGACCAGATGACGCCACAACCGCTCCTCCAGGTTCGGCTGCGGAATTGCGTTGAGAGATAGAGCCTGCGCCTCCGGGTTGGGCAGCAGGAGGCAGCAGGAGCTTGTAAAGACGGTGTTTTTCCTCGTGGCATTCGCGCAGGGACACAGGCTTGGGCCCGCACAGCGCCAACAGCAGCGACGAGCAGTACACGGTTAAGTGGAAAGCGCCGAGACGATGCACTCCCACACGCGGGCGTCAGCTTGCGGAGTTCCCGGCGGTTTCCCATAATCCCTGGCGCGCCCCCCTAGCTCAGTCGGACAGAGCGTCACACTGCTAATGTGAACGTCGCGGGTTCGAGTCCCGCCGGGGGCGCTCCCTATGACAACTTTTCCGGTTGCATCCCCTGCCACGGAAGAGGTATCTTGCTTGGAGCAGTGTGACGCGAGCGCCGACTGAAAAGGGAAGGCGCAATTCGCGACGTTTGACGAAGGGCCGGAGACCAGGGTGACCGGCCCTTTCGTCTTTCCGCTCTTTCGAGCTTTCGCTCCTGGAAAGCCGCTGTCACCGTGCGGCCATGGACGGGCGCCCCGAAGCGCTCGCGCTGCGACGGACAAACGCGCCCCCGCGGTGTGGGCGACGACCCTAGACCCCCGGCGTGGCGCCTCAACACCCCGCCGGGCTGCCCCCCCATCGGCTCAAGCCGCCTGTGGATTTCCTGCCCCTTCGGCAGGTTCCGTCGATGGCGCCCAAAGCCTCGTTCGCTTGCTCTTGCATTCCGATGTCATCGACATCCCGTCCCCCGCCAGAAGGTCCCGCGTTCGAATCGCGGCGGGCGTACCAGGTTTCAGGCTCTCCTCAAGGTCCGATGTACCGTGCGCCGGCCGCAAGGCGGTAAGCTATAATCCCGCAGGTTCTCCCCGACGGCTGACCCCGGGGAAGCCGATGAGGAAGCTTGGGCGGAAACGTACTGGAACTGCTGGCGAGCCGGGTGGAAGGCCGCGGAGACCTGCCTGTATTCCGCACATCCGTGCTGGAGGTCATCCGCCTCGGAGAGGACACCCAGTGTGCCGCCTCCGATATCGCCCGTATCATCCTCCAGGACCAGGGATTCGCGGTCAAGGTGCTGAGGATCGCCAACTCCCCTTACTACAACCGCACCAATCACTCCATCAAGACCATTTCGCGTGCCGTGGTGCTGCTGGGGGTCGAGGTGATCCGCGACATCTGCCTGGGACTCGGCTTCGTCGAGGTCTTCCAGAGGCACCATCCGTGGATCGATCTCAAGAAGATCCTCGCCCGCAGCTACTTCACCGGGACTCTGGCCCGGGAGCTGGCGGGGCTGGCCCGCGACTCCCGCAAGGAAGAGCTGTTTGTGAGGGGACTGCTGCAGTATCTGGGCAAACTCGCCGTCGCCTATTACCTGCCGGAGCGTTATCTGGAGGTGGAGCAGCTCCGGCTCCGCACGCGCTGCCCGGAAGAGGAAGCGCAACAGCAGGTGCTCGGCCACACGTATCAGGAATTCGCCGAAGCCTTGGCCGAGCGGTGGTCCCTGCCGATGGGGCTGGTCAAACCGGTGACCGGCGGCCTCCCCTCCGGGGAAAGCGACCTCCGTCTGGCCACAATCCCGCGTGTCTGTTTTGAGGTGGCGGAAAACCTCTTCGGCGAGGGCCCCCGGGATGTGGAACTCGCCGGGAAAGTGGAGATCCTGAAGCAGGAACTCCATGTGGCAGCGGACACTGTGCTCGACGCCATCTGCGGTGCGTATACGGAAGCCCGGAAGTCCTCCGCTCGCTGGGGGATCGAGGCTCGGGAGCTGAAGGCGGTTCCCGCGGAACCGGACGACATCCCGGATCCTGCCCGCAAGGAGCTGGTCCGGCGGCTGCAGCAGGTGGAACGTCGGGAGGAGGTCCTGTCCCAGGTGGAGCTGCTGGAGCAGGAGGGCCAGGTCAAGGACCGCGCCACGATCCAGCTCGAGCTGCTGCGGGAGATCTCCCTCCACATCTTCGAGAACCGGGACCTGAGCACGCTGTTTGATCTGGTCATGGAAGGCATCCAGCGGGTCGCCCAGTTCGACCGCATCGTGCTGGCCCTCTGCAACCCTGAGAGGACGGTGGTCACCGGACGCTACGGCCTGGGACTTAGGGCCGGCGAACTGGCCGGCAAGATCTGCATCCAGCTCGATGCCGACAATCTGTTTACCCGCTGCCTCCGGGATCGCCAGCCGATCCTCGTGCTGGATGCGGAGCAGGAGCCGTTGGGTTCGCTGTTGCCGCCTTACCTGAAGCAGGTTTTCTCGGCAACGGCTTTTGCGCTGGCCCCCATCTACTCGGCGGAAAAGCTGGTGGGCTTTTTCTATGCCGACAATGCCGTTTCGAAACGCCCCATCAGCCTGGAGGACTACCGGTGTTTCGAGCATTTCTCCCTGCAGGCCAACCTGGGCCTGGACCGGCATCGATTACGGATGTAGCCATGAAGACCTCCCGCGCAGCCGTATCGCTGCTGGCGGGACTGTTGGCGATATCCGGAGTTCGGGCCGCCTCGCTCTGGTTCCCCCAGTTCGTCAACGGGGAAGCCGACGGACAGCCCAACCGCAGCATCGTGCTGATGAACCCGGGTTACGAGCCGGTGGAGGGACGGATCCGCTTCCTCAGCCCGGACGGCGGCCCCTTGGCGATTCCGTTCGCCGGGGCGGAGGTGGAGGAGGTAACCTTCACAATCCCCGCTCGCGGGACTTTCCAGGTCGAGAGCGACGGCACCGGACCCCTCCGCGTGGCTTCCGCTGAGGTCGAGACCACCGGCCCGACGGCGGTCAGCGGCGTCCTGGTTTACGAGATCCTGGGCCACTTGGTCTCGGTAGGATCGCAGCCGCCCGTCGCGTCCGTCCGGCTTTACGTTGCTGTGGACGATGGGGAGAGTACGGGCGTCGCCCTGTTCAATCCCGATTCCCAGAACGCCGCCAGGGTGCGAGCCAGGCTGCTGAACGGTTTGGGTGCGCTCCAGTCCCAACGTGATCTCGATCCGCTTGGTCCCCGAAATCAGCGTAGCTGTTTTGTCACGGAGGAATGCCTGTTCCAGGGATTCTTCCGGGATCGCTCCAGCCGATTCGAGGGGACGCTGGAGCTGGAGGTGGAAGCGGGCGGCCCGATTGCGGCGGTCGGCCTGGTCCAGCGGCGTGACGGCGCCTTGATGGCGCTGCCTTCCGGAGGGGCATTCTGGCGGGCATCCGGCACCCAGACGGTGTCGCCGGGAGGCGTCCCCGTCCTCTGGCGGGGACTCAACCTCGGAGGATGGCTGGTCCCGGAGGGCTACATCCTGCACCTGCCAGGCTATGGGTCTCCCAGCTCCATCCGGGCGCAGTTTCAGGAGGTTGCAGGTGAGCAGGCAGCGGGCGGGTTCTGGGAGCAGTACCGGGCGAACTACGTCCGGGAGGAAGATATCGAGCGCATCGCCGCCTGGGGATTCAACTCCGTACGGCTTCCGTTTCATTACCTGGACCTCTGGGACGCAGAGCGCGGGGAGTTTCGGGAGGCTGGATTTCTCATGTTTCACCGGCTTCTGGACTGGTGTCGGCGCCATGGGCTGGCCGTCATCCTGGACCTGCATTGTGCACCGGGGGGACAGAATCCCAACAACATCTCCGACAGCGACGGCGTCGCCCGACTGTGGCTCGATCCAGATCACCAGGAGCTGACGATCCGGCTCTGGCGCGAGCTGGCACGTCGTCTGGCGGCCGACCCCACCGTCGCCGGCTATGACCTGCTGAACGAGCCGGTGCTACCGAGCGGAATGGGTTCGGGCGTGCTGCGCAGCCTTTACCAGCGGATTGCCGCGGCCATCCGGGAAGTCGATACGCAGCACGCGATCATGGTGGAAGGAAACTGGTATGGGACGGATTTCACCGGCTTGACGCCGCCTTTTGACGCCAACCTGGTTTACAGCTTCCACAAATACTGGGACTCGCCGGCGGCGGAATCCCTCGAACGCTTCCTTGCCCTCCGCAGCCAGCATGGAGTACCGCTGTGGGTGGGTGAGTTCGGGGAAAACAGCAACGCCTGGGCGTCGGCGGTAATCGGAGAACTGGAGCGGCAAGGAATCGGCTGGTGCTGGTGGACGCACAAGAAAGTGGAGACCATCACCAGCCCCCTGTCGGCACCGATTCCGCCGGGCTACCAGCGGCTGCTGGATTACTGGAACGGGACCCGCCCGAAGCCGAGTCCGGAGGAGGCCCGCCAGGGCCTGCTGGAGCTCGCCCAGGCTCTGGCATTGCCGCAGAACGAGTTGCATCCCGACGTGCTCCACGCCCTGCTGGACCCGGATCGGGGGACTGTAACCCGGCCGTTCCAGACTCATCTCGTACCCGGGGCGATCCAGGCGGTGGACTACGATCTGGGCACCCAGGGCCACGCATATTTCGATCGCCGCGCCATGCGGGACAGCTTTGCGGACAGCACTCCCTGGAACTCGGGCTGGCGGTACCGCAATGACGGCGTGGACATCGAGGTTTCCCAGGATCCCGGGTCCCCCTGGAATGTGGGATGGATCGAGAGCGGAGAGTGGTTGCAGTTCACGGTGGGGGTGCAGGTTCCCGGAGTCTACGATCTCGAATTCCGGGTGGCGACGCCCCAGTCGGGCGGCCGGCTGAACGTTCGGATCGACGGCGTCCAGGTGTTGCCCGCCGTACTGGCTGTCCCGAGAACCGGGGGCTGGCAGACCTGGACCTCCGTCTGGGCACGCGGACTGTCGCTGGCAGCGGGTACCCGTCAGCTCCGGATCGAGTTTCCCGTGGGCGGGTTCAACCTGAGCCGGCTCCGATTCGTTGCGCGGTGAATCACTGGACGGTGTACTCCAACGTCGCCGGAGTCGGGGCGCCCAGCGCCACCGCCCGCGGACCGGGAGAGGCTCCGCCCACCGTGACGCGGAAGCGGCCCGGTTCGAGTACGCGTTGTCCCTGCTCGTTGACCAGCTCCATCATCCCCGGCGTAATCCTGAAGGTCACGTCACGGGATTCACCCTCCCACAGCCTGATCCTCTGGAATCCTGTGAGCGAGTGCTTCGGCACCGGCACCGACGCCTCCAGATCGGAAAGGTAGCACTGGACCACCTCTTCAGCGGCCACCGGACCCTGGTTGGTGACTGTCACCGTCACCTCCACGGCTTCGCCCGAACGGACCGACGGCGCGCTCACGCGGGGGTTGGAGTAGGCAAAGCGGGTGTAGCTCAACCCGAAGCCGAAGGGGTAGAGCGGCTCCTGTTCCATGTAGCGGTAGGTACGGCCGGCCATCGAATAGTCGGTGTATGGTGGCAACTGATCCACCGATTTGGGAAAAGTCACCGGCAGCCGTCCGGAGGGGACGGCGTCGCCGAAGATGACGTCTGCGATGCCGTGTCCGCCCTCTTCCCCTGGGTACCAGACGTAGAGGATGGCATCCGCCAGCTCGTGGACTTCGGGCATCGCCACCGGGCTGCCGCCGGTGAGGACGGCGAGGATGGGTTTTCTTACCGCCGCCCGCAGCTTCTTCAGATACGCCACCTGGTTGGGAGGCAGGCCGATGTCGAAGCGGTCGCTCTTGGTGGGAGACGCCAGCGACTCGCCTTCCTCACCCTCCAGCAGGCCGGAAAGCCCCATGACCACGATCACCGCATCGGCGGTCTGGGCCTCCCCG
This sequence comes from uncultured Acidobacteriota bacterium, assembly GCA_964524795.1. Taxonomy (GTDB): domain Bacteria; phylum Acidobacteriota; class UBA6911; order RPQK01; family JAPXNP01; genus CAZGEH01. The sequence continues at coordinate 121,282 of CAZGEH010000006.1, forward strand.
ATGGACCAGTCCACCGGGTTGATGTTTTCCCGGTCGAGGAGGAAGGCATGGCGGTAGTCCACAAAGGCTCCCGGATCCACCTTGGCGGCAATCCCCTCCAGAACCGTCGCCAGGTTGCCGGAAATGCCATAGTAATTGCCCAGCAGGATGTTGGCGTCCGCCGCGTTGGGACCCAGAACGACCAGCCGGCGGATGTCCTTCCGTAGCGGCAAGACCCGGCTGTTCTTGAGGAGGACGACGGACTTGGCTGCAGCTTCCCGGGCCAGCAGCCGGTGCTCGGGGGAGTTGATTACCTCCGGTCCGATCCGGTTGAAAGGCACCATCTCCGGCGGATCGAACAGGCCCAGCCGGAAGCGGGTCTGGAGCAACGTGACCAGCGCTTCGTCGATCTGCGCCTCAGTGATCAGCCCCTCTTTGATTGCTCCGCGCAGGTACGGCGAAGTGCTGCCGCAGTTGACATTGACGCCGGTCCGGAATGCGAGGGCGGCGGACTCCTCCGGCGTCCGAGTGACCTTGTGGAACTGGTGGAAGTCCACCAGAGCCCAGCAGTCGGAAGTGACGTGTCCCTTGAAACCCCACTGCCGGCGCAGGATATCCTGCAGCAGGAGGGGACTGCCGCAACAGGGCTCGCCAAAGACCCGGTTGTAGGCGCACATGACGATCTCGACTTTGGCTTCAGTCACCAGCGCCCGAAACGCCGGAAGGTAAGTTTCCCAGAGGTCCTTCAGGGACGGCCGGGCGTCGAAACTGTGACGCTCACCTTCCGGTCCACTGTGGACCGCGTAATGCTTGGCGCAGGCCGCCGCCTTGAGATAGCGCGGGTGATCGCCTTGCAGGCCGCGAACGTAAGCGACACCAATGCGACTGGTCAGATAGGGATCCTCGCCATAGGTCTCCTGGCCCCGCCCCCACCGGGGATCCCGGTAGATGTTGATGTTGGGCGACCAGAAGGTCAAACCGGAGTAACGGCCGGTGTTGCCGAGGCGCTGGGCGGCGTTGAACTTGGCCCGGGCCTCCTCGCTGATGGCCGAGGCGATGCGGTGAATGAGGTCCGGATCCCAGGTGGCCGCCAGGCCGATGGCCTGGGGGAAGACCGTCGCGCGGCCGTGGCGGGCGACGCCGTGCAGGGCTTCGTTCCACCAGTTATAGGCGGGGACTCCCAGACGCTCGATGGCCGGGGCCTCGAAGTTGAGCTGGTCGATCTTCTCGTCGAGAGTCATCCGCGAGACCAGATCCCGCGCCCGCTCCTCCGGGCTGAGGCTGGGATCCAGGTAACGCGCCGGCTGAGCTGCCGGCGCCGCGGAACACAGCAGGACGGCCAAAACCATCTGACAGGCATGCTTCATCTTTTCCTCCAGGCGGAGTGATCCTAGCCCCTTGTAGGTAGTCGCGCAAGATCTCCGGTTGGGACCGTCACCGATGGGTATGTGATCCAGGTGATCAGCGCGATCCGTGCGATCCGTATGATCCGTGTGCTCCGAGTGATCCGAGTGATCCGTGTGATCCGTGTGATCCGTGTGATCCGAGTGATCCGTGTGATCCGGGCCAAGCTCTCAATGCAGGTCCTGGAAGGTATCTCCCGCGTCTGCGGACGCCGACTGGGCGGAAAGCGTCCGGAACCGGCGGCTCACGAAAGCAGCCGTCACCAGGTCGCCGCTCACGTTGAGCACGGTTCGGCTCATGTCCAGAATCCGGTCCACTCCCAGCACCAGGGCGATACCTTCCGCCGGAATTCCCACCGTGGCCAACACTCCTGCCAGAAGCGGGATGGAACCACCGGGGACTCCCGCCGTCCCGATGGCGGTCATCACTGAAAGGACAACCACCAGCATCTGCTGCCCCAGGTCGAGCGGTACCCCGAACACCTGGGCCAGGAAAAGCACGGTGACGCCTTCGAACAGCGCCGTCCCGTTCATGTTCATGGTGGCGCCCAGGGGGAGTACAAAACCCGAGATTTGCGGCGGAATGCCCAGCTCCTCCTCGGCGACTTCCATGGTGGTCGGCAGCGTGGCGTTGCTGGAACTGGTAGAAAAGCCCGTAATCATCACCGCCCGGATCCGCCGCAGGAACTCCAACGGGTTCCAGCCGCACAGGACACGCACCAGGAGGCCATAACCGACCACCTGAAACACCGTCAGGCCCAGCAGCACGGTAAACACGTACCCCGCCAGCTCCACCAGGACTTCCCACCCGAAGCGGGCGGTGACCCCAAAGATCAAGGCAAACACCCCAAAGGGTGCCAGCTTCATGATCAGGCGGATGAGCACGGCCATGGCCTGCGCGATCCCCTCCAGAAAACCGAGCACCGTCTTGGCCTGGCCTGCAGGAAGCTGTGACAGAGCGGTCCCCAGTGCGATCGAGAAGAAGATCACACCCAGCATGTCGCCGCGGGCGGCGGCGTCCACCGGGTTGCGGGGGATGATCTGGACGAAGGTGGACACATTGACGCCCTGACTCACCTGCAGCTTCTCCCGGGCCTGGTCCTGGAAGGCGGCCAGAAGTTGGGTCCGTGTGGTTTCTTCCATCCCGCTGCCCGGCCGCAGGACGTTGACCAGCAGCAGTCCAAGAAGGGCTGCCGACGCCGACAGCAACAAGAAAAACCCGAAGGTCAAGCCTCCGACCCGCCCCAGCCGGCGCAGGTCACCGATGGCGGCGACTCCCAGGGTGAGCGAGGACAGAATCAGCGGGATCACCACCATGAAAAGGAGCCGCAGGAAGACCTGGCCGACCGGGTCAATGAGGTTGGCCAGAGCCCACTGGAGAACCGGCTGGACCGCCGCGACCCCGCCGAGCAGCGAGTTGACGGAAACCCCCGCCAGGGCGCCCAGCAGGAGACCCAGCAGGATCCGGTTGTGGGGTGAAGCGCTGCCAGTCAAGCACTCACCCCTTCAAATGATCCAGATCTCCCGCTGTGGAGTGGACAGGTAACGTGTGCCTTCCGGCGTGACGACCACCATCTCCTCCACGGTGACGGTCCCCCTGCCGGGTACTTTCAGGCGCGGTTCCAGCGTGAACACCATCCCGGCCTCCAACGGAAGCTCGGGCCGACTTCCGTACTTCTCCCAGGCAGGGCCCAGAATCGCCGTTCCGTCGTGGGCCACGCGGCCCACCTGGTGGCCCAGGGCGTGGGGATACTCCTCGTAACCGGCGCGCACCAACCGGCCTCGGGCGGCGGCATCCACCTCGCGTCCAGTGACGCCCGGGCGGATCGCCTGCCGCGAGCACTCGATGGCTTCCACCAGTGTTTGGAAGCCGCGGGCCACTGCCTCGGGTACTCCGGTTTCGCCCGGCTCCCGGACATAGAAAGTGCGCTGAAGATCGGAGCAGTAGCCCTGAACCTTGACGCCGAAGTCCATGTTCAGGACATGACCCGGCTCGATCCGCCGGTCGGTGGGCGCATAGTGGGCCTCGGCGGTGACGGGACCGGTGAAAACCGCCGGGCACTGCGCGGGCTCCCAGGCAGGCTCCAGTCCGCGGTCCCGCATCCGGTCGGCGATGAAACGCGCCACCTGCCGCTCCGTCTGGCCGGGTCGGATGAAGCGCCGGGCCTCTTCGAAGATGGCTTCCGTCTCCGCCACCGCCTTCCGGATCCGCTCCAGTTCCCTGGCTGACTTGCGGGCTCGGACGCCGGAGATGACTGGTTCGGCAGAGATCAGGCGATCCTGCCAGCCCAGTTCACCCAGGTATTCCATCAGGGTCAGGTAGAGTCCGTGGGAGAGGCCGTCAGCGACTTCGCTGGTCTGGGAATAGTTGGCGGCGATGGTTCGGGGCTGGAACTCTGCCAGCAGATCCAGCAAATGCCGCCGGATGCCCTTCACATAGTCAATCACTGGCTCGTAGACGCCGAGATCGCGGATGGACTGGGCGTCGAGCTGGCCGACGATGGCTGCAGCCCGGCCTTTGCGGGTGATGACAAACGCCGTGTGCCAGGTCAGGTTGGATTCGCAAAGGAATGCAAGCATGGGGTCCGGGGTTACCGCGGTCTCGCGGACGAAGGTGAGCCAGCAGTCGATGTCAAACTCCCGCAGCAGCTCCACCGCCTGACTGACTTTCTCCCTGATCAGAGGAGCCTCTGACATGAAGCGTTAGCATACGCCAAATCTACCGGTGCTCGCCAAGCCGGGCGGCGAACCGGGTCGGGCCATCCCTCCCGGTGTCAGAGCCGGGGCCGGTCCGCGGGATGCCGACCCGGCTGAACATCGCCCCGCGCGAATCCAAAGTCACTGCTTCACACGGTCAGGGCCCAGGGCGCACGGTAACTCTTGGTGACCAGAGCGCCGGCCGCCGGATCGTCCAGCACCTGTTCCGTCATGCCGTCCCACCGGATTCGCCGGCCTACCCGCCAAGCGATGTTCATCAGGTGCCCCGGAACGCTGGCATGATGTCCGTTCTCCACATCCGCCGCCGGCCGGCTCCGGGAACGGACGCTGTCCACGAACGCCCGGGCATGCTTGAGCAACATGTCAGGATCACCAGCGACCCTCTCCACCTCCCGGGTCAAGGAGGGCAACCGCCACGGCTCTTCCCGGGCCTCCTGCGGCGGCTCCTCACGGATGGTGTAACCGGATCGATCGAGAACCAGGGAGGCGTCACTCCCAAAGAACACCTTGCCATGGGCGGAGGCATAACTGGTGACGTTGACGCAGGCACCGCGGAAGCTGTACTGCATGACGAAACCATTGGGCGACACCGGCCCCGGACCGTACTCGCAGATTCCCGAGAAGGTGTCCGGCCACTGGGTATTGCTGTCCTTGAAGGCGTAGAACCCGCCAACGGCCACAGCCGAAACCGGGGCCGTCACACCCATGCACCAGTTGACGATGTCGTAGTGATGGACCGCCCAGTCGAGCTGCCAGCCCCCTCCGTAGTCGAAGAACCAGTAGTGGCGCAAAAACCGGTTGGGGTTGTAGGGGACTTTGGGCGACGGCCCCAACCATAGGTCCCAACCGTTCTCACCGAACTCTTCCGGCGGAGGTGCGTCGGGAGGTGAACCGAAACCCGGCCAGAAATTGTCGAAGTCCCAGACCTTGACCTCCGAAATGCTTCCCAGACGACCGGAGCGGATGACTTCACAAGCCCGCTGGTAATGGTCTCCCGACCGCTGCTGGGTCCCGATCTGCACAACCCGGTTGTAGCGGCGGGCCGCCTCCACCGCCGCCCGTCCCTCACCAATCGAAGTTCCCAGGGGCTTCTCCACGTAAACGTCCTTGCCGGCCTGGCAGGCGTGAATGACCGGCAGGACGTGCCAGTGACCGTTGGTGGCGACGATCACCGCGTCGATCTCCCGATCCTCCAGGAGACGTCGGTAGTCGCGACAGGTCTTGACCTGATCATTGCCCGAGTCCCTGGCGCCGTCCTGCAGCCGGCGGGCATTGACGTCACAGACCGCGGTGAAGCGGACACCGGGGATCTGGAGGTGGGTCCGCATATCGGCGCGGCCCTGTCCACCACAGCCGATCAGACCCATCAGCAGAGTATCGTTGGGTCCCGGTTTCCGGCTGGCGGCGGTCGAGACACGGGACGTCCAGACGGCCGCGCCAGCCGCCGAGCCGGCAAGAAACGACCTGCGGGTGGTTCGCTGCATGGGTACCTCCCTGTCCGAGCCGATCATATCCCGGCTGCAGACAAAGGGAAACGGGGCCTCAACCATCCCTGGTGCGGCCGTCCGTCACCGGCGGAGCCGCGCGGCCCGCCAGCCACTCCAGCGCCTGCTGCCGGGAAGTGATCCTCCCTTCAAGCTGAAGGTCTTCCAGCTCGCCGAGGATGGCCTTGAACAGGGGACCGGGTTTGAGGCCCTGGCGGATGAGGTCGTGGCCGTTCAGAAGCGGGGCGGGCCGGATCTTCTCGCGTCCCAGCTCTTCCAGCTTCTGCTTGCAGAACTCCCAGTTAGCCAGGTCGCGGTGGCTGCTGAGGCAGTCCAAGCGGTGAAGTTCGAGATGTTCCTCGATGTGGGGTTGCCGGAGGAAGCGCTTCAGAGTGCTCTCCCGCATTTCCTGCACGTGCATGAAACGAAGGTGGTCGCGCACCAGTGCCACAACCCGCCCGACGGTCTCGTTGGGAAGGCGGAGGCGGCGGCAGATGGTGTCAGCCATTTCCGCCCCCACTTCGGCGTGGCCGTCGAAACGGATTCGCTCCGCCTCGCGGAAAGTGGGCGGTTTGCCCACGTCATGCAGCAGGATGCCTAGGGCCAACGTCTCCGGCAGCGGGTGTCTGGCCAGCTCAAGCATGAGACGGGTGTGGACGAAGACATCCCCCTCCGGATGAAACTGCGGAGGCTGCGCGACCCCCACCATAGCCTCCACCTCCGGCAGGATTTCCCGCAGCAGCCCCGTTTCCCGAAGGAGGTCGAGGCCGCGATGGGGTGCCGGTCCGGTGAGGATCTTCATCAGCTCATCGCGAATCCGCTCTGCGCTGACGATCCGGATTGCCGGTGCCTGCCGCCGGATCTCCTGAAACGTCGCCGGATCCAGTTCGAATCCCAGCAGACAGGCGAAGCGGACCGCGCGCAGCAGCCTCAGCCGGTCCTCTTCAAAACGCCGACAGGCGTCCCCGACGGTCCGGATGACCCCGTCCTCCAGGTCCTTCCGCCCCCCGACGAAATCCAGAACCTGTCCGCTTTCCGGATCGAGGAAAAGGGCATTGACAGTGAAGTCCCGCCGCCGGGCGTCTTCCTGGGCGTCGGTGAAACTGACGGAGTCCGGCCTCCTTCCATCGCTGTGCCCGCTTTCCGTTCGAAAGGTAGCCACTTCGAACCGGATTCCCCGGTGAATGACCAGGATGACACCGAACTGACGTCCCACGCCCACGGTCTGCGGGAACAGGCGCTCCACCACGGAGGGAGGAGCCGAAGTGGCGATGTCGATTTCCTTGACTTCCCGGCCCAGCAGGAGGTCGCGCACGGCACCGCCGGCGATCAGACACCGGTGTCCGCTGGATCGCAGCCGGTCGAGCACCTCGAAGGCTGCCTCGCGGAGTTCGGGACGGAGGGAGTGGAGGAGAGTCATGGTTGCCCGACGCGCATGGTAGCATAGCCCCGGATGAGACTTCCGGCCGTGGGAGCGGGCTTGATGCTGGCCGCCGCGGCGGCCGGATGGTGGTTTTTCCTGCATGCGGTTCCGGATCCCCTGGAGGCCGTTCCCGCCGGTGTCCAGGGCGTGCTCGTGGTCCGCGATCCCCCGCCTTCCTTGGCGTTCCTCGCCGATACCCGTGCTGCGGGGTGGCTGGATCTGGACCGGGACGAGCTGCAGCGGGTGCTGGATCAGGGCCCGGACCTCGCCTCCCTGGCGGAGCTCAGGCCGCTGGTGGCCTCGGCGACCCTGATCCTGCATGACCTGACTCCTCGCAGTGAAGGACGGTATCGCATCGAATTCTCAGCAGTCCTGGTGCCACGCTTCCCGGCCTGGCTGCACAGCGACCGGTTGCGGAGCTGGATCACGGCGCGGACGGTGGCCCGGTTCGAAAGCCGGGGGGAGGTGACGATGGAGCAGGGGCCGCCGACGGTCATCCGGGGTACGCAGCCTGGACAGGAGCTTTACCTCTGGGACTGGTCGGGCTGCGTGCTGGTGTCCAACAGTGAGCAGTCCCATCGGCTGATCCTGCAGGCGGCGGCAGGCCGGGCACCGCGCCTGGTGGACAGTCCGGCGTTCCGGCATTGTCGACCGAAGGTTCTCCCGGAGTCCGACATTCTCCTCTATGTGCGGGGTGGAGACCGCTTCGGACTCATCGCTGAATTCGTCTGGGCGGTGGAGCTCGACGGGGGGAGGGTCCAGGAAAGTTACTGTGAACCCCGCTGACTTCACGCTCCCGCCCCGGTGGAAAGGGCTGTGGTCAGCGGGAGGCCCTGAAGTTCCACAGCAGCTCGATGGCGATTCCTCCCAGGCGTCGGGCGTCCACGTAAGCAAAACGCCCGGAGCCGGGTTTTCCCTTTTCTCCCCAGCCGCCGGACATGGTCTCCGGGTAGCCCCGTTCCGCCCACCAGACAAGGTCGGCGTCCATGTCTTCCACCTGGAAGGCGAAATGGTGGAATCCTTCCCCGTGTTCCGCGAGATGTTCTCCGTAGATGTCCGGACCACGGGTGGAGAGAATCCATTCGTAGACCACTTTGCCGTGGCGCTGCCAGCCCAGTTTCATGTCGAAATCCGCCGGTTGGCCTCGGAACTTCTTGTCAGTCAGCGGACCGTGGGTGATCTGCATGGCCGGCCAGCCCAGGTGCGCCCAGTAGGCTGAGACCGGTTCCAGGGCCTTTACCACGAACGCGAACTGGGACACGGTCCGGCCGGTGGGGTTGTCCGGCGGGATCAGGAACGGGCCCTCGTTGTCGTTGGGAAAGTGCAGCAGGCCGAGGGTGTACTTGCCTTCGGGGGCGGTGTCGAAGAAGGTGTAGCGGACGGTGCCGGCGTCGGTGGGCACCTCGCCGGCCTGCAGCACGGCGACCCCCAGTCCCGCCATCCGGGCCAGCTCGGCCTGGAACGCTTCGGCGGTCGGGGTCCGGTGCATCAGGCTGAAGACCCCGCTGCCGTGACGGTTGCGGAAGTCCTGGAAAGCATTGCGGCCCCCGCGAGGTTCGATCCACTGGGCGCGTACGTCGCCGAACCGTCCGAACACGACCCGGGCCTCTCCGTCGGTGGGAGCGCCCTGAAACTGGGCGCCGGTGAGTTGGACGATACCAAAGTCACGCAGGTTGGTGAATCCGAGCTTCTGCAGCTCGGCGAGAGTCTGGTCCATGTCCTCGACCACCCAGATGACCCGGTCGACGACCTGGTAGAACTCGGGAAGTTGGCCGTAGGCGGGGACGGGGCAGAGAAGGGCAAGCAGGAACAGGAACGTGTGTCTCATGTGCCTATGATGGGGCATGGGTGAAGGGGAGGGAAGGTGGGGGGGTAGCAGGGTAACGGGGTAACGCGGTAACGGGGTAACGGGGTTTTCTGCGAAGGCCGCGCGAGCGGCCTGAGCCTTGGAGTGCGGAAGCTTGCTTCCGCTTTCCCTTTCTCGCACAAGGCGGGATCGTCGCCATGCAGCGCCGGGAGAAGAGCACGGACAATGGGCGCTGACTGCTCAACCCGGGCGGGACGCCCGGGCCCACCACGGCCCCCCGGGGGGTTGCCGCACTTGGCGGGGATGGTCGGTACAGCCGGCCGTAGCACGGCCGTCTTTTCGCCTGGATTGTCTGGCACCCCTTCAGGGTGCCGACCCTGTTGTTGGGCCGTCCGTTCCGGAGGTCTTCGCTGCGCTTCGACCTCCGGCTACTGTCTGGCATCCCTCCGGGATGCCCCACCGGGTGCGGGGGGCGGACGGGGGGTGCTGGGGGGACGACCCGGGCGGGACGCCCGGGCCACCATCGGCCCCAGGACGATGGCCGCCCGCAGGGACGGACGGCGCAACCACCCGTAGCACGGCCGTCCCGGCCGTGCTACCGGTCAGGGGGCGGGATCGTGCGGCTCTGGCACCCCTTCAGGGTGCCGGCCCCGCCCGCCGGCGCCGTACTCGGAGGCTTACGGCTCCTGCACCCGGCCGGTCATGGGCACGAAACGGACCGGGATCAGCCGGCGCTCGTCCAGCTTGCCCCCTTTCTTGCGGTACACCACCAGCTCCTGAATCGCTCCCGGAGGTCCAAGGGGAGCCACCAGCCGGCCGCCCTCGGCCAGTTGCTCCACCAGCGGCTCGGGCAGACGGGGCGCGGCAGCCGTAATCAGAATGATCTGGAATGGAGCCGCTTCCGGCCATCCCGCATACCCGTCCCCCGCCCGAACCTCCACGTTGTCATAACCCAGTTCCGAAAGCGTTCGGCGGGCGCGCTCCGCCAGAGGCTCCACGATCTCGATGGTATAGACCCGTTCCACCAACCGGGACAGGATTGCGGCCTGGTATCCGGAGCCCGTACCAATCTCCAACGCCCGGTCTCGGGGGCGGGGATCCGCCGCCTGTGTCATCAGGGCGACGATGTACGGCTGGGAGATGGTCTGGTCCAGGCCAATAGGCAGCGGTGAGTCGGCGTAGGCCCAGTCGCGCATTTCCTCGGGCACGAACAGGTGGCGCGGGACCTCACGCATGGCCCGCAGGACCCCGGAGTGGACGATATCCCGTGAGGCAAGCTGGCTGGAAACCATGGCTTCCCGCCGGCTTTGCCAGGGGTCCTCAGGAGCCGCCGCGCGGCGGTTGCCGGCACAGGTCCAGGCAGCGCACACCAGGACCAGTACCGCGATCAGGGACTGGCACCGGGCCATGCCGTCAGGATATCAGGTCGGCATGCCGAAAACAGGACACCAGGTGGTCGTTCACCATGCCCACCGCCTGCATGAAGGCATAGCAGATGGTCGGACCGACGAAACTGAAACCTGCACGGCGGAGTTCCCGGCTCATGGCCTGCGAGGCGCGGGTTTCCACGGGGATCTGCTCCAGCCTCTGCCAGTGATTCACGACGGGACGGCCGTCAACGAACCGCCAGAGGAACTCGGAGAACCGGGTGCCCGATTCAGCCAGGGCCATAAAGCCGCGGGCATTCAGGATGGCGGAGCGGATCTTGAGGCGGTTACGCACGATCCCGGGATCGTGCATCAGGCGCGCCACCTGGGCATCGTCGAAGGCAGCCAGCAGTTCCGGATCCAGCCCGGCAAACGCCCGGTAATAACCCTCCCGCTTGCGCAGGATGGTGAGCCAGCTCAGGCCGGCCTGGGCGCCGTCCAGCACGAGCTTGGCAAAAAGCCGGCGGTCGTCCCACTCCGGCACCCCCCACTCCTGGTCATGGTATTCGATGTACAGGGGATCGCTGAGGCACCAGGGGCAGCGCTGGTTCATGGAGGCCAGGTTCAGGCGAGCCAAAGCATCCACCCGGAAGGGGCCGGTCCGGCGTTCCGTCTCAACTGCTCACCTCCGCCAGCCGGTCGCGAAACTCTTCAGCCTTCTCCTTCAGCCCTTCCTTCAACGCCGACTCGGCATCCAGGCCGTGTCGGGCGGCATAGTCCCGGACTTCCTGCGTGATCTGCATCGAACAGAACTTGGGTCCACACATGGAACAGAAGTGGGCCAGCTTGGCCCCGGCAGCGGGCAGGGTTGCGTCATGGTAGGCCCGCGCCGTCTCCGGGTCGAGGGACAGATTGAACTGATCCTCCCAGCGGAACTCGAACCTTGCCTCCGAAAGGGCGTTGTCCCGCGCCTGCGCTCCCGGGTGTCCCTTGGCCAGATCCGCCGCATGAGCTGCGATCCGGTAGGCGATCACACCGGCTTTCACGTCCTCCCGGTCCGGCAGGCCGAGGTGCTCCTTGGGGGTCACGTAGCACAGCATGGCGCAGCCGAACCAGCCGATCATGGCGGCCCCGATGGCCGAAGTGATGTGGTCGTAGCCCGGGGCGACGTCGGTGGTCAGCGGACCCAGCGTGTAAAAGGGCGCCTCGAAGCAGTGCCGCAGCTCCTCCTCCATGTTGACCTGGATCATCTGCATGGGGATATGTCCAGGGCCTTCGATCATGACTTGGACATCGTGCTTCCACGCGATCCGGGTCAGCTCGCCGAGGGTCCGGAGCTCGGCGAACTGGGCGGCGTCGTTGGCATCGGCGATGCTGCCCGGACGCAAGCCGTCGCCCAGGCTGAAGCAGACGTCGTAGGCCTTCATGATCTCGCAAATCTCATCGAAGTGGGTGTACAGAAAGTTTTCCTGATGGTGGGCCAGGCACCACTTGGCCATGATGGAACCGCCGCGGGACACGATCCCCGTAATCCGGTTCGCGGTAAGGGGAATGTAACGCAGCAGGACTCCGGCGTGGATCGTGAAATAGTCCACCCCCTGTTCCGCCTGTTCGATGAGGGTGTCGCGGTAGATTTCCCAGGTGAGTTCCTCCGCCTTGCCACCGACTTTCTCCAGCGCCTGGTAGATGGGCACCGTGCCGATGGGAACCGGCGAGTTTCTCAGAATCCACTCGCGGGTTTCGTGGATATTCCGTCCGGTGGAAAGATCCATGACCGTATCGGCGCCCCAGCGGATCGCCCATACCATCTTCTCCACCTCTTCCTCGATGGAGGACACCACCGCCGAGTTGCCGATATTGGCATTGATCTTCACCAGGAAGTTGCGGCCGATGATCATCGGTTCGGATTCCGGGTGGTTGATGTTGGCAGGGATGATGGCGCGGCCCGCCGCCACCTCGTCCCGCACAAACTCGGGGGTGATCCGCTGCGGGATCCTCGCTCCGAAAGATTGTCCCGGGTGCTGGCTCAGGATGGAAGCCGCCGAACGCCCCAACCGCGCGGCCAACAGCTCGCGGCCCTGGTTCTCGCGCAGGGCGACGAATTCCATCTCGGGTGTAATCTCGCCCCGGCGCGCCAGGTGCATCTGGGTGACGTTGGCGCCGGACCTGGCCCGGCGTGGACGGTGGATGACAGGAAAGCGGATGGAATCCAGCGCGGGGTCGGCCAGCCGCCGGCGGCCGAAAGCCGAGCTGCAGTTGGGGAGTTCCTCGGTATCCCCCCGGGCAATGACCCAAGGTTCGCGGATTCGGGGCAGGCCTTCATGAATCCGCACCTTGCCCGCAGGGTCAGTGTAGGGCCCCGAAGTATCGTAGACCAGGAACGACCTGCCATCGCTCAGGGCGATTTCACGCATCGGAACGCGAAGGCCGCGACTGCCTTCGATGTAGATCTTGCGCGAGCCAGGGAACGGCTCACAGGTGATCCGGGCGGCGGAGACCGCCTCCCGGCTGAAGCGTTTCGTTTTCAATGCCTCTACCTCCTGCAGCGGAGTGACGTGGAGGGAGTCCAGCCTGTACTTTCCCTGCGCCGGCATTACCCGGATCAGGTGACGGGGTCGATGCAGTGCATCCTCTCAGCCGCTGCCTTCAGCTCCCCCAAGCACGCTGTCTGCTGTTGGTTTTAGATTATCCGGAAGGGGGGCTCGGGAGCAAGGGAGGGTCAACTCGGATCGCGCGGATCACTCGGATCGCGCGGATCACTCGGATCGCGCGGATCACGCGGATCACGCGGATCACTCGGATCGCGCGGATCACGCGGATCACGCGGATCACTCAGATCACGCCGTGGGCGAAGTCCGCCTCGCGACCTACCCGCCTTCCGCCAGATACTCCTCGCGATGGTTCACCTTCAGCTTGTCGGGTTTGCCGTCTCCATCCACGTCGGCGTTGACCTCCACCTTGATCTTCCGCGTCTTCCCGTCCTTCTGGGTGTTGCTGGAGACATAGCCGAGGGAGTATTGCGTCCGCAACAGGGCTGCGATGGTCTGGAAGATGCCGGGATACTCGGTGATGAAACGGGGGAAAAAGGCGGCACCGCCGGTGAGCTTGGCGAACGACTTGAGTGCACTGTCTCCCTGCAGGAGGTCCATCCGGCCGATGGGATCCATCCGGTCCTCATACCGGGCCCGGAGATTGCCGCCGAGACTGACTGCGTAAATGACCGCGTCGGACTGCTTCACACGCTTCAGGACCTCACCGAGATTCTTCTTGCTGAATGTATCCAGTCCGGAGGAAAGCAGGACGATCGCGGTCTTCTGATCCAACTCCTGCAGCCGGTCCAGCGTGTCGAAAACCGTGTCGTACAGGTTGCTCTCGCGATAGGCGGGGAAGTTGAGGCGACGCAGGGCGTTGTAGACCTCCCCACGATCCTGGGTGAAGTCCACCAGGATCTCCGGCCGGATGTCGTAGGCGATCACGGCCACCCAGTCTCCCTGGCGCATCTGTTCCACGAAGGTGTAGGACGCCATCAGCGCTTCGTACAGCAATTCCCAGGGCAGAACCTTGCTGTATTCGGTGACCAGCACCGCCGTCATGGGTGCTTCCACCGGTTCGAAATAGGTGATTTCCTGCCGGATCTTGTCTTCATAGACGGTGAAGTTGTCGCGGGTCAGACCGGTAATCAGGTTTCCGTTTCGGTCCATGACGGTGACATCCACCCGTACCTGGTTGACGGCCAGCCGGATGGCGGCCTGCCCGGCCGGCTTGGGCTGCTCCTCCTCGAGCTGGCGGGGTTGCTCCTGGGTCTGCTGTTGCGCCAGCGGAGCGGAGGCGAGTCCGGAAATCAGAGCGAGGAGAACCGGCAGGGCCTTGGACATACCCCGATTCTAGTACACAAAGCTCCAAAGCAGGTGGAGAACCCGGATTGACCGCCCCGCCGGGAAGCTTTTCGAGACGGTCCGGGCGGACCTGGCGGCGGCGGGGTCCGTCAGGACCGCCGTTTGGCCGGTACGGCCGGGGAGACCGGCTCCCGGTGGCCCTGTGCTAGAATCCGCTTCATGAGCCCCGCGCAGAAGGAAGCCAGGCTGGAGGCTGTCATCGGCCGCTACCGGCGGGTGCTGGTCGCCTTCAGCGGGGGTGTCGACAGCGCCTATCTGGCCTTTATCGCCCATCGCGTGCTGGGTGACGCGGCAGTCATGGTCACTGCCCTGTCCCCCTCCGTGTCGGCCATGCAGGAGAACCTGGCTCGGGACTTTGCCCGGCGTTACGGTCTGAATCATCGGGTAATCGAGTCCGCCGAGCTGGAGGACCCCAACTACGCCGCCAACCCGAGCAACCGCTGTTACTTCTGCAAGAGCGAACTGTTTACCCGGCTCGACCAGTTGCGGGAAGAGTGGGGGATGGAAGTGGTGTTTGACGGCAGCAATGCCGATGATCTGGGCGATCATCGTCCGGGTCGCGCCGCCGCCGCGGAGAATGCGGTGGTCAGCCCGCTGGTGGAGGCCGGAATGACCAAACAGGACATCCGGGAGCGCTCCCGCGCCTGGGATTTGCCCACCGCCGACCTGCCGGCCATGCCGTGTCTGGCGTCGCGGCTGCCCTACGGGGTGGCGGTAACCCGGGACAAGCTCCGGCAGGTGGAACAGGCCGAGGATTTCTTGCGCCGGCTGGGCTTTCGGGAGTTCCGGGTGCGCCACCATGAATCCCTGGCCCGGCTCGAAATCTCGCCGGCGGAGATGCCGCGGCTCCTGGACCTTCATCTCCTGGACCACATCAACCGCGAACTGAGGCGTCTGGGCTATACCTATGTGACGCTGGACTTGCAGGGGTTCCGTTCCGGCTCTCTGAACGAGCAGCTCCTGCACCTCTCACACTGACCCCCCGGTTCCGGCCAGACTCCGGCGGCGCCTCACGCCACCAGCATCAGGCGGAGATCCATGACGTTGGTCCGGGTAGGGCCCGTGATCACCAGATCGTCAAGCCGCTGGAAGTAGCGGTAAGAGTCGTTCCGGCGGAGGTAGTCCGCCGCGTCCAGACCCAGGGAGCGTCCGCGGGCGACGGTGGCGCAGTCGGCCCACGCTCCGGCGGCATTGGTTGGACCGTCGGTGCCGTCGGTTCCCGCCGAAGCGATGAGCAGCGATCGCGGCTCCCAGCCCGCAACGGCGAGCGCACAGTGCAGGACAAACTCCATGTTGCGTCCTCCCAGTCCGTCTCCCTTGACTTTCACCGTGGTCTCGCCGCCGGTGATGATGCAGGCAGGTGGCTGGAGGGGGTGCCCGTGCTGGAGCACCTCCCGCAAGACGGCCACATGGAAGCGGGCGGCTTCGCCGGTGTCCCCTTCCAGGGAGGATGTGAGGATCAGCGGCTGGAATCCCGTCTGCCGGGCGGTCCGGGAGGCGGCTTCCAGTGCACGGAAATTGTTGGCCACGATGACGTGGCGAACCCGTTCAAAACGGGGGTCGCCCGGTTTCGGAGTCTCCGGCGGAGCCTCCGGACCTCCGGCTGCACCTGCACGCAGATAAGCGAGGGCCGAAGCCGGGAACTGGTCTTCCAGCCCGTAGCGGGCAATGATATCGAGGCAGTCACCGAAGGTGGTGGGATCCGGGCAGGTGGGTCCGGAGGCGATTCCGGAAAGGTCGTCGCCGATCACATCGGACAGCACCAGGGACAGGACGTGGGCGCCGTTGACGAAATCGAGCAGGCGTCCTCCTTTGATTCGCGACAGATGTTTGCGGATGGCATTGATCTCGCGGATGTCGGCTCCGCCGGCGATCAGGGCGCGGGTGACCTGCTGTTTGTCCGCCAAGGTCAGGGGGGACACGGGATAGGGGGAAAGGGCGGAACCTCCGCCGGAGATGAGGAAAACCAGCAGATCGTCCGGGGTGAGGGTTTCGCTCAGGAATCGTGTCAGCTCCCAGGTGGCCGCCAGACCCGCTCCGTCCGGCTGGGGATGACCGGCCTCCCTGACCTGGGTGCGATCCAGCGGGCCTCCGTGACCATACTTGATGATCACCAGGCCGGAATGGAGGTATTCACCCAGTTCCCGCTCCACGGCGCTCGCCATGGGGACTGCCGCCTTGCCCACGCCGGCCACCACGATCCTCCGGTAGGCGTTCCAGTCTTCCCGGCACCGTGTCAGGTATTCCCGTACCGCAGCCTCGGGGTCTACCGCAGCCAGCGCCTGCTGGAAGATGTCCCACGCAAATCGCCGGCCCAGTTCCCAGGCGACAGGCTTCTCGGAGTGCATCGACGGGTCCTTCCCTCTCTGCTCAGTCCAGATGGAGCCGGGTCATTTCCTTGCCGCGGTAGATTCCCGGGAAGCGCCGGATGACTTCGTAGCGGATCAGCCCCACCGCGACACCCGCCCCCAACAGCAGGGCGATGAAGGCTCCGGTGCCGAGAATAGCCTTGGTGACCAGACCGAAGAAGGTGAGGGTCTCCTGGCGAGGATCCCGGCGATCCCGCAGCCAGCGGACGGTGGGTTTGTAGGCGATGCCGGAAAGCACGGCGGTGGCCCGCGGTTCCGGCCCGGAATACAGACAGACCAACACGCCGGTGCGCTTCATGTAGTAGCCTTTGGCGGAAAACACTTCTTCCATCCGTTGCTGCAGGCGGATGAAGCCGTCCTGTGCAAGGGCCACGGTGGGGTAGCCGATCAGAAAGAGACCGTCGCCCTCAGTTCCCATCTTGCCGTAGGCGATCTCCACCTCCTTGGTCCGGTTGATCTCCGGCAGCAGCGCCTTGGGGAACTCGGAGTTTCCGGAGAGCGTGCCGCTGCCCAGATAGAAACGCAGCGATCCCGGAGTCATGCCGGTTTCAGGCAGGTGACTGACGGTGACCGGCAACAGGTTGTCGAGTTCGATGGCGCCGATGAGGTGGTTTGCCAGACCTTGAAAAGCCTCGGTGGGCAACGCCCGGTCTCCTGAAACCTGAAAAAAGTAGGGCCCACGCCAGAAAAAGCCCAAACGCTGCAGCCAGCGGTTGCCCACCTCCAGTGGCAGGGTCGTGCCTTCATCGCCGGCTGTCTGGACCATCCTCCACTGGTAAAGGCTGTAGGCCCCGACCGAGGTGAGGGTTTCGAAGACTTCCAGCCGTACCGGCGCTGAAACCCAGGTTCCGGTCCAGGTGGAGCGGGAGATCAGTTGGGCTTCCTGTAAGACGGTGGTGTCAAAGGGACCTCCCCGCGCAGCTTCGTCGACGGTGGCGACTTCCCGGGTCAACCTGAACGGCTGGTCGGGGACGTCCTCCAGATACTGGGCCACCGAGGGTCCGGCGTGAAGGGACACCCAGAGCGGAACGGATATCCACGCAACCACCAGGCCCAGCTTTGTACGCACCGCAGCCCCTATCGTCCGGATGACGCCGCCTGCTGCAGGGTGGGCACAATGCCCAGAGAACGGAAGTAAGCTTCGATCCCCCGGTACAGAGCCTCGGCAACCCGTTCCTGACCTGCGGCGGTCATTAACAGTTTCTCATCTGCCGGGTTGCTGATAAAGCCGATCTCGGTGAGGATGCTGGGCATGTTGGAACCGATCAGCACGATGAACGGCGCCTGCTTGATTCCCCGGTCCCGCTGCTCGCGGCTGTCGGTGGAGAGACCGGCCACCAGCTCCTTCTGCACGGTGTGGGCGAGGTCCCGTGATTCGCGGTTGTAGTCCACCCGGGCGATCTTGCGGAGCAGGTCTTCCAGTTCCCGGATGTTTTTCTGGGAGCCGGCATTCTCCCGGCTGGCCACTTCGATTTCTGCGTCGGAAGTGGCGAAATCGAGGACGTAGGTTTCGATGCCGAAGGCCTTGCGGTTACGGCTGGCATTGGCGTGGATGGAGATGAACAGGTCGGCGCCTTTCTGGTTGGCGATGGCGGTCCGTTCCTCCAGGGGGATGAAGCGGTCATCGTCGCGGGTCAGGACGACTTCGACGCCCAGCCGTTGTTCCAGCAGGTCGCGAAGTTTCAGGGAGACGGCCAGAACCAGATCCTTTTCCTTGAGTCCGCCGCGGCCGACGGTGCCGGTATCCTTGCCTCCGTGCCCGGGGTCGATGACGACCCTGCCGACCTTGAGGCCGAGAGCGCGGGTAAGGGTCCAACTCCCCTGGATAGTGGGGGAGGCGGCGACAATGTCTCCACTTTCGGGCCCTACCGCCGGCTCGGGGGTGCCGGGATCCGCAGTCGGCGCCGCTCCGGTTTCCGCCGGAGCCGCCGCCGAAGCAACCTCCGTCCGCGGTTCACCGCGGGTGTCGATGACGATCCGGAAAGGATCGTAGAGAGCAAAGACGGTGTGCTGGTTGATGCGGTCGAAGTCCAGGACGACACGGGTCACGTTGGGCCGGTTCTCGGCCAGGCGGATCTGCCTGATGAACAGTCCGTTGACTTCGTAAACATGGTTCACCATGCTGGGGTCGACGCGGGTCCCTTCCAGGTCGAAATAAATCCGGTCGGGGCCGCTGAGAACCTCCTTATGGAACTGGACTTCGCGGTCGAGCTGGAGGACCACTCGGGTATAGTCCTCGTTGGACCAGTACCGCACCTCGGACAGGGTTGCCAGATCTCCGTCGTTCTGTCTGGGGGCAGGGGGCGACCGATCGGCGGCTTGCCGGGAAGGAGCCGGCTGAACGGGCTCCACCTTGGTCCGGGAAGCAGCCTGGCCGGATTTCAGCTCGGCCGCGCGCCGCAGGGCGGGATCGCGGTGACGGGTCGTGGGGTATTCCCGCGCCACGAACTCGTAGTAATAGATCGCTCTTTTCCGGTGCAGGTCCGCCCCGAAACGCTCGGCCAACTGGTCGTACAGTAGCGCGATGTGGTAAAGGGCGTCGTCGGCGGCGCCATAGGTCGGATCGGCGTCGATCACCTTGCGGAACAGGGTGATGCCCTGCAGGTATCGGCCCTTGGTTCGCTGGCTCTCAGGCCGTTCCTGGAGCCATGTGTAGTAGCTGGTGGCCTGGCGGAAAGCCTCCCGGGCCGCGGCCCGGTCCCGAGCCTGCAGCATCGCTGCCGCCAGCGCCATCATTGCCAGCAACCCCGCCCAGCGTATCCTCATCGTCCTCGCAGCCGGTCGCGCAGGCTCTCCAGGCCGATCCATTCCGGAGGAGTATAAGACACCGCTCTGTCAAAACCGGCCGCTTTGGAACTGGATGCCGCTCATCGGCTCTCGGTTGCGACGTTGGTGAGCAGGACTGTCCCGTCTTCCTCTACCAGCCGCAGAATGCGCTGGGCACGGCGGCTGGGCTCCGGCGGATTCAGTTCGCCCCCGTAAAGGGAACGGACGCGGGAAACGTAGTCCACGGTCTCCGGGTAAGGGGGGATGCCAGAATAGCGGCGCACGGTGTTCTCGCCGGCATTGTAGGCGGCCAGGACGTGGTCCAGGTCCCTGCCGAAAGTTTCAATGAGATGGCTCAGGTATTTCACTCCGCCCTCGATGTTCTGGGCGGGATCGAATATGTCGGACACACCGAAACGGCGGGCGGTGTCAGGATGAAGCTGCATCAGACCCTTGCAGTTCTTCACCGAAACCGCCCGCGGGTTGAAAGCGCTCTCCACCTGGATGATGGCGGTGACCAGGTCTTCGTCAATGCCGTAGCGCCGGGCATAAGTTTGGATGAGCGGGAGGAAGTTCTTTCCGGCTGACGGCTGCTCGTCCGCAGGCTGTTCCAGGCCTGCACGTCCGGCGCCGAGATTGGTCAGCACCTTGACGCCGTTCTCATCTACATAACTGTAGAAGCCGTTCCCTCCCAACGCCCAGCCGGGAGCCGCCGATACCAGGAGCAACAGGATCCCTGTCCCACGCAACTTGCACCTGATGATGCCGGACTGATCCGGAAAGCCGAGTGAGCGCAAGCACAATCCCAACACAAGACCACCTGCTGTCGATTTGCCGCCGCTGTCCGTCAGGCGGTGAACATGTGCGATGCTCAGTTTCCCCGGGAACCTGCGGCCAGGGCCCGCTCGACCTCGCTGTAGACCTGCTCCAGAGCTTCCGACAGGCGGCCAGGCTCCTTGCCGCCGGCTTCCGCCATGTCGGGCCGGCCGCCGCCGCCGCCGCCTACGATCCGAGCGATGGGCCGGATGAGTTCATCGGCCCGCAAACGTCCCGAAAGGTCGGGAGTCACCATGACCACCAGGCTCACCTTGCCGTTCTCGGGGGTGCCCAGTACGACGACTCCCGATCGCAGCTTGCTGCGGATCTGGTCAGCCAGCCGGCGCAGGGTTCCGCGGTCGACGTTGTCGACCCGGCGCGCCACCACCCGGATCCCTGCCACCTCCCGGGCATTCTGGGCGGCGTCGGCGCTGTCCTTCTGCGCCAGTTGCAGTTGCAGGCGTTCGATTTGCTTCTGGGCGTCCCGCAGCTCGGCCAGTACGCGCTGCACCGACTCCTCGAGTTGGTCCCGGCGGGCGTGCAGGGTGTCTTCCAGGGAACGCAGCGCCTGTTCGTTTTCCAGGAACCGCCGCCAGGCCGCTTCTCCGGTAATCGCCTCGATCCGCCGTACGCCGGCAGAAATGCTGCTCTCGGAGATGATCTTGAACAGAGAGAGGTCGCCGGTGCGCTCGGCATGGGTTCCCCCGCACAGCTCCATGCTGAAGCCGGGGACCGAGACCACGCGAACCTGCTGGTCGTACTTTTCGCCGAACAGCGCCATGGCTCCGGCGTTGACCGCTTCGTCCAGGTCCTTGATCTCGGTGCAGACCTGGAGGTTCTCCCGAATCTTCTCGTTGACACGTTCTTCGATTTGGCGGATCTCCCAGTCCGTCAGGGCACGATAATGGGTGAAATCGAAGCGCAGGCGCTCCGGCGCCACCAACGACCCTGCCTGCTTGACGTGATCGCCCAGCACCTCGCGCAGGGCTGCGTGCAGCAGGTGGGTGGCCGTATGGTTGCTGACCGTGTTGCGGCGCCGGTCGGTGGCCACCGACGACACCACCTTGTCGCCCACACGCAGCTCCCCGTGCAGCAGCCGAACCCGGTGCAGCCGCAGCCCTCCCACCGGCGAAAAAGTGTCCAGGACCTCCACCCGGGCCAGCTCGCTTTCCATGACGCCGCGATCCCCGATCTGTCCGCCGGCTTCCGCGTAGAAAGGTGTCCGGTCGAGGACCACCTCGCCCTCCTCCCCCTCGGAAAGCTGCTCGACCTCTCTGTCGCCCCGGACCAGAGCCAGGACGTGACCTTCCACCTCGGTGATGTGGGTGTAGCCGGTGAACTCGGTCCGGAATCCCCGCTCGGCCAGCCGCCGGTAGATGTCGCGGACCTGGGCTTCGCTGCCCTTCCAGCTTGCCCGGGCCCGGGCCCGCTGTTTCTCCATTTCTTCCTGGAAGCCCCGCTCGTCCACCGTGAATCCCCGTTCTTCGCAGATCTCGCGGGCGAGGTCGAAGGGAAAGCCGTAGGTATCGTACAACCGGAACAGTTCCGAACCGGGGACCACGCGATGGGCCGAGGTCTCCGCCTGCGTGAAGATGTCATCCAAGAGAGAGAGCCCGAGGCTCAAGGTGGCGCTGAATTTCTCCTCTTCGTTGCGCACGACCCGGGCGGCGTACTCGCGGCTTTTCAAAAGTTCCGGGTAGGCGCCCCCCATCAGCTCGGCGACCAGGGCCGTCAAGGTGAACAGGAAGGGCTCCTCCCGGCCCAGCATCCGGCCGTGACGGATGGCGCGGCGCAAGATCTTCCGCAGTACGTAACCCCGCCCTTCATTGCCCGGCACCACGCCGTCGTCCACCAGAAACATGGCGGCGCGGGAATGATCCGCCAGGATCCTGAGGCTGACGTCAGTGGACTCCTGGTGTCCGTACGGCACACCAGTCAGGCGGGAGGCCTCTTCGATGATGGGCCGGAACAGGTCGGTGTCATAGTTGCCGGGCACACCCTGCAGGACGCAGGTGATCCGCTCCAGCCCCATCCCGGTGTCGATGGAGGGTGAGGGCAGGGGAGTCAGGCGTCCGGAGGCGTCCCGGTTATACTGCATGAAGACGAGGTTCCAGATCTCCACCCAGCGGTTGCCTTCGGAACCGAAAGGACTGGAGGTGTCACCCACCCGCTCGCCCATGTCGTAGTGGATTTCCGAGCATGGGCCACAGGGTCCGGTATCGCCCATCGCCCAGAAATTGTCTTCTTCTCCGCACCGGAAGATCCGGTCGGCAGGGACGCCGACTTCGTCGCGCCAGATGGCGTAAGCTTCGTCGTCCTGCTCGAACACCGTGACCACCAGGTAGCGGGGGTCGATCCCATAGACGCGGGTGCAAAGTTCCCAGGCCCAGGCGATGGCCTCAGACTTGAAGTAGTCGCCGAAGGAGAAGTTGCCCAGCATCTCGAAGAACGTGTGATGGCGGGGCGTGCGGCCGACCGTCTCCAGGTCGTTGTGTTTGCCGCTGACCCGCATGCATTTCTGGCTGCTGGCCGCGCGGCGGTACTCACGCCGGTCGCGTCCCAGGAAGACGTCCTTGAACTGGTTCATCCCGGCGTTGGTAAACAGTAAAGTGGCGTCGTTTTTCGGGACCAGGGAGCTGCTTTTGACCCGCTTGTGGCCACGCTCCTCGAAGAAGCGGAGAAAAGTTTCCCGGATTTCGTCGGCAGTCGGCATTGTCGAGTCTTTCTTCCTTGAAGGGGGCTCGCCCTTCGGGGGCTCGCCCTTCATTCCCAGCAGATCTCCCGGAACAGCCCGGAGAGCCTGGAGCGTACTGTTTCCGGCCGGAATCCCAGGCGGATACAGTGGTCATACAGGCTCTTCAGCTCCTGTGCGGTAGAGGGAGGTCCGCCTGCCAGGCGGTTCTCCACCACCTGCTGAAGGGCGTCCTCTTCCGGAAGCTCCTCTGCCAGGCGCCGGAGCGTAAACCGGATTATTCTAGCATCCACCCCCAGACGCCTTAAGTCGAAGGCGATCCGGCGATCCCCCCAGTGGCGCCGCCGCCGCAGCGACGATGCTCTGAGAGCGGCAAACTGGCGGTCATCCAGATAGCCCTGGCGCTCCAGGCGCCGGATCACCCGGGCCACCTCGGACGGTGCAGCCCGGCGGGCCAGCTTGCGGCGAAGTTCGTGACGGCTGTGGGCCCGGCGGCCCAGCAGCCGGACGGCATAGTCGTAAAGATCGGAATTCACACCATTTCCGAGGAAGTCACGATACCCTGCATCCGCAGTCGCATGTCCTCCGGCGAGGTGGCGTTTCGCAGCGCGTCTTCCTGGGAGAGCAGGCCCTTCGAGTAGAGATCGAGGATGGACTGATCGAACGTCTGCATCCCGTACTGGCTACGGCTGATCTCCATGACCTGGCGTACCTCCTTGGTCCGCTCGGGCGTGGCGATCAGGGCGGCCACCGTCTCGGTGTTGCGCAGCACTTCCACGGCCGGCAACCGTTTGCCGGAGAGGGAACTGCGGATCAGCCGCATGGAGATGATGGAGTTGAGGGCGGCCGCCAACTGGAGACGGACATCCTGCTGCTGGGCGAGGGGAAACATGTTGACGATGCGGTCCACGCTGGTGACGGCATCGGTGGTGTGCAGGCTGCTCATGACCAGGTGGCCCGTCTGCGCCGCCTGCAGCGCGATCAATACAGTCTCCTGGTCGCGCATTTCACCGACCATGATCACATCCGGGTCTTGACGCATGGCGGCACGCAGGGCGGAGACGAAGTCCCGGGTGTCGGTGGCGGTCTCCCGCTGACTGATGATGGACTTGCCGTCCTCGATCACGTACTCCACCGGGTCTTCGATGGTGATGATGTTGCAGGCCCGGGTCTCGTTGATGTACCGGATCATCGCCGCCAGGGTCGTGGACTTGCCGCTCCCGGTGACCCCGGTGACCAGAACCAGCCCACGGACGGAGTCGGCGATGGGGTAAAGCACCTGGGGCAGGTTCAGGTCGGTGATGGACGGAATTACAGTGGGAATCAGGCGGAGGGCCATGGCCAAGGTGCCCCGCTGCTGAAAGACTGCCAGACGGAAACGTCCCAGTCCCTCCACGCCGAACGAGAGGTCCGCTTCCGAGCGCTGGGAGAGGACCTCACGCTGGCGGGCGTTGAGCAGCTCCTTGACCAGTTGCAGGGTGTCTTCCCGTTTGACCCGCTCGTAGTCCGTCAGCGGGGTAAGCTGCCCTTCCACCCGCAAGTACGGATAGTTGCCCACCTTCAGATGGATGTCCGAGGCTCCAGCCGAGACGGCCTGTTTCAGCAGCTTGCCCAGATCGAGCATGACAAAGCTCCCCGAATGGACACGGGTTGAAGGACCGCGTCAGACGGCGCGTCCAACCGCATTCTCGGCGTAAACCGGCACCATCCACCCGAAGCGGTCCTCCGACCGGCCCTGCACGTAGTCGAAAAAGGCCTGCTGCAGGCGGGCGGTCACCGGACCCCTGACTCCCGGACCGATCAGGATTCGGTCCACGGAACGGACCGGCGTGATCTCCGCCGCCGTGCCTGTCATGAACAGCTCGTCCGCCAGGTAGAGCATCTCTCTCGGGATCGGCTGTTCGACGACCTCGTAACCCAGCTCCGTGGCCAGCCGGATGACGCTGTCGCGGGTGATCCCCGGCAGGATGGCATTGCTGACCTGGGGAGTCCAAAGCTTCCCCCGGGTCAACAGAAAAACGTTTTCTCCGCTGCCTTCGCTGACGTAGCCGTTGGAATCCAGCGCAATGCCTTCGGCAAACCCGTTCAGTACGGCTTCCATCTTCACCAGGCTGCTGCTGAGATAGTTGCCTCCCGCCTTGGCCATGGTGGGGAAAGTGTTGGGGGCGGCGCGGTACCAGCTCGAGATACAGACATCGACCCCCTTCTCGATGGCGTCATCGCCCAGGTACTTTCCCCATTCCCAGGTGAGGATGTAACTCTCTACCGGGTTCTTGAGGGGATTGACACCGATGGGGCCCACCCCCCGGAAGACCAGGGGCCGGATATAGCAATGCTGGAGGCTGTTGGCCCGGATCGTTTCCAGCGCCGCCGCCTCGAACTGCTCGATGGGAAAGGGAATTTCCATCCGGTAGATCCGGGCGGAATGGTAAAGCCTGAGAATGTGATCGTGCAGCCGGAATACTTCGGGGCCGCGGGCGGTGTGGTAGCATCGGATCCCCTCGAAAACAGAGGTGCCGTAATGAAGGACGTGCGCCATGACGTGGACCTTGGCATCGTCCCAGTCGATGAGCGCACCGTTGTACCAGGCCTTGCTTGCGCCAATCATGGCGCCAGAATAGGGCCCGGGACTTCGCCAAGTCAACCGGTCCCAGCCGGGAGGAAGCTCAACGCGGAGCGTAATAGCCTT
Organism: uncultured Acidobacteriota bacterium; assembly: GCA_964524795.1. Classification (GTDB taxonomy): domain Bacteria; phylum Acidobacteriota; class UBA6911; order RPQK01; family JAPXNP01; genus CAZGEH01. The sequence continues at coordinate 146,691 of CAZGEH010000006.1, forward strand.
TCTTGGCCCGCACTTTCAGACCCAGCTCCTTGGCCTTGGCCACCTGGACGTCGATATTGCGCCACTGGCCATCCCGCGTCTTGTTGGAGGAAATATAGGCCAGCCGGTACTGGTTTTTCAGGTCCTTGGCGATCGTGGCAAAGGCCTGCGCGAGGTCCTCAACCTTCTCGGGAAAGAAGGCCTGGCCTCCCGTAACTTCGGCCACCGCCGCAATCTGGTCCTGGACCTTCTGCCGCTGGGACTTGAAGATCCCGAAGAACCCTTTGCGGTCACTCAACTCCTCGTCCAGGAACGCCACCACGAACACCTGGGTGTCCGCCTCCCGGACCTTTGCCAGCAACTCTTCGTGCTTGAAGTATGAGTCCTTGTCCTCGCCGTCGGTGAACACCACCACCACCTTGCGGGGCTCGGAGCCCTCCTGGGCCTTGTCCACGGCCAGGTAAATGGCGTCCCACAGCGCCGTTCCGCCACGCACCACCACGTTGGACAAAGCGTCGCGGATGTCTTCAGGTTCCCGCGTGAAGTCCTCCTCCAGTTCCACCTCGTCGTCGAAGCGGACGAAGAACAGTTCGTTTTGGGGGTTGTTCTGCTGCAGGAAGAGATCCACCGCCCGCTCAACCCGGTGCATTTTGTCGCGCATCGATCCGGATGAATCGATCACCAGTCCGATGGTGGAGGGAATTTCGGTCCGGGCAAAACCGGTCAGGGTTTGGGGCACCTTGTCCTCGAGCACCGTGAAGTCCTCCGGCGTCAGACCGGCCACCATGCGCCCCTTATCGTCGTAGACCGCGACATAAACCACGACCTGGTCCACCTCGGCCTTGAAACGGGGGGTGTCTTCCTGGGCCAGGAAATCCTGGGCCGGCATGAGTCCCACGGCGAGCAGAAGAGCCACCGGCATGAGCCCCTGGCGGGGAACAGGAGAGTTGGTTCGATCAAGTCTGTCCGGCACGCCTACCTTCTCGGGGCGAAGTAGCCTTCCCGGGCGCGGATGTTGAGCTTCGGAAGGCCCTCCGGAGGCTCCAGCCGGACACTGAGTTTGCGCCATTCTCCGTTGAAATTGCGGTCCGACGGGATATACCCGAGCACGTACTGGTTGCGCAGCTCGGTGTGGATCAGGTCCACGAAGTAATCGAGCTGTTTGAAGTTATGGGGGAAAAAAGCGCGGCCGCCGGTCAGGCGCACGATCTCGTTGATGATTCCACGGCCGTATCCCAGGTCACCCCGTTCCCCGATGACGTAGATCTGGGTGTCGGATTCCTTCACGAAATCCTTCAGTTCCTTGAAGGTGTAACGGCTGGTGTTGTCCTCCCCGTCCGTGATCACGATCAGGGCCTTCTTGTCGTTACGGGCCTCCTTCATCTTCTCGAGGCCGAGGTAGATGGCGTCATAAAGGGCGGTCCGCCCCCTCGGGTTGGCGAAGGATGATTCGGTGCGGATGGTATCTCTGCTGGAAGTGAAGTCCTGGATAAGACTGGACCGCTCGTTGAACCCCACCAGGAAATATTCGTCCGCGGGGTCGCCCTGCTCCAGAAAGCGGGCCACGGACGTCCTGGCACTGAGGATGTTGTCGCCCATCGAGCCGCTGGTATCCAGGATGATCCCCACGCTGATGGGGGACTTGTCGTTGCTGAAATGCGAAATCGTCTGTTCGACTTTGTCTTCGAACACGCGGAAATGGGTGCTCTCCAGCCCCACGACGTAACGATTCAGGGGATCGGTCACGGTAACCCGAACCAGCACCGTGGGAACCTCGACCTTGAACCGCGGGGGTTCCACCTGCTGAGCCTGCACGACCAGTGGCGGGAGGGCGACCGTCAGGACGAACAGGGGGAAGAGGATCCGTCCCATGATTGGATTCCATTTTAACGCAGTTGTCTCCGGAAGGGGAGGCCTGGATCGAGGCTTCCGGTCCTCAACGCCGGCTGCGAAGCTGCGCCTGGACCTCCTGCAGCCGAACCAGGTCCGCAGGGCTGTTGAGGTTGAGGAACCAGTGGTCGGGCCAACCCAGGTCCGCCGCGGCGATCCGGTGCACGCGCAGTCCGGGGAGATGGAGCAGGTGGCGGGGTCCGCCCCCGGTTTCCAGCAACTGCTCGACCCCGGGCAGGCAGCTCCGGGCATACAGTGCACAGAGTGGTTGGGGATTGCCCTGAGCATCCTCGGGGACCGCGACATCGCAGGTTCCTGCGAAGCCGGCCAGGTGGCGGAACACCTCCGGATCGACCAGGGGGAGGTCGCAGGCAAGCACGCAGACCGCGGCCTCCTGGGTGGTGGCCAGGGCGGCATGAAGTCCGGAGAGGGGGCCGCGGTCCGGGCGCAAATCATAGATCCGTCCGGCCTTTCCCACGTCAAGAGGCTGGTCGGGGGCGGTGACAACGATCGGGGTCAGGCCGGCCCGTTGCAGGATTCCGGCGGCGTGTACAGCCAGCGAACGTCCCCGGAACAGAAGTTGCGCCTTCGATGTACCCATCCGCCGGCTTCGGCCTCCTGCCAGCACGTACCCTTCCACGGCCCGATCGTAGCATGGCGGGCGGGTTGCGGGTTGGGGGCTCTCGCGATCCCCCCGGAGCCCTCGGATCTCTCGGATCTCTCGGATTGCGCGGATCTCTCGGGTCTCGCGGATCGCGCGGATTCCGCGGATCCCTCGGATTGTGCGGATCGGAGGGATTCCGCGGGAATCGCGCCGGTTGTTGCGGCACCCCTCCCCCGGCAATCCCGCTACCCCGTCACCTCGTTACCCCGTTACCTCGTTACCTCGTTACCCCGTTACCCCTACTTGCACCGGCGCCCGACGTATGGCTCAATTGCTGCAAGGAGACCGCTGATGGATCGAAGCCGGGACAAGAACCGTGAGGCCCCGCCATCGGGGAAGAGGACCCGGCCGCCTGCCAATCCCCCGGCCAAACGCACAGCCGCCGAGTCGTTGCGCCGGCAGCCCAATCCACCCCGCCGGTCGGTTCCCAGTGGGCGCAAAGGCCGCCCTTAGCCGCCTCCCAGGGAGAAACAGACATGTTTCCAGCCGCCATCATTTTCGCCGTCGTGGCCGCCCGCCCCGTGGTCCTGCCGCCCGAGCCGGCCGCTGAACCCGTCACCGTCGCCTACTTCTACACAGTCCGCTGGGGCTTCCAGCAGGAGTTTCTGGAGCTGTTCCGCCGCAACCACTACCCGGTCCTCGCCGAGCAGGTGAAGACCGGGCGCATCCTGGAGATAAAGACGTACGAGCCGACCTTTCACGGTGACGGACGCGCGGACTGGACGTTCCTGGTGCTGTTGACTTTCCGGAACCTGGCGGTGCTGGCGGACGGTTCCGCCGAAGAGGAGATCAAGCGCCGGCTGTATCCGGATCAGGAGCGCTTCCTCCGGGAGGAGCAGCGCCGCTTCGAGCTGCTGGAAGCGCATTGGGACGTCCCGCTGAAGCCCTCTCCCATGGCGCCGTAGGGTGCGGCGGAAGCCCAACCTGCCGGCTGTCAGTCCGGCTGATCTCGACCCGGTGCCCGCGGATACGGGCAAGGAACCCGTTGATGACCATTCACGACCTTCGAACCCCTGCCTTCCTGGTGGACTACGACCGTCTGGCCGCCAATTGCCGCCTGGCCCTTGAGACCGCCCGCCGGCTGGGAGTCCGTCTGAGGCCCCATGTGAAGACCCACAAGACGCTGGAGGGAGCGCGGCTGCAGACCGGGGGGAGACCCGGTCCCATTACCGTCTCCACGCTGGCCGAAGCCGAGTTCTACGCGGAGGCCGGGTTTGGCGACATCACCTACGCCGTGCCGCCGGATCCCGGAAAACTGCCTGAACTGGCACGACTGGCTTCCCGGATCGGGCGCCTGAATCTGGTCATCGACCATTCGGGGGTGGTCAGCGAGCTGGAGCGCTACTCGGCGCGTCATGGGGATGTTTTCGACGTCTTCCTCAAGATTGATTGCGGAAACCGCCGGGTGGGAATCGACCCGCAACAACCAGAGGCCCTGGAAGCAGCGCTCGGTGTGGCCCGTTCCCGCGCGTTGCGGCTGCACGGGGTGTTGACGCATGCCGGCCAGTCCTACCAGCTTTCAGACCCGCAGGAGAAACGCCGGATCGCCCTATGGGAAGCCAAGTGTCTGGCCGATTTTGCCGTCCGGCTGGGGGAGCACCAGGTTCCCTGCGAGGAAGTGAGTGTCGGCTCCACGCCCACCCTGATGAACGCGCCTGAAACGCTGCCCGGGGTCACCGAGATGCGGCCGGGAAACTACGTCTTTTTCGATCAGATGCAGGTGGATCTGGGGAACTGCCGCCCCGAGCAGGTGGCGGCGACCGTGCTGGCCTCCGTGATCGGGGTCTATCCGTCCCAGAACCGGCTGGTGGTGGACGCGGGGGCGCTGGCGCTCTCCAAGGATCCCGGCTGCACCGGGACGTCGCCCCAGTTCGGCCGCATCCTGGAGCAGCCTGACTGGTTCGTGGCGGGGATGTCCCAGGAGCACGGCCTGATCACCAGTTCCCGGCCGATGGATTTCAGCCGGGTCCGGGTCGGGACCCGGGTCCGTATCGTGCCCAATCATTCCTGTCTGGCTGCGGCCCTGTTTCCCTCCTACCACGTGGTCCGGGGGGAGACGGTGGTGGATCGCTGGTTCCCGGTACGGGGCTGGTAGCTCAGGATTGGCTCCAGTGGGCGGGGGTGGTTCCCACCGACTCCCTGGCCAGGGCCGCCTTCGAGCCTGCCCCCGGAATATGGGACAATCCAGAGGCCGCCATGCGAAGAGGCCGGCCGCCATGGATGACTTGGGCTTTGCTCCTGCTGCCGTTGCAGACAGCGGCGCTGTCACAGCCCCAGGCTCGCCCCCCGGCCCAGTATCCGGATTACTACAAAGTTTTCCTCCAGCATGAGACGGAAGGCTTTCTCACCCGGGTCGTCTTGCCGAACCTCCTGCCGGTGGTCGTCGAAGAGCATCCCTCGATACCGCTGGCGGCGCTGGTGACGGCGCTGCGGCTGGACGACGCTCCGGAAGGCAAAGTGGACCTGGCGCTGGCCGCCGAGGTGGTCACCCGACGGCTCGACCAGCGACTGCGCGTCCGGGGCGGCTGGTCCGAATGGGACCTGGAGCCGGGAAGACTGGAGATCCGGACCATCCTGCCCGCCGCAGAGATTCTGCATGGGGTGGAGGGCCATCTGGAAATCTGGTCCGCTCCAGACCCGGCCGTGGCCGAATGGCTGCTGCCAGTGGCTGGATGGCGCTTGGACCGGTTCCGGCGGCGGTTTCCCGTCCCCTGGGGAAAACGGATCCTGGACGAGGCGACCGGGGGGGCCGACTCCACCTCCCCGGCTCCGGCCGGATCTGCAGCGGGGCAGGCGGCGGAGGCGTACCGGCGCCGCTTTCGACCGGAATTCGGGGTGTTGGCGATCTGCGGAACCGTCCGTCACGAAGTGGTGCTGAGAAAACTGGCGGAGCCGGTGTCCGGGAATCCCGCTGCCGGCTCTGAGGAGGCCGTTGGCGTTGTCACGGCCCCGCGACGTCCAGGCCCGGGAGAGCGTGCGGCGGCGCTCCCTCAGGCTGCCCCCGCCGGAACAGCGGCGGAATCGCGAGCGGCGCCCGGGGCGACCGGCCCCGTCCCGGAGGGACCCTCCGGTTTCCGCTACGCACTCCACCGGGGTGAACCCGGCAGTCCGGCGGTGGTGATGGGCTTCCGGGTACCTCCATCGGGACACCCGGACCGGCTGCCGCTGGAAGTCGTGCGCTGCCTGCTGGCCGAAGGGGAATCCGCCTACCTGAAACTGCCGCGTGGCGAAGAGCCGGGCAGCCCGTTTGCGGTTCGTAGCGGCTATGCCCACCTTGGGGGGCAGGACCTGCTGCTGTTCGTGCTGCGTCCCCAGCCGGAGTTGCTGGAGCGGGCGGAAGTTCGTCTCTTGGGCGCGCTTGAGGCCTTGCGCAGCAGGCCGGTTCCCGGACTGCTGCTGAAACGGGCTCAGGCGTGGCTGGTGACCAGTCATCTTCGCCGGCTGGAGACATTGCCGGGAAGAGCGGCTGAGCTCGCCCGCTGGGAGCTGGCGGGAGACTACCGGCAGCGCGACCGGTATCCATCCGCGGTGGCGGCGGTCAAGGAAGTCGACTTGCGGAGAGTTATCGCCCAGTACTTGGAGCTGGAGCAGCTCACCCTGGTCGAGTTTGTCTCCGAAACGGCTGAACCACGCGAGTTTACGCCCGAGGTCTTCCTGGACACCTTGAAGATCCTGCTGCCTCCCGAAGCAGCGGCTGAGGCGGGAGTCCTGGAGTCCCTGCGGGGTGAAGTCGCACCTTACCAGCCGCCGCGGGTGGAACCGAACTTCGCGGATGTTGAACTCCGGCGGAGCTCGATTCTGAGAGGGCCTGAGGTTTTTGTGCGGGAGCTGCACACGGTGCCCCTGGTGGACCTCGCCTTTTTCTATCCGGGAGGACGTCCTGCGGAGTCGACTGACCGGGTGGGGGTGACGGAGGTCCTGGTTCGAGCCTTGGTCCGGCATCTTGCCCGGGTGGAGGGAGGAAGACGGTGGCTCGAACTGGAAGCCGCCGGGGCGCAGATCCGACCCGAGGTGGAGCCGGACTACTTCGGTTTCCACCTCCTCGTGCCTTCACAGGAAATGGGCAAGGTCTTCCGGCAGGTGATGGAGTGGCTGAAGTCGGGCCCGCGACCGGGTGAAGTGGAGTTGAAAGAGGCGTTACGTGAGCTGGAGGCGGAGGTCTGGCTGGATGGCCGGCGCTGCACGGCCTGGCGGGAGCTGCTTCGGCGTGGAAGCGGGGCGGTCTTCGGCAACCACCCTTACGGGCTGGATGGCTCGGGCTGCGGAGGACTGCCGGCTCTTTCCCTGGAACTGGTCGAAAACTGGAGAGCGACGCTGGTCCAGGGCGTGTACCCCCATGTGCTGGCGGTGGGCGACGTCAATGGAACATCTTTTCTGCAGGATCAAATCCCGTTATTGAGTGACCGGAGCTTCAGGACCGGAAGGCTGTCGATCGCCCGGGCCCAGACTTCGGCGCAGCCGGTCTGGGCGGAGTCTGCCGGGGGACTGGCGGCGGGCACCTGGGCGGGTCCCCGGGTGGGTGCAGACGAGGTGGAAATCCTGGACGTCGCCGCAGCCCTGGCCGACGGTCCCTCCGGGCGGCTCAGCCGCAGCCTGGCGGAAGGAGGAGTGGCGGGTTCTGCCTGGCTGACCCGTGAGTCCTGGGTGGCGGGCGGGCTGCTGCATCTGGTCCTGTTGTGCCGGCCCGACCAGCAGGAGGAAGGACGCCGGCTGGTGCTGGAAGCGGTGCGGGGGCTGGCGGAGGCGAACGTCCCCGATTCCGAGTTCCTGTCCGCCCTCGTGCGTACGATCACCCGTTATACCCATCTCCAGCACGACCGCGACAACTATCTGCGGGAGACCATGACGGCTATACTGGCCGATGAGCCGATCGACTATGCCCGCCGTTATGTCCTGAACATCCGGCAGATGCGTTGGGGGGAAATCGAAACGGCGGTGCGGAGAACTTTCGGGGAAGGTCGATGAAAGCTCTGCTCATGGCCGGCGGCCGGGGGACCCGGTTCTGGCCGCTCAGCGTGGAAGCCCAGCCCAAGCAGTTCCTGCGTTTGACGGGGGACAGGACATTGTTGCAGGGCACGCTGGACCGACTGCGCCCGCTGCTGTCTCTCCAGGACGTGTTTGCCGTGGTGAGCCCTCCCTATGAGGAGGAAACCCGCCGCCAGCTTCCGGAGCTGCCGCCGGAGAACGTCATTGTGGAGCCGGCCGCCCGCAATACCGGGCCCTGTATCGGCTGGGCCAGCCTGGAACTGCGGCGGCGATTTCCGGCCGAAGAAGTGGTGGCGGTGTTGCCTGCAGATCACGTCATTCCCGATGTGGAGGTCTTCCAGCAAACGCTGCAACAGGCTCAGGAGCCCGCCAGGGAAGGGTGGCTGGTGGTGTTTGGAATCCAGCCGACCTATCCGGCCACCGGATTCGGCTACATCGAACAGGGCGAGCCCATTACGCTGTCGGAAACGACGGCGTTCCGGGTCCGCCGTTTCGTGGAGAAGCCCGCCGTACGGCGGGCGCGCCGGCTGTTGTCAAAAGGGAGCTTCTGGTGGAACAGCGGCGTGTTCGTCTGGCGGCTGGACCGGATTCTGGAGGAACTGTCCCGCCATGCCCCTGAACTGTTCAACGGGCTGCTGAGGGTTGATGCAGGCGTCGGCGACAAGCTAAGTGCTTTCAGCAGGCTCCCCGGCGTGTCCATCGATCATGCTGTCATGGAGCGCACCGAACGGGCTGCTGTCATCCCGGCACGGTTCCGGTGGAGCGACGTGGGGTCCTGGAAGGCGCTGGCTGAGATCCGTCCGGCCGATACGTCCGGGCTGGTCCTGGAAGGACAAGTGGTACAGGTGCACAGTCGCGACAGCATCGTCCTGGCGGCGGACCGGCTGGTGGCGATGGTGGGCGTCAGGGACCTGGTGGTGGTCGACACCCCTCGCGCACTGCTGGTGGCGTCGCGGGACAGGGCGGAGGACGTCAAGCTGTTGGTTGAGCAGTTGCGGGCACTGGGCCTGAACGAGTTTCTGTGAACGGACCGGGGGGAAGGTGGAGGTCGCTTTGCATTCGGACAGAACGGGCTGGCTGGACTCCGCAGAGGAGCTGGAGCGTGTTGACCGTAGCGGGATGCTGGGCATCCTGCAGCGTTTCGACCAGCAGCTTCAGACGGCCCTGGAAACCGCCGTTGCTCTGGAGTTCCCTGTGGCACCCGGTTTCAGGGGGGCGGCGCTGCTGGGTCTGGGCGGCTCGGCCATCGGAGGCGACCTGGTACGGGCCTGGTTGGGATCCTCCCTGAAAGTTCCGTTCGTTGTGGTTCGGGGTTACACGGTCCCCGGATGGGTGGACTCCTCGACCCTCTGTCTGGCCAGCAGCTACTCCGGCAACACCGAGGAGACCCTGGCCGCTCTCATGGAGGCGCGAAGCCGCGGGGCATGGTGCGCGGCTCTCACCTCAGGCGGCGAGCTGGAAAGGATCATGCGCCGCGAAGGGATGCCGATGTTCCGGTTCCCCGCGGGACAGCCACCCCGGACAGCGCTCCCGTTCTCCTTTGTGGGGGTGCTTTGGGCCCTGTACGGGGCGGGTCTGATCGACAACCCCTGGCCGGCACTGGAGTCGAGCCGGGAGTGGCTCCGGGGGCGTCTGCGGCTGCTCGGCCCGGACACCCCTGTTGCCAACAACCCGGCCAAGCTCCTCGCCCAGAAGCTGGTCGGACGGATTCCAGTTGTCTATGGCAGCTACGACCGTTTAAGCCTGGTTGCCCGCCGGTGGGCATCCCAGTTCTCCGAAAACTCCAAAGTGCTGGCTTACAGCGCCGAACTGCCGGAAATGAATCATAACGAGATCGTCGGCTGGGAGCATCCGCGCGAGGCTCTGAAGCGACTCGTCCCGATTCTGCTGAGGGATCATGAGGACCATCTCCGGGTCCAGATCCGGCTGGAAATCACCCGGGAGATACTCGGCGGACGGGCGGAGCCGGTGCTGGAGTACTGGTCGGCGGGCTCGAGCTGGCTGGAGCGGCTGTGGTCGCTGGTCCTGCTGGGTGATTTCGCGAGCGTCTACCTGGCGGTCCTGAACCGTGAGGACCCTACGCCTGTCGAGGCGATCGAGACGCTGAAGATCCGCCTCAAGCAGTACTGAAGCCCATGAATCCTGAGATTTTCCGTGAGTACGACATCCGCGGGCGCGCGGATGCGGACCTCCCCGACGCGGAGGTTCGGCGGTTGGGTCTGGCCATCGGCGTCCGCCTCAGGCGCCAGGAGGTGAGCCGTGTGGTCGTGGGCCGGGACGCCCGTCCCAGTTCGCTGAGGTTGCAGGCGGCGGTGGCCGGAGGACTGGGAGCCGCGGGGCTGGAAGTCGTGGATCTGGGCCTCTGCCCCACACCGGTGCTGTACTGGGCTTGCGTTCGGCTGGGTACGGGGGCGGGGGTCATGGTGACGGGGAGCCACAACCCTCCTGAGTACAACGGCTTCAAGGTGTTGAGCCGGGGTCGGAACTGGTTCGGACCGGAATTACAGGAAGTGAGGATGCTGATGGAAGGGGGTGCGGCCGGCGGTTCCGGCGCGGGAGCACTGGGGAAGCCCGCGGTGCCGGCAGTGGAGGCGCCGGTGGACGAAGCGGCCCGGGGATCCTCTCTCCGGACCGGGCGGGCGGATCCTGTCGGACTCCCATCGGCGGCGCTGGCAGCATATCTGGACGAGGTCTCGGGGGATTTCGAGGCGGCCCGGGCGGAACACCGGCCGGGGAACGTGTGGCGGTTGAACGTGGTGGTGGATGCCGGCAATGGTGTGGCGGGCTTGACTGCACCCGCTCTCTACCGGCAGCTCGGTTGCGGCGTGCATGAGCTCTTCTGCGAGCCTGACGGAACCTTTCCGTACCATCATCCGGATCCCATCGTGGACGCCAACCTTGAACCGCTGGTGGAAGAGGTCCGGCGGCGGGATGCAGATCTTGGACTGGCCTTCGATGGGGACGGTGACCGCATCGGAGTGGTGGATCGCGGCGGACGCATTATCCGGGCGGACGAGCTGCTGATCCTGTTCGGGCGAGATCTTCTGCGCCGCCACGCCGGCCTGACCGTCATCGCCGATGTGAAGTGTTCGCGGCGTCTGTTTGAAGATCTCCGGGGGCGGGGAGCGCGGGTCCTGATGTGGAGGACGGGCCACTCGCTGATCAAGGCCAAGATGCAGGAAGAAAGGGCGTTGCTGGCGGGGGAGCTGGCCGGCCACATATGCTTTGGAGACCGTTTCCTGCCCTTCGATGACGCGGTATACGTGGGGGCCAGACTGCTGGAAATCCTGGCGGCCGGAAGAGAGTCGGTGTCGGAGCTGTTGGCTGATTTGCCGATGGTGTTCTCCACCCCCGAGATTCGGGTATTCTGTCCGGAGCACTGCAAGTTCGAAGTGGTGCGACGGGTCCGGGAGTCGTTCGAGGGTCGCATCCCCCTGTCGGATGTGGATGGGTTGAGGGTGGAGTTCCCTGACGGATGGGGTCTGTTGAGGGCTTCCAACACCCAGCCGGCCTTGGCGTTGCGCTTTGAGGCCGAATCCGGGAGGCGTCTCGAGGAGATCCGTTTGCTGGTGGAGAGCAGGCTGAAGGAGTCGATGCGGGAGATCTGCGAGGAATCGAGGCCATGACCAGTTATTACGTTCTCATTGTCAGTGACGGCACTGGAGAGACCGCCTATCGCCTGTTGAAGGCCGCTTCCCGGCAGTTCGACTCCGACGTCCTGATCACGCGTTACGCGAAAGTCCGGGACAAGCGGCAGATCGAGGATGTGCTGCGGGCTGTGCAGCGAAGTCATACCCTGATTGTGCACACCTTCGCTTCCCGCGAGCTGAGGGACCACATCGCCCGGGTGGCGGAGGAGGAGAACCTGCAGAGCATCGACGTTTTCGGGCCGATCGTGGAAAAGCTGGCGGAGTTTTTTCAGAAGAAGCCGGTTTCGCAGCCGGGCTTGTTGCACCAGGTGGACGAGGAATACTTCGATCGGGTGGAAGCCATCGAGTTCGCCATCCGTCACGATGACGGCGAGTCGGTGGAGGATCTGGAGGATGCAGACATCGTGCTGGTGGGCGTGTCCCGGACCTCCAAGACCCCCCTCAGCATCTACCTGGCCCAGGAGGGATGGCGGGTGGCCAACATCCCGATCTCGGTGGGCTGCAAGCTGCCTTCCAAGTTGTTCGAACTGGATCAGCACAAGGTGGTGGGGCTGGTCGTCGATCCGAACCGTCTGGCTGAAGCGCGGCGGGTGAGGCTGGAACAACTGGGCGTCGAGGGCAGCAGCTACGCCGACATGGAAAGGATCCGCAATGAGATGGAGTACGCCCGTGCGGTGTTCGACCAGAATCCGGCATGGCCGGTCATCGATGTGACCGGCAAGTCCATCGAGGAAGTCTCCCAGGAGGTGCTGGACGTGGTCATCGGCCGGGGGCGGAGGCTGCACTGATTCTGCGGCTCCGCCGGTCCGCAGGATCCACTGGAAACGCAGGCCGCCTGGAGAGGGCTGGATGCAGAGGGTTCTGAGTCGGGGGGACGGCTGGATCCCCATGCCATGATCTTCGCTTCGAAATACCACGCCTACGGCAACGACTTCCTGGTACTGGGGGCGGACCAGGCGGATGATCCCGCCGACCTCGCCCGCGCCATCTGCGATCCCCACTTCGGTGTCGGTGCCGACGGCTGTGTCCTGCTGGAGGTGGGGATCTCGCCACCTTATCGAGCGCGGATCTTCAACTGCGACGGCTCGGAGGCGGAGATGTCGGGCAACGGGATCCGTTGTGCGGCGGCATGGCTGCATCACCGCCGTCTGGCGCCGGGTTCCCGGGTGGAGTTCCTGACTCTGGCCGGTAAACGAAGCTGCGAACTGATTTCAGCCCAGGAGCCTCGCTGGCTCTATCGCTCGGAGATGGGCGAGCCTGCTTTTGAAGCGGAAAAGATCCCATTTGCGGATGCACCACCGGGAACCAGAGTCTGTGGCTGGACCCTCAAGGTTGCCGGATGGATGGTTCCGGTGACGCTGGTCTCCATGGGCAATCCCCAGTGCGTCGTGTTTGTGGACGAGCTGCCCGGTGACGAGGAATTCCGGCTGTTGGGCTCCGGATTGTCCACCCATCCCGCTTTTCCTGCCGGGACCAACGTCAGTTTTGTGCGGGTGGACGGGCCGCGAGCGATCTCGATCCGGATCTGGGAGAGGGGAGTGGGGCCCACGTTCTCGTCGGGGACCGGGTGTTGCGGTGCGGCGGTGGCGGCCCTCAACGAGCAGCGGGTCGAGTCGCCGGTGGAGGTCCGGACCCCGACCGGCACGCAGCAGGTGGAGTGGGTTCCCGGACAACCGGTGTACCTGACCGGGGAAGCGTGTTTTATCGCGGATGTGCATTGGGTGGGTTTGGGGAAGCAGTAGGGCGAGACGGGGGGCGTAGGGGGGATGCGGGGCTTAGGACCCGGGAATGGGGACGAACGGGGGTCGGGGAGTCGCGAAAGGCCCGGCCTATGCAGCTCCTCCGTCACCTGGGAAGCCGCTGTCGCTGGACATGAGTCCCACGCAACAGGTTCTCCAGTTCTCTAACCGCGTATAACGTAAAGACTCCCGCCTCCCGTCTCCCGCGTCCCGACTCCCTGATCTCCAGCTACCGCTCCACCCCAAACCGGTGCACCGTTACCTGCCGGTACGTTTGCCCCGGATGCAGGATCGTGCTGGGGAACTCGGGCCGGTTGGGTGAATCGGGATAGTGTTGGGTCTCCAGACAGAATCCCTGGTGACGGGAAAAGCCGCCGTTTTGAGGTGAGCCGTCCAGGAAATTCCCCGTATAAAGCTGGATCCCGGGCTGGGTGGTGAGGATTTCCAGTACCCGGCCGCTCTTGGGATCCCGTACCCGTGCCGCCAGGGCGAGAGAGCCGTCCTGGCTGCGCAAGACGTAACAGTGGTCATACCCCACCGCCGGGGCCAACCGGCCGATGTCGGCTCCAATGGCTTTGGGCCGGGTAAAATCCATGGGCGTCCCCGCCACAGGCCGCAGCTCGCCGGTGGGAATCAGGGCATCGTCCACCGGCAGGTAGTGGTCTGCCGCCAGCAGGAGTTCATGGTCCAGGATCGTCCCCGTGCCGGACAGGTTCCAGTATGCATGGTTGGTGAGATTGACCGGGGTCGGCCGATCGGTCCGGGCACGAAACTCGACCCGCAGTTCGTTCTGGTCGGTCAGGACATAGTCGGCCTCGACTTCCAGGTTGCCGGGGTAGCCCTCCTCTCCATCCGGACTGATGCGGTGGAACCGGACGCCCACCTCCGATGCCGTCCGGATGGGCGAGGTCTGCCACATGACCTTGTCGAAACCCACCAGGCCCCCATGCAGGTGGTTGGCGCCGTTGTTGGCGGCCAGCCGGTAAATCCGGCCGTCGAGGGCAAATGCCGCCCCGGCGATACGGTTGGCGTAGCGTCCCACGGTGGCGCCGAAGTAGGGGTGCCGCCCGAGATACCCAGCCAGATCCGGAAAGCCCAGCGTGACATTGGTGGTGCGGCCGTTGCGGTCAGGGGTCTCCACCGAGACGATGATTGCCCCGTAGTCGATCAGCTTGACGGTTACCCCGTGGGAATTGCGCAGTGTGTACAAGGTGACGTCCTGGCCGCTCCCGGTGCGGCCGAAGTTCGAGGTTTCCATGGTCATTGTGGCTCCTGCCGGACTGGGATCGGATGGTTGAGCCGGCTTCGACGGAGAAAGGGGTGTGACGGCCGGCCAGAAGACGGCTGAGGCGAGAAACAGGATTAAGTGAATCACAGCCGTAAGATTCTACACTTCTCACGGCTGGTTTGACACGGGGGATGCGGAAGCTCTAGGACCGTTCCGATTTGCTGTTTTCTTTGTCTTCCTGGCCGGCCTTCAGGGACCGCTTGAAATTGGCAATTCCCTCGCCCAGCCCCCGCCCGATTTGGGGCAGACGCGTGGCGCCGAAAAGCACAATCACGATGACCAGGATAATGACCAGTTCAGGAACGCCCAGACCGATTAAAAGCATGTTGATTCCTCCGGCATCTTACGCTCCGGCCGGCAGGGGTGTCAAACCGGGCGCCCATCACTGCTGAAACTCCAGCACCGTAACCCGGTCGCCCGACTGTCGGACGCGCCAGGAGTGACCGCTGACCTGCCTGGCGCACGTGAGGTCGGGAACGCAGGTCCACGCTCCTTCACCGACCCGCCGGTCCACAACTTTGCGCCAGGCCCGGGCGAACTCTTCGGCGTCCGCCTCCGAGTCCCACACCACTACCAGGAACATGGCCTCCGCACCCGATTCCGCCCGGCGCCACTCGATCCGGTCGCCGCCCCAGCCTGCGGCAGCCTCCTCGGCGGTGCGCTCATCCAGGTAGTGGGCCAGCAGCCTCTGCAAGGCGAATTCTCCGAGCACATTGCGGAAAATCGTTTCCCCAAATCCGGTAGGCCAGGCGTCCGACTCTTCCAGCTCCACCCGGCGGGGAGGGTCCAGAGTTTCAAGGTACTTTTCGGGGTGGAGAATCTGCTCGGTGGATTCCGGCATCTGCCGATACAGCCGGCCGATCTCCGGCCATGGGTGACGGCGCAGGAAGGTCTGCACGAAGCGGGCTCCCCAGGCGTATGGAAACAGCATGGCCTGTTGGAGATAGGCCGGCGCTGAAGCGAACACCGGGTACTCCGACTTCATGAGAGGAAGCTGGGCCAGGTGAAGCTGGACCGGGTCGGGCAGCCGGGCCGGATCGCGGACGCCCTCGGGCAACGACCACATCAGCATGGTCAGCAGGGCTTCTCCCTCGAAGACCGCGGTTCGTGCCGTGGTCCGATCATCGTCCTCCTCCACCGGGGTCATGAACCGGTCAAGATCGAAATACTGGTCTTGGAGGGCGTGAGTCAGTTCGTGGGCCATCACCGGGCGCTGCATGGGCGGCGGCAGCCAGTCCGCGATGTAGAAGATCTCTTCGAAAGGATCGTAGTATCCGGCAATCTGTTCCGTCATCAGCTCGAGCAGGAATGAGTACAGGTCCAGGTCCGGCGGGATCAGGCCAAGGTGGCGCAGAAGACGCGTTTCCGCTTCCACCACTTGCGGCGGATACTCGCTTTCCAGCCGCTCCCGAAGGTAGGTGCGGATTTCCTCCCGGGACTTCACCCCTTTGGCCAGAGGTGACCGCGCCGGCATTCCACGAATTTCGGCGAGCTGGGGGAGGATCTCGTCGGCCGACCGCAGGAGCTCATCCAGATCCGAGCTGGCGTTAACCGGACCAGCGGTGAGGACAGCCGCGGCTGAACAGATGAACCATCCGGCGATCGGCATGCATGGCTCCCTTCTCCTTCCAATTTGCCTGGTCATCTTCTCACAGCAGGACACGGGTATCGCCAGTGCGGCGGGTGAAACGGTCCCGGTCGAGGTACTCCAGCAGGGGGATGGCAAACTTGCGCGAGATCCCGAGAAAGTCCTTGAAGTCCGGCACCGAGAAAGGACGGCCGGCAAACCGCGTCCGCAGCTCCCGGCGGATTTCCTCCAGCCGGCAACGGGTGAGCACAAGATCCTCGTTGATGCGGACCAGATCCCCGTTCTGGAGGAGGAAAAAGAACACTTCCCTGGCGGCGGAGGGCGCCAACCCGAGGATGCCGGCCAGTCGTTCCGGCGACGCCTCCTCGAAAGCATGAGTGTCGAACCACTGGAGCATAGCCTGGCGCATCTGTTGCTGTTCGGGGCTCAGATCCGGCTGCCGCCCGGCGAGGCTGACCGTGCTGCCCCGGACCTCCACCCGGTTCGCCTGCTGCAGTCGGTCCAGCAGGAAAGGAAACAGCGCATCCGCAGAGTCCGGAAGCAATTTCCGCTTGAGCTCCTCGCGGGACATCCCCGACGCCAGTGGCCGCGAGGCGTGAAATTCCTGCAGCAGGGTCACGGCGGCCTGCTCCCGTTCCGCAAGGTCGGCGGCCCAGACTGCCCGCGACTGTTGCGGAATCCACACAACACCGTCCGTCTCGGCGCAAAGCGCTTCCACGGCCTTGCCTGTCAGGCCGGTGCGGACAACCAGGGCTCCCAGGTCCAACCCCCGGATCCCCTCCCTTCGGACCAGGTACCGCACCAGGACCCTTTCGGCATCGACACCCTTCTCCAGCGCCGACGCCAGCTCATCCAGTGCAGCCAGCAGCTTGGGCAGATCCCGGCGCCGCACCCGGCCGGGCTGGTGATCCAGGATGATCCCGCCCCCGATCGTGGTCGGCGGGGAATAGCGGCGGAGGATGAAACGGTCTCCGGGAAAGGCGACGGTGGGGTCCTGGAGGCGGAGCCGGCACAGCGCCGACGTTCCGGGAGAGAGCTGATCTCCACTCAGCAGATAGACACGCCCCACCAGTTCGCTCGTGCCATGGTGAAAACGCACGGGGCTCCGGTGGCGCAACGGTCCGGGGGCCGACGCGAGGTAATGCAGGCGGACATCCAGCGTGCGGGTCGGATGCGCCGCCCCCGGTTCCACCACCACCATGCCCCGAACCAGTTCGCTGCGGTCCACCCCGGCCAGGTTGAGCGCGGTCCGGCGTCCGGCCAAGGCCACACGGGCCGCCTGGCCGAAGACTTCGATCCCCCGAACCTTGGCCTCGCGCCCGCCGGGCTGGATTTCCACCGCACTGTCGGCCGGAAGGGTCCCCGCCACCGCCGTGCCCGTGACCACCGTGCCGAACCCCCTCACCGAGAACACCCGGTCGATCGGCAGGCGGAACGTCCGGCGGGCTGACGGGTCTGCCCCTCGGTCGCGGGCTTCCAGCCGCAACTGTTCCAGCAGAAGATGGCGGAGCCGGTCGAGGCCCATGCCGGAGAGGCTGTCGACCTCGACCACCGGTGCCGCCTCCAGGAAGCTTCCGCGCACCAGCCCGCGGACATCCTCGCGCACCAGCTCAATCATCTCGGCGTCGGCCAGTTCACACTTGGTGAGGACGGTCAGACCGCGCCGGATTCCCAGCAGCCGGCAGATCTGGAAGTGCTCGATGGTCTGCGGCATGACCGACTCGTCGGCGGCCACCACCAGCAGCACCACCCGGACTCCGCCGATGCCGGCCAGCATGTTCTTCACGAATCGTTCATGGCCGGGGACGTCGATGAATGCCACCTGGAACTCTTCCAGTTCGAAGTGGGCGAACCCGATGTCAATGGTGATGCCCCGCCGCTTCTCTTCGGCGAGACGGTCCGGATCGATACCGGTCAGGGCCCGTACCAGTGTGCTCTTGCCATGGTCGATATGCCCCGCGGTCCCCACGATGACGTGTCGTGGCGTGCTGTCGGAACCGGTCTGGGCAGGGTCAACAGGCTGCATCACCTTACCAGCGTAGACGATGCAGGCGGCAGGTGCGAGGGGGGTGGTTCAATGGGCTGAAAAGTCCAGAGGTTCTCTGCCTGGGTGAGGCAGTACCTGCATGCTTGCTGGCCTTCAGTCCGGCAGTAGGCCGGCGTCCGATTCCGCGCCGTCCCCCTTCCCGGAAAACCACAGCGGAGTCAGATCCCCAGTCTGGAGCGCACTTCTTCCAGGAATTTGTGCACGAGGCTGCGTGCGGGGTCCTCGAGGTCCACGAACTGCAGTCCCAGCAAGAGGCGTTCCCCATCCCGGCTGAAATTGCGCAGCTCCGCCTGCGCCGGAACCGCCTGGACAGAGCCGGGAAGCTGCATGCTGAGTCCCAGACACCCCCCCACATCCGGATGCCAGTCCTCGATGCCGGGGGTTCGTTCCAACTGGAAGACCAGCCGGACACCCTGTTCGCTCATGTCGGTGATCATCCCCGGGAAGGACTTGCCCTCCCAGTCCGCATCGGCGGGAACCAGGCACTCGATCCGGTTGCTGCGGCGGAGGTCGTGGTTTTCGACGGAGTCCGGATAGGATACGAACATGACACGGATCCGGCCGGTAAGCGTCTGCAGGATGGTGGAGCGAAATCCCCAAACCGCACCGTCGAAGAGATAGCGGATGGTCAGAACCGTGCCCGGAAGCAGTTGCCCGCGGGCCATCCCCTCCGAAACCGCGATGGGAGTCCGGACCACCAGATAGTTGTCCGGTTCCATCCCGATCAGGACACTCCGGAATCGTTCCTCCACACCGGGGAATTCGATCTGGAGCCCCGTGCCCAAACTGATGAAATCGCGTTTGAGCATATCGGCGATTGTCCTTGACAGGTCCGACAAAACCTGCCGCCGACCCAGGCAAGTCGAACTATTCCACCCCAAGCTGACGCTTCTCGTATCCGAGTTCCTGGCGCAAGTACTGCGCAATCTGCTGGAATCCGGATGGCGTCAGGTGCAGTAACCACGAGGCGCATGTGCTGAGCGGATCCACGTCCGGGTTCGGGATCAGTCCCACGCCCTGCCGCAGCGCCAACAGATCTGCCAGGTGCACCACAGCACAGAGCCTCGGATAGGCGCTGGACAGCTCTGGATGGTGGTGGTACAGGATCGCCTCCGCCAGAGCCGGCGGCAGACGCCAGAACATGGCCACAACGGCGCCGGCCTCGGTGTGGGTCACTCCCATTACCCGGCGTTCGATCTCCAGCGGGGAAATGTCGGGTCGTTCCCGCTGGCACCCCACGGCCTCCGCGAACCTCCGGGGATGCTGGCGGTCGAACAGGCTTTTGCCCACATCGTGCAGGAGTCCCGCGACAAAAGCTTCCTCGGGATCCGCCTCATTGACAGATGCGGCAATCAGCCGCGCGGCAAGCGCCACCGCCAGGGCATGTTCCCAGAGGGCCTTGCCCAGCGGACTGCCGGCCATGATTGGTTTCAGGGCCGCGGTGACGACCAGCGAGCGGATCTGATCGTTACCGAGCAATGCGGCCGCTTCACGCACCGTCTTCACTTGGCGGGAGCGCTGGAAGTAGGCGGAGTTGGCGAGACGCAGGATCCGGGCCGTCAACGACTGGTCGCGCTGGATCACCTTTTCCAGACTCCGGGCACCGGTATCGGGGTCCGAGGCCAGGTCGATCACCTTCCATGCGATTTCTGGAAACGGGGGCAGGTCTTCGGTGCGCAGGACGATTTCGGCGGAGGAGGAATGCTGGGAAAACGGCACTCTGGCCGGCCGGGTGCTCATGGTTGCAGGATAAGATCATGTTTTCAGCGGAAAACCACGTGATTTCGGTCACGGTGAGCCGGGAGTCGGGAGACGGGACACAGGACACGGAATTCGGGAGTCGGGGGGCGCCAGAAGGGGCATTCTGACAAGATCGGTCGGGAAGGTACCCATCGTTCGTTGACCTCCCTCCTGTCTCCCGTGTCCCGTCTCCCGACTCCGCCGTGATGGGACACAGGACACGGAATTCGGGAGTCGGGGGGCGCCAGAAGGGGCATTCTGACAAGATCGGTCGGGAAGGCGCCCATCGTTCGTTGACCTCCCTCCAGTCTCCCGTGTCCCGTCTCCCGCCTCCTCCGTGATTCCAATCACCGGTATTGAATAACCGAAGTGCTAAGGTTCCCCCGGAATGATCCCCTGTGAGCGCGGATTTTCGGATCGAGGATTCTCCTTGATCGAGCTGATGGTCGTCATCGTGGTCGGGGCCGTGGTCTCCGCCATTGTGGTTCCGCAGGTCCAGCGGAGCCTGGCGGCCAACCGTGTCCACAGCTCGGCGGTTCAGGTGGCGACCGAACTGAATTACGCGCGGACCATCGCCCTTTCACGCAACGCCGTTCTGGAAATCGAGTTCACCACCGACAGCTACCAGATCGTCGACCCGGCCGATCCGGACAATCCGCCCCGGACCCGGAAGTTCCTGGAACCCGGGGTCCGGTTCGTCCAACGGCCCGTGAATCCAATCTGCTTTTTCCCCAGGGGCAACGCAGACGCCGGGACTGTACAGATCGCAGACGAGTACGGCCAGGGAGTCGTGATTGCGGTTTCTGCAGGCGGGATGGTGGAAATCCGGGAATTCACCTCGGGAGGCGAGCTCGATGCTTATTGATGTCCAGGATCGGGATCGGGGCTTCTCGCTGATCGAGGCCCTGATCGCCCTGTTCATTCTCTCCGTCGGACTGCTGTCGGTGGCCCAGCTCATGATGGTTTCGCTGGACCGGAGTGAGGCTGCGAAGTATGACACCAAGGCCGTCCAGCTCGCGCAGGCCAAGGTCGAGGAGTTGAGGCTTCTGTTCGGGCGTTCAGTGGATTCGGGTCAGACGCCGGAAGATCTCAGCGCCGGCAGCCACGGCCCGATCACCGTCGAGCTGGAGAATCCCGATGACCGCATCCAGAATCAGCGCAGTTTCCAGGTGAGCTGGGACGTGCAGGAGCTTGACGCCGGCCAGAAAACGGTCGTGGTGACGGTGACACCCGTTACCGGAAATCCACACCAGACCGAAATCATCACTTTAACCACCCGTTTGACGCCATGAGTCACTCCACGCCTCCCCAGCCGCTGCGGAGCCGCCATGCCGGTTTCACCCTCACCGAAATGCTGGTGACGATCAGTGTGTTGGCCATCCTGACCGGACCGTTGGTGGTGGTCTTCCGCCAGACCCAGGGTTCATTCCTGGCCCAGACCGATCAGGCTGAGCTGCTGCAGAAGATGCGCATCGCCATGGCCCAGATGACCCGCACCATCCGTCAGGCGGGCAACGAGCCCGTGGCGGACATCGGCCCGGCTGTGGAAGTCCTGGGGGCGGGCCACCTCCGGCTGCGCACGGACATTACCGGCAGCAGCGGCGGCAGTGCCCTGTCGGCGACCGGCGATCCGGACGGAGCGGCCAGTGCGCTGTTCGAAGTGGTGACCTTCCGGTACGACGCCAATCAGCGGAGGATCATGGCTGATTTCGGCCTCGGGGAGTCGGTGCTGGTGGAACGCATCAGCAACCTCAGCTTCGCTACCACCGACCTGAACGGCAATCCCAGCCTCGACCCTGATGAAATCGCCGCTGTCCAGGTGGTGATGGTGGGCGAGACGGCGGGTCCTGATCTCCAGTTGGGAGAGCGGTTCGCCATTACCCTAAGTTCGGAGATCTTTGTGCGCAGCAGGAGCCCGCAAGTGCTGCCCTGAGGAGCCAACATGGATCAGGATAGAGGTTCTGCCTTGATTTTCGCACTGATCGTGACCGCGATCATGATGGTGCTCGGACTCGGCCTTTCGATCACCGCTCTGGGCGACTTCACCATGAGCGAAGAGTTCGAAGCCCGGGAACGCGCACTGCTGACCGCTGAGGAAGGTTTGGCGGCGGCCCAGCGGACCCTGAGGGGACGGGACCTCAGTTCCGCACTGGCCGAGACTCGCCAGGTACAGCTCTATACCGGCGTCGCACCCGGCTTCTACCGGGATCCCATCAGTCTTGTTGAAGCCCGCAGCGTGGACTTCGCGCGCCTTCCCAATCCCGTCAGTACGGTAAGTCTCTCGGGTTTGCTGACCCCTCCGTCAGGCTTTGCCACCGCACGCGGCAGGTACTTCGCGCGCCTCAGTGACAACGACGACGGGGACGGCGATCTGCTGGCCGATACCGACGGACGGGTCTTCATCCGGGTAACCGGCATCGAGCCGGGTCCCGCCCAGGAGTTCGTCAGCCTCAACAGCAACCGGAAGAACGCGGTGGTGATGGTGGAGGCAACGCTCAAACGGGTGATGACTTTCGACGTCCAGTCTCCCTTCAGTGTCTACGGCCCCTCGGTCACCCCGGCACAGAACCGGTTTTTCGATGGGAATTCCTTCAAGATCGACGGCTATGACCACTCCAACATGACGGTGGAGCAGATCTTGCACGGAGGACATCCCCATAACGGCCAGATGACGGCCCAGCCGGCCATCTCGGTGTTGAACGATGACCCGTCCATGAACGACGGCCGGGTCACCGCCGACACCATCTACAACGGCATGAGCTCGAACCAGTACGACAACGTTGAGGGAGCAGCAGGAGATTTCGGGGAGGAACCCTCCATCCGTGATGACACGGACCGGGTCCGGAATTCCGGGAATGAAGACGCCACGAACATCTTCGACGCCTACTTTCTCCAGGTCTTCCTGCAGCGGGTGACGGCTGCGGCGGACGTGGTGTACCCCGACGGGACCACGCTGAGCGGAGGCGAAATCCAGCTTGGCACTGAGCAGAATCCCCAGATCGTGGTTTGTGAGGGCGACCTCACCCTGGCGGGTAACGGCTCGGGAGCCGGCCTGCTCATCGTGAAGGGGACCCTGAACTACCAGGGAGCTTTCAACTATAACGGCTTGATCCTGGTGATCGGGGAGGGCCAACTGGAGGTCGGGGGCGCCAACAAGTCGATCATCGGCGGCGTTTATGTGGCCCGCCTGGAACCGGATGCCCAGGGCAACCCGTCGTTCGGAGTACCTTCCTTCACGCTCGCCGGCAATTCCAATTTCTACTTCCGGGGTGACAGCGTGCGCATGGCGTACAACCTCCTGCCCATGCGCCAGATCGGCTGGCGGGAAATCACCGCCGAGATCGCCGATTGAGGTTGGGCCCGGCAGCACCCCCGGACCGCGCCTTCTGAGGGGACGGCGGGCCGACTCCGGCGGCCAGGTGCGCGAACTGGTGGTCGAGCCGCTGCAGCCACTCGCGGGGAAAGGTCCCAGCCTCCAGTTCCGAAAAGGCCTGCTGCAGGAAGGCCGCCCCCTGCTGCAGCCACTGCCGGCCGCATTGGGGCGGCAAACCGCCTCGCGCCACCCGTTCCGCCGCCCCCCGCTGGACCATTAACAGCCGCCGGAACCCACTCCGGCTCAGACTCCGGCGGATCAGCGAGAGCAGGACCGCGTACCCGTTGCTGATCCGCCAGAAATCCCCCGCCAGAGTGGTTGACAGTTCGTAGCCTGTGTCCATATGATTTCCTCGCTTCGGTTCCCCCGCCTGTATTAACGCAGGACCCCTTCGAATCTGCGCCGCAGTCGCGTTGAACCTGGTTGAGCTGTGGCTGGAGAAGCAATCCGCCTTGGTGGCGCTGGCCGTGGCGGTCGTGGGTGACCGGGGCCGGGTGGACGACGTGATGCAGGAGGCGTTCACCCGTGTCTACCGCAACGGCCGGAGTTTCCGTGATTCCGGCGAGGCCTTCCGTTACCTGCGGGCGGCGGTCATCAACACCGCCATCGATGACTACCGTCGCCATCGGCGCTACCTTGACACCTTCCGGGCTCCGGATGGCGAACCTCGGGACGAGGGTGACACGTCCACTCCGTTGCAGATCCTCCTGCGCAAGGAGGACGCGGGTCACCGGAGCCGTCTCATGAAGCGGTTGCGGGCCGGCCTGGAGCGCCTGGACCCCGAGGAGCGGGAAGCGATCGAGCTTTTCTTCGGTCCTCGTCGCCGGCCTCTGAACGAGTACTGCCGCGAACACGGCACCAGCTACGCGGCACTGCGCCGCCGGATGCAGCGCGCCATCGACAGCCTGCGCAGCCAGTTCCGGGAAGAAAGGCTGGGTCTGGAGTGGTGCCTCGAGGATGAGTACGTGGAGACGGTCTCGGAGGAAGAGCCATGAACTGCGAACAGGTCCCATTGCTTGAACTGGTCCGCTGTGAGCTGGACGAGGACCGGATTCGGACGACTCTGCGGCACCTGGAGGAGTGCAGGAGCTGCCGGGAGCGGGTGCGGCTCATGTCACTGCTGGAGCTGGCTGGCGTCGAGCAGGCCCGGCCCCGCTCGGCCGGCGTGAAAAAGTGGTATGCGGTGGCGGCCGTGGTTGTCCTCGCCCTGGTTGGGGCCGCCATCCTGCATCGGGGTGGACCGGTGCGGTTCGAACCCGCCGCGCTGGCGACCCGGGAACCCTACCCCCTGGTGCTGCTGGATGCCCGTTCCGAGGCTCCCCGGACATCGTGTCGGGAAGCCTTCGAGTTGTACCGCAGTTCGCGCTATGCCGAAGCCGCAACCGCGTTCGGGTACTGTCCTGCAGGAGCGGAGATTGACTTCTTCAGGGGAGTCGCCGAGTACCTGGCGGGGCAGCCTGGAGACGCCCGCCGGCGCCTGTCGGCGGCGGCCGCGGTCCACAGTCCATGGCGGGAACCGGCCAGGTGGTACGAAGCCAATGCTTGTCTCCTGCTCCGCGATCTGGAGGCGGCCAGGGGTTTGCTGGAGGAGCTGGCAACATCCGGCGGACACTATGCCGAGCCGGCCGCCGAGCTGTTGTCCAGGCTTCCGGAGACGCCATGAGGGGGTGTCGCCTGCTTTCCGGGATCGGCCTGCTGCTGGCGGCGCTGTGGTTGGCTGCAGCAGCGGGGATGGAACGCTCCGACGGAGAGTCGATCTCCCAGCTCTATCGCCGTTCCCCCGCCGACGCCCACCGCCGGCTCAAGCGTCAGGTTCTGCAGGGCGGAGTGCCCCGGGCTGAAGTTGAGACCGTTGCGCGCCAGACCGGCGACCGTTCGTTCACTGCTCTGCAGGAAGCAGATTTCCAGCTGCGCGGAGCGCTGGAACTGCAGGAGCTGGCCTTGAGGGAATGGGAGGCCGGACGCCACAGGGCGGCGGTGCGGGGTTACGAGGCGGCCGTCGGGCTCCTGGACCCGCGAAAGCACCGCTCGGAGCTGGCGTTTTGCCAGTACTTCATCGCCGAGATCCTGGCTGAAGAGGAGTTGTATGCCGCCGGTCTCGCCAGGCTGGACGCGGCCCTGGCCCTGGCGGAGGGGGAACGGTTTCACTACCTGGAAGCTTTGGTCCAGCAGAGCCGGGGCTACAGTCTCTGGTTCCTGGACCGGCTGCCGGAGAGCAGCCGGGCGTTCGCCGCCGCCTCACGGCTGTGGAAGGCCATCGGCTTCGACATGGGGCGGTTGGCCTGCAGCAACAATCTGGCCGCCCTGTACGAGGAACTGGGCCTGGACGCGTATGCGGAAGCCCAGTATCTGGAGGCGTTGTCGCAGGTCAATTTGGACACATACCCGGAGATCCGCCTCCAGGCGGTCCTGAATTTCGCCCGCTTTCTGCACCGCCGTGGCGAGAACGAGCGGTCCCGGCGTTTCCTGCGGCTGGCCGCCTGCGACCGTGCCGCCGCGGAAGCGGAATTCAAATTGGCCCAAGCCGAAATCGAAGGCCGGCTGGATCTCCTGCCGGAGAGTCCCGCCGAGCCGTCGGCCTACGTCCAGAGTGAGCTGTTACGGCTGCGTCATGCAGCGCCGGGGAAGGGAAATGAGGTTGGGCGCCTGCGGGAGCTGCGGGGTTTCTGCCGGCGTCACGGGCTGCGGCTCCAGGAGCGGGTGGTGAGCCAGGAGCTGGGCCGGGAACTGGAACGGCGTGGCGAATGGGAGTCCGCTGCTGCGGTCTACGCTGACGCCATCCTGAGAGCGGACGTGGTGGTTTCTCCTGCTTGGGTCTTTCCCTTCCCCGAGGCCTTGGCCCCGCATCTGGCGGGCTGGGTCCGCAGCCTGGTGCGCTCGGGGCGGCCCCTGGAAGCCCTGGAAAGGATCCGCAGCATTGCGGCGGCACGGGCCCGCCTGCTGGAAGCTGCGAACTGGGAGGGAGCAAATCCCGGGAACGCCGAGGACGAGTGGGAGGTCTACGCCCGTCTGGGAACGGCAGCCGCCGGCACAGGCTTCCGGGAACTCCCGACCGTAGCGCCGCTACTGCCACCGTCGACCACGCGTGTCGAATTGTGGCCGGACGGCAATTCGGTCCTGGCGTGGATCCAACACAGGGGAGGGACGCGTTTCGTGAGCCTGCCGGGTGTGGTGGATGACCTTGCCGGAATGGGGCTGATGCCGCAGGCCCATACACTGCCGCCCGTGCCGTCGGCAGGGAAGCTGGAACGGCTTTCGCGGTCCTTTCTGCAACCTCTTGCGGACTGCCTGCAAGGTTCGCGTCTGGTGCTGGTACCGCACGGAACGTTGCAACAGTTCCCTTTCGAGCTGCTGGTCGATGGCGCAGGCATTCCCCTGGTGGAACGCCGGACCCTCAGCTACCAGCCGCCTGGGTTCAGTCTGCCGCTGGAATCTGCACCCCCGGATGAGACGCCTTTGGCGGTAGTGCCGGAGGCCTTTCGCTCGCGGGAAGGTGGACGGAGGGAAAGAGAGTTTCTGGAGAAGGGCGCCGTGCGGCTTGTGCCTTCGCTGGACGGATTGCCGCACGAGGTCCGGGCCCGCTGGCTCTACTGGAGTTCTCACCTGATCCCCCATCCGCGCTTCTGGCACCTTTCCCGGCTTACCGACGGGCGGCAGGAGCTTCGGTTGTTCGAGCTGGTGCGCCGGCGGCTGCGATGTCGGCTGTTGGTGCTGGCCACCTGTGACGGCGGCCGGGTTCAGGCGGGGTACCCGCGGGATTGGCTGGGTTTGAGCGCACTGCTGTTGAGCCGCGGCAGCTCGTCGGTGTTGCTCAGCCGGTGGCAGCTTGACGAACGCGCGGTGCAGATCTTGCTGGATACAATGGAGGGGGTCGAAGCGGGCAGGGCGGTCGACGAATCGCTGGCGACGGCGCGGCGGGCCTACTTGGCCCGGTGCGGGCAGGACCCCGTCTGCAGCCATCCTTTTTATTGGGCGGGGATCCTTTACGTGGGTCCGCCCGGCCTGCGGGCCGGGCCGCAGGCCGGGGTGGCAGAGGCGGTTGCCGGAGCGAAAAACGAAAATCGGTGAAACTGCTTGACTTCGAGTTGGATGTTCACGTAAGCTGCTGCCAGCTTCTTTGGTGGCGGTCTCCCAGAGAAGTTCCGAAGTGGATGGGAAAAGAGACCGGAAGTCAGTCTCACCTTGTCAACGGTCTCGCAACACCAGCCGGCGGCGTGCAGCTCTCCGAACTGCCTGTGAAGGGCCCTTGTGTTCCAGGGATGAAGACCGACGTGTTTTTCTTGTGAGGTTTTTTTGATGAACGGTACGAAACTGTATGTTGGTGGTTTGCCCTATTCGATGTCCGATCGGCAGTTGGAGGAACTCTTTTCTGCCTACGGGACGGTTCAGTCCTCCCGGATCATTACCGATCGGATGACCGGTCGCTCCCGCGGCTTCGGATTCATCGAGATGGGTTCCCAGGCCGAAGCCCAGGCAGCGATGGATGCCCTCAACGGCAACCAGTATGAAGGGCGGACCCTGACGGTCAACGAGGCCCAGGAACGCGCGCCGCGGCCCGGCGGCGGTGGCGGGGGTGGCGGACGCCGCGAGTTCGGCGGAGGCGGCGGTGGTCGGGACCGCGACCATGGTTCCCGGAAGCGCTGGTAAGAGCCACGGATCCTTTACGGGAAGGGCCGTCAAACGGCCCTTCCCGTCTTAGACCCTGCCCGCAGCCGGCTGAAGACGATGTGCTTTGGGCGGCGAGGCCGGGTCCTTCTGTCGATCGTTGTCCCTCCAAGGCGTTGGCCTCCGTGCCGCGCCGGAAGAAAGTATCTAATCCGATGAGTCTCCCCCCCAGCCAAGCCCGCCAGATGGTCCAGCTTTACCTGATCAAGCCATCCTGTTACGACGACGAGGGTTACGTCGTCCGGCACTTCCGCGGAGTTCTCCCCAGCAATACCTTGGCCTGTCTGCGTGCTTTGACCGAGGAGGCCCGCCATTCCCCGGGTCTGGTCGAGTTCGACCTGCGTCTCCACCTGATCGATGAGACGGTGATGCGGGTCGATGTCGAGCGGATCTGCCGGGAAGCATCCGCCCGTCCGGCGGAACGGATCATCGTCGGGCTGGTCGGTGTCCAGACTCATCAGTTTCCGCGGGCGGCCGATCTGGCCAGACGGTTTCGCCGGTCGGGAATTACGGTCATGATCGGCGGTTTTCACGTCAGTGGCCAGCTCGCCATGAATCCTGGCATCCCGCCGGAGATCCAGGAACTGCTGGACCTGGGCGTCAGCGTCGTCAAGGGGGAGGTGGAAGAAACCTGGGACGGCATCCTGGCCGACGCC
Source organism: uncultured Acidobacteriota bacterium (assembly GCA_964524795.1). GTDB lineage: Bacteria > Acidobacteriota > UBA6911 > RPQK01 > JAPXNP01 > CAZGEH01. Next base: position 174,956 of record CAZGEH010000006.1, read on the forward strand.
GTCCACGACCGGCTGCAGCCGATCTACGATCTGACCGGAAACAAGCCCGATCTGGGCGGGGCGCCGATTCCGTTGCTGGACCGCCGGCTGCTGCAGCGGTTCGTGGCTTCCGAGTATGGCACCATCGACTGTGGGCGCGGCTGCCCCTTCGAGTGCAGCTTCTGCACCATCATCAATGTCCAGGGCCGCAAGATGCGGTTCCGGACACCGGAGAAGATCGCCGAGGCCATCCGGGAGAACTGGAAGCGCAGCAAAGTCGCGTTCTACTTCTTCACCGATGACAACTTCGCCCGCAACCGGATGTGGGAGCAGATTTTCGATGCCCTCATCCACCTGCGCGAAGAAGAGGGGATTCCGGTCGAATTCATGATGCAGGTCGATGTGCTGTCCAACCGGATCCGCGGCTTTGTGGAAAAGGCCCGCCGGGCGGGATGCAGCAACGTTTTCATCGGGATGGAAAGTCTGAACGACGGCAACCTCCAGGCAGCGGGGAAGCGGCAGAACAAGGCCGAAGACTTCCGGGCCCTCATTGACGACTACCGCTCCCACGAGATCGCCACCCACGTGGGATACATTCTCGGATTTCCGTTCGACACCCCCGAATCGGTACGTCGCGACCTGGACCGCCTGATGAACGAGGTGAGGGTCGACATGGCGTCGTTTTTCATTCTGACCCCCCTGCCCGGGTCCCAGGACCATCAGCAGATGTCCTTGCGGGGAGAACGGATGGACCCAGACTTCAACCGGTATGACTCCCAGCACGAAACCATGGACTATCCTGGCTTTCCGGAACCGGGAAGCTTGCAGGCGACCTACCAGGGGGCGTGGGAGACGTTCTACGGGTTCGAGAATCTCGCGCGGGTGCTGAAACGGGCGCCAGCCCGTAACTACTGGAACCTGTTCCAGAACTTCATGTGGTATCGGAGTGCGGCGCTGATCGAGAAGCGGCACCCGATGATGACCGGTTTCCTGCGGCTGAAGGGACGCACCGAGCTGAGGCCCGGCATCAAGCCGCTGTCGCGTCCCGCCTATGCGATGAAGCGGATCCGGGAGTTGACTGTCCTCACCCTGGCCACCCTCCAGTTGCTGCTGGAAATGCAACTGTTGTGGCTGGAGACCCGGCGCAAGTCTCCCGTCGAGGAGCGGGTGCTGGAAGAACTGCGTCGCCTGCGCGACGGCAGTTCGATCCGGGTGAAGCTGGGCGAGGTCCAGGCCGCCTACAGGCGAGCGCGGGAGGCCGTGCCGCAGCTTGAGGTCCCGTCCCGGTTCCGGTTGTTCGTCCGCAAGTGGAATCCGTTCAAGGCGCCGGTGGTCTTCTATCCGCCGGAAGAAGTGATGGGCTTCTGGCGTTCGCATCTGGAGCAGCTCCGGCGAGGCCGGCTGTGGAAGATTCCGGTGCGGGCTTTCTTTTCACGGCTGTTCCTGGACCTGCGGCTGTCCCTCCACTTTGCCGCGGCCTGGATGCGAAGCTCGCAGACCTAGCCAGGACCCCAGTCTGGAACTGACGTCGCCCTTACAGGGCTCCCGGCGTGTTTTCTCCGGGGCCCGGTTCCCTGGGCGGTGCGCCGCGCGCTGAGGCTTTCGAGCTGAGTCAACGCCTTCGGCGTCTCACGGGCATCCCGGAGGGATGCCCGAGCACGGCCGGGACGGCCGTGCTACGGGGGGTTACGCCGGCTGTCCCTGCCACGGGGGCAATCG
>CAZGEH010000006.1:176753-246307 GCA_964524795.1 uncultured Acidobacteriota bacterium
GTCCCTGCCACGGGGGCAATCGGTCGCGGGCCCGGCTCAGTTGTTTCCGATGAGCGCCGAGCCGGGTTGTTCCGCGATTCGGAGGGACACTTGGGCTCGGTCCCGGCTGTCCTCAGAACATCTCCGTCCCCCACAGGTCATGCAGGTGGATGACGCCCAGCAGCGTCCCCTGCTCGGAGGTCACCATCAACGACGTGATCTTCCGCTTTTCCATCAGATTCAGCGCCGCAGTGGCCATCTCCCACGGAGGGATCGTCACCGGATGGCGGGTCATGCAATCCCCGACCCGGGCCTCCAGCAGGCCTTCCCGCCGTTTCTGCAGCAGCCGCCGCAGATCGCCGTCGCTGAGCACCCCCACCAGCCGGCGGTCAGCGTCCACCACCGCCGTGATTCCGAGGCCCTTGCGGGACATCTCGACGATGGCTTCTCCCATGGGCGTCTCGGGATGTACCGCCGGAATCTGTTCGCCTTTGTGCATCAGCTCCTCCACCCGGGCGAGGCGTTTCCCCAGCTTGCCGCCGGGATGCAGCCTGGCGAATTCCTCCACCCTGAAGCCCTTGCGTACCGACAGGGCCAGGGCCAGCGCGTCGCCCAGAGCCAGAGCCGCAGTCGTGGAGGCAGTGGGCGCCAGTCCCAGCGGACAGGCTTCCCGGCTGACGCTGACATCCAGGACCACGTCGGAGTACCGGGCCAAGGTGGACGCCTGGTTGCCCAGGAGGCTCACCAGAGGGATGCCGAGCCGTTTGATGGTCCCCACCAGCCGGATCAGCTCCTCGGTCTCTCCACTGTAGGAGATGACAAGGACGGCATCACCGGGGGCGAGCATTCCCAGATCGCCGTGGACCGCTTCGGCGGGGTGGAGGAACAGCGATGGTGTGCCCGTGCTGGCCAGGGTGGCGGCAACCTTGCGGCAGATGATCCCGGACTTGCCCATGCCGCTGGTGACAACCCGTCCCCTACAGGACATCAACAGCTCGACGGCGGCCGAGAAACGGTCGTCGAGCCGGCCCATCAGCTCACGGATGGCCTGGGACTCGATTTCCAGCACTCTGCGGGCCAGTTCCAGGGACATTGCCACCTCAGATGCCGCGCACCGCGGCCTCGATGCGTTTCAGGACCTCCAGGGTCTGGGCGACTCGTTCCAGGGGCAGGGAATTGGGCCCGTCGCTGAGCGCCTGGTCCGGGTTTTCGTGGACCTCGAAAAACAACCCGTCGACACCCACCGCCACTGCAGCGCGGGCGAGATCCTCGATGAACTGGGACTGTCCGGTGCTCCGGTCGCCGCCGGCGCCAGGCAGTTGAACGGAGTGGGTGGCATCGAAGATGACGCGGCAACCGAGCTTGCGCATCTGGGGGAGTCCTCTGAAGTCCACCACCAGATTGTTGTAGCCGAAACTGGTGCCACGTTCGGTAAGGAAGAGGTGCCGGGCACCGGCGGCCCGGAGCTTCTCGACGATGTGGCGGACGTCCCAGGGCGCGAGGAACTGTCCCTTCTTGACGTTGACGGGCCGTCCGGTGGCGGCGGCGGCGGTGAGAAGATCAGTCTGGCGGCACAGGAAAGCCGGAATCTGAAGCAGGTCGAGGACGCGTCCGGCGGGGGCAGCCTGCCAGGTTTCGTGGATGTCGGAGGTGACAGGGACGCCGATTTCGCGGCGGACGCGCTGGAGAATGCGCAGGCCCTGATCGAGACCCGGTCCCCGGAAGGAGTGGAGAGACGTTCGGTTGGCCTTGTCGTAGGAGGCTTTGAAGACGAAGGGGATGTGGAGGGATCTTGTCAGCTCGGCGAGCCGTCCGGCGAGCTGGAGACAGTGGTCTTCGCTTTCGATGACGCAAGGGCCGGCGATGAGGAAGAAGCCCTGTTCGGCCCGGGGGCTGAGGATGGGCTCGAGCGATGGGTCCGGCTGCATCCGCCTATGTTAGGCAAACGGGTGGCGGCTGGGAAGGCCGGGCTGAAACCTGGCGAGGTGTCGCGGCGCACCGCCAAACCCATCGGACCCTCATGGCGGTCCGGGCGCGCACTGGTCAGGCCTGCGGTTTTCGGCCGGGCTCGACCCCCGGGAAGCCGCCGCTGAGGCCGCCGACAGCTCCGCCCGGAACCGGGCTTCCAGGGCCGCCAGATAACCGCTCTGACCCCCCAGCAGGTCGGCGGCGGCCGCCACCACCCGTCCCAGCATCCTTCGCTCCTGCTCCAGATAGCTCTCCCTGAGATCCGGGTCCTGGCGCGCCCGCGAGCGCAGGCGTTGCCAGGCGCCGGCGGCGCGGACGAAAGCGGCGCGGTTGACCCTCAGGATCTGCCGGAAGACGCTGGTCACTGGAGACATGTCCACTCCGGCCAGAGTCCGGGTCACACAGGCCTGTACGGAAACGGCGCTCTCCACCGTGAACGGCGGGCCGATCCAGCCCTGGTGCAGGGCAGCGTCCAGCAGGAAACCCTCGTGGAAGATCCGTGATGCCCGGTCGCCCGCCTGCTTGACGGCCAGCACGATGAGCAGCTTGCGGAAGACACTCCGCAGGAGATAACCGATCAGTTGCAGCGGCAGTTTGATCAACCAGAAGAACGCTTGGTAAAGGCAGCCGCGATAGGCGCCCGCCGGGGGTTGCAGAAACGCGTCCAGCACTTCGGGAAGGACCTCCAGCTTGCGCTGCCGGAACAGCTCCTTGACCATCCGCCGTCGGATCCACTCGCCGGCCCAGTCGTCCACCCAGGGGAACGGGATGAGTGCCGTCAGGCCGCCCACCAGGCTGTAGAACACCAGTCGGTCCAGTTCTGTATGGCGGGTCTGCTGCAGGTTGACCTTCCTCACGGCGACCGGCGGACGGCCGGCAACACCGCCGACAGCAGGCTGAGGCGGTAGGTGCCGAAAAGCTCCTGTGCCACCAGACCTTGGCCGGCGGTGATCAGGATATAGCCGCCAAGCTGTCGGCCGAGACCGGGGACCAGGTTTCCCAGCACGTCGGAGATTCTCCCTCCCGCGGGCAGGGGAAGGACGGCGGCTCCAGCCGCTGTCCCGTCGGGACGGAAGACCCGGATTGCAGCCTCGGCCGCCTGCGGACCGGGGTTGAACAGCGCCAGACCCGTGAAGTACAGCCCCGGAATCTCAGCCACGTGGCTGAACAGCAGCTCTTGCGGCGGTTGTTCCTGCAGCGGGGCGGCGGCCGCGTAACTGAGGTCTTCGGTGCCGAACACCACATCGCCGGCAATACCATCCCCGGAACACTCGATCACCAGGGATCCCACCACCGGTCCGCTCTCTTCACCTCCACCACCAAAGGCGGAAGAATCGGAGTCCAGGAGCAACGGCGCCCCTGCCTCCAGGCGGATCACCTGTGGCTGGCCCCATTCCAGCCCCTCGTCGGTGATTACCCGGATGGTGAGTTCGCGGCTCTGGGCGGAGGTGTTGACCAACTTCAGCGAGCTGAAGAGCACACCTGGAATCCGGGCCCACTGGGGACAATAAAGCCGGTTACCCGTGGCCGCCGTCGCCCCGCTGACCGCAAACAACGAGCGTCCCCCCACTTCCACCACGCCCGCCGCGTGGACGCCGTCACCCTGCAGGACTTCCAGCCACAGATGGCCTTCGGCCACCTGTGTACCAAACAGTTCCGCGACAGTTCCGCGGACCGCCTCGCCGCCGGGGAGGGTCCGTTCCAGGACCAGTGGCGCCGCCCCGGCCGCAGCCGTGTCGTTCAGAGTCAGCCGAACCCGTACCGCGTCCTGGTGGGGATTGACAACCGAGATCCGGGTGGTTGCCGCGGCACCCCGGAAGATACCGGCTCCTTCATGAACCCGGGTGAGCAGCAGGCGCTGACGTGGGATGCGCTCCGCGACCAGGCCGTCCAGGCGGGTAAGGCCCATGTCTCCCATTTGCAGAAATGCTTCCACTTCCTCCCGATCCGCATGGATCTCCAGCCACCCGCCCGCCGGCGACGCGGACGGGGTACCGAAGAGGTCGGTCAACAGCCAGGCCGTCTGCCGTCCGGCGGCCAGGAACACCTCAGCCGCGGTCTCCGGGAACGGGCTTGTGGGGTCAGGGTGCACCAGCAGCCGGATCCGGGCGTCGGCCGGGCCGGGATTGGAGAGGGCGATACCCGCAAAAGCTCCCGAACCGAACTGGAAGTCTGGAATGACGGCCCGGTGTTCCCAGGGCGCAACCTCCACCTCGTACCAGAGCGTGCGATGGGCGGCGTTCAACTGGAATCGGGATCGACCATCGGCATCGGCTACCTCGACCGGAGAACGGCGGCTCCCGGTGCCGTCCAACGCAAACACCTGCACCCGGTCGGGTGGAAATGGAATCGTGATCTCGGCCTCGATCCCCTCCACGACCACCGGAGCCGTCCCCCAGTTTCCCAGGGTCAAGTCCACGTCGGCCGGCGGTGGAAAGCCCGCCGTCTGTCCCGAGGGGTAGCGGAGCCACTGCTGGCCGGTGTTGGCCGCCATGCCGAGGGCGGACACCAGGAAACGGCGCGTCGGTGAAACCGGACCGGCCTCGGAAACCATGACCGCCGCCCAGCCCTGCAGCAGAGTCCCGGCGCGGATGGTGAAATCTCCGAGGCCATACTCACGGCCGCCGATGTAGCCCAGAACGCCGCGGGTGCGCGGGGTATCGATCACCAGCACCCCCTGGTCGGCATCCCAGACCAGTTCGCCGGTGTCCGACTGGACAGGCCCGGTCTCAGGGACCGGAAGCTCCTCCGGCGCTCCCGCTACCGTGGGCTGGTCGCCCGTCACCAGCTCGACCCGGTGGGCCAAGGCCTGCCTGCGCGCCACACCGACATCGCTGGCATCCATCAGCCGCCAGGCCCCCACCGAGGGGATCAGCCGGCGCTCCTGGTCCTCTGTAAGCGTCGCCGCCACCGACTGCCGCGCCGCCGCCACGTCGCCGCGGCGAAACATGAAGGCGGCGTACAGGAAACCGATCATCTTCACGGGGTCCCGGTGGAGGTCGAAATAGCGGGCCAGCCGGTCCTGGCGCCAGTCAAGGTCGCCGTCGGCGTAGGTGTAGCCGTAGATGGCATCCCAGTCCTGGAAGGCTGCATACGCGGACAGCACGAGCATGGTCTCGGCTCCGAACGACAGCGGCCAGGGGTGGTTGTATTCCGACACCGAGAAAGGCTTGCCCTTCACCCGCTTCATGGACAGCGCCGTCACGGTGCCGCCGTCCCGCTCCCGCAACATGGTGGAATTGCGGTACCACCATGGCCCACTCCAGCCGTTGGCGAAAAGCGGATGCTGCCAATAGGCATGAGAGTCCACCGCGTCGAACAGCGCCATCAGGTTCGGGGTGCTGGTACCTACGATGGTTCCCATGACCAGTGCCTTCAGCCCCAACTCTCCCTTCAGGTAGTCGCGCATTTGCAGCCAGTAATCCCGCTCCAGACTCCACAGGAACGCAGCCCAGTCCAGCCGGGCCTGTTCCGTCCGCTGGGCGGCCTCCGACCGGAAGAAGAAGCGCATGGTGCGCTGATCCAGGTTCTCGTCGGGGAACAGGCCGACGCTGCCGCCGGGAGCCAGAGAAAGATCGGCGAACCAGTAGGTGGCAACCTGATCCGCCATGCGACGGAGATTGAGGCGGGCGTTGGTGTCGGCTCCGGTCAGGGTCAGGGTGTACTCGAAGCGCTGCCAGGCCGTGTTGACCTCGAAGAGGCGGGAAAAGCCGAGTCCCTGCCAGGGGTCGTGGGCCTGTTCGATAACCACTTCGAGGGTTTTCCGGCGGTCGGCTTTGGCCCAGAAGCTGAGGGTGTAGACCCGTCCCGGCTCGACGGAAAGCTGGGACTGGTTGAACTGGACATGCCAGATGTCTCCGCCGGTGCGGGTGACCTTCAGCTCGGCCGCCGGCTTTCCCGAAGGTCCCTGCCCTGGACGGACTTGGGCGTTAACCAGAGCCCCCGCATGTTGTTCAACGTTCCATCCCGACAGGCCGGCCGTGAAGTCGCGGTTGCGCAACATCTGGTCGCCCGGCGGAGTGGTAAGGGTCCACGCGTCCCGCAGGGCGCTGTGGCTGCCGTAGACCGCTGCCAGGTGCTGGTTCCACTTAACCCGGACCTGGTTCGAGAAGACGGCGGGCAAGACGTCCATCTGGCCGCCGTGCCAGGCATGGATGAGTCCGTGTTCGTTGACCACCTCCACAAAGGCCAGCGCCGGCTCTTCCGTGTACTTGATGCCGGTATAGGGATTGACCCGGTCCAACACCTGCCGGGCGTATTCCTTCTGCAGGGCGATCATGGTGGGGTCGAACATGGCCGGGGTCTGCTTTTCCTTCCAGCCCAGCAGCCCGATAGCGGGATCGAGTCCGTCGGCGGTGTGGAAATTCCTGCCGGTCAGGAGATTGAAATTGGTGTAGATGCCGTTTTCTTTCAGCCGGGCCAGAAAATAGTCCATCCGGTCCAGCATTTCGGGGTCGAGCTGACGGGTGCCGGGTTGGGTGCGATCGAAGATGACCTTGCCGCCGAAGTCGGCATCGATGAGGTGGATGCGGACCAGATTGATGCCGAGACGGGCCAGCCGCCGGGCGATGGAGTCGGCATCTGACTTGAGCGGAGCCGCCGACCGCCACGTGAAGTTGACTCCCAGGAAGCGGATCCTCTGCCCCCCTGCATGGAGGTGTCCGTCGGCGCCGGCTACAACGAAGCCTCGTGAGCCGGCCGGACGGGAGTTCATCCAGGCCAGGTTGGTGAGGTTGACGGAGGCGTCGTCCCAGGGCAACTGGAAGGGAAAGAGCTGAGCCTGGGCGGAGCAGACGCCGGAGGCAGTGCCCAGGAGGACTGCGATGAGAAGGTTGCGGTGCCGGTGTGCCATTGGTGCCCTCCTTGCCGATCAGTCCGATCGGTCGGATCGGTCGGACCAGTCATCGGGCCGCCTTCAAGTCTTCCAGCCATTGCCGGGCGAATTCCCGGGCGGCTTCCACCGTCTCCCTGCCGGCGCGGTAGCACAACTTCCAGTTAGCGGGTTTCCGCTCGTACTCCGGGTTCTCAAAAATCAGTTTCCGGTTGGCGGCCGTCTTCAGTTTCGCCGCGTAATCCACCCCTTCGGACTCCCGCAAGAACTGTTCCAGCCGCAAGCGGATCATGGCCTTTGGGTCAGCCGGGTACTCCCGTTCCCACTGTGCCAGGCGCTCCTGGTGCTCACGGCGGGCCGCTTCCGCCGCCTGCGCCTTGTACTGGTCCATTTCGGACGAGAACATGGGATTGTCCGGATCGTCGGCTGCCTTGAGCTGCTCGCGCATCAGGGCAATGGCCTGTTCCATCCCCTCCCGGTATTCGGCCGGCATCGACTTGAGCGAGTCCTCGGCCTGCCGGATGCTTTTGGTGAGCTCCTCTTTGTATCGTTGGCGGTCCTGATCAGCGGTGGTGGGGGGCTCCGGCGGTTCCGGCCTGCGGCTTTCGCGAAACTCGCGATATTGCTCAGCAAAGGCCGCAGACTCGAGACAAGTCCGGGCGAACGCTCCCAGACCGGTCACGATCCCGGCCCGCAGTTCAGGCGGGATCTGTTTGAGGGCCTTGCTGCCGGGATAGGAGAGGTAGCCGGAGGTGATGCTGTTGAAGATGTAGCTGCGGGCCGACTCGGCTCCCACTCCCACCTGCCTGAGGATATCGTCGCTGTCTGCCTGCAGCGCATGGACCCCTACTCCGCCTACCAGCAGAACCAGAGCACCTGATGCCATCATCTTTTCACGCATCAATACCTCCGTCGTCCCATGGAGAACCTGGCCTCAAACCTTGGAACCTTCCATCCCACCCAGCTCCCGGCGGACCCGCTCCCGCAACCGGACCCGGCAGCCATCCCAAACAGCGAGCCGGCGGTCGAGCCACAGCCGGTCGGAGGCGAGTCGGGCGGCGGACGCTTCCAGCGCATCCGCCATCGCCTCCGGCGCCGGACCACCCTGGGTGCGGCGCACGTTGACGAAATTTCTCGGCGAAAGGATCTCCCGAATCCGCCGGGGCGGGTAATCCGGCACCCAGCCCAGGACCTCCTGAGCCGCTGCGGCAAAGCCCTCCGCAAGGCTGCTGCCTGCCTGGCAGCGCTCCACCAGCGAGGAACACACCCGGTGGGCGTCCCGGAAGGCGACGCCATGATCGCGGACCAGGGTGTCAGCCAGTTCGGTAAGGGTGATCCAGTGGCGGGCCGCCTTTTCTTCCAGCGACACGGCATCGAAGCTGGCCGACTCCAGCACCGAGGCCAGCAGCTTCAGCAGTCGAACGGTGTCTGCCAGTGCCGAGGCGGCCACCGGTTGCAGGTCGTCCTCGGCGTCGACAACGTCGCCGAAGGGGGTGTTGTGCAATATCTGGAATACCGCTCCCGCGGAACCCATGGCCCGGCTGGCCAGGGCGCGGCTGTGTTCAAGGGCGACCGGATTGCGCTTCTGGGGCATGATGCTGCTGACCTGTACAAATCCGTCGCCAAGACGCAGGTAGTCAAGCTCGTTGGTGGACCACAGCAGCAGGTCCTGGACAAACCGTCCCAGCAGACTGGAGAGCACCATGATTGCGGCCATGGCTTCCAGCAGGTAGTCCGCCGCCGCGATTCCGCCATAGGTGTTGCCGCCGGGACCGTCGAATCCCAGCAGTTCGGCGGTCAGGTTGCGGTCAATGGGAAAGCCGGTGCCGGTGATAGCGCAGGAACCCAACGGACACCGGTTCGCGGTCTCCAGCGCATGATGCAGCCGTTCGCTGTCGCGTTCCAGATGTTCCACCACCGCCAGCAGGTAATGGCCCACCGTCGAGGGTTGCGCCGCCTGACCGTGGGTGTAGAGGGGGATCAAGGTCGCCCGTTCCCGCCCGGCGATTTCCAACAGTGCCGCCCGCAGGGCCCAGACTCCCCGGGCGACTGCCGCCAGCCGGCGGCGGAGGTTGAGTCGGTACAACGTCATGTCGATGTCGTTGCGGCTGCGCGCGGTGTGCAGGCGTCCCGCGGTGTCGCTCCCGCACAGTTCGGTGAGACGGCGCTCCAAGTGGAAGAAGAAGTCTTCGTCGCGGCCGTCGAACGCGGCGTCCAGTACGCCTTCTGCAGTGAGAGCGTCCAGGGCTGAAGCGATTCTGGCTGCCGTTTCACGGTCCAGGATCCCCGTCTGGACCAGCATCAGCAAATGGGCAAAATGGATGTCCAGGAGGTCTTCGCCGAAGGCATCGCGAAAGTCCCTGAAGATGGGGCCCAGAACCGTTTCAATGTACTCGGGGGCGAATCTCATGACGGGCTCACTCTTGACCATTGCCGCCGCACGATTCGAAAGCCTCGGCCTCACATCAGAAAATACAGGAACTGGCACACAACCGTGATCGTGATCAAAGCTACAGGGTAAACGCCGGTATAGGCGAGTACCGGTTCGGGCCGGTCCGTCTGGGTGCTGGCCGCGCCCAGTGCCGGGGTGGAGGTCATGGCTCCGGAGACGGCTCCCAATACCGTAAGGAGGTCCAACCGGTACAGCCACCAGCTCACGGCGAATCCTGCCGCCGAGGACGCCAGCGTGATGACGGCGCCGGCCAACAGAAGGGTCAGACCCGATTCGGACAGCACCTCCCCAAGTCCCGCCCCGGCGGTGGTGCCGGCGCCGGCCAGGAACAGGACCAGTCCGAGCTGCTGGAGAATGTACTTGGCACCCCGGGGAGTCCGGATATTGAGGTGGCCGATTCGCCCGTAGTGGGCCAGCACCAGGCTTACCAGCAAAGGGCCTCCCGCCAGCCCCAACCGGAAGACGGCCCCGCCCGGCAGGCTGAATTCCCGGTAAGCCAGCACCACTCCCAGGACAATACCCCACGACAAGGCCGTGATGCTGGTTTCGTGGATCCTCTTTTCCTGCTGGCCCACCGCCTGCACAAAACGTTCGCAGTCCGGACGTGAACCGGTCAGACGGAGAGAGTCCCCCAGTTCCAGCACGTAGTCGCCGGTAGGTGCGAAATCCAGCTCCTCGCGGAAGACCCGGCTCACGACCACGCCGTAGGTTGCCGGCAGCTGGAGCTGGGACAGGCTGCGTCCGACCATGTCGGCATTGGAGACCACCACGTCTCTGGCCACCACATCGGTGGTATTGAAGACCTCTTCTCCCTGGACTTCCTCGCCGAACAGCACCGGCAGTTTGTCGAGTTCTTCCCGGCGGCCCACCGCCACCAGGATGTCACCGGCCTGCAGCATCAGGTCTCCACGGGCGGGAAGCACCCGTTGCTGCCGATAGATCCGCGTCACATTGACTTCGCTCAGGCGGTGGAGCTGCAGATCCGCCAGGGTCCGGCCGATGCAGGCCGGGTTGCTGAGGCGGAACTGCCGGCGCTGCAGCTTCTCCGTGTCCGCTTCCACCGCCTTGAGGCGCTGCTCTTCCGTGGCCAGATTGATCCGCAGCAGGCGGGGCAGTACCTGGATGAACAGCACGACCCCCACGACGCCGAAGGGATAGGCGACGCCATAGCCGAGAGTCACCAACGGACTGCGGGCGGCGTCGGTGGCAGCCGCCAGACCTGGGGTACTGGTCAGTGCCCCGGCATACATGCCTACCGCCATGGCCGGGTCCAGATGAAGCAGTCGGGCCGCGGCCCACGTCATGACGGCACCGGCCCCCACCACCCACAGGCCGATCTTGGCGAATACCAGTCCGCGACGGCGGAACTGGTTGAAGAACCGGGGTCCCGCCTGCAGGCCGATGGCGTAGACGAACAGGATGATCCCCAGCTCCTGAAGATCCGGCGGAAGGCTCAATCCAAAGTGGCCGAAAGCCAGCCCCACAAAAAGAACGCCTGAGGCTCCCAGCGACAGCCCGGCGATCCGGAGGCTTCCCAGCGCCGAGCCGAGGGCGACCACGACGAACAGCGCCGCCACCGGATGGACGGCCAGACTCTTCAGCAGTGTTTCCACTTTGTCACCTCGCCGGCGTCGGTCCCAGTAGTAGAAGGCTGTGTCCGGCCGCTTCGTCCGGCTAGACGATCACCTGCCGCTGCCGGTCCCAATGGACCAGCCGACCTTCGCGGAAAGATTCGTAGGCCATCAGTACGGTGACGATCTCCTCCCAGGCGGTGTCAATATTGCCGCGGGTCGTCCTGCCCTGCTGGATGCCCCGTAGCCAGTCACCCACGTGGCTGCTTTCCTCGAAAGAGGCCTGCGGGCGATGGGCTTCCAGAGGCTGGGTCCGCGGACTCCACGAGGGATCGGCGCTGCGGCGGCGCGCCAGTTCATCCTGATATCTGGTGGACTGCTGCTCGGCATATAGCCTGACCTCGGAACCGGAGATTTCCAGAGCGCCGTCCTTGCCCATAATCTGAACCCCTGTACCGTAATGATCGGACATCGCCAGGTGCGAATAGTTGATGGACAGCCCCCGTTCGGGATAGTCGAAGACGGCGTTCCAGGTATCGGGGGTCTCGCGGCCGTCCCGCCAGTAATAGACGCCGCCGGTGGCGATGCAGGTGTCGGGGATGCCCATGCCCAGGACGGCGTTGATCAGATCCAGCGCATGGCTTTGCAGGTCTCCGGCGACCCCATTGGTGTAGTCCCAGTAACAGCGCCAATGGAAGAAGCGGTGGGGGTGGAACGGATGGCGGCGGACGTTGGCCTGGAAGCGATCCCAGTCGATGTGGTCGGGATCGGCGTCTGGAGGCATTTCGAAGTTGTTGTAAAACCCGTACCACCGCAGGTAAGGCTGGATGCTGTTGCGGTAATGTTGCGCCCGGACGTGGACCACCGGCCCGGTCACCCCTTGCAGGACCAGTTCGCGGGCCTTCCATGCCGTGGGGTCGCTGCGGAGGTTGTGGCCCAACTGGAAGCTGACTCCCGATTCCCGGACCGCCTGCACCAACTCCCGGGCCTCCTCCAGGGTGTTGACAAACGGCTTCTCGAGGTAGATGTGCTTGCCGGCGGCAACGGCTTCCGCGGCGATCCGATAGTGCCAGTGGTCGGGTACGGCGATGATGACCGCATCGATGTCCGGATCGTCCACGATTTCCTCGTGCCGTTTGGTTGCCTTGACGGCGGGATTGCCGGCGCGCTCGACACCGCGTTTGAGGAAACCGTCATAGAGATCGCAGACGGCACGGTACTGGAAGGCTGGAAAGCGCCGGGCTTCGGCCATGAGTTCATATCCCCGCACCCCCACGCCGATCTGGGCCAGTCCCACGACGCTGTTGGGACTGCGCTGGGAGAGGATGGCAGGAGCTGCAACCACCGCCCCGGCGGCGGAAGCGGCGGAGAGGAAACGCCTGCGATGGAGGGTGTTGTCTGACTTGGTCATGGCGGTGATCCTAGCTCACCACGGAACGGAAGGGTAGCCTCTGCGCCCGGCCGCTGGAAATTGAGTCTGGCGGGGAGGGTAGCCCGGATGTATGCTGTTGCGCGCTTTGGATCCCCGCGTGATCCGAGAGATCCGCGAGATCCGAGAGATCCGCGAGATCCGCGAGATCCGCGTGATCCGCGTGATCCGCGTGATCTGAGAGATCGACGTGATCCGAGTGATCCGCATTGGGAAGTTCTCTGGAGGAACCGCGATGCCTGAGTCAAGCCTGAATCGCCGCCGTTTCATCACACAGTCCACCGGCGTGGCCGCCGCGTCCTTTGCGGCTCCCGCTTTTGTTCCTGCACGGGCGTTCGGTGCCAACGACCGGATTAATGTCGCCGTCCTGGGTGTCAACGGGCGCGGGCGGGACCACATCCGGGGCTTCATGGAGGTCCCGGGGGTGCAGGTGGTGACCGTCTGTGATCCAGACGCCGAGGTGGCGGCCAAACGTGCCCAGGAGTTCCAGGAGAACTACGGCAGGACGGTGAAGACCGAGCAGGACCTCCGGCGGGTGCTGCAGGACCCCGAAGTGCATGCTGTTTCAATCGCCACTCCCAACCACTGGCACTCGCTGGCGACCATCTGGGCCTGTCAGGCGGGCAAGGACGTCTATGTCGAGAAACCCGGTTCCCACAACATCTGGGAAGGCCGGAAGATGGTGGAGGCGGCGTACAAGTACGACCGCATCGTGCAGCACGGAGTCCAGCTGCGCAGTTCACCGGCCCTCCAGGAGGCGGTGGACCACCTGAGAAAAGGCACCATCGGCAAGGTATACATGGCTCGGGGTTTGGTGTTTCGTTGGCGTCCCAGCATCGGCCACAAGCCCATGGAGCCGGCGCCGGCGACTCTGGATTACAACGTTTGGCTGGGCCCGGCGCAGGAACGCCCCTTCTCTCGCAATTTCGTGCACTACAACTGGCACTGGCACTGGGACTACGGCAACGGCGACCTCGGCAACCAGGGCATTCACCAGACCGACATGTGCCTGTGGGGTCTGGGTGTGGGGTTGCCGAGCCGGATCACTGCCATGGGCGGAAAGTACCTTTGGGATGACGCCAAGGAGACGCCGGAGGTGCTGTCGGCGATCTTCCAGTACCCGGACCAGAACAAGATGATCGAATTCGAGGTGCGACCCTGGTGCACGAATCTGGAAGACGGCGCCGGGGTAGGCAACATCTTCTATGGTTCCGAGGGCTACATGGTGATCCACGGCTATGGGAAATACCAGACCTTCCTGGGGGAGAAACGGGAGCCGGGTCCCTCGGGCGAAGGGGAAGGAGACCACTACGCCAACTTCATCGAGGCCGTGCGCAAACACGACCGGTCTTTGCTGAACGGCCCGGTGGAGACGGCACATCTGTCTTCCGGACTTGCGCATCTGGGGAACATTGCGTTCCGGCTGGGTCGAGTGGTGGAGTTCGACCCGGAGCGGGAGCGGTTTGTGGATGATCCCGAGGCGGACCGGTACTTGCGCCGCAACTATCGTCCGCCGTTCGTGGTCCCGGAACAGGTGTGATGGGGGAGGGAATCAGACTCGCGATTTCCCGCCTCTCGGCTCCCGGCCTCCGCTTCCAGATTCGCGCTGGTAGGGTAACGGATCCTGCAGGCCGCACTCGGCAAAGCCGCGCAGCCGCAGTCGGCAGGCGTCGCAGGAACCGCAGGCGCGCCCCTGGGGGTCCGGGTCGTAGCAGGTGTGGGTTAGGCTGAAATCAACCCCCAGCTCAGTACCCAGCCGAACGATTTGCGCTTTGGTGAGGTGGATGAGGGGGGTGTGGATCCGCAACCGGCGTCCCTTCTCCACGCCCGACCGTGTGGCCAGGCGGGCCAGGCGTTCGAAGGCCCGGATGAATTCGGGCCGGCAGTCCGGATAACCGCTGTAGTCGATGGCATTGACGCCGATGAAGATGTCGGTGGAACCCAGGACCTCTGCCCAGCCCATGGCGAAGGACAGAAAGATCGTGTTGCGGGCTGGAACGTAGGTCACCGGGATCTCCGGCACTTCCAGAACGCGGTTTCGTGGGACCTCGATATCGTCGGTGAGAGCCGACCCGCCGAAGGCGCGGAGATCGATGTGCAGCACCAGATGGCGGGCGGTTCCCAGCGCCAGCGCCACCCGCCGGGCGGCTTCCAGTTCGAAGCGGTGCCGCTGGCCGTAGTCGAAGGAGAGGGCGTATGTCTGGAATCCCTGCCGGCGGGCAACCGCCAGGGTGGTGGCGGAATCCATCCCGCCACTGAGCAGGACGACGGCTTTCGGGGCGTTCTCCACATGAGAATCTTCGCACAGGGCGTGTGACGGGGTTGCCGGACTGGCGAAATCTGCCGCTGACCCCGGCCGGGTCCACCCCGCCCGCCCTGTCAACGCACCCCTTTCTTGCGAGCTGCGGCCGAAACGGGTAACCTTGAGCCTGAAGTTTCACGCCGGCTCCGGCCGGCGGATGGTGTCGATAGGGGTCGGTACAGGGCGGGCTGCGGGTCCGCAGGAGTCTTCAATAAACCCATGCGAAACAATCTCTTGGTTGCAGGTCTGGTGACTTGTCTGGCGGTCGCCGCCCTGGCGGCGCAGAACACGCTGGAAGTCAAAGTCCAGGATGCGGGGGGAACTCCGCTGAACAAGGTGAAGGTGCAGCTTTGGGGTGTTCAGCAAAGCAAGGCCGACGACGAGAAGACCAGCAAGCAGGGTGTGGCCGTCTTCAACAAGCTGGGCGACGATTTTTACCGGGTTTGGGTCCATGCCGAAGGCTTTGAACCTGCTTTACACGAGTTTGTCTCCCTGAAGGGAGGCAGCCGCGAGTCGGTGACTCTGACGCTCAAACCAGGCGCCGATCGCAGCTTCTACTTTGAAGATCAGGCGGTCCTCGACCAGGCCAACCAGTTGCTGCGGGAAGGGGGCATGGCCCTCCAGAACCGCCAGTTCGAGATGGCGGAAAACCGGCTGAAGGCCGCCCTCGCCGTCAACCCCTCCGATCCCAATGCCAAACACAACCTGGGCCTGCTCTATTTGCAGACGGGCAGGTTCGAGGAAGCGGAGAAGACCTTGACGGAGCTGACGGGGCTTCTGGACCTGCTGGTCTACCTGGACAACCCGTCCGACCCGCGCTTCAGCCGGCAACGCGCCGATGTCCAGGAACTGATTCGAAACATCCCCTTGCAGAAACTGGTGCGGGAGGCCGACCAGGCGATGGAAGCCAACAACTTCCCGCAAGCCGTGGCCAAGCTGGAGGAACTGGCCCGGATGCAGCCGGACAGCGCGAACGTGTACTACACCATGGCGGTGGCCCATGTGCGTATGAACCAGCTCGATGAGGCCGAAACGAAACTGGACAAGGCGATCCAGCTCGATCCCGGCCAGCAGGCGTTCAGGACACTGAAGGAGCAGATCGTCAAGACCCGCCAGACCCGGGCTGAAAACGAGGCGAAATCCAAAGTGGCGGGTGTTCTCGAACTCAGCAAGGCCGGCAAACACAATGAGGCTATCGCCCGCGCCAAGGAAGTCATGGATGAGGTCCCGGACAACCTCAAGAAGATCCTGTGGGGTGAAATGGCCAACGCCTACCTGGCTTTGGACCAGCAGGACGAGGGGATGGAGGCCTACCGGCAGATGATGCTGCTGGCCGGGGACCCGGTGGATGAGGGCTTCTTCAAACTCGGTCAGGAATACGTCAAACGCGGTAAACAGGCCCAGGCGCGCAAGGCGTTCCAGAAGGTCCTGGAAGTCAACCCGGACCACGCCGAAGCCTGTTACCAGCTTGGCATGGATTACTTCTACGAACAGGGCGACAAGGAAAACGCCAAGCGCCTGCTGGAGAAGTACCTGAAGCTGGGTAAGGACGAAACTAACCTGGACAATGCCCGCAACGTTTTGGTGGTCATCGAGAGGAGTTGACGCCGCTGGCCCCTGCAGGGGACCGAGGAGGAACCATGGACCGACGAGGGTTTCTGACCGCCGGCGCCGCAGTGGCCGGACTGGCCGCTGCAGGCACGCAAGTGACAGGCGCCGCCCCGACCGCCGCCACGCCTTTCCGACTGAAGTATGCACCCCACTTTGGCATGTTCCGGCACCACGCGGGCGAGGATCTGCTCGACCAGCTCAAGTTCATCGCCGACCAGGGCTTCCGGGCTTTCGAAGACAACAGCATGCGCAGCCGGCCGGTGGAGGTTCAGGAACGGATCGCGAGGGAAATGCAGCGGCTCGGCCTCGAGATGGGCGTCTTTGTGGCCACCGGCGACTTTCGCAACGTTACTTTCGCCTCCGGCGATCCCTCCGTCCGGGAAAAGTTCCTCAAGGACATTCGGGATTCCGTGGAGGTGGCCAAGCGGGTCAACGCCCGCTGGTGCACGGTGGTCCCCGGCTGTTACCACCAGGGAATCGAGTGGGATTACCAGACCGCCAATGTCATCGACAACCTGAAACGGTGCGCCGAGATCTGTGAGCCCGCAGGACTGGTCATGGTGCTGGAGCCCCTGAACCCCTGGCGCGACCATCCCGGACTGTTCCTGACCGGCATCCCGCAGGCGTACCAGATCTGCCGGGCGGTGGGCAGCCCCTCCTGCAAGATTTTGGACGACCTCTACCACCAGCAGATCACAGAAGGAAACCTGATCCCCAACATCGAACGGGCCTGGGAGGAGATCGCCTACTTCCAGATCGGCGACAACCCGGGCCGCAACGAGCCCACCACCGGAGAGATCAACTACCGGAACATCTTCAAGTACCTTCACGGAAAGGGCTATGCCGGCATCCTGGGGATGGAGCACGGCGTGGCGGGCAAGGGCGTCGAGGGGGAAGAAGCGTTGTTGCGGGCCTACCGCGAGTGTGATTCTTTCTGAAGGTGCGGCTGATCCGGCAGGCTTGCGACCCTGGAAGGTGACCATGAGTCCCCCTCCGGAACTGGAGGAAGTCCTGGAACTGCTGGACAGCGTGGGCAGTCGTGAGGAACGGATCGACCTGCTCATGTCGCTGGCAAACCGCCTGCGTCCGGTACCGGAACGCATCGCCCGGCGGCCCTACCCCGAAACCCATCGGGTAGCAGGCTGCGAGTCACAGGTGTATATCTGGGCCGAACGCCGTCCCGACGGTACCGCCGACTTCCATTTCGCGGTGGAGAATCCCCAGGGTGTGACCGCCCAGGCGCTGGCGGCGATCCTGCAGCAGACATGCTCCGGAGTGCCGGCCGAACAGATCCGGGCGATTCCCGAGGACGTGATTTTCCGGATTTTCGGCCGGGAACTCTCGATCGCGAAGATCACCGGCCTGACGGGAGTCATCCGGAAGCTGCAGACACTGGCGGAGCAGCGGTGAGGGAAGACGGCCGCAGCCCCCGTCAGTCGCCGAAACTCGTTCCCACTGCACGCGCCGCCCGGAGCACCGGGTCATCCAGCGGCACCTGACGGATCCTGTCGGCCACCTCGACGATGGGCACCGAACCCAGCTCGCCCTTGCGCATGACCGCCAGGCGGTTGAACTGACGGCCGCACAACAGTTCGAAGGCGTGGTGGCCGAACCTGGTGGCCAGCAGTCGATCGTAAGGCGTCGGGGTGCCGCCGCGCTGGATATGGCCAAGCACCATGGAGCGGGCATCCAGGCCGGTGCGCTGTTCCACTTCGTGGGCGACCCACCGTGCCACGCCGCCCAACCGAATCGGGTCGGGCGACTTCTCGTCCAGATGATCCACGAAGCGCTCACCGCCCAGCGGAACCGCCCCTTCTCCGGCGGCAATGATGGTGAACTTCCGGCCCACCCGACTGCGGAAGACGCAGGTTTCGGCCACTCGATCGATGTCAAAGGGGATCTCGGGGATCAGGATCACATCGGCCCCCGACGCTGTTCCGGCGTGCAGGGCCAGCCACCCTGCATAGCGGCCCATGAGTTCAACCACCATCACCCGGTGATGGCTGCTGGCCGTGTCGTGGACCTTGTCCAGCGCTTCCGTTGCCGTGGTCACGGCGGTGTCATGGCCGAAGGTGATATCCGTGGACCACAGATCGTTGTCGATGGTCTTGGGCACCCCGACGAAGTTTAGCCCGAGTTCGATGAGCTGAGCGGCGCCGGACATGGTACCGTCGCCGCCGATGACCACGATCACTTCCAGGCCGGCGCGCCGGGCATGTTCCACCACCTGTTGGCGGACGTCCTTTTTCACCCATCCGCCGGCGCCGTCGGGGACCGCATAGGCGGCGGGATTGGCCTTGTTGCTGGAACCCAGGATGGTGCCGCCCCGGGTCAGGATGTTGGACACATCCATGTAGCCCAGGGGATGCATGCGGTCTTCTATGAGCCCCAGATAGCCGTCCTCGATCCCGACCACTTCGATGCCGGCGCGCAGCGCCGGTTTCGTAACTGCGCGGATGACGGCGTTGAGCCCGGGGCAGTCGCCGCCGCCGGTCATGATGCCAATGCGACGCGGGGGATGGTCAGCCATGGAGGTCATTCTACCCACTGTGGGGTCGGACCGCGACATGTGACTGACACGACGACCTTTAGGTGCCGCACAAGGGGTCCAGAAGGGGCTCAGATTAGAGGCCATTTTTGCCCCCCAAGAATCGCCTGTAAGGTGTTTTCCTTCCCCGGCCCGCCTTCACATGGGGAAGGCCGGCTCAGCCACCCGTGGCACGGCCGTCAAGGCGGTCCCGTCTCCCGGCCGCTCGACGTCTACTGACTCCCCGCCGCCACCTCCACCACCCGACTCCTCCGGCCGGAAGAGGTAAAGGCCGCCAGCCGGACGGTGCCGTGGACCTCCACGGGCCCCTCATACCGGGGGCTGGCCGTGGTCGGTTCGCTTCCATCCGTGGTGTAACGGATTGCCAGCCCGGGAAACTCGACATTCGCCCTGAGGACACCGTCCTCAACCACGGCGCCGGGAGGCGGAATTCGGTAGCGCCAGCCGCCGCCGAGATGATCCAGCCGCACCAGCTCGCGCTGGCCCACCGCGTTGGCGAACACGTTCCAGGCCTGGTCCCGCAAGCGCCGGCGAACCTCCGGATCCGCAGCTTCCGCCCAGGCGGGAGACGCGGCCCAGGCCCGCTCCGCGAGGCCGACGATCTTCGGACACATGAGGCACTCCAGCAGCTCGGGGCTCTTGGCGTTCTCGCTCCAGAGCTGCCCCTGCAGGCCCAGAATCCGCTGCAGACCCGCCGCTGAGGGCCGGACCGCATCCCGGTACCGGTCCGGATCCATGGGACGTCCCATGAGATCCGTTTCACCGCCGCGGTACAGGTCGAGGGGGATGAATTCCCAGGGCTTCCGGGTGTCCACATAGCCGGCCCAGTAGTAACCAGGTTCCTCCGGATCCTTGCTGTCGGCCAGGTCAAAGTACAGGTTGGAGGCGGCAGCCAGTACCACGTCGTAGCCGGCGTTGGCCAGCCGGTAGGCAAATTCCTCTCCGCCCCAACCCCAAACGCTGTTCCAGACCCAGGCCACGAACCGGCGGTTGACGAAGCGGGGATTCACATCCTTGTGGCCGGCCGCATCGTGGGTGCCCCCGGTCAGAGCCACTTCTTCCCACCCCGCCAGGCGAAGACCGCGCTGTTCGAGGATCCCGGCCAGCCGGTCGAGAAAGTAGCCCGTCAGTTCCTTCGGCTCCTGCAGGCCGTGCTGCTCCATCACCGCCCGGCACGCCGGAGAATCCGCCCAGACGCCGTTGGGGACCTCGTCCCCGCCGGTATGAATCATCTCCAGCGGTGCCCCCGCCTCGCGATACATGGCCTGAACCTCGTCCACCACCTTCTCGAGGAAGCGGTAGGTAGAATCCTGGCAGACGTTTATGACGTTGTCGGTCCAGCCCTGGACCGACTGGTAGGTGGAGCGGTCCTCCGGTTCGTGGAGGAGGTACCGGGCGGCCTCATCGCTGCTCCCCTGCTGCGAAAGTCGCTGCCGCCGTGCCTCCATGGCTCGAATGGCTGCCCGGGCATGTCCCGGAACATCGATCTCGGGAATCACCTGGATGTGACGCGCCTGGGCGTAACGCAGCAGAGCGATGAACCGTTCCCGGCTGTAGTGTCCGGAACCCGGGGCACGGTCGGGGAAGGGTCCCGAGCCGAAAGAGGGAACGATGTGGTCGATCTCCGTCGTGGAGTGGCCGCGCCGGCTGCCCACTTCGACCAGCTCCGGGAGGCCCGGGATTTCAAGCCTCCAGCCTTCGTCGTCGGTGAGGTGGAAATGGAACCGGTTGAACTTGTAGAAAGCCATCAGGTCCAGGAGTTTCTCCACCGCTTCAGGGGCATGGAAGTTGCGGCCCACGTCCAGATGCTGGCCCCGATAGCTGAACCGGGGGGCGTCCTCGACGGCCCATCCGGGGACGGCGATCGACTCGGCCGGTGAGCCCCACACCGAAACCGGCAGCAAGGCCAGCAGGCTCTGAACCCCATAGAAGACTCCGGCGGCGTCCGCTCCCTGGATCAGCACTCCCTGCCCGGGCTCGACCCGCAGGCGATAGGCCTCGCTGCCGGCTTCACGCTTCGTTCCGCTTACCTCCACGGACGCCAGCTCCAGCCGGATCAGGTCCGCTGCCGGAGGCCGGGAGGATTCCTCCGTCACGGCCAACCTCGCCCTCACGAGAGACTCCAGGCTGCGGGCCAGAAATTCCGCTTCGGACGCCAGGCCGGGACCGTGGGAGATCCTGGTGGCGGCGTTCAGGTTCCAGAAACCGGACAGCCTTCGTGCGGCCAGTGGTGTGGGGATGATGGGGGGCAGCTCGGAGGGGTCAAGGAGACTCAGTCCAGCGTCGCGCCGAAACCTGTGGTCGGGTGTGGCTGCGGGAATCCCGTCGGCGGCGGCTCGCCGCAACTGTTCCACCGGAATCGGCCGGGCCGAGGACGGCAGGGGCTCGGGAGCGGCTCCCGCCGGCACCAGGTAAAAACCGGCCGGACCTTCACTGTAGTTCAGCACCGGTGCACTGCTGGTGTAGCGCAGCTCAAGAGTCTGTCCGGCGCCCAGTCCAGTAAAGATTGCCCCGGGCACCAGGCGGTGCAGGTCACCGTTGACGTGCTGGACTGTCAGCGGTGCCTGGGGGTCGGACCGGATCTGGCGGGCGAAGTTGAAGTAGATTTCCCAGCCGGCAGCCGGTAGGGGATGGCGGCTGTGGTTGGCCAACTGCAGGGAGCCCTGGGGACCGCCCGGCGCCAGGTTGTCCACCACCCCCCAGGTGATTTCGAGATCCTGGCCGGCCGGAAGGGTCTCAGTTCCACGCGTACAACCCGGGATGAGCATGAGGGCAGGAATTCCCAGTACCAGATACCTCAACGTGGTGCCTCCTTCAGCTCTGTTTCAGCGAGACTTCCAGCGAAACGTCCCAGGAGGGGGCGCTGTGGGTCAGCCAGCCGATGGAAATCAGGTCGACGCCGGCCTCCGCATAGGCAACAGCCCGCTCCGGTGTGATTCCGCCGGAAACTTCGGTCAGCAGCCGCCCTCCAATGCGCTGGACGGCCTTGGCTACCTGCTCGGGGCTCATGTTGTCCAGCAGTACCGCATCGATGGGCTGAGTCAGGGCTTCTTCGAGCTGTTCCCAGGTGTCCACCTCCACTTCGATCTTCATGAGGTGTCCGGCCCGGGTCCGGGCGCGCCGCACCGCTTCCCTGATCGAACCCGCCACCGCCAGGTGATTGTCCTTGATGAGGATGGCGTCGTCCAGGCCGAAACGGTGGTTGGCGCCTCCACCTGCGCGGACCGCGTGCTTTTCCAGGATCCTTAGGCCGGGGGTGGTCTTGCGGGTGCAGACCACGCGCGCCTTGTGGTGGCCGAGACAGGAGACGACACTCCGGGTCGCGGTTGCAATTCCGGAGAGCCGTCCCAGGAAATTCAAGGCTGTCCTCTCGCCGCTCAGGATCGCCCGGGCGGAACCATCCAGCTCCGCCAGAACCGTGCCGGCGGGGACGATTTCGCTGTCCCGGTGAAGACGCCGGGTCTGTACGGCGGGATCCAGCAGCCGGAAAGCGGACAGGGCCACGTCGAGACCGGCGATGCAGCCCTCCACCCGGTTGACGATCCTGCCGTGGGCCAGGGTGCCTGCGGGAACGACCGCTTCCGTCGTCAGGTCGCCGGCGCGCCCCAGATCCTCCTTCAGGGCATGACGGACAATGTCTTCGTACAAAAGGGGAATCAGTTCCATGGGATTGCAGGCTCCAGTGTGATGGGGTTCAGGGATTGTCAGTCTATTGAGCTTCGGCCACCGCGGAGGAGGGCGAAACAGGCAGGACCTGGACCAGGTGCCGCTGCCAGTCCGGCGAGGTCTGGGGAAAATCACTGCGGTAGTGAACTCCGCGGCTTTCCTCCCGCTGCAGGGCGGCGGCCGCCACGAGCCGGCCCACCAACAGCATGTTGCGGACTTGGGCCGACGCCGTCACCTTCGCTTCCCAGACTGCCAGCATGGACAACGCCTCCTCCAGACCGTCGCGGTCCCGCACCAGGCCCACCCGGTTCCACATCAGGTCGCGGATCTTCGACTTCACGGGTTCGGCGCCTTCAAGGGCCCCAACCGGCGGCAGCAATCCCCATTCCCGCTTGATCCGGCGGGGCTTCCACACCGACTTGATGTCCTGGGCGACCCGCCGGCCGAACACCAGCGCCTCCAGCAGCGAGTTGCTGGCCAGACGGTTGGCGCCATGGACGCCTGTGGCAGCGGTCTCGCCGCAAGCCCACAAGCCGGGAAGGCTGCTCCTGCCATGAAGATCCACCTGGACACCGCCAATGTGATAGTGCGCCGCAGGAGTCACCGGCAGCGGTTCGGTCCGGGGATCCAGACCGTGTTCCCGGCACATTTGGAACACCGTGGGGAAACGACGGGGAAATGCGTCTCCCACGGCCCGCCGTGCGTCGAGGAACACCCGCCTGCCGGAGCTCAGCCGCCGCCAGATGGCACGGGCAACCACGTCGCGCGGAGCCAGCTCCGCGTCGGGGTGTTCGGAACGCATGAACCGGTCCCCCCGGTCGTCCACCAGCACCGCGCCTTCGCCCCGAAGCGCCTCCGTCAGGAGGGGCAGGGGATTGGTACCGCAGGCCAGAGCGGTGGGGTGGAATTGAACAAACTCCAGATCCACCAGCCGGGCCCCTGCACGCGCCGCCATCGCCAACCCGTCACCGGTGGCCTCCGGAGGATTGGTGGTCCATCGGTACATGGCTCCGCTGCCGCCGGTTGCCAGCACCACAGCAGCTGCGAGACAGGCGGTCCAGGAATTGTCGGCTTCCCGTACCATCACCCCGCAGACGGTCCCCTCCTGGAGGATGAGGTCGATGGCGTACGCTTCGCTGAGCACCTGGATCCGACCGGCAGCTGTCACGGCGCGGCCCAGGGCGGCAACCACCGCTGCGCCGGTGGCGTCGCCGCCGGCGTGGACGATGCGGCGCCGCGAGTGCGCGGCTTCCCGTCCCAGGTGGAGGCGTCCACTGGAGTCCCGGTCGAACTGCAAGCCCATTTCCAGCAACCGGGAGATCAGTTCCGGCCCCTCGCGGGTCAGCAGATCCACCGCCTCCGGGTTGGAGAGTCCTCCGCCCACAGCCAGTGTGTCCGATGCGTGCAGGGCCGGCGAGTCTTCGGGATCCCACGCGACCGCGATCCCTCCCTGGGCCAGCTTGCTGGAGCTGCCGTCTCCCAGGGGGCGGCGGGTAACCACCGTGACCGAGAGCGGGGCGGCAAACAGGGCGACGGTCATCCCGGCGATCCCGCCGCCGACCACCACCACATCGGAACGCACCACCCGCTGTACGGTCTGCGTGCTCATGGACGATCACTCCGTCCCACGGCCAGCATCCGTTCGACTGCCCGGCGGGCCTTTTCCGCCACCTCCGGTTCGATTTCGATCGGATGCTCCATCCGTTGCAGCGAGTTGAGGATCTTTGAAAGGGTGATCCGCTTCATGTGGGGGCAGAGATTGCAGGGACGTATGAACTGTACCTCCGGGTGTTCCACCGCCACGTTGTCGCTCATGGAGCACTCGGTCACCATTACGACCCGGCTCGGCCGGTGGCGGCCGACATATCCGATCATGCCCGAGGTGGAGCCGACAAAGTCGGCCTCAGCCAAGACGTCTGGAGGGCATTCCGGATGCGCCAGTACCGTGATGCCGGGGTGTTGCCGGCGAAGCTCGCGGATCTCATCGGCGGTAAAGCGTTCATGAACCTCGCAGTGCCCGTGCCACAGGATCACTTCAACCCTGGTCTGGGAGGCGACGTGACGGCCCAGGTACTCGTCAGGGAGGAAGATCACCCGGTCCACTCCCAGGGACTCCACCACCTTCACCGCATTGGCCGAGGTGCAACAGATATCGGACTCGGCTTTGACCGCGGCCGAAGTGTTTACATAGGTCACCACCGGCACTCCCGGGTAGCGCTGCTTCAGCAGGCGCACATCGTTGGCGGTGATGGATGCGGCCAGCGAGCACCCGGCTTCCAGGTCCGGGATCAGCACCGTCTTGCCGGGATTGAGCAACTTGGCCGTTTCCGCCATGAAGTGGACTCCGCACAGGACGATCACGTCGGCGTCGGTCTCCGCCGCCTGCCGGGCCAGGGCCAGCGAATCGCCGCAAAGATCGGCGACACCGTGGAAAATCTCCGGGGTCTGGTAGTTGTGGGCCAGGATGACAGCGTTCCGGCGGGCCTTCCAGCGGTTGACGGCATCCACCAAGGGGGCATACACCGGCCACTCGATGTCCGGGATCACATCCTTGATGCGGGCGTAGACGGCGGCGGTGGCGGCGGCCACTTCCGGGGTGTACTCCAGTTGGATCGGCTTCTGTTCCTGCACGGTCACTCCCTTATACTCATTTTGAGCATATAGAGGTTCCAAAAAATAAACGCCGGACCCCCAGCGTTTCTTTTTCAGTCTGCGGCTTCTACCGCCGAGTATAGACCCGGGCCGGGGGGAAAATCCAGCCCGGGACCGAAATCGCGGAACCCCGCCGGTTCGCGCAGCCGCCCAACGAAGCAGCCGCCTGGAACTCAGGCGGACGGCCCCCCACCCAACGCCTCCACTGTCGCCCGGTGGCCGTTGGCCCGTGCGTGGTCCGCCGCTGTCTTGCCCTGGAAATCGCGCAGCGAGGGATCGGCTCCGGCCTCCAGCAGGGCCTTCACCACCTCGGTCTGCCCCTGTGCCGCAGCATGCATCAGGGCGGTGAGGTCGTTGTCATCCTTGCTGTTGACATCGGCACCCCGTGCCAACACCAGCTTCACCGCCTCCAGGTCGCCCTTGGCGGATGCGCCGATGAGGGCGGACCAGCCGCCCTTGGCCCTCACCTTGACGTCGGCACCGCGGTCAACCAGGGCCTTGAGCGTGGCGGTGTGGCCGTTGGAGGCGGCCGCCATGGCGGCGGTCCAGCCTTCCACATTGCGTGCGTTGACCTCTTCCCCGGCGTCCAACAGCGCGTTGACAGCCTCGGTGTTGCCCTGGCGCGCCGCGTACATGAGCGCCGTCGCTCCCTGGGCGTCGGCGGCCTTGACGGGGGCCTTGGCTTCCACCAAGGCCTGGATCACGGGCACCGAACCCTTGTAGGCCGCCCACATCAACGCGGATCGTCCCGCCTGATCCTTCTCGGCGACCTTGGCGCCCCGCGACAGCAACAGTTTGACGGCCTCCACATGACCCCCCGCCGCCGCCTGCATCAGGGCGGTCTTGCCGTCCTTGAGTTTGCCGTTGACATCGGCACCCCGGTCCAGCAGCACCTTGATCGCCTCCAGCTTGCCTTCGGCCGCTGCTGCCGCCAGGGGTGTCCTGCCGTCCTTGGCCTCGGTCCTGGGGTCCGCCCCCTTGTCCAGCAGCAGGGTGATGCAGGCGGGATCGCCCTTCAGCGCGGCGTGAAACAGGGCGGTCATCCCATCTTTGTCGGCGGCTTTCACATCGGCCCCGGCCTCAACCAGCCGGGCAGCCACGGCGCTGTGGCCGTTGGCCACCGCCCACATGAGAGGAGTCCGCCCCCGGCCGCTGGCGGCGTCCACTCGAGCGCCCTTTTCCAGCAGAAGGTTGACATATTCAAGCTGACCGTTCTCCGCGGCATGCATCAGCGGCGTCAGGCCGTCATAATCCGCCAACTGCACGTCCGCGCCGCGCTCCACGATGAGCTTGACCACATCCGCGTTTTTCCGCAGGACACTGTGGATCAGTGGGGTTCTGCCCGACCGGTCCTGGGCGTCCACGCGCGCACCGCGGTCGAGGAGGGCCCGAGCCACGTCCAGGTGTCCGCCCTTGACCGCCAGGATCAGCGGAGTTTCTCCCTCTGGGGTGGTGGATTCCAGGTTGACATCCTTCTTGAGCAGGTCCTGGACCTTCGTCAACTGGCCCTGCCCGGAGGCGGTGAGAAGTTCCTGGTTCGGGTCGCCGCCACAGCCCGCCAGCAGCAAGATCAAGATCCACGAAACGGCAACAGTCCCTCGCAGCATCCCTACCTCCTTCCCAGCTTACGTGGCTCATCTTAGCACCGGGCCGGATGAATGTCCCGGCTTCTTCCGGGGGATCACTCCGAGGGGCAAGGATCCGGAAACAGGGGTTGTCCGGTGAGCCGGGCCCGGGCCAGAAACACCGCACCCATCTCAGGCGGGTGGCGGGGATCTTCCAGAACGGCCGACGGACAGCGGTCGATCAACGCCTGTTCAAAGCCCTCCCGCAGGGAACGCCCCTTGAACACTCCCCCGGCCATGGTGAACAAGGGCCGGTCCCGACCGAAATCGAGTTTGGACGCCGTGGTTGCCACCATCTCCGCCAATGCCGCCGCCGCTTCTTCAATGAGGCGGCAGGCGATGGGATCTCCTTCATCCGCGGCTTCCAGCACCGTGGGATAGAGGGCCGCGATGCGCCCCGGGCTGAGGGGGTTGGCATAGGAAAAGGGAATCAGGTCTTCCGTATCCGCCAGCTTGAGCACGGCCAGCACCTTGTCGCGGATGGATGTCTCCGGACCCCGCCCATCGTAGGCGCGCAGACAGGCGATCAGGCCACGGCGGGCGATGTCGTAGCCGCTGCCCTCGTCGCCCAGAATGAACCCCCAGCCGCCGGTCCGGGCCCGGCGCTCGGCACGGTCCATGCCGAAGGCCATAGATCCAGTTCCGGAAATGATGATGACACCGGGTCGGCACTCGGTGGCACCCAGCAGGGCGATGACGGCATCCGGTTCGATGATGGCCGCCGCACCGGGCAGGAGTTCGCCGAAGACTTGACCCAGAAGCCGCCGGTCCCGCTCCCGTGAGGCTCCCGCGAGTCCCGCCGCAACCAGCGCCACTTCTCCAGCAGACGCACCCGCCGTCTTCAGAGCTCCTTGGATTGCCGTCCGCAGGGACTCCCGTGCGCGGACGATTCCTTCGGAGAGATAGTTGGCCGGTCCCCCGAACCCGCGGCCCAGCACTTCGCCGGAGATGGAAGCCGCCAGGCACACCGTCTTGGTACCACCCCCGTCGATGCCAAGGATGACCTGCATCCCGGCCAGTCTAACACCCGCCTTTCCGGTGTGTCCGGCGTCCTGTAAGATGCCCGGACCATGGGTTTCACTCCCCTGGATTACGGGATCCTGGCCGCCTACCTTGCCGCCACCGCCGTTTTCGGGAGCCTGCTGGGACGCAGCCACCGGGATACGCGGGACTATTTTTTCGGCGGCAAGCACATGTCCTGGTGGGCCATTTCGCTCTCCATCGTCGCTACCGAGACCAGCACCCTGACCTTCATCGGAGTCCCCGCCATCGCCTATACCGGAAACCTTTCCTTCCTCCAGCTCACCTTCGGGTATCTGTTGGGCAAACTGTTGGTCAGCTTCGTCCTGATCCCCGGTTACTTCCGGGGTGAGTACCAGACCGCTTACGAGCTGCTGCAGCACCAGTTCGGTCAGAGTGTGCGCCGGGTTTCCGCGCTGCTTTTCCAGATCACCCGGACGCTGGCGGACGGAGTCAGGCTGTTCGCCACGGCCCTCGTCTTGTCGGTGGTCACCCGGATCAGTGATTTGTGGACGGTGGTGATCATCGGCGCCGTCACCGTGTTCTACACCTTCTTCGGCGGGATGACCGCCGTGGTCTGGACCGATGTCATCCAGCTGGCCATCTACCTGACCGGCGCCGTGCTGGCGCTGTTCGTCGTGCTGGACCGCATTCCCGGCGGCTGGCAGGAGGCCGTGGCTGTGGCCGGCGGGCATGGAAAGCTGGAACTGCTCAATTTCAACCTGGATTTCTCGGAGCCTTATACGTTTCTGGCGGGGCTGGCGGGGGGCGCTTTCCTGACCTTCTCGACTCACGGGACCGATCAGCTCATGGTCCAGCGCTATCTTGCCTGCGGGGACCGCTGGAAGTCCCAGGCGGCACTGATTGCCAGCGGAGTGGTCATCATCCTGCAGATGGCCCTCTTTCTGGTGATCGGTGTGTTGCTGTTCGTTTTCTACCGCCACTTCCCGGACCGGGTGGATCTGAGCCATATTGACCGCGTGTTCCCGACCTTCATCGTGCAGGAAATGCCGGCGGGAGTTTCCGGACTGATCATCGCCGCCATCTTCGCCGCTGCCATGTCCACGCTGAGCGGCTCTCTCAATTCCCTGGCCTCATCCGCAGTCAATGACTTTTACCGGCCGCTGCGCCCGGACGCGGGGGAACCCCATTACCTGCGCGTATCCCGGTGGGTGACTCTCGGTTGGGGGGTGCTGCTGGTCCTGGTCTCCATGCTGGCGCGAAGCTGGGGAGAGGTGCTGGAGGTGGGACTGACCATCCAGAGCTTCACCATGGGAAGCGTCCTGGGCATCTTCCTGCTGGGGACCTTTCGCCGCCGCGTGAGCCAGCGGGCAGGACTGATCGGGATGGCGGTTGGGATGGCCGCCATGCTGGTGGTGGGCAATCTGGAAGCGGTGGCGTGGACCTGGTACGCCCTTATCGGTGCGGCAGCCACTGTCGCGGCCGGTCTACTCGGAGGGCGGGTGTGGGGGGAAGGGTAGCGGGGTAACGGGGTAACGGGGTAGCGGGGTTACGGGGTTGCCGGGTCGGCGGTTCGGGGGACGCCGTGAAAGACGCTGCCGCCGAACGTGGTGATATAGACCCGCTCCGAATCATGGGGATCGGGGATGATTCGATGGCCCCACCGGAAGTCGTATCCTTCGATCTGTTTCCATTGGGCACCGTGGTCGTCGCTCCGCCAGGCCTCCCGGTGAAAGGTGTTGCAGTAGACCCTTCCAGGATGGCGCGGGTCGACGGACACCGAATAGACATAGGCGTCGTCCCGGAGAGTCTGTCGCCAGCTCCCGCCCCCGTCTTCCGAGAGCCACACTCCTCCAGCGGATTCCAGCAGGGTCGAGGGTTCGGGGGATCCGCCGAACTCTCCCCGTGTCATGCTTCCCCAGGCCGCCAGCCAGAGCCGCCGGGGTTCGGCAGGATCGGGTGCCAGGGAATTCGGAAACCGGACACCCTCCGGCAGGAGCAGGCGGCTCCAATGCCCGCCGCCGTCCACCCAGCGGTAAACGGCTCCGTTGAGGAGGTCTCGCGACACCCGGCCATTCTCGAAGCGGGTGGCGTGCGTGACCACCAGGTAGACCACGCCGTCGGCTCCCAGCGTCAGTTCCCAGGCGTGACGGTTCTCGCCGAGTCCTTCGGACGTCTCCTCCCACGTCATGCCGCCATCGACAGACCGGTATACCCCATGGCCGAACATCGCCGCCCAGATCCGCCTTCGGTCAGGCGGCGAGGCCGGATCCAGCAGCAGTGAGGTCACCGCCGCGTTGGGCGGGAGCCCCTCGCTGGACACCCGCCAGGTTTCCCCGCCGTCATCGGAGACACAGACCCCGCCCGCAGTCTGTTCCAGCCAATCGGGTTGGCGGACCATCTTCAGCTTGGGCAGATCGTGGCGGGAGGACCAGGCGGACCAGAGCCTGCCCCTCCGGTCAGGATCGAACTGGATCCAGTAGCAGGTGTTGTCCCATTCAGGCGGCACGCCGGCCGCCGACCGCCTCCATGTGTGACCCCCATCGCGGGAGTGGAAGAAGGCGATGTCGGTATAGCTGATCGCGATGTGCTGCGGGTCGAAGGGATCGAAATGTACGCCGTAGCTGGTGGTTACATCGAGGCCGCGGCTGCGCACGGAGCCGTCGGCCAGTGTCTCGCTGTAGAGAGATTCCCAGATCCCGCCGCCGTCGGTGGTCTGCATGGTGCGATACCAGTCGGTGAACACGGCATGGTCCGGGTTACGCGGATCGACCCCCACGTGGAGCATGGCGATGAACTCGCCCGAAAATGCCTCCCGGACCCAGCCGTCCCGGAGGTTGTCGGCCTCTCGTCCGTCGCGGATGGTGTAGTCGGCCGAACCCCCGCCGGCACGGTACAGCCATCGCCAGCTCTGGCCGGCGTCGTCGGTGCGCAGGACTCCATACCAGAGACCCGGCTCCATGCCTGGACGTGGCTCCCATTGGGCGTCACAGGTGACATAGGCCGTCCCGGGAGCGCTGGGAGCTGCGGCGAGATGGGACCAGGACGATGGGCGTCCGGCGCCGCCCGGGGTTGTGGGCGTGACTTCCCGCCAGTCGGAGCTGCCGGCGTCCCGGTAGAATACGGCGCCCGGAGACCCCCCTTGCCGAGCTGCCCGCAAGGCCCACAATTCATGCCGGCCTTCGGCGCCGGCGGCTCCGGCATCGATCCAGTCCAGCGGTACCAGGACATCGGGCAGACGGGTTTCCGGCCCCGCTCCCTGGGAAGTCAGGGCGGTCACGCTGCGGCGCGTGAACACGAGGTAGCGGTCCGCCGGTCCTTCCGGCAGGATCCGCAAAACCGGGTCGGCCAGTTCCAGGAGCCGTGTCCAGGATCTGCCGCCGTCCCGCGAGCCATACACCCATTGTCCCAACCCGAGGAAGATGTGTCCGGGACGCCCGGGATCCGGCAGGATGCTCCGCACGGTTACCGGCTGATTGGGAAAATTGTCCCGGGTCAGGTAGGTGACCGACGAGTGGTCGCCAAGGTGGCTGATTCCGGTCACCTGGGCGGGGTCCGGAAACACGAGCCTCCAGCTCATCCCTCCGTCTTCGGAAACGTGCAGTCCGGTGGCGCCTACATAAATGCGGTTCGGGTCGAGAGAGTCGAAGGCGAACGCCTGGGCCCCGCCCGGGAAATTGAGCATCTTCCAGGACTGCCCGCCGTCACGGGTCAGGTAGGCACCACTCATGTCGCAGCGCAGGAGCATGACCTTGGGATCGTGGGGACTGATGGTGGGAAGAAAGGTCGAGCCTCCGCCTCCGGGCCCGAGGACACGCCAGTGGGGCGTCTCCAGTTTCTGGTCCTTGACGGAAGGCTGGACGCAGGCGGAAGCAAGAACCAGGAGCGTGAAGCCGACTGCACGGCGCATGCTGGAGATGGTGACACGCGCCGGCTTGGGGCGCAAATCCAGGCGGGGCTTCAGCTTTGATCGTGGGGTTTAGAACTGCAGGTCAGGGAGTGTCACCATAAGGGGATGGCTCAGATCTCACCAGAACTGTTCCGTTTTCTGCGCGACCTGCGCGCCAACAACCGGCGGGAATGGTTCGAAGCCCACCGGGACCGGTATGAACAACAGGTCCGCGAACCGCTGCTGCAGTTTGTGCGGGAGTTCGAATTCCGCCTCCACGGGATCAGCACCCAGTTTGTCGCCGACGCCCGCCGGACGGGCGGTTCACTGTTTCGGATTTACCGCGATGTCCGCTTCTCCAGGGACAAGTCGCCTTACAAGACTCACGCCGCCCTCCAGTTCCGCCACCGGCAGGGCAGAAACGTCCACGCCCCGGGCTTCTACCTGCATCTGGAACCTGACCAGTGTTTCGCCGGTATCGGGATCTGGCGGCCGGACCGTCCAGCCCTGAATCGTATCCGTGCGGCTCTCCTGGAGCGTCCCCAGCAGTGGCTCGACGCCATCGGCGATCCGGATTTCCGTCGTGTGTACCAGCTTGGAGGCGACTCGCTGAAGCGTCCGCCCCAGGGGATCGATCCGAACCACCCCCTGATCGACGACCTCAAGCGCACCGACTTCGTCGCCTTTACCGAATTCACGGAGGCACAAGCCACAGCCCCGGACTTCATCGACCGCTACGCCCAGCTTTGCGCCGCCGGCAGTCCATTCATGCGTTTCCTGGCGGGAGCGCTGGGTCTGCCCTGGTAGCTACGGCGGGCCGGCGGTTTTCGGTAAGATGGGACTTACATGAAAAGCTACCTCAAGATCCTCACCCACCCGGTGTTCATGAACCTGAACTTCCACATGCCCATGGTGGTGGATCTCTCCCATCCGCTGATCATGCTGGCGGGCGAGAACGGCAGTGGCAAGTCCACCCTGCTGCACTCCATCTATTACGCCCTCAAGGGCCAGAAAATCGGCAACTACGTCTACCGGGTGGAGTTGGGGGACATCAAGCCGGGACAGGTATTCCTTTTTGACGCCGAACAGCACAATCCGCGCCACCAGCTCGAACTGTTCGCCGAGAACCCCCAGATGCGGGAATTCCTGGAGATGGCCAGCCACGGACAGGTGATGCTGAGTCTGTTCCGTGACTCGTTTCCCCATCTGCCGGACGGCACCGTCCTGTTGCTGGACGAGCCGGAAATGGCGTTGTCCCAGTCCAACCAGCGGCGGATCCTGATGATGTTGCAGGAACTGGTGGACAAGAAGCGGATGCGCATCATTGCCGCCACTCATTCGCCGGTCTTGTTGGAAGCTAAGGAAACTTACGTCATCAACCTGGACGACCACATCAACCGCAACGTCATCCCCGACGACATGCCGCCTCCCGGCATGAGCCAGATTCATTGATGTGGCTACAGATTCCACAGATTCCACAGCGGAACCGGTCCAGGGATTACGGTGTCGGTCACTGCCAGGCTTGATTACCGGGGACCCTGTCTGATCAGTGAATCTGCGGCTGCTTGATTCTTTCTGAGGAAAATGACCCGGCTGTCGCCGGCCTCCAGGTCCCGTTCCCACTGCAGGCCTTTTGGCGGCCCGGGCAAGGCCGTGCGGTGAGCCAGCTCGAGTAGTACCAGTCCCCCCACCGCCACTGCCGGGGAGGCGGCGACCCTGGACAGCAGCTTGTCGTAGCGGCGCATGGCATAAGGAGGATCGAGGTAGGCAAAATCCGCCGGTGCCGGGATATCGGGCGCCGCCAGGAACGCAAACACCTCCTGCTGCCGGACAATCAGCTCTCCAACCACTCCGCACAGTTCCAGGTTGCGCCGGATCAGGCGGAGCGCCGCGGCGTCACGTTCTACCAGAATCACCGGGGATGCACCCCGACTCCAGGCTTCCAGACCTACCGCTCCGGTTCCCGCATACAGGTCGAGAAACACCGAACCCTGTACTGCCGTCCCCAGGACGTCGAACAGGGCCTGCCGCAGCCGGTCGGAAGTGGGACGGACCGGGCCCCGGACCGCCGCCAGCCGCCGACCCCGCAAGCTTCCTCCGACGATGCGCATCCCCAAGTTTCCCGTCAACCGACCGTAAAGAGACCGTAGCGGCGCCGCCAATCCGCCAGCAGGGCATTCACCTGGGCGGTCCCGCCCCCGGCGGGCAGGGCGGCCACAAACGCTTCCGCCTCCCGGCGAGCCGCTTCCAGCAGGTCCCGATCCCGCACCAGGTTGCCGACCTGGAATTCCGGGAGTCCCGATTGCCGGGTTCCGACAAACTCGCCCGGCCCGCGCAGCTCCAGGTCTCTTTCGGCAATCACGAAGCCGTCCTGGGTACGCCGCATGATGTCCAGCCGTTTCCAGGCATCGTCGCTTCCCACCCGGTCCGCCACCAGGACGCACAGGCCGGGATGCCGGCCGCGACCGATCCTGCCCCTGAGCTGATGGAGCTGGGAGAGACCGAACCGTTCGGCGTGTTCGATCACCATGATGGTGGCGTTGGGCACATCGATTCCCACCTCGATCACCGTCGTGGAAACCAGAATCTGGACCTCGCCTCGTACAAACCGCATCATCAGGGCATCCTTCTCGGCGGATTTCAGTCGGGCGTGCATCAGGCCGACCCGGAATTCCGGAAAGACGCGGGTTGACAGGAACTCCGCCGCCTCGGTGGCCGCCTGCAGGTCGAGCTTTTCGGACTCCTCCACCAGCGGATACACGATGTAGGCCTGTCTGCCGGCTGCGGTCTGGCGGCGGATCTCCTCGTAAACCTCGGCACGGTTCTCGCTGCGCTTGAGGACGGTACGGATGGGCTGGCGGCCGGGTGGCAGCTCGTCCAGGACGGAGACACTCAGGTCTCCGTAGACGGTCAAAGCGAGGCTGCGGGGGATGGGGGTGGCGGTCATCACCAGCGTGTCGGGCTCGTCGCCTTTTCCCATCAGCCGGGAACGCTGGATCACGCCGAAGCGGTGCTGCTCGTCGATGACGGCCAGGGCCAGCCGCCGGAACTGGACGCCCTCCTGGATCAGGGCATGTGTGCCCACCACCAGATCCGCCTCGCCGGCGGCGATGGCATTCAGGATGGTACGGCGCCGGGCGCCGCGGATGCTGCCGGTCAGCAGCACGGTCCGCAGCCCGGTGCCTTCGAAGAGCCGGGTGATGCTGCGGTAATGCTGCTCCGCCAGCAGTTCGGTCGGTGCCATGAGGGCTGTCTGGCAGCCGTTTTCCGTCACCACCACGGCCGCCAGGACAGCCACGATGGTCTTGCCCGACCCGACGTCGCCCTGCAGCAGACGGCTCATGGGCTGCGGCCGCCGTAAATCGTCCACGATCTCCCTGAGCACGCGCCGCTGGGCGGTAGTGAGGCGGAAGGGCAGCATTTCCCGCACCTTCCGGCGCAGCGCGTCGGTAACCTCGATCCGGTGCTGTTTGCGGCGTACCTCGCGCCCCCGGCGGATCAGCGACAGGCCTACCTGGAAGCTGAAGAACTCTTCGAAGATCAGGCGGCGGAAAGCCGGGGTACGGCGTTGCTCGAGGTCCTCCAGCAGTTGTCGCCGGTCCTCGCCGGGGGCCGGCGCCGGAAAATGGACTGCGGTGAGGGCCGTACGCAGGTCCGGCAGATGGAGCCTCCGGCGCAATTCCTCCGGCAGCGGATCGCTCACATCCGGATCCAGGCGTTCCAGCAGGGTGAACAGAATCTGGCGCAGGAGACGGGTATTGATGGTCCCTATGCGGCGGTACACGGGGACGATGCGGCCGGTGTGCAGGGTCTGGTCGCTCCCGCCCACCAGCTCGAACTCGGGATTGAGCAGTGTCAGCCCGTGAGCGTAGCGGTCGTAGCGGGGGGTCCCGTAGAAGATGAAGGTGCGTCCATTCTGCAGGACCTTCCCCAGGTATGGCTGGTTGAAAAACTTGATGGAAATGGCCCCGCTATCGTCCCGGGCGATGACTTCGAAGATCTGGGTGCGCTTACGGGAGGTCCGGTAGTCGCCGGAAACCACCACCCGCGCCTGGATGACCGCTTCCTGACCCTCCTCCAGGTTGTGGATGGGCCGGAACTGGGAGCGGTCCTCGTATCGGAATGGCAGGTAACGGACGAGGTCGGAGGCGGTCTTGATCCCCGCCTGCTCCAGCAGCCGGGCGCGCTGCGGGCCCACCCCCCTGACATACTGGACCGGTGCCTCGGGATCCCAGGCCATTCCCCCATGCTCGTCATCTTCGCATCCTCTGGTCAAGGGGCGGTGCGGCCCGGGGCTGTGCTATTCTCGACCTCAGTGAAAGCGACGCTTTGTGGTCGCCGGGTTCTGGTCCCGGTGGCGTTGGTGTCCTTGGTGATGGCGTTGTCGGGATGCGGCCGTTCGCTGGAACGGCAGACCCGCGATCAGCTCCGGACTCTGGGTGGGGCCGAACTGGATGCCAGGGCCGTGGAGGTGACCAACGCCCGGGCTTCCGGCGGACGCGCCACCGCTGATGTGACGATCCGCACCGCGGTAACCCTGCGCCACCAGGGCAACCAGTGGGTCCTGGACGAGGTCCGGTTGGGGGACCGGCGCTGGGAGAAGGTGGACCGAATCGTCCAGGCGTTGGAACAGGCCCGTTCCGAAGAGACCCGCCGGCAAATGGACAAGATTCTGGCCGGGATCGCGAGCTACCGGAGCGCCCACGGACGCCTGCCGGAGCTGGACAGTTTCGTCGAGCTGATCGATCTCCTGAATCCGGAGTTTCTGGATGAAGTCATCCGGCTGGACGGCTGGCAGAACCCGTTCCACTTCAAACAGGAAGACGACGGTACCCTGGAGCTCCGCTCCGACGGCCCCGACGGCAAACGGGGTACGGACGACGATCTGGTGATCCGTTCATGACGAGCCGCAATCTGGTCATCGCCGGGGTCGTGGTGCTGGGACTGGCGCTGCTGCCGTTTTTGCGCAGCCGTCCGGCGGCTTTGGAATGGCACCACTCTCCGGAGTCCGCGTTCAGCGCGGCGCGCGCGTCGGGCCTGAACGTCCTCGTATTTCTGTACACCGACTGGTGCGGGTACTGCCGGCGAATGGACCGCACCACGTTTGTCGACCCTGCCGTGATCGCCGAGATGGGCGAGGCGTACATCTGGTTGCGTCTCAATGCCGAGAATGACCCGGCAGGTGTGAAGATGCGGCAGGAGTTCGGGGTGAGTGGTTACCCGACCGTGCTGATCCTGGATGCGGATGGCCGCGAGATCGACCGGATTCCCGGTTTTCTCCCACCGGAGAAGTTTCCCGAGGCGGTTCGAAGCCGTGTGGAATCGCCGCGGTCGCTGGCTGGAATCCGGCAACGGCTGCAGGCCGATCCGTCGGACGTCTCCAGCCACTTCGAACTGGCGACCCGGCTGATGGAGCGGGGAATGGCGGCTGAGGCCACGGACCATTTCCGGAAAGTCACGGAGCTGGACGCCGAAAACCGTTCAGGCCGGGCGGACGCCGGCTGGTATTTTCTGGCGGAAGCGCAGGCCGGTAGCGGCAGAATGGAGGCGGCTCTCGAGGCGTTGACCCAGCTTCGACAGCGGTTCCCCGACAGCCACTTCGCCCAGGAGGCGTACCTGATGGAGGCCGAGATCCTGATGCGTCAGGGTGACGATCAGGGGGCGAGAAACCTGTTGGGCCGCTTCCTGCGGGAACATCCCGACCACCGCGCCGCGGCCCAGGTTCGCGCCTTGCTGGCTGCCGAGCATCCTTGAATCAGAGCGCTCTTTTGCCTCCCATCAGGCATTGTCTCCGAATCGGTCGGTCGGGCGTCACAGCCCAAGATGGTCATTGTCGTTCCGGCGCTGGCGGTAGGCCGCCTTTTCGTTCCTGCTCGATCGCCACGCCTGGGTGGCTGCTGGACAGATCGGGAGCCTGCGCCTATTGAGCACTCCCCCCTTCGTCATCGCCCGCCACGCTGTTTGCAGCTCAACCAGACGTTTTCGTCACATGGGTTTACGATTCCGACAACCTTGAAGGACCGCGCTCGCCGCCACGCCGCTCTCCTCCGCCGGTCTGATCTTCGGCAGGGGTCTTACGCATATGAGTTCATGAGTGCTCTGTCCGCTGGCGTTGAAGCCGCAGCCGGCGTTGGAGTGTCGGCTGCCGACGGGTTTGGGGGCGACCGGTACCGACACCCAAACGATGACCCCGGAGGATGTATTGGCAGCGCTGAGCAGATTGTACCGGGAGCATTACCCGGTGGAGGGGCGGATCGAGCTGACACGGTTTCCCCATCGCAATGAACAGCGGCAAATCCGGATTACGTAAATCTGGGCTAATCTCAGGGTTGATTTCGGCTTATCGCTCCCTTTGTGCGGCCTTTGCCGCGGAAGATCAGCCGGTTGGTGCGGCACAATCCAGACATACTTGTCAGTCGTGACATCGTTTCCGACGTTTCTGTCGTCTAGAGTCACCCGCTGCACGGGGCGTCCAGCCGGTGGTCTCGCCGCGAGCGGTTCGAATCTTCGCGGGTTTTCGCCGCCGCCCGACCCCGACGTTCCTTTCGGAACGGCCCTTGCTTGGCGCGCTGCGAGATGCTTTCGCCACGCGAGAGAAAGGCAGCGGTCGCGACGCACTGTCCGTACTGTGCCCTGCAGTGTGGAATGCGGTTGCGCGGCGGCGATCCCCCGGAGGTTTCTGGAGATGAGAGCTTCCGGGTCAACCGTGGCCAGCTCTGCATCAAGGGCTATACGTCGGCGGCGGCGCTGCGACACCGCGAACGGCTGTCCGCGCCGCTGGTCCGCGGCGCCGACGGGAGCCTCCACCCCGCAAGTTGGGACGAAGCAGTGGGCTTCGTTTGCCGGCGGCTTTCGGCCATCCGGACAGAGCGTGGTGCCGACGCGGTGGGCGTGTTCGGAAGCGGTGCACTCACCAACGAGAAGGCGTACCTGCTGGGCAAGTTCGCGCGGGTGGCGCTGGGGACGTCCAATATCGATTACAACGGCCGTTATTGCATGTCATCGGCTGCGGCGGCGTGCAATCAGGCGCTGGGGCTCGACCGCGGCCTACCCTTCCCGGTCGAAGACATCTGCCGGAGCGAGGTGGTGCTCCTTGCCGGGGCGAACATCGCCGAGACGATGCCGCCGTTGATGCAGTACTTCGAGGAGCAGCGCTCAGGCGGTGGGCACCTCATCGTTGTCGACCCGCGGCGTTCAAAGACCGCCGAGGCGGCGACGCATCACCTTAGCGTGGTGCCGGGCTCGGATGGAGCGCTGGCACACGGTCTCCTCCATGTGCTGGTGCGTGACGGCCTGGTCGACGCGGAGTACATCGAGAAGCGCACCGTGGGTTTCGAGCGTGTACGCACGCTGGTCGCCGGGTACTGGCCGGAGCGCGTCGAGCGTATCACTGGTGTGCCCGAAGCGCAGCTGGTTGAAGTCGCCCATCTGTTGGGTCGTGCCCGGTCCGTCATGGTGCTCACGGGGCGAGGCCCCGAGCAGCAGGCGCAAGGCGTGGCCCAGACGCTCGCATACATCAACCTGTCGCTCGCTGTGGGAGCCGTGGGTCGGCCGTTCAGCGGCTACGGATGCCTCACCGGGCAGGGGAATGGACAGGGGGGCCGCGAGCACGGCCAGAAAGCGGATCAGCTTCCGGGTTACCGGCGGATCGACGACCCAGCGGCGCGCCGGCACCTGGCCCACGTGTGGGGTGTTCCCGAGAGCAGCATCCCTGGCCCGGGCCGTTCCGCCTACGAGATGCTCTTGTCCAGCGGCCGACCCGACGGGGTCTCGGCCCTGCTCGTTTTCGGCTCTAACCCTGTCGTCTCGAGTCCCGACGCGAGCGCAATCGAAGAACGTCTCCGCGCGCTCGATCTTCTGGTGGTCGCCGACTTCTTTCTCTCCGAGACCGGGAGGCTGGCGCACGTCGTCTTGCCCTCGGCCCAGTGGGCGGAAGAGGACGGCACACTGACGAGCCTCGAGGGACGCGTCATCTTGCGGCAGAAGGCTGTTCCGCCCCCGCCGGGCGTGAAGACGGATCTAGAGATCCTCTGTGCGTTGGCGGCGGGACTCGGGCACCTCGAGCGCTTCGCCTACGACGGTGCGGAGGACGTCTTCGACGAGCTTCGCCGCGCCTCGGCCGGAGGCGTGGCCGACTACTCGGGCATCACCTGGGAGCGCCTCAGAGCCGAACGCGGCATCTTCTGGCCCTGTCCTTCACCCGGGCACCCCGGCACGCCTCGCCTGTTCACCGAGACCTTCCCCACGCCCGACGGACGCGCGCGCTTCTCGGCTGTGGGGTACGCCGGGCCGGCCGAGGAGCCCGACGAGGCGTACCCGCTCTATCTCACCACCGGGCGCGTGATGCCCCACTACCAGTCGGGCACCCAGACGCGGCGGATCGAGAAACTGCTCGCGCTCGCCCCTGAGGCCACCGTGCAGATGCACCCTTCCACCGCGCACGCGCACGCGCTCGAGGACGGCGACGAGGTGACGCTGTCGACGCGCCGGGGCTCGGCCCGCTTCCGCGTGCAGCTCTCCGCGGCCATTCGCGAGGACACGCTCTTCGTTCCCTTTCACTGGGGAGGCGAGCACAGCGCAAACCTGCTCACCCACCCGGCGTTGGACCCCCACAGCCGCATGCCGGAATTCAAGGTGTGCGCCGTTCGCCTTGAGGCGCCGTCAGATCAGGAGGAAAGCCATACATGACACACATGAAATCCAAATCGAAGCTCGTGGTGATTGGAAATGGAATGGCAGGGGCGCGCTTCCTCGAGGAGCTCCTCGCGCTGGGCGGAGGCGAGCAGTACGCCATCACGGTCTTCGGCGACGAGCCCTATGGCAATTACAACCGCATTCTCCTGTCAGGCGTCCTGGCGGGCACGCACCAGCCATCGGGCATCTTTCTCAACCCACTCGCCTGGTATGCGGACAATGGCATTCGCCTGCACGCCGGCGTTCGGGCGACGGCTATTGACGTGAAGGCCAGGACGGTGACGGGCGACAGCGGGGTCGTCGAGGCCTACGACGAGCTGGTCATCGCCACCGGCTCGAGCGCCTTCATTCCTCCCATCGAGGGCGTGTACCGATCGCCGGGCCAGCTCAGAGAGGGCGTCTTCGTCTTCCGGACGCTGGATGACTGTGGGGCATTGCTGCGTGAATCGTCTCAACCGCGGACGGCGGCGGTCATCGGCGGCGGGCTGTTGGGGATCGAGGCCGCCCGGGGGCTGTTGATCCGGGGGCACACCGTCCACGTGGTGCATCAGATGGGACACCTCATGGAGATGCAGATGGACGAGCACGGTGGACGCATCTTGAAGCGGACGCTCGAGGAGATGGGGCTTCACATTCACCTCCGCAAGTCCACCAAGGCTATCCTGGGCGAGAAGCGGGTGACCGGGCTGCGCTTCGAGGGGGGCGGGACGTTGCCGTGTGACATGGTCGTCATCTCTGCCGGCATCCGGCGCAACGTCGAGCTGGCCCGAAGCGCGGGGCTGAAAGTCGAAAGCGGCATCGTCGTCGGCGATGACCTTCAGGTCGTCGGTGCACGCGGAGTGTACGCGTTGGGAGAATGCGTGCAGCACCGCGGGAGGACTTACGGCCTGGTCGCACCGGTCTGGGAGCAGGCCAGGGTCTTGGCGCAGAGGCTTTCCGGAAGAAGTCCGCGTGCCGAGTACCGCGGCTCGAACGTGGCGACCAAGCTGAAGGTAATGGGCGTGGAGCTGGCGGTGATGGGGGTGCGCGAGGCCAGCGAGCCCACGGACGAGGAGGTCCTTTACGCCGAGCCTCGGCGGGGCATCTACCGGAAGTTGGTCATTCGGGAAAACCGCCTTGTGGGTGCCATTCTCCTGGGCGACGCCGCGGCGGCGCCGCGCCTCCTGCAGTGCTTTGACCGGAAGAGCGAGCTTCCGCAGAATCGGTCCGAGATCCTGCACCCGGCTGCGGCTCCGGCAGGCCCGATGAGCCCGCTCGAGCTTCCCGACGATGCGCAGATCTGCAATTGTAACGGTGTCTCCAAGGCGCAGATCATCCATGCCATCGGCCAAGGCTGCCGAACGCTCCCATCGGTGTGCGGCACCACGCGCGCGGGAACGGGTTGCGGCTCCTGCAAGAAAGACGTACTGCTGTTGCTTGGGAGCGTAACGGGTGGTGCTGCGGAAGACCCGTCATCCCACCACTACGTCCCCGGTGTTCCGTTGCCCAAAACAGAGCTCACCCGAGAGATTCAGGTGCGAGGTCTGAAAAGCGTGTCGGCCGTCTTCGCGGCTTTGGCTGACGGCAGGGAAGACGCTGCCAGCAAGCCCGCCCTGGCCTCACTCCTCCGGACCATCTGGGGGAAGGAGTACGAGGACGAACGAGACGCGCGGTTCATCAATGACCGGGTGCACGCCAACATCCAGAAGGACGGGACGTTCAGCGTCGTGCCCCGCATCTACGGAGGCATTACCACGCCCGCGGAGCTCCGGCGCATCGCGGACGTGGCCGAACGCTACCAGGTGCGGATGATCAAAATCACAGGCGGCCAGAGAATCGATCTGTTGGGAGTGCCGAAGGAGAAGCTTCCCCGGGTCTGGCAAGATCTGGGAATGCC
Source organism: uncultured Acidobacteriota bacterium (assembly GCA_964524795.1). GTDB lineage: Bacteria > Acidobacteriota > UBA6911 > RPQK01 > JAPXNP01 > CAZGEH01. The sequence goes on from CAZGEH010000006.1 coordinate 218,828, forward strand.
TTCCGGCCACGCGTACACCAAGGCCTTCCGCACGTGCAAGACGTGCGTGGGTTCCGAGTTCTGTCGATACGGTCTGGGAGACAGCACTGGGCTCGGCATCGCCATCGAGCGGCGCTTCCAGGGCCTCGAATCCCCTGCGAAGCTGAAGCTGGCCGCCGCCGGCTGCCCGCGCAACTGCTCTGAGGCCACGACCAAGGACGTGGGCGTCGTGGCCATCGAAGGGGGCAGATGGGAGATCTACATCGGCGGTGCCGCCGGCTCACGCGTGCGCAAGGGAGACCTGCTGGCGGTGGTGAGCAGCCAGGAAGAGGTGCTCCGCCTCATCGGCCGCTTCCTGCAGTGCTACCGGGAGAACGCGCGGTACGGGGAACGCACGTACGACTTCGTCGAGCGGTTGGGCGTCGACAGGCTGAGGCGGCTGCTCGTGGACGACGCGGATGGCATTGCCAAGCGGCTCGACACCGCGATGGAGGAAGCGGTCGCCTCGTACGTGGACCCATGGGAAGAGGCGAGCCTGCCGGCCCACCCCAATCAGTTCGCCTCGACGCTCGAACCCGCCGACTACTCAGGAGGAGCATGATGTCGACCGCGCGCTCGATCTTCATCCAAACACACAACCTGGGACCTCTCGAAAGCATTCCCCTGGGGGAAGGCAAGGTTTTCCGTCTGGGAGACCTCCCGGTCGCCGTATTCCGCCCCCGATCGGGCGGCGTGTACGCCACACAGGCGGAATGCCCTCACCGCCAGGGGCCGCTCGCTGACGGCGTCGTGGGAGGCAAAGAGGTCTTGTGTCCGCTCCATGGTTATCGCTTCCATCTCGCGACAGGCGCCCCCATTGGAAATGGTTGCCAAAGCCTTCAGACCTACCGGGTCTGGGTGGACGAAAACGGAGACCTTCTTCTGGAGGAGGAGACGCTTTGAGCCGCGGTAGAAGGACGCTCGCGGGGCTGACGGTGGCGCTTCTCGAGGCTCGAATGGGCGAGCTCCTCGTGCGGCTCGTCAGGAGTCTCGGCGGCGAGGCCATGGTGGCCCCGGCCGTGCGCGAAGAGCCAAAGGACGCAGGGACGGCCGCCGAGCGGCTCCTCGAGCTTTTGAGCCGCGAGCCCTCATCTTTCGTCGTGTTCTCCACCGGTGTCGGAGTGGAGGCGCTGTTCCGCGGGGCCAATGAGCGCGGCATCTGGGAGAAGCTCGGGGAGGCGCTCAGAGGGGCGAACGTGGTCTGCCGAGGCCCCAAGCCGCTTGCGGCGCTGACGAAATTGGCCATTCCGGCCCGAGCCCGCACACGCTCTCCGCACACCACCGCCCAGCTTCTCGAGACGATGGAGCCGCTGGCCGTTGGCGGCTGCACCGTGGCGGTGGTGCACTACGGAGAACGCAACGAGGCACTTACGGGCGCGCTCGTTGAGGGCGGCGCCCGCATTCACGACGTGGTGGTGTATGAGTGGCGGCTGCCGGAAGACCTCGGCCCGCTCCGGGATCTCGTAGAGCGGCTCACCGGCCGGAACGTCGACGCAGTGGCCTTCACCAGCCAAATTCAGGCGCGTCACCTCTTCCACGTGGCGGAGGACATGGGGTTAGCCGACACGCTCAGGGCATCGTTACAATCGGCCGTGGTGGTGGCAGCCGTAGGCCCCACGTGCGCGTCGGCCCTTCGCAAGCTGGGCGTCAATCCCCACGTCGTCCCCGAGAACCCGAAGCTCGTCAGCCTGCTTGTGTCGCTGGCTGACTACGTCGCGCAGCGAAGGCAGAACCACGCCGGGCCCTTCGCTGAAAGGGACTCAGCTTGACGTAACGATCGAGGAAGCGATGAGGGGTAAGGTCTATCTCGTCGGAGCGGGCCCCGGAGATCCGGGGTTGCTCACGCTACGGGCGGCCGAGGTCTTGGGGCAATGCGACGTCGTTCTTGTCGACGCGCTCGTTCACCGAGGCGTGCTCAAGCACGTACGAGCCGGCACGGAGGTTCTCGACGTTGGCAAGCGCGGATGGCGCCCCTGCGTCCGGCAGGAGGAGATTCACCGGCTCCTCATCGAGCACGCGCGGCTGGGCCGGACGGTGGCTCGCCTCAAGGGCGGCGACCCCTTCATCTTCGGCCGCGGCGGAGAGGAAGCCGAGGCGCTCGAAGCGGCGGGCATTCCGTGGGAGGCGGTGCCGGGTGTGACCGCCGGAATCGCCGCCGCATCCTACGCGGGCATTCCGCTGCTCCACCGGAAGTACGCATCGAGCGTGGTCTTCGTCACCGGCCGAGCCCAAACAGGGAGCGCTTGCTCGGCACCCAAGACTCCCCTCGATGGGCCTGCCGGTGTAGATACAGTCGTTGTCTTCATGTGTGGCAAGACGCTCGCCCGCGTGGCACGGAGCTTGCTCCGGCATGGACGTCCGGCCTCGACGCCCGCCGCCGTGATCCGTTCGGGGACGTGGAGAGATCAGGAAGTCTTCCTCGGTACGCTGGAGGAGCTGGCCGGTCTGGAGGGTGCGTCGCTGGGCTCGCCCGTGCTTGCCGTCATCGGTGCGGTCGCCGGGCTCGCGACGAGGCTTCACTGGTTTGGCGTCGCGCCAAAACCACTTCGCAGTGCATGCCAGCGCCCCACCGCTGGTACCCGCGTAGAGGCAGGTCTCGACTAGGCTCCGGCCGACATCTGGCACGGTCGGGCCGAACCCGCGGCTCGTCCCGGATGTGTTTCAACCGGCTTCGGGCGGGGTACTGCCCTCCCTTCGATGCGGCTACAACTGGGCCGGCACACCCTCAAACACCCAGTCGAACACCTGCCGGTAGTCCCTGGCGAAACGGAACTCCAGACCTTCCTTCAGATAATCCGCCAGTTCCTCCACGTCCTTCCGGTTTCCCTCGGGAAAGATCAACACCTTGAGCCCGGCCCGTCGGGCGGCGATGGTTTTCTCCTTGATCCCGCCCACCGGCAGGACACGGCCGGTGAGGGTGAGTTCGCCGGTCATTCCCAGGCGGGGATCGACCGGCCGCTCCAGCACCATCGAGACCAAGGCGGTGGCCATGGTGATTCCCGCCGATGGCCCGTCCTTGGGAGTCGCTCCAGCCGGCACATGGAGGTGGACATAGTGTTCGTCGAAGAAGTCAGGGGCCGCTCCGAAATCGGTCAAGTGCGACATGACGTACGAATAGGCGATCTCCGAACTCTCCACCATGACTTCACCGAGCTGGCCGGTCTGCTTGAACCCTTTCCGCCGGCTGGACACCGCCGCCGCCTCCACCTGCAGGGTGGCACCACCCTGGCTGGTCCACGCCAGCCCGGTGACAATGCCGGGGCGGGCCTGCGCCAGCTCCTCGTCCGAATAGGGCGGTTTGCCCACCAGTGACTCCAACTGCTCGCGGGTGGCCACCACAAGCCGGCCCGAACCATTGCCCGCCTCGGAGAATTGGAGGGCGGCTTTCCGCATGATCTTGCGGATATGCTTCTCCAGGCCCCGCACCCCCGCTTCCCGGGCCCATCCGTCGATCAGGGCCGTCAGCGCCTCCGGACGGATGATCACCTGACGGGGCTTCAGGCCATGGTGTTTCAACGCCTTGGGGATCAGGTACCGCCGCGCGATCTCCACCTTCTCCTGCAGGATGTACCCGGACAGCCGGATCACCTCCATCCTGTCCAGCAGGGGCGCCGGGATGGTATCCAACTGGTTGGCGGTGGTGACGAACAGCACGTTGGACAGATCAAAAGGCACGTCCAGATAATGGTCCCGGAAGGTCTGATTCTGCTCCGGGTCCAGCACTTCCAGAAGTGCGCTGGCGGGGTCGCCGCGAAACGATGCGCCGATCTTGTCGATCTCGTCCAGCATGATGACCGGATTGGCGGTGCCTGCGGTCTTCATGGCCTGGATGAACTTCCCGGGCATGGCACCGATGTAAGTTCGCCGGTGCCCCTTGATCTCTGCCTCGTCCCGCATGCCGCCCAGCGAAAAACGGTAGAACTTCCGCCCCAGCGCGGCGGCGATGCTCATGCCGACTGAGGTCTTGCCCACTCCCGGCGGACCCACCAGACAGAGAATCGAACCGGCGATATCGCCTTTCAGTTTGCCCACAGCGATGAATTCGAGGATGCGGTTCTTGACATCCTCCAGGCCGTAGTGATCGCGGTCCAGGATGCGGCGGGCGGACTGAAGATTGAAGCGATCCCGACTGAACTTGCCCCAGGGCAGGGCAGTCAGCCAGTCCAGGTAGTTTCGCGAGACGGTGTATTCCGGGGAGGAGGGTTCGAGGATCTCGAACTTCTCCAGCTCCTCCTCCACCACCTGCCGCGCTTCCTCGTTGAGCTTCAGCTCCCGCAGACGCTCCCGGAAGCGCTCGATTTCGGCGGATTTACCGTCTTTTTCGAGACCCAGCTCTTTCTTGATGGCCTTGAGCTGTTCCTTGAGGAAGAACTCCCGCTGTTGGGTGGACATCCGTTCTTCGATCTGGCGTGTGATCTTCTGTTGCAGACGGGAAAGGTCCACTTCCCGGCGCAGCAGCACCAGAGCGCGGTCGATCCGGAGCTTGACGTCGAACTCCGCCAGCACTTCCTGCAGTTCCTGGCCGTCAGCCGTGGTCAGGTTGGCGGCAAAGTCCGCCAGTTGGCCGGGGTCTTCGAACGAGGAGCGGCTGAGGAACAGCCGGATCGCCTCCGACTGGAGCGGATTGAGCGACATCAGTTCGCGCAGGGCTGAAATGATCGCAAGGGAATAGGCCTTCAGCTCCTGGTCCACTTCCCGTTGGGGATAGTGGTACTCCACCCGGGCCATGATCTTGTCCTCACCCTGGTGGATCTCCTTGATGGTGAAGCGCTGCAGGCAGCCCACCACAATGTGGGGTTGGCCCTCGTCATCCTTGAATGCCTTGAGGATCTTGGCGGCCACGCCGACCCGATGGAGGTTCTCCGGCGTCTCCGGCCCCTCGGGATCCCGGACCAGGACCAGCCCCAGCGTCCGATGCGAAGTGGACAGCGTCCATTGCACGGTGGCCAGGGCTGGGGCGTTGAGCTGCAATGGGATGTGAATCCCCGGGAAAAAAGGTCGGGGACGGACCGGCAGGATCGAAATGGATTCCGGAAGGATCTCCCCGGCCAGGACGAGTCCACCGTGGGGGTGCGACACGCTTTCGGTTTCCCCGGCCCGAGATTCCTCGACCGCCTGGGTTTCCGCCGTCTCTTCGGTGGTTCCTGCCATTCGTGTCCTTCCGGCCTGCTGTCTGAAATTCAGGCCCTGCCAGAGGTCATTTCTTAAGATGCGGCGGAAGAAACGTCAATGCGGAGTAATGGGTAACGGGGTAACGGGGTAGCGGGGTAACGGGGTAGCGGGGTAACGGGGTAAGAGCGGCGGGGTGCACCGCAACCTCGCTACCTCGCAACCCCGTTACCTCGTTACCTCGCAACCCCGCTACCCCGCTACCTCGCTACCTCGCAACCCGCCTTGCCGCCGGCCGATCGGGCGGCTAAGATGAGCCCGGTTTCTTCCACCATCCACCAAACCAGGGAGCGTCAAACACATGGAATGGCAAAGACGGAAGTTTCTCAGGGTCGGATCCGGAGCCGTGGCGGCCGGAGTACTCGCCACCGCCGTGGGGGCCCAGTCGGAAGCCCCGAAACGCAAGTTCAAGAAGAGCCTGAAGTTCGGGATGGTCCGCGAGAACCTGTCCATCCAGGACAAGTTCAGGCTGCTCAAGGACCTGGGCTTCGACGGCGTGGAGCTGGACAGCCCCAGCGACCTCGACCGCAAGGAAGTCCTGGCGGCACGCGACGCCGTGGATTTCCCCATCCCGGGCGTCATCGACTCGGTGCACTGGCGCAAGACCCTGGGCGACCCTGACCCCAAAGTTCGGGCCGAAGGCCTCGAGGGACTGCGGACCGCCCTGCGGGACGCTCACGCCTATGGCGCTTCCACCGTCTTGCTGGTGCCGGCGGTGGTCCGCAAGGATATCCCCTACGATGTCGCCTACGCGCGTTCCCAGGCGGAAATCCGGAAAGCTCTGCCGCTGGCGGAAGAACTGGGCGTCAAGATCGCCATCGAAAACGTCTGGAACCAGTTCCTTCTGAGCCCGCTGGAAGCCGCCCGCTACCTCGACGAATTCGAAAGCCCCTGGATCGGGATGTACTTCGACGTGGGCAACGTCGTCAATTTCGGCTTTCCCGAGCACTGGATCCGGATCCTCGGCCATCGGATCATCAAGCTGGACGTCAAGGAGTTCAGCCGCGCCAAACGGGACAAGGAAGGTCCTTTCGCCGGCTTTGACGTGCCGTTGGGAGAGGGCGACTGCGACTGGCCCACCGTCCGGCTCGCCCTGTCCCAGGTCGGCTACGAGGGCTGGGCCTCCGCCGAGGTCCAGGGCGGTGACCGGACGCGGTTGCAGGAGATTTCCCGCTGGATGGACAACATCCTGGGACTGGCGTGAGATACGGTCCGAATGATCCTGGAGCATGAATGATCATGGCCGCCCGACGCCGTATCCACCTCGCCTATGGCCGGTCCGGCCTGGAGGTGGAGCTCCCCGCCGAGCGGACGGTGGTGGTGGAACCCCACCCGCTCCCGGGGTTGCCGGATGAGACCGCCGCCCTGCGTGAGGCCCTGAGGAAGCCGCTGGCCGGGCCACCCTTGGCCGAAAGGATCCGAAGGTCTGATCGCGTGGCGGTGGCCATCTGTGACGTGACCCGCCCCATGCCCACCGCCCGTGTGCTGCCGGTTCTCCTCGGCGAACTGGGCATACCCCAACGCCAGGTGGTGATCCTGGTGGCGACCGGCACCCATCGTGCCAGTACCCGGGCCGAACTGGAGTCCATGGTGGGGCCGGAAATCCTGTCCCGCTACCGGATTTTGGACCACGACGCCCGGGATCCCTCCCAACTGGTCTCCCTCGGCCGGACCGTCTCCGGGATCCCCATCCTGTTGCACCGCGAGTGGGTGGAGGCCGACGTGAGGATCACGACCGGCTTCGTGGAACCGCATTTCTTTGCCGGTTTCAGCGGCGGCCCGAAGCTGGTGGCACCGGGACTGGCCGGCCTCGAGACGGTGATGGAGCTGCACTCGGCCCGGCTGATCGGGGACCCCCTCGCCACCTGGGGCGAGATCGACTCCAATCCCATCCACAGGGAAATCCGGGAGATCGCCGGCCTGTGTGGAGTGGACTTCGCCCTGGACGTCACTATCAACCGCCAGCGCCGGATTACGGCGGTCTTCGCCGGCGATCTGGCCGTCTCCCACCCGGCTGCCTGCCGTGCGGCCCGCCGGACCGCCATGCAGCCGGTGGACCGGGAATTCGAAGTCGTGCTGACCACCAACAGCGGGTATCCGCTGGACCTGAACCTTTACCAGTCGGTGAAGGGGATGTCCGCCGCGGCCCGGGTGGTATGTCCGGGTGGAGACATCATTTGTGCCGCGGAATGTTCGGATGGGATTCCGGAACACGGGTCCTACGGGCGTTTGCTGGCGTCGGCGTCCGGACCGGATGCGCTGCTGGAGCTGATCCACCGTCCCGGCTTCCAGTGTCCGGACCAGTGGCAGGTGCAGATCCAGGTGCAGATCCAGCGCAAGGCGCGGGTGCATCTGTTCAGCGGCGGGCTGTCGGCGGATCAGATCCGGGCGGCCCATTTGGAGCCCGTGGAGGATATCGGCGCCTTTGTGGAAGCCCGGTTGGCCGACGCCGGACCCGACGCTCGGGTGTGCGTCCTTCCGGAAGGTCCGCGGACGATCCCCTATCTGGCATGAGCGCCCTCCAACCGGGGGGAGAACCGGGAGCCCAACATGTCGAGTCCGCACAACCGCCGAGAGTTTTTGAGTTCGGTTTTGGCAGGCGTGGCCGGCGCCTACGGTCTGACCCAGCCGCCGGGGACGGCGGCCTCCCCGGCGGCGTCGCCGCTTTGTATCTTCTCCAAGCACCTGCAGTGGCTGGACTACGAGCGCATGGCGGAGACCGCCGCCGAACTGGGCTTCGGCGGCGTCGACCTCACCGTGCGTCCCGGCGGGCACGTGGAACCGGCGAATGTGGAGCGGGATCTGCCCCGGGCGGTCAGGGCAGTGCGGGAATGCGGACTGCAGGTGCCGATGATGGCCACCGCGGTGGTGGACCCCGACGACCCGGCAAGCCGCCGGGTCCTGGAAACGGCGGCCCAACTGGGGATCGGCTGGTACCGGACCGGGTATTTCCGCTTCACCGAGGAGGAGGCGCTGGACGTCACTCTCGATCGTGCCCGGCGGACTCTGGCACGGCTGGCGGAGGCGAACGAACGGCTGGGTCTGGTGGGGGACTACCAGAACCACGCCGGCGAGGGCTACCTGGGTGCATCCCTGTGGGACCTGTGGTATGTGATCCGCGACCTGGATCCGCGCTGGATCGGCTGCCAGTTCGACCTGCGCCACGCGGTGGTGGAAGGCGGTTCTGCATGGCCGGTGGATTTCCGGCGGGTGGAAGAGCGCACCCACACCCTGGTGGTGAAGGACTTCCGCTGGAAAACCGGCCCGCAGGGCCTGAAGGCGGAGGATTGCCCGCTGGGTCAGGGGGTGACGCCTTTCCGGCGCTTTTTCGCATCATGCCTGCCCCGGACGTTTACAGGCCCGATCACGCTCCATCTGGAATATGAATTGGGGGGAGCGGAGCATGGCGCCCGGACGCTGACCGGAGACCCCGCCCTGGTGCAGACCGCCATGCGCCGGGACCTCCAGGTCCTGCAGGGCTGGCTGGCCCGTCGTTGACGGGAGCGCCTTCCGGTCGATTGCATTCTTCCGCTGATTCTTGAACAATGTCGGAACCTTTCTCCGCTGGGGGTGCTGGCATGTGTGGAATTGTCGGATATACAGGCGGGCGGGACGCCCTGAGTGTTCTGTTGGGCGGCCTGCAGCGGTTGGAGTACCGCGGCTATGACTCGGCCGGAGTGGCGGTCATCGGCGAAACCGGCCTGGGGGTCATCAAACAGGTTGGAAAGGTCCGAGATTTGTCCCGCAGGGTTCATGCCGAGTGGGGCGCGTGGAGAGGGAAGCTGCACCTGGGAATTGCCCACACCCGCTGGGCGACCCACGGGGTGCCGTCCGAGGTGAACGCGCATCCCCACCTCGACGCCACAGGCCGGCTGGCTCTGGTCCACAACGGCATCATTGAGAACTATGCCCAGATCCGGAAACGGCTGGCAGCGGCGGGACACCAGTTCAGTTCCGAGACCGATACCGAGGTGCTGGCGCATCTCATCGGCGAGTGTTACCGCGGGGATCCGCTGGAGGCGGTGTGCACGGCCCTCAAACAGGTGGAGGGGACCTACGGGGTGGCGGTACTGCTGGCGGATCGCCCCGACCTGCTCATCGCCGCCCGCCGGGGAAGCCCCATTGTCATCGGCCTGGGTGACGGGGAATCGATAGTGGCCAGTGACGCGGCCGCAATTCTCGGCCATACCAACCAGGTCATCTACCTGGATGATGAGGACGTGGCGGTGGTCACCCCGGATGGGGTGGATGTTCGAACTTTGGATTCAGTTCCGGTGTCCCGGGAGGTGGCGGTCCTGGACCTGGATGCCGGGTCCGCTGAAAAGGGCGAGTTCGACCATTTCATGCTGAAGGAGATCTTCGAACAGCCCGAAGCCCTCCGCAACACGATTCGGGGAAGGCTGGACTGGAGTCTCGGTTCCGCCAAGCTGGCGGGTCTCAGGCTGACGCCGCGGGAGCTGGCACACGTGGGACGGCTGGTGGTGGTAGCGTGTGGCACCTCTCTGTACGCCGGGATGGTGGGAGAGTACTTCTTCGAGGAGCTGGCTCATCTGCCGACCGACGTGGAGCAGGCGGCGGAGTTCCGCTATCGAAACCCCATCGTGGCTCCCAGTGATATGGTCCTGGCGGTCAGCCAGTCGGGGGAGACGGCAGATACATTGGCGGCGGTGCGGGAGGCGCGGGAGAAAGGCGCCCTGGTAGCGGCCATCTGCAATGTGGTGGGTTCGACTCTGGCCCGGGAGGCAGAACGGGGGATCTACCTGCACGCGGGGCCGGAGATCAGCGTGGCTTCAACCAAGGCGTTCACCTGTCAGGTGGCGGCTTTGCTCATGATGGCCCTCAAGATGGGCCGCGGCAGGCGTCTTTCCCGGGAGACCGGGATCGATCTCTGCCGGGAGATCGAGACGTTGCCGGAGGTGGTGCGTCCCGTGCTGGAGCGCAGCGGCGAGATCGCCGCAGCGGCGGAGCGCCTGGTGGAGGCCGAACACGTTTTCTTCATTGGGCGCGGGATCCTCTACCCGGTGGCCCTGGAAGGTGCGCTCAAGCTCAAGGAGATCAGCTATATCCACGCCGAAGGGTATCATGCGGCGGAACTCAAGCACGGTCCCATCGCGCTGCTGACTCCCGGGGTGCCGGTGGTAGCTTTGGCGTGCGACGTTCCCGGCCGGGACAAGACCTTGGCCAATATCGCCGAATGTGCGGCGCGCCGCGCTCCGGTGATCGCGCTGGCGACAGAAGGGGACGAAGCGGTCGCTGCCGATACGGTGATCCGCTTGCCGCGCACGTCCCATTGGGTGGCGCCGGTGCCGGCAGCGGTAGCGTTGCAGCTTCTGGCTTACCATGTGGCGCGGCTGCGCGGCTGCGAGATCGACCAGCCCCGAAACCTGGCCAAGAGTGTCACGGTGGAGTGAGCTGGCGTGGCCGCGGGAGGCAAGGCACGCCGGTCTCCCGACCTCACGGTTCCGTTCGCAGATCGCGGACCGTCGCCAGCAGGCGTTCCTGTCCCTGGTAAGATTCCAGGCTCAACGAATACACCATGTGGAAGCCGGTGCCGGCGGACAACCGGGAGGCGGCTGCCGCATGCTGCCACCAGATGACATCCAGGGGGGTTCCGTTGGCCCTGGGCTGGAACTTGAGATGCCGTTCCTTCAGGATCCAGGGACCGGACTGGACAGCGCTGCGGGCTGAGAACAACGGCACGGGGTTGGCGATACCGAATGGCGCAAGCTGTTCGATTTCCCGGCAGACGGCGGGCGACAGGTTTTCCAGCGGTAACACCGCGTCGACTTTCAACACGGGTGTCAAGTCATCCGGTGCCAAGCGGGCGGCGGCGTAGTCAGCCAGACGGTCTGCCAGCGCCGAGAGCTTTTCCGGGCCAGTCGCTTCTGCGGCGAGGGTGCATCCGGCTGCCTGCGCATGTCCGCCGAACCGGTCGAAAAACTCGGCGCAGCTTTCCAGCGCCTCGACCAAGTGGAACCCGGGGATGCTGCGGCCGGATCCCTGGGCTCCGTCCTCACCCAGGGACAACACCAGGGTGGGACGGTAGTACCTCTGAACCAGACGGGCTGCCACATTGCCGATCACTCCGCGATGCCAACCCTGACCCCAGACCAACAGGAATGGCCGGGTGAAGCGTTGCGGGTCGGCTGAAGCGGTGGCTTCGATTTCCGCCAGGATACGGTCTTCTTCTTCCCGCCGCAGCAGGTTGAGGCGGTTCATCTCCTGGACGATGGCGCCGGCGGTCTGGGGATCATCCACCGAGAAGAGGTCCACCACCTCGCCTCCGCCGCCCATCCGGGTAAAGGCATTGATCCGGGGAGCCAGTCTGAAGCCCACATCGTAGTGGTCAATCCGTTCGCCGACGCCGGCCCCCGTCAGCAGGGCCTGCAGGCCCAGATTGCGGGCCCGTGACAGGGTCGACAGTCCCAGCTTCACGAAGATCCGGTTCTCCCCGGTCAGCGGCACCATGTCGGCCACCGTGCCGATGGCCACCACCTTCAGGAAATGCGGCAGGGCCGCCGCGCGCCCCTTTGCCTCGAAGAGGGCCTGCACCAGTTTCATCACAACGCCCACCGCGGCCAGGTCCTTGTCAGGATACGGGCAGTCGGCGCGCTTCGGGTTGAGAATGGCCAGCGCCGGCGGGAGGCGGTCGCCGGGAAGATGGTGGTCGGTGACGATCAGATCCAGACCCAGCTCGCGGGCGCACTCACAGGCGGGGAAATCCCGGATGCCGCTATCTACGCTGATGACCACACCAACGCCGGACGCCGCCGCCTGCCGGATGACATCCGGCTTCAGCCCATAGCCGTCCTCCAGCCGCTTCGGAATGTGGTAGCGGACCTCCCCGCCCAGCATCTCCAGGGCCCGCTTGAGGACCACAGTCGAGGTAATGCCGTCCACGTCATAGTCGCCATATATGAGGATCGGCTCCCGATTCTCGACCGCCTGGAAGATGCGGGCTGCGGCCTGCTCCATGTCCTTCATCAGGCGAGGGTCGTGGAGATCGGAGAAGTCAGGCTGCAGAAAACGGCGTGCGGTTTCAGACTCGACCATGCCGCGGTTTACCAGCAGGCCCGCAACCAGGTCGGTGAGCTCCAGCTCCCGGCGAAGCGCGGCGATTACCTCAGGATCGGGAGCCAGGTGCGACCAGCGATACTTCACGCGAGAAATCCTAACAGCCGGGGATGACGTCGGGACGCGGAATCCCAGAGCCACAGACTTGCTGATCCCACAGACGGACCGGGATCTTCTTCACGAAACCGAAGAGAGAGATACCAGCGGAGAACTTTGAATCTGTGGCCCGATCCTGCTGGATCCGGTGGCTAGAAGAGGGTGTAGATGAACGGCGCCACCGCCGACGACTCCGAGAAGATGATCAGGAAGCCCAGCAGCACCAGAAACACCACCAGCGGCAACAGCCAGATCTTTTTCCTGACCTTGAGAAACTCCCAGAGCTCCAGCAGAATGCCCAGTTTCGCCATCGGGGACGTTTTCCCCCGGCCGGCGGCGGCCGGGCGGGATGACGCCTGCTATTGTGCCTGCCCGGACCCGGCCGGCGCAAGCGGGCCGGATGTTAGAATCTCCCGGTGAACTCAGAAGCCGCCCGGCTTGACCGGCTGCTGCCGCTGCTGCGTTGTCCCCGCTGCGCCAGCCCGCTGCAGCGGGACGGCCTGACGGGCGGCCTGGCTTGCGCCGTACAAGACCATCGTTACAGCGTCGACCGCGGACTGCCGCGGCTGCTCCCCGTTTCGGGGGAGGAAGGCGTCGAGCCGCTGACCCGGCGGATCCGCCGATTCTATGAGCAAAACCCTTTCCCCGATTACGACGGCTTCGAGGATCTGGCGACGCTGCTGGAGCGCGCCCAGGAAGGGATCTTCGCCCGCCTGCTGGACGAGCAAATCCCCTTCGGTACCCGCATCCTTGAGTGCGGCTGCGGTACCGGCCAGCTTTCCAACTTCCTGGGCATCGCCCATCGCACGGTAATCGGGACGGATCTCTCGCTGGCGTCGCTGGCTCTGGCTGAAGAGTTCCGGGCCGGACACGGTCTGGAGCGTGTGTACTTCCTTCAGATGGATCTCTTCCACCCTGCCTTTCCGGACGCCTGTTTTGACGTGGTGATCTGCAACGGAGTGTTGCACCACACGGCCGATCCTCGGGGCGGATTCATGCGTCTGGCGCGGCTGGTTCGGCCAGGCGGCCACCTTCTGGTGGGGCTGTACCACCGGTATGGGCGTTTGCCCACCGACCTGAGACGTCTGGTGTTCCGTGTGCTGGGCCCGCGGTTTCCTGCCCTGGACCCCCGATTCCGCCGCCAGAAGCTGGCCGGGGGACGTTGGGCCGCATGGTTTGCCGACCAGTACCGCAATCCCCACGAGAGCAGTCACACCATCGGCTCGGTGCTGAAGTGGCTCCCTGAGGCTGGGCTGGAGCTGGTCAAGACCATACCCAAAACCCGGCTGGGGGAGGGCTTCTCCGAAACGGAACGGCTGTTCGAGCCGGAACCGCCCGGTGGCGCGCTGGAACGGTTTCTTTGCGAGGTGGCCCAAGTGTGGTCCGGGAGCAGGGAAGGGGGCTTTTTTACGGTCATCGGACGGCGAACCTTATGAAACGCTCGCGGCGTCTCTCCCTGCTGGCTTTCCTGCTGGTGTTCTTCGTGACCGCCGGGGCACTGGCCGTCACGGAAGTGGTTCTGCGCTGGTGGAGCCTGAGCGGAGCGGCGGAAAAGCGGGATCACGTCGAGGCCACCGAGTACCTGCCTGCCCGGTTCCGCCCCGACTACTCCGGCAGGTTCTGGAACATCCCCTTTCGGACCAACCGCTACGGCTTTCGGGACGAACCCGACTTCCCGGCGGAACGTCCCTCCGGGGAGGTCCGGGTTCTGTCACTGGGAGACTCCATCGGCTTCGGTCTGGGCGTCCCGGCGGATGCCCACTACACGAAGGTCGCCGAGCGGCTGCTGGTAGCCGCCATCCCCGGCTTGAGGATCGTCAACGCGGGGGGACAGGGTTACAGTCCCTCCGGCTACTTCGTGTGGCTGCGTCACGAAGGGATGAGGCTGAACCCCTCCCTGGTGGTGGTGGAGATCGAACTGTGCAACGACCTTTCTGACGAGGCGCTCTTACAGTGGCGAACCGGGACGGATGATCCGTGGCCGGAGGCGGTGGTCGGCGGGCGCTACCAGGTTGCCTGGGATGGAAATCTTCTGGGTACCTACGCGGTGGGATGGGATCTGCTGGACCGCACCTACCTGGGCACAGTGCTGGTCAGACGCTGGCTGAACCTGTGGGAACGGTTCGGGCACGGTGAGATGGCGGAAGCATCCCTGTATACTTTGGGTTTCGATCGGAGCCGTCTGACGCGGGAGCGTCTGGCGGCGGGATGGGAGCGGGGCTTCGGGGCCCTGGAGGCTGCCCGTACCCTGACCCGGGACGCCGGGATCCCGTTTCTGCTGCTGGTGATGCCCTCACGGTATCTGTACCAGAACGCCGGGGAGCTGACCCGCAGCGCCGAAAGGCTGTATGTACGGGCCGTTCAGGAAGCCGAGCGCCGTGGACTTCCCTTTGTCGGGATGCGCGACGCTCTGGGGGCCGGCGGAGGCGCCGGTCTCTTCCTCGATTTCGCCCACCTGACCCCGGAAGGCAACCGGGTGGTGGGGGAGGTATTGGCGGAGCACCTGCGAGGAATCCTGGAGAACGCGGCTCGACCCGAGCCGAGAACTTTTTGACCTCCGCGTTCGTCTTTAAGTACTTGGTCCCGGCCGCCGGGCGAAGAAGGCAGCCGTGCGGTCGGGGCGCTGCCATCCTGCGAACAGGTTGGCGGTCTCCCGCGTAACGTTAGGGTTCTCGGAAGCGTTAGGTATCGAATATGCCGCCGGGGACGGAGCGAGGTGTCTGATGATGCACGAGAAGCCGCGCCGATTCAGGAAGGCACTGATCTCGCTGGTGTTGATCGCAGCGGCCTTCGGGGTGATGTTGTGGGTGGTGCGGACACCCGTGGAGAGCCAGGAGGTTCCCCCCCGCCAGGAAGTGCCGTTGCCGGTGGAAGTATGGAAGATTGAGCCGGTGCCGTCGATGCCCGACATCCTGCAGCTTCCAGGTGCTCTCGAACCCAACAAGGTCATCGAAGTCCCCGTGGAACAGCGGGGCCGGATCGAGGAGGTCCTGGTCGAGGAAGGCCAACGGGTGGAGGTCGGCCAGGTCCTGCTGCGCCTGGACACCGTACTGCTGGAAGCCGAGCTGGAGAAGGCCAAGGCCCAGGCCGAATACGATGAACGCGCTTTCAGTCGGGCGGTGGAACTCCTCAGGAAAGGGGTGCTCAACCGCAACGAGGTGGAGGAGCTTGAGGCCCGCAAGATCGTCAGCGCGGCCAACCTGGAACTGGCTCGCACCAATCTGGATCGCGCTACCGTCAAGTCGCCCGTCCGCGGAGTGATCGACGAACTGGTGCGGCAGAAAGGTGAATACGTCTCCCCTGGCGACACCTTTGCCCGACTGGTGGACGTGGACACCCTCAAACTGGTGCTGCAGATCCCGGAGCGGGACCTGCGCTATGTCTCCGAAGGCAAGTGGATCGAAGTCTCGGTGGACGCCCTGGACGGCGCCGCGGTGGGGGGCAAGGTCAGCTACATCAGCCGGGTGGCGGATGAAGCCACCCGCACGACCCGGGTCGAAGTCGCCCTGGACAACCGTTCCGGACGCCTGTACTCGGGAATGATCGTCCGGGCCCGGATCCCGAGACGGGTGCTGCAGAACGTCATCATGATCCCGCTGGCATCGGTCATCCCGGCCGAGAAGTCCCGCCTGGTCTACGTGGCCCAGGACGGAGTCGCTGAACGCCGCGAAGTGGAGCTGGGCATCATCCGGGGCAGTGAGGTCCAGGTGCTCCGGGGACTGAGCGCCGGAGAGCTGCTGATCGTCAAGGGGCACCGCCAGGTGGGCCCCGGTCAACTGATTTCCGTCGGCGGCGCGAGCTAGGGGGTGCAGGGTGTTTCTCTCGGATGCGGCGATTGAGAACCGGACTGTTGTCTGGGTCCTGATCCTGGCAATCGTGGTCGTGGGGTCGGTCTCCTACATGACGCTTCCCCGCGAGGCGGCTCCCGACATCCCCATCCCTTTCGTGGTGGTGACGACCCCTTACGAGGGAGTCTCGCCGGAGGACGTGGAGTCCTCCATCACCATGAAGATCGAGAAGGAGCTGGGCGGGCTGAAGGGGCTCAAGGAGCTGACCAGCGTCAGCGCCGAGGGGATGTCCACGGTGGTGGCGGAGTTTTATCCCGACATCCGGATCGAGGACGCCCTGCAGTATGTACGGGACAAGGTGGATCAGGTTCGGGGGGAACTGCCCACCGACGCGGATGAGTCCACAGTCAAGGAGATCAGCTTTGCCGACTTTCCCATCTTCCTGATCAACGTTTACGGGTCAGCCTCCGAAGTGACTCTCAAGGCCATTGCGGACGACCTGGAAGACGTGATCGAAGAGATCCCGGGGGTGCTCAACTGCGACGTCCTGGGCGGCCTGGAGCGGGAGATCCGGCTGGAAGTGGACCATGACCGGTTTGCCGCCTATGGCCTGAGCTTCGCGGCGCTGCTGGCGCTGGTGCCCAGTGAGAACCTGAACGTATCCGCCGGCAGCCTGGAGACCCCCGGCACCAAGTTCAACATCCGGGTCCCGGCTGAATTCGTGGATCCTGACGAGGTCGAGCATTTGATCTTGGCGGTGGTCAACGGGCGCCCCATCTATCTGTCCGACGTGGGCGTCGTCCGGGACACCTTCAAGGACCGCGCCACCTACTCCCGGCTGGACGGCCAGGAGAGCGTCACCCTGAGCGTCCAGAAGCGGGTGGGAGCGGACATCGTGCCGATTACCATCGCCATCCAGCAGATTCTGGAGGAAGCGCGCAAGCGGGCTCCCAAAGGCGTCAACTTCGAAGTGACGCTGGATCAGTCGGAAGACATCCGGAGCATGATCAAGGACCTGGAGAACAACATCCTCTCGGGCCTGATCCTGGTGGTGGTGGTTCTGCTGCTGTTCATGGGCCTGCGCACCAGCGTCATCGTCGCCACCGCGATCCCGCTCAGCATGCTGATCAGCTTCTTTGTCATCCAGGCGCTGGGGTACACGCTGAACATGGTGGTGCTGTTCAGCCTGATCATGGCCCTGGGCATGCTGGTGGACAACGCTATCGTGATCGTGGAAAACATTTACCGCCACATTCAGCTCGGCTACAGCCGGGTGGAGGCGGCCAAGCTCGGTGCCGCCGAGGTGGCCTGGCCGGTGATCTCCTCCACCGCCACGACTCTGGCCGCTTTCTCACCCCTGCTGTTCTGGCCGGACATCATGGGCGAGTTCATGAGCTACCTGCCGGCGACGCTGATCGTGACCCTCAGCGCGTCGCTGTTTGTGGCACTGGTCATCAACCCGGCGGTCTGTTCGTTGCTTTCGGGCGGCGTTCCCCGGACGTCCGACCGCCTGCCGCTGGTTCTGCGGGTTTACCGGCGGGTGCTCGCTACGGCGATCGATTACCGCTTCGCCACCTTGAGTCTTGTGCTCATGCTGCTGCTGACCCTGGTGATCGCTTACGTGAAGTTCGGTCATGGGGTGGTCCTGTTCCCGGAGACCGACCCGCGGCGGGCCAGTATCAACATCCGTACCGCCCAGGGTACCAACATCGAGGAGACCGATCGGATCGCGCGGCTGGTGGAGAGCCGACTGGAGGAGTACCGCGGCTACCTCAAACATGTCATCACCAACGTGGGCAGCGGCGGCGCCGGCGGGATCGGCCCCAGTGCAGCCGGCCCCCACGTGGCTTCGATTACCCTGGCTTTCCATGACTTCGAGGACCGCGTCCGGCCTTCCGCCGAACTGATTGCCGAGATCCGGCAGCGGCTGAAGGATATTACGGGAGCCGAGATCGAGATCAACGCCGAAGAAGAGGGCCCTCCCACCGGGGAGCCCGTGACGGTCCGCATTGTGGGTGAAGACTTCCGGACCTTGGAACAACTGAGCGAGGAGGTGAAGCGGCGGATCGTCTCGATTCCCGGGCTGGTCAACCTCAAGAGCGACCATGAGGCGTCGCGGCCCGAGCTGACCTTCCGGGTCGACCGTCAGCGCGCCATGCTGCTGGGCGTCAATACGGCGCTGGTGGCCAACTACCTCAAGACGGCGATTCTGGGCAACAAGGTGGGCACCTACCGGCAGTTTCGGGATGAGTACGACATCACGATCCGCCTGCCGGAGAACCAGCGCCTCGACGTGGACGATCTGCTGAAGCTGCAGATCCCGAATGCGGCTGGCCAGGCCATCCCCCTGAGCTCCCTGGGCGAGTTCGTTTACGCCGGCGGCCTGGGGACGATCCGGCACCTGAACCAGCGCCGCGTGGTGACGGTGACGGCCGATGCGGAAGGACGCCTGAGCACCGAGGTGCTGGCCGACGTACAGAGGACATTGGGCGCGATGACGCTTCCGGCAGGCTACGAGATCCGGTATGCCGGCGAGAAGGAGGAGCAGGACAAGGCCGCCGCCTTCCTCAGCCGGGCGTTTGTGTTCGCCCTGCTGGGCGTCGCCCTCATCCTGGTGATGCAGTTCAATTCGGTGGTGATGCCGGCCATCATCATGACCACCGTGGTGCTGTCCCTGATCGGGGTGTTTGCGGGGCTGCTGATTTTTCCCATGCCCTTCTCCATCATCATGACCGGTGTGGGGGTCATCAGCCTGGCCGGGGTGGTGGTCAACAACGCCATCGTATTCCTCTACTACACCCAGCAACTGGAAGCCAAAGGGATGCGTCTGGTGGAGGCGGCGGTGGAAGCGGGTACCGTGCGCCTGCGGCCGGTCCTGCTGTCTTCGGGGACGACTGTGCTCGGCCTGATCCCCATGGCGGCGGGGATCAGCTACGACTTCCACACCATGGAGTGGGCCCTGCGCAGCGAGTCCAGCCAATTCTGGGCAAGCATGGCGATCGCCGTCATCTGCGGGCTGACCTTCGCCACTCTGGTGACCCTGGTGGTAGTGCCGACTCTGTATGTAACCATCTATCGGGGGCTGCGACGGGTCAGGAACCTGGTGACCACCCGGGAGGCCGCCCCGGGAGCGGCGCCTGCTCCGCGGGTACCACCGGTGGGGGAAACCGTCGTTTGACGGGGGAAGCCGGATCGCCGTGCAGTGGCTGGTGTTCGCCGCTCTCTGCGTGATCTGGGGTTTTTCCTGGATCGCGATCAAGTTCACGCTGGAGGGCTTCCCTCCCTTTCTGGGCGCCGGGCTCCGTTTCATGCTGGCTTTGCCCCTGCTGTGGCTGTATGCCCGCGCCGGCGGACTGTCGCTGACACTCACGCGGCATGTGGTGCCGATGGTGGCGGTGACGGCGGTTCTGACTTACGGCATCGACTACGGGCTGGTTTACTGGGGCGAACAATACCTGCCGCCGGGCCTGACCGCGATCCTGTTTGCCACCTTCCCGCTTTTCACGGCGCTGTTCTCCCGGTTGCTGCTGGCGGGTGAGCAGCCGCGCGGCCGGATCTACCTGGGAGTCGCGCTGGGGTTTCTGGGAGTGGCGGCCACTTACTCGGAAGATCTGACCGCCAGCGGTGCGATCGAGGTGTTGCTGGCGCCGGTGGCGATAGTGGCCGGTGCGGCCTCCGCCGCGCTGGCGACGGTGCTGGTCAAACGGGACCTGCTGGGAATCCACCCGGTCTCCCTGAATCTGTACCAGTTGTTGGTGGGGGCATTGTGGCTGCTGGGAACGTCTCTGGCGGCAGGCGAGGTCTGGTTGCCGCAGGGGGCCGGCCTGCGCCCCTGGCTGGGTGTGCTGTACCTGGCGGGGATCGCCTCGGCGCTGGCCTTCAGCCTTTACTACTGGCTGTTGCGGCGGGTCAGCGCCGTGGCGGTGTCCACCATGGTGTTCGTGAACCCGCTGGTGGCAGTGGCCTTCGACGGGTTGATCTACGGGACGGCGGTCGGCTTCAATGTCATCCTGGGAATGCTGTTGGTATTCACAGGGGTGTTCCTGTGCCGTCCCCGCTGACCGGACGAAACCATGCCCAGGAAAAAACTGAAGCGGTTCGCGCAGTTGCCGCAGCTCCCCAATTTCCGTGACCGCTACCAGGTGGGGCCGGGCGGGGCATGGCTCGCCGAGTACTTCGGGTGTACTCGCCCGCTGATCCTGGAGCTGGGTTGCGGCAAGGGTGAATATGCACTGGCACTGGCCGCCCGCTTTGCGGACCGACAGGTGCTGGCGGTGGATCGCAAGGGCGACCGGCTGTGGTGCGGCGCCACGGCGGCGCTGCGGGAGGGGTTGGGCAATGTCGTGTTCTTGCGGACCGACGCCCTCGACCTGACCCTGTTCCTGGATCCCGGCCAGGTGGAAACCATCTGGCTCCCGTTTCCGGATCCTTTGCCGCGCCGCCGCCACGCCAAACACCGCCTGCTGTCGGTGTCGGCCCTGGAAGGGTTTCGGCGGGTGTTGCGGCCCGGGGGGACGATCCACCTGAAGACCGACGACGCAGGGCTGTGGGAGGCCACGCGGGAAGCGCTGGCCGCCAGTGGCGGAAGGGTGGTGGCCGGCTCCACAGACATCCACGCGGAAGCCGGTTTGGATCCGCTTGTTTACGTTTCGACAACTTTCGAGCGGCGGCACCTGGCGCGAGGCAAGCGCATCCGTTATCTGGCTTTCACCCTGGACCCCCCGGCGTCTGCTTCGACCGTCGGGCAGGCCTGACCGGCTCCGAATGGAGCTGCCGGTGTGTTGCATCAGCCGGAACCACAGGATCAGGCGAAGCCCCACCAGCCAGCTCGGCTCACTGGTGACAATGCAGAGGAAGGTGTGGTTCGAGGGGCGGGATTGCGGACTGAAGTCGTCCCACCGACAGGCGAGGCGCCATTTGTTTCGCTCTGGCCGACCTGCGGGCACTCCGGTTCCGGGGCGGACGGGGGCCGCGAAGGTGGCCGATCGCCCGGTGCGTGAATCGCTGAGCCCCGATGCGCGAAACCCGACGGCTGTGCGGGGATGACGGCCCTCGGAGCCGCCTCCGGGAGCCGGTCATCCCGTGACTTGCCGGCTACCCGGTCCGCAGGGCGTCCAGCGAAGCGCCGAAGTTGATGTGGAACGGCCGGCCGTCAATCACCAGCGCCGGCACCGACTTCACGCCGGCCCGCTCCGCCTCGGCCAGCCGCGAGCGGGATTCGCCCAGATGGACGACTTCCACCTGATAGCGCGTTGGATCCAAGGCGCGCACCAGCTCCTGTTCCGCCGCCACACATACCGGACAGCCTGCGTGGTAGAAAACCGCACGTTGCATCGAAATGCCTCCTTTATGGATAATATCGAATCGATATTACTAACTGAGTGTTGCTGCTGTCAAGAGCAGGGAGTGC
Source organism: uncultured Acidobacteriota bacterium (assembly GCA_964524795.1). GTDB lineage: Bacteria > Acidobacteriota > UBA6911 > RPQK01 > JAPXNP01 > CAZGEH01. Next base: position 240,383 of record CAZGEH010000006.1, read on the forward strand.
GATACTGGAGCCGTATGCGGATCCGCGAACTGCTGGAACGGATCAACCACCTGCTGCGAGCCGAAGAGCGCCACGCCGCGGGCGGCCTCCAGTTCGTCCACCTGCAGATCCTGGACTACCTCGCCCGCTGCAACCGCTACAGCGATACCCCCGCGGCGGTGGCCGACTACTTGGGGCTGACCCGTGGTACGGTCTCCCAGAGCGTGATCCGGCTGGAGTCCCGGGGGCTGATCGCCAAGACCGCCGATCTGCGGGACGGCCGCCGGGTCCATCTCCAGCTCACGCCGTCCGGATGGAAGCTGGCGGCCTCCGCCCGCCGGCAACGACTCCTCGACCAAGCGCTGGCGAGTCTGCCGCCGGAGTTTGCGCCTCACCTGGAAGCATCCTTGACCCGGTTGCTGGCTGAACTCCAGCGGTGCCACGGCGGCGTGGCTTTCGGGGTCTGCCGGACCTGCCGCTACTTCCAGGCTGAAACCGGCGAGGCAGGACACCGTTGCGGCCTGACCGGAGAAGCCCTGTCTGACGGTGACAGCCACCTGCTGTGCCGTGAACATCAACCGGCCGCCGTCCCCGGAGACCCTGTTTGAACCTGAACGGCCGCCGGAGGGTAAAATGGGGACAGTCGCATCGAGGAGTAACAAACGATGTGGACCCATCGCCAACACCGTGGCGGATGTGATTTCTTCACCGCCTGGTGGAACATGTGTGCGGCCTGGATGGACCCCGCGACGTGGTGCTGCTGCGGGCCCTCCCGGGAGAGCCGTCTGGAGTACCTCAAGCGGATGAAAGAGGGACTGCAGCGCGGCATCGAGGAACTGGATCGCCAGATCGCGGATCTGCAGTCGAAGCAGAGCGGCACCCAACAGTGACCTGATCAGAGCGGTTGGCTCGGACCGGGTGCCTGGAAGAAGGGGACGAAGGAGAGGATCGGCCGCGTCTGCCCGCCACCCGGTTCGCCGGGCAACTCTACCAGAGCGCCGGCGGAAGCTGCGTCGAGCAGCCGGCCGGTGACCTGTGCCAACGGTGTGATCGTGTTGCGGTCAAGCAGCTCCAGATCCCAGCGCGCGGTGGAGGCGGAGAACGGGAAGGGGGAGTCGCCGCCGCGATCCGCATGCGGTTCTGTCCACGCCAGAATGACTCCCCGGTCGCTGGAGAAGATCTCGGTCAGATACCGTCCCGGGCGGCCGACCGTAAGCGGCTGGACGTCCTGGCGGGCGGGGTCCAGGCGGAAGAGGTCTCCATCCACCATCCAGCCTCCGGACACCATCCGCAGGCGGGGAAAGAGCAGGTACTGCGTCCCATCGCCGGTTAACGCCAGCCTGGCCAAGCCGAGCGGCGGGCGGCGGCATGGGCCTTGTCTGGAGCTGTGCGGCTCGAGCCGGGAAATCGCCCGGGACCGCTCCAGGTGCCCGTCTGCAGAATAAGTCAGTAACACGGGCTCCCCCCCGCTCTCCACCAGAAAATGGAGGTTCCCGGAGCCGTCCACCTGGAAGTCGATGAGCCCTTGCAGGCTGGGCCGGAGGGAGAGATCGACCGGAGTCTCCAGCCCCTCGAACCGCCGGACGCCCCACCATGCGGAAGCGTCTGCCGGATCCGGCAGCAGAACGTACAGCCGGCCCAGGGCATCGAGCGCCATCTCCCGGTCCCGAATCGGCCGTCCCCCCAGGGGAACCGGAATCCGCTCAAGCACCCCGGGCGCCGTTGTCCGCAGCACGGCATCAGGGACCTGTCCCCCCAGAAAGAACGTTCCGCCCGGGCCGATCTGGCCGTGGCCCGGACCTGGGGCGGGAGGCGGCACAGCCGATGAGCCGGCAACGGCCGGGAAGCGGGAGTGGGCTGTGAGAATCTCCTCGATCCGGGCGCGGGCCGGTCCTTCCCCGCCGGGTTCGAATGCTTCCCGGGGAGGATCGCCGGGGATCACTTCAATGGTCCGGGTCATCCGCAGGCCGGTCCGGTCCAGCATGACCTCCAGCAGCGGTTGGCAACCCAAGGCCGGCGCGTAATAGGTTTCAGCATAGAAGCCCGGCCCATTGACGGCAACCACCAGCGTCGAGTAACCAGCGATCGGGGCCGATCCCTCTCCCAGCAGACCGGGCATGGACCGGACCGTTTCGCAACCGGGTACGGCATTCTTCGGCAGCATCGCAGAGAGGCTGACGAGCTCCACCTTGTTGTCCCCAGCCAGTCGGCCTTCAGCCTGTCGCCGCCATCCATCCATATCGCGAAGGTCGACGGTTATCCCCATGAGGAAACCTCTCGGCCTGCCGGCTGGCAGGAAGTGCTTCAGGGAAATGACGGTGAGACCTCCCTCCCGCACTTCTTCGCCGCCCATCGCCGGATCGGCCATGGGCAGCGCCAGGAGCGCCAGCAGGAGAGCGGCGGACGTGACTCCCAACCGGACTGCCGCCGGCCTGCGGAGCCGGTGACGTTCCAGCCAACGCAGCCGTTCACCCAGCCGGGTACGACCCTCCACCAGGCAGATACCGCCGCCGACGCCCGCTTCACCCAGGAACGACCTCCCGTAAACCAGGAGGAGCGTGCGGCGGTAGGGGCCAACTGGACCCTCGAGGTGTTGCCCAACAGTCCGGTCGCAGCAGAGTTCCACCAGGTGCCGGATGCGCCGGCGGACCAGCCAGAGCAGGGGATTGAACCAGAAGATCAGATGGACCACCACGACCGCCTCCTGCAGCCAGAGATCACGGCGTCGCAGGTGAGCCGCCTCGTGCAGCAGGATGTGTTCCAGCTCCGGCCCCGACACCTCTTCACCCCAGCCCTCGGGCAAAAGGATCACGGGGCGGCGCAGGCCAGAGAGGGCGGGCACCCTCACCCGGTCGCTGATCACCAGCCGAGGCCGGCGCTGAATGCCCAGTGTCCGGCAGACCTTTTCGAGTTCCCGCTGGGCAGCCTCGGAAGCCGCCGGGCAACTTGCCAGCAAACTTCCGAAGATCCACCGGCGGACGCCACGGAAGATGAACAGTCCGGCGGTGACCGCCGCCCAGGTTGCGGCGACAAACAGGGTCCAGCCGTGAACCGTGCCGCCGCCCTGGTGGGCCGGGACCTCGGCGAGGGACGGCGGCACTGCCGGCGAGGGCTCAAGACCTTCCGCCGGATCAACCGTCTCCATGGCCGTCTTGTCTTTCAGCAACGTTTCCCCCCGCGGGATCGCCGGCTCCAACCACCCCGCCACCTTCCCGGATGGGACGAGGTGGGAGGGCAGCTCGCGGATGGTTTCCACAACCGGCCGGGTCACGCTGAGCGGCGACGACAGGGAGGGAGGGAGCAGGAACTTGAGCAGGACGAGCAGGAAAACGGCGAGCCTGATCTCGGGCCACATCCATCGCCGCCAGAGGCGGTCAGCAAGAAACGCGAAACCGATCAGCAGCGAGCCCTGGACCGTCGTTTCCGCAATCCAGTTCCACCACAGACCCGCGATTTCATTGAGCGTCGCGATCATGGTCTTCCTCCGAAGCGGACTCCCGGAGCAGACGCAAGATCTCCTGGCGGTCCTCTGCAGAGAGCCGCTCTTCGCTGACGAGGAACTGCATCAGCGGTCCGAAGGCGCCGTCGAAAGCCTTGTCCACCAGCGTCGAAACCGCCGCCCGCCGGGCCTCTTCACGGGTGAGGACCGGTTCGTAGAGGGTGGTGTTGGCCCGCAGGCGGGCCTTGAGAATCCCCTTGTCTACCATGCGGTTCATCAGGGTCTTCACGGTGGTGTAGGCCCAGCCGGTCTTGGGTTCAAGAGCCTCATGGACGTCGCGGGCGCTGGCTGGGATCCGCCGCCAGACCACCTTCATGATGTCCCACTCGGAATCAGTCAATCGCATCGCCGCGAGCCTCCTTTCGCAAGGTCCCTGGTCCTCTTCCTGCCAGAAGTCCTTGGCCGGAAGGGAGCGTGCGAGGCCGGCTGCCACCCAGTCCAGCAACCGGACGCCGTCTCACTCCGTCCTCGCTCTCCAGCGTCTTCGCCTTTGCGCCACGATGCCGGGCAGGGAAGACCTGCCGGGAACCGCCGGTGCTACCGCACCAGAGGCTCCCGCAACAGCGATCGCTTCCCCTGAATCATGCCGACTGCCGTCGTCAGCACCTCGTCTCCCAGGATTCCCACCACCCGGCCTCGCCAGGCACCATGGGCAATGATCTCACCGCTGGCTGAGGTGAGGAAGGATTCACCCGCCGGGTCCAGCTTTCTCCACTCGAACAGGACACCGCCGGAAGCATGGTTCTGGAGTACTCCGCTGATGAAAGAACCGGGAACCGGCGGCTGCAGGCTTGCACGCTCAGCCAGCCCGCTGACGGTATCCACACGGTACACCTCGGATGGAATCTGCCTGAGCGACTCGTGTTCCTGCGGGAATCCGAACCACACGACCCAGGCGTTGCCGGCCGAATCCACAGCGAAATTGCCTGCCTGATGGATCGGGCTGACAAAGCTGCGGGCGATGCTGTCCTCAGAGGCGCCATCCATGAGGATCGGGAGGTATGTACCCAGGAATTCTCCGTTGGCGGTGAACTTGTGGAGAATCTGGTATTCTCCCCCAAGATGCGATTCCTGCAACCGATGGAAATCCCCGGCGGCGAGACCGAGAAGATAGACATTCCCGGCGGGGTCGACGGCCAGCTTGAAAGCGGCGATCGCCTTGCTCATCCGGACGGTTGCCGGCGGGGCCGAGAGATCCGGGTACTTTAAAATGTAGGTGCCGATCTGTCCGGTTTCAGGATGCACCGTGCCGACCAGCGCCCAAACCCCGCCTTCGGGTCCCAATGCGATGTCATACAACGTGGTTCTCTCGCCCGAAACATTCGGCTCGGTGTCGGCGGTCGAGATGTCCACGCCTCCTGTGATGGCTCCATCGGTGCTGTAGCGCAGGATCGTCGTTCCGCGGCCGCCCTGGAGCAGAATGCTCCCTTCGTGCACGATCACCCTCCGAAAAGCCAGATCGGAACTCAAGACCTGTCTGGTCTTGTCTCCGCCCAGCCTTTCTCCGCTTGATGCGGCGACGGCGACGACGGTGACGAGTCCGCCGACGAGTGCTGTCCGGAGGGAAGAAAAGAAGCGTCCAGCCAAACTTCCGTTCATGGTGAGACCTCCTCGGTAAAACCTGGTGGAAGCGATCAGATCTGCATCAGCCTGTTTCATACTTCAGGACATGATGACGTGGAATACAGCATGAAATCCCAGTATTCCCAACAGTCGAATGGTTGATATCGCTGACCGCAGTATCCGCCGCCAAAACCGGACTGATAACAGTTGTTCAGCGCATAAGTGGGGAAGCAATCCATCATGAAGATGAAATCCGTGCCGCACCAGGTGAAGCACCATTCCCAGTACCATCCCGCATTCTGGTAATCGCATGCTTTCAGTTCCGACCGTGCCGGCATAAAGCCAAAGATGAGAACGGCGAGAATTGCGACCAGGATGAGTGGCTTCTGTACCATCTTCTCAACCTCCCGCTGTTTGAAGGCCCGTACAGGGGGACCGCCAGGCTCAAGCCCCCGGCGCCCGGGCATTGTTCCTCAAGTGCTCTACTCGCTACGCAGCATATTCCACATATGTAGAAATGTCAAGTCCGTTCGAGTCAGACGGGTGTCCGACGGCATCTTCCATGGTCGGGCGAACAGCAACCGGCCTGGGCGTCCCGCCCGGATTGGACGGTAGGCGCCGACCGTCCGTGCCCCTCTCCTCGGAAAGAATCGCCGGCCCAACAAGGGGGGCGTCAGCCAGATGCCGGATGGGGCCGATCGTGCCTCGCGGACGGTGGCACGGCCGAGACGGCCGTGCGACGGGCGGTTGGCTCGATGCATCCCGGAGGGATGCCAGAAAGTAGCCGGAGGTCGAAGCGCAGCGGAGACCTCCGGAACAGACGGACCAAGAAGAGGGGCGGCACCCTGAAGGGGTGCCAGAGACGCACGATTCCACCCCACGTA
>CAZGEH010000007.1:0-112956 GCA_964524795.1 uncultured Acidobacteriota bacterium
AAAGCGGTACGTGAGCTGGGTTTAGAACGTCGTGAGACAGTTCGGTCCCTATCTGCTGTGGGCGCAGGAAATCTGAGGAGGGCTGACCTTAGTACGAGAGGACCGGGTTGGACGCACCGATTGTGTACCAGTTGTCCCGCCAGGGGCACCGCTGGGTAGCGAAGTGCGGTAGAGATAAGCGCTGAATGCATCTAAGCGCGAAGCTCGCTCCAAGATGAGATTTCCCTCCCGAGAAATCGGGACTGAAGACCCCTCGAAGATGACGAGGTTGATAGGCAGGGTGTGAAAGTCCGGCAACGGATGAAGCTAACCTGTACTAATCGGTCGTGAGGCTTGACCTAGAATTTGCCTTTCCGGCACACCGGAAACGGACTTGTACCTGAACACTCCGGATGTCAAAGACGGGACGCCCCGGCTTCCACCACGGAAGCCCGGACGCCTCGAAAAAGGATTGCGGGTTTCCGGCGGTCCTGGCGAAGGGGAAACACCTGTTCCCATTCCGAACACAGCAGTTAAGCCCTTCAGCGCCGATGGTACTGCACTGGAGACGGTGTGGGAGAGTAGGTCACCGCCGGGATTCAAATAAGAAGGGGCCCTCGGTTCGCCGAGGGCCCCTTTCGTTTTTCAGGAAAAGGTGGGTTCATACCCGCCCAGGTTCTCACTCCTCTTTCGGACCGCAGATCTGGCCGCGATACTTGAAGAAGAACTGAGTTTCCCCCGGTACCGCAGAAGGAAAGAGGTTGAACCCAATGCCCTCCATCACGATCGTCCCCGTCGTCCCGCGGAATTTTCCCGTGCTTTCATCCGGCTGGATCTCCAGCTCCAGCAGATCGTGAATATTCTCTGTTCCGGGAATCGGCGTGAAGACAGCCTTACCAAGGGCGGCGAGGGTGTCGCCCGGCCCGGTGAGAAAGATGTTGACCGTTTCGACATCAATCGTCCCGTTTGCCGGGTTGGGACTAATACAGAGCACAATCGCTGTTTCCGCCCCACTGAGCGCCCCGGTGGCGGTACCGACGACCCTGCCAAAGGATCGTTGGGCCAGCCCAAAGGATGGATCACGGTTTCGGTCAGGTTGCCGCTCACCTTCCGGCACTGTGGGGAATCATTGGGCTTCTTCCCGGGACCGAAAGCCATGGCAGTGGAAAGCATGAGACCCGCAGCCGCAAGGACTGCCTGTAGCTGAGAAGCTTTCATCGAGGTTTCCTTTCCTTGAGATCGCCGGCGGCCGCGAGCCGCCGGGTACCCGGCTAATGGGCTGGGATCCTCTGGATGTTGAAGTGAAGCGTCCCAAGACAGGCGGGGACGCCAGGAGCGGGGGCGGACGGGTTGCATCCAGCCGGCAGCGGATCCGCCGCCGGGTTGGGGTCGGGGAACGGCGAACCCGGCTTCAGTTTCACCCTGCCGATGGTTCCGTCGGGTTCCGTATACGCATAGAGATAGGGCTGGATGTAACCGCGCATCTGGTCCGGGTTCTTCTTGTCGAAATAGGTGACGAAACGCGGCCGGATTGATCCGACAAACTGACCACCACCGCCGAGAAACCAGACGAATGTAGCCTGGTAGCGTTCGACCCACTTACCATCCAGCAGTTCTTTTCCCGCGTACTCCCATTTGCCATGGGCGGTGGTATGACCATCCAGGAAAGCGGCGAAGTCGTCTGCCAGGACCGTGCCGTCGGCAAGCAACGTGGGGATCATGGTGACCTGCAGCAAAGGAAACACGTTGGCCTCGCACTGCGAACCGCCGCAGGCCTTCAGGCAGATGGACGGATCCCGAAGGAAGTCCGAGATCGGCTGTCCGTCTTCGCCCAGCGGAATCCCGCATCCCACCGGCGGCGTGCACGGACGGGCGATGCCGAACCATGCACCGATGGGAGTCGTCGAAGCGGGAGTGGTGTCCCGGCCATGAGCCGATGCGAAAACCATCGGCAGCAGCCAGACCAGAGAAGTCGCGACACCGCAGACAGGACGACGCAGGAGGCGGTACAGGGGAGCGTTTATGCGGGGTGAGACTCCTTGAGTGAGAAAGATCACTGGAGCCGGGGCGAAAAGCGAGAAAACCGGTTTGGAGGTGAGGAGCGCCTCCGGCGTGTGATCAAGTTGTAAAGAGGATAGCAATTCTTGACAGACGAGGCAATGGGTTCAGAACTGAGTGTGCCAGTCACCAGAAGGCTTGCCGGTTCTCGCAGAAAAACAGCCAGCTTGGCTGGGGAAGTGCTATACTGCGGCGCCAAACCGTCTCCCGTCTCACCCTTCCGCCTGGAGGTGACCCATGAACAACAAGGACTTGGGCCCAGTCGTTGGGAAGCTTTCCAAATCCTTTTCAGGACGGCTTCTCTTGTCCGGCGATCCCGGTTATGACGAGGTTCGAAAGGTCCACAACGGACTTGTGGACAAGCGGCCCGCTTTGATCGCCCGCTGCCGCGGCGTGGCCGACATTCGGGATGCGATCCGAACGGCGCGGGCTTTGGATCTGGAAATAGCGGTCCGTGGCGGTGGTCACAATGTTGCAGGACGCGCGGTGGTGGACGGCGGACTCATGCTCGATCTTTCATTGATGAAGGGCATCCAGGTCGACGTTCGCCGGCGAGTCGTTCGCGCGGAAGGCGGAGTTACCTGGGCAGAATTCAACCGTGAAACCCAGGTTTACGACCTTGCAACGACTGGTGGGGTTGTATCCTCGACGGGAGTCGCGGGCTTCACGCTGGGTGGGGGTCTGGGCTGGCTTATGGGCAGGTACGGCCTGGCCGTCGACAACCTTCTCGGCGTGGAAATGGTTGATGCCGAAGGCAGGATCCTGCGAGCCAATGCGGAGGAGAATGAGAACCTCTACTGGGCCGTGCGGGGGGGCGGAGGCAACTTCGGCGTGGCCGCCAGATTCGATTTTCGGGCGCATCCGTTAGGCATGGTCACCGCCGGTTTGGTCGCCCATCCATTTTCGGTGGCCCGCGAGGTCCTTCAGTACTATCGCGAGCTGACGTCCTCGCCTCCCGAGGATCTGACGGTTTTCGCCGGCCTGCTACATGCCCCGGATGGATCGGGCGCCAAACTGGCGGGGATTGTACTCTGTCATTGCGGATCGCCGGCCGAGGGCGAGGCGGCTGTCAGGCCCGTGAAGAGATTTGGCTCTCCTGTCCTGGACACCATTGGACCCATGGATTACTGCACGCTTAACTCCTTTATGGACCCGGCGTTTCCAAAAGGTGCCTTCAACTACTGGAAATCAAGCTTCCTGTCGCAGCTTGACGATACTGCAATCGACACCTTGATCGAATGTTTCGCGCGATGTCCCTCCACGATGAGCCAGATCTCCCTGGAACACCTCCACGGGGCTGCTGTCCGACCCCACGTCAGCGACACTGCCTTCCCCCATCGCAGCCCCGGCTACAATCTGCTGGTGCTCTCGCAGTGGTCTGAAGCTGCGCGGCACGCTTCGGGAATAGCATGGGCACGAGAGACTTACGGCGCGATGCAACCATTCATGGCCACCACGCGATACGTCAACTACCTGGACCAGGACGAGCCGATCGACACGGTGGCAGCCGCGTATGGAGTCAATTACTCCCGGCTGCAGCAGGTGAAAGCAAAGTATGACCCGGAAAACGTCTTTCACCTGAACCAGAACATCCGGCCGCCCGCCCGGGCCTGAGGCCCTGCGCCGGAGAATCCGCAGTTGCCGGCCGTTCCGGTGCCACCGGACAGGACTAACGCACCGGCACCCGCTGTGACAACTCCGTGAACCAGCGATCGACCAACTGGATTCGGGAGGGAAAGAACTGGTCCACCGCGGACAGGATCGCCGCCTCCTCCGGACGCTTGACCACCAGCAGCCGCCCGTCCGGAGCCACATCGAAAGATCGCACCGCAAAGGCACTCCCGTAGTCCCCTTCGAACAGCCGGCGGGGCCGTTCAGCGGTCGGCCGCCCGCCGTCAAGGTCGACACGGACTGAAAAAAACTCCCTTCGCCAGCGGTAGAGAATCTCCCGGCCGTCACGGGACCAGGCGGGCTCGATCCCACCTTCCGTCGACACCTGCAACGTCCGGCCGGGACCCGGGTAGGGCCGGACGTATACCTCCTGCCTCCCCGACTCGTTGCTGGAATACACCAGCCAGCGTCCGTCCGGCGAGAACTCCGGATACTGCTCCGAGAACTCGCTGGCCAGAAACGGCGTGACCTTCCCGTCTTCGGCCAGCATCAGCACGTCAAAGCGCGCCGCTTCCGTGTACCGCACCACCGCCAGCGTCCGGCCGTCGGGCGACCAGTCCGCGGGGCGCAGGAAACCATCCTCCACCGACTCCGGCGGCAAGAGCTGGACCGCCTGGGCGTCCACCGACTTCTTCCACAAGGAGCGGAGGCCGTTGTGGCTGGCGACAAACGTGAACTGGTCCGGCCCCGGACCCCAGATCGCGTACATGTTTGAGTTCTCGAACGTCTGCCGGCGCATGGACTGGCGCGCAGGCTCGAACAGCCAGATGTCCTGCGGAGGATAGATGGCAGTCAGGAGCACTTCCGTGCCGTCCGGGGAAATCCGCACCGTGTGATAGTTCCGGGGTTCGACTCCCAGCAGCTCTTCGTGCGCCGCCCGATCCACCCAGGCAACCGGGCCCCTGATCTCCGGAAAGACGGATCCTGAGACATAGGCCAGCAACCCGGTCGGGGAAAAGTCCATCTGGACAGCACCGGTGCGCAGGTTGGTGTTGGCGGTGAACAGAGACTGGGTGATTCCCTCCACCAAGGTGACTTCCGGCCCCGCGGCCTCCAGTCGATCCAGGCGGAAGGGAAGGGCCTTCAGGTTGCCTCCCTGGCCGAAGACCAGATGGCCGGTGGAGACGTAACGGCCGTCCCATCCGTCTGCCAGCTTGCGGTGCTCGCCGGTGGCGGGGACCCAGGACCAGATTTCGGCCTCTCCGGCCAGGGCGTCCGGGTCGCGGGGTACGGTGTAAAAAACGACCTCTCCGTTCGGGGACACGGAAGGCAGAATCCGGGGGTGGGGGGCGGCGGAATCGGGTTCGGCGGGTTCGGGCCGGCCGCCGGACTCCGGGATGCGCAGCAGCCCCCCGGTGGGACTCCCCAGCAGCAGGTGTCCCTGCGGGCTCCAGGCCACTCCCCAGCGGGCGTCGCATTCGCAGAGAGTGAGCGGCTCACCGCCGTCCAGACGGACCTTCACCAGCGAGACGCGGTTCGCCTGGGGCTCGTACCGGGTAAAGGCCAGCCACTTTCCGTCGGGAGAGAACACCGGCTGGAAACCGTTCTCGGACCCGGGGACGGGATCGAACCGCCACTGGTCCAGGCCGCGGGTGTAGAGTCGGACCTCGTCCGGAAAGATATAGGGGTTCTGCAACCGGCCGGCCGCCACTGCGAGCAGCCTGCCGTCCGGCGACAACGCCAGTCCCTGCCGGTAATAGTGGGCTAGGCGCAGGCCGGCGGGCAGACTCAACTCAACGCGCAGGGGGTCAGCGGGCGGTATGGAATTCCAGAAGCCCAGCCACCAGCTTCCTGCTGCTGACAGCGTCAGGAGCGCCAGGCCCAGGGGCAACCAGGTCCTCAAGCCGCCAGCCTTACCCCGCCAGGCCGCCCGCCGCCCGCCATCCACCCGAGTTCTGAGTTCATCCAGGTCGATCCGCAGATCCAGGGCCGACTGGTAGCGGTCTTCCGGACGCTTTGCCAGCATCTTCCGCAGGACATGGGACAACAGGTCGCCGACTCCCTCCGCGTCGATGGGGGGCAGAGGAGGCGGTGGATCCTTGAGAATCGAACTGGCGGTCTCGAAGGTTTCCTTCTTCCGGAAGGGATGGTGCCCCGTGACCATTTCATACAACAGAATTCCGAAGGAAAAGATGTCGGAACGAGGGTCCAGCTCGCCGCCTTTGAGCTGTTCCGGAGACATGTAGGGAACGGTGCCCAACCGGACCCCGGAGCCCGTCAACCCGGTCACATTCTGGTCGTGCTGCCTTCCCTTCTGGGGATCGACAACCTTGGCCAGACCGAAATCCATCACTTTCACGTGCCCGCTGCGGGTGATCATGATGTTGGACGGCTTCAGGTCCCGATGGATGATGTTTTGGCTGTGGGCGGCGTGAAGGGCCTCGGCGATCTCTGTGGCAAACCGGAGAGCTTCCTCCAGCGGCACCGGGCCTTCAGCGAGGCGCTCCCGCAGTGTTTCCCCCCGCAGGTACTCCATGACCAGGAAGCTGCGCCCTGCTTCCTGCCCCACCTCGTGAATCTGGGCGATGAAGGGGTGGTCGAGCCCGGCGCAGGCCCTGGCTTCCCGCTGAAAGCGCCGGCCGGCCAGGGGGTCCTGCTCGAACTCGAGAGGCAGGAACTTTACCGCCACCTCGCGTTCCAGAATTGCATCCCGGGCGAGATACACTTCGCCCATTCCGCCTTCGCCCAACTTCCTGAGGATGTGGTAATGGGAAAAAGTCCGCCCTGTCATCCAGACAACCGTTTCTGCTGTGGCCGAAGGCGGCAGGGGCCGACAGTGCAGAGGCCTCCCGGAGGTGCGGGTCCAGAGGAGCCCACTTCCCAGGTCTGGCACTCAGCGGTCGAGTGCCCGACCGCCGGCCCGAACAATTTCCAACCCCGCCTCCAGGGCGCTCCTCCCCTGTTCGCCGGAACAGCAGTCGGGACACGGCGTACCCTGGACGGCGCGGAGAAATGCCTCCAGTTCGGCGCGCAAGGGCTCGACCGGCGGCACCTCCGGCCGTCTCTCCTGGATTCGGCGTTGGCCACCTTCGGAAATCAGGCTGTACATTTCCACAGTTCGGTGGTGAAAGTCGAGTGAGATGTAATCGCTGGCCTGAAAAAACCTCAGTTTGCGCACCCGTTCCCGGCTGACACGGCTGGCAGTGAAGTTGGCCACTGTGCCGTCACCAAACTCGATACGGGCGTTGGCGATGTCGACCCGGGGTGTAAGCACCGGGATTCCCACCGCCCGGATTTCCGCGATGGGCTGGCCCACCAGCCACAGCACCAGGTCCAGGTCATGGATCATGAGGTCGAGGACCACGTCCACATCCAGGCTCCGCGGGACAAAGACCCCCAGCCGATGCGCCTCAAAAAAGCGGGGACGCCGCACGTAGGGGAGGACGGCACGCAGGACCGGGTTGAAGCGTTCGCTGTGGCCCACCTGGAGGATCCGGTCCCGGGCGGCGGCCCGCTCGATCAGCCGATCCGCCTGAGCAAGGTCGGCCGCAATCGGCTTCTCCACCAGAACATGAACACCCGCCTCCAGCGCCTCCAGGCCGAGGGGAGCATGAAGGACGGTCGGTACAGCGATGCTGACCGCCTCCACCTGCCCGAAGAGCCGGCTCGCGTCTTCGAAAACAGCGCATCCGTAATCGCGGGCGACCGCCTCCGCCCGCTCCGGCTGGGAGTCACAGACACCCACCAGCTCCGCCTCCGGCAGCTCGGCGTAAACCCTGGCATGGTGGCGTCCCAGCACGCCGACGCCCACGACTCCAACCCGGACCCGCTTCATGTCGGGAATCCCACGATGGTGAGGTTCATCTGGTCCGCCTTCTCCAGCAGGACGGGTTTGTCGATCATCAAGGTACGTCCGGCATCGATCGCCAGGGCGCTCACCGAGCACTGCTGCAGCACTTCCAGCGTCTGGGGTCCGATGACCGGGACATCGAACCGCATGTCCTGATGCGGGCGACTTACCTTGATCACGGTCAAGCGTTCTCCCCCCGCCAGCTCCGCCGCCCTGCGGATGGTGGCGTCGGTTCCCTCCATGGCTTCCACCGCCACCACCGCCTGCTCCTTGACCACGATGGTCTGTCCGATGTCCAGACGGGCCAGTTCCAGCGCCACCGGGCGGCCGTAGTCGAAATCCTTCTGTTCCTCGGCGTCCGGAGCACGGCGGGTCATCACACCCGCTTGAGCCAGAATCGGCTGCAGAAAGAGGGTGGAATCAACAAAGGCGATACCTTCCTGTTCCAGTTCCCGGATCACGGCCTGAATCAGCGAGGCGGTGTTACGGCGATCCAGGGAGGCCAGCAGCTTCAGCATCCGCAGGTCGGGCAGATGTTTGAGGCGGCGCAGGGGAAAGCGCGACCCCCGGGCGAAGATGCGGGTGTGCTTCACCTGTCCCACCATGAGGGCGTGATCGACCCCCTCGTTGCGGAAGACCTCGATCAGCCGGTTAAGCCGCCCAACGCCCAGCCAGTGGACCGTCACCTCAGGGCCCGGACGCCTGGCTGCCTCGTCCAGGGCGGGGTCGGCCTCCTCGGCGGCGGCGACCACCGTGACCGGGACTCCCTGGCGGCGGGCCTCGTCCAGAACCTGCAACGGCAGGGGTCCATTGCCGGCGATCAGTCCGAGCCGTCGGATATTCACGGTCAGATGGTCCTAGCGAATGAAACCACGTTCCGAGGTCTCGATGAAGCGGAGCAGTTCCTCCACGTCGGCGGTCAGGGTGCCTTCCTGCCGCAGTTGTGCGGCCGCCTCGACAACACGGAGGCCGCGCCGGAACAGCGTCCGGTAGGCTTCCTTGAGAGCCTTCAGGCGGGTTGCGTCAAAACCCTTGCGCTCCAGGCCGATGGTGTTGACGCCATAGGTCCTGGCCTCACCGCGGATCCCAACGGTTTTCATGAACGGCAGAGCGTCCTGCGTGATGACGCTGTAGCCGCCGATGAAGGCGTGGACACCTACGCGGCAAAACTGGTGGACACCAGTGAATGCTCCCACCGTGGAATCGTCCTGCACCAGGACGTGGCCGGCCAGCGTAGCCGCGTTGGCCATGATCACGCGGTCTCCCACCTCGCAGTCGTGGGCGACGTGAACTCCAGTCATGAGCAGATTGCCGGAGCCGATGCGGGTTCTTCCTTTGCCGGTGGCCGTGCCCCGATTGAGAGTGACGAACTCACGGACCCGGTTGTCGTCACCGATGATGAGCCAGGTCTCCTCACCCCGGTACTTGAGATCCTGGGGATCCGTCCCCACTGCGGCATGTCCGTAGAAGCGGTTGCGTTTGCCGATTCGGCAGGGGCCCTGAATGATGACGGATGGGCCCAGCACCGTATTCTCGCCGATTTCCACCATGGGGCCGATGACACAGTAGGGGCCGATTTCGACCCCGGGCCCAAGGACCGCATCTTTGGAGACAACGGCGGTGGGATGCACGGAAGGCGGCTGTTGGATCATCGCCGGAGTCTCAGGAAGCGGCGGCGGAATCCCGGTCCACCAGGGAGAACATGACATCGGCTTCCGCCACCACACTCCCGTCGACCCAGGCTTTTCCGTGCAGTTTGCCGACTCTGGCCTTGATCCGATCCACCACCATCTCGATGCGGAGTTGATCCCCGGGGCGGACGGGTTTGCGGAACTTTGCGTTCTCGATCCCGATGAAAAACACGAGCTTGTCGTGGCGGTTTTCCAGGGTGCGGAACACCAGCACACCCCCTGCCTGCGCCATGGCCTCCACAATCAGAACCCCGGGCATGATGGGCACACCGGGAAAATGGCCCTGGAAAAACGGTTCATTGATGGTGACGTTTTTCAGGGCGACGATCCGGGTTCGTTCCTCGTATTCCAGGATCCTGTCGATCAGGAGAAACGGATAGCGGTGCGGCAGGCAGTCCATGATCTCCTGAATGTTCAGGATCTGAGTGTTCTGTTCCATTGACTCCTCCCCCCGGGGACAAGACAAGGGACGCCTTCGGCTGGCCGCCGGCGCACCGATGATGGATCAGGGCTTGGGAGCCCCCGCGGCGGCTGCAGCGGCCGGATGCTTGGCGTCGTAAGCCTTGATGATTTCCGCAGTGATGTCCAGCTTCTCGGCGAAATAGGGCAGGCTCGGGGCTTCCAGGAAGACGACTCCGATTCCGTTCCGCTCGGCATACTCGGCAATGACGGCCTGGATCTTCTCGCTCATCCGGGCCAGCAGATCGTTCTGCCGCTGGGAGACCTCTGCCTCCACGTCTTCCCGGGCCCGGGTCAACTGGCGGTCCTTCTCGGTGATGGCCCGCTGCATTTCGGCCAGGGTTTCCGGGTTGAGCATCCGGAACTTGCTGTCGTACTCGCGGCGCAGGGTGTCGAGCTCCGTCTGCCTAGTGGCCAGCTCGGACTGTTTCTGGTTGAACAGCTTTTCTAAGTCGGCAAGTGCCTGACGTCCCTCCGCCGTTCCTTGCAGGACCTCAGTCGAGTTGACGAAGGCGACCCGCGTTCCGCCCCCGGCGTTGGTCTGAGCGGAAATTGTCAGGGGCGCAGCCAGAAGAGTCAGCAACAGTGAAAGTGTGGTTCGCATCGATCCGAGTCCTTGATCCGACGGTTCAGTTGGAAGGAGCCGGAGCCGCGGCCGCTCCGCCCTTGCCGGGGAACCGCTCGTTGTACAGCTTGATGATGTCCTGCGTCACGTCGAGCTGGGGGGCGACGTAGGCTTGGGTCTGGTCCCGGACGAAGACAATGTCGTATCCGTTCTGCTGGGCGTATTCCTGGATGACCTGCTGAACCTTCTGGCTGATACGTTCCAGCAGCCCGTTCTGCCGGTCGTTGAGGTCGGCCTGCAGATCCTCCTGAAAGCGCCGCAGTTCGACCTGTTTCTGATCAATCTTGCGCTGCAGTTCGGAGGCGGCCTCAGGGCTCAGGGTGGGCCGCTTGGTCTGCAGCTCCTGCTGCAGGTCCGCCAGTTCCTTGTTCTTGGCGTCGAACTCGGCCCGCTTCTGGGTCATGTAGGTCTCAAGCTGCTGCAGCCCCTCGCTGCCCTCGTTGGTCCGAAAGAGGATCTCCTGACTGTTGACAAACCCGATCTTGGCGCCCTGCCCGAAAACGGAAGCACCGCTCCACATCAGCCCGAGTAACGGTAAGGCAACTCCCAGCACGCTAGTCTTTCGCATCGCTTCCTTGGTCTCCTTGCTCAACGGCCAGGCTAGAAATTATAGCCCACCGTAAACTTCATGTTCGTGCCCGGTTCCCGCAGCGGGAAGCGGATCCCGCTGAAAGTGACCTGGGTATCCAGGCGCAGAGGATTGTACGCGAAGATCAGGCGGAAAGGCTGATTGATGACCGGCAACAGGAACTGGACTTCCGCTCCGGTGGACATCCGCCAGACGTTGTTGGTGTCCTCCAGCAGATCGATGGCGGTGTTCGGTCCGAAGAGAACCAGGTTCTCCTCCCGCAGGACGGTGGAGGTGCCGAAATCCACGAATCCGGTCAATTGCAGCGGCCCTACCAGCGGAATCCGGTACTCGCCGGTGACCAGAGCGCTGGTGTCGCCTCCCACCGGGAGGATCCGCTCCGAGATGGAGGGAAGACCGGTGCCGGGATCGATGATGGGATTGCCTTCCCCGTCCAGTCGTGGCGTCTTGATGAAGGCCCACGGGCTGACGGAGCGGATGTCGAATCCGCGCAGGGAGAATTCCCCTCCGGAAAAAATCCGTTCGAAGAAGGGGGCGGTCATGGGGTCGCCGCTGGGAAGTTTCCCGTACGGGATGATGTGCATCAGCATTACCCGGAAGGCGAAGGTGTTGCGGCCCCCGCTCAGGAGCCGGTCCGGCCGGAAATTCTGGAACTCCACGTAAGGCCGGATCAGGTTGAAGGTCCCCCCCAACGGACCGCCGGCGATGGGCACCTCGACCGAGAGTTCGGAGCCCTGGGTGGCCGTGAAATACGAGTTTTTCGAGTTGTAGATGTAGGTGGGCGTGATCTCGCTCCGGATGATGCCTTTCTGGGCGTCTTCCAGACTGCCTCCGGGGGTGAAGCCTATGAGCTGGTTGAACGCGAAGTCTTCAAAGATGTCGTTGACGTCCGCAATGGCGATGTTCTGCAACGAGTACCGCAGGCCGCCTCGCGTCCACCGGCCCAGGGGATAACTGCCTGAAACCGTGAAACCGGTGGACTTGCGGGTGTAAAGGGGAATGTTGTTTTCCGGGGAGATCAGACCGAAGAAAGCGGTGTATGTGTCGAAGCGGTAGCGCTGGTTGAAGACCGACAGGCCCAGGGAAACCCGGGTATCCAGGAAGTAGGGCTGAGTGTAGGAAAGCAGGTAGTTCGAGGTGCGGGTGCCGGTAAGCAGCTGGACGTCGATCCGTTCGCCACGCCCCCGGAAATTGTTGGTCTGGTAATTGATGCCGAAGAAACTGCCGCTGATCCCGCTGACCCCGCCGGTCAACCCGATGGACTGCTGGCTGCGTTCTTTGACCTTGACGAGAATGTCCACCTCGGAGACCTCGGGTCGCTTGATGACTTCGTAGTCGTCTTCCTTGATCTCCTCGAAGAAGCCGAGCTGGTTGAGGCGGAGGATCGAGTATTCCAGCAGCTTGCCGTTGTACTCCTGCTTCTCCTCCAGCAGAAACTCGCGGCGGAGTACCTTGTCCCGGGTCTTGGTATTGCCGGCAAAATTGATCTGGTCGACGATATAGCGCTTCCCCTCGGTGACGTTGATGGTGATGTCGACGGTCTTCGCCTGCACGTTGGGGTTGATGTCGGGCAGGGCGTTCATGTCGAGGAATCCGAGGGTGGAATAGAGCTCCTTCAGCTTGTCGGTGGACTCTTTGAGCTGGGTGTAGTTGACGACCTCGCCTTCCTGAAGCATGTAGCCCCGGCGGACGACCTCCTTGTCAAAGGTCTGGACGCCGACAATGTCGAACTTGCCGATCCGGAACTGTTCCCCTTCCTCGACCGGGATGGTGATGTAATACTGCTGCTGGGTCTTGCGGAATCCCAGCAGCAGGCCCCTGGGTCCCTCGACGATTTCGACTTTGGGGTCGCCGGCTTTGGCGAAGATGTAACCCTTTTCCCGGTATTTGGCCAGCAGGTTGACCTGGACGTCGTATTCCAGCTTGTCCGGGATGTATTTGTCATGGCCCTTGAACAGCACGATCGGCCCTCGTTCCTTGTTGAGCTTGAGGGCGTCGCGCAATTCTTCATCCGTAAGCACCGTGTTGCCCTCAAAACGGATGGAGCCGATGCGGACCTTGGGGCCTTCCTCGATGACGAAGGTCAGCTTGACCGACGAAGACGTGATGGGCTCGACCCGGACGTCCACCGTGCCCAGGGGCTTGCCGTTCAGTTCCAGCAGGGTGCGCAACGCTTTGCGCGCCCGGGGAAGCTTGGACTCGTCGAAGGGGGAGTCCACGGTCAGGCCGACGCGCATGTCGCGGAATTTCTCGAGCACGTCGGATTCCTTGAACGACTTCATTCCCTGGTAGGCGAGAGCGCGGATCAGCGGCCGTTCCTTGACCTCGAAGATCACGATCGCTCCGGTCTCACCTTCCTCCACCATCACCTTGGCGTCGGTGAAGAAGTTGGTGTTGAGCAGGTTGCGGTAATCCCGGAGGATCTGCTGCTCGTTGTACGGATCGTTTTCCTTGGTTTGAATGTAGTAAAGGATGGTGCTCTCGGGAATCCTCCGGTTGCCCACGATCCGGATGTCCTCGATCCGCTGGGGAGGTTCGTTCTGGCTCTGGGCCTGAACCGAGGCCGCCAGGGCGAGGACCGCGGACAGGAGGGAGACTGCGCTTCGGGCCGTGCTGCGGGACCTGGAAGGTCCTGTTGTGGTTTCCTTCTGGTTCATGAACTTCGCTCTCAAGTCCTCCCCCTGACCGTTTTGATGACTGCGGATACCCCCGCGGACTCCCAGACACCCCCTCGCCGGGGCCGCCGCGAAACCCCGTTTACACGACCACCCCACTGCAAGGCAAGGTACACAAGGGTGAAGACGGCCGGACCTGAACAGTCAGACCAAGTTGTAAGAGAAAAGGGCTCCTTCCACCTGCGAACCGTCGTTCCGGTAGTACAGCGCGTCTTCCTTCCAGTAGACGGTGAGGCCTTCATTATCTTTCAGCTTGCCCTGGATGATGAGCTCCGAGACCGGATCTTCGATGTACTTCTGGATGGCCCGCCGCAACGGACGCGCCCCGTAGGAGCGGTCGCGGCAGGTCATGTCGATGATCCACTTTTTGGCATCGTCGGTGAGCTGGATCCGGATCCGTTTTGAGCTGAGATTCCGGTTGACTTGGCTGAGGAGGAGATCCACGATTTCGCTCAGATCCTCCTCGCTCAGGGACTCGAAGATGATGATCTCGTCCAGACGGTTCAGGAACTCGGGGTTGAACACCCGCTTGACCTCCGACAGGATCGCGTCCTCGGCCGTCTGGCGCCACACGTTTTCGTCGGACGCGAAACCCAGCCGTCCCTTGGACACCAGGTGCCGCGCACCGATGTTGGAGGTCATGATGATGATGGTGTTCTTGAAATCCACCGTGTTGCCGTGGCTGTCGGTGAGCTGTCCATCCTCGAACACCTGCAACAGCAGGTTGTAGAGGTCCTGGTGGGCCTTCTCGATTTCATCCAGCAGGATCACCGAGTAGGGATTGCGCCGGATCTTCTCGGTAAGCTGTCCACCCTCTTCGTGTCCGATGTAGCCCGGCGGTGAGCCGATCAGCTTGGATACCGAATGTTTTTCCATGTATTCGGACATGTCGAAGCGGACCAGTGATTTTTCGCTGCCGAAGAGGAATTCCGCCAGGGACTTGGCCAGCTCGGTCTTGCCGACGCCCGTAGGGCCCAGGAACAGGAAGGATCCGACCGGCCGGTTCGGACTCTTCATCCCGGCCCGACTGCGCCGGATAGCCCTCGCCAGGGCGGAAACAGCCTTGTCCTGGCTGATGATGCGCTGGTGCAGGTATTCCTCCATCCGGAGCAGCTTCTGCATCTCCTCTTCCTGGAGCGATTCCACCGGGATTCCCGTCCAGCGGGAGATGACCTGTTCCACGTGCTTCTTGGTGACCGAAGGGCTGACCAACTCTCTGGCCAGGGTGCTGGTTCGACGTTCCAGTATCTCGCGTTCGATCTGTTCCTGTTCCTTGAGCCTTGCCGCCCGCTCGAAGTCCTTGGCTGAAATGGCGTCTTCCATTTCCCGCACGATGACCTTGATGCGGTTCTGGATCTCCGCCACCTCTTTGGGTACGGAGGTATTGTCCAGCTTAACCCGAGATCCCGCTTCGTCGAGAACGTCGATGGCCTTGTCCGGCAGATAACGGTCGGGGATATAACGGCTGGACTGGTAGACCGCCGCGAGGATGGCCTCGTCCGAATACAGAACCTGATGGAACGACTCGTACCGCTCCTTGACCCCCTGGATGATCTCGATGGTTTCCTGTTCGGTGGGGGGGTGAACCTTGACGGTCTGGAACCGCCGCTCCAGTGCCCGGTCCTTCTCGATGGACCGGCGGTACTCGTAGGGAGTGGTTGCGCCGATGCACTGAATCTCGCCCCGGGACAGGGCGGGTTTGAGGATGTTGGCGGCATCCAGGGACCCCTCTGCGGAGCCGGCCCCCACCAGGGTGTGGAGCTCGTCCACGAAGACCACGAAATTCGGGTTCTCGGCCAGTTCCTTCATGATGGCCTTGAGCCGCTCCTCGAACTGGCCGCGGTATTTGGTACCGGCGACGATCAGCGAGATGTCCAGCGCCAGGATGCGCTTGTCGGCCAGCATCGACGGCACCTGGTTGTTGACAATCCGCTGCGCGAGCCCTTCCACTATGGCTGTCTTGCCCACACCGGGCTCGCCGATCAGGACCGGGTTGTTCTTGGTCCGCCGGCAAAGGATCTGGATCACCCGTTCCAGTTCCTCCTCACGGCCGATCAACGGATCCAGGGTTCCGTTCATGGCCGCCTCGGTGAGATCGCGGCTGAACTCGGTCAGAACCAGGCTTTCCTTGGTCTTGCTCACAGGCTTCTCGGGGGCTGAACCGGCGAGTTCCTCGCGGACACGCGAGAGGCGGAGCCCCTTTTCCTGCAGTATACCTGCTGCCATGGAGTCTTCAGCGCGCAGTAGCCCGAGGAGGATGTGTTCGGTTCCGATGTAACTGTGCAGCAGCCGGTCTGCCTCTTCGCTGGCGTAGGCGAGAACCCGCTTCGACTGTTCACTGAGGGGAAGTTCGACGGAGGTTGCGACCTTCTCCCGTTTGACGGTCTTGACTTCGATTTCCTTGCGGATGCTGTCCAGAATGGCGGGGGCCCGGGGGAGGAACCGGCCGGCGAGGGCCTTGTCCTCACGCAGCAGCCCCAGCAGGATGTGCTCGGTTTCAATGGAACGGGATCCCAGTTGGCTGGCCTCATAGCGGGCGAAGAAGATTACGCGCCGGGCCTTCTCAGTGTACTTCTCGAACATAGGCTGAATGCCTCTTCCGGGCCGCTGGGACCTGAACTATTAAAGCAAAAAGCTCCGTCAGATCGCAAACCTTCGTCGGCCGCTGGAAAGGCACGGCAAGTAATTTGATCTCCTCGACACCTGGTTCATGCTGCCGTCATCCGCAGCACCTCCCTTCCGGGGAGCGCCGCCGGGGCGGGAAGGGTCAAGCCGGTCAAACCGTGGGAGGCGAAAACCGTCGGGGCCATACCCCATGCCGGGCGTCTCGCTGCAGTCCCGGCTCTCGCTCACACAAACAGCTTCGCCTGACCGCCGGGGCTGAGACCGAAATGCTGGTAGGCCAGCGGGGTGACTGTCCGGCCGCGGGGTGTACGGTTGAGGAAACCGATCTGGATCAGATAGGGCTCGTAAATGTCCTCGATCGCGTCCTTTTCTTCGCTGATGGCGGCGGCGATGGTGCCCAGTCCAACGGGCCCGCCGCCGAATTTCTCGATGATGGTCAGCAGCAGCTTGCGATCGATCTCATCGAAGCCGAAGCGGTCCACATTGAGCATTTCCAGCGCCTTGCAGGCGGTGGCGTAGGAGATCCGGCCGTCGCCCTTGACCTGGGCGAAATCCCGCACCCGGCGCAGCAGACGGTTGGCGATCCGCGGTGTCCCCCGACTGCGCCGGGCCACTTCCTCGGCCCCGTCGGGATCGATCTGGACCTCGAGGATGGAAGCCGAGCGCCGCACGATGGAAGTCAAAGCGGTGACGTCATAGAAGTCGAGCCGCTGGATGATGCCGAACCGCGCCCGCAGCGGGGAAGTCAGGAGACCTGTGCGGGTGGTGGCGCCCACCAGCGTGAAGCGGGGGACATCGATCTTGATCGAACGGGCTCCCGGGCCTTCACCGATGATGATGTCGATCTGGAAATCCTCCATGGCCGGATAGAGGATCTCTTCCACCGCCGGGTGAAGGCGGTGGATCTCGTCAATAAACAGGACATCGTGCTCCTGGAGGTTGGTGAGGATGGCAGCCAGGTCGCCACGTTTCTCGATGACCGGACCGGCGGTGGCCCGGAAGCCGACCCCCATTTCGTTGGCCACCACCTGGGCCAGGGTCGTCTTGCCCAAGCCGGGAGGACCGAAAAAAAGGACGTGATCCAACGCTTCCCGCCGCCGCCGGGCTGCCTGGATGGCAATCGACAGATTGGCCTTGACGGCATCCTGTCCGACGAAGTCGGCCAGCCGGCGGGGCCGCAGCGTGGATTCCAGCAGCAGTTCCTCTTCGGTCTGGCCGGGGTGAATGAAGCGTTCTTCCGACATCGTCAACCCGAAATCTCCCTGAGCGCCCGCTTCAGCATATCCTCGAAGCGGCCGGCGCCGCTTCCCCGCAGGCGCAGAACGGCGGCTTCCGCCCGGACCCTTGGGTAACCGAGGTTGACCAGGGCGGAGAGCACGTCCCGTTCAACCCCCGCCTCGGCCGGGCCGGCGGCGGATCCCGCCGGAGCGAGATCCTGGATCTTTTCCTTGAGTTCCAGGGCGATCCGCTCCGCGGTCTTGCGCCCGACACCCGGTATCGTCGCCAGGCGGGCGACATCCCGCCGGGCGACGGCGTCCAGGAAGTCGTCCAGCGGCAGCCCCGAGAGGATCGTGCAGGCCAGACGCGGGCCGATGCCACTGACCTGGATCAGCAAAAGAAATACCCGCTTTTCATCGGAGGTTCGGAAGCCGAAGAGCTGGATCGCGTCTTCGCGGACGTGGGTGTAGATTTGCAGTTCGACGGTCTCTCCGGTCCCGGCCAGCTCGTAATAGGTGGAGAGGGGGACGAAAACCTCATAGCCCACCCCTCCAGTCTCGACGATGATACGATCGGTGCCCTTGTGAGCCAGCCGGCCTCTGAGCAGGGCGATCATCGCCGGCGATTATAGAAGACACCTCCGGCGAAGTGCCTCGTGGGGCATGACCGGGACGGCCCGACCGGTGACCGGGGCGGAAGTTCCGCTTGGCTCCGAGATGCCGGTGTGTTAATGTAGTAACACAATGGAACGGGAACTGGATCAGAACCGCAGCCTCCAGGAACTTTTCCGGGCGATCACGGCGCTGGAAAACCCGGATGAAACCGCCCGCTTCTTCCGCGATCTGTGCACTTTGGGAGAACTGCGGGCGATGGCCGAACGCTGGCAGGTGGCGCGTCTGGTGGACCAGAATGTCTCCTATCGGGAGATCAGCCGCATCACGGGCGCCAGTACCGCCACCGTCACCCGGATCGCCCACTGGCTGCGCTACGGTGAAGGAGGATACCGGCTCCTGCTGGACCGGCTGGCCCAAACTGCCCAGGGATCTTCCGACCGGGAGGTTTCCCCGCAATGAAACTCAACGGAGACTCCATCAAGATTGCTGTCCAGAGAAAGGGCCGCCTCGCCCAGGCATCCCTGGATCTGCTTCGGGCCGCCGGCATCGATTTCGAGGCCTCTGACGGCCTGCTGCTGGCCCAGGGCCGCAACTATCCGCTGGATATCCTTTTTCTTCGCGACGACGACATCCCGGAATACGTCCAGGACGGCGTCACCGATATTGGAATCGTCGGCCTCAACGTGGTAGAGGAGAAAGCTGCCCGTGTCTGCACCCTGGATTACCTCGGCTTCGGCGGCTGCGAACTGTGCATCGCCGTCCCCAGCCGGGGCCGCCTCCGGACGCTGTTTGACCTGGAAGGCAAGCGCATCGCCACCTCGTATCCCCGCACCCTGGGCCGGTACCTGGAACAGAAGGGGGTCCAGGCGCGGGTCATCGAGCTGAACGGATCGGTGGAGATCGCGCCCGCCCTTGATGTGGCTGAGGCCATCTGCGACCTGGTTTCCACCGGCAGCACCCTGCGTACCCATGACCTGGTGCCCATCGAGGTGGTCCTGAAGTCCGAAGCGGTGCTGGTGGCGAACGGCGCCGCCCTGGCCGATCCCCGCAAGGCGGACCTGATCGGACGGCTGCGGGTACGCATGCTGAGCCACCTCAAGGCCCGCCGGACCAAGTACGTGATGATGAACGCTCCAGAAAGCGCGTTGGCCGAAATCCGGTCCATTCTTCCCGGCATGAAGAGTCCGACCATTGTGCCCTTGGCAGAGCCGGGGATGATCGCCGTCCACACGGCGGTCCCCGAAGAATATTTCTGGGACGTGATCGAGCGGCTGAGACAGGCCGGGGCCACCGATCTGCTGGTGGTTCCGGTGGAGAAGATGGTGGTCTGATGAAGATTTGGCGTTTCGAAGACCTGTCCCGGGACGAGCTGCGTCAACTGTGCCGCCGCAATCCGTTACGGGACCGGCAACTGTTCGACGTCTGCGAAGAGATCTTTCGCGACGTGGAGAACCGCGGCGACGACGCCGTCCGGGAATATACGCGCCGCTTTGACGGAGTCGATCTGCAGGATTTCCGGGTCGGTGTCCGGGAGTTCCAGGAGGCGGCGGCCAAGCTCGGCCCCAACGTGCAGGAAGCACTGCAGCGGGCGGCCTCCAACATCCGCAAGTTCCACTCCGCCCAGCAGCTTGCGGAGCAGCCGGTGACGGTGGAAGCGGGCATCACCTGTTGGCGCGCCGCCCGCCCGGTCGGCACCGTGGGACTGTATGTGCCGGGGGGTACGGCGGTGCTGCCCTCCACCGTCCTGATGCTGGCGGTTCCCGCCAAGCTGGCCGGGTGCAACCGGATCCTGTTGTGTGTCCCGCCCCGGCCGGACGGAAGCGTGCATGAGGTGGTGCTGGCCGCAGCCCAGACAGCCGGGGTCAAGCAGGTTTTCAAAATCGGTGGCGCCCAGGCCATCGCCGCCTTGGCCCTGGGGACGGCGACGGTTCCCCGGGTGGACAAGATTCTGGGCCCGGGCAACCGTTACGTCCAAACGGCGAAACTCCTGGCGACTTTTTATGGCACTGCCATCGACATGGTCGCCGGACCCAGTGAGGTCCTGGTGATCGCCGACGACTCCGCGGAGCCGTCCGTGGTGGCCGCCGATCTCATCGCCCAGGCGGAACATGGATCGGATTCGCAGGCGGTGCTGGTCACTTCATCCGGCTCTGTGGCCGAGGCGGTGGTGGCGGAGGTTGACCGTCAGCTCGCCGATCTTCCGCGGGCTTCCCTGGCGCGGCCGGCGCTGGCCCAGAGCTTCGTGGTGTTGGTCTCCTCTCTTGAACAGGCTTTCGAGTTTTCGAACCGCTATGCGCCGGAACACCTGATTCTGTTGATCGAGAACGCCCGTGACTGGTTGGGACACGTCCAGTGTGCGGGCTCGGTTTTCGTGGGACCCTGGACTCCAGAGGTGGCGGGGGACTATGCCTCCGGCACCAACCACACCCTCCCCACATCCGGCCAGGCGCGTCACACCTCGGGAGTCTCGATGGATAGTTTCGTCAAGAAGATCACCTTCCAGGAACTGACCGCGGCAGGACTGCGATCGCTGGCCCCGACCCTGGAGACCCTGGCCCGGGAGGAGGCGCTGGAGGGACACGCCCGGGCGGTACGCCGCCGCCTGGAGCTGGAGCCGGAGGCGGAATGACGGTCACGCTGCAAGCTTTAGTGCGTCCGAACATCCGCCGCCTGGAGCCCTACCACTGCGCCCGGGAGAACGTCCAGCAGGGGGTGCTGTTGGATGCCAACGAGAATCCCTTCCCGCGCGAATGGTCAGGGGTATGGGTCAACCGGTATCCCGACCCCCATCAGCGGGAGCTGCGTGCTGCGCTGGCCTCCCGGCTGGGGGTGAGTCCGCTGCAGGTGGCGGCCGGTGCCGGCTCGGATGAAGTCCTGGACTGGATCTTCAAGGTCTTCTGCACTCCCGGCCAGGACTCGGTGGCCATCGCCGAGCCCACCTACGGGATGTACCGTGTGGCGGCCGACATCTTCGGGGTCGACATCTTTGAATGGCGGTTGGAGCGGGACTTCGACTTCGCCGCGGAACCCTTCCTGCGAGCGGTGCCCCCGCACGTCAAGGCGCTCTTTCTCTGTTCCCCCAACAACCCCACCGGGAACCTCCTGAGCCGGGATGAGGTCCTGCGCGTTTGCCGGGAATGGAGCGGTCTGGTGGTGGTGGACGAGGCTTATGTCGAGTTCGCCCCGGAGGGAAGTCTGGTGCCGCTGCTGGAGCACCATCCCCGCCTGGTGATCCTGCGGACCCTCTCGAAAGCATTTGGACGGGCAGGTTTGCGGCTGGGCTATGCGGTGGCCCACCCGGAGATCACCGACTACTTCCTGAAAGTCAAGGCTCCCTACAACTTGAGCGCCGGCGTCCAGGCGGAGGGAGTTCGTGCGGTGCTGGACTGTTCGGAGACCCAACGTCAGGTCGACGCCATCCTAAAGGAGCGGGAACGGCTAGTGGCCCGGCTCCGCATGCAGCCGGGAGTGGAAGAGGTGTTTCCGTCCCAGGCCAACTTCGTCCTGTTCCGCTGCCGGGATCCCCGTTCGCTGGTCGCCGCCCTGCTGGGGGAAGGAATCGTGATACGGGATCGAAGTTCGCTGGTGGGCCTGCAGGGCTGCGTCAGGGTCAGCATCGGATTGCCTGAAGAAAACGACCTGTTCCTGTCGGCGCTTGCCCGCCATTTCAAGGAGGCGTCGTGAGAATCGGAACCTTTGAAAGGGAAACCAGGGAGACCCGGATTCGGGTCCGCCTCGACCTGGACGGCTCCGGCCAAACCCGGATCAACACGGGTGTCGGCTTCCTCGACCACATGCTGGAGCTGCTGGCCTGTCATGGAAGTCTCGACCTGGAGGTGGAAGCCCAGGGCGACCTGCAGGTCGACGAGCATCACCTGGTGGAAGATGTGGGCATCGTTCTGGGCCGGGCCCTGGCGGAGGCGCTGGGGGACAAGGCCGGGGTCGAGCGTTACGGGTGGGCTGCCCTGCCCATGGACGAAGTCCTGGCCTTGGTGGCGGTGGATCTGGGCGGCAGATTTCACTTCGCCTCGGAATACCGGCCGGTGCGGGAACGGGTGGGAAACCTCTCCACCGAACTGGTGAACCATTTTTTCCGGTCCCTGGCGGCGGAAACCCGGATGAACCTGCACCTGCGGCTGCTGGACCCTGGGGAGAACGAGCATCACCGGGTGGAAGCCCTGTTCAAGGCGTTCGCCCGTGCCCTGCGGATGGCCGCCAGCCGGATGTCCGGCCGGGAGACGGTGATTCCTTCCACGAAAGGCGTGCTCTGAGATGGTGGTCGTGGTCGACTACGATGCCGGCAATCTCTACAACGTCGGCAACGCCTTGCGTCATCTGGGGGCGGGGTTTGTGACGTCGGGAGACCCGGAGGTGGTGGCGGCCGCCGGCCGCGTCATCCTGCCGGGGGTGGGATCGGCCCGGGCCGCGATGCGTTCCTTGGAGCGGCAGGGGCTGGTTCCGGTATTGCGCGGTTTGCAGGTGCCGTTCCTCGGCATCTGCCTGGGACTCCAGCTCCTGTTCGAGGAGTCGGAGGAGGACGGGACCCGGTGCCTGGGTCTGCTTCCCGGACGTGTCTGCCGTTTCTCCGACCAGCACGTGAAGGTGCCTCATATCGGCTGGAATGAGGTCCAGTGGGACGCTTCCCGGGCGCCGGGCTGGGTGCAGACTCTGCTGGCGGAACTGCCGGCTACCGGACACTATTACTTTGTCCACAGCTACTATGCGCCGCCGGGCCCTCACACCATCGGCCGGAGCTGGTATGCCACTGAGTTCTCGGCGGCGGTGGCCCAGGGCAACTTCCTGGGCGTGCAGTTTCATCCGGAACGGTCGGCCGGCCTCGGACTGAGGCTGCTGTCCGCCTTTGTCCGCGACGAACTGGTCCGACAACAGGGGGTGGCGTGATGCTGGCGATTCCGGCCATTGACCTGATCGAAGGGCGTTGCGTCCGTCTGCTCCGCGGAGACTATGAGCGCCGGATGGAATACTCTCCCGACCCCGGGGAACAGGCCCGGCGGTTCCAGGAGGCCGGTTTCCAGCGCCTGCACGTCATCGATCTGGAGGGTGCCCGCCTGGGCACCGGCGCCAACCGGGCGGCTATCGGGCGGATCGTCCTCTCGTGCCGGATCCCCGTCCAGGTAGGAGGCGGAATACGCACCGAGGACGACGTGCGTGAACTCTTGGATTGCGGGGTGTCGTGGCTGATTCTGGGGACGTCAGCGGTGGACGAACCGGAGCGGGTGGAAGGCTGGCTGGAACGCTGGGGCGCCGGCAGGTTCCTGGTCAGCCTGGACCTGCGCGGCAGCCGGGTCCAGACCGCGGGCTGGTTGCAGGAAAGCCGCCGCACCGTCGACGAGCTGTTGGAGCGGGTGGAACGATGGGGGATCCGTGAGCTGATCTGTACGGACGTGGAACGGGATGGCACGCTGGATCAGCCGAACTACGCCACCTATCGAAGTCTGGCGCAAAGGTTGGGAAGCAGGGTGGGTGTTCTGGCGGCAGGGGGAGTCAGTCGCCCGGAGCACCTGTTACGCCTGAGGGAGGCCGGAGCCGTGGGGGCCGTCATCGGCCGCGCGTTGTATGAAGGCGACCATGCCTGGGAGGAGTTCCTGCTTGCTGGCTAAACGCGTGATCCCCTGTCTTGACGTCAAGAACGGCCGGGTGGTCAAGGGTGTCCACTTCGTCGACCTGCAGGATGCGGGAGATCCTGTGGAGCTGGCTCGCCGCTATTACGAGGAAGGGGCCGACGAGCTGGTGTTTCTGGATATCACGGCCACGGTGGAGGCCCGCAAGACGGTGGTGGAATGGGTGCGCCGGGTGGCTGACACCATCTTCATCCCCTTTACCGTGGGCGGCGGAATCTCGTCGCTGGAGCAGATCCGGGAACTGCTGCGTGCCGGTGCCGACAAGGTTTCGCTTAACAGTGCGGCGGTCCGGACGCCGTCCCTGATCGGGGAAGCGGCAGGCGAATTCGGTTCCCAGTGCATTGTGTTGGCGGTAGACGCCAAGCGGGTGGGGGCCGGCTGGCGGGTCTTTGTGGACGGGGGCCGCCGCGATACCGGTCTGGACGCGCTCGAGTGGATCGAGGAGGGCGCCAGCCGGGGAGCCGGTGAGATCCTGCTGACCTCGATGGACCGGGACGGGACCCAGGACGGCTACGACCTGGAGCTGCTGCGGGAAGTCTCCCGGCGGGTTCGCATCCCGGTGATTGCCTCCGGCGGCGCGGGAAGTCCTGAACACCTGGTGGAGGGTGTGACGGCGGGGCAGGCGGACGCCGTACTGGCTGCCAGCATTTTTCACTATGGACATTATTCCGTCGGCGAGGTGAAACGATTTCTCGCCCGACACGGAGTGGCGGTACGCCTGTGAACGCAGTGGACCCGGAAAGCCTCGACTGGGAGAAAGGGCAGGGACTCCTGCCGGCCGTCGTCCAGAACCCGGCCGACGGCCGCGTGCTGATGGTGGGTTACATGAACCGCGCGGCGCTGGAGGAGACGCTGCGCAGCGGCCGGGTGACCTTCTTCAGCCGCCGCCGGGGAGGGTTGTGGACCAAGGGAGAGACGTCCGGTCACTTCCTGCACCTGGAGGCGGTACTGGCCGACTGCGACCGGGACACCCTGCTGGTGGTTGCCCGGCCCCAGGGGCCCACGTGCCATACAGGAGCCGCGAGCTGCTTCGGGCCGGAGGCCCCCGGCCCCGGCGGGGTGTCGTTTCTGGTGTTTCTGGATGACCTGATCCGCCGGCGACGGCGGGAGCGTCCATCGGGATCGTACACCACGCGCCTGTTTGAATCCGGTCTGGTGCGCATCGCCCAGAAAGTCGGGGAAGAAGCCGTGGAGACAGTGGTGTCCGTAAACGAACCACCGGAACGGACGGTGGAGGAGGCGGCGGACCTCCTCTACCACCTGCTGGTGCTCCTGGCGGAGCGCGACCTGTCCCTGCCGCACGTGGTCTCCGAGCTGGAACGACGTCACCGCTCCTGAATCAGGCCCGGGGATTCGGGGCGGCGGCTGCCGCGAAGTGCGGCCAGATCTCCCAGGACATCCATTGGGCGGGATCCCTGAGGACATGGCGTTCCAGGGCTCCGGCGCAGAGCTGGAGATCATGTTCCAGACTGCCGGTGACGGCCAGCGGCGGCTCTATCAGGATCTCTTCACGGTCCTCCGAGCGGAGGGCGAAGAAAGGCAGGATCGGTGCGCCTGACACTCGAGCCAGCCAAGGGATTCCTACCGGAAAGCGGCAGGGACGACCCAGCAGCCGGGCGCCGGACGTGGCCCCGGCCAGTTGCGGGGACACGTCCAGCAGGACCACCGCTACCCCTCCCTGCTTCAGCTCCGCCACCAGCCGCCGCAGCGGACCGGTCGAGGACCGTGCGGGGCGGGTCAGGTCCAGGTAAACGAAGCGGCCTCGTCCCCGGCGCTTCATTCCACTGATCTTGATGCGGGAGTGGAATCGGACGGCCCGTGGCAGGCTGAGGTCGCGGGGCGTGTCGTTGGAAAGGTAAGCCAGCGGATAGCCCCGCAGGCCGAGTGCCACCAGTCCTGAACAGAGCAGCCCATAGTGTCCAGTCATCAGAATGGCGCCGCGGCCGGCCGAGATCGCCCGGTCCAGGTGTTCCAGGCCGGTGGCGTGGAACCGGCGGCGCACACTCCGCCGGCTCCAGAGGTAGTACTGGAGCGACTCGATTTCCTCCCAGACCTCCAGCCGGAGTCCCCGCTGGACGGTCTGCTCCAGGGCCGGGGCCGGGAGCTGCAGAACATCCTCCAGCGCTTGGCGGCGGGCAGCCAGTTGCAGGGACCGCAACGGGGCTTTGAGGCGGGCGAGAGGGAGCGTCAGGGCCCAGCCGAGCCGCGGCGGCAGCAGCGCTGCCGCGGGCAGGGCGATCGCGTAGTAAAGCCACTCACGGACAGCTCCCAAGGCGCAGTCATTCTACCGCCAGGTCTGTGGGCGGCGGGAGCGGACCCGGCAACGCAGGGCGGAAGTCCGCCAACGTCGCCGGCCGGGGGCCGAACCAAGAAAGTCGTTTGGGCTGAGAGATCGCCGGCACCCCCGGTGAAACGAGTCGTACAAATGGTACAATCACACATATTGACCTGTTGGCGAGGAGGTGGGATATGACGAAAGCGGTCAGCTCAGCGGAAGCAAGAACGCGGTTCTCGTCGCTCCTCGGTGAAGTCGCCTTTGCCGGACACCGCGTCATCATTGAAAGAAGGGGGCGGGCGCTGGCTGCAATCGTCAGCATCGCCGACCTGGAGTACCTGGAATCGCAGCAGCCGGTCTCGTCCGGCGGTCGCGGGGCGTTGGCGCTGGCCGGGGCCTGGCGCGAAGTGCCGGAAAATGAGCTGGATGCCGTGGTCGAGGAAATCTATGCCGCCCGCGACCTGGATTCCGGGCGTGCAGTGGTTCTCGAACCCTGATGTACCTCCTCGATACGGACATCCTGAGCAACCTCCTGCGCCGGTCCCCGTCCAGCCCCCTGTTGGTTCGACTGGCCGGGATCCCGGCCGAGCAGCAGTTCACCTCGGCGGTCAACTTCGGGGAGCTGGTTTACGGAGCGCGCCGGATTGAAGCGGGCGGCGGCAGCACCAGGCTCCTGAGTCGGCTGGAGCATCTCGTCTCGGTCCACCTGCCGGTCTTGCCTTTCGACAGTATCGCCGCCCGGCGCTACGGCGAGATCCGGGCGGAACTGGAACGGCTTGGTACGCCAATCGGCGATGCCGATCTGCGCATTGCCGCGATCGCCATGGCCAGGGGCCTCACGGTCGTGACGGGAAATGTCCGACATTTCCGGCGAGTCCCAGGACTGGCGGTTGAAAACTGGCTGGAGGAGGACCCCCTCCCCGGATCCGCATTGTAAGAGAAGGTTCTCCCCAACCTATCCCATGGAAGCGCGCCATCCGGGTGGAAGCTCGACCTCCGTTTGCATGCCGTCCGCCGACCGCCCAACCAGGAATCCTCGTCTCCTGACCGCAAGCCTTCGGGCCCCTGAACCCATAAGCCTCTACACAACTGAACTCTTTGACGCCTCAAACCTTTTAGGCTGAATCTTCGAACTTGCCTCCGTCACCGCAGACGATCCCCCCTCCGCGAGCCGCTTTCCGGGATATCATGGGCAGGGAGGGCTCGAGGCCCGCGCGAATGCCATGAATCTGGTTCTTTTCGACATCGACGGGACCCTGATCCTCACCGGTGGCGCCGGCAAACGGGCGTTCAGCCGTGCCATGGAGGAGGTCCTGGGGCTCGCGGATCCGCTGGCCCAGGTCCGGCTGGATGGCAAGACCGACCTCTTGATTCTCGAAGAGGCGCTGGACAAGACCGGTCGCGGCGGAACTCTCACCGGCGCCCAGCGGGAGGCGCTGTATCGCCGCTACGTTTCGCTGCTGGAAGCTGAGCTGCAGGCGGATACGCGGAGCTACTCGGTGCTGCCCGGAGTCGTCGAGCTGCTGGAAGAGCTGGCCCGGGACAACGGCGTGTTGGTGGGGCTGGCAACCGGCAACCTGGAGCTGGGCGCCCGCACCAAGCTGGGCCCCGGCAACCTGAACCGTTACTTCGAATTCGGCGGCTTCGGCTCCGATTCTGCCGACCGGACCGAACTGATCCGGACCGCCATCCGGCGGGGGGAACTCCGAAACCAGGGGCGGAGTTTCCGGAAGGTGTTTGTTCTGGGAGACACTCCGCAGGACATTCGCTGTGGGCGCGCCGCCGGAGCGAGAGTGGTGGCGGTGGCCACCGGCAACTACTCCGTCGAGGCGCTGGCCGCCTGTTCTCCCGATATGGTGGTGGAGCAACTCAAACCCGTGGAGCCCGTTTTGCGCTTTATCCGTGACGGAGGGGGCCGGTGAGGGTTGGGGCTGTGACTTTGCTGGCCGGCTGTCTTCTCTGGCTGCAGGCCAGCCCGCGGGAACTGGCACTGCGGGGACGGGTCGAGTGTATCGGCCAGGACCGGCAGGCCGTCCCTTGCGGGCCGGACTCCCGTCATTTCGCTTTCCGGACCGAATCCGGCGAACGTTACTTCTTCCTTGCCGACGATGACCGCACCCGCATGTTCCAGGACTCGCGGGTCCGGGAGAAGTTGCTGGAGATTCGCGCCTGGGATCGGGGTGGGAGCAGATTGGAACTGGTCCGGGTCTACTCGACCAAGGACGGGAAACTTTTCGACCTGCACTACTACTGCTCCGTGTGCTCGATCCGGAGCTACGCGGGAGGGCCCTGCTGGTGCTGCCAGCAGGAGTTTGAGCTGCGGGAGACGCCGCTGCCGTAAGGGCCGGCCGGCAGCCGGTTCGGGCCCAGTCCCGGGACGCCCCCGGGGGTCTTCGCCCGTGGTCCCAGCTTCAACGTTGCCGGTGGCAAGCCGAAAGCCGATGCTCACGTTATACTAGGGCCCGAATCCGGCATGACAACCGCTTCCAAGCCTTCTCTCACCCAGGTTCAGGTGTTCCGGCTGATCGAGCCCGAGCTGAAGGACGTGGAGGTGCGCCTCAAGACCGAGGCCATCTCCAGCCTCAGACTGGTGGATGAGCTGAACCAGTACCTGCACGAAGCCGGAGGGAAGCGGCTCCGGCCGGGGCTGTTGCTGCTGGCTTCCAAGCTGAGCGGGGCGCCTCGGGAGTCGGCGGTTCGGCTGGGGGTGGTGGTGGAGCTGATCCACGTGGCCACCCTGGTCCACGACGACATCATCGACAACTCCAACATCCGGCGGGGGAGGGCTTCGATCAACGCCAAGTGGGGCAACGAGGTGACGGTCCTGTTCGGGGATTGGCTCTACATGACCGCCTTCTGGGTGGCGTTGAAAGAGCAGAATTTCCGGATCCTGGACATCCTCATCGACATTACCCGCAAGATGGTGGAGGGAGAGCTGCTCCAGCTCGAACGCAACCACCGGTTGGATACCACCAGTGATGAATACCTCAGGATCTGCTGGCACAAAACCGCGCACCTGTTTTCGGGGTGCGGCAGGCTCGCCGCCATCCTGGGCCGACTGGAACCGGCCTCCGAAGAGAGCCTGGCGGAGTTCGGGGAGGCCCTCGGCATGGCATTCCAGCTTACGGACGATCTGCTGGATTTTACGTCCGACCCTTCCGTGTTGGGGAAGCCGGTGCTGAAGGATTTGGAGGAGGGCAACGTCACACTGCCGATCATCAGTCTGATGCAACGGGTGGAACCGCAGGAGAGGAAGATGCTGGCGGGCATCGTCCGGGCCCGGGATTTCTCCGCCGACAACAAGTCCCGGATCCTGGAGCTGGTCGGGCGCTATGAGACGCTCGAAGACCTGCGCGATCTTGCCCGGCGCTATGCCGAGCAGGCCCGCCGCGCGTTGGACACCCTGCCGGATTCGGTATATCGTGACGCCCTCCTGGCGTTACCGGATCTCGTCCTGAACCGCGACCGATGAGGCTTGGGTCGCTCTGCCCAGGAGGAACCGCCTATGGACGACAGCCGTTGCCATCCAGTGAAGAAGTCCTGTCCAAAATGCTTGCAGGGATCCCGTTTGCCGGCACTTCTGTTAGGCCTGGTCTTTTGCGGGGTGCTGGGATCGGGCCCAGTGTTTGCCGCAGAAGCGCTGGAAGTGACCGTCCTGTTGTGGTTCGACACCGAGGACTACCTGCTTCCCGCCTCCGATGACGCCCTGCTGCGACTGGCCCGCTTCCTCACCGGGCAGCAGGTGCGGGCGACCTTCAAGATCGTCGGCGAGAAGGCCCGGGTCCTGGAGCAGCGGGGACGGCAGGACATCCTTGAGGCCCTGCGCAGTCATGAGGTGGGCTATCACACGGATTTCCACAGCGTGCAGCCTTCGCCGGCCATGTTTCTGTCCAGCCTGGGCTGGTTCGAAGGAGTTGATGAGTTCGATCGGCGGGAACACCAGGGGTTCCTGGACGTCGCCCGAATCACCGGACAGACTCCGAGCTGTTATGGCCAGCCTGGAAGCTCCTGGGGACCCCAGAGCTACGGCGCTCTCCGGCGTTGGGGAGTCCGAGTTTACCTGGATGCCGGCGACCACATCGATGTCGACGGACGTCCGTTTTGGTATGCCGGCATCCTGACCCTGTACTCACTCCAGTACACCTTGCGGACGGAGCTGGGGGGCGAGGCGGATCTGCTGGAGGCCCAGCGCCGTTTCCAGGAGGCGTATCACAGCCTGTTGGCGGACGGCGGCGGGATCATCTCAATCTATTACCATCCTTGCGAGTTCGTGCACCGGGAGTTCTGGGACGCAGTGAACTTCTCTAAGGGTGCCAACCCGCCCCGGGAAGCCTGGAAAATCCCGCCTGCCAAGAGTCCTGCCGAGGCCGAGACGGCTTTTCGCACTTTTGAGAGTTTCATCCGATTTATCGGCGGGCACCCCGGGGTACGCTTCCGGACGGCCAGCGAGACCCTGGACCTGTACCCGGACCGGGCCGCCGGCAGAGTCTTCAGCCCCGCAGAGTTGAAGAAGCTCGCGGCGGCAGTAGCCGGCGGCGCGGTCGACTTTCAGTTGGTCGGGGACGTTGCGGTGTCTCCTGCGGAGCAATTTGTGCTGCTGACCCGCTACCTGGCGGAAGGGTTGCCGGCCGAAGGCGTACGGCTGGAGCAGAACGGCATTCTGGGCCCGGTAACTCCGCAGCGGGTTCACGGCAGGATGCAGGTTCCCTGGAACCAGTTTCAACGCAGCGTTCGGGACGTGGTGGAGTTCACC
The DNA here is from genome assembly GCA_964524795.1 of uncultured Acidobacteriota bacterium. GTDB lineage: Bacteria > Acidobacteriota > UBA6911 > RPQK01 > JAPXNP01 > CAZGEH01. Next base: position 30,665 of record CAZGEH010000007.1, read on the forward strand.
CGCTTGCGGGGCCGGGTGCCGGATGACGTGTGGCTGGGGAGCCGGGTAGTCTCTCCGGAGAGTTTCCTGGCGGCGGTGGGGACCCTCATCCAGGACCTCGGGGCCGCTTCCCCGGGGCTGGAGGTGGAACTGCGTCCGGCGACGCTCAGGACGGCGTCCAGGGTTCGCAATGACAGGAGCCTGTGGGGGTGGGTGATCTTTCCACCGGACTTCGAAGCTCCCGTGATGATGGAGTTGGCGGCGCGGCAAAGCTGGTCTCTGAAGCCGGCGCTGCGGCGGTAGGGGGGGGACGGGGATACGGGAGTCGGGATACGGGAGACGGGAGGCGGAAGACGGGAGATGGGAGGTCGGCACGGGAAAGCCGCCACAGGGCGCCTCGGGTTGATTCCCCAACCTGCCGCCGTTTACCTGACAGTGAGGCTTTGCCGCGTCGAGGGCGGGCAGATCTGGTAAGCGTCCCCCGGGTGCCTCTTGGGATGCCCCCAAGGGGCACCCTCCCGAGTCCCGTCTCCTGTCTCCCGTCTCCTACCCCCCCGCAATAAAGCGCCGGTGACGCGGGAACACCTCGCCGGCCGAAAGCGTTCGACTGGTCTCCAGGTAAAGTTCGTACAGCTCCTGGTAACGCCGGACGGCGGCGTCGTTCGGTTCCCGGCGGCTGGAGATGTCCAGTTCGAGGTGGCGTCGCACGATCTCCCGGACGGAACCTCCCTGGTCCGCCCACATCGCCTGCAGTGCCGCTCCCAGCGCAGGCCCTTCCTGGGACGCGGGGCATACCACCGGCAGACCGAAGATGTCGGCGGTCATCTGACGCCATACCGGACTGTTGGCCCCGCCGCCGATCAGGCGGAGTTCCGCGGGCCGGAGGCCGAGGGATTGGAAGCGGTCCAGTCCGTACCGCAGACCCAGCGTCACCCCTTCCATGGCAGCTCGCGCCAGGTGGGCGGGGTCGGCGGTCGCCGGCCGCAGACCCACCAGAACACCGGTGCCCGCCGGGACGGCAGGCATCCGCTCACCCTCGAGGTAGGGGATCAGGAACAGCCCGTCGGCTCCCGGGGGAAGTCTCCGGATGGCGGCGTCCACCTCCTCATGCCCAGCCTGGAAGAAGCCCTTTCGGATCATCTCGGTGGCTACGGTGACGTTCATGGTGCAGCCCAGCGGGAGCCATCCTCCGGTGCTGTCGCAGAAGGCGGCAATCTCGCCTTCGGGGTCCACGACCGGAGCGGCGCTGTAGCCGTAGATGGTCCCCGAAGTTCCAAGGCTGACGGTCATGAGCCCCGGCTCCACATTGCCGGAGCCGATGGCGCCCATCATGTTGTCGCCGCCCCCCGTACTCACCTTGACGCCGGAAGGCAGACCCCACCGTTCCGCCAGCGCATGACGGACCGTCCCCACCACTTCCTCGGAGCGAACCAGCGGCGGCACGCATGTTTTGAGGTCCCGTTCCGGGTCGATGGCCGCCAGCACTTTCTCCGACCAGGACCGCTCCCGCACGCGGAAGTAACCGGTACCGGAGGCGTCTCCGTATTCGGCGGTCTTGCGGCCCGTCAGGCGGAAGTTCAGGTAGTCGTGGGGCAGGAGGAGGGAAGCCACCCGCCTGTAGTTTTGAGGTTCGTTCTCCTTGACCCAGAGCACCTTGGAGGCGGTAAAGCCGGGCGGCAGGAGATTGCCGATTTCGTTCCAGTAGGCCCGGCTTCCGCCCATGGCGTCCATGATCCGGCGGCACTGGGGCTCGGTGCTGGTATCGTTCCACAGCTTGGCCGGGCGGATGACTTCATCCTGTGCGTCCAGCAGCACGAGGCCGTGCTGCTGGCCTGAGACCCCAACCGCCCGCACCCGGTTCATGCTTATGGCGACTTTCAGTTCGAGCATGCATTCATCCAGCGCCTGGACCCAGTCTGCCGGGTGCTGTTCCTTGTGGCCGGGAGGGAGACCGGGGAGGAGGTCGAAGGCGCGGGAGGCCGTCCCCACCACTCCCTGATCGGGGCTCCACGCCAGGACTTTGAGACTTTGGGTTCCGCAGTCGATGCCGAGGTAGATCATGGTGTGGAATCTTACGGAAAGTCCCTGCCAAACGCGACTTGGGCATCCCGCCGGTTCGCTCGTGGTCTCCGGTCGCCACCTGCCGGCCGGGTGGTGGCCTTCCCCGTGCTACCATTCCCTCGTGCGGGTGCTGGCAAGTCGGACTGTCCGCAGACTGGGGTTGGCGGCCCTGGTGGCCGGCGGTCTGTGCCTGCATCTGGCCGCCAGTCCACAGCGCAGTCCCCGGCAATGGCTGGAGCACGCCATCGAGCTGCACCGGGCGGGCCGGCTGGAACAGGCGGTCGAGGAGTATCTGGCGTTTCTCAAGCAGTACCCCCAGGTCGCCGACGTCTACAGCAACCTGGGCGCCGCGTATGCCGGTCTGGGCAATCTCCCGGCGGCGCTGGAGGCGTACCGCAAGGCCATCGACCTGGGCACGGCCTCCGATCTGTTGACTCTGTACGTGAACCTGGGCCTTGCCTACTTCAAGTCGGGACGCTTCGAGGAGGCGGCCCGCTCTTTCCGGGAAGCGCTCCGCCTGGATCCGGACCGATATCAGGCCGCGTTGCTGCTGGCGGAGTGCGAACTGAGGGCGGGGCGGTACCGGGAGGTGGAAACCCTGCTTCAGCCCTTCGAAGATCGCTACGGGGAGGATCCGGCGCTGATCTCCCTGCTGGGTACCGCCCTGATCAAACTGGGGGAGACCTTTCGGGGGCAGGTGCTTATCGACCGGATTTTTCGCAAGGGCGAATCGGTTGAGGCGCACATCATGCTGGGGACCGCGCACGTGATGGCTGCGGACTGGCCCAACGCCGCCCTGGAGTTCGAAAAGGCGCTGAAGCTGGATCCCCGCCGCCCGACGGTCAACAGCTCCTACGGGCTGGCTTTGCGGGAGATGAGCCGTCCCGATGAGGCGGCGGTCTATTTCCGCCGGGAGCTGGAGCTGAATCCGTTCGATTTCGAGGCGAACCTTTTTCTGGGGATCTATTTGTACAAGCATCTCCAGGAATATGACGAGGCGCTCCAGCTCTTCCAGCGGGCCCTGGGGGTCCGGCCTGGGGATGTGGACGTCCGTTACCACATGGGTCTGGTGTACCTGTTGCAGGAGGATCAGGCCAGGGCTTTGGAGCTGCTGGAGGGGGTGGTCCGGGAGGTGCCCGGCTACATGGAAGGGCATGTGGCTTTGGCGCGCATCTATTTCCGACTGGGCCGGCGGGAGGAAGCCCAGCGGGAGCGCGAGATCGTGGAGCGGCTGCGGGCGGAGCGGGATGCGGCGACTCCCAAGGCGATGACTGGCGGGGACGGAGTGCCGGAGCGGAGGTGAGGCGCCATGGGCCGGGGTCGGGGACGGCGGAGGTTTTCCGTTTGCAGGCTGGTTTTCTCTTGCCTGGTGTGGGTGGCTGCCGGTTTCTGGTGCGGGTCGGCGGCCGCGCCGGGGGCGGTGGCGGCGAATCCGCAGGCGCCGGAGTGCGCTCAGCAGGAACGGTTACGGGAGGAGGCGGAGCGGCTGGTCGCGGAGCAGCGGCTGGCGGAGGCGGCGGAGGTGTATCGAGTCTTGGTGAAGTGTGCTCCGCGCTGGGCGGAAGGGTGGTGGCGGTTGGGTTCGGTGGAATACGACCGGGGAGACTTCCTGGCGGCACGGAATGCCTTCTCCAGTCTGATTGCGCTTCATCCGGAGAACGGGCTTGGCTATCTGTTTCGGGGTCTGGCCTGGCTCAAGACCCAGCATTGGCCGGAGGCGCTTGCCGACCTCCGCGAGGCGCGAAGTCGGGCCCTGGGCGGTGAGCGCCGGTTACAGGTACTTGCTGTGCGCTCGGAGGCCACAGCCCTTTGCCGTCTGGGCCGGTACGATGAGGCGTTTCCGTTACTGCGGCAGCTGGTCAATGCCGAGCCTCACAACCCGGGAATCCATGAGCTGATGGGAGTCGCGGTGCTGCGACTGGTCTATCCGGCGGAAGGTTTGCCGCCGGCGATGCAGGAACTGGCCCGCCGCGCCGGTCTGGCCTTCAGCCGTGCGGAAACCGGGCAGGTTCTGGAAGGACGGCGGGAGTTCGAAGAGCTTTTGCAGGAACGTCCGGACCTTCCTCACGGGCGGTATGCCTACGGTGTCCTGCTTCTGGCCCAGGATCCCGATGGTGCCGTGCTGGAGTTCGAGAAAGAGCTGCGGCGTGATCCCAACCATCTGCCAGCGCTGTTGCAACTGGGCAATGAGATGCTGCAGCGCGAGCAGCGGGACCGGGCCCGCCTGTATATCGAACGGGCACTCCAGGTGGAGCCCCGCTCCCCGGCGGCGCTGGGGCTTATGGGAAGGCTGCTGATGGAGGTAGGCGATATGGCAGCCGCAGCGCACTGGCTTGAAGAGGCGGTCCGTCTGGCGCCTGAAAACCAGAAACTGCACATTCAGCTGGCGCGCGTCTACTTTCGGTTGGGCCGGCGGGAGGACGCGCTTCGGGAACAGGCGATCGTGGAACAGCTTGGTGCCTCCCAGGGGGAAGTTTCGGAACTGTCTCCTGAGACCGGCAGGAATCCTCCACCGTGATCCCCTCCACCGTGGCGTGACGGCTGCTCGGGAGCGGGAAACCAAGGGGTTACAACTCGGTGGCGGTGAGGCGGGTGTTCTGGTGGCCGGTGGGCGTCCGACGTGGGGCCAGGACTACTCACCCCACCACAATGGAAAACGGTTCCCGGGCCTGCACTTTCTGTCCGGAAAGCTGGTCGGTCACCTCCACCTCCACTGAGTAGCGGCCGGGCGGCAGGTCTCCCAGCTTCAGAACCTTGAGGAGCACCACCCGTTCGCCGGAGACGAAATCCACGCTCCGGCCGGACAAGTCCTGGATTTGCAAGGAGAGACCGTCCTGTCCTTCGATCCGGTACTTGACCTCCAGTTCCGGCTTGAGTGTCTGTTGGTCCACTTTGGCGTGGTAGAGCTGGAGATAAACTCCAATCTCCGAACCCGGCTGGAAGATGCGGTCCACACTGGGCCGGATCCACAGGTCGCCGAGGACGAACATCAGGTCGTCCTTTTCGAGATCGGGGCCGGTAAGGCGGCGGACGAAGTCCGCCAGGATGAGGGTGCTTGCCTCCAGCTCCTGCTCGTGGAACCGCGGGGGGATCAGACCGCGGGTCTGCACCCCGACTTTTCCGCTGTTGAGGTCCTTGCAGACGAGGTTCAGCTTGTAGCGTCCGGGGTAAGGGAGCAGGAAGATGCGCTGGAACATGGATTTGCCTGCCCGCGTCAGGTCGAGATGCTCAGGTGGATAGGAGCTGACGACTTCGTGTTCGAATTCGGCCACGATCTCGTTGGAAAGTCCGGTGACGATCCCGTACACGGCGATTTTGGCCTGGTGGGCGCCGGTGGCCGGATTGGGCGTGAAGGTCAAGTCTTTGTTGCGCCAGGAGACGGTTACGGGTACCAGGACCTGGTTGGAGCTGAGCCGCAGGTAATCCTCCCGCAACTGGTATTCGAGGTTGTCAAAGGTAACGTTGACCTGGACGACTTCCTGGAGATCCTTGTACTTGATCTCGGGCGGTCGCTGAACAGCGAACACCCGCTGGAGTCGCTGGAAGGGACGATCGGCTTCCCTTGGGTTGAAGAAGGGGTAGATGTCCTGGTCCTGGATGGCGGGATTGAAGTAGGGGTGATCGGCGCGGGTCTTGGCGCCGATTTCCTCGGCCAGGGTCTTGCCGAGGTTGCCCACGTGGAGGTTGAGATCCTTTTCCCACTGGTTGAGTACGAGCTGGAAGGAGCCGCTGAAACTCTTGTCGACAAATTCGAGCTCAACTTCCTGGCCGATGCCCTCGATATGCCGATATCGCCAGATCTCATAGGGAAAGGTACGGGTGCGGCCGCCCCCCTCCGCCATGGTCCGGACCCAGGCACTGCCGGCTGTGAAAGATTGAATCTCCTCCGGCGGGCCATGGGTGATGTAAATGCGTCCCCGATCGGTCCGCCAGCCGGCGACGCCTGAGGTGAAGTGATCATTGGCGTAAGCGATGCGCCGGTAATGTTCTTCCCGGAACTCGTTGAACGCCGTGGACGGATCGGTATCCCGGCGCCGCCAGAACTGCTCGATGAACTGCTCCTTCTCCTGCGGAGTCGTGAGATTCTGGAAAACCTTCTTTTCGTCTTCGGTGATGATGTAGACGACGTCCTCGTTGAGCCACTTCTGGTAGTAGCGGTCCTCCTCCTCCTGCTGCAGGTCCTGGCCGGTCACGGGAACCCCGCAGAACAGGATGAACAGCCATGGGCAAAGCTTCCGGCAGAGGGTGGCGGCAACCGAAAATCTCCGTGAGTCCGTCACAATGTCGTTTGACATAGCTGGCTTCGGTGGCTATTGTAGCCGAATTTGCTGGGGGATTTTCCGCCCCGCGGGAGGTACGGTCGGAGCAGCCGGACGACAGCCTCGGGAGGATGTCGGCGATCGAAAGTATCCGGGAGTGAGGCAGTGAAGAAAATTGTTGACAGACAGGTACGAGCCCAATAATATGCGCTAAGCAACAAAATGGGCCGGGAGGTTAGCCGGGTTTGGGCGGCTCGGGAGGGTGGCTCGAAGGACCGGCAGGGTGCCTGTTTGGGACGAAACGTGTTCAGGAGGGAGGAAACCAAGGTGAAGCAAGTTCGTTTGGTGCGGATGGTGTGGGTCTGCGCGCTGCTCCTGGTGGCGGGTGGCTGGGCGGTGGCGCAGACGACGGGGAGTGCGTCGTTGCGGGGGGTGATCAAGGATCCCACCGGGGCGGTGGTGCCGGGTGCCGATGTCGTCCTGCTCAACGAGGCCACGGCGGACGAACGGCGGACGGTGAGTGACGAGCAGGGAGGCTTCTTTTTTGGTGCTTTGCGTCCCGCCAGTTATTTGCTGAAGGTGGAGCTCCCCGGCTTCAAGGCCTATGAGGAGAAAGGCCTGGTTGTACGGCCGGCGGAAGCGCGGAACGTGACGGTGACGTTGGCGCTGGGGGAAACCACCGAGACGATCACCATTACCTCCGCTGCGGAGTACATCAAGACCGAGACGCCGGCCAAGGTGGACACCATTACCAGCCAGCAGATCGACAATCTGTCGATCATCAGCCGCAGCGCCCTGGAGCTGCTGCGCATCCTGCCGGGGGTAGTCGCCCCCGAGGCGGACGCCCTGGAAAGCGTCTCATTTGGGGGTGGAGCCAACGCCAACAGTGCGTACAACGTCAACGGGGTGAGGGGCACCAACAATAACGTGTCCTTTGACGGCGCCCGCATGCTGGATATCGGCTCCAACAACGGAACGATTCTCACCGCCAACCCCGAGATGGTGCAGGAGGTGACCGTCCAGACGTCGAACTACTCGGCAGAGCATGGGACCAGCGGCGTTCAGATCAGCGCCATCACCAAGAGCGGCAGCAGTGAGTTCCACGGCACGGTGTATGACTACATCCGCCACAACAAGCTGGCTGCCAACGACCGTTCCCGGACCCTGGTGGGTGTCGAGCGGCCGCGCAGCCGATACCAGTACCCGGGCTTCAACATCGGCGGACCGGTTCTGATTCCGGGGACGAACTTCAACCGGAACCGGGACAAGCTGTTTTTCTTCGTCGGGTTTGAGCTGCAGTACCAGGACGTGGATCAGGGTGGCACGCGGGGTGTAGTCCCGACGCTCAAACAGCGCCAGGGAGATTTCAGCGAGTTTCTGGCGGGGACCGGCTTCAATCTCGGACAGCCGTCGACGGTGAGGATCCCGCACGATCTGTGGGGTGCCGCGGTACCGGCACCCAACAATGATTTGTCACCCTACATTCATCCTTTCGGCAGGGTTTTCCTGAATCTGTACCCCAAGCCGAACCTGAACGATCCGGAGAATCGTTACAACTATTTCTATGATGCCTTGGCTTCGCAGGACCGCAACCAGCTCATCATGCGGTTCGATTACAATTTCACTGAGAATACGAAACTGTACACCCGTATCGGTCGCGAGTACGAGGAAATTGAGTTCAACCGCGGCATATGGTGGAACGCCTCCCGGTTTGAGTTGCCGTCCTCGGTACTGGGTACCAACCTCGGGCGGTCGATTTCAGTAAACCTGGTGCAGGTGCTCAATCCCACCACCACCAACGAGCTGCTGGTCAGCGCCAGCAAGCTGAAGCTGGACAACGACTATCAGGATCCCGACAGTTTGAGGCTGTCGACGCTGGGCATCGGCGAATACCGGGGCATGTTCGACCCGTCCCAGATCCGCAATGACTATGTACCCATCGCCTACTACTCCTGGGGTCAGGGCCTGGGCGAGTTCTGGGAGCCGGGCGGACTTCCGATGTTTGCCCATAACGACAGCATCTCCATCACGGAGAACTTCAATAAGGTCGTTGGTGCGCACGCCATCCGTTTCGGCGGCTTTGTCGAGCAGGCCAACAAGAAGCAGAACTTCAACGGTGATGATGAGGGGTCTTTTGCCTTGGGCTCCACCTGGACGCCCGGCAGCACCGGCAACGATTACGGCGATTTGCTGGTGGGCCGGCCTGCCCAATTCTTCCACTCCACCAGTACCAAGGACGGGCACTTCCGCTTCTGGAACTTTGAATGGTACTTCCAGGACAACTGGAAGGTTCGCCCGGGCTTGACGCTGGAGCTGGGACTGCGGCTGGCGCACTGGCCCAACAACTTCGAACGGGACGGGCTGGCCCTGACGTTTGTCCCCTCCGCCTATCAGGCGGGTGAGGGACCCTTCCCGGGTGGGGATATCACTCGGCCCAACGGCGTCAAGCTGGCGAGTCGGGGTGAGATCCCCAAGGGCATCAGTGTCAACCCTGGACTGTTGTGGATGCCGCGGGTCGGCTTCGCCTGGGATATCAAAGGTGATGCCAGCTTCGTATTGCGCAGCGGCATCGGCGTCTTCTACAACCGGCCTATGGGCAACACCGTCTATTGGATCTTGCAGCAGCCGCCCAACAAGTATGCTGCTTCCATCGACACCTGGTCGGGCACCGGTCTGGGAGGAGGCGAGGGACTTACTTACAACACCCTTAGCGAGACCGATCCCTTCACCCGCATAGGAACGATCGGGATGGGCATGCAGGACATCAATGAAATGCATGTCCCGCGGGTGACCAGCGGCAGCCTGACACTGGCCAGCCGGATGCCGTACGACCAGATCCTGGAGGTCGGGTATGTCGGTACGTTCAGCCGCCATCTGGATGCGCAACGGAACATCAACGTCATTCCCATCGGAGCCATGCTGAGCGGTACGGTGGGCAACGCCGACCTGTCCATCCCGGTTCACCGGGTGGCGCTTGACTCCCAGGCGCGGGCGCAGTTCCTGCCGTTCCCTGCCTATGGCTCGATCAACAACACGGAGTACTCGGTCGGCTCGCAGTACCACTCCCTGCAGGTGACGTTCCGCCGTCAGGCCGGCCAGCGCCTGCAGTACTATGGAAACTATACCTTCTCGAAAGTCCTGGGCAGCCAGGGGGCGGATTACTACGCCGGCCTGGATCCGGTCGACAACCGCGGCCGGAACTACGGCGTGCTGCCTTACGACCGCACGCATATTTTCAACTTCTCGTATACCTACCAGGTGCCGTCGCTGGCCATGGGCAATTTCCGGAACGGCTTTACCTCTGCTTTGTTTGATGGGTGGCAGCTTTCCGGGATCACGACCTACGCCAGCGGTACCCCGGTCATCCGGATCGGGTTCCAGGGAGAACTCTCGGGCGACGGTATGGAGCGCGCCTTCTTCGGGACGGATGCCTTCAACGTGGGTATCGCTCCCACCTACAGTTGCGACCCGCAGACCGGTACCGATAAGGTGGGCCAGACCACGCTGAATCTAAGCTGCCTTGGGGTGCCTGAGTTCGGCAAGACGGGGCCGACGCAGCCTCCCTATTACATCCGGCTGGTAAAGGGCCGCTGGAACAACGACGTGACGCTGTTCAAGGACTTCGATTTCGGCGAAGACCGGCGGCTGCAGTTCCGGGCCGGCTTTTTCAACCTCTTCAACCAGGCGTACCCACGAACTTACGGTGGGCCAGGGGAAGACATCAACGTGTACCTGGATACCGTCTGTGTGCGGGAGGTGGATAACGTGCCCAACGGCGCCGGTGGCACCTCAAACGGGGTCTGCGATCCCACCGGTGGCTTCCAGTTCACGGATTTGACCAAGGCTGAATTTGGGAAGATCGTGAGCAAACGCGGTCGCCGTGTAATTGAATTGGCCCTCAAGTTCTACTTCTAGGGGGTCGCTGTAAACCTTCTGGGGAGGGGAGACGCCTCTTGCGGGCGTTTCCCCTCCTTTGGCTTTTCTGGAGCGCCGGCAGCTTGGTCACTCCGGCCAGGTGGCGAGGGAAGCCCGCTCCCGCGATGTCCTTTCTTGCATTGCCGGCCGCATGAGTTCGACAGCCGTCCTGAAGGCGGTTATACTTTGGAAGGGCTGGATGGTCTCAGTCGGTGGACAGTAGAGGCCCCAGCGTCCGCCAAGCCTCTCCTGCCGGCCTGTCATCCAGAGGAGCTGGACTGTGAAGCGTCGATTTCTTTTCATCTTGAGCTTGGTTCTGGTGGGACCTGGGAGCCTGGGGACGGCCCAGGTTACCCAGAAGTCGGATGAAACCATTCGCGCCCGGGCAACCACCGTATTGGTGGACGTTGTCGTCCGCCACCGGGATCGGGGCGCAGTCCGGGGCTTGGGGCCGGAACACTTTGAGATCCTGGAAGATGGAGTTCCCCAGAAGGTTATCTACTTTCAGGAGATGGGTGCCGGCTCTGCGAGTCTGGGCGGTGATGCGGCGAGACTTGCGCCAGATCTCCCCACCCAGATTCCCGGCGTCCAGGTTCTGGGTTCGGATCTGGCAAGAGAGAGATTCATCGCTCTGGTCTTCGACCGCCTTTCGCCGACTTCCCGTTCAAATGCCCGGGAGGCCGCAATACGGTTTGTGGAGCAGGCACGTGCCCAGAATCCACGTGTGGGTGTATTCCTGATCGACCTTTCCCTGAGGACCCTCCAGTTCTATACCCAGGACACGGCACTGGTCGTGGCCGCCATCGACCGGGCGATGGGTGCGGCTACGTCAGGTGCGGCTTCCGTGGCAGGTGAAATCGCCGCAGCCACCGCCGCTGCCGATCGCGCAGCCGCCGCTTCCGCTACGGCAGCGTCCTCGATCACCACCGGTCCAGGAGCCGACAACCAAGGTGCCGCCCAGACCGCTGGTGTCGCCGGAGCGGATGCGTTGCTGGCGGCCATGCAGCAGAGAATGGCGGAAACACTGGAAGTACTGCAGCGGGACCAGCAGGGCCACGTCACCACGGACGGGCTGTTGGCGGTGGTACGGGCGTTGGGCCTGATGCCCGCCCGCAAGACTGTCGTGTTTTTCTCCGAGGGAGTCTCGCTTCCTGAGGCGGTGGTCAAACGTTTCCGCTCGGTGATCAATGCCGCCAACCGTTCCAATGTGGCGGTGTATGCCGTGGACGCCGCCGGACTCAGGGTGGAGAGCACGGGTCAGTCCGCCTTGCAGGGAATCTCGGACTTGGCGGGCCGCCGCCAGAATCAGGCGTTCAGCGGCCGCGAAGACACTTCAGGCCCGATGTTGCGGCACCTTGAGCGAAATGAGGCTCTGATCCGCGCCGATCCCCATATGGGACTGAACATGCTGGCTGAGGAAACGGGAGGTTTCCTGATCCGGGATACCAACAACCTGTCCGCCGGCCTGGGACGGATCAGCGAGGATATGGAGTCCTACTATCTCCTCGCCTACACGCCCAGCAACCAGAATCTGGATGGGCGCTTCCGCCGGATTGAGGTGAAGGTGGACCTGCCCTCGGCGCGGCTCCAGTTTCGCCGTGGCTACTATGCTGTTGACGTGACCCTTGACGAGCCCCTGCTGGAGTACGAGGCGCCGGCAGTTGCCTTGATCGGCGGCGGACATCAGCGGGCTGATTTCGACTTGCGGGCAGGCGCCTTCAACTTCCCGGAACCGGGCCGTCCAGCGAATGTGGCCTTGCTGGTCGACGTTCCCCCGGGGACGCTTGCCTACGCGCCCGACGACACCCGCCAGGAGGTTTCAGATTACGCAATTGTGGCAGTGGTTTATGATGAGTCGGGCAGAGTTCTGCACAAGACCAGCCAGCAGTATCGGCTGGCCAAGGCATCTGTGGGTGCCCGCGACGGGATCCTGTTCTACCGGGAGCTGCGCCTGGAGCCCGGCCTGTATCGTGTCAAAGTGGCAGCGTTCGATGCGGTCAGCGCCAAGGGGGCGGTCCGCGAGGTCACACTGGATATTCCGGCTTTCGGACAGGGTCGGCCCTGGCTCAGCAGCCTGATTGCGGTGGACAGTGCGGAACCGGTTCGCACCGGCAGCAGCGGCGACACCTTGCTCAGCACCGGGGAGCTGTTGCTGTATCCCAACCTGGAAACCCCCATCTCCCGGTCTCAGCGGCAGGAATTGGCATTTTACTTCTCCGCGTACTCCCAGGCCCCAGTGAGGGAGGCCTACGTTGAGCTGATCGAGCACGGAAGACGGCTCAGTTTGAACCGGGTTGAGCTTCCAACTCCAGACGCCCAGGGCAGGGTCCGCTACTTTGGCTCGATACCCATCAACCGGCTCGAACCGGGGGTATACACTCTGAGAGTACTCCTTCCGGCGGGGGATCAATTGGTGGGCCGCGACCGGCGGCTGGTGGTTGTTCAGTAATTGACGCCATGTCGATCCGGCAGGCTGGACGGACCAGGTGCTGGGCCGGGACCGGGTCCACACTCTGTTTTTGTCTGCTGGCTTATCCCACCTGGAGCCTCGTCGCCGGGCAAGACCTTGCGGTTGAAAAGGAGGCTCTTGCCGCGGTCCGTTCGGGGGACACGGCCCGGGCAATCCAGGTGTTGGCCAGCCTCCCGGAGACGGCCGCATCAGGGAACGCCTGGGGGAGTTTGGGTGCTGAGCTCTACCGCCAGGGGGATTACCGCCATGCCGCCGAATGCTTCCGGCGAATGGCCGAACTGTTGCCTGATCAGGGCCTGCCACGAGTGTGGAGGGGCCTGTGCGAGTACAGGCTGGGGGACTACGAACGGGCGCTGCTGCATCTGCAGGCGGGGCGGGTCAGGGGAATTGAAGGCCCGGAGGGGCTTCGGAACGAAGCGCGCCTGGCGGCAGGCCTGTTGCTGAACCGTTTCGGAGAGTTTCAGGCTGCCTTCGAGACTCTGGAAAGCTTCGCTAAGGACTCTTCGCCTTCCCGTGAGGTGCTGGCGGGATTGGGCCTGTCCGCCCTTCAGTACCCTTACCTGCCCTCGGAAGTGCCCGAGGACCAGCGGGCCGCCGTCCAGCTTGCCGGAGAAGCCACATGGGCTGCTGTCACCCATGAGTTCTCACGGGCGGACCAGCTTTTCCAGCGCCTGCTCGAACAATACCCAAGGCAGCCAGGGGTGAACTATGCTTGTGGAGTCTACCTGGCCCGCGACCGCAAGGAGCTGGCGATGGAGCGCTTTCGGGAGGAACTGAGGCTGAACCCCTGGCACGTCCCGTCGCTGCTGCAACTGGCCTTCGAGTACATCGAGCGCGGTGAGACCAGTGAAGCCTTGAAGCATGCCCGGCAGGCGCTGGAGGTCGAACCCGCTTCCCACAAGGCACTTTACGCTTTGGGCTGGGCCTTGTTGGAACAGGGGGACACAGCAGCTGCCATCGAAGCGCTGGAAGATGCGGTCGCTGTCGAGCCCAGTGTACCCGAGCTCCGGTTCAATTTGTCCCGCGCTTACCAGCGGGCGGGACGGGTGGAGGAGGCTGCCCGTGAGCGCGCCATCTTCCGGGAGTTGTCGGCTCTCAAGCAGACCATCCGGGAGCGGGTGAAACAATGAGTCGCTGCTGTTCTCAACGGTTGCCTGCGCCTGACCATCGACGGCGCCGGCCCGGTGGCCAGGCGGTGACGGTTCTTACACTGCTGGTCGGACTGGCTGGAACGGTTACAACCCAGGGCCAGCCTTCCAGTGACGAGGCAGTATCCGAGACGCAAGCCAGGACGTTGATGGCGGAGGCTGACCAGGCCCGCCAGGCAGGTCGGCTGCAGGAGGCCGTCGAACTTTACCGGGGCATTGTCGAACTGCAGCCTGAGGAACGGCTCCCCCGCTGGTATCTCTGTGCCGTTCTCTACGACCTGGGCCGACACGCTGAAGCCATGGAGGAAGCCCTGGAAATCACAGCGCGCTGGCCGGATTTCGGGCCCGGCTACGCCGTCCTGGGACTGGCTCTTTTTCAACTGGGTGACTACCCGGCGGCCTTGGCTCGATTCCAGGAAGCCAGGATTCGGGGTTTCGGCAACGAGGCGGAGCTGCAGCGTGTGGCCCGCTTCTTTGCAGCGGTGGCCTTGAACCGCCTGGGCAAGTTTGAAGCTGCTTACCAGGCTTTAAAGGGTTTTGCGTACGAAAACCGGCGGACTCCCCATGTCCTGAACGCCTTCGGGTTATGCATGCTGCGCCTCCCGTATCTGCCCTGGGAGGTTCCGCCGGACCGGAAGGAAGTAATCCAGCGGGTGGGGGAAGCCACTTTTGCCTGGGAGTCGGGGAACCGTGAGCGGTCACGGGAGCTGTTCGCCCAACTGCTTGCTGAATACCCCACCCTGCCTCACCTCCGTTATTCCTGGGGTCTCCTGCTGCTCAGCTCGGCCCCGAACGATGCGCTGGATCTATTTCTGAGGGAGCTGGAACTCACGGCGGACCATCTGCCGGCCTTGGTGGAGGTGGCGTTGGAATATATCCGTCGCGGCGATTACGGCCAGGCCGCCCCCTATGCCGAGAGGGTCCGCCAGGTGGAGCCTGGCTCATTTGCTGGCCCCTTCCTCGTGGGACAAGTCTTGCTCGAGACAGGCTCACAGCTCGAAGCGTTGAGGCTCCTCGAGGAAGCCGTCCAACGGGCTCCGGCCCGCCCTGAAACTCACTTTGTTCTGGGCCGGGCTTACCAGAGGGTGGGGCGCCGCGAGGATGCCCAAAGAGAGCTGCGCGAGTTTGAACGACTGCGGACGTTGATGAAGGAGGCAGAAGAATTTCTGACTGAGCGGGACTACTCGGTGACCAGGGAGAATAATCCGTGAAGCCGATGACGGTCCGATCGACACCGTTACGGCCGCGATGCGCCTTCAAAGTCTGGATCGCGGCTGCCTTGTGGCTGACGCTGCCGCCATCGGGGACTGCCCTGAACGTGGTGCAGGATTTCGACGCATGGGCGCAGGCGGCCAGCAAGGCAAGGGAGGGGGGGCGGCTGCTGGAATCGGCCGAGGCCTACCGCAAGGCCCTCGACGTCCGGCCGGACTGGGCCGAGGGCTGGTGGTACCTTGGAACGGTCCTTTACGACCTCGACCGCTACAGCGAGGCGGCAGTTGCCTTTGACCACCTGCTCAAACTCGTCCCCATCCACGGACCGGCACGGGCCATGAAGGGCCTGTGTGAATTTCGTCTCGGCGAACACGAGCGTGCCCTCAGCGGCCTCATCGAGGCCAGACTGATGGGCCTGGGGGACAACCAGAGCCTGGTCTCAGTGGTCCGTTATCATCTCGGCATCCTGCTGACGCGGCATCAGCGTTTCGAGGAGGCACTGGAAGTATTCAAGGAATTCGCCAAGCGAAACATGCGCAACCTTTCCGTCGTCGAGGCTTTTGGTTTGGCCGCCTTGAGAATGCCCGTTCTGCCGGTGGAAGCGCCTCCCGAGCGCCGGGAGGCTGTTCTCCTGGCGGGGGGTGCCGCCTACGAATGCGCCCGGGACAGCTTTGCCGCCTGTGAAGCGATGTTCCGGCAACTGGTCAGCCGCTACCCGAACGACGCAGCCGCCAGGTATGCCTTCGGGTATGCCTTGTCGAATGTCCGCGGGCGTCAAGGCCTGGGACAATCAGAAGCCATGGCCCTTTTCAAGGAAGCGATCGAGCTGGACCCCACCTATGTGGAAGCCTATCTTCAACTTGCATCGACCTGCCTGGCCGCCGGTGATTATGCTTGCGCCCGACAGTATGCTGCCCAGGCGCGGCAAATGAGTCCGGATTCGTTTGCAGCTCGGCATCTGTTGGGGCGGAGCATCCTGGAAGACGGTGGCGATGTCAACGACGCTGTCCGTGAGCTGGAGGCGGCGGTGCGCCAGGCTCCGGATATCCCCCAGGTTCGCTGGGCACTGGCACGAGCGTACCGGAAAGCCGGTATGGCTGCCGCCGCCGAGCGTGAAGCTCAGGAGTTCAAGCGCCTGCAGGAGATGCGTGAGGAATGGATCCGGAAGGTCCTGCGATGAAGTGCCTGTTCGCGCTGGCAATGGCGTTGGCGGTGTCGGGGTTTTCCCAATCGTCCCAGCAAATTCTCGAACGGGCCGTTTCGCTTCATGAACAGGGCCGGCCTGCCGAGGCGCTGGAACTCTACAGGATCCTCCTGGAGAGGGGCCACACTCACCCCGACCTGCTGACCAACATGGGGGCGGCGTACGCTGCGCTGGGAAACTATCGTGAGGCCATCGCCACATACGAGAGGGCGGTGGCTTCAGGAGGCGACAGCCCGGACCTGCATTTCAACCTGGGGGTGGTTTACTACAAGTCCCAACAGCCGGAGCCTGCGCTGGCGGAATTCAGTCGGGTTCTGGAACTCGATCCTTCCAACGGCCGGGCTCGGTTGCTGGCCGCCGACCTGTGGTTCCAGCGGGGGGAAACCACCCGGGTGATCAAGTTGCTGCAGCCCCTGGGACCGAGTGCCGGCGAAGACCCCGCTGTAGCCTACCTGCTGGGAACGGCCCTGATCCTGGAAGGCCGGCCGGTAGAGGGGCAGTTTTATATCGACGCGGTGATGAGGCGGCCGGACAACGCTCCGGCCCACGTCATGCTGGCGACCGCCCACTTGCGTGCGGGCGAGCTGGAGGATGCCGTCCGCGAAATCCGGCGCGCCATCGAACTTGCGCCGGAACTGGCCGGCAGCCACGCCATGCTGGGACAGATCCTGCTGCGACTCAAGCAGCTCGACCAGGCCGAGGCAGCCTTCCGCCGGGAGATGGAACTGAACCCTGGCAGTTTCGATGCCAACCTGCACCTGGGCGCACTGCTCAAGGACAGAGGTGCCTACGATGAGGCCAGGCCTTTCCTGACCAGGGCGGTCGAGCTGCGCCCGCGGGCGGCGGAGGCGCTCTTCCAGCTCGGGGAGCTTCAGCTCTTCATGGGAGAACTGCAGCCCGCCCAGGCGACACTGGAGGAGCTGGTCCGCCACGAGCCCCGTTTCATCCGCGGACATGCACTGCTGGCGGCGGTATACCATCGTCTCGGAAGGCCGGACGACGCCGCCCGGGAACAGGAGGCGGTGGTCCGACTGACCGCGGAGGAGGACGCCGCCCGGCGCGGCCAGCCGCGCCGCCCCTTCGAACCCTGATCCGGCCGCCCCGGACACCGGGTCGTCCAGCCCCCACCGTCAGAACAAGGCCTTGATGCCGATCTGAACCACCCGCGCGTCACGAGCACTGGTGACCGCGCCGAAATCCTCGGCGGCAATGTTGGTCACAAGCTGGCTGAAATTGGCGCGGTTAAAGAGGTTGAAGGCCTCAAAGCGCAGTTCCATCTGCAGCCCTTCCGACACCTTCACCTGCCGCAACAGACCCAGATCAACCAGGAACAGACCTGGCCCGCGGATGGTGTTGCGGCCGGCCGTACCGAACTCTCCTGCGTCTTCGGGCAGTGACTTTCGCTGGAAACAGGCAGCGTGGAACCACTGCTGTGGCGTGTGGGGAGCATCCTGGTTGGCATCGCACACCTGATCGGGACGGTTCTGCTGGTAGCGCAGCGCGATGTCTTGCGGTTCGACTGCGGTGAACGGGAACCCCCCCTGGAGCTGCAGGATGGACGAAACCCGCCAGCCGGACAAAATGGCCCGGAGCGCTGTCGGGCCGTCGGCAATCGCCGGCAGGGGTCGGGTCAGGCTCAGAACCAGCCGGTGGCGCACGTCGAACTGGGAATTCCCTTTGATGTCCTCCAGACTCACTCCGTCCTGGGGCCGGGGTGGCTCCCCAAGGTTCAGGCCGGAGACATGGTCCAGGCTGTGCCCCCAGGTATAGGACAGCCACCAGGCGGAGCCCTCCGCCGAAGACCGCCGCCAGCTCAGTTGCAGCGCATCGTACCAGGAGCGGAACTTGGAGTACGTGGGGCGGACCAGGCCGAACTCCGGATAGAGGCGGCGTCCACGGGTCGTCTGACCCGGTTGGTAGACGCCAGGGTTGCGCTCCAGGAACCCGGGATAGTTGTAGCCGCGGCTTCCCACCCAGGCTGCCTCCACCACACCCCTGCCGCCGGGGATTTCCTGCTGCACGGACAGGTGGTAGTGCTGCGACCAGGCGGTGCGGAAAGGCTCGTCCAGACCCCAGCCGATGAAGGTGAGCGGAAGCGGAAAGCCGGTGAGCTGAAGCCCCCTGCCGTCCAGAAAAGGATCGGCCAGCCTCGGGGTGGACAGGTTCGACGGGAAGTCGATCTGGGTCAAGGGGTTGAACGGCGGGGCCAGGATGTTCTGGAAAAGGTCGCCCTGCTGAGGAATCGAATCGTAGAACACTCCCCAGCCGGCCCGCACGACGGTCCGGCGGGAAGGTGACGGACTCCAGGCCAGCCCGAGACGGGGTGCCAGATTGTTGCGATCGGTCCGGATGATCCCGCGCCCAATCCCCGGATCGCCCGGATAGACCAGTCCGGCGGGAGCTTCGGGGAAAACGGTAGAGCGGACTCCGGGAAGCCAGCCGTTCACACGGTCGGCGACTTCCTGGAACGGTACCGGGAGTTCATAGCGGAGACCGAGGTTCAGGGTGAGCGTCGGCGCAAGATCGATGTCGTTCTGCAGATACAGCCCCACCAGCCAGCCGGTTCCATCCTTGATGGGATCTCCGCCCCCCTGACGGTAACGCCGGCTCAGGCCGAGGAGAAAATCGGCAGCGGCGTTGCGGGTGTAAGTGCCGTCAAAAGTGTGGTCGCCGTTGGGACGGTTCAGAAACGCCACCCGGACGGTCTCCCGCAGGAGGTTGATCCCGAAGCGCAGGAAATGCCGCCCGTTCAGGTAGCTGAAGTCGTCGCTGACCTGCAGGCCGTGGTTCACCCGGCGGGAGAAGATCTGCTGGCCGTCACCCAGGGAGAAGTATCCGCTGAGGCTGACATACGGCAGCCCGACCGCGGAAGGTTGCGTGTTGGGGGTCTCGAATCCCAGGTCCGCAGCGGCGATCCCGCTGGTGGTTTGGGGACGGGCGAAGATCCGGTTGAAGGAAACCCGCCCCACGTGGATCAGGGAAGGACCGAAAAGCTGGGTATGGGAAACCATCAGGTCCTGCAGGCGGCTCTCGGAGTTCTGTCCCGCCGGAGAAAAGTCAGAGCCCCCCAGCGGGTTGCGCAGCGATCCATCACTGAACAGGTAGCGCACAAACAGCGTGCCCCCGGGATTGACCTGACCGTCCAGCCGGATTCCGAACTGATGCCGGCGGTCGGTGACCTCGGGCGATCGTGTGTACCGCGCGCCGGGACTGTTGGGGAAGGGTACGTACTCGTCCAGGAGTCGAAGGGCCAGGGGATCCAGCCGATCCTCGGGAATTTTGTTCCCGGGGAAAGGCAACCCGGTCAAGGGGTCGCGCAGGGAACCGGAAAGCGCGGAAAAATCCCCCGCCCGTTCCGGCGTGGTAAGGACCCGGTGGCTGGCGGTGACACCCTGGGTATTGCGGTAACCCTCGTAGTAACCGAACAGGAACCAGCGGTTTCTCACCACCGGACCACCGGCGGCGCCGCCGAACTGATTCTGGCGCAACGTCGGGCGCTCACGGGCAAAGAAATTCCGGGCCTCCAGGGCGTCATCGCGATTGAACTCCCAGGCGGACCCGTGCCAGCGGTTGGTGCCGGAACGGGTGACGACGTTGACCACCGAGCCGCTGTTGCGGCCGTATTCGGCAGAGTAGTTGTGGGTGAGGATCCGGAACTCCTGGATGGCGTCCGGAGGCGGACGCAGCACAAAACCCGAATTGAAGGTGTCATTGTTGGTGGCGCCATCCAGCAGGAAGTTGTTGGACTGATTGCGCTGGCCGTTGACGCTGAACCCGGTGGTCGTACCTCCGAATCCGCCGGGTGTGGCGTCGCCGCGGGCACCGCCCAGACTCTCCGGGGGAGCTACCACCCCCGGCATCAGCGTACCCAACTGGGCGAAGTTACGGCCGTTGAGGGGCAGCTCGAGCACCGCACGCTCGTCGATCACCTGCCCCAGGGTTACATGGCTGGTCTCGGTGACCGGGACCTGGGCTGTAACCGTCAGGGTTTCCGCCACCCCGGCCACCGGCAGGACCAGATCCACCCTTAGCGTCTCCTCCAGGTTCAGGTGCAGCCTGCCGCTGCGAACCGCCTGAAAGCCGGAGGCGCTTGCCTCAACCTCATACTGCCCCGGGCTGAGGGAAGGGATCCGGTAACGGCCGTCAGCATTGGTGATGGTGGTGCGGGCGACGCCGGTGGCCGGACTCGTTACCTCCAGGCGGGCGCCGGGAATCGGAGAACCGACCGGGTCGGTGATCCGGCCGGCGATGGTTCCTACTGCCTGGGCTGCCAAGGAGCTGCAAGCCAACAGGACGGACCCGACACAGGCCGGGAGGAAGCACGGACGCTGGAGCAGAAACGCCTTCATGGTCAGCGGAGTATAGCGCATCTCGTTTCGCGGTGAGGCCGCCGGCCCCTGCCTGAATAGTTCCCGAAGGCATGAGGCTCCGGCCGAGGTTACAGGTTGCTCGAATCCAGGCTGGCGGCGGCTTCTTCACTGAGCGGAAGGTGCAGCCCGCACTCCTGCCTGACGCCGCCAAAGCGGGTATCCCGTTCGTGGGTATCGGTCGAGCTCAGCGGCCGGCTGGAATGCCAGTCGCCCACTGAAACATAGCCGCGGTCGAACAGCGGATGGTAGGGCAGGCCATGCCGTTGCAGGTATTCGTGGACCTGGCGTGAAGTCCAGTCCAGGATCGGAAGCAGCTTGTAGTAGCCGTCGACAAAGTCCACCCTCGGAAGCGCGTTGCGGTGGCTGGTCTGCTGGCGTCGCAGGCCGCTCAGCCAGGCACGGGCACCCAGCTCCCGGAGGGCACGCCGCATCGGCTCCACCTTGCGCAGCAGATGGTACCGGTCCAGCTCCTCGGGGCCGAGCGCCCACAACCGGCCGTAAAGGGCCTCCATCCGCGCAGGACTGACAGGCGACTGGTAGACCTTCAGGTTCAGGTTGAGACGTCGGGTCAACTCGTCGGCAAAACGGTAGGTCTCCGGGAGCAGGTAGCCGGTGTCCACCCAGATGACCGGAATCCCGGGGATCACCTGGGTCACCAGGTGGAGCATCACGGCGGACTGGACGCCGAAGCTGGTGCTCACGACCAGCCCGTCGCCGAAAACCTCGGCACTCCACTGAATGAACTCGGCGGGCGGAAGAGTGTCACTGTCCCGGCGCAACCGGTCGAGGTCCGCCTGGACAGGAGGAGAATCAGCTTGCAACAGAGCCATGGACGGAAATTATAGATTAAGACGATCAGGTAAGTCTAGTTTTGGACTTGGAGGCTACGCAGGTGATCGGCAACCACGGACTTTTCGACCTCTCGAAATGACTCGAATTCACACGGATTGTCCGGGCGAAACCGATCCTGGCAAGGGTCAGACGCCCTTGAGCCCCAGTGTCAGGGTTGCGATCCGCATGCTCAGGGACACGTCCTCGCAGCGCACAAAACCGACTTCCCGCAGGAGCTCCCGCAGTGCGGCGGGTTCGGGAAACTCCTTCACCGACGCGGGAAGGTACGAGTACGGCCCTTCCTGACCGGAGAGCAGACGCCCCAGACGCGGCAAGATCCGTGTGAAGTAGAACAGGTAGGCCGGGCGGACCAGCGGCAAGGTGGGCAGGGAGAATTCCAGAATTCCCAGCCAGCCCCCAGGCTTCAGGACCCGGAACATCTCCTGCAGCCCTGCCCGGTAATCCTCCAGGTTGCGCAGGCCGAAGGCGACGGTGGCACCATCGAAACGGCCGGCCGGGAAGGGCAGCCGCAGAGCGTCTCCCTCGACCCAACTCACCCGGCTGTCCATACGCCGGCGCTGAGCCTTGAAGGAGGCCCGCATCAGCATGGGACGGCAGAAATCGCAGCCCACTACCCGGGATTCTTTCGCCAGTTCCAGCGCCAGATCGCCGGTCCCGGTGCAGAGGTCCAGCACCAGCGGGTCGGCGGGCAGCCGCGCCAGGAGATGCCGGCGCGTGACACGACGCCACCACCGGTCGATGGAGCCGGAGAGGACATGGTTGAGGAGATCGTAGCGGTGGGCTACCGAGGCGAACATCCGCCGGATCTGCCGCGACCCGCGGTCCACCATCCTCAGGCTTCCACTTCTGCCACCGCCCGTGCCCACACCTCGGCCAGCAACTGGTCATCGAAGCCGGACTGGATGGTGGTGCGGCCGATCCCGGTCAGCAGCACAAAGACGGTCTTGTCGTCACGCCGTTTCTTGTCCCGCAGCATGGCCTCCGCCAGCGCGGCGAAAGCGACATCGGCGGCGCTGGGTGGCTTGACGATCCGCAGGATCAGCCGGGAGATTCGTTCCGCCTCCTCGGCGGGAAGCCCGCTTTGCAGCCGGGAAAGGTGCGTGGCTGCCAGGGTGCCGTAGGCGACTGCTTCTCCGTGCAGATAGCGACGGTATTCGGTGGCCGCCTCCAGGGCGTGGCCGAGCGTGTGGCCGAAGTTGAGGATCCGGCGCAGGTCGCTTTCCTTTTCGTCCAGACGGGTCACCTCCGCCTTCAGCTCGCAGCATCGCCCGATCAGTGCCTCCAGAGCCGTGGCATCCCGGCCCAGGACCAGTTCCAGGTTGGACTCCAGCCACTCGAAAAAGGCCCGGTCCGAGATCAGCCCGTACTTGGCGGCCTCCACCAGACCGGCCCGGAATTCCCGCTCGGGGAGGCTCAGCAGGGTCCGGGTGTCCACCAATACCAGGTGAGGCTGGTAGAAAGCGCCGATCAGGTTCTTGCCCAGCCGATGGTTGACGCCGGTTTTGCCGCCCACCGAACTGTCCACCTGCGCCAGCAACGTGGTCGGTATCTGCACGTAGGGGACGCCGCGCAGGAAGGTAGCGGCCACAAAACCCACGATGTCGCCGGTGACACCGCCTCCCAACGCCAACAGGGTGGTCTGGCGGTCAGCCTTCTGGGCGATCATGAAGGTGTAAATGTTCTCCACCGTGTGCAGGTTCTTGTGTTGCTCTCCGTCCGGGATCAGCAGGTGGAAGGCATCGAATCCTTCTGCTTCCAGGTCGGCCTGGAGCCGTTCTCCGTACAGTTCGAAGACGTTGGGATTGGCGATCAGGATGACCCGGCGCCCCACTCCGCAGGAGCGCAGGTGGGCGGGCGCGGACGCCAGCAATCCCTCTGCGATCAGGATGTCGTAACTGCGCTGGCCCAGGTCGACACGTACGGTCTTCATGACGCCGATGGAGCGAGAATTCCCTCCAGCGGACTGCTGGCGGTGGCATAAAGCTTGCGGGGAATCCGGCCGGCGAGGTAGGCCAGACGCCCTGCCACCACCGCGTGGCGCATGGCGATGGCCATGGCCACCGGATCGCGGGCGCCGGCGATGCCGGTATTCATCAGAACTCCGTCCACTCCCAGCTCCATTGCAATCGTGGCATCCGACGCGGTGCCGACTCCAGCATCCACGATCACCGGTACTGTGGCCTGTTCGAGGATGATCCTGATGTTGTTGGGGTTCTGGATTCCCAGCCCGGAGCCGATAGGCGCTCCCAACGGCATCACCGCAGCCGCCCCCGCCTCCTGGAGCTTTCGGCAGACCACCGGATCATCGTTGGTGTAAGGGAGAACCACGAAGCCCTCCCGGACAAGCTGGCGGGTAGCGGCGATCAGTTCTTCGTTGTCGGGGAACAGCGTCTTGGGGTCGCCGATCACTTCCAGTTTGACGAACTCCGACAGCCCAGCTTCTCTGCCGAGCCGGGCGTAGCGGATGGCCTCCTCGGCGGAGTAGCAGCCGGCGGTGTTGGGCAACAGCATCAGCCGGCTGGTGTCGAGATGGGCCAGAAACGACTCGGGGCCGCGGTCGTTCAGGTCGATCCGGCGAACCGCCACGGTGACGATCTCGGCTCCACTGGCCTCGATCGCCCGGCGCATGGTGGGATAGTCAGGGTACTTGCCGGTACCCACGATCAGCCGGGACTGGAACTCCCGGCCTGCGATGACGAGCTTGTCTTCTTTCATATTCTTCCGCCGCCGACAAAATGCACGATCTCAATACAGTCACCGGCCTGCAGCCGGAAGTCGTCCCAACGATCCTTGCGGATGATCTCCCGGTTGACCTCAGTGGCCACCCGCTCGAGCTTCAGTCCCAGGAAGGCCAGGAGCTCCCGGATGGTGATCCCGTCCGGAACTTCCCGCCGCTGGCCGTTGACGACGATCTCCATTGTTGCAGTTCCCCGTTCTCCGGTCGAGCCTCGAACCGGCCCCATCACTGCAGGCAGCAGGAATTATCGCACGGCGTCGAGCCGGGAGATGGGACACGGGAGACGGGAGACAGGACACGGAATACGGGAGTCAGGAGGGAGGCAACAGTCCGATCGGTGGCACTTCTGACCGAATCCAGCAAATGGTTCCGATTGGCACCCTCCCGACTCCCGTTTCCCGTGTCCCGTCTTCCGACTCCCCCTCCCGCCTCCCCGGTTTGAAGCTGACGCGACGCTTGGGATAGGCTGATCTTCCGATGAGCTACGGCTGGACTCGACGTCTGCTGAAGGGGATGGTCTGGCTCTCCCTGGCCTGTCCCCTGGCGGGCGAGACACGTCAGAACGTCCTGCTGGTCACCATCGATACTCTGCGGGCCGACCACCTCGGCTGCTACGGCAGCAAGCAGGTGCGCACCCCGAACCTGGATGCGCTGGCTGCCCGGGGGACGCGGTTCCGCCACGTGACCGCACCCGTTCCCCTGACGCTTCCCTCGCATGCCTCGATCCTGACCGGAGTCTACCCGCTGCACCACGGCATCCGCGACAACACCGGCTTCATCCTCGCCCCCGAACAGTTGACCCTGGCCGAGATCCTCTCCAGCCTGGGCTGGGAAACCGGTGCCTTTGTGGGATCTTTCGTGCTGGACGCCCGCTTTGGTCTCAACCAGGGCTTCGACCGCTATGTTTCCGACTTTGACCTCTCCGGACTGGACACCGTCGCTCCGGGACTGATCCAGAAGCGCGCCGGCGAAGTCAAGACGGCTGCGGTGGACTGGCTCCGCCATCGGCGACATCCGGAGCGTCCGTTCTTCGCGTGGGTCCATTTTTACGACCCCCATGCCCCTTACGAGCCGCCGGGTGAGTTTGCCCGAGCCTATGCCCGACACCCCTACGGGGGAGAGGTGGCCTACGTGGACCAGGTGATCGGGGAACTGCTCGACGACCTCAAGTCCATGGGTCAGGACCGGGACACGATCGTGATCGTCACCAGCGACCACGGCGAGAGCCTCGGCGAGCACGGAGAGAAAACCCACGGTTTCTTTATCTACGAAGCAACCCAGGCGGTGCCGCTGATCTGGTGGACACCCGGGGTCGAAGGGGGACGGGTGGTGGAGACGCCGGTGCGCCTGATCGACATCGCTCCTACCATCCTCCAGCAACTGGGCCAGCGGGTGCCGGCGTCCATGCAGGGTGCCGGATTGCTGCGGGCGTTGCTGGGACGGGAACCGGCGGATGCTCCGGCCTATGCCGAAAGCTACTATCCACGCCTGCAGTTCGGCTGGAGCGAGCTGCGGAGCCTGTATCGGCCACCCTACAAGTACATCGAGGCGCCGGAGCCGGAGCTGTATGACCTGAGCCGGGATCCCGGCGAGACCACCAACCTGTATTCCTCCCGGCAGAGCCTGGGGCGATCGCTGCGCCAGGAGCTGATGGACCTGATCCAGCGTTACGGTGCTGGGGGTGCGGGATCGTCCCGGCAACTGGACGCCGAGACGGCTGCCGCGCTGGCTTCGCTGGGTTACGTCTCGCTTTCGGCGGGGACTTCCGTCGGCGACCGTTCTTACCTCGATTTGCCGGACCCCAAACGGAAAGTCGGGCTCTATGAGCGGACCACCGAAACCTACACACTGCTGCGGACAGGGAAGTACAGGGAGGCTCTGGCTAGTTTTGAAACGATTCTGAAGGAAGACCCGGGAGCCGCTTTCGTCTATCATCCCATGGGGATGGCTTTCGCCCGGATGGGGCGTCACCAGGAAGCGGTGACGTGGTTTCGCCGGGCCGAATCCGCCTTTCCGGCCGACGCGATGCTGTATTTCAACCTGGGCAGTTCACTGCTGCGGCTCCAGAACTGGGCGGAAGCGGAAGCGGCGTTCAGAAAGGCGGTGGAACTCGATCCGGCGCATTTCCGGGCGCGGGCGAATCTGGCCGGGCTCTGGCTGCAGGCCGGCCAGGCCGAGGCGGCGCTGAAGGCGGCTGAGGAGGTGCTGGCAACCCACCCGAATTACGAGACTGCGCTGGTCAATGCCGGCATGGCCGCAGCCACGATGGGGCGGGTGCCCCAGGCGATCCGGTACCTGGAACAGGCAGCAGCCCTCAACCCGGAGAACCCCAGGACCTTGTTGGCTCTGGCTGACCTCAACGAACGCTCGGGCAACTCCGGCGCGGCCGCCGAGTACCGCCGCAAAGCAGCCGCCGTCAAACCCCGGTGATCCTGTCCGCTGCGGCCCGGTGTCGGTACCTTATGGCAGCCGGAAACTCTCCACCCGAATCGCACTGTTACCGCTCACGGTGTCGCGGACTTTCAGCGTAAATCGATACTCGCCGGCCGGCAGCTTGCTGATGTCGAACATCAGGGCCATGGGACTGATCCGCCGATCCTGGGAGGGCATGAGCTGCTGTTGGGGGACCTGCAGGAAAACCGCCTGGGCGGAGGCAAGGCTGTAATCGAAGACGTAGCGCCGGACCGGGTCCTTGACGGCGGCCGGCGGGTACACTTCAAAATACGCATACAGGGGCGAGTTCCGTTCCGCAGGGTCGGGACGGCGCGGCAGAAAGCGCATCCCCTGGAAGACCAGCCCCTGGGCGGCGCCCCCCTGATCGGGTTCCGCGGACTGGGTCAGGACAAGACTGCTCAGCGCGACTTCCCCTTCAGCCGGTGTTGCCAGCGACAGTGGGGTTTCCGCACCGCCGACGCGACGGTTCGCCAAATCCTGGAACCAGCAGCCCAGGCGATAGTCCCCGGACGGCAGGCGGAAGTGGTTGGTAAAGCTCAATCGGTCAAACTGCTGGCCGGGCAGGAGCGTGTAGGTCAGGGTTTCGTCCAGGCGGTCCACCAGTTCGCCTCCCTCCGCGGCGGTCACTTGACAGAAGGCGTCCACCTTGGCCCTACGGACCTCCCCTTCGGTCTGGAACTCGACCGAGGCGGCCGGAAGCTGGGCGGTGAATGACAGGTGCCAGTCGGTCTCCAGCAGGAACTGCAAAGTTCCCAGTCTGACGGGCAGGCTGTCGAAACGGGTTTCAGCCTTCACCTGCTGGCGCAGCTCCTCCCATGCCCGGCCTCGTCGTTCCTGTTCCTGGCGGAGCCTTTCCAGGACATCGCCCGGTGAACGCACCCAGTCGGCGATGTAGCGGTCGGTCTCCCCGGAACTGGTCAGGATGGCTCCCCCCATGCCGATCCCGGGTCCGGCTGAAACCAGCCGCATCCGCTGCGAGGTCGCCATGAGATCCTGGGCCCCTTTGGGTCCCCGGTCATACATCCGCATACGCTCCTGGCCCATGACGGATTCACTCAGGGCCCGCTGCTGGAAGACGGCTCCGCTGCGGCTGAAAACCAGGGTCATGGGTCCCTGGTAGTACTCGGCGTAGGGGTTGCTGTTGTAGGTCCAGAACTCCGTGTCCTGCTGCATGTTCCGGCCCAGCGGCGGGCCGTGGATGATGTAGACCCGGCCGCGGTCGGTTTTCCAGCCGGGAGTGGAGCCTTCCCGAAAATGCTGGGTCACGTACTTGAGTCGGGCCGCGTGCTCCTCCCGGTATTCATTGGCAGGCGTATCTGGCGTTGGGTCACGTCGCTGCCAGAATTCCTCGATGAAACGGTCCCGCGCGGTGTTGTCGCGAAGCTGCTCAAAGGCCTTTTTCTCCTCGGCTCCGATGATCCAGACGACTTCCTCCTTGAGCCACTTCTCGTAACGGTCAGCGGGCAGAGCCGTCCCCGCCCCGGCCAGAATCAGGCAAACTCCCCAGGCTGGCTGTCTCATCAGTACACCTCGAAGCCACTCTCGGCGACGGCCCCGTTGCCGGACCAGAGGTCAGTCGCCTCCACCGCCAGACGGTATCTGCCGGTCGGCAGACGGCCCAGGTCCAAAGTCTGAGCATAGCTGATCTTGCGTTCCCCGTCCTGGGTCAGATGGGTGAGGACTATGGGGGGCAGGGAACCCACTTCCCGTCCGGCGCCGAACAACCTCAATCTGATCTCGACCTTGGGGCGGTCGTTCCGCATTTCCGGGCGGTAGACCTCGAAAAACAGGGACAGGCGGTCCTTTCGTCGAAAGCGGCCATCGCCGTCTGGAATCATGAGATGGGAATCGGCAAGCAATGGGTTGAGGTCGGTCAGCCGGATCCAGTCCCGCTGGGTTCGGACGCCCAAAGGATCGGAACTGTGGCTGACCTCCTGGATGGCCTGGCAGATGACCGGATCCGACAGGCGGAATCCGGTCCCCGCTTTCACAGAAAGCGGGTGTTCGACGCTGTAGAGCCGCCCGCGGGAGCGGTCCAGCAGGTGAAGGATGATCACCTGGGAGCCGGGCTGCACGGCGAACCGGGACTGGTACGTCAGGCCGTCCCGCCGGAGTCGCTCCCGGTCGGCAGCCTCCAGGTCGATCCGGTCCTGCAGTTCCGCAACGGTCTTTCCGTCCCGCCGGATCTCGGCCACAACGGTCAGCTCGGTGGTCCCCTCCAGGCCGTCGCCGGGTACGCTGACGGCAAAAGGCAGGTACGCCCAGCCGCCCGCTCCTTCAAACCGCCAGACCTGGAGCCGTGCCGGCAGTTCCTCGAAGAAGAGTGCGGACCTGACCTCCTCAACCAGCTTTCTCCGCAACGCCCGGCGTTCGGGGGCGTCGTCCAGCGGACGGCGGATCTGGCTTACTGTCCGCACCAGGTCCAAGGTGTCGAAGGCGGCGGAATTGGTAAGCAGCTCGCGGTAGAAGGCGGTGAGATCGGTGTACCGCGGAGGACCGGCGTAAACCACCGTGTAGTCGGAGAAGGCGGTCCGCGATCCCTGAAACAGCGGGGTGTTGCCCAGCATCCGGGCTGACAGCAGCGGGTTGCGGGCATGGCGGGCGGCGTAAAGGACGGCCAGCTCGCCGTCCGGCACCTTCATGAAGATCAGCTCCAGCGGGCCGGACAGCGCGGCCACAGCCCGGGAGTGGAAATAGGTCCAGATCTCCGCTTCCGGGCTGTCGATGCGGATCACCGGACGGCTGCCTTCTACCGCGCCGCCCCTGATCCCCTGGTCGGGGGTTTCGGTCTGGCTGCGAGACTGGGTCGGCAAGGGCTCCTCCCATTTCATGTTGGGATACACCAGCCGCTGGTCCGGCTTGCCGTTGAGGACCCAGACCCGGGCCCGGTCGGTGCCGGCGCCGAACATCCGGTGAGCCTCGGCGACCCGGGCCAGGTATGCTTCCCGAAACTCGTTGCGCTCGCTGGAGGGGTCCTGGTCGCGGACACGCCAGAACTCCTCGACGAAGTCTGCCCGGTCCTCCGCCGAAGTCAGGGCGAGGTATTCCTTCCGCTCGCTGTCCGAGATGAGATAGCCCACCTCGTTGAGCCAGGACGTGGAATCGTTGGTCCCGGCGCCCAGGACACCGATCAGCAGCAGGGCGGACGGATACAAGCCAAACCCCGGATTCTAGCGGCCGCCGGAGCCCATGGAGGCCTGACCGGCGGCCAGGATTTCAAATCGTTCCGTACGGGAAACGCTCTTCTTGCCGACAAGGTCTTTCACGGTCAGATCGAGCTGGTAGTTCCCCGGCTCCAGGTCCCGGATCGGAAGGATTTTGACCAGGGCCGCGCGGCGGTCGTTGTACAGTCGGACACCTTCCAGGCTGCCTCCCGTCACCTCCAGCACCGCACGGTCGCCCCTCCGGATACGGTACTGGGTTTCCAGCGAAGGCGACTGGGTCGCCTGGTCCAGCTCAAGCCCGTAAAGCTGGAGATAGACCCCGATGGCATCGGCGCTGGAGAAAGCATTTCCGACCCGCGGTCTGACCTTGACGTCGCCCAGCACGAACATCTGGTCGATGGGAGCGGAATCCAGCGGAACGATCAGATCCGACAGGATCACGGAACTGGCCTGGAGCTGGTCCGGCTGGTCGGCCGGCGGGGCGATTCCGCGCCGTACCACCCCGACGCTGCCGCTCACCAGATCCTTGACCACCAGGTCCAGGCGATAGCGGGGACCCCGTTCCAGCAGCAGGACTCTCTGGTAGGCCGACCGGGACGTCAGGACCGGCCCCATCTCTTCGGGCCGGTAGGTGAGCACCAGATCTTCGTCAAACTCGTTGACGATGCGGTTGGTGATGCTGGTGACCACGCCGTAGACGGCCAGCCGCGCCCGTTTCAACCCGTCCTTGTCTTCGAAGGAAAGCTGCCGGTTTTCGATTTCCAGCGTCACCGGCACCAGGACCTGTGTCGAACTGAGGCTGAAATAGTCCTCCCGGACCTGGAACGCAAGCTGGTTGAAGGAAATGTCCACCTCCACCACCTGTTTCAGGTCGGCGTACTTGAGCGGCTGTGCGGACTGAACCTGGGCGAGCCGCTCGTAGCGGGCAAAGGGACTGTCGATGCTCCTCAGGTACATCTGGGGATAGCGCTCCCGCATCCCCGGCTGGAAGAAAGGCCGCTGCGACTTGTCAGCCCGGCCCAACTGCTCGGCCAGTGTCAGGCCGGCTCCGGGAACCCGCATGAGGGCGTCCTTTTCGTCCGGGTCCATGGTGAGCCGGTATTGGCCCGCCCAAGTGGGGTCGACGAACTCCAGTTCGACGTCGCTGCCGATCCCTTCCAGGTAGCGGTACCGCCAGATTTCGAAGGGATAGACCGCCGTGGAACCGCCGCCCTCGTGCGGCTTGCGCTGATACTGCCCGCCGGAAGGGTAGGCGATGATCTCGGTAGGGGGGCCGTGAATGATGTAGATCCGCCCGCGGTCGGTACGCCATCCCGCTACGCCGGAACCGAAGCGTTCATTGGCGTAGGCGATACGCCGGTAGTGTTCTTCCTTGAACTCGTTCTGGGCGGTCCGTGGATCGGGATCCCGCCGGTACCAGAATTGTTCGATGAAGTTTTCCCGTTCCTCGGGGGTGGTGAGCTTGCGGAAGATCTCCCGTTCTTCATCGGTGATGATGTATCGGACGTCTTCCTCGAGCCACTTGCGGAAATAGTCTTCCGACTCCTCCTGGCGGACGTCCTGGGCGAGGCCGGGACCGTTCAGCCCGGCGGCCAGCAACAGGAGCAGGAGGAACCGGATCTTCATGGTCTGTCTGTCGGGGAATTTTAGCGCGAATTGCCGGCACTCGGTGGGCGGGATCCCGCAACCGGAATCCGCACCCAAAGCGGTTACCTCTTGCCCTTATCCTCCCCGCCGACCTTGCCCAGACCATAAGCGATCCCTCTGCGGGCGATCTCCGAGGTTTTGAGCGCCTCCTCCCAGCGCTGGGCGAATTCGGGATCCCTGCGTTCTTCGACGTACCCTTTCAAACCCTCGAGCCGGGAGACAAATCCTCCCAACTTGTCGTCGAATTTCCGTAACGCCTTGCGGACGTCCTTTTCGCTGGCCTGCCCCCGCTCGACCTGGGAATCGATGTTCACCATGATCCCGTCCACCGCGCGAGTGTATGCGAAGACCAGATCGTCCAGCGTGTAGAATTCCAGCGGATTCTCCTCCTTTTCGGTCCACTCGACGCCGTCACGGCGGCGTTCCAGCTCCCTGAGCCGGCTTTCGGCGATTTCCAGAAAGACGTCCACCCGCTTGACCAGTTGCTGGGCATACTGGATCTTGGAGAACTCCAGCTCGGTGAACCGGTCACGGTCCCAGAGCCCCTGGGCCGGAGGTGGGGGCGGCCCGGTTGCGGCGGCGAGGCTTAAACTGCCCGGGGGGGCGGAGGTCTTACCCAGCGCCGAGCCGAAGAGTTGGCGCAACAGGCGGTTACGGAGGCTTTCCGCCAGTTCGACCGTGATCTCAAACTGGTGACGCTCTTCCAGCGGGACGTCCATTTTCTGGTCGCCCAGTTGGATCGCAATCTTGCGCAGGGTGATTTCCATGCGCTTCACTTCCCGGTGACGCTTTTCCTTGTCCGAGATCTGACCTTGGGCCAGTTCCGTGGCATGAGCCACTACCCCGCGGATCTCGGCCAGGGTTCTGAAGACAACCGCCAGGTTCAGTTCGCGGATCTCGTTGTCCAGCCGTTTGGCGCGCTGTTCCAGGGCCTGGCGCAGGATCCTCAGCCGATCGGGATAGTTCGGGCTTTGCAGGAAGGAGCCGAGCTGTTTGCCGGTGAGAAGCTGATCGAGGGGGATCCGTTCTTCTGCAAGTTCCGCCGGTTGGGGTTGAGCGGGCCGGGCGGCGGTCAGCCCTCCAGCCAGCGTCAGCCCCAGAAAGATCCAGCGCAACCCATGCATCACATCCGCTCCGGTACCTCGATTCCCAGTATATCGAGCAGCCGCATCAAGCCCAGACGGGTGAGGTCGATCAGGGCGGTGTAAACGTCGCGCCGCACCTGGTCCTCCTCGGACAGCACATGGTGGCGATGATAGAAGTAGTTGAACTGCTGGGCGACGGCAAAGGCATGGCGGGCCGCGGCAGACAGTTCGAGGGTCTCCACCGACTGGCGTGCCACCTCGTCGATGCGAGCGATGTCCACAACCAATCCCCACAGATCGTCGTCCTGGAGGATGGCGCCGACTTCCGGTCGGGCGAAAATCTCGGCGGCCCCGGCATGGAGCGCTTCCGGGCTCCACCCCTGGACCCGGTCGGCCAGGCGGCGGAGAATGTTGTTGGCGCGGACCACCGTGTACTGCAGGTAAGGCCCGGTCTCCCCCTCGAAGCTGAGTGCTTCCTCGAGGTCAAAAGCGATGACCGAGGTCCGCGTGTACTTGAGCATGAAGTAGCGGAGGGCGCCCACCGCAATCTGGCGCGCAATCCGCATCCGCTGGTCGTCGGGCAGCTCCGGCTGACGGAGGGCAACTTCGGCCGCAGATTTCTCCACCAGCTTGTCCAGCAGGTCGTCCGCCTTGACGCCCAGTCCTTTCCGGCCCGAGACCTCCACGTAAGACCGCTGCTGGTCTTCCAGCGACAGCTCGATTCCCAGTTCCCGGCAGCACCGGGGGGACAGAGCCACCATTTCGTACGAGAAGTGGACCGAACGCTCCGCCTGCTCGGCAAAGCCCAAACTGCGCAGTCCCTGCACAACCACCCGTTGCAGGTAGGACTGCCGGACGTCGATGACGTTGTAGACCCAGCGACCCCGACCGAAGCTGGGCTCCCCGGGGACAGGCTCGGTGGTGGTTGCCCAGACCACGTGTCCGTCGGGGTACCGGTGGAAGGGGCGGTAATGGAAATCCCGGTCCAGCAGCCCGAATTTCCAGAGCTGGTATGCGATGTCCTTGCCCACGTAGGTCACCGTGCCGTTGCTGCGGACGATGATCTTGTCTTCATCGAGCCGGCCCTCTTCGCCCGGAATCTGCATCACCCAGCAACCCCGGTTGGGTCCGTCCTCGGCGAAGTAAACGGCCTTGCGTTCCTTGAGCTGGCGGAAGGCGTCTTCCCAGAACTTGAGATGGAGGATCTCGCTTTCGCGGGGAAGCACGTCGTACTGGACTCCGATCCGGTACATGGTGGCCAGATGGGCCCGCACAATCCGCTCCGAGATATGCTCACTCAGCTCGAAGAAGGGCGTCTGGCCGTGTTCGATGGCATGCAGAACCTCCTGGCGCCGCGCCGGACGGTCGCTATCGCCTTCGTACCATTCGGACACCTGTGCATAGAGATCCCAGCAGTAATAGTCGAAGGGCTCCGGGATCCGCTGGACATCCTCCAGGGACATCCCCCGCAGGTAATGGAACCCCACCACCACATCGGCCACCTGTACGCCGGTGTTGTCGATGTAGTTCTGGACTTCGACCCTTTTGCCCAGGGCCCGGCACAACCGGACGAAGGTGTCTCCCAGGACGGCGTTGCGCAGGTGTCCGATATGTGCGGCCTTGTTGGGGTTGATGTTGGTGTGCTCGACGATCAGCTTGTCGCCGCCCGGGGACGGCAGCGGGCTGCGTGTCCAGTTCCAGGTGGACTGGAAGAACCCGGGCCGGTCCAGAAAGACGTTAACGTAACCCCCGCGCGCTTCCAACCTGCCCACTCCCGGCAAGGTCCCCACCTTGTCCACTACCTCCCGGGCGATCAGCGGCGGGGGCCTACGCAGCACCTTGGCCAACTGGAAGGGGAAAGGAAAAGCCAGGTCTCCAAACTCCAGACGAGGGGGTCTCTCGACCGGGATCTCGATTCCGGTAATCTGGTACTGCCGCTCGAGAAAATCTTGAAAACAGGCCCGGATCGAGCCGATTCGGTCCTCCAGCATACTCGGAGTATCATAACCAAAAGGCTGGCGGTGTGCCCCGACCGTGAAACCATTGACCTGTGCGGAGTCGAGCGGCGGCGGGGGGTGTGGAAACGGAGATCTCATGGGGAAGTTGCTTTTCTTTGATGCGTTCAACGGCGTCTCCGGGGACATGATCCTGGGGGCGCTGCTGGATCTGGGGCTGCCCCTGTCCCATCTGGAACAGGAACTCCGGCACCTGGAGCTGGGCGGTTACCGTCTGGGCCTCGAACGGGTGGAACGTCAGGGGCTGCGCGGTGCCAACTTCCGGGTTGAGCTGGTGTCTGGGTCCGGCGAGGCCAACCACGCCCATGCTCACGAACATACCCACGAGCATGGACCGGCTGCCGGTCGGGTTCCGAATCACGGCCAGTCCCATGGCCATCACCATCGGACTTGGGCGCACATCCGGAATATGATCCAGAGCAGCAGACTGGAGGCCGCGGTCAGGGATCAGTCACTGGCCATTTTCGAGCGTCTGGCTCGCGCCGAGGCCACGGTCCATGGGACATCCGTGGAGGACGTGCACTTCCACGAAGTGGGGGCGGTGGACTCCATTGTGGACATCGTTGGCGCCTGTATCGGGTTTCGATATTTCGGCGTCGACGAGTTTTACTCCTCGCCTCTGAACCTGGGGGGTGGTACCGTGACGTTTTCACACGGCACCTGGCCGGTACCGGCGCCAGCCACCGTGGAGCTGGTGCGCGGCTTTCCGACCCGGCTCTCCGAAATCCCCCACGAACTCACCACTCCCACCGGCGCCGCCATTGTCACCACGCTGGTGGATCCCCGACGGCCGGTGCCGCCTCTGCGGGTGCAGTCATCAGGCTGGGGGGCGGGGGATCGGGAGATTCCAGGCATTCCCAACATGTTAAGATTGCTGCTCGCCGAGAGCCTGGCGGAGCCGGAGGCCGCCGGGATGTCTGCCGCCGGCTGGGGCCGGGAACAGGTAGCGTTGCTGGAAGCCAACCTTGACGACGTGGAGCCGGAAACTCTCGGCTATTTTCTGGAAGTGGCGTTGCGGGAGGGAGCGCTGGATGTCTTCTTCTCTCCGATCCAGATGAAGAAGAATCGGCCGGCGGTCCTGCTGTCGGTCCTGTGCCGTCCCGAAGACCGGGAGCGGATGGCGCATCTCATTTTCCGGGAGACGACGACGTTGGGCGTGCGCGGGCGACTGCTGGACCGCTGGGTGCTCAGCCGCCGCGAAGAGGTGAGGGACACCGAGTTCGGTCCCGTCCGGGTCAAGGTTGCGGAGCTGGACGGAAGGCCGGCCCAGGCGGCGCCGGAATACGAGGAGCTTAAACGTATCGCGGAGGAATCGGGTCTGCCGCTGAGAGAAGTGCGCCGCCGGATCATGGCCCGGCTCTGATGAGGATTGCATGAGCAGGAAGTTCTACCTCACAACCCCGCTGTACTACGTCAACGGCGTCCCCCACGTGGGGCATGTCTATTCCACCGTGATCGCCGACGCCATCGCGCGATACAAGCGTCTGTGCGGATTCGAGGTCTGCTCCCTGACCGGCACCGACGAACACGGACTCAAGATCGAAAGGGCGGCCCAGGAGCAGGGTCTGACGCCCCAGCAGCTCTCCGACAAGTACGCGGCGGCCTTCACCGAGGCGTGGCGGAAGCTGGACATCCGCTTCGACGCCTTCATCCGTACCACCGAGGCTCGCCACACCGCCGCCGTCCACGAGCTGTACCGCAGGATCCGCGAACGGGGCTTCATCTACTTGGGAGAGTACAGCGGCAACTACTGTGTGAGCTGTGAAGCCTACGTCCCTGAAGGCCAAACCCAGTGCCCCGACTGCGGCCGCGCCACCGAGTTCATGACCGAAGAGTGCTATTTCTTCAAGCTCTCCGAGTTCCAGCAGAAGCTGCTGGATTTTTACGAGAGCAACCCCACCTTCGTCATCCCGCAGTCGCGGATGAACGAGATTGTGAGCTTCGTCAAGGGCGGGCTCAAGGATTTCAGCATCAGCCGGACCTCGTTCCGGTGGGGGATTCCCGTGCCGGGCGACGAGAAGCACATCTTCTACGTATGGTTCGACGCCCTGATCGGCTACCTGTCCGGGATCGGATTCGCCCAGGACGAGGAACGGTTCGACTCCTACTGGCCGGCCGATGTCCAGCTCATCGGAAAGGACATCCTCCGTTTCCATGCCGTCTATTGGCCCGCCTTCCTGATGGCCGCGGGCCTGGAGCCACCCCTCCACATCCTGGTCAACGGCTGGTGGACAGTGGACGGCGACAAGATGTCCAAATCCCGGGGCAACTTCATCACCGCCGAAGAGCTGGTGGCACGGGTGCCCCGGGACTACATCCGATATTTCCTGCTGCGGGAGATCCCCGTGGGCGGCGACGGCGACTTCTCCTACCCGGCGCTGGTTAACCGGGTCAATAGCGACCTGGCCAACGACATGGGCAACTTGGCCAACCGCACCCTCAAGATGATCGAAAACTACTTCGGCGGCCTGGTCCCGGAGAAGGGGCTCGAAGAGGGCGGAGATGAAGAGCTGAGCCGTTTTTGCAGGGAAACTGTCGAGCTGTACCGGGAGAACTTCGACCGCTTGCAGATCAGCCGTGCCCTCGAGAATGTCTGGGAACTGGTGTCGGCAGCCAACCGCTATCTGGTGGCCAACGAGCCGTGGGCACTGGCGCGGGACCGGGCCCGGCGTCCGCGGCTGGGAACTGTACTGTACAACTCGGCGGAGACTATCCGCATCCTGGCGCTCCTGCTGTCTCCCATCGTTCCGGACGGCTCCGCCAAGATCCTGCGCCAACTGGGGATCGAGACTCCACTCGAGGAGCACCGCGTGGAGTCTCTGCGCTGGGGAGGTCTGGCGGCGGGCCGTAAGCTTGGCGCCGTGGAGGCGGTCTTCCCACGGCTGGAAGTGGGTACCCTGCAGCCGCAAGGGGAGGAGAGTGCTGCCAACCCGGCTCCGCCGGCTCCTGCATCGCCCCCGATCAGCATCGAGGACTTCGCACGGGTCGAAATGCGGGTGGGTCGTGTGGTGGCCGCTGAACGGGTTCCCAAGTCGGCGAAACTGCTCAAGCTGTTGGTGGACATCGGCTCGGAGCAGCGCCAGGTGGTGGCAGGCATCGGCGAGGCTTACGACCCCGAAGGACTGGTGGGACGGCTGGTAACCGTGGTGACCAACCTCAAGCCGGCGAAGCTCATGGGCATCGAGTCCAATGGCATGATCGTGGCGGCGTCCGACCGCGGACGCCCGGTGCTGGCGACGTTCGTCGAACCTGTCGAGGTGGGCACCCGCCTGAAGTGAGGCGGCGGCCGGCAGACCCCTGCGCCCCCCTGTCGGCGCCCGGACCCGTGATGAGCCTTTCGCTGATCGACTCCCACTGCCACCTCGACTCCCCGGAGTTCGAGCCCGATCTGGACGAGGTGGTCCGGCGGGCGCAGGCGGCTGGAATCAGCCGGATGATCACCATCGGGTGTCTGGGTTCACGAGCCGAAACGCCGTCCCGTTTGCTGCAGATCCTCGAACGCTATCCAGCGGTGGCGGCGGCCTGCGGGGTCCACCCGCACGATGCCCGGCACTACGACGACCGCATTGAAGAGTCGCTGCTGGAGCTGTTGAAGCACCCTCGGGTGGTGGCGCTGGGCGAGATCGGGCTGGACTTCCACTACGACTTCAGCCCCCGGGACGCCCAACGGGAGGTGTTCCGCCGTCAGATTGCTGTGGCGAGGGAAACCGGCAAGCCGGTCATCCTGCATACTCGGGAGGCCGACCTCGAAACGGCGCAGGTGCTGGCGGAGGAGTTTCCCGCCGGGGCCGGACGCTCCGGCATTCTGCATTGCTTCCCCGGCGGTGAGGAGCTGGAGAGGATCGGTCTGGAGCGAGGCTTCAGCTTCGGGTTCGGCGGCGTGGTCACCTTCCGCAAAGCCGACGCGGTCCGTTTCAGCCTGACCCGGGTTCCACCCGACCGGCTGGTGCTGGAGACCGACGCCCCCTATCTTGCCCCGGTTCCGTTCCGGGGTAAACGGAATGAACCGGCGTTTGTGCGTCAGGTGGCGGAGGAAGTGGCCCGCCTCCTGGGCATGACCCTGGAGGAAGTGGCCCATCTGACCACCGCCAACTGCCTGCGGCTGTGTCCCGGCCTTGATCGGCAAGCGGAGAGATGATTCTCGGATGCCCCCTGATCCGCGTGATCCGAGTCATCCGACTCAACCACCGTTCGTGTAACGGAGATTCGATTCATGTCGTTTGACCAACAGAGGCGCACAGCAACTGGATTAACGATGGCGGCAAGGGCGGCGTATAGTCGCAGGCAAGCGGGATACGGCAGGGCGGTGGCAGTGAAATCGTTCCCGAGTTCGGCTCCACCCTGGCTGGTGTGTTGCGTGAACGGAGCACCTCGAGACCCCGGGACAGGGATGGATTCCACTTCGGACGCCGAACTGTTGCAGGCGGCGCAGGCGGGATCCCGGCAGGCATTCGAGACCCTGGTTCTTCGTTACCGCCTCTCGGTGACCCGGCTGGCGGCCCGCTTTCTGCCGAATCCCGCCGATGCGGAGGACCTTGCCCAGGATGCTTTTGTGCGCGCTTATGCCAACCTCTCCCGGTGCCGCCCCGGGGTGCCGTTCCGCAACTGGCTGATGCGCCTCACCGTGAACCTGTGTCTTGACCGGCTGCGGTACAGCCGCCGTCGCCCAGAACGGTCGGCTTCGCAGGTTTACGAAGAAGACGCCTGTTGGCTGGAGAATCGTCTTGACCGGGACGCGGAGGACCTGTATCGGCGACTGGAGTCCGAGCGAGAAGCGCGGGAACTCCTTCGCCGTGTGATTCCCCGGCTGAGTCCGGAGGACCAGGCCCTGTTGCACCTCCTCTATGGAGAGGAGCTGGAAGTGCCCGAGGTGGCGCAATTGATGGGCTGGTCCACCGTCAATGTGCGGGTTCGGGCGTTCCGTGCCCGCCGGAAGCTGAAACGGATTCTGGAAGAACTGCTGAACGGATGACCAGGGAGGACTCATGGGTCTGAAGATTCCACCGGAGTTGCTCGATCGGCTGACCGCCCGGCTGTTTCGGCCAGGCCTTTCAGAATTGAGGGACGGGTCCCCCGAGGCAGTCTTCCTGGCGGGCTTGCGCCTGCGGCTGGCGTCTGCTCGGGGGGCGGTTTCGGAGTCGGCGGCTCTGGCCGTGGGGCGTGTCTGCTGGAGGGCATCGCCGCTGCTGGCGATGCTCTGCGTGTTGATGCTGTTTTCCCTGTGGTGGATGGACAGTGCCCAGGCCCGGCAGTTGGATCCTGCCGTCCGGCTGCTGGTGGAAATGACCACCGCCGACAAGCCGGTGCCGGACCGCGATCTGATTCTGGATGCGGTTCTGCGCTACCGGGGCGAGGAAGGAGACTGAACGTGCCGAGCTGGAAGGCATGGGTGGGGATGCTCCTGCTGTTCGCGGTGGGCTTTCTGTCAGGAACCGTCGCCTCGTACTGGTACTTGCACCGCGACTACATGTTGCGCCCGGAACGCTTTCTGTCGGCGATGGAACAGCACATGATCACCTATCTGCAGCTTACCGAGGAGCAACAGGCGGTGCTGGAGGAGGCAATCCGGCAGGCCCAGCAGGAGTTCCGCGCCATGATCAACCGCGCCAAGCCCGAGGCGGACGCCATCATCCGGCGGGCCCAGGACAAGCTGGTTCCTCTGCTCACGGAGGAACAGCTCAGGCGCCTCGAGGAATTCCGGCGCGAGGGGGAGCGCATCCGGCGGCAGTGGGAAGCCGAAGAGGCCCGCCGGCAATCCCAATGACGGAATCCTCCAGGGCTCGGGCAGCGTCGCCGGGAAACCTCAGAATTCCCTTTCCCGCAGCAGCATTTCGATGGTCTCAGGGGGGACACCCAGCCGGTCCCGATTCTCCTGCAGCCACTGGAAAAAGTCATTGAGGATCTCTTCGGACCAGCGGCTGTCGATCTGGCCCGGCGTATAGCGACCTTCCCGCAGGCGCTGGTGCCCGAAACGGTCCCGGAGACGGGTCTTTTCGGACTCGATCACCACCTTCTCCGCCAGATGCGGAGGAATGAACATCACTCCGCCCCGCTTGGCGAGCACCACATCGCCGGGAAACACCGTTGCCTGGCCGATCCGGATCGGGGTGTTGAGGCCCAGCAACATCATCTCCTGGATCGCTGTCGGGTCCCAGCCCCGGACGAAGGCGTTGAAACCCTCGATCTCCGACAGGCCCTCCAGGTCTCGGACCGAGCCATCAAAGACGACGCCTTTGCCCGATTTGGCAAAGATCGAGTTGCCGAGATTGTCTCCAATCAGGGTACCGTCCTTGATCTTGCCGAAGGCATCCGCCACGTAGACATCACCCTTCTGCAACTCGTCAATGGGCCAGGAATTCATGGGCCCCACGCGGCCGACCTGGTGGCCGCGTTCCAGCATGCGTTTCTGGATGTCCGGCCGCAATGGCACATACACCGCGGTGAGAGCACGGCCCACGATGGGCTGGTCCGGGTGGATCATCTGCCAGCCGCCTTCGAACTGGTTATTGAAGCCCGCCTGCCGCAACACCGCCCATGCTTCTTCCAGCGAGACTTTCTCCATGCGCTGAAGGATGTCGTCGGGAACACGCGGGCGTCCATCGGGGAAGCGCTCGCCCTGCCACTCCTGGGTGTAGAAGATCAACTGTTCCCGGGGTATTTCCTGCCCCTGGAGGAAAGCCGCCACGCCGGCCGCCAGAACAAATCCCGAAAGCACGACAGGCCAGTCAAGGAATCGCTGTTTCATGGGGCCGTACTGTAACCCAGCGAGCCGGGGGCGGGGTAGCGGGGTAATGGGGTAACGGGGTTGCGAGGTTGCGGGGTAGCGGGGTTGCGAGGTAGCGGGGTTGCTGGGTTCTCTGCGAGGTTCGCGGCAGCAGGCTGAGCCCTGACGTGCCGGAGCTTGCTCCTGCACCATCGTCCAATGCGGGGCCACATACCCATGGGGCGGAGGGATTCTTACTCAAGATCACTCGGATCACTCGGATCACTCGGATCACTCGGATCACTCGGATCACACGGATCACTCGGATTACACGGATCACTCGGATTACTCGGATCACGTACTCGGATTCGGCGCAACCCCGCAACCCCGCTACCCCGCTACCCTGTTACCCCGTTACCCCGCTACCCCCTACGGCAGCACGTACTCCATACCCGCCCTCCACCACCGTCCGGGCATATCGACGCCGCGGATTTCCTGATATTCCGTTCCGGTGAGATTCGTTCCCTCCACGAACAGCATCAGATCCCCGAAACGACGGTTGGCCCGGCAATCCAGGACCCAGTAGTCGCGCCCGTCGGAACGGCGGCGGTAACGCACGACCGGTCCTGCCTCGAATCCTCCACCCAGCGGCGCTGCCGCCATCGCCAGCCACCCGTGTCGCGGGAAATCCAGGACGTACTTGGACAGCAACGTGAGGTCCCGGGTGGTGGAGACCATCCACTGGTATTCGGTCCGCACCAGCCATCCGCCTTCGAACAGCCGCTGCAGGGAGAGCTCGATTCCGTGAGTCCAAAGACGCCGGATATTCCGGGTCTGCCACCGTTCGGCGGGGCTTTGCCGGACCCAGTCGATGAGGTTGCGGTCAGAGCGGAGAAAACCGCCCACCTCCACCTGCCAGTCGGCGCCCGGGAACCAGTCCGCCCCAATCTCTCCTTCCCAGGCGGTTTCCGGTTTCAGATCGGCGTTGGCCCGATGGTTCGGATCCCGGTAATACAGTTCGGTGAAAGCCGGCACCCGAAAGGCGTGGGCGGCGGAGCCGCGGAACCGCAGACTGGGCATCACCCACCAGCCTGCACTCAGGCCGGGACTGATGGAACTGCCAAAACGCGAGTACCGGTCCCAGCGCAGGCCCAGCGCCACAGATCCCGCCGGGAACTCCCTCAGGAATTCGGCGAAAAGCTGGGCCCGATTGATGTCATGGTCGCCGAGGTTGGAAGATCGGATCCAGTCGCCACCCGCCTCCGCACCCAGCGAAAGCCGTGTTGCCTCCGCCAACTGGCGGTGGAGCGTCGCCTGGACACCCACGGCGTGGGTCCGGTGCCGATTCTCGGCAAAGCCCGGACGCCGGACGTCCCAGAGAAAGTGATCGCCATGAGTCCGGTACCATCCCCGTGTCTGTAGTTCCAGGTCCGCGCCCAGACGGGTCCGGTGGTCCACCGCAGCCAGCGTCTGTTTCGTCCACTCCCGCGACGGCGAGGGGCCGTAGAATCCGTTGGCGCCAAACTCCTTGTCCACGTGACCTACTGTGATCCGCGTGGCGTCACCGACCAGCGATTGGGAGCGGAACCCGGCGGTCTGGAAATCGCGGGCGAACATGAAGCCGGAAGAGCGGTTGCCCCAGGCCGAGAGCTGTTGGCGGAAGCGGCCGTTCTCCCAGCCGCCCGCGACCCGCGCCTCCGCCAGTCCGTAGCTGCCGCCGGCTGCCATGGCTTCGAGGCGCGGCCGGTCACGACGGGTCACGATCTGGACGGTGCCTCCGAAGGCGTCCGCCCCGTGCAGGGCCGAGCTGGGTCCGTGCAGCACCTCGATGCGCTCGATGTCGTCCAGGGAGAAGGGGAAATCGGCATTGTGGTGTCCGGTCTGGGCGTCATTGAGGCGGATTCCGTCCACCAGCACCAGCACCTGTCCGAAGCCGGCACCGCGGAGCGAAAGATCGCTTTGCAGGCCGAACGCTCCGCGACTGCGCACGTCGACGCCGGCCAACCTGAGCAGGTCATCCACCGAACGGACCGGCAGACGCCGGATCATTTCGCGGGTCAGGACGGTGACCCGGCGGGAGACTGAAGTGAAGGCCACGGGTGTGGCGTGGGCGGTCACAATGACCGTTTCCTCGGGCCCTTTGGGACGGGAAACACCGCCCGGCTGGCTGGCAGGTGTCGCTGTAGCCAGAGCCAGAAACAGCTTTGCAGCGTGAATTGGAATCATGGGGCCGTATTCTAGCCGGACCGGGGACAGGAGATGGAAGTGCGGGAGATGGCAGTGCGGAGGTGCCGGAGGTACTCGACTCGAACCGCCGGCGCTCCCGTTGGAATCCTTCCTGCGGGCAGCCTTGTCGTGGGCTTCCCGACCTGGTTGTGCGGTCTGCACCCATCATCCGCGCCCCGTTCCCGGAAGAACGCTGGCCGTGTCTTCACTCTCAGATCCGATGAAAACCCCGCAGAATCTCGCCCAGAGGCAGGCGAAGCAGGATGGGACGGCCGTGGGGACAGGTGTAAGGGTTCTCACAGCGGAACAGCTCGTCGATCAGCCATTGCATCTTCTCCCGGGTCAGCGGTGTATTGATCTTGATCGCCGCACGGCAGGACAGCGAGATGGCAATCTTCTCCCGGACCCTCCGCAGGCTGCGGTCCGGTTGCAGATGCGGCGAGGCGAGCTCGTCGAGGGCATCCAGTTCCCGAAACAGTTGTTCCAGGACTGCCGCAGGGTCTACCTCCTGCGCCAGCGCGGGGACTCCGCGGACGATCAGAGTGTCGCTACCGAACCACTCAACCTCGAAGCCGTTGCGGTTCAGGTGTTCCAGCACCGATTCGGCAGCCGCTTTCTGCTGGGGATCGAGCCGGATC
The DNA here is from genome assembly GCA_964524795.1 of uncultured Acidobacteriota bacterium. Classification (GTDB taxonomy): domain Bacteria; phylum Acidobacteriota; class UBA6911; order RPQK01; family JAPXNP01; genus CAZGEH01. Next base: position 74,804 of record CAZGEH010000007.1, read on the forward strand.
GTTCGGGGGATGAGGAGGCCCTGCACCGGCACGCCGCTTTGTGCATTCAACGCCTGCAAGGCGCGGTCATACAGGATCCGCTCGTGAGCGACATGCTGGTCCACCAGCATGACCCCGTCCCGGTCGGCGACCACGATGAAGCTCTCGACGAACTGTCCCAGGACGCAAGGGATGGCGGACAAATGAGAGGTTTCGGGGATGGCGGGGCCATGGGGGTCGGCCGGCGCCGCAGCCGCCCTGCGCGAAAGGGATTCCGGGGCGGAAACCACGCCGGCATCGGACGGCGGGACGGCCCGGGATAGCGACTCGAAGATGGGAGCGCTGGCGGTCTGGCGCAGGAAAGCGTCGATCCCGTGCCGGATCCTTTGTTCGCGGGAGCCCGGCAAGGGGAGATCCAGATCGCGCGCCAGACTGGACAGGTTGGAACGATGGCGCAGCAACGCCTGCTCAATGGCCCGAAAGACCGAGACGTGGACGTCCTGGGAGCGCCGGAACCGGATCTCGGTCTTGGTGGGATGGACGTTGACGTCGACCAGCCGGGGGTCGGTTTCCACAAACAGGACAACCACCGGGTGAGCCTGGACCGGGATCAGATCCCGGTAGGCCTGCCGGATGGCGTGGGTCAGCAGGCGGTCTCGGACCAGGCGGCGATTGACGAAAAGGAACAGCCAGTTGGCACTGTTGCGCTGTTCATGCGGCAGGGAAGTGAAGCCGTGGACCCGAACTCCGGCGTTTTCGTAGTCCACCCGTGCAAGGTTCGACATCACCGGGTCGCCCAGCACCTGGAACGTGCGGTCCGCTGGATCCGAGACCGCCGGAGCGTCCAGCAGCAACCGGCCTTCATGCTCCAGCAGGAACGAGACGCCGGGGTAGGCGAGGGCATAACTGGTGACCAACCGGGTGATGTGGCTGATTTCGGTCGCTGCCGACTTGAGGAACTTCCGGCGCGCGGGAGTATTGAAGAAGAGATCCTCAACTGAAATCTCGGTGCCCTGCGGCCACGCGATGGCCTGCAGGGAAATCCGACGGCCTCCCTCATACCGCAGCTCGGTCCCGGAGGTCGGGGGCCCTGTCTCGGCCGGCGGCTCCACCGTCTTGAGACAGACGCGGGACACCGAGGCGATGGACGGCAATGCCTCGCCGCGGAAACCCAGGGTCCGGATCGCCTCCAGGTCCTCGAGCGAGCTGATCTTGCTGGTGGCATGGTGCTCGAAGGCGAGGCAGGCGTCTGCTTCCGACATGCCGCAGCCGTCGTCGGCAACCCGGATCAGGCGGGATCCTGCCCCTTCGATCTGAACCCGGATCCGGGTCGCGCCGGCGTCCAGGGAGTTTTCCACCAGCTCCTTGACCACCGAAGCCGGCCGTTCCACGATTTCGCCGGCGGCGATCTGATGGGCCAGGACTTCAGGCAGGACTTGGACTTTCGGCATCTCTCGCCAACGCACCGGCCGCTTCGGGACGGGCGCCGAAAACTGGGTCCCTCGGCCCTCAGAAGGGGCGGACCGCGATATGCAGCTCCCTGAGCTGACGCTCGCTCACCGGCGAAGGCGCGGAACACATCAAGTCCACGGCCTTGGCGGTCTTGGGGAAGGCAATCACCTCACGGATTGACTTCTCGCCCGCCAGCAGCATGACGATACGATCCAGACCCAGGGCGATCCCCCCGTGGGGAGGAGCGCCGTAACGCAATGCCTCCAACAGAAAGCCGAAGCGTTCCTCCGCTTCCTCCGGCCCGATCCTGAGAGCGCTGAAGACCTTACGCTGGATGTCCTCGCGATGGATACGAATCGAGCCGCCTCCGATCTCCATGCCGTTGAGGACCACGTCGTAGGCCTTCGCCTTGACCGCGGCGGGACTGGTGTCCAGCAATTCCAGGTCTGAATCGCTGGGGGAGGTGAAAGGGTGATGCAGGGCCACGTACCGCCCCTCTTCCTCATCCCAGTCCAGCAGCGGGAACTCATACACCCACAGGAATGAATGCCGGCCTTCCGGAATCAGCTTCAACTGGTTGCCCAGGTGAAGGCGCAGGGCCGACAGCGACGAATTGACGGCAGCCGCCGGACCCCCCACCATCAGCAGATACTGATCACGTTCGAGTCCTGCCGTCCTGGCCGCCGATTCCAGTTGCGCGTCGGGAACCACCTTCGGCAGCGAGCTCCGGATGCCTCCCTCGGGCTGGACCCGCAGCCAGGACAACGCGGAACCTCCGAACTGGCGCACGACCTCGCCCAGAAGGTCCAGCTCGCGCCGGGAGTAATTGAGGCCAGGGGGCAGGGGGATCCCTTTGACGATTCCGCCCTGGTGAATGAGCTCGGAAAAGACCTGGAAAGGAGTTTCCCGGAAGCTCTCGGTAACGTCCACCAGCTCCAGTCCGAACCGGAGATCGGGACGGTCGGTGCCGAAACGGGCCATTGCCTCGTCATAACGCATCCGCTGAAAGGGACGGCTGACCTCGATTCCCACCAGCCGAAAGACTCGTGCCAGCAGCTTTTCCACCAGCTCGAAAACGGTTTCCATCTGGGGAAACGACAGCTCGATGTCCACCTGGGTGAACTCGGGCTGGCGGTCGGCCCGCAGATCCTCGTCCCGGAAGCAGCGCACGATCTGGAAATAGCGATCCATGCCCGACACCATGAGGAGCTGCTTGAACAGTTGCGGCGACTGGGGCAGAGCGTAGAACTGGCCGCGGTGGAGCCGGCTGGGAACCAGGTAGTCGCGGGCTCCCTCGGGGGTGGACCGGGTCAGGAAGGGAGTCTCGATCTCCAGGAAACCGTTTTCGTCCAGCTCCTTGCGCACCTCCATGGTGACCCGGTGACGGAGCTGCAGGTTGCGCTGAAGCGGACGCCGGCGCAAGTCCAGGAAACGATACTTGAGCCGTGTCTCTTCCGAGCAGGTGACGTCTTCGTTGATGGGAAACGGCGGCGTCAGGCTGCGGTTGAGGATTCGGATCTCCCGGGCATGCACCTCCACTTGCCCCGTGGGGATGTCAGGGTTCACGGTGGAGGGGTCGCGCCGGACGACTTCTCCGATGACCGCCAGCACATACTCGGGACGGACCTGCTGGGCTTTCTCCAGGGCTTTCGGCTGATCGGGGCTCGCCACTACCTGCACGACTCCCGAGCGGTCCCGCAGGTCGACGAAGACCAGGTTGCCCAGGTTGCGGACGCGATCCACCCAGCCCATGACCGTAACCGTCTGGCCGACCTGACCTTCTTCCACCTCGCCGCAGTAACCGCTGCGGACCAGCTCCCCTTGGTGATCCATGGTTCTGTGTCTCCGCGAAAGAGTGGAATTATACCGTTCTCGGCGGTGGCGCGTAGCGATAGCGGGGTAGCGCGGTAGCGGGGCAACGGGGTAGCGCGGTAGCGGGGTAACGGGGTAGCGCGGTAGGGGGGTAACGGGGTAGCGCGGTAGCGGGGTAACGCGGTAACGGGGTAATTCGAGTACGTGATCCGAGAAACCCGTGTGATCCGGGAAATCCGCGTGATCCGAGTAAGGATCCCTCCGCCCCATGGATCCGCGACCTCCGCATTGAACGGTGATGTCGGAGCAAGCTTCCGCACGCCAGGGCTCAGCCTGCTGCCGCGGACCTCGCAGAGAACCCCGCTACCCCGTTACCCCGCTACCCTCTACCCGTTTGGCGCCCGGACGCAGCCGGCGAGCCGATCGGCGGCGGCGTCCAGGGTGTCCCGCAGGCGGTTGACGGTGGCAGAGGGAAGGTTGTATAGCGAAAGCCAGACCCACAGCTCGTAGTCCCCTCCGGAACGGTCCCACTCCACCCGCAGCAGACCGCGGTTGAGGTTGTCCAGTTCCGCGCAGAACAGTTTCGGGAGAGCGTTGATGGCCACGCATCCCGTCAAGGTCTCAGAGGACCCCGCCACCGCCAGAGAGTACCGGTCGCCCGGTTTCAGCCGTTCCACCTCCCCGCGCAGAACGCGGGCTCTGGGACCGATCAGTTCCGGCAGGAATTCCCGCGGCTTCCGCTGCGAGCGACGCCGTACCCAAACTGTCTGCCGCCTCACTCCCGGATGGACTTCAAGGTAATGCTTGAGGCCATACAGTTCGAAGGTCCAGCCGCTGGTTATGGATTCAAAATAGTCATCCCAGGCAGCGTCCGTGCCGATGCCGGAGTGGGTGAGCTGCAGCTCGGTGGCGTCACCCCGGGGCTCCAGCCGAAAGTCCACCAGGATGGGACTGGGTTTGCCTCCGATCGACACTTCTTCACGCCATTGCAGCCTGCGGTGCGGCTCCCAGATGGTGATGGGTGCGGTGCCCTCCCACGGTGGTCCCCAGGAAAGAGTGATGGTTCCCCCCGCCCTTGGCACCACCCTAGCGTGCAGCGGAAACCAGTTGGTCAGCTCCTGCGGCTCCGTCAGCGCGCGCCAGACCGCGGCAGGAGAAGCCTGGACGGTGATTGATCCCTGGTATTCGCGAGCCGCCCGGCTATTGGTCATGGTCAGCAGAGCATGGCAGGAACGCTGCGGCGTTGTCCAGCCCGCCGGCTATGTCAGGCCAGACCCCTGACGGACGGAGGCAGGCGACGGCACCGGTCCATGAGGCCCGGCGGGCGCCGGCTGTGGAAAACCTCGTGGTAAGCTTGCCGTCGTTTGGGAAACGGTTGGAAAAGATGGCCTCGTGACCCACGCGATCCGAGAGATCCGCGTGATCCGAGAGATCCGTGTGATCCGAGAGATCCGCGTGATCCGAGAGATCCGCGTGATCCGAGAGATCCGCGTGATCCGAGAGATCCGTGTGATCCGAGTAAGTCGGAAATGACAGTCAGGGTGAGCCTGCTGCTCGTGATGATGATGATGGGGTGGTGGCCGGTTCTTGGGGCAGATCCCCAGCGGATCGTCTCGACGGCACCCAGCATCACGGAGAGCGTCTTTGCCCTGGGGGCCGGCGACCGGCTGGTGGGGGTGACCAGCTACTGCCGGTATCCCCCCGAGGCCCAGCGGAAAACGGTGGTCGGAGACTTTGCCTCCCCCAACCTGGAAAGCGTCCTCCGCCTCCATCCTGACCTGGTGGTCGTCCTTTCGGACCGGAACGACCTGATCGAACGCTTTACCGGCTTTGGACTGCCGGTTTTGGTGCTGCGCCAGGAAACCTTGAACGAAGTGCTGGAATCCTTCCTCGTGTTGGGCGAGCGGGTCGGCTGCAGGCAGGCGGCGCAGGAACTGGTAGGCCAGCTCCGCGGACGACTCGATGCGATCCGCCGCAGGCTGGAGGGACGCCGCCGCCCCCGGACTCTGTTCCTGGTAGGGCGGAATACCGGATCTCTTTCCGATCTTTATGCCGCCGGCGAAAGCAGCTACCTGGGTGAGCTGCTGGAGCTGGCCGGGGCGGAGAACTCAGCGCGCGGTGCCGCGGGCGCCTATCCGAAACTCTCGCTGGAAGAAATCCTGCGGCGGGACCCCGAGGTTATCCTGGACCTCTCGCACGGATCGGCGGGCTCGGACCCCCAGGCCGAACGGGAGATCCGCGAGCTGTGGGCCCGCTTCCCCGGGTTGACGGCGGTCCGCCAGCGGCGGGTGCATGTTCTGGTTGAGGATGTCTTCCTGATTCCGGGTCCGCGGCTGGTGGACGCGGTCGAGAAACTGGTGAAGCTGATCCATGGCGATTCCCGCTGACCCCCTGTTCGCGGTTGAAGACCTGGTCGTCCGGTATGGGGCTCATTCCGCTTTGCGGGGTGTCGGCCTGCAGATCCATCATGGGGAACGTATCGGACTGCTGGGGCCGAATGGAGCAGGGAAGACCACGCTGCTGAAGGTCCTGTGCAGGCTGCTGCCGGCGTCGTCGGGAAGCGTTTTCTTTCGAAACCGCCCGCTGGCGCGATGGGACCGCTGGGAGTATGCCCGAAGGGTGGCTTACCTGCCGCAGCAGGCCCAGATCCTCTTCCCCTATTCCGCCTGGGAGGTGGTCTCGATGGGGCGGCTTCCCCATCAGGCGGGATCCTTTTTCGAAACCGCCGAGGACCGCCGTAAAGTCAGGGAAGCCCTGGAACTCACGGATTGCCTTGCCCTGGCCGACAGACCTTTTCAGGAGTTGAGCGGGGGCGAGCAACAGTTGATCTGTCTGGCGGCGGCGCTGGCCCAGGAGCCGGAGGTCCTGCTGCTGGACGAACCTACGGTTTTTTTGGACCTGAAGCATCAGCTCCAGGTGTTCGAAATCCTGGACCGCCTGCACCGGCTCCGCCAAGTCACCATCGTATTGGTGACCCACGACCTCCGGCTGGCTGCGGCCGGTTGCCGCCGCCTGGTCCTCCTCAAGCAGGGACGGGTGGTGGCGGATCTCACGCCCGGAGCAGGCGGACTTCCGGCGTCTCTGCTGGAGGACGTGTTCGAAATCCGGTCAGAACAACTGGCCCTGTTTTCGGGCCTCGTCGGCGCGTCGGGGGACAGAAGGTGAGCACTCCGTCCCAGGGTCTGAGCCCTTCCCGTTACTGGCACATCGTGGGGGGAGCGTTTCTGGTCTGTGCAGCCGCGGCGGTCCTCTCACCGCTGATCGGACCGGTATCCGTGAATCTGTGGAGCGCGCTTTCGGATCCCACCAGCCTCGACCACCAGGTGCTGGTCCGGGCACGCCTGCCGCGCATCCTGTTTGCGGCCCTGACCGGAGGTGCTTTGTCCGTATCAGGTGTCGTCTTCCAGGCCATTCTGCGCAACCCGCTGGCCAGTCCCTTTACCTTGGGGATTTCGGGAGGAGGATCGTTGGGTGCCGTGGTGGCGATCGTGCTGGGGTGGGATGTGGCGGTTGCCGGCTTGAGTCTGCTTCCCCTGTCTTCCTTTGCCGGCTCGCTGGCCATCGTGCTGGTGGTCTATGGCCTGTCGCGAACCCGGCGCCACCTGTCTCCCATGACCTTGCTGCTGGCCGGGGTGGTGCTGAATTATCTGTGTGCCGCGGCCATCCTGCTGATCCACTACTTCTCGAACTTCACCAAGGCTTTCCTGATGATGCGCTGGATGATGGGGGGACTCGACGTCTATGAGTACTCCAAGCTGCTCAGCCTCACCCCTTTCTTTGTGCTGGGGTTGCCTGTGCTGCTTTTCCAGTCCCGCTATCTGAACGTACTCAGCACAGGTGAGGAGTGGGCGGCAACCCGCGGTGTCAACGTCAACCGCCTGATCACCACGCAATACTTCTGTGCTTCGCTGCTGACGGGCTCGGTGGTGGCCTTTGCCGGCCCGGTCGGGTTCGTAGGCCTGGTGGTTCCGCACCTGCTGCGGCTCACCGTGGGAGCCGACCACCGCCTGCTGCTGCCGGTCTCCTTCCTGCTCGGCGGAGCCTTCCTGATTGTTTGCGATACAATCGCCAGGACGGTCCTGGCGCCGACCGAGATTCCTGTTGGTATCTTCACTTCGCTGCTGGGAGGCCCGTTTTTCCTATGGCTGCTGTTGCGTCGAAAGCGCGAGTTCTTTCTTTGATGCTGTTGCCGGCACTGGCGGTGGCGGCGCTGTCGCGCCCGCCCGGCGATGCCTGGGATACCTCCGGAGCCGAGTCCATCACGGCGGCGGAGCTGCGGGCCATCGTGGGGTTCCTGGCGTCGGACCAGATGGAGGGACGCCAGACCGGGTCGGTCACCAACCAGTTGGCGGCGATGTATCTGGCCAATCAGCTCGAGCTGCTGGATCTGGAACCCGCGGGGGATCAAGACAGCTTCCTGCAAACCTTCACTCTGCAAAGCTCCCGGGTTGCCGGAGAGAACCGGTTGTCCCTTGGTACTGAATCCGCGGAGCCGGCGCCGGCGCAGTTGATGGGGACCTGGTTCCCTTGGCCCGCTTCGGCATCGGGCGAGGTAAGCGGCTGGGCGGTGGCCGTGGGATTCCGGACCGATCCCGATGTCGGTCAGGGAGAGGCATATGAGGCCGCAGGACTTTCCGGGGCCGTCGCCGTCATGCCGGCGGGAGATCCCTTCGAAGAACGGGGGGTGGGCCCGCGGGGCCGGCGGCGGGCACCAGGCGGACCGTTGGGGCGGGTGCTGGAGGCACAGCGCCAGGGGGCCATCGCGGTGGTTTTGGTGACCGGTGATCCGGCCGGCGCGTTTCCCCGGCTGATGCGGACGTACTGGCCCGAGAACGCTCCATGGTCGTCGTTCTTCCTGGAGCCGCCTGAGCCGGTGCGCATCCCGGTGGTGTTCACGGCTCCGGGCCTGCTGGAACCCTGGCTGGCCCCGGTTCGGGGTGCGGTTGCCACTCCCGGAGCTTCGGCCAAGGTACAGAGTGGGCTGAGACTGACGCTGCGGGTGGAGCTTGAACGCAACCGGACACCGACCATGAACGTCCTGGCCCGCCTGCCGGGATCCGATCCGCTGCTGCGGCACGAGGTGGTTGTGGTCAGCGCCCACCTGGACCATGTGGGGCGTACCGAAGCCGGGATCTTCAACGGCGCCGACGATGACGCCAGCGGCAGTGCGGCGGTGTTGGAAATCGCCGAGGCTCTCGTCACTTCGTCGGCGCGACCGCGGCGTTCCATCCTGTTCGCGCTGTGGAACGCGGAGGAACACGGGCTGCTGGGCTCCCGTCATTTCGTCGCCCATCCCACAGTGGGTCTGGACCGGATCCGGGCGGTGTTCCAGATGGACATGATCGGCCGGGATCAGGAAGTCACCGACCATGAGGATCCCCGCTTCGGTGGCCTTTCCCCACAGAGCCGCGAACGCAACCGGAACACCGTGCACCTGGTGGGTTACTCTTACAGCGACCACCTTCGCAGCGTTGTCCAGCGGGCAGGCGCGCAAGTCGGCCTCGAACTGCTGATGGAGCTGGATCAACACCCGCTGAACCTGGTCAAGCGCAGCGATTCCTGGCCTTTTCTCTTGCGAGGGATCCCCTCCGCGCTGATCTCGACCGGTCTCCATCCGGACTATCACACCCCCGGCGATCTGCCGGATCGGCTCAACTACCCCAAGATGGAACGGATCGCCCGTATGGTCTTTCTGGCGGCCTGGGAGGCCGCCGACGGTCTCGATCCGCTGGAGCTGAATTCCGTGGAGCCGCAGGTCCACTGAACTCACGAGCTTTCGGCGCTCTCCGACGATGGTCGGCCCTGCACCTCGCCCGAAGGCCGCGCGCAGGGCCCATGAGCCCGCCAACCCGATAGCCGGTTCGTTCCCCGCAAGGCCGGATGTAGAATGGCCAATCATCTGTTGATCAGCCTGTAGAGCCTTGTCAGAGGAGGTGCTTCGATGAGGTTTCGTATTGCTATTGGGTGTGTCGCGTTGGTGGTTCTCGTTTCCGGGGTCCTCTTCGGGGCGGATCGAGCCGTGGGCCGTAACGATGACCCGGCGCTGGCCTACAAGTACTCGGTGGGCTTTCTGTCCGGAGTGTGGCTGATCGGCCTCTCCCTGCCCGACGACCAGTTGGCGACCTGTCCAGGAAACCTGCTGTTGCCCGAGGAAGCCTCGATTCTGGGCAACTTCACCCGGGACGGCGCATTCCTCAGCTCCAGCGACCTGCCCGACCTGACCGTGCCGCTGACAGACGATGAAGGCAACCCGATCCTGGATGAGAACAACAATCCCATCATCATCACCATCAAGATCGGGCATGGGCACGGCACCTGGACTCGGACCGGAATCCACACCTACGCCCTGGACTCCTGGAGAATGGCGACGGTGGGCGGGGAGCTGATCGGTTTGGCGAAGGGTCACTCGGACGTGATCCTGAACCTTCGGGAGGGGACCATGACGGGCGACATCACGCTGCAGTTGATCCTGGGGGAGGGTACCGAGCTTCCGCCCGCCTGCGGGACCCTGGTCGGCCGGCGGCTGGGCGACAACTAGCAGCGAGAGGAGAGGGGGAAAGAGAGTCAGTCGGGGCGAGGGGGCGCAGGGGGCGGCGTACCTCCGGGCGTCTCGTCCAGGCTGTGCGGCTGGAGCCTGATGGGCGGGCCCGGCGCCGGCAGGTGGGCGATCCGGCTCCGCGCGAGGGATCCACGGCTCAGACAACCGTGCGACGCGCGGCCATGAGACCCGCACGCCTGAGACGGCGAGGGACGAGAGATGAAGGAAGATGAGTGAGAAACGGGACAGCCTCCCGTTTCCCGATTCCCGGCTCCTCTCTTCTGTCTCAGGGAGTGGTTCGGGTGAGGGTGAAAGTTCCCTCCAGCGTCCCCAGGTCCGAGAGGAACAGCATGATCCACGCCCCCTGGGATTCCAGATCGAAGATCGAGTAATCGGCGTCCGCCAGGTACAGCGTCACCTCCTCGTTGAAGTAGGCTTCTCCGGTGGCGAAGAAGGAGAGATCCAGGAAGCCGTCGATGAGCTGCCCGTTGACCAGGGTCACTTCGGGCTCGGCGATGGGACTGTTGTTATAACGCTGAAGTACCAGATAACCCCGGACGAAGAAGCCATCGGCCCACAGCCCCATCTGCCCCTCGAAAACCCCGCCTCCGTCCGCCACCATGCGGACGCTGTACCCCACCGGCGCCGGTGCCAGGGGGAGACTGGAGAGCTGCCCCTGGCTGGAGGTCAGGGCTGTCCCCACGATGGGCAGAGCCGAGGCGATTTCGACCTTGCCCCGGGTGAGCTGGACCCCCCGGAACATCTCGAACAGGTACTGGGCGAAGTGGCCCTGTGAGACGAGCGTGGGACGGACTGTGCCCTTTTCGAGACCCTGGTCGTCCAGAAGGGTGATCCGCAGTTCGGTGTCCGCCTGACCGGTCAGGTCAGGGTTGGCCAACGCCAGGGCCACCTTGCCGAAGTCGTCGAAGGGCAGGGAGGCCAGGTAGAACTCGGTGGAAGGGGCGATCCCCACGCTGTCCACCAGCGTCTGACCCGAGCGCAGGTAGTAGGTCAGATTGCCCTCCACGAAGTTGTCGGGAATCAGGTCGTCGCTGACCAGCATGGCGAGTCCGCCCGACAGGTTGTCCTCGGTAACCCGGAAGACCGCCACCTGGTCGGGTGTCAGCGAAAGCGCCACCTCGCCTCCCGTGATGCGGGAACCGTTGACCACCGGGTTCCACTGCTCACCGGCTCCTCGGCGGAACTGCAGCCGGCCGGTGTACTCCCAGTTGCCGCGGTTGGTGAGGGTAAGGACAGTTTCGAAACCCGGCCCGCCGGCCACCTGGGCGAAAGCCAGATCCTTATGGTGGAAGAGATTCTGGCCGGGAAGAATCGGGGAAGAGGCGATCGCGCAGACGGACGGGATCAGGCAGGCGAGAGCGAAAGACCGAGATGGATTTTTCATGGTCGTCCCTTACAGAGATGGCGGATTTGTCCGGCGGGTTCGGACCCCGCAGCCGGCGGAACGTTTTTTTCTGTCCCTGGGGTGTCAGATTTCCAAACTCGTGCGTTTATTCAGGGCGGAGGTATAACGATGGTCAGATTCCGCGGCTTCACACTGGTGGAACTGATGATCGCCTTGGCCCTGTGCCTGTTGTCAGCCGGCATGGGACTCCGGCACCTGTCCCGGGCGGTGGAGGTCTGGCGACTGCAGACAGCCGCCCAGATGGTCAGCTCCGAACTGACCCGCCTGCGGGCGGCGGCCGTCAGCACGGGCGCCCCCATCCGCTTTGTGGTCCGACCGTCCGCAGACGCCTACTCTTCCGCCGAGCCCGGTCAGAGTCCGCCGCAGTTTACCCCTTTGCCACGGGGGATCCGGTTCTGCTCGATCCCGTCGCGGCCGGTGACGTTCTATTCCCGCGGCCAGGCGGCACCGGCAGGGACGTTTCTGCTGGAAGGCAGTCGCGGTCGGGTCAGAGTCGTGGTAGCTCCCATGGGGAGGGTTCGATGGCAATGGGAGGACTAGGCCGGGACCCAAAGGGATCGAACATGAGGGGACTGTCCCTGCTGGAAGTGATGGTGTCGATGCTGCTGGTCAGCCTGGCAGCCGTTTCGCTCCTCCACGTGCTGGTGACGGCCCTGCAGGTCCAAAGCGATTCCCTGGCGCGATTCCGGCAGAACCGGGAACGCTGGAATCGGCTGCAGGCCGAGGAGGCACAGGAACCTCTGGCAGACAGGGAGATCCGGATCCTTGACTGGGAGCGGGGCTGGATCGTCTGGGGTGGCACGATTCCGGCTCCCGACAGGAGCCGAGGATCCCCGAGGCGAAGGGAGGCGAATGGGCGATGAACGGTCGCAGAGTCGCTGTGCACGGTTTCAGCTTGCTGGAATGTCTCATCGCGCTGCTGCTGGGTACCCTGGTGCTGGGAACCCTGATGGCCGGCCTGGTCCAGTTCCAACGGCTCAGTCAGGCGGTCCAGAACCTCGGGGAACGGGACCGCGACCACCAGTTGGCCCTGGTCCTTTTGGCCAGGTGGATACTCCCGGCCGGCAACGGCGCGGGAGCCGCCAGCCCCATGGTCAGTGTGGGTGACCAACTGGAGGTGCTGGCCGATCTGGAGGGCGACAGGGGTTTTCCGGATGGCGACCTGGAGGACCCCTTCGAGAAGATCACCCTGCGCGTGTCCGGCGGTTCCCTGCAACTGCGAAGCGATCGGGGACGCTTCGAACCGTTCGCACGCCACGTCGGGAATGCGGCTTTCACGGTCGAACCCCGTACCCTGCACGTGGATCTGGATTCCCGGGTCGACACGATGCAGTTCCAGGCTGCGCGTCTCCCCCTGTCGTCCCGATTCCTGTTTGCGCGAGTCTGTGAGAAACCCAACCTCTTTTCCCGAAAACCATGAACCGGAGACGAGGCTTCGTACTGGTCGCGGTCCTGCTGGCCATCCTGCTGATGGCCGGGTTGGGCCTGCTGATCCATGAACAGGTGGTGGCGACGGTGGAAACCAGCCGCCAGGTCACGTTGGAGCTGCAGGCCCTCAGCTTGGCGCAAAACGGCATCCGGGTGGGCCGCCGCCTGTGGGCTGCCATGGACGCCGCCCGATTGCTGGAAGGTCCGGACGGCCGCATCGACTGCCCCGGAATGCGGGACCCAGCGGATTTTGAGGCCGCCCGCCGTCTGGATCCCGAAAACTGGCAGGCCCCCTGTGACGACGGTTTCGCCCTGGAGTCCCTGAGGCGCTTTCAGCCGATGCCGGCGGGCGGCTTCTTCGCTTTCCGTTTCTCCAACGATCCGGATGAAGAGTTGCCGGGAGAAGACCGCAACGGCGTCCTTGTGGTCAGGAGCCTCGGGCTGATGCCGGACCGGCGCTGCGGGAGGCCGGGCTGTGCCAACCACCTCAGCCTGGTGGAGGCGACCCTCCGTAAGGAGTATGCCTTCGATGTTCTGTCGGCGTTCACACCGGCAGGGGCCAGTTTGAACGTGGAGTGGCCGCAGGGAGAGGCACCGATCCGAACGCCGACCCCCTGGTTCAGCTTGCTGGGGTCAGGTTCCAATGGCATGGCTGCGGTCCTGCATGAGGTTCTGGAGACCTCGGAGAACCAGCCCGCCAAACCCGATCCCGTGGTCGACGCCAACCCCCTGTACCGGGACGACCCCAATCGGAGCCGGATTTTCCAGGCCGGATACTGGTCAGCATTGGACGAAGGCCTGCGGAATCTGGAACCCCCTTCCTTCGAGACTCCCATAGCCGACGGGCTGTATTACCTGCCCGACGGCGGTGTCCTGGCGGGCCGATACTCGGGGGTTCTGCTGGCCCGGGGAGATCTGGTCCTCCATGCCGGATCGGAGTTCAGAGGGCTGCTGATCCACCTGGGGACGGGCCGGTTGACCGTGCGCAGCGGGGCGGACCTGAAAGGGGCGGTCTGGATGTCCAACTTTTCGGAAGGGCCGGACGGGCCGCGGGAAGGACCGCTGGATCTACACGTCGAAGCCGCGGTCACCATCCACTATGACCGCGAAACCCTGGACCGGGCGCTGGGTCTGCTCCCCCCGACTCTCCTGGGCTGGCGGATCGTGTTTCCCGAGATGCGGTGAGAAGGACGTGGGGCCCAAGTCGCCACCCTCGAAGAAGACGCCTCTTCACCCCTTCGGCAACTGGAGCGACGCTCCGCCGGCGGCGGAACGGATTCTTGCCTGGCGGCTGGGTTCGATGTCCTCGATCTGAAACAGCTCACCCTGTTCCACAGGACGCTGTACCGGGATGGGATAGGAGAGGTCGAAACAGGCGGAACAGAAGTCGCTGCCGGCCCCGACTGCCTCCCGAAGCCCGTCCAGGGACAGGTAGCCCAGGGAGTCGGCCGTGGTGAACTCCTCGATTTCCCGAAGTGTCTTCTGGTTGGCGATGAGCTCAGAGTAAGTGGGTGTGTCGATCCCGTAATGGCAAGGGCCTACGGTTGGCGGGGAACTGATCCGCAGATGGACCTCCCGTGCCCCGGCGGAGCGAACCATCTCCACAATCTTGCGGCTGGTGGTCCCGCGCACGATGGAATCGTCGATCAGGATCACGCGCCGCCCCTGAAGCAGCTCCCGCACCGGATTCAGCTTGACCTTCACCCCGAAATGGCGGATCGACTGTTTGGGCTCGATGAAGGTGCGCCCGACATAGTGATTGCGGATCAGCCCGAACTCGAACGGAATCCCGGACTCCCGGGAATAACCCAGCGCCGCCGTCACTCCGGAGTCCGGCACCGGCACCACCAGGTCCGCGTCCACCGGACATTCCCGGGCAAGCCGCCGGCCCATTTCGTGCCGGCTGTGATGCACGCTCCGTTCGAAAACCAGGCTGTCGGGACGGCTGAAATACACGTGTTCGAAAATGCAGTGAGCCAGCCGGGGAGCCCGGCCGAGGAAGATCGATTCCAGATCGCGTCCCCGGATGCGGAGGATTTCACCCGGAGCGATGTCGCGCACGTAGCTGGCCCCGATCAGGTCAAAGACGCAGGTCTCCGAGGCCACTACGTAAGCCCCGTTCATCTGGCCCACGCACAACGGCCTTACGCCATAGGGATCCCGGATTGCGAAGAGCTCTTTGGGTGTGAGCAGCAACAGGGAATAGGCGCCACGCACGTGTCTGAGAACGTCCACCAGCGCCTCGTCCAGATCTTCCTTGGCGGAACGCGCCAACAGGTGAAGAATGACTTCCGTGTCTGACGTTGACTGGAAGATGGCGCCTTCGGACTCCAGCCGGCGCCGGATCGAACTGGCATTGACCAGGTTCCCGTTGTGGGCGATGGCGATGGGTCCCCGCCACGATTCGGTCAGAATCGGCTGGGCGTTGATCATTGTGCTCTCGCCCGAGGTGGAGTAGCGGACATGGCCGATGGCGGAGGTTCCAGGGAGCTTCTCCAGCGTTTCGGCCTTGAAGACGTCGGCCACATAACCCATCCCCCGGGCCCGGTGCAAGAGGTGTCCATCGCTGGTCACGATGCCTGCAGACTCCTGCCCGCGGTGCTGCAATCCGTAAAGTCCGAGGTAGGTGTGCCGGGCGGCATCGTTGTGTCCGGCGATTCCGAAAACACCACATTCGTCGTGAAAATGATCGGATTCGAAACTCAAGGCCGGTTCCTCACCGGCGGGTCGAGTCGGACGGCTCGCCGGATCTGAAAGCTGCCATTATAGCAGCGACCAGTGGCCGTGATCAGCGGCCGCGTCGGACACCATAGGGGGAAGCCACGGGATTGCGGCGCAGTTCCTGGAATCGCGCAAAGGCCGATTTTGCCTTTTCCATTTCGCCGACGGCCTGGTAGTAGCGGCCCAACAGATAGAACGCCTCGGTGTAGCCGGGGTCCAGTTCCACTGCCTTCAGCAGGTGTTCCTCCACCTCCGGTGTCGCCTGCTCCCTCATCAGGGCGCTGGCATATTTGTACCGGCTGTACGGAAGATCCGGGTCGTTGCGGATCCCCCGGTAGAGCCAGCTCAGTCCGCCGGCGTAATCCCCCTTCGTGACCAGCAGTTCCCCCAAGTCCGTATAGGGCCAGCCGTAACGGACATGCCGCGCCTCCACCACCTCGATGGACCGCCGGTAGCCCGCCTCGGCAGCCGCCAGGTCCCCTTGAGCCTGCCGGCACCACCCCAGGAAGTAATGGGCCTTGTAATGGGAAGGGTCGAGCGCAACCGCCCTCTCCAGGGCAGCGAGGCCTTCATTGAACTGCTGGTTCTCGTAATAGTAGCGGCCCAGGTGATAGTGAGCATCAGCGTTTGCCGGATCTACCGCCAGGAGCTGCTCAAGGTCATGGCGGAACCCTTCGTAATCCTCCAGCATGAAATGCGAGAACGCCCGGAGCCGGTAGGCCGCCGCCTGCCGGTGTCCGGCTTTGAGAGCGAGCACCTTGTCGGCGAGTTGGACGGCACGCTGGAATTCGTTGCGGCGAAAGGCCACCGCCGCCGCCAGATAGATCGAATCAGCATCTTCAGGAAAGCGTTCGAGGAGCTTCGCCGCCTCGCGGCCGGCTTCCTCCCATTCTCCGCGCCGCATCAGGGTATCCACCAGCGCCTGACGCGCCAGCCGGTGGTCCGGCTGCAACTCCAGGATCCGGCGCAACAGCAGCGCCGCCTGCACCAGGTCACCGGTATCCAGAGCGGTTTGCGCCTGCTGCAGGAGCGCCGGCAGCGGTTCGGGCTGGGATGCCCCGGACTGCTCCAGCGCCCCCGGCAGAAAGGCCGCCCACGCATCCGGGGCAACCCAAAGCACCGGCAGCAGGAGAACGGCGGTCAGCCCGGCGGCCGGCCGGCGTCGAACGCTGCCGCAGTTCCACGATCCTCGCAGCCATCGTGCGCCGGGCGGCATACAGCTCCTCCGGATTGCGGGAGAAGGCACCAACTCCGGAGACAAGCTCGCGCACTGTCTCTTCGGCCAGCGCCGGGTCACCCAGCGAAGCCAGCAACCAGAGGTATTCATAGTCTTCGATTCCTTCCCTCAGGAGTTCGAGCCGGATCGACGACACCGGACCGTCCACGTCGGCCTGATCCGAATGCCGCGAGACCCGGTTACCCGGGTAAAGGAGCGATCCCTCCCCGTTCAGAACCCCGCCGTCGCTGCAAAGGAACCCGCTGAGATAGGTTACAGGGTCGAGCCAGGGGTCGGGAGTCTGGGGCCAATAGTTCAATGCCCAATACAGGATGCCGTCCAGGCTGTAGCGCCGCGTGATCCACGGCACCATTACCGGATCCATGGCCGGAGCGTCGATGAAATAGTTCGGCTGGGGATAGACCTGGTCGCAGGAGATGTACCAGGTCAGCTCGCTCCCCTGCTCCCGGAGCTTGGGGATCAGCCGCCGTAACTCGGGCTGGTTCAACTGGTTGCCGTGAATCGAGAAATTCTGGGCGTGGCCGGTCAGCTCTCCCCACTCGGGACGGTCCGGGATGGGCGATTCAGTCACCAGAAAGGGCACACCGGGCGCATACTCCCGCACCAGGGCGGCCCATCGGCGGGTTTCCTCGTAAGCCTCGGCCGTGTTGGGTTCATCGATGGGACTGTTGAGGACCAGCCGCTCCCTCCAGCCGTGCTGCCGGAAGAAGTCAACGGTCTGACGCAGATAGCTGCCCAGGATCCGGCGGAATTCATCCGAGAAAGGCTCCGCCTGGATTCGCCGCATGAGGGTGCCGGGAGCCGCCTCCAGGACGACACGCCGGTGTTTCCAGGTATCCAGGTGGAGTCGGTAAAGCTCCAGGTCGAAGGTCGCCTCAACCTCTCCGTCCGGCCGCAACTCCACCTCGGGCTCCAGCAGGCGGTTGAACCAGGGCTCCATCCTCCGCTCCTGGAGGAACTCGTGATAGCGCAGAAGCAGGCGCCTTCCCTCCGGAGTGTCCGCCCGGACGCCATGCATCCCCTCCAGCCAATGGCCCCAGATTCCCATGTAGGTGATCAGGTGACGATCTCCGGACAACTGGAAGTCGTAAACCTCCAGTTCGACCCTGACCTCTCCCACCGGTTCACCCTGTCGGCGCACGACTACTGTCCCACGATACAGACCCGGCGCCGTCCCGGCGGGGACGTGGATGTCCACCCAGATTCCGCGGGTTTCCAGCGCTTCCCGGAAAGGTGCCGCCATGTCAAAAGGTCCGGACAGGGGAATCAGAGGATCGGTCCAGAAACCGGTGCCGCCCGCCGGACTGGACTTGGCATACACCAGGATCGGGTGCTGGAGGTAGAGCCGGACCGCCGTACCGGGAATGGTCCCCGCCACCCCGGAGAGAGGGCCCGCTTCCACCGCGAAGCCTCCCGCCACCGGGCTGTAACGGTTGGGACGGGGCGGAACCGTGATCAAGACCTGAAAGGGGACATGTTCATCGGCTGCGCCGGCGACCCGGACCGTGCGATCCGACGCCGACCACACCAGGTTCCGGCGCTGGACCGGGTCCGAGGGGCGGATTTTCACCAGGTCCGGGGCCGCCCATACTTCCACCGCCTTGACCTCGGCGGGCTGAGCCTCTTGCACCGCCGGCAGCGCAGCGCTTCCCAGCGAGAGGCTGAAGACTGCCACAGCGGCGGAATGTCGTCTCACCATCGCATCTCCTTACCGTTGACGAGGACCTCCGTGCCTCCAGCCGGGCCGACTCAATAGCTGAGTCCATAGCCGTAGGGATAGAGCGGCTGGTAGGGCTCATCGCCCACATTCACCGGGACCTGGTCCATGGTCCGCGGCCAACTGAACGGAAGTTTCCCGGTGGGCCTGTAGTCCCCAAAGAGGACATCCGTGACTCCCTGTCCTTCGCTGCCCGGCAACCATGCGGCTACAATCGCATCCGCCTGGTTGAGGATCGGCTCCAGGATCAGGGGACGCCCCGAGAGCAGAACGACAACGGTACGGACGCCGGTGGCCTTCACCCTTTCCACGGAGGCGATGTCGTCGGCGCTGAGGCTCAGGTCTTCCCGGTCGCCCAGAAACTCGGCGTAGGGTTCCTCACCTACCACCACCAGTGCCAGGTCGGCTCCCGAGGCTCCGGATCCGTCTTCCGAATAGGAAACCTCGGTCCCGTCTGCCACCGCCTGGCGAACCGCTTCCAGGATCGTGGTGCCGTCGGTGATTCGTCCCATTCCCCCTTGCCACTTGATGGTCCAGCCTCCGCACTGCATTCCCAGATTGTCGGCACCCCGTCCGGCGACGTGAATCCGGCGGGCGGTTTTGGGAAGCGGCAACACGCCTTCGTTCTTCAGCAGAACCGCAGACTGGCGAACCGCCTCACGGGCCACCGCCCGGTGTTCGGCAGACCCGAATTTCTCGGCCAGGGAGCGGTCCGCCTGCGGCTGCTCGGAAAACAGGCCCATGGCGAACTTGACGCGCAGGATCCGCCGGACGGCGTCGTCGATCCGTTCCATGGGTACCTCGCCGGCTTCAACCAGGCTGGTCAGGGTCTCAATGAACTCCCGGTAGCGTTCCGGCACCATCATCATGTCCATGCCGGCATTGACCGACAACTTCACCTGTTCGCGATAGCTGCCCGGCAGCTCGTCAATGGCGTTGTAGTCCGAGATCAGGAAACCCTGAAATCCCAGCTCATCCTTCAGCAGGTCGGTGAGGAGGTATTTGTGGCCGGACAGTTTGGTGCCGTTCCAACTGCTGTAGGAGGGCATGATGGAGCCGACTCCGGCAGCGATGGTGGTCAGGTAGCCTGGCAGGTGCAGTCGGCGCAAGGTCGGCTCGTCCACCCGGGTGTCACCCCGGTCCAGGGGGTGTCTGGTACCGTCAGACCTTGCCACGGTGCCGGTTCCCCAGGTGGTCCCTCCGTCTCCAAGGTAGTGCTTGCTGCAGGCCAGGACGCTCAGCGGATGCGACAGATCTTCGCCCTGCAGTCCCCGGACCGCTGCCTCGCCCAGCACCTTCACCAGTTCGGGATCCTCGCTGAAACCTTCGTAGACTCGGCCCCAGCGGTCATCCCTGGGAACAGTCACGCAAGGCGCAAAAGTCCAGTGGATCCCGGTGGCGCGCATTTCCACCGCCGTGACCCGGCTGACCTGAGCGACCAGCTCAGGGTTGCGTGTTGCGCCCAGTCCCACATTGTGGGGAAAGATCACCGCTCCGAGGACGTTGCTGTGGCCGTGGACGGCGTCCACTCCATACAGAAGCGGGATGGCCAGCCTCGTCCTGAGGGCGTGCTGGCGATAGCGTTCCACCATGTCGCGCCAAGCCTCGAAGGAGTTGCCCTCGCGGGGGTCTGAGTCCCCTCCGCTCAGGAGCGAGCCGATGAACAGGGTCTCGATGTCGCTCGGATCCTTGAGGAACTGCTGGTCGGGCTGTGTCATCTGGCCGATCTTTTCGGCGAGGGTCATCCGCGACAACAGTTGGTCGATCTGCGGATCGTAAGCGGCCAGCGGTTGGCCTCCGGGTGGAGGGGTGAAGCCGAGTCCTTCGACCTTCGGCTCGGGGGCTGCGCAGCTCAGGGCGGTCAGGACCGCCGCCAGGAGAACGGTCAGGTGTTTGGAGGTGCTCATCACTTAAGGTTAGTGGGGAAGGAGGGAAGGGTAAAGATGCCTGGGGGAAGAAGAGGTGGGCGCGGGTCAGCGATGACTCGGATCACACAGATGGCACCGATCACGCAGATCACGCGGATCACACGGATTAGGCAAATGCCCCGGAGCCTAGCTAGGGGTTTGCAGGAGAGCTCTGGATCTGCCGTTCCAGGAATTCCTTGATCTGGCGCGCACCCTGGTTTTCAGGGACGAGCTGCAGCTCACCTTGGACCGCCGCCAGGGCTTCGGCATGTCTCCCCTGACGCAAATAGACGGTCGCCAGCAGCAAGTGCAGATCCGGCAGGTCGGGGGCGAGTCCGACCGCCTTCTCCAACGCCTGGGCGGCACCCTCCAGGTTTCCCGCCGCCGCCAGGTTCTGGGCCAATCCCTGGTAGACACGGGCGGATTCGGGGGCGCTGCCCACCAGCCGACTGTAGCTCCACTGCACCACGGCCAGATAGGCTTCGCCCAACAGGTAGGCGTATTCGGGATCTTCTGGTGCCAGGCGCGCCAGTTCCCGGTATTGGCGCACGGCTTCCAGCGGTCTCCCCTGGGCTGAATAGGCACGGCCCAACTCCCGGCGGACGAGCTGATCTTCAGGCATCTCTTCCACCGCCTGCTCGAGCTGTGCCACAGCTTCCTCCAGGCGGCCGAGCGCCATGAGACTGCTTCCAAGCAGTGCGCGCGCCCCCCGCGCTTGCGGATCAGCATTGAGGACCTGACGGAACTGTTCCACGGCTTCCTCGTGCCGCCGCAGCCGCTGCAAAGAGATGCCCAGATTCTGGTGAACCTGCGGAAGATCCGCGCCGCCCGCCAGCAAGGCCCGGAACATCTTTTCAGCCTGCTCAGGACGTCCTTCCCGCAGCGCGGTCACCGCCGCGGAGAACTGTTCCTGGGCTGCCGCAGACATGTCCTGGCCGTAGGTCGGCGCAACGGCAGCGCCCAGCAGCCCGCACAAGATGGTCTCCAACAGCATTCTCAAGTGACCTCCTTGCTCCTCCGTGAGTTTCCCCGGAGCGCCGGCTCAGATGCGACTTCCGCCGGCCGAGTCCGTCCCCATGTTCATGGATCCCCAAGGTTCCAGGCCACTGGCCCCCGACGCCCTCCTAGTCCGGCTCCCGAACCGGGATCAGCCGATTGGCCGGCTGTCTGCCCAGCAACTGCCGCTTCCCGCTGGGCCAGCGGATCTCCACCTCCACCACATGATCCGCCGATCCCAGCCCGAAATGGACCCGCGGATCGCTGGCTGACTGGTAACTGGAGGTGGTTGTCACAATCGCCTGGCGGCGGCCGCCATCCGGCAGAGTGACAGTCACTTCCGCCCCGATTCCCTGACGGTTGGAGCGGCTTCCCTCCAGCTCGAACTGGATCCAGTTTTGCCGGTTGCCGCCCTGGTTAAGCAGGATCTGGGCGGGGCTGTCCAGCAACGAAAGTACGACATCCAGGTCGCCGTCGTTGTCCAGGTCGCCGACGGCAAGTCCGCGGCCCACAGCGGGACGGGTGAAGACCTCGCCCGATTCCGCGGATACATTGCGCCATGCCTTGCCTTCGAGGTTTTTCAGCAGGAACGGTGGTTGGGCGTAGGCAATGTGGGGTGACGTGATTTCGATGGTGTCCAACACGTGTCCCTGGGTAATGAGGACATCCCGCCAGCCGTCGTTGTCGTAGTCGATGAAGCGGAACCCCCACCCGGCATAGAGCAGCGAGATCTGGGAGAGACCCGTGATGTCCGACGCCCACTCGAAGCCACCGGCGCCGTCGCCGCGATAGAGAGCGTAGCTCTGGTTGGAGAGGTTGGTAACCAGAATGTCGGGCTGCAGATCATTGTCGAAGTCCGCCACATCGGTGCCCATGCCTGCAAAGCTGTTCCCGTCCTGATCAACCGCGACTCCCGCCGCTAGGGCCTCTTCCCGGAAGGTGCCGTCGGCGGCACCCAGCAGCAGGAACTGCTCCATGCCGTCGTTGGCGACGAAAATGTCGATCCTTCCGTCGCGGTCGAGGTCGGCGACCGCCACGCCCAGAGCCTTGCCGTGAAACCGGCCGACGCCGCTGGGTTCGGTGACGTCCTGGAAACGCCCGCCGCCCAGGTTTCGGAACAGCAGCGGCGGCAGCGCCGGATAGACCGACGGCGAGCAGTAGGCCCGGACGGGAGGGGATCCGCAATACACCTCCTTTTCGAAGGACCAGTCCAGGTAACGGCCCACAAACAGGTCCAGCAGTCCGTCGTGGTCGTAATCCAGGAAAGCGACGCTGGAGATCCACCCCGACCCGCGGGTCCCGGATGTGTCAGTGATGTCCGCAAATGTCCCGTCACCCTGGTTGCGGTAGAGCCTGCCGCCGTCCAGACCGCCAACATAAAGATCAGGGTAGCCGTCATTGTCGATGTCGCCGGCGGCGACGCCGGTGCCGTAGCCCGTGCCTGCCAGGCGGGCGGAGCCGGTGACGTCGATGAACCCACCCTCCGGCTGTTGCCGATAGAGCCGGTTGGAGTATTCCGGCGCGTCCTTGCGTGGCAGTTCGCCCGGGGGCATGGGGTTGAGAATCCGGGCACCGTTGGCGAAGAAGATGTCCAGCCTGCCGTCCCGGTCGTAGTCGAGGATCGCTACCCCTGAACCCATGGTCTCCGGAAGGTATTTCCCGGGGGTAGCCGACGAGCGGTGGCGGAAGTCGATCCCCAGCCGGGCGGTGGCATCGACGAACTGGACGGCAGGAACGCCGGCCTCGGCATCGACCGCGGCCATCAACGCCAGGCACAATCCCCAACCCAGCCAGCCGGGGATCCGGGGCGCTCCCGGTTGAGGCTGTGTCCACATCATCGAGTCCGCCGAACGCCGTTCACGAGCCCGGGGTCTCCCCGGCGGCCCGATGCCCGGAAGCCGCCACAATCTCGAACTCGTCTCCAATCTGGGCTGACTGATTGGAGATGAGGTCGAAGACTTCGACGACCACCCGGTATTTTCCAACCCCCAACTGAGCGGGGGAAAAACTTCGGGTAAGTACGATGCGCTGCGTCGACACAAACTGGATCGACTCGCCCGCCTCGTCTACCGACTGGAAAATCTCCTTCCCGCCCTGGAACAGGCGGTAGCGCACGCGGAGGGACGGTTTGAGCGTCTGTTGGTCGAAGCCGGCGTTGTAGACCTGGAGGTAGACGCCCATCAGCTTGTCCGCAGGAAAAACCCGGTCCAGACTCGGGCGGACACGCACGTCGCCCAGGACGAACATCTCATCGGCCTCGGGGATCTCCTTCAGCGGTACGATCGTATCGGATAAAAGCAGCGAGCTGAGTTCCAGTTCCTCGTCGGAGTAGGCGGGAGGTGTTACCGGCCGGCTGACCACACCCACCCGACCCCCTACCGAGTCCTTGACGACCAGGTCGAGCTTGAAGCGCCGCCCTTTGTCCAGCACCAACAGCTTCTGGTAAAGGGAGTTGCCCAACAACCCCTTCTGGAACTGCGCGTCCCGGATGTTGACGGAAACCTCGTCTTCAAACTCCTTGACCACCGTGTTGCCCTGGGAGGTCACCAGACCGTAAACCACCACGCGGGCCCGGTGGATCCCCGCCTGATCCGTCTCAAAGGTGAGATCGCGGTTGGCGATCTCAAGGGTGATGGGCACGATGCAGTGCTCCCGGTTGAGCCGGAAGTGGCCCTGGTGGATCCGGAAGGGCAGGGTTGAGAAAGTGATGTTGACGTCAACGAGCTGTTTGAGATCGTTGTACTTGATCGAAGGGGGGCGCATGACGCCCGCATAGCGCTCCAGGCGGACAAAGGGCTGGTCCTGGTAACGCAGTGCCAGCAACGGATAGTAATCGCCGGCGCCGGTCCGGATGAAGCGGTCGCTCTTGCGGGCCATCCCCCGTTCCTCGGCAAGGGTCAAGCCGATTCCTGGGGTGGTGGCAAACGCGTCCTTCTCCCAGGGGTCGTGAACCAACTTGTAGTCGCCGGTCATGGTCTTGTCGACGAACTCAAGCTCGATGTCCGTGCCGATACCCTTGATCTCCCGGTACCTCCAGACTTGGTACGGGTATGTGGTGGTGGATCCTCCGCCTTCGTAGATGGGCCGCTCGTAGGGGCCGCCGAAGCTCTCCTGGATCTCGGTGGGAGGGCCATGGATGATGTAGATCCTGCCGCGGTCCGTCTTCCAGCCCGCTTTTCCGCTCCCGAAGTGCTCGTTGGCATAAGCGATACGGCGGTAATGCTCTTCCCGGAACTCGTTGGCGGCGGTCTTGAGATCGGTGTCGCGGCGGCGCCAGAACTGCTCGATGAAGTTTTCTTTCTCCTCGTCGGTGGTCAGGCGGGAAAACACTTCCCGCTCCTCGTCCGTGATGATGTAGACGACGTCCTCATCCAGCCACTTCCGGTAGTAGTCGGTCTGTTCTTCCTGGCGGAGGCCGGCGGGAGCGTCCTGGAAGGTCCATCCGGTGGTGAGTCCGCCGGTACCGAGGAGCAATCCAAGGAGGGGGACCCACTGGGCTTTCATGGGATGTATTCTAACGGCAAGCAGGGGCAGGGGGGAATGCGGGGCGGGACTGGGCGCGGAATCCGTGTGATCCGAGTGACCCGCGAAATCCGCGTGATCCGAGTGATCCGTGTGATCCGAGTGATCCGCGTGATCCGAGTGATCCGCGTGATCCGCGAAATCCGCGTGATCCGAGTGGACATCTCAGCCCTTCCGCCTCCCGTGTTACGACTCCCAGTTGTGGCCGGACGCCGGCACGAATAGACTCTGCTTCCGAGGCGAGATTCAACCGGAAGGAAGGAGAAGACACCATGCATCGACGGCAGTTTCTGCACATGGGCGCTGCGGCCGCTGTGTCGGCTGCGGCCGGAGCGGTGGCCGGAACCGCCGCCGGGCGGTTGATGACCATGGACCTGGTCTGTGGAGCGATCGGAGTCCGGGCCAATCCGACAGAGGCGATCGAACTCGCCGCCCGCCACGGGTTCGAGTCGGTCGGGGGAGACATGACCGCCCTGGCGGCCATGGGGCCTGAGGAACGGCAGGGAATTGCCGAGCTGCTCCGCAGCAAGGGTCTGAAATGGGGAGCGGCCGGTCTGCCGGTGGAGTTCCGGCGCGACGAGGAGGTCTTCCGGAAAGACCTGAAAGAGCTGGACAGGTCCGCCGCCGCCTGGCGCGAAGCAGGCGGCAGCCGCGTCGGAACCTGGATCATGCCCAACCACGATACCCTCACCTACCTTCAGAATCTCAGGCAGCATGTGGAACGGCTGCGGGAGACAGCAGACGTCCTGGCCGACCACGGGCTGAGGCTGGGACTGGAGTACGTGGGACCGAAAACCTCCTGGACCGCCAAGCGCTTCCCGTTTATCCACACCATGGCGGAAATGAAGGACCTGCTGGAAGGGATCGACCGTCCCAATGTAGGTTTAATCCTCGACAGCTGGCACTGGTACACCGCGGGAGAGCAGGAATCGGATCTGCTGAGTCTGACTAATGACCAGGTGGTGGCGGTGGACCTGAACGATGCTCCCGCCGGGATTCCGGTGGACCAGCAGATGGACCTCAAGCGCAAGCTGCCCGCCGCCACGGGTGTCATCGACGTCCGGACCTTCCTGCGGGCCCTGGTCAAGATCGGCTACGATGGGCCGGTGCGGGCTGAGCCCTTCGACGAATCGCTCAACGGGCTGCCTGCGGATGAGGCGGTGGCCCGGACGGCGGCAGCCATGAAGGCAGCCTTCGCCCTGATCTGAGCAAGACGGGCTTTCAGAAGGGAGGAGCGGGATGCGGAGTCGGGTGGCGGGGCTGACGGTTGTGCTGGCCGCAGGTCTGGGTGGATGCGTCGTAACGGGCGACCTGGGGGCGGACTTCCAGAATCTGGGAGTAGTGGGGGAAGCCCGGCCGGGCGAGGCACATTTCGATGGCGAGTCCGGCTACCGGATCACCGGGTCGGGGGCCAACGTCTGGGGTACCCGGGATGCGTTTCAGTTCCTGTGGTCGGAACGAACCGGCGATCTCAGACTGGAAGCGGAAGTCCGTTTTCCCGAGCCGGGCGGAGATCCTCATCGCAAAGCCGGCTGGATGATCCGCGCCTCCCTGGCCGCCGACGCTCCTTATGTCGATGCCGTGGTGCATGGCGACGGCCTGGTGGCCATGCAGTTCCGGCGGACCCCAGGCGGTGAGACCGAAGAGAGCAGGGCCTGGAGTGGCGCGGGGAGCCGGGTGGTGCTGGAGCGGACAGCGGACGTCTTTACCATGTCCGTCGTGGACGATCAGGGCGTCGCGGGCCCGGTGGGCTCGATCCGCCTGCCACTGCCCGAGACGGTGCTGGCAGGCCTGTTCGTCTGCGCCCACGACGCGGAACGATTCGAAACCGCGGAGTTCACCGGCGTCTCCGTCCGGCAGCGGGTCGCCGGCCCGGACGAACAGCGGGTTGTCGAGAGCACCCTGGAGATTTACGACCTTGAAACCGGCCGGCGTTCCGTCGCGTACCGGGCCGAGGCCCATTTCGAGGCCCCCAACTGGTCGCGAGACGGTTCCTATCTGCTGTTCAACCAGCAGGGGCGCCTGTACACCCTCCCCGTGGAAGGCGGGACGCCCGCACTGCTGGACACCGGATTTGCCGACCGCTGCAACAACGATCACGGCTTTTCCCCCGACGGCCGGTGGCTGGCCATCAGCCACTCCCCCGAGAATCAGTCTCTCATCTACGTAATGCCTGCCGCCGGCGGCACACCACGGCTGGTCACGGAAAAGGGACCCTCCTACTGGCACGGCTGGTCACCCGATGGACGGATGCTGGCCTACTGTGCTGAGCGCAATGGAGAGTACGACGTCTATGTGATTCCAGTGGAAGGAGGAACCGAAGTCCGGCTCACCGATGCGCCCGGCCTGGATGACGGACCCGACTATTTTCCGGATGGCCGCTGGATCTATTTCAACTCGGTGCGGAGCGGGCTGATGAAGATCTGGCGGATCTCACCGGACGGCAAACAGGCGGAACAGGTGACCCATGACGATGTCTATGCAGACTGGTTCCCCCACCCGTCCCCGGATGGGAGCCAACTGGTCTGGCTGTCCTACGATCGCACGGTCGAAGGACATCCGCCGAACCAGGAGGTGGTGCTGCGCCGGATGGGACCGTCGGAGACGCAACCCCAGGTGATCGTCCGTCTGTTCGGCGGCCAGGGGACGCTGAACGTTCCCTCCTGGTCACCGGACAGCCGGCGGTTCGCCTTCGTGAGTTACCGCCAGATCCTGCCGGGGTGGGGTACGGGTATGGAAGGCCCCGTTTCCGGAAGTGGACCCCGGCCTTAGTTCGGCTTCCACTTCGGGAGGGCAACGGTCGACGGCAATCGCCGGACCTGAACGGACACCCGTGGCTGGAGGGACGGCTTCCGGCTGCCCGCCGGACCGGGGAATCTTGGGGCCGATTACCCGCTGCTCCACAGTCTGACCGCAAAGACCAGGATGGCGATGGTCACCACCGCCTTGATCCAGCGGTGACCCTTCAGCACAGTGAGCCGCACGCCGGCCAGCCCGCCCAGAACGTTGCCGGCCGCCAGCACCAGGCCGGGCAGCCACCAGATCAGTCCAGACAGCGCAAAGACCGGCAGGGACACGGCGGTGAACACGAGGATGCACAGCACCTTCACCCCATTCCCCCGGACCAGATCCATGCCGGCGGCGCTGGTGGCGGCGAGGATCAGAAACCCGACGCCCGCCTGGACAAAACCCCCGTAAATCCCGACGCCCACAAACGCCGCAAAGATCAGGAACCGGCGACCCGGCCCCGAGGCGGTTCGTTCCAGGGGTTTCGGCTCCCAAAGCAGAAACAGGGTGATCCCGACCATCAGGAAGGCCAGGACTTTCTGGAAGAGAGCATCCGGGATCACGAGTGCCAGCCAGACTCCCAGGAATGACCCCGCCGTGGCGGGGATGGCCGCCCAGCGCAGCGAGGCCCAGTCCAGGACCTTATATCGGTGAAAACCCCAGACGGCGCCCATGTTCTGGACCAGAATGCCGACCCGGTTGGTGGCGTTGGCCGCCGACGCGGGCAGACCTGAAAGAATCAGCACGGGCAGCGTGAGGAACGAACCGCCGCCCGCCAGTACGTTGATCAGCCCCGCCACCACTCCGGTCCCGAATATGAATGCCAGGTGCAGGGTGTCGACGCTCAACGTGCCGGCTCCGCCACCCGCCTGATCCGTGGATCGGTGAAGATGTCGGCCTCGTCTCGGCTGGTGCTGGAGAACTCGGACACCACGGCGCCTTCGGGCCCGGCCTGAAACCAGTGTTTGACTCCGGCCGGGATCGTGTACTGGTCGCCCGGTGCCAGCCGGATCTCGTGGAAGACCGTGTACCAGTGCTCATCCCCCGAAGGAATGCGGGCGGAAAGAGGTTGCGTGAGAGGCCCCTCCACATATAGCCAGACCAGCCCCCGGCGGCACCGGAAGGTTTCGGTCTTGCCGGGATCGGAGCCCACGGGAGGATGATAGTGTTCGGGACAGGTCTGGCCTGGAAACAGAACCAGCTCCTTGGCACAGTACCGTTCATTGTTGACGTAAACCAGGATCTGCAGCCCTGTGTCCTCCAGCTTTCCCAGGCCCAGATCCGTGACCTCAAGGGAGCTGGCTTCGTTTTCCGACACCTCGATGCCCGCCTCATGCAGCATCGCCAGTGCGCGGCGGCGGGCTTCCTCGATCTGGAGCAGACTCAATGTCGACATCCTTTGTTCTCCGATGCGCTGTCCTCCCGGCAGGATAGACGGCATAATTCTAACCGCCTGGGGGCGGTGGGTGACAGGGGTGGCCTGCAGCCCGACAGAACCGCCGCCGGGGGAGGAGAGACGATGCCGGAACTGGATTACCAGCCTCGCATGCCCGTCAACCGCTCGGTCCCCATCGGCTGTATCGGAGCCGGTTTCATCATGACCGACTGCCACCTGGAAGCCTATCGCCAGGCGGGCTTCAACCCCGTGGCGATCACGGCTTTGGACCTGCGCCAGGCGCAGGCCGCGGCGGAGCGTCACCGGATCCCTCGCGTCTGGCCCTCACTCGCCCAACTGCTCGATGATCCCCAAGTCGAGGTGCTGGACATCGCTGTACCCCCGGACGTGGAGCTGTCTGTGATCGAGCAGGTGGTCCGGAGCAGGTGCAGGATCCGCGGGATCCTGGCCCAGAAGCCTCTGGGCGCCGGCGTGGCGCAGGCCCATCGCATTGTGCGTCTTTGCCGGGACGCCGGCATTACGCTCGCCGTCAACCAGAACATGCGTTATGACCAGTCGGTGAGAGCCTGCCGGTCTCTACTGCGGCAGGAGGTGCTGGGGGAGCCGGTCCTGGCCACCATCGAGATGCGGGCCATCCCTCATTGGATGCCGTGGCAGGAGCGTCAGGGCTGGTGCACCTTGCGCATCATGTCGATCCACCACCTGGACACCTTCCGGTTCTGGTTTGGAGATCCTGACCGGATCTTCGCCAGCGTCCGCCCTGACCCGCGCACCCGTTTCCCGCACACCGACGGGATCTGCCTGTACGTGCTGGAATACGACGCCACCGGGCTGCGCGCCGCCGCGTGGGACGACGTCTGGGCCGGCCCGGCCCGGGAGGGGGCGGCCCCTGACATCGGAATCCGGTGGCGGGTGGAAGGGACCCGGGGCATGGCGAGAGGGACCATCGGCTGGCCGAG
Source organism: uncultured Acidobacteriota bacterium (assembly GCA_964524795.1). Lineage (GTDB taxonomy): Bacteria > Acidobacteriota > UBA6911 > RPQK01 > JAPXNP01 > CAZGEH01. Next base: position 104,681 of record CAZGEH010000007.1, read on the forward strand.
CTACCCCGTCCGCACGCCCAGCACTCTCGACTACACGACCGTGGACGGCGGTCCTGTCTGGCACCAGCCGCGCTGGGACGCCGTCTGGTTCCCGGACGCCTTCGCCGGTCCCATGGCGGAGCTGCTGTGTGCCCTGGAAGAGGGCCGGGCGCCCGAGACCTCGGGTGAGGACAACCTGCGCACCATGGCACTGGTGGAGGCCGCATACGTTTCGGCTCGAGAGCATCGGGCCGCATCGCCGGCAACCTGGTATCGGGAGGAGGAACAGCCATGAAGCTGGGATTGATCAACAGCGCGTTCGCCCAGGTGGGGATGGATTTCGAAACCGGGATCCGGTGGACCCGGGAGATCGGCTTCGACACAGTGGACATCTTCACCGAAGCCTGGGGAATCACCCGGGAGGAGAAGGATCGGATCCGAAAGACCTGTGCGGCCTACGGGCTTCCAATCGTATCTCTGCCGGTCTGCTCCCTGGGGATCGCAGACTTCAACGAACCGGTCCGGCGGTTTCACATCGAGCGGACCAAGGCCTATGTGGACCTCGCCCGGGATCTGGGTGCGCGCAACGTGCTGTACGTCATGGGCGAATACCTGTGGCAGCAGGAGGTGATCGCGCCGGCTGACCAGTGGCGGTGGGCGGTGGAAGGCACCCGGGAAATCGGGGATTACGCCCTGCAGAACGGCGTGGAGATCGTGGTGGAACTGGAGCCCTTCCGGCTGTCTCTCGTCAACAACGTGGACCGTATGGCGAATTTCATCCGCGAGGTGGCCAGTCCGGCGGTTTTCGCCAACATCGACGTCAGCCACGTGGTGCTGGCGGGCGATCCCCCGGAAGCTCTGTCCAGGCTCAAGGGTCTGGCCCATCATGTCCATCTCTCGGACTGCAACGGGAAGGTGCACGGTGACTTGCCTCCGGGGCGGGGGGTGATCGATTTTGTGCCCTATCTCGAGGCGATCCGGGACCTGGAGATGGACGGGGTGATCAGCATCGAGCTGGAGTATTCCCCGGAGCCGGACAAGATCGTCGACTGGGTCCGGGAGGCGTACGAGAAGACGGCGGAGCTGATGGAGAGAGCGGGGTTGCGAGGTGGTGGGTAACGGGGTTACGGGGTAGCGGGGTAACGGGGTAGCGGCGGAATCCGCGTGATCCGAGTAAATCCGTGTGATCCGAGTAAGAACCCCTCCGCCCCATGGGCACGCGACCACCGCATTGGACGGTGGTGGGGCAAGCATCCGCACGCCAGGGCTCGGCCAACTGCCGCGGACCTCACAAAGAACCTCGCTACCCCGTTACCCCGCTACCCTGCTACCTCGGTGTCGACCCCAGGCGGTGGCGGTCGAACAACACCACCTCTTCACCCCGGGTCCGGATGAGTTCCTCCAGGTGTTCCACCAGACGCTGGCGGCGCTTCAGCAGACAGCTCATCTCGAAGCTGCCGAGATAAGGGTCCAGCCGGCGGCGGATTTCGTCGTCAGTCACCGAGTTCAGACGTTCCCACACCCCGCGCTCGCAGTGGCGTACGATCCGCGGATTGCGCAGGTGGTTCACCGGACGGAAAGCCCGGGTCGCATCGATCATCCAGAGGTTCCAGTTCTGATCGATCAGGATGTTCCCCTTGTTCCGGTCGTCGTTGAAGATCAGGTTGTCGAACAGCCACATGACCTGGTACTGGAACATCCAACGGCTGGGCTCGGGAGGTTCCAGGCCTTTTTCCTTGCGCGTCACCTCGGTCATGGCGCCCTCCACCCACGCCTGAAGCGTTCCCTTGCGGCCCTCCACCTCACGTTCCACCACCGGCGGGATGTTGTCGATGCCCAGCAGCCGGCCCAGTTCGTAGGCGGCGACCTCGAAGCGGCAGGAGTCCCGGAAGTTCGTCTTGATCCCTTCGCGGGACCGCCACTGTTTCTTGAACAGGTCCACATGCCGGAAAACGGAGTGCATGCGGACGCCGTCGCGCTCCAGTAGGACCTTGAGAGGGCGTGTCACTCCCACCGGAATGGTCTTGGTGGAGATCACCGTGGCAGTCCGCAGGAAATCCAGGATTTCCTCGTCGGTGCGAAACGGCAACAACTCGCCGTCGGGGCCGGTCCAGACGCGGCGGTCAGGCGACGGCCAGAGCTGAAGCTGGGCGGCCGCAGGCGCCAGGACGCCGGCCACCACTGGCGCCGACAAAGCCAATGCCGCCAACAGCAGACAAACCGCCGGCGGACGGCCGGACCTCCGCTGGACACTCCTCCCGCGATCAGACAAGCTGGGTTCCTTACTTTCCGGGGCAGAGCTTCCGCCGGAATCTGAACGATGATACGCAGCCTACCCGGTGCGGGTTCCCTGGTCAATGACTTTGCGGCAGGCCAGCCCCCAACCATGGCAGTCTGGCGGTTGTGCCCCCGGATGCGCCGCGAGTACCCGCCGGCCTCAGATCGCTCTCCCGGGAAATCAGTCGCCCCTGTCGGAGGCAGGGACCGGCCACTGATACAGGACCCGCCGCTCGCCGCGTTCCCGGATCAAGCCGCGGAAGTGCTCCAGCAGTTGCCGGCGCCGGGCCAGGAGGTTCCCGATCTCCGAGTCGGTGAGCAGCCCCTGCAGCTCCTCGCGGAACCGCTCGTCCGGAACCGTTTCCAGCCGGCGCCAGACCGTACGGTCGACCAGGACCAGATTGTCCGTGCGCTGGAGGACGCGGAAGGGCCGGAAGGCGCGGGTGGCGTCGATGAACCACAGTTTCCAGTCGGGGCCGATAAGGATGTTTCCCTGGTTGCGGTCGTCGTTGAAAATCAGGTTGTCGAACAGCCACATCAACTGGTGCTGATACATCCAGGCCAGGCTGCTGGGTGGGGTGAACTGGCGTTCTCGACGGTCCTTCTCGGTGAAGGCATCCTCCACCCAGGCCTGAACCGAGCCCTCCAGGCTCGGAAACAGCTCCAGGAGGGTGACGGAGTCGAAGTCTGCGGGGCCCAGCGTGCGTCTCACCACCGGAGGAACGTGTTCGATCCCCAGCAGGCGGGCGATCCGGTAGGAGGCGCACTCGAACAGATAGGAATCCCGGAAGCTGAGCTTGATCCCGTCGGGCGAATCCCAGCGCTGCCTGTAGACATTGATGTGACGGAAAACGGCGTTCATGCGGATGCCGTCTTTCACCAATCCGACTTTGATGGGGCGGGTGACGCCCGAAGTCAGGACGCGCGCCTTTTCGATCCGCGCCGTCTGCAGGAACTCCTCAACCTCTGTGAAGTCCCTGAATGGCAGTTCCGAGCCCTCCGGCCCCCGCCAGACCCCCGCCGCCGCCCGGACTCCCGCGAAGGAAAGCAGGGTCGCCAGCACCCAGGGGGCGGCCAGGCAAGACGGCCGGAATGTCCTGCAAATGGCGTCAAAGGTCATACCGGGTCTCACCTTCTCATAATCCGGCAGCGGAAAGAAGGTGCGTAGCCCAGCCGGTGGAAGTTCAGCCCGGCCCGCCGGCCCGGTGAGAGTCCCTCCTCAGCCTGGATTCAGCCGGCGATCATTTCGTCGGAGGCGCCGCCTTCGCCGTCCGTACTGAGATAGACGGCGCTGATCTCACCATTCTCTATCACCAGGGCGGAGGGGGTCAGAGTATCCACGAGGTAAACTTTGCCGTCGAAACGGGACAGGATGCGATCTTTGGACAGGATGGTGTGGCCAACCACGATTCGGCTGACTTCAAACTCGTCGAGGAGCCGGCTGACATGCTGCATCCCCTCCTCCTCACCCCAGGTGGCGTAGCCGCGAAACCACAACGGTCCGTCGGGATGCACGCTGAGCCACTGGCCCAGGTCCACGAAGGATTTGAGGACCTTGTAAAATTCCTCTTCCCGCGGATCGGGCCAGGAGCCGATGCCGTTCGCCCCGTTGCCTGAGGCTTCGGCTTTCTTCATCCTCTGGCGGGCCGCCTCCAGGGTTTCCTCCAGGCTGAAGAAAGGGTCGATGAACCGGCGGGCGATCAGATGCCGGCGGGCGGAATCCAGCAGCCGGCGCTCCCTCTCGATTCTGCGGTTGATCCCATCCAGCCCCAGCCGGGATATGCTGGGATGGATGCCTCCGTGGACCGCCAGGATCCCGTCGATTTTGGCCACCGCCGGCAGCTTGCGCAGCCATTTCCCGTACTTTCCGTCCGGCCCGATGGCTTCCACATACTCGATGAATCCAAGTGGCCGAGCCTCCATCCAGGCCGACTCCAGATCCGCCGCCCCGGGGGGTTCCTGTCCATTCTCCCGGGCCTGCCGCTGGATCGTCTTCACATAGCGCTCAAAAGCCTTGCGGCGCCGGACCGCCGATTGCCCGTCCGCAAAGCTGCAGTAAACGTCCGAATGGACGTACCGGAAATCACCCATGAGATTCATCATCTCGTGGTTGCCCAGCAGCACGATGGCTTGCCCGCCGGAAGCCTGGGCTTCAGATTGGACCCGCATCAGCAGATCCATGGTTTCTCTGACCTGGGGACCGCGGTCCATGAAATCGCCGGTTTGAACCAGAATCGCGTCCCCACCCACCCAGCGATCGTCGTCGTTCAGGAGCTTCGCACGTCGCAGCAATCCCTTCAGCCTTTCGGCATCGCCATGGACGTCGCCCACCAGAATGATCCGGTCCGCGGCCCGGGCATCGTTGGCCTGCAGCAGGGTGTGAACGAAAACCGCAGGAAATAAGCAGCCCAGCCACCAGAGCAGAAGCCGGCGCTTGGTCTTGTTCGTTGATCGCATCAGTGACCTGCCCATGTGCCAGACCGCTGACCATCGCTGTCCGATGGCCCGGGGCTCCGGCGGGTCCAGGACCGGCGGGACATCCAAGATGGCAAGATTCTAACAGAATGGTCACAGAAAGGGACGCTGTTTCCGTCGATCGAGTTGCATGGGGAGGGCCGCCCCGCCTGCCGGGAGCCGGCGTTCAACCGCGTGCATCCGCCGGCAGAGGCCTCAATCGGGAACCACGGCTGAGCCCGGTGCAATGGCGATCAGCGCTCCGCTGGCCCGCTTCTGCAGCAGACCGACCAGACTCACCGGCTGGTCTGTGGTACTCACGACGTTCAGCGTTCCCCGGAACGGTTTCTGCAAACCGCCCAGGTAAGCCGCGAAGAAGGCTTCCTCATCGATGAATCCCACTCTCTTGGTGCCCGGGGGAAGGGTGAGCCATGACTCGGCCACGACCCTGCCGTTATGGACGAGGGTCAGCCGCAGGGTTGCTTCGCGCGCGGCACTGGGGTTGAAAATTGCCACACCGGTGTTCTCAGCCGAATCCACGCTGACGTAGAGCTGGTGCGTGCGCCGGACGGCTGAGCCGGGGACCGAGACGTAATGGCCCAGCACCTGGAAGACCTCCGTTCCCTCGATCCTCGAGGCCGCACCGAGGTCGGAAAGAATCTCAACCACTCCGGCCGTCAATGCATCGCCCGTGCCCGCGGTCTGCAGATCCAGCACCTCCCAGGGCGGGATCTGATAAGGGATCTCCTTCTGCACGGCTCCCTCCGAGTCGCGGAAGCGAATCAGGCCGGAGTCGGTCTCCGGACTGTTGTTACGAAGGACGATCCGGGTACGGTTGCCCTGTCCCTCGGCGTAATGGGGAAAGATCACGGCCTGGGGGCCGGTTCCATCCCCGGCGGACCCCGTCAGGGCGTGGATCGCCTCGAACTTGGGAGTGTCCGTACGGCGGATGTCCTCGGTCAGCCCCCACATGCCCCAGCGGCTGTATCCGCTGCTGAGGGTAAAGAACATGAACAGTCCTCCGCCCAGCTTGAACCAGTTGTCAGCCATGTCCCGGATCAGCAACTCCCGCATCCGCGGGTGGCGGTGGGCCCGGATCCGGTTGGCCACGTTCGTCCGGGGATCGGGCCCGGTGGTATTCGCCCCGGAGTCCGGCCCCCCCTCGTAGGTCAGCGCCTGGAGGCCGAATTCGGCGGCCAGACTGATGAAGTTCTGGCGCGGCTGGCGCCAGCCGTCAGTACTGGCCTGCAGCCGATCGAGGATCTGCTCGGGCGTCGCCGAAGCCCCCGCCCCGTCCGAACTGAAGTACGGTGCCATGGCGATCCCGTAGAGATAACCGCTGGGGGGACCGTACTTGCGGTCGAGGAACTGCAGCATGTTGCGATACTCGCCCGGGAAAATGGCCCACCAGGAGAGTACGGGAAACAGGTCCCGGTTGAGCGAGCCGGACCCGTAGACCGACTCGAAAATACGGGCGATCTGGACCAGCCGGTTGGCAACCCTTCGGGCCTCCACAGTCCGCCCGGTGGGGAGGGGTTCGTCGGGTAACCGCAGCTCGGTCGATCTCTCCAAGAACGCCTGGGCGGCATTCCATTGCTGCTGCCGGAACAGTCCGTTCCAGACCTCGTTGCTGTATTCGATGAAGATCCGGATCCCCGGCCGCAACGTCTCTTTCATGAGCCGGGCCAACTGGAGGACATAGTCATCCGAGGCCGAGACCGGGACGTTGATCCAGATATCCTTGCCGGAGGCGTTGCCCAGGCCGATGACGTACTCCCAGGCGGCGCCGTCCAGCTTGGCGCCGAAGGAAAGCTGGGTGGCGTCGGTGGTCAACTTGCGCTGGCTCCACTCGGTGCGGGCCGGATGCGGCGGATTGCTGTCGTTGGTGTGGGTGAAGTCCATGAAGCGCAACACCGAGAATGGCATGAGCGCCGCCAGGAAGTCATCGGTGAAGATCTGCGTGGTATTCCGCGGGTAGCCGGGACGGATCAACCGCAGCTCGCGGATTCCGCCCTGGGTGTTGACGAAGTTGAGAATCAGCAGCCCTCGCCCCGGCGGAAAGTAAAGATCGGCGGTGGTGGTGTCGCTTTGAGGGTCATACACCAGGTTCGTGATCGTGGCGTAATCTGTGCGTACGTCCGCGCGACCCTTGAAGCTGAGCGCGTATCGTCCGCTCAGGTCGATCTGGAACTTGTCGGGATCATCTTCCGGAGGATCCCAGGCATAGGCCGGCCGATGATCGAAAATGACGGTGCGGGCGTCCTGCAGCGGCCAGCCGGCTGCGTCAACGGGCACGGTCCCTCCACTCAGCGACTCGAAGGGGCGCAGAGTCCGGGCGGCATCCACGAACTCCAGAGCGCGCCCGCCGATCCCCTCCAGCCCCACGCCGACCCATCCCGACCAGTTTCCCGTCTCCTCCACCGAGCCAGATACCTGACCTGATGCCAATAGGCATGTCACCAGCCAGGCAGCGCCGCACCTTGATCCCATGGTGATTGCCTCCGGGGTGATTCTAGCCGGTTGTCACGGCGGTGGGTAGCCGGGTGGTGCCGGCGGAATCGGTCCCCAGTCCCGGTGGCTGCGACCGCCGGCCGGTGGAGTCTCCCCTGGAGGGCGGCCGGACTCCCAGCGCGCTACAATGCCGCTGCATGGATGTGTCACGGATCCGGATCATCAGCCTGGACGTGGGTGGCACGCTGGTTCATCCGTATCCCTCGGTGGGCGAGGTCTATGCGGAGATCCTGGCCCACCACGGCATCCAGGCAGCTCCCGATGATCTGCAGAGGCGGTTCCGCCAGGTGTTTTTCGCTCGGCCCGCCGGTCCCCGCCCACAGGTGGATGATGCCGCCGAGAAATACATGTGGTTCGAGCTGGTGAGCCGGATCGTCGGGCCGTATTGTCCTTCGGGAAGACTGCCGGCCGTGTTCGAGGACCTTTACGAGACCTTCGCCGATCCTGCCCGCTGGCGTCTGGTGGACGACGCCCTGCCCGTGATCCGGAAACTGCAGGCGGCGGGGTACCGGACGGCGATTCTGAGCAACGCCGACAGCCGCCTGCGCAGGGTGCTGTCCGGCCTGGGGATCACGCCCCTGGTGGAGGATGTCTTCATCTCTGCCGAGCTGGGTTTTGAGAAGCCTGACCTGCGGATCTTCCGGGCGGTGGAGTCCCGCCTGCGGGAGAAGCCGGAAGCTTTTCTGCATGTGGGGGACAGCATGTTCCATGACGGAGAGGGGGCCCGTGCGGCGGGTTGGGCGTGGCTGGTACTGGACGGAGTATGGGAGCCCGAATCCGGCCGGATCCGCAGCTTGGGTGAGCTGCCGGCGGTCTTGGGAATCGGGGGCGAATGATTCGGTGAGACGGCCGTGCTACGGCGAAAACCGTCCTGGGGCCGATGGTGGCCCGGGCGTCCCGCCCGGGTTGTACTGCCTGCACCGACCGTCCGCGCCCCGCACCCGGTCGAGACCGCACCCCGTGCAATGCACGATCCCGCCCCATGAACGGTTGCACGGCCGAGACGGCCGTGCTACGGCGAAAACCGTCCTGGGGCCGATGGTGGCCCGGGCGTC
>CAZGEH010000007.1:113056-212745 GCA_964524795.1 uncultured Acidobacteriota bacterium
CCGCCCGGTTGGGAATCTCGGTGTGCCTCGGCCGGCCGTCTGTGTCACACTCCAGACATGCCCGCCCATCCTGACCTTCGTTCATTCATCGAACAGCTTCGCCGCGACCGCGACCTGGCGGTGGTGGAAGCCGAAGTGGACGCCCACTTGGAGGTGGCGGAAATCCACCGCCGGGTGATCGCGGCCGGCGGACCCGCGCTGCTCTTTACCCGGGTGCGCGGCAAGAGCTTTCCCCTGGTCACCAACCTCTTCGGGACCGCCCGACGGGCGGAGATGGCTTTCGGCAGCGAAGCCTTGTGCATGGTCCGGCGGGTCGTTGAATTCATCCAGCACGGATTTCCCCTGAAACCCTCACGGCTTTGGGATTTTCGGGATGTCCTGGGAGCGGGCCTGAGGCTGGGCCTGCGGCGCCGGCGGCAGGGTCCGGTGTCGGCGGTCCAGGAGCCGCCGGCACTGGATCGCCTGCCGGTGCTGACCTGTTGGCCGGAAGACGGAGGGCCCTTTGTCACCCTGCCGTTGGTCTACACCGAGGACCCGCAGGGCCGGGGTCCCAACCTGGGGATGTACCGCCTGCAGGTCCACGATTCCGCCGCCACCGGGATGCACTGGCAGATCGGCAAGGGCGGGGGCTTTCACTACCACGTGGCCGAAACTGCCGGCACTCCGTTGCCGGTCACAGTCTTCCTGGGGGGACCTCCCGCGCTGATCCTGTCGGCGGTGGCGCCGTTGCCGGAAAATGTTCCCGAGTTGATCCTGGCGTCTTTCCTGCTGGGACGTCGCCTGCCGGTGGTGGAGGGCCTCGGCCCCCATCCGGTCCCGGCGGCGGCGGAGTTCGCCTTCATCGGCGAGGTTCCTCCCGGCGAACGGCTGCCGGAGGGACCATTCGGCGACCACTATGGCTATTATTCTCTCCGCCACGACTACCCCGTGTTTCGGATCCGCCGGATGATCAGGCGACGGGACGCCATCTACCCCGCCACCGTCGTCGGCAAGCCGCGCCAGGAGGATTTCTACATCGGCGACCTCCTGCAGGAACTGCTGAGCCCGGTGTTTCCGCTGGTGATGCCGTCGGTCGAAGACCTGTGGTCCTATGGCGAGACGGGATACCACTCGTTGGCGGCGGCCCGGGTCAAGGAGCGTTACCGGCGGGAGGCGATGGGTGCCGCCTTCAGGATCCTGGGCGAGGGACAGCTCTCGCTCACCAAATTCCTGTTGGCGGTGGACCGGCCGGTCAACCTGCGGGACTTTCGGGCTGTACTCCAGCACGTTCTGGAGCGGACCCGCACCGAGACCGATCTGTATGTTTTCGCCAACCTCTCCATGGATACGCTGGATTACAGCGGCCCCCGAGTCAACGAAGGCTCCAAGGGAGTCTGGTTGGGGTTGGGCGACCCGGTCCGGACTCTCCCCGCCGAGTTCCGCTGGAGCGACAGCCTCCCCGGAGTCAGCCGGGTGGAGGTTTTCTGTCCAGGTTGCCTGGTGGTGGGAGCGGCCCCGGCCGCGGAGGATCCCGGAGCCCCGCGTCGGCTGGTGGAACATCCGGCGTTTCGGGACTGGCCGCTGCTGGTGTTGACCGATGAACCGGTCCGCGCCGCGCACAGCACGGTGAACTTCCTGTGGACCACCTTCACCCGCTTCGAACCCGCGGCGGACATCCATGCGGCGGCAACCCTTGTCGTGCGGAACCATGTCACCCTTTCCGCTCCCATCCTGGTGGACGCCCGGCGCAAACCAGGCTTTCCCGCTGAGCTGTCGTGCGATCCCGAAACCTCGGCTCGGGTGGGACGGCGATGGAAGGAGTACTTTCCCCAAGGAGACGTGGAGATGGGCGACTCGGAAAGGGCCCATCTTACGTCCTGAGGCGAAGCAGCCTGCGGAATGGGCTGGGGCTGGTGCGGACTATCGCCCGGATTGCCTTCGTTCCGGCGTCTGAGATCCGGGCCGCGAGCGGATCTGAACGGCGAACCCGATCGCTCCAAGCGCCGCCCAGGCCGCCAGGAAACCTGTCTGACCTTCTCGGGCGACCCGCTCCAGCATTTCGTTGGGCGGCCGCAAGGCCTCCTCGATGCCCAGAGCCACGAATGCACCGGAAACCAACAGCCAGGATCCGAGGAACGCGGTGGAAAGAGCAATCAGGGGTTTCTGGAGCCCCAGCGCCAGGATTCCGCCAGCAAGGGCCGCCACTACCCCGCCCACCACCGGCTCGAAGCCGAAGCGGGCGGCCAAAACCGAACCCACCAAAGCCCCAAAACAGGCTCCCAGCAGGAAGATCCCGGCGGAAAAGAAGAACTGGGCCAGAACCGCTCCCAGCAGACCTCCCACCACCATGGACACCGGGTAGACCCAGGTCTCTGCCGGCGCGAAAAGCAGTCCCGCGGCCACGGATCCGGTGAAAGCTCCGGCGAGAAGACCCAGCAGTCCGATCAGGAGGCGGATCAGGGGGTAACCGGCGAAGGTGATGACCAGACCTGCCGCCGCCGCTGCCAGTGCGATCAGCTCATGCATCGAGCCTCCTTCGCGACCGCCTCCGATCAGCCGCAGTTCCCCGGGGCCCCCACCGGCGGGGACCAGTCCTAGCTCCCGACGCCCAAGGGCGAGAAATAGATCATGACCAGGACAATGATACCGAGAATGATGCCTGTATGGACCAGATCCCGCCAGTCCCAGCTCGCTCTGGATTTCGCCCGGTCCTCGGCAAGGGTTGTACTGTAGGTCAGGCCCCTGATCTGGTCCGGGTCCGGCTCCCGGCTGGCCAGGCTCACAACCACCATCAGCACCACGGAGACGAGAAACAGCAATGGGGCGAAGTACAGGAAGTTGACGTCGGCATACCACCGGAGCAGGCCCGTGGTCGACTCCCGGAACACTTCCGCCAGCAGCTTGGACATCCCCAGAACGAACCCACCGATCAATGCCGTCAGGGCGCCCGCCCCGTTGATGCGCCGCCAGAACAGTCCCAGCAGGAACACCGCCGTGATGGGCGGTCCGATATATGCCTGCACGTTTTGCAGGTACTGGTAAAGCGAAGCCGAGAATCCGCGCAGGATGGGAATCCACAGGATGCCGAGGCCGACCACCACGATGGTGGCAATTCGCCCCACGTGCACCAGCATCTTCTCCGAAGCCTGCGGATGGAGCTTCTTGTAGATGTCCATGGTGAAGAGGGTGGAACAGCCGTTGAAAACCGCCGCCAGGGAGCTCATCAGGGCAGCCAGCAGGCCGCCGGCAACCAGGCCGCGGAACCCAGCCGGCAACAGGACCTTGACCATGGTGGGAAAAACCTGGTCGGAGACGGTGTAGTCGAGCTGTCCGGTCTTCTTCAGGGCGAACGCCACAATTCCCGGGATCATGAAGATGAAAAAGGGAAACAGCTTCAGGTAGGCCGCCCAGATGGCTCCCCGGCGGGCGTTGGACTCATCCTTGGCAGCCAGGGTCCGCTGCACGATGCATTGGTCGGTACACCAGTACCAGATTCCCACGATGGGAGAAGCCATCAGCAGTCCCAGCCACGGGAAAGGCGAATCCAGCGGGGGGAACATGTTCAGCTTTTCCGGGCCGACCACCGAAACTACCTCGCCCCAGCCTCCGATTTTCCAGATGCCGACCGTTGCTACCGTCAGCGATCCGATCAGCAGTACCGCCGTGTGCATGGTGTCGGTATAGACCACCGCCCGCAGGCCCCCCAGCGCCGTGTATACCCCCGTCACGATCACGACTACCAGCGCGCCGGTCCAGAATTCCACGCCCATCAAGGTTTCGAAAACCACCGCCCCGGCGTACACCGTCACCGAAACCTTGGTGAGGACATAGGCGATCAAAGAAATCACCGACAGGAACCACCGGGCTTTGGGTGTATAGCGAAGCTCCAGGAACTCGGGCATGGTAAAGACCCGGCTCCGGAGATAGAAAGGCACGAAGACCCACCCCAGCAGCAGGACACACCACGAGTGCAGTTCGTAATGTCCCAGGGCGACCCCGCTTTGGGCGCCGGTACTGGCAAGGCCGACGATGTGTTCGGAGCCGATGTTGGAAGCGAAGATCGAGGCACCTATCACATACCAGCCCACGTGACGGCTGGCCAGAAAGTATCCTGCTGCGTCCTCCTGGCGGCGCCGCATCACCCACCAGGCGATGCCGCCGATGGCTACGAAATAAAAGAACACGATGATCCAGTCGATAGCTGCGAAACTGTCCATCTTTCCTGACCCCCCATCTGCGTCCTCTCCGGTCCGCGAGTAAAATCTGGGGAATTATAGAGAGATTTTGTTGCGCACAATAGCCAAATAACCGATTCGGGGAAAGCCCGGGGTGCCGGCTCGCGGTTCCCTGGCTGTCTCCGCACCGTATTTCGGTACCGGACTCTCCGGATCCGAATTCCCGAAGCGGCTCCGGACTGCTGTAGACTGGAGGCAGGCGTGTCGACCGGCCGGTAACGGGAGGATGCATGGAGAACCCACAGCGGGAAACCGCGACTTTGGGGGGCGGATGTTTTTGGTGCCTGGAAGCCGTCTTCCAGGAGCTGGAGGGTGTCGAGTCAGTGGTTTCGGGCTACGCCGGCGGACGGGTGCCGAATCCGAGCTATCGGGAAGTCTGCACTGGCCGGACCGGCCATGCCGAGGTCGTGCAGGTGGTTTTCGACCCGGCGGTTCTCACCTATGGAGATCTGCTTTCGGTTTTTTTCTCGATCCACGATCCCACGACGCTCAACCGGCAGGGCGCGGACGTGGGAACCCAGTACCGCTCAGTGATCTTCTATCACGACGCCGATCAGCGACGGGTGGCGGAATCGATGATCCGGGAGCTGGGGAAGGAAGGCCTCTGGAAGGATCCCATCGTCACGGAAGTGGTGCCGCTGGACCAGTTCTACGCGGCCGAGGAATATCACCAGGATTACTACCGGCGCAATCCTGGGCAGCCCTACTGCCAGGCGGTCATCGGCCCGAAGCTGCGAAAGTTCCGGGAGATCTTCGCCTCCCGGCGCCGGCCCGACCGAAGGCGAACTGGAGCCGCGCCCGTGGCCTGAGGTTCTGGATCGGCATCGGCGGCATCGCCCTGAGCTGAAAGACGCGGTTGCGCCCATATGCGGATGCTCCGGTAACTGTGCTGTCCCGCAGCGACTTCACGCCGTCTTCGCCTGTTGACGAACCGGCCGCAGCCTCACTTTCAGTTCCAATTTCTGCCTGTCGTCCCCCCTTGGCTATTCACCTCCCGCGGCGACGCGACCGCTCAGAGCGCTGAGCCGTTGAGCTTTAAACCTTACGTTGCTCGGCGACCCGGGGGCGGCATGCACGTCGTGAAGCAGGGCTTCCTGAAAGGCATCAGAGAGCATGGCGGTGAGCGGAATCCAGGTCGCTAACTGGCCGCCGCGGGTGGGGAAGATTCGCCGACAGTACGGTCTGCCGGGATGCCCAGCCGATCTCCCTGTTGCCGCAGGATCTGTTCAGCCACCTGGTTCGGATTGTAGCCGGCCGGAAGTCGAACCAAAGGCTTCCCGTAGCGCTCGCAGTACTTGGACACCTCTCCGAAGCTGTGGCTCGACCAACGGATGGCCAGCAGCACGAGAACGATGTCGGGTCGCGAGACGTATGGCTCGAAAGCGGTCAGCGAACCGTGTTCGGAGGTCTCCAGCCAGATCAGTTCGCGCAAGCCAAAGGCCCTTTCCAGTGCTTCTTGGCTTTGAGGCCGGCAACAGCCGCCGATCAGGAGAACCGACTGGCCCCGCAGGATGTCGGCCACCCTCTGGACGGCCGCGGACTCCGGTGGAGCCGGCGGAACCGTCCTGCGCCGTTCCTCGAGCTGGGCCTGATCGGCAAGGAACCGGTCGATCTCCTGCAGGACCCGCTGGAGGCCCGCCGGGCACTGGGCGCGCTCGGGAAATGCATCGAGGTGCGGGAGGAGCAGGTCCCGAAGTGTGGGGTCGCTGGGAGCGATTCCTGTCTCGAGCAATTCGGCGATGGTGTTCATCAAGATGCTGATGTCCGAGTCAGTCGCTCGGGCGGCTTGCAGCAGGGAGACCTTGTGCCGAATCTTGCCCCAAAGTCTCCGGCGCTGCCTGTCAAGCTCTGCACTGGCGCCCATCTGGAGTCGCAACTCATGAATCCGTTCCTGCAGGTCCTGCCACTGGTGCGGGTCGGCCTTGTCCTGCCGTCGCATGTAGCGGGAAACGTAGATTCGCCGCTGTTGGGTGGCTTCCCGTAACCAGGAGAACACGGCCAACTGTTCTGGGTCGTCTTGGGTCCCCAGCGTCCCCGCCTGATTCCGCAGCGCTGACTGGGCCTCGGCGAGCAATTCCAGGCTTCGTTTCCTTGCCTCCTCGGGGATCGTCGGATCGAATTCGACAGCTAGGGCGAGCTCCAGCGCTTCGGCGGTGTTCGTGTAGCAATGCCCGAGAAGTTCAAAAACCTCGGGAGCCGCCGCCGGCGCCTGGGTGGGGTGGAACATCCACAAATAGCAATCCGGCAACGCCTTGGCGCGATCCAAGACGGGGGACAGCCGGGGGGCGATCTCCGGGTCGAAGTCGCGACCATCGACAAGCGCGCGTTCCCTTTCAGCCGCCCGAAACGAAGCGTCCGCCTTGGTCCGGAGCCGCTCCAACAGGATCTCGGGGTCATCCTCCTCTCCGGATCTGGAGCGGCGGGGCTCCGCACTGTCTCGAGGGGGGCGTTCGATCCAAGCCTCGCGAAGCCGCCTGGCGGCGGCGCCGGCGGAGACCACCGGCTTCTCCGCAGCACGAGGCCGTGGTTCGGTGGCTGCTTCCAGGGCCGAGTCCAGGGCGGGCCAGCGGTCCGGGAAGAGCAGGTCCTCGACGGGGACCACCGAAAAGCGCTGTTGTGGCCAACCGTTGTCAGCCAAACGGGTCTGCAACGGTCTCACCGTGTCTCCCGGAACCAGGAATAGTACGTGGGTCTGCCAGTCTCCGGCGATGGAACCGCCTGCCCGCAACTTGTCCTGCTGGGAGCCGATCCATCCCGGCAAGTCTGTCTGGAGGTCTGACGGAAACTCCGTGAGGTCGGTCCGGGAGAGCACTTTGGCGAAGTGCACGGTGCGCCGCCTGGCGTCCAGGGCCAGGACGTCGAAGGGCGATACGAAGACGTCAGCGTCTGGTTCGGCAGGGCTGTTCCCGTGTTCGAGATCCAGGGGAAGCGTGAAAATCCCGCGTGATGCGAAGTATCGGATGAGGATGAGTGGTTCTACGATCACCGGAGTCTCATCATCCCTCAGCGCCCTGCTTTTGGGGAACCTCCCCGGCACGGCGGCCGAATGGGCACGGTTGTTTCCTCCTCCCTGCGATCCCCGTTCCTCGCGGTGCTTTTTCCTCTGGCCCGGAGAGCCGCCGGAGAAGCCGAGGGTTAGGACCTTTGACGCCTTCCGTACTGGCCATATGTCTAATATCGAATATGCGAATGCAGTTGCAACGGGTTGCCCTCCTCCTGAAGGCTCCCGCCCATGAGGTGCGGTTGCGGATCATGAGCCTGCTGGCGCAACGGCGTCTTTGTGTTGGTCACCTGGAAGCAACGTTGGGACTCTCCCAGGTCGCCGTGTCCCGCCATCTTGGCGAAGGAGCCACCGGAAAACTCCGCCTGCTGGAACAGGCCGGCGTCGCTGAGCGACAAGCGGACGGAAGCTGGAAGCTGGTGGAGGTCACCAGTCCGCAGGCGGCCACCACAGCGCCCTTGCGCAAGCTCGCACGGGTATTCAGCCGGTTTGTGGCCGGTACGTCCAAGTCGAAACCGGGATCAGTTTGTCCACCCACGGCCGGACCGGCCTGCTTGCGAGTAGGCGGGAAGCGGTAGAGTTCCGCCAGGCGGCAGGGAGGCGGCCGGTAGCGTTTTCTGCGCGGATGCCTTTCTGACAGGCCCTCTGGCCCATGCCTGACCCCTTGATCGGCGCCGCTGAGTGATCGGAGGAAACGAAGAGGCGCAGCACGCCGGGGCGGGAGCGGCTCCCCGTGGCGTTCCCGCTTTACAGCACCCTCCACCACGGGGTAGCGAGCACGCCCGCTGCGAGCCAGTTGGTGACGCTGCCGGTGTGGAGCAGCAGCCCGGCACGCGCCTTCTTGCCGTACTCCCTCTGGAAAGAGCGCAGGTGAGCGGCATCGCTCAGCCGGGGTCGGGCACTTGTCTTCACCTCGATCGGGAGCAACCTGTCGCCCGCCTCGATCACAAAGTCCACTTCCTCTCCGCTCGCGGTGCGCCAGTACGCGATCTCGACGCGCTCAAGCCGCGCGCTGCTCCAGGCGAACAGGTCGCCGAGCACAAGGTTCTCAAGGTGCGCGCCCCCAGGTTCTTCGACGCCCGCCAAGTGAAGCGCCAGCCCAGTGTCGCCCCAGTAGAGCTTAGGGGCCTTGATCAGCCGCTTGGTCCGGTTGACTGCGTAGGCGGGGAGCCGCACGAGCAGATAGGAAGTTTCCAGCAGGTTCAGCCAACGGTGTACCGTCGCCTGCGGCAGTGACACGTCGCGCCCGAGCTCGGTTTGGTTCACGAGCTGGCCGAGCCGCAAGCAGGCAGCCCGCAAGAGCCGCCGGAAATCGGGCAGCGCGCTGATCGCAGCCAGGTTCTGGAGGTCTCGTTCGAGGTATGTGCGTACGTAACCCTCGAACCAGATGGCCCAGTCTCGCGCATTCTGGAGTTCGAGCGCGGGTGTGGGAAAGCCGCCGCGCCGTGCGAGGGGCCGCCAATCCTCAGGATCCGCGGCGGTATCCCCAAGCAAGTCAAGCCAGTCCTCGTCGTTCGCGGCGAGCAGCTCATCCCACCGTCCGGCGCGCCCTTCGCCGCGCTGCTCGCGCCGGGTCATGGGCCAAAGTGTGAGGTAACTCGCCCGGCCGGCCAGCGACTCGGAAACCTGCCGCATCAGGAGAAGGTTTGCCGAGCCGGTCAGCAGGAAGCGGCCCGGTGTTCGGTCTTTGTCGATCGCGCGCTTGACGGCTGCAAGCAAGCCCGGTTCCCGCTGCACCTCGTCAAGGGTGACGGGATCGTTGCCGCCCACGAGTGCCTCGGGATCGCGCCGGGCGGTACCGAGCGCGTCGAGATCGTCGAGAGAGACGTAGCGCCGTGCACCTGGGACCCGCCTGGCGGCCAACGTGCTCTTGCCGGTCTGCCGGGCACCAGTGACCACCACCGCCGGCATGACCCGCAGGCGCTCAGCCAGCGCAGGCTCCACCAGGCGAGGAAGTGTATTCATGATGTGAATGATAATCATTCACAGCGTGGATGGTCAATTCCGCCCCAGGTTCCTCTGGCTCCTCCACCCTCCAGAAGCTCGACAGAAGCCGCAGCTGACGCTGGTGATGGCGAAGCCGGACCCCAGCCGGAGCGGGCATCCCCTTGGATTCGTTTGGGATCGTGCCCCTTCTGGGAGGAGATAGGGCTCAGGGGCGGGAATTCCACCGCCGCCAACCGGGCCTTCGGGATTGCATTCTCCGCTCCAGGCGGCAGCGGGCGGATGGTGCCTGCAAAGGGATCCATCGGGCATCGGGGGTACAATGGCTCCCCGAAATGGCCAAGACCGACTACGATTTCACCGCGATCGAGGCCCGGTGGCAGGAACGCTGGGAAGCTGCCGGGATCTATCGGGCCTCCGACCGTCAGGACCGCCCGAAATACTACGTTCTGATCGAGTTCCCCTATCCTTCCGGTGACGGCCTCCACGTGGGCCATCCCCGCAGTTACACGGCCCTGGACGTGGTGGCCCGCAAGCGGAGGATGGAAGGCTACAATGTCCTCTATCCCATCGGCTGGGACGCCTTCGGCCTGCCCACCGAGAACTTCGCCATCAAGACCGGCCAGCATCCCCGGGTGGTCACGGAGAAGAACATCGACCGCTTCCGCCGGCAGCTCAAACGGCTGGGCTTTTCTTTCGACTGGTCTCGGGAGATCAACACCACCGACCCCGCCTACTACCGCTGGACCCAATGGATCTTTCTGAAGCTCTGGGAGCACGGACTGGCCTACAAGGCGGAGATGCCGGTCAACTGGTGTGAATCCTGCAAGGTCGGCCTCGCCAACGAGGAGGTGGTGGGGGGTGTCTGTGAGCGTTGCGGCGGAAGCGTGGTCCGTCGCACCCGAAGCCAGTGGATGCTGCGGATCACCCGCTATGCAGAACGCCTGCTGGCGGACCTGGATACGGTGGATTTCCTGGAGAAAATCAAAGTCCAGCAGATCAACTGGATCGGAAAGTCCACCGGCGCGGAAGTGGATTTTCCCATCGTGGGCCGCCCTGACCTGAAGATGCGGATCTTCACGACCCGCCCCGATACGCTGTTCGGAGTCACCTACATGGTGTTGGCTCCCGAGCATCCGCTCATCGACCAGCTTCTGGACAGTCTCCACAACCGGGAGGAGGTCCTTGCCTATCGCGGGCAGGCGACCCGCAAGTCGGACTTCGAGCGCACCGAGCTGGCTCGGGAGATGACCGGAGTGCCGCTGCGGGGGGTCGCCGCCCTTAACCCCGCCAACGGCAAGGAGGTTCCCATCTGGGTGGCGGATTACGTTCTGATCTCCTACGGGACCGGTGCGATCATGGCGGTACCGGGCCACGACGAACGCGACTGGCGGTTCGCCCGCAAGTACGGTCTGCCGATCATCGAGGTGATTTCCGGCGGAGACATTGAAAAAGAGGCCTTCACCGACATCGAGCGGGGGACGCTGGTGAACTCCGGGCCCCTCAACGGGCTCAGCCCGGCGGAGGCGATCGTCAGGATGACCCGGCTGGTGGAGGAGGGGGGTTATGGCCGGGCCTCGGTCCAGTACCGCCTGCGGGACTGGGTGTTCAGCCGCCAGCGGTACTGGGGGGAGCCGATTCCCATGGTGGAATGCGGCTCCTGCGGCTGGGTCCCGCTGCCGGAGAGCGAACTGCCGCTGAAGCTGCCGGAGATTGAAGCCTATCGCACCACCGAAAGCGGAGAGTCGCCGCTGGCCCTGATCGAAGACTGGGTCAACACCCGGTGCCCGCGCTGCGGGGGGCCGGCCCGCCGGGAAACCGACACCATGCCCCAGTGGGCGGGGTCCTCCTGGTACTTCCTGCGCTATGTCGATCCCCATAACGACCAGGCCCTGGCAGATCCCGAGAACCTGCGTTACTGGACTCCCGTTGACTGGTATAACGGCGGCATGGAGCACACGACGCTCCATCTCCTCTATTCGCGGTTCTGGCACAAGTTTCTCTATGACCTGGGTGTCGTGCCGACCCCGGAACCCTACCGCCGGCGGACCTCCCATGGACTGATCCTGGGGGAAAACGGCGAGAAAATGTCCAAGTCGCGGGGCAACGTTGTCAACCCGGATGAGATGGTGGAGCGTTACGGTGCCGACGCATTCCGCCTGTACGAGATGTTTCTGGGAGCCTTCGACCAGCCCATCCCCTGGTCGACAGGGGGCCTGAACGGTCAGGCGCGGTTCCTCAACCGCGTCTGGGACCTGCAGGAACGGGTAGCGGAAGACGCTCCCGCCGACCTCGAGCTGACCCGCCAGATCCATCGCACCATCAGGCAGGTGGGCGAGCGGATCGAGATCATGAAATTCAATACCGCCATCGCGGCGCTCATGACCCTGGCCAACCACTTCCAGGACCGGGAGCGGATCCGTCCGGAGGACTGGGCGATCTACCTGGTTCTGCTGGCTCCGTTCGCTCCGCACGTGGCGGAGGAACTGTGGTCGCGTCTGGGACGCCAGCCGTTCGTGACCATGCAGCCCTGGCCTGCCTACGACCCCGAGCTGGCCCGGGAGGAGGAACTGGAGTTTCCGATCCAGATCAACGGCAAGCTGAGGACCCGGGTGGTGGTGCCCGCGGAGGCGGCGGAGAGCGAGATTACGGAGCGGGCACGGGTGCAGGCGTCAGCCTGGCTGGAAGGCAAGGTCCTGGTCAAAACGGTGCTGGTCAACCGGGGCGCCTCGCGCCTGGTCAATTTCGTTGTGCGCTGAGCTGGCCTCCACCCAGCACGATCTCGCCGGTGCAATGCCAGCCCGGCAAAGCCGAAGCCGTACACTTGGGCGGTTCAGTGACGGTCCGGACGGCTCGACGCCGGCCGACCCGACGAGGGCGCACTCCGGGCGGGAGGAGCCGAGCGAACGGCAGGAGCGGAGCGCGGAGCCGCCGGAGCCGAACGGGAGACGGCGGGCGAAGACCGGGAGAAACTCGGTGACGGACGGGAGACCGACGGCGCCGCCGGCCGGACGGAGAACGCCGGCGAGCGGTAACTGCGTTCCGCCGATGGCCCGGGGGACACGGAACGGATGACCCGGGGAAAGGTGGAGCGGGCCGGTGACGCTTCGAACGACCGTGCCGACGGCTCGGTGGTGCGAGGCCGAGGAGGTTCGACCGAGCGGGAAGGTTCGATGGCTCGGGGGCCTGAAGGCACCACCGATCGCGGCGCGGATGGTTCAACCGACCGGGGTCCGGCCGGAGTAACCGACCTGGGACCCGACGGTGTCACTGACCGTGGGCCTGCCGGCTCCACGGAGCGCATCTCCGGCCGATCACCGGATCTCCCCTCCGGGCGCGTCTGGGAAGGACGCGAGGGAGTCTCTCTCGGTGGAGGATTGGACGGAGCCCGATACGTGTCGCCGCCTCCCGGACGGGCTGTGGTCGCCGGTGGGCGGTTCAGGTTGCGCGGTGCGTCGCCGGCGGGAGTCCGGTAGGTGCGGGGTGAAGGCCGCTCCACCCGCGCCGGAGATGGAGTATCGCTGCCGGTGTCCGGAGTCCGCTCCCGGCCGGAGGTTACCTGTCCGCGTTCGACAGGAGTTCGGACGCGCGACGGCTGGTCCGAGGGATTGGCGGTCCCCCGGCTTTCCGGACGCCCGACGGTGACCCGATTGATGCCGCGGTCGGCGCTCCCGGGGGTTGCGGTGGCGGGACGTCCCACGGTGGTGCGATCGGAGCCGCCTGCAGTCAGGGAGTTGCCCCGGCTGGCCAGTTCCCGCCGTCCGGAGGGGTTGGCCTCGCTGCGCGCGACGGCAGTCCGGGTTCGGATCACGGCCGGATCCCTCAGCTCGGCAGGCAGCCCCACCCGCATCCGCTCGGTGAGCTCCCGTCCAGGCCGGTCAACCACCACGTTCGAGACGTGCCTGGTACGACCGAAGTCCTGGTTGCGGATCACGGTCAGGCCGCGGCGATGGTTCTCGTTGATGATGGTAGTGTTGTTATTGATGATGATGGTGTTGTGGGTGCCGCCCCAACCACCCCAGTACCGGGGCGTCCAGCCGACGTAGCCGTCACCCCAGTAAAAGTTGACGATCGCGGGCGACCAGGTGTGGAAGTATCCCGGGACCCAGCACCAGCGGGAGTGGTGATAGATCCAGCTTCCGTAGTGGTAGGGCAGCCAGCCCCACGGCTCATGGCTGATCCAGGTCCAGCCGAACGAGAAGTACGCCCAGCGGCCGAACCGGAACGGCACCCAGCCCACGGAGACCGCCGGCACCCAAACCCGTCCATAGGCCGGGTAGTAAACCCATTCTCCGTAGTAATCCAGGTCCCAGACACCCGGGTAGTACACGCCGCCCACATAGGCGGCCGATCGGCTGGTATAGAACCGGGCGTCCCGGCGGTCGCTCCACTGGTCGAAGGCGTCCTCGTAGTAGCCGTACACCACGTCCCGACGGCCGGAGGCATCGAGCCGGAGGATCTCGCCATCCTTGACCGTGCGGTCTCCGGAACCGGTTTCCACTTCCGCCCTGCCCTTGCGGACGATGACATCCACCCGGCCGGCGGGATCGACGTTGATCCGGTACAGGCCCTTACGCTTGATCACCACCGCGCCGGCCGGAGTAAAGATCCGGAAAGGCTCGGAATCGTTGACCCGCAGCATGACGGCGCCGGCATGGAGCTGCAGCCGCAACTCCCGGCCGGTGACATCACTCACCGTCAGGTCGGTTTCAGGTCCCAGGCGGAGGAAATTGGCCCTCCCCAGATCCAGCTCGACGCGGGAGTCCGGCTGGGAGTAGATCCGATCTCCGTTAAGCAGCGGCAGGTTGACAGTCGCTTCGTCCCAATCGACGGTCCCGGCCTGCTCGTAACTGGCGGTGCCATCGATGTAGCTGACCCGCGGGGGATAGTCCCGGGTCGCATGGGCCGGAGTGAGGCCGACCGTGGCTGCCACGATGATCACAACCGACAGAAGACGCATTTTGGGGCTAATCATGGGATTTGCCTCTCTATATCATCAGATTGATCCCGAGTCGAACTGTTTCAGTTTTGCTCCCATCCCTCCGGCACCGGCGGGTACCCCAGACTGCCGGCTCTTCGGTGGGAGGGGACGCCCCATGTCTGGACCGTGGCAGTCCGGCGCAGGCTGCGACGGGATCCGGTTCCGGTGACGGTGTTCCGGGCGGCCTCGGCCCACTTCTTTGTGCTAGGCGGAATCGTCAGCCGGAAACCGGGTTTCCCGCCTGTTCCCCGCCTACCAGCTCTTCGAACTCACTGAGGGAGGGCAGTTCACTGAGGTCGTTCAGCCCGAACCGGATCAGGAACTCCTGGGTGGTACCGTACAGAATGGGTCGACCCACCACCTGCTTGCGTCCCTTGGGTTCGATAAGCTTCTTCTCCAGGAGGGTCCGGATGGTGGTGGAGCCTTTGACGCCTCGGATCTCCATGATTTCCGGCAACGTCACCGGCTGTTTATAAGCGATTACTGCCAGCGTTTCCAGAGCCGCCGGGGTCAGACGGGAGCCGGGACGGGTCTTGAGATACTCGCGGATGCATTCGTGGTGCTGGGGACGGGTACTGATCCGCCAGCCGCCGGCGATCCTTCGGATCTCCACTGCGCCCTGCGCCGCGTTGAATGCGGCCGCCAGTTCTTCGATGAGCTGGGCGAGCCCGTCCGGATCCTGGTCGGGAAAGACCTGGGCCATCTGTTCGAGGGTGACCGGTTCCGGGGCGGCGAACAGAATGGCGAGAATGCGACTGGGCAGTTCGTCGTTCAGCATGCCATGATCCGGATATCGGCGAAGTGGCCTTCCTGTGCCAGCCGGATCTCCTGCAGCCGGGCCAGCTCCAGCAGGGCAAAGAAAGTCACCACCAAATGCAGGCGCGATACCGGCTGCTGGAGGAACAGGGAGAAGAAGAACTCCCGGCGAAGCTTCAGGAGGGCACGCAGCTCCTCCAGCTTCTGCTCGAGGCTGATGGACTCGTGATCCACCTGCAGGACGATGCGGTCCCGATGGCGCTCCAGTATGCGATGGAAGGCAGCCACCAGATCGAACAGGGTGGCCGAAACCGCTTCAACCTCTTCAGCCTCGAACTCCCGCTCGCCCCGCACCCAGATCGAGTCCTCGACGATCTGGCGGTCATGGAGGAGGTCAGCGGCTCGCCGGAACTGCTCGTGTTCCAGCAACCGTTCCACCAGCTCCCGGCGCGGGTCTTCGGCCAGGGTGTCCGGCGTCGCGGTGGGATCCGGCGGGAGCAGCATCCGGGACTTGATGTGGATCAGGGTCGCCGCCATCAGAAGGAATTCTCCCGCCAGGCTGATGTTCAGCTCCCGCATCAAGTCCAGGTAGGCCAGATACTGCTCGGTAACGCGGGCGATGGGGATGTCGTAGATGTCGATTTCCTGGGTGCGGATGAGGTGCAGCAGCAGGTCCAGCGGCCCTTCGAAGACATCCAGCCGTACCTGGTAAAGCTCCGCACCTTCGGTCATCACTCATACTTTAGCTGGATAGCCTGACGCACCTCCTCCATGGTGGCGGCGGCGATGGTCCGGGCGCGACGGCTGCCGGCTTCGAGAATGTCCAGTACGGTACGGGGATCCTTCTCCAGCTCGAGCCGTTTCTGGTGCAAAGGCTCGATCCGGGGCAGCAGGCGGTCCAGAAGAAGCTTCTTGCAGTCTGTACAGCCGATGCCCGCCGTCCGGCACCCCTGGTCGACCCACGCCCGACCTTCCTCCTCGGTAAATACCTTGTGCAGGTCGAAGACCGGGCAGACGTCGGGGTTGCCGGGGTCGGTGCGGCGGACGCGCGCGGGATCGGTCACCATGGTCATGACTTTGGGACGGATCCGGTTCGGGTCCTCCGAGAGCTGGATCTCATTGCCGTAGGACTTGCTCATCTTGCGGCCGTCGGTCCCCGGCAGCCGGGCGGCGGCGGTCAGCCGCGGCTGGGGTTCCGGAAAAACCGGCTGGTAGAGATTGTTGAACCGGCGCGCAATCTCCCGGCACAGCTCGATGTGGGAGACCTGGTCCTCCCCGACCGGTACCCATTCGGCCTTGTAGATGAGAATGTCCGCCGCCTGGAGAACCGGGTAGCCCAGGAAGCCGTAGGTGGACAGATCCTTTTCCTTGAGCTGCAGGATCTGCTCCTTGTAGGTGGGAACCCGTTCCAGCCAGGGGATGGGGACGAACATCGAGAACAGCAGATGCAGTTCCGCATGCTCCGGGACGAGGGACTGGACCATGAGGATGGACTTTTCAGGATCCAGACCGGCGGCCATCCAGTCGATGGCGATGTCCACCACGTTCTGGCGGATGGGATCCACGTTCTGATACTCGGAAGTCAGGGCGTGCCAGTCCACGATGCCGAAGACGCAGTCGAACTCCTCCTGCATGGGGACCCAGTTGGCCAGTGCACCCACCAGGTGTCCCAGATGCAGCCGTCCGGTGGGGCGCATTCCGCTGAAGACCCGCGGCCGCGGAGTCCTGGCGGTGGCGGCAGGACCAGGCTGGTCCTGGATTGCCGGCGAAGATTCGGAAAGCTTCGAATCGGCAGGATTCAAAACCGAACGGCCGGGACTGATCACTTCTCCACTCAAGGTTCTTACACTCTCCTTCGACCGAAAATGCTCTCGCTCACCCTTAAACCTTTGAACCTTTGAACCTTTGAACCTTTGAACCTCTTCCTCCCCTTGCCCCCAGGAGTGGGTCAGTAGGCCATCCGCTCGACCATCTGCACCACCGGACGCAACACCGATCGGAACACGCCCGCATAAAGCAGCATCACCAGCAGCAGGAAACCGAACGGCCGGACGGCCTCAAACAGCGGACTGAAACACCGGGGCAGCAGTCCTTCCAGTACCCAGCCCCCGTCCAGCGGCGGGATCGGCATCAGGTTGAAGACCGCCAGAATCACGTTCAGGAAGAGACCGAAATGAAAGACCGCGGCCAGCGGCTCGCTCACCGACGGCAGTGACTCCATGGTTCCTGGACTCCGCAGGAGCTTGATTCCCACCAGGCAGACAGCCGCCGCCAGCAGGTTCGAAGCGGGTCCGGCCGCGGAGACCAGGATGTTGTCCCGCCGCGGGTTCCTCAGATTGGCGGTATTGACCGGCACCGGCTTGGCCCAGCCGAAAATCAACCCCCCGACCAGAAAACCGAGAACAGGGAATAGGATGGTCCCCATGAGGTCCACGTGGGGCAGGGGATTGAGGGTGACCCGTCCCAGAAGCCGGCCGGTAGGGTCGCCGCAACGTTCGGCCACCCAGGCATGGGCGGACTCATGCAGGCTGAGCGAGAAAAACAGCACCAGCACCTGGATGAGAATGTACAAGACGTCGGACTGACCCATGTTTCAGGGCCGCCATGTTAACAGAATCGGCCGGGGCGCCGGGTCGCGCCGGGGCAGCCTCAGCCCAGCCGGATGGCGTCCCCGGAAAGCGGCTCGCCCAGCACCTCGAACCCTTGCTCGGTGACGACCACGTTGTCCTCGTGGCGGATCCCGAACTGGCCATGCAGGTAGATCCCCGGCTCCACTGAAAGGACCATGCCCGGCTCCAGAGCCTGGGGGTTGCCCCGGACCAGGTAGGGGGGTTCGTGACCGTCCATGCCGATTCCGTGTCCCAGGCGATGGGCGAAGTAGGTGTAATCGGGCCCGTAACCTGCCTCGGCGATCGCCCGGCGGGCGATGTCGTCCAGTTCGCCGGCGGTGATCCCGGGACGGACCGCTGTCATTGCCTGTTGCTGGGCGTGGTGCACGATTCGCCAGATGTCCGCCTGGAGTTCTGAAGGCTCGCCGAACACCACGCTGCGGGTCACGTCGGCGACGTAGCCGGACACGTTGCAGCCCCCGTCAACCAGAATGATGTCTCCCAGGCGGAGCTGACGGTCCACGGCGGAACCGTGGGGAAGGGCGGAATTGGGGCCGAACAGGACCAGGGCGCCGCCCCGCACCCCCATCCGGCGGAACGCCCGCGAGATGCGTTCGGCCAGTTGGGATTCGGTAATGCCTTCCCAGACTCCGGCCAGGGCTGCCCGAAAGGCGTCGCGGGTGATGGAGTTGGCCAGCCGGATTCTTTCCAGTTCCACCGGCGATTTGCGCAGGCGACAGGAATCGGTGGCTTGGGTGCCGTCCTGGATCTCGACTGTGGGACGGATCTGTCGCAGGCGGTCGATGATCCACCAGCGGGTGGTGGGTTCCACGAGGAGGGTTCCGGGGTTGGCGTCCTGGATGGCAGCGGCGAGCAGGGGGACAGGATCTTCGTGTTCCTGCCATACCCGGACTGGGAGTCCCAGCAGATTCTGCTGCTGGGCGCGGGTTTCTTCGAAGCCGGGGCAAATGAGGATGGGGTCGCCGGTGCGGCGGATGACGGCGGCAAAGAGCCGTTCGCTGCGGCCCCAGCGGATACCGGTGAAGTACTCCAGGGAGCTGCCGGCCTCGACGAGGTAACTGCCGGCCCGGGAGGCGGTGAGAAGTTCCTGCAGGCGGGCGATCCGACCGCGGAGCTCTTCTGCCGGTACGGGACCAAGATCTCTGGCCTTATTAACAAGTGTGTCAATGGGGTCAGGAGAGGCAGGTGCGGCCGGGGGTGGATTCTGGCAAGCAGTCATCACGGTTCCGGCGGTGGTTGCGGACAGGAAAGCTCGTCGGTTCATGTCTGGCTTGTCTCCGGATTGTGACTGAAAGCTTAACAAAACGGCGGTGGGAGGTAGGCCGCCGCCATGTAAGTGTTCTCCGACATTGAAATTTCCTGTTCGGGATGGGCTCGGGCTGTGCTATGATTGCCTCCCGTGGGATTCAAAGGTTTCTCCAATGCTTCTGGGGTAAGAGTTCTGCATCCGGATTTTCGATCTGAAAGAAACCTCGCAGTCGCCATCCTGAGACAAGCCTGGCATGAGGCTGTGATTGACTTATGTGGGGTCAAGGAGACCTCGCGGAAGGATTACATCCAGCTCAAGAGGAAGGCGATCGAGTGGATCCGCAGCGACGATGACGGCTTTCCCTACTGGTGCCAGCTCGCGGATGTGGATCACATTGCGGTGCGCCAGAAGCTAAACGAGGCTTTGAGGACCCAGAATCGGACCAGTCGCCTGGCCGTGATGGAAGTGTAGTTCCATCAACTGTAATCGGGGTTGGGGGGAGGCCTTTTCGGGGTAAGAAGGTCTGGTGTCTGCTGCGGCCTGCTGCCGGATAATCTCTTGTTGTTGAGGGAGTTCCGGGCAACCGGGGGCTGATTGCCCGCGACTGGTGGTTTGATCTATAATCCCAGCTTCCGACCAGCGGGGTCGTAGTTCAGTTGGTTAGAACGCCGGCCTGTCACGCCGGAGGTCGCGAGTTCGAGTCTCGTCGGCCCCGCCAGTTAAGCCTTCATTCTGGGGCGATTCCTTGGAACCTTCCTTTTGGATCAGCCAGCCCCCCGCGGTGACTGAGAGTGGTCCTCCGATCTGCACGGGACAGCAGGGGAAGGGGGGACGAAACCGAACACCCTGATGCCAAAACGCCGGGGATGCACTGCAGGGCTGAGAAGCCCGTCGGTGTCTTTGCTTGCCGGTGCCACTGCGATGTCCGAGAACGCCTTGAGTTGTCGTGGATTCGGCCATCGCGGTTCCCCGACACGTCGGCGGCCCAGGACTGTTGGTGCCGGCTCTCGCGGCCTGGAATGGAAGCTCTGCTCCGGCGCTCCCAAGTTGAATGTGCTCACAGCCTTGAGTAAAATTACTCAATGTTATGAGTAAATCGTCACATCCGTTCCAGCGCCCTTACGCCGCCGAACTGTCCCGGCGGCTGGCGGAGCCGCGGCGGTTCATCCAGGTGGTGGCGGGCGCCCGCCAAGTCGGCAAGACCACGCTCGTGCAGCAGGTCACCGCGGCAGCCGGGGTGCCGGTCCGCTATGCGAGCGCTGATGAGCCGACCCTGCGCGGCACCCACTGGATCGCCGAGCAGTGGGAGGCCGCGCGGCTTGAGATGGGCACGGAGGGCGGCATCGTGGTCCTCGACGAGGTGCACAAGGTCGCCGGCTGGTCGGAGTCGGTGAAGCGCCTCTGGGACGAAGACACGCGGCGGCGCCGGCTGCTGCGCGTGGTATTGCTCGGCTCCGCGCCTCTGCTCATCCAGAAGGGCCTCACCGAGAGCCTCGCCGGCCGGTTCGAGGTGCTGCACCTGCCGCACTGGTCCTTTTCCGAGATGCGCGACGCGTTCGGCTTCTCGCTGGAACAATACCTGTACTTTGGCGGATACCCGGGAGCGGCGCCGCTGGCCGGCGACCCCGGCCGCTGGCGGCGCTACGTGCTGGATGCGCTGGTGGAGACCACGATTGCGCGCGATGTGCTGCTACTCGTGCGGGTGGACAAGCCGGCGCTGCTGCGACGGCTGTTCGATCTCGGGTGCCGGCACTCCGGGCAGGTGCTGTCGTACACGAAGATGCTCGGCCAGCTCCACGACGCCGGCAACACCACCACGCTGGCGCATTATCTCGACCTCCTCACCGCCGCCGGAATGCTCACGGGGCTTCCGAAGTACGCCGGCAACGCCGTACGCCAGCGCGGCTCGAGCCCCAAGCTGCAGGTGTTGAATACGGCGCTCATGACGGCGGCCGCCGGCCTCGCGCCGGAGGAGGCCTTGGCGGACCGGGAGTTTCGGGGACGTCTTGTCGAGTCGGCCGTCGGCGCCCATCTCGCCAACGCTGCGGCGTGCGGAACCTGCGAGCTGTTCTACTGGCGCGAGCGCAACCGCGAGGTCGACTTTGTGGTGCGCGCGGGGCGAACGCTCGTCGCGATCGAGGTCAAGAGCGGCGGGCGGCGCGAGACGCTGCCCGGCATGGGAGCGTTTGCGCAGGCGTTCCGGCCGGCGCGCACGCTGCTGGTGGGCGGAGACGGAGTCGCCCTCGAGGATTTCCTTTCACATCCAATCGAAGACTGGCTGCAAGCATGACGGTCTTTTCAGAGTCCGGTGTGGAATCCGCCGCGCGAGGCTGGCAGCTTGCGCCGGGCCCCGAGTTCACGGCCGGGATGCCGGCGGCCGCGCGGCGCGAGTGGCCGTGCGACGGGCGGTTGCGCCGGTCGTCCGTGCCGGGGGCGCCGATCGTCCTAAGGCCGGTGGTAGCCCGGGCGTCTCGCCCGGGTTGACCCCCCGAGCACCCACCGCCCGCGGCCCGCACCGGAGAGCCCAGTCCCCGCTGATGTCACACGAAGACCGCGACAAAGACGCCGAAGGCGTCGACGTAGTTCCAAAGCCTGGGGCGGCGCCCCGCGGGCTTGCCCCAGGCTCCTGGACTGACGCGACGTCTCCGGCGTCTTGGGCAGCGGCGCGAGGGCGCCGGAACGGCCGTGCTACGGGCGGTTGACTCATTATCACCTTCGCCACCAGGCAGTAACCGTGATCCTGATGCGGCGCAGCCTGGTTCATGCCAACGCCTTAGCCGTTGACGGCGGGCAGCGGCTTCAGCAGACGGGGAGCCAAACTGCCGTCCGCCGAAACACGCAGTCTGTGCTCCATGGAAAGGAACGCCTTGTCCATACCGGAGGGCTGAACCGTGAATGAAGCAACTGAGATGGGCGTGTGCATCGACTGTAACGTCAGGAAGCGGGTTCGAGACTGCGAGGTCGATCGCGGTGAGGCGGAGGACGGGACGCCTCCCTGTCCCCGGACCCCGCCAACCCCGGCCGGGTCTGCTCCTGCCAGCCTGGAGCAGGTTCCGGCTTCCTCGAGCGCTTCAAAGGCCGACATAGCCGGCCAGAAGCCCAAACACGGCTCCACCCAACACCAGCCACAACGAGTTCCAGCCCCGGCAGAAGAGAAGGAACGCCGCCCCCGCAGCGATGACGAAACAGGACAGGTTCACGAATGCCGCGCCGGCCAGTTGGAGAGTCACCACCGCCATCAACGCCAGGGAAGCCGCGTTTACACCGTCCAGAAAGGCTCCAGCCAGCGCGGATCGCCGAAGCCGCGGCACCAGGGGTCCGCTGACCGCGACGAAAAAGAACGCCGGCAGGAAAATGCCGGCCGTTGCTACAATCGCACCGGGCAGCCCCCCGAGCAGGTAGCCGATGAACGTTGCCGTCGTGAACAGCGGCCCCGGGGTCACCTGCCCGACCGCAACGGCGTCCAGCAGTTGCGTTTCCGTCAGCCATTGCCAGCGGTCAACCAGATCGGCACGCAGAAACGCCAGCAGCACATAACCGCTCCCAAACAGCACGGAACCCACCTTCAGGAAGAACAGGAACAGGGCTCCGAGCCCGAATGGAGCGGACGCTGTCGCCGCCGGAGCGCAATAAAGCCCGGGAAGCAGAAGCAGAGACCGGTGTCCCACTCCGCGCGAAACTGCGCGTGCCCCCAGCCGTGCGGTGGCCAGCGCCACACCCGTCCCCAAGAGCACCAGCAACTCATTGAACCCCACTGCGGTGAGACCAGCCGCCGCTGCGGCCACCAGCCCCAGACGCCAGGATTTGAGGGCTGTGCGGCCAAGCTTCAGAAGAGCCTGGAGAACGATCACCAAAACGACAGGTTTGACACCGTAAAGCAGTCTCTCCACCTCAGGCATCGCCCCGAAGCGGACGTACGCCCACGCGAGGAGGGTGACGATCAGCATGGCCGGCAGGATGAAGCAGCTCCCGGCTACCAACAGCCCCTTCCAGCCGCCTCTCCGGTGACCGATATGAATCGCCAGCTCAGTCGAATTCGGGCCGGGGATGAGATGGGTGGCGCCAAAAAGATCGAGGAATTCCTCGCGGGTCAACCACCCCCGCCGGTGGACCACCTCGTCTTCCATGAGCGCCACGTGGGCGGCCGGGCCGCCAAAGGCAATGGACCCCAGTTTCAGGAACAGGAGGGCAAGCTCCTTGAGGGGATTGCCGGCAGCCTCTGATGTACGTTCCGCCATGTCAAGGATTCGATCGAGCTCTTCGGTCCGTGGATCCAGTGAGCGTCAGCAAGCCGGAGTCCCAGGTGGTCTCTCTTCCGGTCAGCGAGAGCAACCAGACCAGGAAGCCCAGCTCATTCCGATTTCCCTCGATCCGGTACGTCGCAGGGAAGCGGAAGCCGGAGCGGGCGAAATACTCTTCGATCGCTTCCGCCGGCAGCAGACCGTCGTTGTTCACGGTCCTTCCCAGTCTGCCGGGATGAGACAGAGAAGACCCGTCGGGAGAGAAATTGAGTGGAGTCTCGACCGTCGGGAGGCAAAACACTGTGAAGGGCTTCGTCCCGTTTTCCCGCTGGGGTGTCCGACCGGCATTGATTACGAGTCTCGTTTACAGGAACCGGAAATTCAACCGCCGCAGAACTGGACTCGAACTGCTGGCAGGTTTGCTGTGGGGGCGCCACGACGCCACCACCCGCCGGGTTCTCCAGATGGGGAGAGACCGACAGTCGCCATCCACCGGATCTGCTTGGCCGCCAGGGTTCTCATGGTCTGTCTCTCCATTCGTGGTCTCGTTGCGGAACATCTGTTCGGATTTGTCTTCGGATGCTGTAAGCGGCTGAAGTGACACGAGTCAGGGAGAGATCCCTCCCGGTCTCCCGGGACCGTCGCTGTCGGCCCGACAGGGAAAGGTTCCGCGCTTTCCAGACCCTGGCAGCCGGCAGGTTCCAGGAGCCGGACGTTCCACCGTGGCATCGGCATAGAATGGGCCCACGTGCCGGGTCCCGGGAGGTGTAGCCGCCCTGGGCCCATCGGTCCCGTGACAACTTCCTGGAGGTCCCATGGCGCAAGAACGACAGGTTAAAACCCGTCCGACGGGCCGGGTCCGCAAGAGCTCGACAGCGTCTGCCCATTTCTCAATCGAGACTTTCCTCTCACTGATTGAGCGCACCGGCAACGCGCTGCCGCATCCCGCAACCCTGTTTGCGGCTCTGGCCGGCGCCCTCGTCCTGGTGTCCTGGCTGTTCAGCCGGTTCGACCTGCAGGTCGTCCATCCCGCCACGGGTCAGACGGTGGTTCCGGTCAACCTGCTTTCGGTGGAAGGGATACACAGGATCCTCACGGAGATGGTGACCAACTTCACGGGGTTCGCCCCTTTGGGCACGGTCTTGGTGGCGATGCTGGGAATCGGGGTGGCGGAGGGAACGGGACTCATTGGTGCGGCCTTGCGGCTGCTGGTGACGTCGGCCCCGCGCAGACTCCTGACCTTCGTGATCGTCACGGCGGGGGTCCTGTCCAATACAGCCAGCGAAATCGGCTATGTCCTGCTGGTGCCCCTGGGGGCGGTGATATTTCTGGCGGCCGGCCGCCACCCCTTGGCCGGGCTGGCCGCCGCCTTCGCCGGAGTCTCGGGAGGGTACAGCGCCAACCTCCTGCTGGGTACCGTGGACCCCCTGTTGGCGGGACTCAGCACCGAGGCGGCACGCATCGTCGATCCGGACTACAACGTCAACCCGGCCTGCAATTACTACTTCCTTGCCGTCTCCACGCTGCTGGTTGCGGCGGCCGGGACGTGGGTCACCGAGAAGGTGATTGTTCCCCGCCTGGGGGAATACCAGGGGGGAGTTGAAGCCGAGGAGATCAAGGTTCTGAGCGGTGCCGAGAAGCGCGGACTGGCGGCCGCGACCCTGACCGTAGGAGGGTTGCTGGTTCTGGTCCTGCTGGGGCTGGTGCCGGAGAACGGGTACCTTCGGGAGGCCGGGACGGGCAGCGTCCTCCACTCCCCCTTCATGGAAGGCATTGTCGCCTTCATCTTCCTGATCGGTACTGTAGCTGGGATCGCCTACGGGGCAGCCGCCGGTACGATCCGCAACGACGGGGATGTGGTCAAAGCCATGGGCAAAGCCATGGAAGCCTTGGGGGTTTACATGGTCCTGGCATTTTTTGCTGCCCAGTTTGTGGCCTTCTTCCGGTGGACCAATCTGGGGCTGATTCTGGCGGTGGAGGGAGCGCTGTTTCTCCGGACTCTGGACCTGGGGGCCATCCCCCTGATGATGGCTTTCATCCTGCTGACGGCGGCCATCAACCTGATCATGGGCAGTGCTTCGGCCAAGTGGGCGATCATGGCCCCCGTCTTCATCCCCATGTTCATGCTGTTGGGCTATTCGCCGGAGCTGGTGCAGGCCGCCTACCGGGTGGGCGACTCCGTCACCAACATCGTGTCGCCGATGATGTCGTACTTCGCCCTGATCGTCGCATTTGTCCAGAAATATGACCCCCGGGCGGGAATCGGTACGGTGGTGGCCACGATGCTTCCCTACAGTCTGGCCTTTTTGGTCGCCTGGACTTTTCTGTTCTGTCTCTGGCTGCTGCTGGGACTGCCGGTTGGTCCGGGTGCGCCGCTGTTCCTGTGAGATCTTGGGGGGATTGGAGCCGGGAGGGGAGACGGGACACAGCAGCCAGGAAACAGAAGGGCGGTTACGGGAGACGCCGGAGCGGTCTCGTCTGACCTGGGCTGGGGTGACGCTTGGCTCCTTCCTGACTCCGGTGTCCAGACTGCCGTCTCCCCCCGGTGCTATGCTCCCTCCATGGTGGAAGGCATTGCCGAAGTCCTGATCGACGAAAACCGGATCCGCCGGCGGGTCGAGGAGCTGGGACGCCAGATCGCCGGTGACTACCGCAGCCGGGAGCCGCTGGTGGTCGGTGTCCTGAGGGGCGCAGTCGTCTTCCACGCCGACCTGATCCGGCGTCTGGACCCGCACATCCGTATCGATTTCATCGCTGTCTCCAGCTATGGCGCCGCCACCGCCACCTCGGGAGAGGTAAAGCTGATCAAGGATCTCGAATCCGGCATCCGGGGCGAACATGTCATCCTGGTGGAAGACATCGTCGACACCGGACTGACCCTGGACTACCTGCTGCGGCTCCTGCGCAGCCGTCAACCCGCCTCGCTGGCGGTGGCGAGCCTGCTCTCCAAACCGTCACGCCGGCGGATCGAGGTGCCCATCAACTACCTCGGATTCGAAATCCCTGACCGCTTCGTGGTGGGTTATGGACTTGACTACCGGCAACGGTTCCGAAACCTTCCATTCATAGGAGTTCCTGACGAGATCAGCGTTCTCCCACCTCATGAAGCTTGAGGAGGTTGGTGATCCCCCGCCGCCTCAACGGTGTTCCTCCCACCAGGGCCACGCGGTCTCCGGTGGCCGCCAGCCCACGTTGCCGGAGAATCTGGTCCAGTTCCGCCAGCAGCTCGTCCACGCCCTCGACCTCACGCATGAGCAGGGACTGGACACCCCAGTACAGAGTCATCCGGCGGGCGGTACCCGAATCGGGGGTCAGGGCCAGGATCGGGGTCACCGGCCGGAAAGCGGAAACCAGCTTCGCGGTATAACCGCTCTGGGTGAAGACCACGATGGCCCGTGCCGAAACCAGCTCCGCCACCCGGCAGACAGCCTCGCAGATGGCCGGAGCCACCGGGTCCCCCTCCGGGACGGGTGGCAAGGTCGCGAGCCGTTGGATCTTCTCCGCCTCCTCGATGATCCGGGCCATGGTCTCCACCGCCCGGAGGGGAAACTTGCCGATGGCCGTCTCGCCCGAAAGCATCAGGGCATCCGCACCGTCCAGGACGGCATTGGCGACGTCGGAAACCTCGGCGCGGGTGGGAGAGGGCTGACGGATCATGGAGTCCAGCATCTGGGTTGCGATTACCGCCGTTCGGTTCCGGACGAGCGCCTGACGAACCGCTGACTTCTGGATGGCCGGGACCTCCTCCAGCGACAGCTCCACACCCAGGTCTCCCCGCGCCACCAGCACCCCGTCGGCCGAACGGACGATGGCTTCCAGGTGTTCGACGGCGGACGGCTTCTCAATCTTGGCGACCAGCGGCACGTCGGACCCGGCGCGCCGGATCCGTTCCCGCACCGCCTCCACGTCTTCAGCGCGCCGCACGAACGAAACTGCCACCAGGTCAACGCCCAGCCGCAGGCCGAAATCCAGATCGGCGATATCCTTCTCGGTCAGGGCGGGACCGCTGGCAAACCCGGACGGAAGGTTGATGCCCTGGCTTTCCCGCAGCAGTCCGCCGTTGACCACCAGGCAGTGAACGTCCGGCCCGTTGATGCGCTCGGCCCTCAGCTCCAGCAGTCCGTCGGAGAGGAGCAGGCGGTCGCCGGGACGGATCTGGGCGGGAAGGAGGGGATAGGAACAGGAAATCCGCTGCTGGGTGCCCTCCACCGGCTCGGTGGTCAGTACGAGGCGGTGGCCGGTCCGCAATTCCACCGGCTGTCCACCCGCCAGCCGGCCGGTGCGGATCTTGATCCCCTGCAGGTCCTGCATGACGGCGACCGGCCGTCCCTCGGCGTCCGCGGCCTGACGAACCCAGGTAAATGCGGCGCGATGAAAGTCGTAGTCGCCGTGGGAGAAGTTGAGGCGGGCGACATCCATGCCGGCGCGGACCAGCTCGCGGACGGCTGCGGCAGAAGCGGTAGCGGGTCCGAGGGTGGCGACGATCTTGACCTTCCGCATAATCTCTTTATGATAACGGTCAACATTGACGCGGGTATTCTCGGTCTGAGCCCACCCGATATTCCCGGGGGCGGGGCCGTCTGTCAGCCGGGTCGATGAACACCCATGGAACCCACACGTGAAGACGCCTGGCGTTTGCTGAACGAGTACACCGCCAACCCCAATCTGGTGAAGCACGCGCTGGCGGTGGAAGCGGCACTGGCGGCCTATGCCGGACGGTTTGGCGAGGATCCGGTGCGCTGGGGAATCGTGGGTCTGATCCACGATTTCGACTATGACCGTTACCCCGATGAACACCCCTACCGCGGAGTGGCGATTCTGGAGCAACTGGGGTACCCGGCGGACATGATCCACGCCATTCGTGCCCACGCCGACTATACCGGCACTCCCCGCGTCAGCCTGTTGGACCGGGCGCTGTTCGCGGTGGACGAGCTGTGCGGCTTCATCACGGCGGCGGTACTGGTCCGGCCGGACCGCCGCCTGGAGGGCCTTCCCGTGCAGTCGGTTCGCAAACGGATGAAAGACAAGGCGTTTGCCAGGGCCGTCAACCGGGATGATCTGCGCCGGGGAGCCGAGGAACTTGGGGTCGATCTGGATGAGCACATCGGCTTCGTGATTGCCGCCATGAGCCGGGTGGCCGACCGGCTGGGCCTGGCAGGACAGTAAGCAGGAGGAAACGGTTTGATGGAAGAACGAACGGGCACCATCGAGGCTTTATTGAGGGAAGAGCGACGTTTTCCGCCGTCGGCTGATTTCCGGGCGGCGGCGCACTGGTCGGATCCGTCGGTCTACCAGCGGGCTGCCGCCGATCCGGAGGGGTTCTGGGCGGAAATGGCGCGAGGCATCGACTGGATTACCCCGTGGAACCGCGTCCTCGAGTGGAATTTGCCTGATGCCCGATGGTTTACCGGCGGTACGACCAACGTCTGCTACAACTGTGTCGACCGGCACGTCAAGACCTGGCGCAAGAACAAGGCGGCGATCATCTGGGAAGGCGAGCCGGTCCACGACCGGAAGGTGCTGACTTACCAGGATCTGTTCCGCGAGGTCAATCGTTGTGCGGCGGCGTTGCGGCGACTGGGGGTCGCCAAGGGCGACCGGGTGGCGATCTATCTGGGCATGACCCCTGAGCTGCCGATTTCCATGCTGGCCTGTGCCCGTCTGGGGGCTCCTCACACCGTGGTCTTCGGAGGATTCAGCCCGGAGGCGTTGCGCGACCGGATCAACGACTGCGAGGCCAAGGTTCTGATCACCGCCGACGGAGCCTGGCGCCGGGGCAACCGTGTCCCCCTGAAGGAGAACGCCGACGAGGCCCTGAAGGACTGTCCCTCCATTGAGCGGGTGCTGGTGGTCAACCATGCCCAGGATGCCCGGGATGTGGAGATGATCGGCCCCCGGGACGTGTGGTGGCACCGGGAGATGGATCGCAGCGGGAACGTCTACGTGGAGCCGGAGCCGCTGGATTCCGAGCATCCGCTCTACATCCTCTATACGTCCGGCACCACCGGAAAACCCAAGGGCCTCCTGCACACCACCGGCGGCTATCTGGTGGGCACTTACACCACCACCCGCCACGTGTTCGACCTGAAGGACAACGATACTTACTGGTGTGCCGCGGACATCGGATGGGTGACAGGACACAGCTACATCGTCTATGGCCCGCTGGCCAACGGCGCCACCACCCTGATTTTCGAGGGTGCGCCCAACCATCCACACAAGGGACGGTTCTGGCAGATCATTGAACGCA
Organism: uncultured Acidobacteriota bacterium; assembly: GCA_964524795.1. GTDB lineage: Bacteria > Acidobacteriota > UBA6911 > RPQK01 > JAPXNP01 > CAZGEH01. Next base: position 142,320 of record CAZGEH010000007.1, read on the forward strand.
ACCAGGTGAACATCCTCTACACGGCGCCCACCGCCATCCGCACCTTCATGGCCTGGGGGGAGGAGATTCCCCAGAAGTACGATCTCAGCTCCCTGCGTCTGCTGGGAACCGTGGGAGAACCGATCAATCCGGAAGCCTGGATGTGGTACCGCAAGTACATCGGACGTGACCGGACGCCGATTGTGGACACATGGTGGCAGACGGAAACCGGGATGGTGATGATTACCCCGTTACCGGGGATCACGGAAACCAAACCGGGTTCGGCGACCTTGCCGTTTCCCGGGATCGAAGCCGATGTCGTGGACGAAAAGGGCGTTTCCGTTCCTCCCGGCTCCGGCGGCTACCTGGTGCTGAAAAGGCCGTGGCCGGCCATGGCGCGGACCATCTGGGGCGATCCCCAACGGTGGAAGGACACCTACTGGAGCAGGTTTCCCGGAATGTATTTCACCGGCGACAGCGCCCGCAAGGACGAGGATGGCTACTTCTGGGTGCTGGGACGCGTGGACGACGTTCTGAACGTCTCGGGACACCGGATCGGGACCATGGAAGTGGAGAGCGCCCTGGTCAGTCATCCGGCGGTGGCCGAGGCGGCCGTCATCGGTATCCCGCATCCGATCAAAGGACAGGCGATCGCCGCTTTTGCGGTGCTGGTAGGAGGTCTCGACGGCGACAAGAAGCTGATCGAGGAACTGCGCCAGCATGTGGCCGACAAGATCGGAGCTTTGGCCCGCCCGGAGAAACTTTTCCTGACCCACGAACTGCCCAAGACGCGTAGCGGTAAGATCATGCGTCGGCTGTTGCGGGACATTGCCGAGGGGCGCGTACTGAGCGATACCACAACTTTGGCTGATCCGACGGTGCTGGAGCAGATCAAGGGCCAGTACGAGGAAGGGCAATAATCGATCGAGGGAGGCGGGACACAGAATACCGGTAAGGGGAGACGGTGGCCGCGATCCCGCCCTCCCGGCGTCAGCGGTTGGTTCCGTTTTCCGGCTCCGGACTCTTGTCTTCCGGCTCCCGAACTTCCTCACCCGTCATCCGCCGCAGTTCCGCTTCGTCGATGACACGGATCCCCAGCTCCCGCGCCTTGTCCAGTTTGGAGCCGGCATCGGCGCCGGCCAGCACAAAATGGGTCTGGCTGGAAACCGAAGATCGGACGATCCCTCCATGGCGTTCGATCAGTGCCTTGGCCTCCTGGCGGCTCAGACCGGGGAGAGTCCCGGTGATCACGAAGCTGCGTCCGGCCAGCGGCCCGGCCGCCGGCCGCGACGGGCCCGCGGCGCGGAACTGCAAGCCGGCCGCCCGCAGGCGGCGGACCAGCTCGAGGTTCTCGGCTGTGTCGAAGTAGCGCCGAACGCTGCGGGCGATCTCCGGCCCGATCCCCTGGATGGCGGCGATGTCCTCCTCACCTGCCGCGATCAGGGCGTCCACATCGCCGAAGTGGTCGGTCAGCAGGCGGGCTATGGCTTCGCCGACGTGACGGATGCCCAGGGCGAAAAGCACCCGGTCGAACGGCTGGGAACGAGACTGCTCCAACGACCGGAGGAGGTTGTCGGCCGACTTGTCCTTGAAGCCGGGCAGCCGCAAAAGCTGGTCGCGGGTCAGGTCGCAGAGATCGGCGGGGGTCCGGACAAGGCCGAGCTCCACCATCTTCTCCAGGGTTTGCGGTCCCAGGCCGCGGATGTCCAGGGCGCCTCGGCTGACAAAATGGATCAGACTCTCCAGACGTTGGGCGGGGCACTGGCGGTTGGTACAATAGGCCATGGCCCCGCTTTCCCGTTCCACCGGGGCCTGGCATACCGGACAACGGTCAGGCATCACGAAGGGCCGTTCGCCGCCGGTGCGCCGTTCCACCACCGGCCCCACCACTTGCGGGATGACGTCGCCGGCCCGTTTTACGATGACCACGTCGCCGATGCGGATGTCCTTGCGGCGGATGTCGTCCTCGTTGTGCAAGGTGGCGTTGCGGATGGTTACCCCGCCCACTTCCACCGGTTCCAGCACGGCATAGGGGTTAAGCGTCCCCGTGCGGCCGACGTTGATGCCGATTTCCAGCAGGCGGGTGGTCGCCACCTCGCCCGGAAACTTGAAGGCGATCGCCCAGCGGGGTTCCCGGCTGACCGCTCCCAACCGCTCCTGGTAGTCCCTGCGGTTGACCTTGACCACGATGCCGTCGATCTGAAAGTTCAGGCTGTGGCGGCGGGATTGCCACTCCAGACAGAACTCGATCACGCTGTCGATGGTGGAGTGGAGCCGGTGGTGGGGAGTTATGGGAAAACCCCATTTCTGGAGCATCTGCAGGGTTTCCCACTGGGTGGCTGCCTGCCATCCCTCGGCATATCCCACCGAGTACGCGAAGAAGGACAGCGGCCGCGAAGCGCAGACCCGCGGGTCGAGTTGGCGGACCGCGCCGGCAGCTGCGTTTCTGGGGTTGGCAAAGGGAGTCTCGCCGGCAGCCAGACGCTCCTCGTTGAGCCGCTCAAACGCCGGCAACGGGAGGTACGCCTCGCCCCGGACCTCAAGCCGTGGCGGAGGTGAAGTGGTGCGGAGCCGGAGCGGGATGGCGCGGATGGTCTTCAGGTTGCTCGTGACGTCCTCGCCCACCAGCCCGTTGCCCCGGGTCGCTCCCCGCAACAGCAGCCCGTCCTGATAGGTGAGGGCCACCGCCAGGCCGTCGATCTTCAGCTCGGTGACGTACTCGAGCTCGAACACCCCCAGCAGTGAGGTGACGCGGCGGTGGAAAGCGCGCAGCTCGCCCTCGTTGAAAGCGTTGGCGAGGCTCAGCATCGGGGTGGCATGCTCGACCTTTGCAAATCCTTCGGCGGGCTCCGCCCCCACGCGCTGCGTCGGCGAATCCGGGGTTATCAGATGGGGGTGACGGGCTTCCAGCTCCTGCAGTCGTCGCAGCAGGCGGTCATACTCCTCGTCGGAAATCACCGGCTGGTCGAGAACGTAATAGCGATAATTGTGGTACTCCAGCTCCTCCCGCAGTCTTCGGATATCGGCCTGGACGGAGATCTCCTGTGGGTCCACGAAACCCGTTTATAGCACGCCAGGGTGCAGGTTTTGACGGTCAGGACCCATTTGCTATGATGAATTCACCGATGAACCTCCCGATCTTTCGCAAGATCCTGTTCACCGTGACGTTCCCTCAGCGGGACTTGCGGCGGGAGCACGTCTCGCGGGTCAAGATGCATTCCCTGGCCAAGCGCCAGCTTTCGGATCTTGACGTCATCGAGACCATCGAACACCTCTTCCACTGTCCCCGCTGCCTGGAAAATTACCGCTACGTAAGGAAGGCTTACCTGGGAGGATGGACTCCCCGGACCCGGGTCGTGGACTGACGGGATGGCGTTTGACCCCCATTCATTCCCGTACCTCGTCAAAGGCAGGTTCTGGTTGCGGATCTGGCACGAGGTCAACGAGGACGACTGCTGGGGGATGGCAGCGCAGCTCAGCTACTACTTTCTCCTGGCGTTCCTGCCTTTCCTGGTCTTCCTCAGCGCATTGATCAACTACCTGCCGGGGGTTCCGGGATTGCTGGAGCGGCTGCTGGCGGACTTTTATCGCTTCATGCCGGAACGCAGCTATGTGCTGGTCCGCAGCATTCTCGACTCGGTGCTCCGCACCCGCGACCAGGGCATCCTGACCCTGGGTCTGGCTTCGGCGCTCTGGTTTGCATCCTCCGCCTTCAACGGCATGATCGCTCTGCTCAACCGGGCCTATCAGGTGCGCGACACCCGCTCCTACTTCCATACCCGGACATTGGCTGTTCTGGTGACGCTGGTGGTCTCCGCGTTTCTCCTCGCCTCAGGCGTCCTGATCTTTTTCGGGGATTGGATGATCGGAGCCCTGGCAGCTTCGGCATGGCTGGAGACCGTCTACACCGCCGTCCGGTGGGTAACCATCTTCCTGATGCTCAATGTAGGGGTCCAGATCGTGTACTACACGCTGCCCGCCTGCCGGTATCCGTGGCGGCTGGTCACCCCTGGAGGCCTGCTGGCAGTGCTGGGATGGGTGCTGGGTTCGCTGGCTTTCCGCTGGTACGTGAACCATTTCGGAGATTTCCAGGAACTGTGGGGCAGCCTGGGCGCCCTGATCGCGCTGATGGTCTGGTTTTACCTGTGCTCCTTTTTCCTGGTCTTGGGCGGCGAGATCGATTCCGAGATTTACAAGATCCGTCGGGAGATCGCCTCCCAGTGAGCCGCTCGGCCGGGCAAGTCTCTTGACGCCTGATGTTTGCCGCCGGCAGGCGCCTCATGAAACCGACACCGCAGAGTTGTATACTCATGCGGGTAATGAGCTTGGCCCGGGGCACCACGGTACTCCTGGTCCGGCGGGCAGGTCAGGTGGCGCTGGCTGCCGACGGCCAGGTCACGATTGGAGAGACGGTTCTGAAGAACTCCGCCCGCAAGCTCCGTCGCCTTCACAACGGCTCCGTGATAGCGGGGTTTGCCGGTTCCACCGCCGACGCCTTTTCCCTGTTCTCACGCTTCGAGGAAAAGCTGGAGGAGTTCCGGGGAAACCTGCGGCGTGCCGCCGTTGATCTGGCCCGCGACTGGCGCACCGACCGGGCCCTGCGTCACCTTGAGGCTCTGCTGATCGTCGCCGACCGCGAGGACGCCTTTCTCATCTCCGGGGATGGAGATGTGATCGAACCAGACGACGGTGTGATCGGTATCGGCTCGGGCGGACCGTATGCGCTGGCGGCGGCAAGGGCTCTGGTCCGGTTTACCGACAAGTCCGCCGCCGAGATTGCCCGCGACGCTCTCCAGATCGCGGGCGAGATCTGCGTCTACACCAACTCCGAGATCACGCTGGAAACCCTGTGAGACGTTCTGCCATGAAAGAAGCGACAGGTGCCGGGGCCGATGAAAACGGTCCCCGGCTGGATCAGCTCACCCCGAAGGAGATCGTCGCGGAGCTGGACAAGTACATCATCGGCCAGCAGCGGGCGAAACGCGCTCTGGCGGTGGCCATCCGGGACCGGGTGCGCCGCCTGCAGCTTCCGGAGGATCTGGCCGCCGACATCCAGCCCCGCAACGTGATCCTCATCGGACCCACCGGGGTGGGCAAGACCGAGCTGGCACGACGCCTGGCGAAGCTCTCCAACTCCCCCTTCATTAAGGTGGAGGCCAGCAAGTTCACGGAGGTGGGCTACGTCGGGCGGGATGTGGAGTCCATCGTCCGCGATCTGGTGGAAATCGCGGTGGAAATGGTCCGGCAGGAAAAGACCGAGCAGATCGGCAGGAAGGCCGAGGAGAATGCCGAGCGGCGCCTGGTGGAGATTCTGGCCCGCCGGCGCCGGCGTGAGGCGGCCAAGTCCAAAAGCGGTGCCAAAGGTAAGGATCGGCTGGCCGCCAAGCGGACCCGCGAGCAGGTGCTGAAGGAACTCAGGGAAGGGAAACTGAACAGCCGGATGGTGGAAGTGGAGGTCCAGGAGCGGCTCTTCCCGCCGGCGGAATTCTTCCCCTCCATGGCCGAGGAGGAAATGGACCTGCCCGTCCGGGATCTGCTCAGCGGCTGGGGCGCCGGACGCACCAGCCGCCGAAAGATGAAGGTGGAGGACGCGATCCAGTACCTGATCTCGGAAGAAGAATCCAAGCTCGTGGACATGGAGCAGGTCGCCCGGGAGGCAGTGGAACGCGTGGAGAGCAGCGGGATCGTCTTCATCGACGAGATCGACAAGATCGCGGGCCGGGAATCCCGCTTCGGACCCGACGTCAGCCGGGAAGGCGTCCAGCGGGACATCCTGCCGATTGTCGAGGGCACCGCCGTTCCCACCCGTTTCGGCATCGTGCAGACCGACCAGATCCTCTTCATCGCCGCCGGGGCGTTCCACGTCACCAAACCGTCGGATCTGATTCCCGAACTGCAGGGGCGGTTTCCGGTCCGGGTGGAGATGGATCCTCTGACCGAGGAAGACTTCCGCGCGATTCTGACAACCCCCCGTACCGCCCTGGTCAGACAGTACACGGCGCTGCTGCAGACCGAAGGGGTCGAGCTGGTGTTCACCGAGGATGCGATTCACGAGATCGCCCACATGGCCTGGCTCGTCAACGAGACGACCGAGAATATCGGCGCCCGGCGTCTGCACACCATCATGGAGGCCCTGCTGGAAGAGATCTCCTTCCAGGGCGCGGAGCTGGCGCACAAGCAGGTCTGCATCGACCGTGCATACGTCCAGGCGCGGCTGGCTGGAACCGTTCGGGACCTGGACCTGTCCCGTTACATCCTATGAGGATCCCGGGGGACACGGATCACGCGGACCGCACGGATCACGCGGATCTCACGGATCTCACGGATCTCACGGATCACGCGGATCTCACGGATCACGCGGATCTCACGGATCTCACGGATCTCACGGATCTCACGGATCCCGCGGAGGAGCGGAGCAGAAACCGTGAGTCCGGGCGCCTAATGGGATGGCTGCCAGGAGCGCTGTCCTGGGCTCTTCTCCTGGGAGCCTGCGCCAAGGTCGCTGACCCGATCCCGCCGGAAGCCCGGCCGGCGGACCCGGCCACCGACCTGACCATCATCCAACGGGGCGCCCACATCCTGGTGCTGGAATTCACCCTCCCAGCCGGCGCCCGGGAAATCGAGGTGCTGCGTGGGTGCGGCGGCGAACCCCTGGTGTCTCTGCTGAGTCTTCGAACCGACGGACTGCAGCCGGCGGAAGGCAGGCCCGATCGCCGGAGGCTTGAACTCACCGGCCAGCCGGCCCAGCACTGTGAGTATGCCGTGCGTGTCCAGGACCGGCGTTTGGGGCGCTCAGCGCCCACCCCTCCGGTGATGGTGCAGTGGACCGAACCCCCGCCCTGTCCCCGAAATCCGCGCGCCGAGGTGTTTCCCGACCATCTTCTCCTGCACTGGGATCCGCCGGAGACGACTTCGGTTCAGGTGGCCGGATATCTGGTCAACGGCCGTCACCTGGTCTTCGATACGCATTTCCGGATTGAGGGAGTGAACTTCGGAATCCCGTTGCGCCTCACCGTGGACGCGGTGGCCCGAGTGGGCAACCCCATGGTGGTCAGTGCCGGTTGCGGCGAAGTGCGGCTGGTACCCCGCGACACCTTCCCGCCCGGGGTGCCGGCGGGGCTGCGGGCGGTTCGACTGCCTTCGGGAGTCCAGCTCCTGTGGGACCCGGTGACCGATCCCGATCTGAAGGGGTATCGGGTCTACCGCCGCGACAGATCAGGTGTCCGTTCGGTAGCGGCGGAACTGGTACCCGCCAACCAGTACGTCGACGGCGACGTCATACCGGAGCAATTGGTTTACTATGAGGTCACGGCTGTTGACCAGCAAGGCAACGAAAGCGCACCTTCGGCTGCGGTCGAGGTGCCGCCGGAAGTCCGCTGAAGGCCCCCGTGCCTGACCGAGGAGGATTCCACCATGAAGCTTTTTCTCGACACCGCCGACGTGACTGAAATCCAGGAAGCGGCCACCCTGGGAGTGATCGATGGAGTGACCACGAACCCTTCCCTGGTTGCCCGCAGCGGCAAGCCGCTGGAACAGGTGGCAGCGGAGATCTGCAGGCTGATCGATGGTCCCCTGAGCCTCGAAGTGGTTTCGGTGGACGCACCCGCCATGATCGAGGAGGGCAGACGGCTGGCCGCCCTGCATCCCAACGTGGTGGTGAAAATCCCCATGATCCGGGAAGGACTCAAGGCGCTGAAGGCGCTGTCCGGAGAGGGAATCAAGGTGAATGTCACCCTGATCTTCTCGCCCCTGCAGGCTTTGCTGGCAGCCAAGAACGGTGCTGCCTATGTCAGCCCCTTCGTTGGGCGGCTGGACGACATCTCCCACGACGGCATCGGGCTGGTCTCGGACATCATCGAGGTTTTTGATGCCTACGGCTTCGACACCGAGGTGCTGGTGGCGTCCGTCCGCCATCCGCTGCACCTGCTGGAAGCCGCCAAGCTGGGAGCCGACGTGGCGACGATCCCTTACGCGGTACTTGAACAGATTCTCCGCCACCCGCTCACCGATGCCGGTCTCGAAAAGTTCCTGGCGGATTGGCGGAAGTCCCGGTCCCAGGCGGGCTGAACGGCGACCATGGACGTCCGGGAGGAACTGAGACGCCGCAACCAGGCAGCCGAATCCGGTGGGGGGGAAGACCGGGTGGCCCGCCAGCACGCCTCTGGCCGCAAGACCGCCCGCGAACGGATCTCCCTGCTGCTGGACCCCGGAAGTTTCGAGGAAATCGACAGACTGGTGGTGCACCGGTGCCACGACTTCGGCATGGAGACCCGAAAGATCCCGGGCGACGGGGTAGTGACAGGGTACGGTCGCATCGACGGACGTCAGGTGTTTGTGTTCTCCCAGGACTTCACCGTGTTTGGGGGTAGCCTGTCGGAGGCCTATGCCGCCAAGATCTGCAAGCTCCTGGACCTGGCCCTTAAGACGGGTTTCCCTGTCATCGGGCTCAACGACAGCGGCGGGGCGCGGATCCAGGAAGGCGTGGTAAGTCTGGCAGGCTACGCGGAGATCTTTTTCCGCAACACCCGCGCCAGCGGCGTGATCCCGCAGATCTCAGCGATTCTGGGTCCGTGCGCGGGGGGCTCGGTGTACTCGCCGGCCTTGACGGATTTCGTGTTCATGGTCCACCGCACGAGCTACATGTTCATCACCGGGCCCGACGTGATCCGGACCGTGACTCATGAGGAGGTGACGAAATCGGAGCTGGGAGGCGCCACGGCGCACAGCACGCTGAGCGGGGTGGCGCATTTCGCCCTGGATTCCGAGGAACAGTGCCTGTGGGCGATCCGTGAGCTGCTCTCCTTCCTGCCGTCCAACAATCAGGAGGACCCGCCGCGAAGGCCGCTGTCGGATCCAGTGGATCGGGAAGACCCAGCGCTGGACACGGTCGTACCTTCTGACCCCAACCAGCCGTACGACATGCGGGACATCATCCAGGGGGTGGTGGACGACCGGTATCTGTTCGAGGTCCACGAGCATTTCGCCCCCAATCTGGTGGTTGGATTCGCGCGCCTGGGCGGCTGGCCGGTGGGAGTGGTGGCCAACCAGCCCGCTCACCTGGCGGGTACCCTGGATATCGACTCCTCGGTGAAGGGTGCCCGTTTTGTCCGCTTCTGCGACGCCTTCAACATCCCGCTCGTGGTCTTCGAGGATGTGCCCGGGTTCTTGCCGGGGGTCGGGCAGGAACACGGCGGTATCATCCGCCACGGGGCCAAGCTGCTGTATGCCTTCGCGGAGGCGTCGGTGCCCAAGCTGACAGTGATCACCCGCAAGGCTTATGGGGGTGCCTACTGTGTCATGGCCTCCAAACAGATCGGAGCGGACTTCAATTTCGCCTATCCCACTGCCGAGATTGCGGTCATGGGACCTCAGGGAGCGGTGGAAATCCTGTATCGCCGGGAGCTGGAGGAGGCCGCCGACGCCGAAGCCTTCAAGCGGGCCAAGGTGGAGGAGTTCCGGGAGAAGTTCGCCAGCCCCTTCGTCGCCGCCGAGCGGGGTTATGTGGACGAGATCATCGAACCGCGGATGACCCGTCCCAGGCTGATCCGCGCCCTCGAACTGACCGCGCAGAAGCGGGATCCCCTGCCCCCGAAAAAGCACGGGAATATCCCGCTGTAGGGGAAGATCGGAATCCGCGAGTCATTCCCGCCGTGATCAGGGGATCAACGGATTGGCAAAGCGACCCCTCTGCCGCCCGGTCTCATGGGTAACGCCGAAATCGTGAAGGCCCGTCCGGGTCAGTCTGAGGAGCGGAGCGAGGCGGCTCGGACGGGTCCCTTCACGTCCGAGTCCGCCTCCGGCAACAGATCCCCGGTCAGTCGGTGGAGGGCTCATTCCGGAAAGCGCACCTCAAACACCGAGAGATCCCCTTCCGGCTGCAGAAAGGTATAGTCGAAGCAGTTGAAGCTGCTTTCACCTGCCTGCGTGTACCCCACAACAATGCGGAGGGTCTTATCGTCCACCGGTCTGATCGAGAGACGATCACCTTGACTGAAGACGATGAAATCGTTGTCCGGACGTTGGACAACCCACCGGAACTCGCCGCCGGGAGTCGAGGCCTGAGCTGTGAACTGGACCAGTTCTCCCGGGTAAACCACCACCTCCCCGCCAGGATCGGCCAGAGCCCTCCCCAGGATCCGCCTGAGGATTCGAACGGTGCACAGTCCGTCGACCGGGTCGGGAGGAGGAGGCAGGTTTGAAAGGAGGTCTCCCGATTCGAAGAAGAGAATTGCAGCGATCTCGTCGCTCTTGACCAGGAGCGGCCCCGGATCCGTCGCCTCCGGGAGGAGGATGAGGTCGGTCGACTGAACGGCGAACGCATTCAACTGCTCGATCACCGCAAAGGGTGACGACACGCCGTCACTGGACCGCTCCTCGGCGGCATTGAGCAACGCGTACAGGGCCGCCTTCAGGTTGTCGGGCGCCGCCAGAGCTTCGATATCCTGTCTTACTGACTGGAACTTTGGAGTGAGATCGGTTGCGGCCTGGAGGGTAGGCGACATCGAGACCGCCGACCACAGGAAAATCTTGCGAAGAGTTGACATGGAGCACCTCCTTACTCGCCAAGCAGCGGAGGCTGGGAGCGAAGCACCCGGGTTGCCACCGGCAAGGTGGTCAAGACCAGTCCTGTCTGCTGGAGACTGGTCACGACGACCGGACCCGTTGCCACGATTCGCAGGATGCCCTTCAGGGTCCCTCCTCCCAGCAGCTCGGACACGAACTGGGCCGTTTGATGGTTCGGTTCCAGGGTGAACGAAGAAGCCTCGGCCGCTGTCCCGTCTTCGGCACGTTCCGCGACGTACACCTTGACCGGGATTGGCGACGGGTTGGCCACAGCGATTCCCGTGTTGGAGCCCCCGCTCTGATCGAAGAAAAGATCGAGGTTTCGGTGCGCCACCGTCCCTTCGATGGCAGCCTGTGCGACCAGAGTTCCGCCGAAGCGGATCTCGAACAGCGCCTGCGCGGTTACCGGTCGGTCGGCCTCCAGCGAGGCCCAACCGGCAGACGGCTCCAGCGCCCTCCCGGGTGTCGCCAGCCGAATGGAGCCCCCGGCCGGCAGGTCCACACTGATACGTGCCCCCGGGGAGTCATTGAGACCGAGAGTCCACGGGGTCCCGTTCCCCCGGTTGAGGTTCACGGTGACATGGCAGGGCAGGTCGTTTGGATTCATGATGAGAAAGACGGTTCGCAGTCCCCCTCCATCCCCCACCTGGGCGAAGAACTGCCACGACGATGGCACACCTCCCGCCAGAAGAGACATTTGCAGCCACAACGCAGCGGCGAGGAAGAGACTGCGTCCAGCCGGAAAACCGTCCATAAGCACCTCCTGATGAGACAAAGACTTGCGCACGGGTCCCTCCGGACCGGGCACGTACTCGTCCTGGCATCTGCCGGCCGCTCCGAACCCGGGCAGATACGGATCCCATCTAGATTGGCTTGAAGTGGAAGGGTGGGTGCAGGAGAAGAGCGACCAAACGTCTAGATTGAACGAGAGGCTAACGCCGCAGAAGGGATGGAGTCAAGAGGAATCTGAGGCCGTGTCTGCGGAGGCTCCGGCCGGCCCGTTTCGGACTTTGACTTCTTTGGACCCGTGAATCACTTCAGGCGACCGCCGGACCGGAGACCGGTGAAAGCCTCCGGCCCGGCGGGTCTTCAGGGGGGTCACTTTTCGATGGGCACGCCCACCAGGTTGCCGTACTCGGTCCAGCTGCCGTCGTAGTTCCTGGTATTCTCCAGGCCCAGCAGGTACTTGAGGACGAACCAGGTGTGGCTGGAACGCTCGCCAATCCGGCAGTAGGCGATGGTGGGCTTCGCCGGATCGACACTCTGGTGCTCCAGGTAGAGCCTGCGCAGCTCCTCTGCCGACTTGAACGTACCGTCGGCGTTGACCGCCGTGCTCCAGGGGACGTTCTTCGCCCCGGGGATGTGCCCGCCGCGTTGCGCCGTCTCGGTCATTCCAGGAGGCGCGATGATCTTGCCCGTGAATTCGTCCGGACTGCGCACATCCACCAGGTTGACGTTGCCGTTGCGTACCGCGCCCAGGATGTCGTCCAGTTTCGCCCGATACTCGGGATGGGTTTCGGTGACCCGGTACTCCACCGGCGGATAACTGGGTCTTTCCACGGTCATGGGCAGATCGGGTTCGTTGAGCCACTTGACCCGGCCGCCGTTCATCAGGCGCACATCCGCATGGCCGTACAGCTTGAAGAGCCAAAAACCGTAAGCGGCAAACCAGTTGTTGTTGTCCCCGTACAGGACCACTGTCTGGCGGGGAGAGATGCCGGCGCCGCCCACCAGTTTCTCGAAGTCCTGTCGGGACACGACGTCGCGGGTGACCTGATCCTGGAGCTGGGTCTGCCAGTTGAAGGCCACCGCCCCGGGGATGTGACCGGTGTCGTACTGTTTGGTGTCCACGTCAACCTCGACGATGCGGACGTTGGGATCGTCGAGATGCTTCTTGACCCAGTGAGTTTCCACCAGCACCTCGGGATGAGCGTAATTTGACATTACTGCCTCCTTTCCGGGTTAAGCCTCGATCCCCTGAATCAGATCGGGCAGGTGCTTAACCATGTTCGACACATACTTGAAAACGTTGTCCGGAAAGATCAGGACGGCCAAACCCGAGCCGTCCCGCTGCATGGTCCGCAACGCTCCTTCCAGGATCAGTCCCGAGGACGGTCCGGCCAGCAGACCCTCGCTGCGGCACAGTTCGAGGGCGCGGGAGTAGGCCAATTCGTAGTCAACCTCGACGAGTTCATCGATCAGGGACGGGTCAAACAGTTTGGAGACGCCGAGCTGGCTGACGTTGCGCAGCCCTGGGACGTCATGACCCTCGCTGGGCTGGACGGCGATCACCCGGATGTCCGGGTTCTGCTCTTTCAGATATCGGCCGGTACCCGTCACCGTGCCGCAGGTCCCCAGCGAGACGAACAGGTGGGTGATTTTCCCGTCGGTCTGCCGCCAGATTTCAGGGCCCGTGGTGCGGTAATGAGCCCGGACGTTCATTTCGTTCTCGTACTGGTTGGGCATCACGTAGCGGCTGGACTGGGCCCTGGCATAGGTCTTCGCCAGGTTGATGGTGCCTTCGCTGCCCGCCCCCGGCGAGGGACAGAGCTCATCGGATACGACGTCCAGGTCGGCGCCGGCGATCCTGAGCAGAACCTTCTTTTCCAGCGGGACCCGGTTGGGAACCACGGCCCGCATCCGATAGCCGGAAGCGCCTGCCACTGCGGCCAGCGAGATCCCCGTGTTGCCGGAAGTCGGCTCCACCAGGCCGCGCTCGGGACTGAGTTCCCGACGGCTCTCCAGGTCCTGGAACATTTCCCAGGCGGCCCGGTCCTTGACCGAACCGAAGGGGTTCATCCACTCCAGTTTGGCGTACAGGGTGTAGCGGGACGACGGATTCAGACGGTTGATGCGGACCAGAGGAGACGGGTTCTGGGCGTTGGGCAGCATCTCCAGGATGCTTTCGTACACGCGCAGGGTATGGTTCATGCCGGTGTTCTCCCTGCCCCCATTACCTGCCGGAAACCCGACCGACTCGGGTTGTCGGCCATCCGGCGGCCCTACCCAACAGCCCCCGTCAGGGTCGGCTCGCGGATACTACAAAACCGACAGGCACAATCGGGAATAGTCTAGCGCAGTTGCTCTCCCTGTGTAAAGGAGCAAATCTATTGATCGAGGACGCAAGGGAATCCGGCAAGGGGCGGTTTGACCCGCTTGCCGGCCAATTCCTACAATAGCTGCCTCATGACTCACACCGCGTTCGCCTGCGTCCTGGCCTGGCTGGTCCCGGGCGCCGGTCACCTGTATCTGCAGAAGTGGGCCCGCGCCGCGGTGTATTTTGCCGGCGTCATGACCCTTTTCGCCCTCGGCCTGTACCAGGATGGACGCCTGTTTCCGCTGGAGCCGGGGTTCTTCGGCTTCCTGCGCTTCTTCGCGGACGCCGCCCTGGGAATTCCCTATATCGCCGGCAAGTTTCTGGGATGGGGAACCGGCAACATCCGGGCCGCCGGTTACGAGTACGGAAACACCTTCCTGTATACGGCGGGCCTGATCAACATGCTGCTGGTGCTGGACGCTTACGACATCGCGGAAAGGCGCAAGTCATGAATCACTTTGCCGGCCTGGTGGTGTTCGCCCTGTGTGTGGCCACCATTTTCGCTCTGCTCAACCGTTCCGGTACCCGCGAACGTGTGCTCTACTTCCTGACGCTGATGGGTTACATGGTGGCGGGTTCCCTGATCTTCGCCTGGCTGATGTCGCTGATCCCGTTCTGATGCGATTCCTTCACTGGATGCCCGCGTTCGCCACGGCGATCCTCATTTTTGTCCTTTCCCATCAGAGCAGACCTCTTGGTGGGGAGCTCGCGCCGGACTATTTTCTGCACGGTCTCGGTTACGCCGGCTTCGCCCTGACGCTGGTCTGGGGCGCCACCACTGGGCTGACACTCCCCCTGAATACGGCCCGGTCGCTGTCATGCTGGCTGCTCGCCGTCGGTTACGGGATCCTGGACGAGCTTCACCAGTCGGTGATCCCCTTGCGGACCGCCAGCGCTGTCGACGTCGCCGCCGATGCCGCAGGAGCCGGCCTGGCGATTTTCGCCGCCTGGCTGTGGTTGAGGCCGAAGCGGCCCGGGGAGAAAGGCGGCGGAGCCTGACGTGGAAACCGCTTCCGGTCCGGCCGAGCTGCTCGCCTGCGCCGGAGCCTGGCTTTCGCGCCACCCTTTCGTTCCCGCCCGCTGGCTGCGCAATCCCCACCTGCAGACCATCGCGGCCGCCCGACGGCACCGCCGCTTCTCCTGGGGCTGGCCACAGGATCGCAGCCTCCTGCGCCGACTTTCCGACGGTTCCCAGATCGAGCTGAGGTGGGTTGACGCCGGACCCGAGGCCCCCGTCATGGTTCTGTTGCACGGCATGTCGGGCAGCGCCCGTTCGGGTACGGTGCTGGCGCTGTCCCACAAAGCCTGGCGACAGGGCTGGAGCTCGCTGCGCATCGACCTCTACGACCGGGCCGTCCGGGACGCTCCGCCCCGCATCTTTCACGCCGGCGCCAGTTCAGTACTGCGAGAAGTCGTCGAGCTGGAAAATCTGGGCCGGCGCCCCGGGGGGTTTGCACTGGCGGGGGTCTCGATGGGAGGAAATCTGCTGCTCAAGGCACTGGGCGAGTGGGGACAGGACCCGCCGGCGGGCCTGACAGGGGCGGCGGTGATTTCTCCCCTCCTCGACCTCTCCATGAGCTGGCACCTGCTGGAGGAGCCGCGCAACCGCATCTACCAGTGGTACTACGTGGGCCGACTCAAGCGCCTGATCCAGCAGCGGGGCGAAGTCATGGGACGCTGGGTGGACCTGGAGCGGTTGCGCCGGGTCCGCACCATCCTGGAGTTCGATGCCGTGGTGACGGCGCCTTTGTCCGGCTATCGGGACGTCTTCCATTACTACGAGGACGCCGGTGCCAGACGCTGGCTCGGCGCGATCCGGATTCCGGTCTTGTTGCTGCATGCCCGGGACGACCCCTTCCTGCCCTGGATCCCGTTGACGGGCCGGGATGTCCGCAACAACCCGTTTCTGCTGCCCTGGCTGACCGACCGGGGCGGCCATGCCGCCTTTCTGGAGAAGCATCCCTCCGGAATGGACCGCTCCTGGGCGGAGAACCGCGTGGTGGACTTTCTGTGTCAGGCTGCCGGGAGGGTTCCGGGGGACGTTTCCCGTGTCCCGTATCCTGACTCCCGTCAACCCAGACAACTCGTGCGTTCTATTAGGGTGTGAAAATCCGAGCTTCTGTTGTCGCTCTGGGCGATCGCCGGCGGGAAGCCGGCTGGACTGAACTGCCGGACCTGGATCTGCTGGCCTGGTTTTTGGCTGCAGGGATTCCGGGAGAACGGGCCTGGCGGAGAGCTGCCGAGATCTATGTCCGGATCGGCTCCCTGCGCGCCCTGCGGGACCCCGTGGAATCCGAGTTGCAGGCCCTTGGCTTCTCCGGCCGCGAGGCCGCCGCCTTCCTGGCCGCAAGAGAGATCACCCGCCGGGCATCCCAGCAGGTTCTGCCCCGCGCCCGCGGCTTCCAGTCGAGCCAGGAAGTGTTCGCCTATTTCCGGCCGCTGGTGGTGAACCTCAAGAAGGAGTGTTTCTGGGTCGCGATGTTGGATGGCAAGAACCGGCTGCAACGGCTGGAACGAATCTCGGAAGGTTGCCTGACCCGGGCGCTGGTCCATCCCCGGGAGGTGTTCCGGCCGGCCATTCGGGAAGCGGCAGCCGGTCTGCTGTTCATCCACAACCACCCCAGCGGCGACCCGCAGCCCAGCCAGGAGGACCTGGATCTGACCCGACGTCTGGTGGAATGCGGAAACGTGGTCGGGATCCGGGTTTTGGACCATGTTATCATCGGCGGCTACCGCTATTTCAGCTTTGCTGACGAAGGTTTGCTGCCGGCGGGCCGCAGCGGTTGAACCCCCTGTGCAGCCGGCCTGGGGCACACTACCGGACAGCCGCCGCCGGGGCGGAAGGAGAGTCTTGAACACGCAAACCACTGTCGTGCACACCAGCCGCGGCGCCGGCGGCTCCAGAGCTATGCCGCTTGACGATGTCCGCCTGGCGCTCGAACTCCCGGCGGACCGCCGATTCCAGATCATCGGGTTCGGAGAGAACGCCGTGGACTGGGTGTGTCGGGTTCCGCAGTATCCCGCCCGGGACTCCAAGGTGCGCATGGAGCGGATGCTCCAGATGGGTGGGGGGCAGATCGCCACTGCCTGTTCCATGTGCGCCCGCTACGGACTGCGGACCCGGTACGTGGGAAGAGTCGGAGACGACGAGTTGGGAAGCTTCCTGCAGCGGGATCTGGGTTCGGAGCCCATGGATATCCAGCTCGACGTCGTCCCGGGAGCTTTCAGCCACCACTCACTGATTATCGTGGACCGGCCCACCGGTTCGCGGACGATCATCTTTGACCGGGACTCCCGACTTCGTTACGGTCCCGGCGAACTGCGGCGCGAACTGCTGGTCGAAGGGCAAATCCTGCACGTGGACGGCAATGACCTGGAGGCTTCGGTCCAGGCGGCCCGTTGGGCGCGTGAGGCAGGCATGAAGGTGTGCATCGATATCGACCGGGTCCAGCCGGGTGTCGAAGATCTGGTCGCCGTCACCGACCTGCTGATCGCCAGTCGCTCCTTTGTGGAGGGTTTCGGGGGCAGAAGGGACTGGCGGGAGAATCTGCTGCACCTCTCGCAGGTTTGTCGCGGGCTGGTGGGGATGACCCGGGGTGAACTGGGCGCCGCCCTCGTATGGGACGGCAGGATTGTCGAGTTTCCGGCATTCTGCGTGGAAGTGGTGGACTCCACCGGGGCCGGCGACATGTTCCACGGAGGGTTCCTGTACGCCTTGCTCCAGGGCTGGTCGTTGGGGCGATGTGTCCGGTTCGCCAACGCCGCCGGTGCCCTCGCCTGCACCCGTCTGGGGGCCAGGGCCGGAATTCCCGCTCTGGAGGAGGTGCTGGACCTGGAGCGCTCAGGTATTCTGCGGACTTGAGGATGAGATCCATCGATTTGAGGAGCGATACCGTTACGCGGCCGACCCCCGAGATGCGGCGGGCGATGGCTGAGGCGGAGGTCGGTGACGACGTCTTCGGTGAAGACCGGACCGTTATTCGATTACAGCAGCGTGCGGCGGAGCTGCTGGGCAAGGAAGCCGCCCTTTTTGTGCCGTCCGGCACCATGGGAAACCAGATCGCCGTCAAACTGCAGACGCTTCCCGGCGACGAGGTGGTGGCCGAGGCGCGCAGCCACGTCTTCAACTATGAGCTGGCGATGGTGGCGGTGTTCTCGGGTTGCCTGGTGCGTCCGGTGACGGCGTCGGGCGGTCTCCTGACCTGGGCCCTGGTCCAGTCTGCCGTGAACCCTCCCGTTTATTACCGCAGCCGAACCCGACTGCTGGTTTTGGAAAACACCCATAACATGTGGGGCGGGACGGTCATGGATGAGGAGACGACCTCATCGGTGGCACGCGCCGCCCACGAGCACGGACTGGCTGTTCATCTGGATGGAGCCCGCCTGTTCAATGCCGCGGCCGCGCTCCGGACCGATCCGGCACGTCTCTGCCGGGATTGTGACACGGTGATGGTCTGCCTCTCCAAGGGGCTGTGCGCGCCGGTAGGCTCGCTGCTGGCGGGTCGTCAGGAGCTGATCGAGGAAGCCCGCAAGGTGCGCAAAATGCTGGGCGGGGGAATGCGCCAGGTGGGGGTTCTGGCGGCGGCGGGTCTGGTGGCCCTGGAACGGATGCGGGAACGGCTGGAGGAGGATCATGCCAACGCCCGGCTGCTGGCGGAGGGTCTGGCGGAGATGGAACCTTTCGAGGTGGACCTGTCCCGTGTACGGACCAACATCGTGATCGCCGGCTTGCGGGGGATGACCTCCAGCGCTCTGGTGGCCGCTCTGGAAGCCGAGGGAGTCCGCAGCGTTCCCACCGGGCCCCGGGAGATCCGTTTTGTGACTCACCATGATGTAGATCGGCGGCAAATCGTCGATGCCCTGGCCATCATCCGGCGCACCGTCGCCTCCTGTGTACAGGTTCAGAGCTGATGAAGACAAGGGCGGTTCGGGATCCCGATGTGGCTGCCGTCCTGGCGGGGAAGACACGGGCGGTGGCGCGGGCGATCTCCTGGGTGGAGAACCGGCCGGAGGCGGCAGCCGACCTGGTTCGTGAACTGTTCCCCCATACCGGACGGGCCCTGACCCTGGGGATCACCGGCAGTCCCGGCTCCGGCAAGAGCACACTGGCCGAGAAGCTGGCTCGAGCCTATCTCGATCAGGGCGGCAGGGTGGGCGTGCTGGCGGTGGACCCCACCTCGCCCTTTTCAGGAGGCGCCCTGCTGGGTGACCGGGTCCGGATGCAAAGCCTCAGTACGGAGCCGCGGTTTTTCGCCCGCAGCCTGGCCACCCGCGGCCGGCTGGGAGGGCTGTCGGCGGCAGCACTCGACGCCCTGACGGTGCTGGACGCCGCCGGTTACGACCGCATCCTGTTGGAAACGGTGGGGGTCGGTCAGGATGAGGTGGACATCCATCGCACCTGCCATCTGACCCTGCTGGTTCTGGTCCCGGGGATGGGTGACGAGATCCAGGCCATCAAGGCAGGGATCATGGAAATTGCGGACATCTTTGTCGTCAACAAGGCGGACCGGGAAGGTACGGACCTGTTGGTGCGCCAGTTGCACGCGCTGGCGGGCGGCGAGATGGACAAGCCGCCGGTGGTTTGCTGTACCGTGGCGAGCCGAGGCGAAGGGATCGGAGCACTCGTCCAGACGATCGCCAGGCTGGAGGCCGAGTTGGGGGCGGAAGGACTGGCCCGACGGAGGCTGGAGGCCGACCGTTTCCGGATCCTGGAGCTGCTGCGCCGGCGGGTCTGGCAGGAGGCGCTGGCGGCCTTGCCGGCGACTTTACTGGAAGAGGTGCTGCGGGAAGTCGCGGCCCGGCGGCTTGACCCGCAGGCAGCCGTGCAGTCGCTGCTGGAGAAGGGACGGAGCTAGCTCAAACCTGCCGGCGGCCACCGGCGGCATCCGGGGGCGTGGGGTTTGTCGTAAGCTGTGCAGATCATGGTCCGGCGGATCGCGCATATCGGGATTGCCACTGCCTCCCTCGACCAGGCTGTCGAGGCTTACCGCCGGCTGGGTCTGGAAGTTGAGGCTGTGGAGGTGCGGGAACCGGATCGGGTACGGGTGGCGGTCCTGCGGGTGGGGAACTCGGCCATCGAGCTGCTGGAGCCGCTGGACGAGACCTCGCCGGTTCACCGCTTCCTGGCGGGCCGCGGTCCGGGGATCCACCACCTGGCGCTGGAAGTCGACGACCTGGAGTCGGCCTTGGACGGGCTGGCGGCGCAAGGTGTCGAGCTGGTGGACCGGCGCAGCCGCGAAGGTGCCGGGGGCCGACGCATCGCCTTCATCCACCCCCGCTCCCAGGGTGGCGTTCTGGTGGAACTTTGCGACCAGGGCCCGGCGGATCGTTCTGAAACCTCCCAGCCTGACTCCCGGTGTGATCTGCCTGGAAAACCCGGGGGCGGTCCATGAAGTGGGGTGATTTCGAGGTCGAGGTCCTGTCGGCCGGGACGATGAGGCTGGACGGCGGCGCCATGTTCGGTGTCGTGCCCCGGATCATGTGGGAGAAGGTTGCCCCGCCGGATGAACGCAACCGGATCCGGCTGGGTCTGAACTGTCTGCTGGTACGTTCCGGCGCCGGGAACCTGCTGGTCGACACCGGTTGCGGAAGCAAACTGTCGGACCGGCAAATTTCCATATACCAGCTCCGGCAGGTACCAGGCCTGGAGGCGGAACTGGCCCGATACGGCCTTACCGCGGATCAGATCGACGTGGTGGTCAACAGTCACCTGCATTTCGACCATGCCGGCGGCAACACCCGGCGGGTGGGAACCAGGCTGCTGCCGGCTTTTCCCCGGGCGAGGTACCTGGTACAGCGGCGGGAGCTGGCCGACGCCGAAGCGGCCAACGAACGCACGCGGGCCAGCTATT
This sequence comes from uncultured Acidobacteriota bacterium, assembly GCA_964524795.1. Lineage (GTDB taxonomy): Bacteria > Acidobacteriota > UBA6911 > RPQK01 > JAPXNP01 > CAZGEH01. The sequence continues at coordinate 162,810 of CAZGEH010000007.1, forward strand.
TTCCGGAGAACTGGAGACCCCTCGTGGAGTCTGGACAACTCGACTTGCTGGACGGCGCCGCCGAAGTGCTGCCGGGGGTTCACTGTGAGCCGACCCCCGGCCATACCGCCGGACACCAGTCCGTGCGCCTGGAGTCCGGCGGGAAGACGCTGTATTACATCGCCGATCTCTGCCCGACGTTGGCCCACGTGCCTCTTCCCTGGATCATGGGCTATGATCTGTACCCCTTGACCACGCTGGAGACCCGCCGGGAGGTATACCGCCGGGCGGTGGCGGAGGACTGGCTGATCTGCTTTGAACACGATCCGGATCACCCTTGGGGAAAGATCACGGTCCAGGACGGAAAATACACGGGCACTGTGGAGGAACTCTGAGAGCCATGCAGCGAGCGGATATCGGTGTCATCGGGGGAAGCGGACTGTACGACCTGCCCGGCCTGGAAGGTCTGGAAGAAGTTCAGGTGGAGACGCCTTTCGGGGAACCCAGCGATGCCTACCGCGTCGGCCAACTGGGGGGGCGGCGGGTGGCTTTTCTGGCCCGCCACGGGCGCGGACACCGGCTGCTGCCCTCCGAACTGAACTTCAGGGCCAACATCTACGGATTCAAACGCTTGGGAGTGACACAGATCCTGTCTGCCAGCGCCGTGGGCTCCCTCAAGCCGGAACACAAGCCTACCGACTTCATTCTCCCCGATCAGTATCTGGACCGCACACGGGGCAGGATCTCCACTTTTTTTGGCGACGGCATCGTGGCCCACATCAGCTTCGCTGATCCGGTGTGCCCGCGTCTGGCCGATGTGCTCCAGGCTGCCGCCCGGTCCATCCAGTTGCCCATCAAGCGGGGCGGGACCTATGTCTGTATGGAAGGGCCCGCCTTCTCGACCCGGGCGGAGTCCAACCTTTACCGGAGCTGGGGGATGGATCTCATCGGGATGACCAATCTCCAGGAGGCCAAACTGGCCCGGGAGGCGGAGATCTGTTACGTCACCATTGCCATGGTGACCGACTACGACTGCTGGCATGATGAGGAGGAGTCGGTGAACGTGGAGATGCTGCTGGAATACCTGCGCCGCAACAGCGAGAACGCCAAGCGTCTGCTGGCGGAAGCCATCCGGCGCCTGCCACCTGACGCCGACTGCCCCTGCCGTCACGCATTGGCCGCCGCCATCATTACCGACCGGGCCGCCATTCCGGCTGAGACCCGCCGGCGGCTGGACCTGCTGATCGGGAAATACTTGTAGAACGGCTGACCAGACGAAGGAAGGATCGGCTCCATGGCGCTGTTGGTTGTCGGTTCCGTTGCGTACGATTCCGTCCAGACACCGGCCGGCAAGGTGGAAGAGGCATTGGGCGGCTCAGCCACCTATTTCAGCCTGTCCGCCGGTTTCTTCACAGAGGTCCGGCTGGTGGCCTGCGTGGGCGAGGACTTCCGCCCGCAGGACCGGTTCCTCCTGGAAAAGCATGGGGTCGACCTGGAGGGTTTGGAAGTCCGTCCCGGACGGACATTCCGCTGGAAGGGGGAGTATGACTGGGACCTGAATACGGCCCGGACCCTGGATACCCAGCTTAACGTGTTTGCCGACTTCCGTCCCCGCATCCCGGAGCGCTATCGAAATTCCGAGTTTGTGTTCCTGGGCAACATCGATCCGGCCCTCCAGCGGCAGGTTCTGGCCCAGGTGAACCGTCCCCGACTGGTGGCCTGCGACACCATGAACTACTGGATCGAGGGACATTTCCCGTCCCTGCTGGAGACCTTGCGGCAAGTGGACTTGCTGATCATCAACGACGCCGAGACGCGGCGTCTGGCCAATGAAACTTCCCTCATCAAGGCTGCCCGCCGGATCATGGAGTGGGGACCGGCGGGTGTGGTGGTGAAGCGGGGCGAGTACGGCGCCCTCCTGTTCCGCCGGAACCCGGAGGGCGGCCTCAAGATCTTCGGAATCCCGGCCTATCCTCTGGAGGAAGTGGTGGACCCCACCGGTGCCGGCGACACCTTTGCCGGCGGTTTCATGGGATATCTGGCAGGTTCGGGTCGGACCGACGAGGCGGCGCTGCGTCAGGCGGTGGTGTTCGGTTCGGTGATGGCCAGCTTCAACGTGGAGAAGTTTTCCGTCGAGCGCCTGAAGGACCTGACCTTCACCGAGGTCCGGTTGCGGTACCGTGACCTGCAGGCGCTGACGGCTTTCGAAGGCATCGAGGACTGAGTCACCCAAGGCCACAGATGGCACAGATTCACAGATGCTTTACTGAATCCGCCGTCAGCGAGTCTGCGGTTCCGCCACCCACAGTTGTTCCGCGACGGCCAGGACCGCAGCCGTCCACAGCAGATCGGCCGCCAGCAGGTGAATCATCTGCAGAACCACCGGCGCCAGCAGCCAGAGGTTGATCAGGCCCACCGCGATCTGGGTGACCAGCAGCACGACGGTGAGTCTGACCCATTTGCGGGCGGCCGGGGCCCGCGCGGGACCCAGACGCTGCAGCCCGACGAGGACCACCAGAACGGAAGCCAGCGCCAGCGCCGGATGATAGATCCGCAGTCGGATGAGGATGTGGGACTCCGGGTGGAAGTCCCGGGCGACGCCCTCCGCCAGCGAGACCGCGGGAAACAGCGTATCCCCCAGGGCGGCCACCGCTCCGCTCATCCCCACCAGCAGCAGAGTCCCCAGGACCACCGTTCCCGTTACCGCCGGTCTGATCCACGAGTCGGTGCGCCGGGAGGCAGGCCGGTTCAGCCACCATGCGGTCAGCGCCAAGGCTGCCAGCAGCAGGAAAGTGTTGACGAGATGAAAAGCCATCACCCAGGCCCGGGTCAGGGAGGTGTTCTCACCCACCAGCCCGAACAGGACCAGGCCCGCCCCCACCAGGGCTTCCGTCACCATGAAGAACAGGGCGCTCAGGGCCGCGGGTCGCGCCGGGTGGCCGCGTCCGGTGGACCGAAAAACGCGGAACGTGAGCCAGCACACCAGGAGGAAGGCCAGGCCGCTGGTGAGGCGGTGCGTGAACTCGATGATGGTCTCCAGCTCAGGGGAGCGCGGGATGATTTCGCCGTTGCATAACGGCCAGTGGCTGCCGCAGCCGGCCCCGGAACCCGTGGCCCGCACGTAGGCGCCCCAGAGAATCACCGCCACCGTGAAGGCGTAGATCAGCCAGGCTTCACGCGCTACCGAAGGGAACGGCCGGTTGGCGGACCCGGATTCAGGCATCGGTCCTCCTTTACCGCACCAGCAGCGAGGCCGCCAGCGAGGCCGCCGTCAACAGCAGGCAACCGGCGGCCGCCGACAGGTGGGCCAGGGATTCGCGCCTGAGGGGGTCCAGCCACATCCCGGCGGCGAAACCTCCAGCGAAACCTCCTGCATGGGCGAAATTGTCCACCCCGGGCCAGATGAAGCCGAACAGCATCAGGATGCCGGCGTAGATCAGTGCCTGTCGGCCCAGCTCGGTACTCCCCGTCCGGCGGCCTGCCCACACCAGCGCCCCGAACAGTCCGAACAGGGGGGCCGAAGCGCCCAGTGTGAGCTGGACGCCGGCCAACGTGCTGAGCAGGAATCCGGTGATGGAAGAGAACGTGTAAATCAGGACCAGCCGGCTGGGACCGTAAACTTCGGCGGTTACAGGGCCGAGCTGGCGCACCCACATCAAGTTGAAGAGGATGTGCAGCACCCCTCCGTGCAGCCAGGCGGCGCTCAGCAGCGTCCACCAGCGGCCGAAGCCGAAGACCGGAATCGAACCGCTGGCGCCGAAGATCACCACGCTGCGGGTGCTGGGTGCCAGCAACGACATGCCCCCCGACTGGATGCCGGCAGGGTCGTAGACGAGCATCAGCAGGTAGAGGGCGACACAGGCCCAGGTGACGATGGAGACAAACCCCAGGTCGCCGCCCAGGCGCTGCAATACAGGAGCCCAGCCCCAGAGGCCAGGGTTGAATGCACCGCAGTTGAAGCATTGAGAGTCATTGACCCCCACCAGCCGACCGCAGGCGCGGCAGACCACGGAACCTTCCCGCTTGCGTCCTAACATCCTGGTTCCCGGCCGGATTGGGTCATCTTTCTCGATCTTGCCGTGTGAGAATTTCGGTGGTATCGCCCCGCCCGATGATCAGCTCTGAGGCCATCCCGACGAAGAGGCCGTGCTCGACGACCCCAATAATACCGCGCAGCTCACGGGCCAGCCCCGCCGGATCCGTAATGGAACCGAACCGGCAGTCGAGGATGAAGTTGCTCTCCACCGTCAGGAAAGGCTGCCCGGTGGAATTGGCCCGCAAAGTGACCTCCGCCCCCAGCCGTTCGATCCGCTCAGCCGCCAGTTGCCACCCGAACGGAACCACTTCCACCGGCAAGGGGAATCGCCCCAGCACGGGAACGAATTTCCGGGAGTCGCCGATGATGACGAAGTAATCGGTGACCGAGGCCACGATCTTCTCCCGCAGCAGGGCCCCTCCGCCCCCTTTGATCAGGTCCAGTTGCGGATTCACTTCGTCGGCCCCGTCCACCGTGAGGTCCAGCCGCCGGACTTCTGCGAAGTCGGTCAAGGGAATCCCAAGCCGGCGGGCCAAGGTCTGGGTACGCAGCGACGTGGGGACGGCCTTGACCCGAAGTCCCTCCTGGACCCGACGGGCCAGCATCTGGATGAAATAGGCCGCCGTCGACCCGGTACCCAGGCCGATGGTCATTCCGTCACGCAGGTGTTCGAGACTGCGGGCGGCCGCCAGTTCCTTCTCCCGCTCGAGGTCGGGAAGGGGCGGCGGTGCGGGCAGGGCTCTCTGGTCGGTCACGTTCTCTCTCCGGTCGATGAAACAGGAATGGGATTTTAACGAAGATCCGGCGTGGCTGCACAGAGAATCCGACCGGCGCTGGGGTCATGGGGCTGGAGCCTGCATGTCCCTGGCGCAAGAGTTGCCCGTCCACCCCGTCACAGCCTGAACACCGGGGCCAGACTGCGGGACGTCCATCGATACCAGACCTCGATTCCCGACTTGGCCAGCCAGGCGGGAAACCCGTCCACGGGCAGACCCAGCAGATCGCCTGCCGCGTCCTGGCCGCCGAGGGACACCACCAGCCCCGTGTCCACCGGCTCGTAAGGGGTCGGTTCACGGCGCCGGAGCATGGCCGCCAAAGCCTCAGCGACCCACACTCCCTGGCGCAGGGCCAGTGCCGCTGACGCCGGCAGAACCCGTTCGCCGGCGGTGACACGAGCTGCGTCTCCCACCACGAAGACTTCAGGATAGCCCTGGGCGCGCAAGTACTGATCCACCTTGACCCGTCCCTGCGGGTCGCAGAGCAGGCCGGCTTCCCGCAACAGCGGCGGGCCCGCGATCCCGCCGCACCAGATCAAGGTGCGGCAGTGCCACGTTTCTGGCCCGAACCGGACGGTGTCCGGCTCCACCCCCTCCAGTCGCGTGTTGAGATGGATGTGGATGCCTTTCCGGCTCAACACTTCCTCGGCCCGCCGGCTGTCCGCCGGGGGGCCACCCGGCAACAACCGGTCCGCTGCCTCCAGCAGCATCAGATGGATGTCACTGATGGGGACGTGATGCTCGTCCGCCAGATCGGGCAGCCAGTGGGCGAGTTCGCCGGCCATCTGGCAGCCGGTGTACCCTCCGCCGGCCACCACGATCCGCAGCCAGGCCCGGCGCTGGACCGCCCCGCCGGCCTGGGAAGCCTGGCGGAAGCATTCCCGTATGTGTTGCCGGATGGCAACGGCGTCCTGGAGATAGCGCAGCCGCAACCCGTACTGACGAAGACCCGGTAGGGGCGGGAGTGCGGTTTCCGATCCCAGCGCAACCACCAGATGCCGGTAACCGTGTTCTCCCCGGCTCGTGTGGACACGGCAGCGGCGAAGGTCGATAGCGGTGACCTCCGCCTGCACGAAGCCCACGTTGCGGGGCAGCAACCGCTCGAAGGGCTGGGCGGCCTCCGATGCCGGCAGGGCCTCGGCGGCGACTTCGTGCAGGCGGGTGATGAACTGGTGGCTTTCGCTGCGGTCGATCAGGAGCAGTTTGACGGAAGGCCTGGCCCGGACCACCGGCGCCAGATCCAGGGCCGCCCGCAGGCCGGCGTATCCGCCACCCAGGACGACGAGACGATCCATGCTGTCGTCGATCATCGGCCGGCGGCATCCTGCGGGCTTTTGGGGCGCCGGGCTTCGCGGCGCAGCCGTCGCCCGAGGTCCTCACGACGGGCGTTGCGGGCTTCGATGTCGTCCAGTTCGGCACCCAGGCTCTGCAGGGAATGGAGCAGCGCCTGGGGCGCCAGCGACATCGCCTCCAGCATCAGCCGCGCCGAGTCAAAAAAAGCGGGGCGCAAGGCCCCCGGCAGCGGCAGCGCCGGCAGTACCGCCAGCCGCAGACCCCAACGGGCTGTGTCGGTGGCGATGCGGGCGGCCGTTTCCACCAGACTGCGTTCGTCCAGGGGGACCTGCCTGACAGGAAGTTGCGACATCGGGAGTTTCCTTCCGCCCCAGGGGGCTGTTGGACCGGCACTGGAGTTCATGGTTTCAAGCGGAGTCACTCGGCGCCGGCGTCGTAGCGGCCCAGCGGCCGTACCCAGATGTTGCGGTAACGCACCGGGTTGCCGTGGTCCTGCAGCGACAACGGACCTTCAGGCTCGTGGGGAGCATAGGTGGCCACCTGACGGTAGGTCATGCGTCCGATGAACGCCTGCCGGTGATGGAGCACCACGCCGTTGTGCAGGACGGTGGCATACGCCGGCTTGACCAGCCGCTCGCCTTCGAACACCGGGGCTTCAAAAATGATGTCGTAGGTCTGCCATCGCCCCGGGGGCAGCGCAGCGTTGACCAGAGGCGGCCACTGGCCGTAAATGGCTCCAGCCTGCCCGTCCGCGTAGCTGACGTTCTGGTACGAGTCCAGGACCTGGATCTCGTACAGTCCCATGATGATGACTCCGCTGTTGCCGCGGCCTTGGCTGGATCCCTGGATGACTTCCGGCGCCGCCCACTCCACGTGGATCTGGCAGTCGCCGAACTTTTCCTTGCTGAAGATGGTTCCGGTGCCGCCGACCACCTCCATGTAACCGTTCTCCACCTTCCATCTCGCGGGCTTGGGCTCCGTCGAGTTGGGGCCGTAGGTGACCCAGTGAGACAGGTCGGTGCCGTCGAAGAGCACCACGGCATCCGACGGCGGCCGCCCCGGCTGGTCCTGGGTGGAACAGGTCCCGGGTGTCACGACCGGCGGATGCGGCCGCCGGTAGTCGTGAACCCGCCAGGGCTGGTCCGGCAGAAAGGGGGTGTCATCGAAGCCGATCTTCTCCTGGACGGCAGAGCCGGCGAGGGCCAGCAGGCCTGAAGCCAGGAAGACACAGGAGACGAAGGTCGCGCGATTCATCAGGCTGCTCCTTCCCCGGATGCGGCCGGGGTCGAGGTCCGATTGTAGACGCCGCGGCGGGGAAAGGCTACGGAGCCCGCAGGCGGGCCGGGCTCACGTTCCCGCCAGCAGGCGGGCCACCTTCAGCACAGTGTTCCAGTTGCGGGTGGTAGCCGGAACGTCGAAACACCTTTCCACCGCTTCGTTCGGGTACAGGCGGCCGGGTTCGCCGCGGCGCCGCAAGCTGACGACGAAAGGATCTGAAACCATCCCCAGTTGGACGGTCCACGATTCCGGATCCGGAAGACTGATCGGCAACCGCCGGAACTTCTCCGGGGGCTCCATGAGTACGCTGAGGTACCGTTCCGCGCCGAATCTCTCGGCGTCACCGGCCAGAGGGTCGAGCTGGAGCAGGGAGAGAAACTGTTCGGCGGTGCAGATCCTGCTTTGGGTCTGGAACGGCAGCAGCCGCTCGATTTCCTGCCGGACAGCCGCAGGGTCCGCCGGACCGCGGATGACCAGCGTCCCGGCCGCTCCGATGTTGGCGGCGTCGAACCCGGCCAGGGCCTGGGCTAACCAGGTAGGCTGAAACTTGCGCTTCCCGCCCACATTGACCCCCCGCAGAAAAACCACCGATTTCATCAGGCAGTGCTCCAGACGGTTCGGCTTGATGCTCCCGTCCGAAACCTAAAGCCGGTGCCGGGAGGGATCCTCACGTGCCCTCCACCCCGGAAGCATTGAACTCCAAACCTTTGAAATTTCTTCTCATCCGCCGAATGCCGCCCGGCTGGAAACCGGCTCAATCACCCAGCGACCCACCTCCAGGGCGATGGCCGAACCCAGCAACAGGGCGCTCCAGAAAGCGTGGGACCCCAGGATCGCCAGGGCGGTGGCCGCCAGCAGCGCGATGAAGATGGTCTCGGCGGTGCTCTGGAGCCGCCGGACCCGCCGGCGCTGCAGCGGGAGCTGGTCCGGATAGAAGCGGCTGGTAAACCACAGGTGGAAGCGGATGTTGGCGAACACCACCACCGCCGAGACCGCCACCAGGAAAACGGCCATACCCGGCAACGGCGGAATCCATTCGCGAACCACCCACAAGGGGTAGAGCATCCCGTAAGCGGCAAAGCCCACGACCGCCTGGTGGAACTGCCACCACCAGACCGGTGTTGCCCGCGCGGACCTCGAGACGGGGCGGTCGGTTCCGCTTCCGGACAGCTCCAGCGCGAGCCGTTTCAGGTCCATGGCCAGCTCCTGCATCGAGCCGTAGCGTGCGGCCGGAGTTTTCCGCAGACACCGTTTCAGAATCCGGTCGAGCTCTTGGGGCAGCCGCGGAGCGACCTCCTGCAGATCGGGCGGCTCCGCCTCCAGAATCCGTGTGACCGTGGAAAGCGAGTTCCGGTCGCCGAAAGGATGGATGCCGGTGGCCAGTTCGAACAGCATCACGCCCAGGGAGAAGATGTCGGTTCTGAAATCGACCTCGGCGCACCGAAGCTGCTCCGGCGAAGAATATGCCGGCGTACCCAGAAATGCCCCGGCCTCGGTGAGGTGGGAGTGAGTGGCGGTGAGTCCGTCCTGACGGGGGTCCTCGAGGCGGGCGAGGCCGAAATCAAGGATTTTCAGCCGCCCTGAAGGCATCCGGATGACGTTGTGCGGTTTGAGGTCCCGGTGGATGATGCCCTGTTCGTGGGTGTCCGCCAGAATCTCCGCCAGTTCCACTGCGGTTTGCAGAAATCTGGGCAGGGGCAGCGGACCCCGGGCGATCTCAGCCTTCAGGGTTTCTCCGGGGACGTACTCGGAGACGATCAGCAGGGTTCCCTGGAAATCCTCCAGCGCAAAGACCGTGGCGATGCCCGGGTGGCCGAGGGCGGCGGCCGCGCGTGCCTCCCGTCGCAACCGCGCACGATGCCGTTCGTCCCCCGCCAGATGCGGAGCCAGAGCCTTGATCGCCACCTGACGCCCGAGCCGTGTGTCCTCCGCCAGGTAGACCACACCCATCCCACCCTGTCCGAGCCTCTCCAGGATGCGGTAAGGGCCGACTGGACGCTCCGTGGCTGGTCCCACCAGAGTGGCCTCGAAGGGGTCCACGTAGGCGGGGAAACTCGGGTCCGGCACCGGCGGTCCGTTGTCCGCTCGCGTCGCCAATACCCGATCCAGCTCCGCTTTCAGGCCGGGATCCATGGCACTGGCGGCATCGAGAAAAGGTCGCCGCTGCTCCTCCGGCAGCTCCGAAGCCTGAGCCAGGAGATCCCGGATTCGCTCCCGTTGGTCAGAATTCATCGGTTCCTGATGGAAAAGCCCAGCGGCCTGCCCCGCGTCCCGAAGGGGTCGCCGGGTGGAACGCAGGCCGGTCCGGCCTGGCTGGCATGGTAACACCCCGGGGCCTCTGGCGGGGAGCCGGCCGGGATGACGGCGGGAGGGCGACGCCGGCAGTCGGCCCTGCCACTCCCGGGATCCGGCGGGCGGGTTGACAGTCGCGGCAATCGGGTGGATTGTTGAACCATCTTCTGAACCTTCCAGTTTGGACACGCTGTTGGGCCGGTGGGTTCAAGGGAGAGGCAAGTATGCAGATTGAGGCGGAGCAGGTGGGCGGTGTCACCGTCCTCAAGGTCAGCGGGAAGCTGACGGTCGATCACGGTGCAGACGCCCTTTCCCGGACGGTGCGCGATCTGGCCGACCAGGGGCGCGCGGCCCTGGTTCTGGATTTGCAGGGAGTGGACGTGGTCGACAGTCTGGGCATTGAGGCGTTGGTTGCGTCCCATGTCAGTGTGAAACGGCGTGGGGGCCGTCTGGCGCTGGCGGGCCCGTCCCCGCGGCTGTGCCATCTGCTGGAAATCACCCGGTTGTCGCAGGTGCTGGAGACTCACCCCGACCGGAGAGAGGCCTTGGCGGGGTTCCTGTCGGGGTAGTCGGGAGACGGAATACAGGAGACGGGACACGGGAGTCGGGAGGGAGCCGAGTGCGAAGCTTCCGCCAAGGCCGACGGCCAGCCGCCAACTCGACATAGCCACACGTCACCTGCAGCCAAAATCACGCGCCGAAGCCCCGGTCGTCCGTGTGCCCTTCTCCTGTCTCCCGCCTCCCGCCTCCCGCCTCCTGTCTCACCAAGAGTCAGGAGGGTGCCACTCTGAACAACTTGCTGGATTCGGTCAGAAGTGCCACCGATCGGACTGTTGCCTCCCTTCTGACTCCCGTATTCCGTGTCCCGTATCCCGCCTCCCTCCACCAGCGGTTGACGTCGCGCCCGCCGTTGCGAGAAGGTTGGCGGAATGGCAAACGAGCTGCGGGAGACCCGGCAGGTTTTGTCCGGTGTGCGTCTGTTCCGCGGTTTGGCGGCAAGCCAACTGGATGAGGCGGCAGCGGCGTCAAGGCGGGTAAACCGGGCACCCGACACGGATTTCTTCCGCCAGGGACAGGAAGCCCGCCACCTGTTCGTCATGGTGGGGGGACAGGTCAAAGTCAGCCAGCTCACCCCGGAGGGACACCAGATCGTGGTGCGCTATGCCGGCCCGGGGGAGATGTTCGGCTGCGCCCCACTGTATGGTGGCAAAGAGTATCCGGCCACGGCGACCGCAGTGATCCCAAGTCAGGCCCTGGCCTGGAACCGGCCCGCCATGGACCGGCTGATGGAGCGCTACCCGGTGATCGCCCTCAACGCCCTCGAACTGCTGGGCGAGGAGTTGTTCGAAACCCGCGCCCGCTACCAAGAGCTGGCCACCGAACGGGTCGAACGGCGGGTGGCGAGGGCCCTGCTGCGGCTGGTGGCGCAGGGCGGCCGGAGGGTTGAAGGAGGGGTGCTGATCGATTTTCCTGTCACCCGCCAGGATCTGGCGGAAATCACGGGAACGACTTTGCATACCGTCAGCCGGATTCTCAGCGGCTGGGAGCAGCAGGGGATGGTCGCCTCGGGACGCCGCAAGATCACGATCCGCCGGCCCCATGCGCTGGTTTCGATTGCGGAGGACCTGGTGGAAGACCGGCGGTGAGGGGAGTCGTGAGAAGGAATATGGGAGACAGGACCCGGGAGTCGGGAGGGAGGCGAATGCGAAGCTTCCGCCAATGCCGATGCCCAGCCGCCAAACTGTCAATTCCTGATCAAGAGTTGTCAGATATGGGGCCGCCGTCGGGTCTGTGGGAAAGCGGGAAACGCAGCAATGACGCTCTCTTGCTCCCTCCCGTCTCCCGTGACCCGTTTTCCGTCTCCCTTCCTTGTTCCAGCGCAAAGAACCCTGCCGCCCAGATGGGCTAGGGTGGGGCTGCCGTGCCGGGACAAACCCGGGCGGCGTTCAGAAATCTGGAAGGAGCGACCCAAGCATGGAAAACCTTGATCTCACACACACCGTGGGCAGCATTGTGGCCCGGCGTCCTGAGCTGTTCCGGGTCTTCGAGAAGGCCGGCATCGACTACTGTTGCGGCGGCAGGAAGTCCTTGTTGGAAGCCTGCCGGGAGAAGGGGCTGGATCCCAAAGGACTGGTGACGCAACTGCGGCGGGCTGCCGAGTCGTCGCCTCCCTCTTCAGTCAGCCCGGCCCAGATGTCGCTGGCCGAGCTGGCCGACCACATTGAACGGACCCATCACGCTTACCTGCGTTCAGAGCTGCCGCGCCTGGAAACGCTGACCGAGAAAGTGGCACGGGTGCATGGAAACAGGGAGCCGCGGCTGGAGGAACTGCGCGGTGCCTTCCTCGGCCTGGCCCAGGAGCTGTTCTCCCACATGATGAAGGAAGAGCAGATCCTGTTTCCCATGATCCGCCAACTGGAAGCCGCAGATTTCACGCCGCATTTCCACTGCGGATCGCTGTCCAACCCCATCGCCCAAATGGAGTCCGAACACGACGTTGCAGCCGCTTTCCTGGAACGCCAGCGGACCCTCACCGACGGTTTCGTACCTCCGGACTGGGCCTGCAACACATACCGTGCCATGCTGGATGCGCTGGCTCGGCTGGAAAGGGACCTGCACGAGCATATCCATAAGGAAAACAACGTTCTGTTCCCGCGTGCCCAGGCGATGGAAATCGAGAAGCGCCGCGCGTAAGGAGGTCCAGCCATGATGCAGCCCACGATCCGTCTGTCGTGGACCGTCGCTGAGACCCTTTCCCGTTACCCCGGTTCCGCGGCGGTATTCGGCCGTTTTCGCATGGCCTGTGTGGGTTGCGTCATGGCACCGTTCGAGACCCTTTCGGAAGCGGCCGAAGTCTACGGAGTCGATCCGCAGGCATTTCTCGGTGGTCTGCACCAGGCGGCGCTCACCAGCTCCGGCGGGAACCGCCCGGATCCTGGAGAGTCCGCCTCAGCCTGACGCCACCCGGACTACGTCGCCGCCGGTCTCGCTTCCCCGCTGGACTCCGGGGCCGGTCAATCCCGGACCACCGCCTCCACGTAGCCGATGGGGATCCAGCCGGAGAGGGTTTCCCGGCGGACGACCCGCCATCCGTTGCGCTCGAACTCCCGGCACAGGGACCCGGTGGTGAAGCGCCGAGCAGTCCCAGGGCAGGATCGAGGTGTCGGGCGTGGCGTTCCCAGAAGTCCCGATCCCGCCGGCTCACGTCCACGATCGGCCGGTCCTTGAGGCGTGGCCGGCCAGCAGCCGTTCGGCGAGCAACTGCGCCGCCCTCAGTCCGGCCTGCCAACTGGCGCCCATACCATGGCCGCCCAGTCCCGCGACCCACAGGAAGTCCGGATGGCCGTCCGCCCATCCCAGATGAAACTCGCCGTGAGGGGTCTTGGTGCGGAAGCACGACCAGACCTGGCGTTGGCGGGCTTCCGACAGCGCCGGCAGCTCCGCTTCGATCAGCTCGGCCAGACGTTCCGAGATTCCGGGAGTCACCGTCTGGACGAATCCGGACCGCGCCGGCTCCTCATCGCAGATGCTGAAGAGCAACCCCCCCGATTCCGGCCTGAAGTAGAAGCCCCGGTCCACGCTCCAGACGAAGGGAGAGTCAGGATCAGCTCTGGGGCCGTCCAGGATGAAGAGGTGACGTTTGAACGAGGTCATGGGCAGCGGTCCGACCCCGGCCGCCACGGCCAGTTCGTTTGCCCAGGCCCCGGCTGCATTCACCAGCAGCCGGGCCCGCAGCTCCGTTCCGCCCAGGCTCACGGTCCAACCTGTACCGCCGGCCCAGGAGCAGGCATGGACCTCGCTCCTGAGCCGCAATTCCGCGCCGTTCCCGCGCGCCCCCTGCAGATAGAAGTCCAGGAGGAGGCTGATATCCATCACTCCGTCAGTTGGGGTGAAAAGGGCGCAGTCAAACCGGTGACCCTCCAGGAGAGGCACCCGACGGCAAACGGAATGCCGATCCAGCAGGAGGCTTTCGACCGTTTCCGCGTCGCGCAGGCGTTCGAGCTGGGACTCGGAACCCAGGAGCAGGGAACCCACGGGCGAGAACCGGACATCGTCCCGATGCCGGAGATACGCAGCCACGCTTTGGGCCACCATCCGGCGGATTCGGGGGTTCTCCACCGATTGGAGAACCAGCGAGGCGTTGCGCCCGGAGGCGTGGAAGCCGGGGACCTCTTCCCGTTCCAGGATCAGGACACGGCTGGATGGGGAGAGGCGCGTCAGATGATAGGCGGTGGCAGCTCCGGCAAAACCGGCCCCGACGATGATGACGTCCGCATCCACGCGGGGGATTCTAGCACGGTGTTTTCCGGCGCCCCGGTCGTGCGGAACGCAGGTGTCGGGAGGGCGGGAGGGAAACACCGTCCGGCCGTCCCGGGAATGCCTGCGGTCGGTGGCGCCGGTCACTAAAGGGTGACCGCCGGGCTGCCGACTACCTTGACGAGGGATTCACAGTGTCGATGGCTCCGCAAGACATTCGTCCGGGCATTCAGGTGAAGGTGGTGGGTAAACCCTGGGGAGACCAGGGCCCCGAGATACTGGTGGTGGAGAAGTATCCGATCCGCGGCCTTTATCACGACTATGTATTGTGCCGGTGGAACGACCGGCCGCTGTATTTCCTGCCGGACGAGTTGCTGCCGGTGGAGGACCCTCAGGCACCGACACGGACGGACACGGACTGACACGGAGGAACACGGACGGACACGGACGGACACGGATCGCCCGGGCCACGTTGTTCAGCTTGAGCTCTGGGCCCGTGGGGATGTTCCTGTCCCCTCCCGGTCTGTGTCGGTCCGTGCATCGTCGGTGCGTGTGCGTGTTCCGCCGGTCTTCTGTGCCGGCGGCTCGGCTTTTGCCATTGGGTCCGCTCACCCCATGCTTCTTCGTTGAGTGCGGTAGCGGTACAACCGCTCCGTAAACCCTCCCTCCCGCTCGAAAGCTTCGGCCTGGGCTGCGAGGCGCCGGTCGAGCAGATGACAGCAGAGGTTCAACAACGACAGGGCAGCGTTGGCGGCAAGCACGGCAGCCGGGTCCGGGCCCGCTGTCCCCTCAGGCTCGTCCCCGGGTCGCTGGTCCGTGTCTGTGCGTGTGCGTCCGTGTCCGTCCGTGAGGTCCGGTCCTTCCGTGGGCGTCCGGATCAGCTCCTGCCGCACCCGGAGACCCACTTCCGCCAGAGTCGAGCACCGCTGCTGCCGGAAGCGTTGCAGGGCCGGATGGTCCGGCGGCCAGGGCTGGATGCGCCGCTGACGCAGATCGTCCTCGAAATCGAGACGGAGTTCCTCCAGACTCGCCCGGGCCACGTTGGTCAGCTTGAGCTCGGTCTTTTTCGACGTCCCCGAAGCCAGGCTGCCCTCGGCGATGTTCTGCACGCCGCTTCTTGCGGCCTGCACCATCTGGTCGTGGGTGCGGCTGCGACGATCGACGTAACGGTCGCAAAACCGGACGGTCAGATCGTAAATCAGGCGGGCGATCTGGAAGCTCTTGAGGTTCCGGTAGCCGCCGTGTCGCGGAACCAGGGTCTCGTCATTGCTCATCAGTAACAGTTCCAGTGGGTTCGATCCAGCGAGCGGTACTGGATGGCCTCCGCGACGTGGTCGGCCTGGACCGATTCGGAGCCGGCCAGGTCGGCGATGGTGCGGGCGACCTTCAGGATGCGGTCATAGGCGCGGGCCGACAGGCCCATGTCCTGGATGGCGGACTGCAGTTGGCGCGTCGCCGCCGCCTCCAGGCGGACATACTTTTCCAGGTGGCGGGGCCCCATCTGGGCATTGCAGACGATGCGGTCACCGGCAAACCGCTGGAGCTGGCGGCGGCGGGCCGCCGCCACCCGGGCGGCGATGGCGGCCGACGGCTCCCCCCGGCTCCGGCCGGTCAACTCCTCATACTTGACGTCGGGCACGTCCACCTGGATGTCGATGCGATCCAGAAGCGGTCCGGAGATCTTCGACAGATAGCGCTGCACCAGCACCTCCGTGCAGGTGCACTGTTTCAACGAACTGTTGTGATATCCGCAGGGACAGGGGTTCATGGCCGCCACCAGCATGAAATCGGCCGGAAAGGTCAGCGACCGGGTTGCCCGGCTGATGGTGATGGAACTGTCTTCCAGAGGTTGCCGCAGGACCTCCAGGACATGGCGGTTGAACTCTGTGAGCTCGTCGAGGAACAGCACTCCGTTATGGGCCAGGGAGACTTCCCCCGGCCGCGGATTCGAACTGCCTCCCACCAGGCCGGCTGTGCTGATGGTGTGGTGGGGAGCCCGAAAGGGACGGTGGGAAACAAAGGGACGGTCCGCCGGCAGCGTCCCGCAGACACTGTGGATGGCCGTTGTCTCCAGCGCCTCGTCGAAAGTCATGGGTGGAATGATGGACGGCAACCGCTTGGCCAGCATCGTTTTCCCCGACCCGGGCGGACCGATCAGCAGCAGGTTGTGTCCTCCGGCGGCCGCCACCTCCAGGGCCCGCTTGGCCGATTGCTGCCCCTTGACCTCGGAGAAGTCAGGCAGGCCGTTGCTCCGCCATGAGAACAAGGCGTCGAGATCCGCTTTGGGGACAGGGCGGTCCAGACTTTGTCCGGTCAACAACTGGAAGACCTGCGGCAGCGTCTCGGCGGCGTAAACCTTGATCTTCTGGGCCACCGCCGCCTCCGCCGTGTTGGCGGCCGGCAACAGGATCCGCTCGAAGCCCCGGGCCTCAGCGCTTAATGCCACCGGAAGGGCACCCCGGATCGGCCGTACCCGCCCGTCCAGCGACAGCTCGCCCGAGATCAGCCAGCCTTCCAGCAATGCCGGATCAAAACACCCCATCAGCCCCATGATCGCCAGCGCGATCGGCAGGTCGTAACAGCTCCCCTCCTTCTTGAAATCAGCCGGCGCCAGATTCACCGTGATCTGACCCTGGGCCGGAAAGTCGAACCCACAGTTGCGGATGGCCGCACGCACCCGCTTGCCGCTCTCCTTGATGGCGGTGTCGGGCAAGCCCACCACGTGATACATCAGCTTTTCCGCCATCGTCAGATCGACTTCCACGTCGATCATCTCGGCCTGAATCCCCAGTACCGAGGCGCTCTTGACTTTCAGCAGCATGTCCGGCCCCCTTTCCTCCTTCAGCACACCGGCAGGCTTCTTTCACCCCCGGCTGCCACGTTTCGCTAACTAAATAGAACGCACGAGCTGGAAAACTTGACGGGGAGGGTGATTCGGACGGGCCAGAGGTCTCGATCTCCAAGGCCGGATTTCGCGGCCGGCAGGCGGCGGAGGGGTCGAGATTCAGACCTTTCCTATCAATGACTTAGGCGCGGGATTGGAGCGTCCCACCCCGAGGCGGGGGCATTGTTCCGCCAGAGGACAGACACCGCAACGGGGGGTCCTGCGGCAAAACTGCTTGCAGAAACGAACCACCCGGGCATGGAACACCTGCAGGAGAGCCGGTTGCCACGACCCGGTGAAGGCCAGGAGGCGTGAAGCCGAGTCATAGCCCAACCCCGGCGGCAGGTATCCCAGTCTCCCGCACAGCCGCCTCAGGTAGTTGTCGGCGATCAGCCGAGGCTGACCGAACCCATACAGCAGGATGGTGTCCGCGGTTTCCGGCCCCACTCCCTTCAGGCCCAACAGCCGCTCCCGGTCCGGCGGTTCGTCCCCCAGCGCCAGCCACAGCTCCGCCACCCGGCGCAGCGCCTGCGCCTTGGCCCGACAAAAGCCCGACGGGCGCACCGCATCTTCCAGTTGTAGTCCGGAGGCCGACACAACCGAGGCCGGAGTCACAAAACCATGCCCGCACAGCCGCTCCAGCGAGCGAACCACCTGGGCCCATCGGGTGTTCTGGGTCAACACCGCTCCAACGGCAACTTCAAACGAAGGCGGTTGAAAGGCTCCGCTGACCGGCCAGCCGTCGTCGGGCCAGCCGGCATCCGGAGCGGCTGCGGCCAGCCGGCCGCAAAGTTCGATCAGAGCGGACGAGAGGGGTTCAGGCACAGCCTCAAGGATGCTTCTCCGGGCGGAGGATTCCAGTGGGGACCGTCAGATCGCGTTCCAGCCGGATCATCAGCTCGGTCTCCGCCGGAAGCAGGAGGTCGCTGCCGCGGGTAGCCAACACTCCGGTTACTCCGGCCACTGCGCCCACCACCCCGCCCGTCCGGGCCCCGCCGCCCCCTCCGGTCAGGATCCCGATGAGGGCGCCGATTCCCGCGGCGGCGCCGACTTTCTTCATGTCCTCCCCCTTTTCACCTGGTGCCTGGATCGTCCCGTCGTCATCCTTGACCTCGCCGGGCCGTCGCGGTTCCACCGATACTACCGTACCCTGGATGGGCAGCACCGTGTCATCGGGGAGAACGAGCCTTTCGAAACTGAGGCTCATTTCCGCCCGTCCCCGGATCCGGCCGGGGCGTTTGAGATGAGTAATCGTGCCCTCAAGCCGGCTGCCGGCGGGCACCACGACGTCATTCTCCACCCGGATGGCTCGAACCAGTTCGGCGCGGAACCGGTCGCCGGCCTCGTTGCGCTGGGTGGTCAGCGTCTCGGTGAGACGTACCAGCATCTCTGTACCCTGCGGGAGAAGGGTCCTTCCCTCCGGTGCCACCCTGGGGGACGGAGGTTGTGACGAAGCGGTGGGAGGAACGTCGGGCCGGTCGGTGCGGCCCAACCCGTAACCCACTTCGTAGCCGTCCTCGAATCCCCGGCGGTAGGCAACCAGGTAAACGTCACGCTGGTGGATCTGGGGATCGAAACCGTGAAGCCCGTCCTGGTAGCCGGCCTTGTTGGCAAAATCAAAAGGCCGGCGGGCGAGCCGGTCAGCGTCTCCGGCGGCGTTGCCATCGGCGTAACCGCGGTCGTAAGCCGTCCGGTAAGTGTCCTGGGCCAGCAGCAACGCCGGCCCCACCAGTACGGCAACGACCAGAAAGACCACCAGCCTCTTCCTCATCGCCTCTTACCGGGTGTCCAGGGCGGCCCGATCCCTGAGCTCAGCCCACCGCACCCCGAAATCATCCAGCAGCAGCCGGGTCCCCGCCGCGTGCACCTGCGAATCGGAGCCCCGGTACTGGAAATAGTAAAGCGAGTACTTGTCCAGCGCATAGAGCCCGCCGGAGCGATCGAAACGCACGCGGCCTTCGTAAGGGCCGAGCTCGTGCCCTTCCCGGGTGATGACCATCAGACCCGCCAAAGACGTCTCGGGGACGATGCGCACCACCGTATTGGTCAGGGGAAACAGCACATCATCCCGCCCGTTCTCGAAGATCTGGCCGAAGGTAAACCTGCAGCTTCTCCCCTGCAGCCGCTGCGAGAGATCGTTCAGGGTTCGGTCGACGATTTCCCAACGTGCCATGTGTGGCTTCCCCCTGGTCTTGAGCTTCTTGGGCAGCTTCATCTCCAGGACGATGTCCTGGCAGTCCTGTGCCGCCAACAGAGGGGTTCCCAGCAGCACCAGTGCCAACAGTCCTGCAACTCGACGCATCCTTCCACCTTTCTAACAGACGGTCACACAGGGCGAAAAGGTTTAAAACGCGTTCGGCCCACGATCCGCAGGGCGGCCGGGGACACGCGGTCGCCGGCCTCGAGTCCGCCCCGGTCCGTCACGCCGCTGCGATTGTAAGCGCCACGGCGACAGCGGGTTCGTGACGACGGCCACTGCGGCGTGGCGAGGGCGCTGGTGTTCGTCCTGGATCACTCGGATCACTCGGATTACGCGGATCACGCGGATGGGGTGGATCGTCCGGATCACCTCAGACCTGAAAAGCGTGCACCCACTCCACCACCGCGGCGACACTGTCCACCGGCGTCTGCGGCAGGAAACCGTGGCCCAGATTGAAAATGTGTCCGGGACGGCCACCTGCCTGCACCAGTACATCCTCCACCTTTCGGCGAAGAAGCGGCAGCGGGGCCATCATCGCCAGTGGATCCAGATTGCCCTGGATTGCCCGCCCGTCCCCGATCTGATCCCAGGCTCTCGCCAGCGGGACCCTCCAGTCCACACTCTGAACCGTCCCTCCCGCACTGGCGACGAGTTCCAGGTAACTGGTCGTCCCGGTGGAAAAGTGGATGGTGGGAACCCCCAGGCCTTCCAGTGCGGCAAAGATCCGTCGCGAATGGGGCAGGACGAACTCCCGATAGTCGTCGGGCGCCAGGGTGCCGACCCAACTGTCAAACAGTTGCACCGCCTGTGCCCCCGCCTGGATCTGGGCCCGCAGGTAGGCGGTCGTAGTCTCCGCGATCCGGTCCAGCAGGCGATGCCAGGCGGCGGGTTCCTCGTACATGAGGCGGCGGGTGTGGGTGAAGTGCCGCGAATGCCCGCCCTCGATCATGTAGCTGGCTAGGGTAAACGGTGCCCCGGCAAATCCGATCAGAGCCACGCCGGCTGGGAGCCGGTCCCGCACCAGCCGGATCGCGTCGAGGACGAAGCCGAGATCCACCTGCGGATCCGCCACCCGCAGCCGATCGATGGCCTCCACCGACCGCAGGGGCTCCAGGATCCGTGGCCCCTCACCGGTCGCAAACTCGAATGCCACTCCCATTCCCGGAAGCGGCAGGAGGATGTCAGCGAATATGATGGCTGCGTCCAGGTCAAAACGCCGGATCGGCTGCAATGTCACCTCTGCCGCCAGTTCAGGATTCCGGCACAGCTCCAGCAGGCTGTAGCGCTCGCGCAGGCGGCGGTACTCCTCCATGTAGCGTCCCGCCTGGCGCATGAACCAAACCGGGGTACAGTCGACCGGCTCGCGCCGACAGGCCTTCAGGAAGCGGCTCTCTCCCCTGGTCATGGCCGGCCTCAAAACTGCTCCGGCAGGGTATGGGTCCGGCCCTGGTTGACTCGACGCAGGTACTGGGTCAGCGGCTCGAAATACCGCAGCATGGGCTCGGCCGAGATCTCCTCGCCCAGGGTGTCCTGCATCAGCCGGCGCCAGTCTACTGTGGCTCCCGGACTCATGATCGACTGCAGGAACCGCCCTGCCTCCCGGCTTCCAAAGTAATTGGTGGCCCGGGGATCCTGTCCCAGGATCTCCCGGGAAATGTGCTCGTGCAACTGGAAAAGAATCGCGAAGGAGAGGGCATAGTCGTAATACTGGGCAGCGTCGTCGTTGATGTGCGTCTTGGTGGCGGCATCACAGAACTCCTCGCCCCGCGGTGCCGGAGGTACAATCCCCTGAAACCGTCGTACCAGCTCCCACCACGTCCGATTGAAGCGGTCCGGCGGCAGGTTCTCGGCGTACAGCCGGTGTTCGAATTCCGTCATGACCCCCGCCCAGGGGATGAACACCACGTAGTTCAGGGCTTCCTTCAGCAGGGTCAGCTCCGTGTCCGTCTGGATCCCAGGGGGGACCAGTCCTCTCTGTTCCAGGAAGGGGCGCTGCATGGCCGCCAGTCCCATAAGGCTGCCAACCGCCTCATGAAAAGCCCGATTGGCGCCCTCACGCAACAGCGGAGGCACTTCGGGTCTGGAGTAGGCCAGGAAGTAATAGACGTGCCCCAACTCGTGGTGGACCGTTTCATACCACTCGGCGTTGGGAATCACGCTCATGAGGCTGCGGACGTCCAGATTCAGGTCGATGTGCCAGGCCGAGGCATGATTGTTCTTGCGATAGCCGGCGTCAGGGGGCAGGGGATAGAGGCTGGACTTCTCCCAGAAGCTGGCGGGCAGCCTGGGCATGCCCATGCTGACGTAAAACTCCTCTCCCTGCTGGACGATCCATTCCGGGCTTCGATTCTGCAGGGTGGAATCGAGATCGATTCCTTCCACCGATACCAGGGTGCTCCAGTCCTGTCCCCAGCGGTTGGGGAGCCAGTGGGCGGGCAACTCGTCGGGCACCTGGCTGATCCGGTACTTTCGGGCCAGCTCGTAGCGGGCAAACGTATGCAGTTCCCGGTAGAGAGGCCATAGCTCGCGAACCAGCCGGCGGCTCAGCTCCAGGATCTCCTCGGAGTTCATTCCATACTCGGAGGCCTGGTACCCGAAGTAGTCCGGGTAACCCAGTGCCTGAACCGTCCGGTTCCGCAGCTCCCGGAGCTTGACCAGACCTTCCTTGAGCCCGCGGCCCACTTCCTTGGAACTGTTCCAGATCTCAAGCCTGCGGGGCAGGCGGGTCTCGTCCTTGAGCAGAGTATCCAGGTCGTTGGTGGTAACGGACCTTCCTTCCAGCTTGAAATCGAAACCGTACAGCAGCTCGGTCTGACGGGTCTCGGCGGCGATCCGCTCGCGGACGAGATCCGCCACCGTTTGCGGATTGTTGGCCGCCTCATAAAGCATGGCCTCAAACTGGCGAACCTGGAGCGGGTCCAACCGGTCGCGATGCTCGAGAAAGCGACGTGCAGCCTCGATATTCCCGACACTGCCGGTGAAGGCTGCCAGTTGTTCCCGGGCGGTGCGGGTGGCGGCGGCCGTTTCCTCATCCCCGTCGCGGATATAGGTGTTGGAACGCCATTCCGCCTCCGAGGAACGGGTGTAGAGTTCGACATACTGCTGGTTGTAACGGTCGAGAAATTCCTGGGCTTCGGTCCGAAGGTCCTGCAGCCCGCAGGAAACGAGTCCAAGCATTGCCACAATTCCTGTCGTTCTCAGCATGGTGCCGAATCTCCCCTCCCGTAAGCCTCTAGAGTAACAGGCCCGGAAGCGTCGTGGTTCGAACCTGACGCCCCGATTTCTCTCAGAAAGGCGTCGGCCCGCTCCCA
This sequence comes from uncultured Acidobacteriota bacterium, assembly GCA_964524795.1. Lineage (GTDB taxonomy): Bacteria > Acidobacteriota > UBA6911 > RPQK01 > JAPXNP01 > CAZGEH01. Next base: position 185,116 of record CAZGEH010000007.1, read on the forward strand.
ATACTCCTGAACCGTTTCCCAACGTCGCCAACCGTGTCCCTCCCCTCGAAAGACGTGCAACCGGCAGAAGACGCCCTGGCGCTGCAATTCCGAGGCGAAGCGTTCTACGGGCGCCAGAGGCACGACCTGATCAGCATCGCCGTGGAAGATGGCCACCGGATCGCGGATCCTGCCTGCCTGCTGAAGCGGCGAACGGGCACGGTAGCGATCACGGTGTTCCGCATACGGGCCGAGGAGACCTTCCAGGTAACGGCTTTCAAAGCGGTGAGTCTCGGCGTCAAGTTTCTCCGGGTCGACGACTGGGTAGCGGCAGATTCCAGCCTGAAAGCGTCCGGGATAACGGGCAAGGGCCAGGAGGACCGTCATCCCGCCGGCACTGCCACCGACCAGTACCACGCGGTCCGGATCGGCCCAACCCAATCGGATGAGGTCTTCAACAGCAGTCAGGACATCCTCCACCTCCAGGTCACCCCACCCTCCGCGAAGCTGGTCGCGATAACGGCGTCCGTATCCGAAGGAACCCCGGTAGTTCAGGGACAGTACGGCATAACCCCGCTGGAGAAAGCGGCAGACCTCATCGTCGTATTCGGCCAGGTACTGGGAAGTGGGACCGCCGTGGAGGCGCACCACCAGCGGCCAGGGGCCGCCCGCCTGGTGCGGCCGTTGGAACAGGCCGTAACAGGTCTGTACGCCGGTGCCCAGGGTCAGGTGCTGAACCGGGGAACCCGCCTCCAGATCGGGTTGAAATACCTGAGGAACGCTGACAACAGGCGTCGTCCAGAGTCCCCGGTGCCGAACCAGCAGGCGGTGGGAATGGAGGGGGTGCGAGGCCACCATCGCCAAGCCGTCGCCCTCGGCGGAGACGGCGGGCTGGCGAAGATCCGTCCATCCCTCCAGACCGTTGATCTCATGGAGGGTCCCGGTCTCCGGCTCCCATCGTCTGAGCGTGGTATGGGCAGAGCTGTGGCGAGTTAGCACCAAACTTCCCCCGGAGGCCCACCCGTAGGTCCGCAGCCCATGAACCCAGGCCGGTCCCGCGTGTTCAGCCTCCTCCTCCAGTCGATACCGGAGCGTCCCGTCCCGGAGGTCGTAGAGGGACAAGTTGAACCAGCCGGAGACATCCGTGACCACCGCCAGCCATCTTCCGTCCGGGGAAAACGTGGGCTGGAAGCTGGCTACCCCGGGGGAACGCAAACCGGCGATCCTGACAGCTCGGAGCGCAGTCCCTGTATCAAGCTTCGCCCATGCCGTCCGACTCTCGTCCCAAGGCATGTGGGGATGGTCCCATTCGATCCAGGCCAGACGTCTGGAGTCAGGGTGCCAGCAGGGTTGCATCAGGAAATCAGGGCCCTGGCGGACGACGGTGGCGCTGCCCCCCGTCGACGGCAGGACCAGCAGGCGGTCACGATCCTCGCCTCCGGCTACCACCGCCACCAGTGAGCCGTCGGGGGAAACCGCGGGACTTGAGATCGGAGCATCAAGTTCCGCCAGCTTGACCGGAGGGCCGCCCGAAAGCAGCTGGCGGTAGAGGCGGGGACCTTCGACGAAAAAAACCGAGTCCTCGGTGGCCGTGAATTCACCGCCCCCGTAACCGACACGAGCTGCCACCTTCCAGGATCGGGTCAGGTCACGGTGCCATCCCCGGCTCAGAGAGGCCGCCACCAGGACGGTCCGGTCGGAACGGCCTTCCAGCCAGACCAGTGTGTTGCGGTCGGCCCATTGGACGTCCAGGAGGCGGAACGGGGGAAACAGGGGATCCACCGGCCCGGGATGCCATCGGCTCTCGCCGCCCGCCAAAGGGTTGTGGTTCATGACTCACCTCCGGCCAGCAGGCTCAGCAGAAAGGCGCACCCAAGTCCGCCGTAGGTCCCCACCAGGTAACCCAACAAAGCCATCAGGACCCCCACGGGCGCCAGGGCCTCGAAGTACGCGGCGGCAACGACGGGGGCGGTAGCGGCGCCCCCGACATTGGCCTGGCTGCCCACAGCCGCCAGGAACAGGGGGGCCCGCAGCACCCGGGCTCCCAGCAGCAGCACCAGGATATGGACGAGGATCCAGAGCAGTCCGGCCAGCATCAGCACTGGGGCCGCCAGGATCCCGCCCAGGGAAGCTTTGGCCCCCAGCGAGGTCAGGAACAGGTACAGAGCGGCATAGCCCAGTCGGGAAGCGCCGGCGTCTTCCAGCCGGCGCAGGGGGGTGAAGGATGCTGCGATCCCGAGGGTAGTGATCAGCAGCACCAGCCAGGTGAATTCACCAAAAACGGACGCCAGCGTCGGGAGTGTCCGTTCCAGCCAGGGGTCGAGCCGTTGATGGAGGAGTCGGGCCAGGTGACGGCAGAAAACGGCCGCAGCAAGCCCCAGAGAGACGGTCGACAGCACGTCCAGGAGGGTGGGTTGGCGGCTGACCTGCTTTTTCATTTCCCGCAGCCGTCGGTCCAGATCCTCCAGCAACCGGGCGTCGGCCCGGTTCCAGGCGTCAAACCGGTACTGGTAGGCCGCCAGCAGGAGAAGCACTCCCGTCCAGGTATAGGCGACTGCTGTGTCAACCACGATGATGGGGCCCACCAGTTCGTCGGAAGCACCTACTGCCTCCTTCACCGCGGCGAAGTTGCCACCGCCGCCGATCCAGCTCCCGGACAGGGCCGCCATGGCTTTCCAGGCATCGGGAGGCAGCCATGGGCGGAAAACGACATAGGACACCAGGGCTCCCAAGACCACGCCGGCCGAGCCGACAAGCATCATCGCCACCGCCCGGGGTCCAATCCGCAGGATGGACGGGATGTCCACAGTGAACATCAGAATGAACAGACAGAGCGGAAGCAGGTAGTCCCGCATCCAGTCCCACGCCGGGTTGACCCGCGGGAGGACACCGGCGGCGGCCAGGATTGCGGGAAGGTAGTAGATGAAGACGACTGCGGGGACAAAACGGAAGAGGGCGGCGGTGCGCCGACGGGAAGCTGTCCAGAAGACGGCGGCACAGACGCTGGCGCAGACGGCCACCACAGCCATGGGATCCTGGAAGTAAGTCATGAAGTCAGGCAGGCCAGTCTAGCCCAGAGGGGTTCAAGGGTTCAAAGGTTTAAAGGTTTAAAGGTTTAGAACGGGAGGGGGGAGGGTTCGAGGGTTGATTGCAGGCGAGTTCGGCCTGCGCTAAAGTCTCAGAGTTCAGTTTCCCTCAGGGGGGAGCGTCAGCAGGATGAACCAGGAGTTGCGCGAGCTCAGGCTCGAGGTGGAGAACCTCGGCGCACGGGTCCGGGCGGTACAGGAAGCGCTGTCGAGTCGTCTGGCCGCCGGCGAGGCTGAAGTGGCGGCCCAAAAGGAGCGTCTGGAGCTGGTGCTGGAAGCGGCACGACTGGCCTGGTGGGATCAGGACTTCGTCAGCGGATCTGTGCAAAGGAGTCATCTGTGGGCGTCCATGCTCGGCTACGAGCCGGGGGAAGTACCGCCGACGCTGGACGCCTGGCAGTCCCTGCTGCACCCCGACGACCGGCCGCTGGTGAGGGAAGCGGCGCGCCTGCACGAAGAAGGGGCGACTCCCCGTTTCAGCGTCGAACACCGGATGCGCAGCAAGGCGGGAGAGTGGCGCTGGATCCTCAACTGGGGCTGCATCGTTGCCCGCAGCCCGGAGGGCAAGCCATTACGCGCCGTGGGGACACATCTGGACATCACCGAGCGGAAGCGCAACGAGCTCGAAAAGGAGCTGATCATCGGCCGGTTGCAGCGGGCGCTGGCGCGGATGCGTCCGCTGCGGGGCATCATCCCCATCTGTTCAGGCTGCCACCGGGCACGGACCCTGGACGAAAAATGGGTTTCCCTGTCGGCCCTGCTGCAGCTCCATGCCGATGTGGACTTCAGTCACGGTCTCTGCCCGGAGTGCTCCCAGCGGCTGTATCCCGGGCTCCTGCCGGAGACGAAGTAACTCCTCGATCCGTTGGGGTCGGACCACGGCAAGGGGCCGAAAAAGGGCTCCAGAAGGGCCTTGGGAGCCATTCTTAGCCCGGAAAACCGCCCGTAAGGCATTACCCGTCCCCTGGGCCGCCGGACCTTGTGGCGACCGGGAGATCGGCCATCTGCACCCCTTCAGGGTGCCGTCGCTGTTGTTCGTCCGTCTTTCCGGAGGTCTCCGCTGCGCTCCGACTCCGGCTATTTTCTGGCACCCTCCGGGATGCCGGACCCCCACGTCGAGCACCGATTCGGTCGGTTCCGGTCCCCTGAGACCGCCCTTACAGGGCTCCCGCCGTGTTTTTCGGCTGGATTTCCTGGGGCGGCGCCCTGCGGGCTTGCCCCAGGCTTTCGAACTGAGTTCGACGCCTTCGGCGTCCTGCACAACCCCGTTACCCCGCAACCCTACCCCGGTCGTACCGCATGTTCCCGCCTCGGATCCAGTTGCAGGTACCGGGACAGCCAGCGGACGCCCAGGTAGAAGGGAATGGTGTCCAACAGGGCCGCGATGAACTTGAAGCCGTAGCCCGAGGCGATGAAGAAAAGGAGCTGCGGCGCCAAGGGCTGGTGGGGGTCAACCGGGAGAGCTTTCGCGTAGTAGTGGGTGATCAGGATGACCGACACCGTGTCCACAAGCTGGCTGATGAGAGTCGAGCCGTTGTTGCGCAGCCACAAATGCCGGCCGTTGGTGACGCGTTTCCAGAAGTGGAACAGAAAGACGTCGCAGAACTGGGCCGTCAGATAGGCGATCATCGAGGCGGTGACCGCTCCGAAGGTGAGCGCCTGGATTTCGAAGAACACCGGCAGACGGCCGGCCGCATCCCGGACCACCTGTCCGGTGACGGGATCGGTGGTTTCAAACCCCGGCAGGACACCGCCCAGCCAGATGATGAAGACAATCCAGAGATTGAGGGCCAACCCCATCCAGACCACCAGATTGGCTCGTTTCCGACCGTAGAACTCGCTGATGAAGTCAGTGCACAGAAAGGTCATGGGGTAGGGAAGAACCCCCACCGCCACCGAGCAGGGGATGGTCAGGGGGCCGATGGAAAAGCTCAGGTCCACAAACCGGGTAATCCCCAGGATGTTGAGCATGGCCAGGGTACCGAGAAACAGACCTGAGAAGAACAGGAACACACGTTCCCGGCGTTCGTGCAGGCGGTCGTCGATGTACTCGTAAGGCAGGGTCATACGACTTGAGCTAGCTCGCTGTTTCCGCCGGCGGGGTTGGCCGGTCCTCGTCTCTTTCCTCGGGCGTGGGAGAAAGGGGTGTGGAGTCGATCCTGCAGCGTTCGAGCGGGACGGGAGTCCGTGGCCGGAACCCGCCGGCGTCCGGCGGGTAGGGATCGCCTGGCCGTGCGGCAATGCGTTCGGCGGCCTCGATGCCTTCGATGACTTCGCCGAAGGCGGAGAACCGGCCGTCCAGGCTGGGATCGTCCGCCAGCAGAATGAAGAACTGGCTGCCGGTCTCCCCTGACGTCAGGGTGGAGGCGGTCGAAACGGTTCCCCGGAGATGACTCAGCAGGCCCTTTTCCAGTGGCAGGGGACGTCCGTCCCAGGAGCTGCCTCCGAAACCGTCATTGGCCGGATCCTGGTCGCGGCTGTCAGGATCTCCTCCCTGGATCAGATAGCCGGGGGCAACACGGTGAAAGGTGGTTCTGTCGAACGCCCCGGACTCGCAGAGGCGCATGAAGTTGAGTGCGTTGGCCGGGGCGGCGTCGAAACGCAGCCGGATGACGATGTTCCCCTCCGGCGTCTCCAACACGGCAACCCGGTGGGAGGACGTTTCCGGAGCAGGTTCGGAGGGGCCGCACGCGGTCAAGAGCAACAGCATCCAGAAGCCGAAACAGGAGATTCGCCCGTCCATTGCGGGCATTGTAGCGAAACGGGCCAGGGTGGTTGGCAGGGGGCACCGGTGCGCCAGACGGCCCTCCTGGAAGCCAGAGTTGCGGTGACGAGGGAGTCGGGTTTTCCGGCCAGCTCTGGAAATGCCCCGTGTCCCGGGGTTAAATGGGCGTCTATGCATCTGCCGCGCGCCTTGCTGCTGTATTGTTGCCTGACCGCCTGCGTTCCGTTCACCCGGCACCTGGATGCTGCGGTTCGCATCTGGGAGGAGGACGTCATTCTTCCCACCTACCGGCTCGATCCGCCGGACCCCAACCCGATGTTCTACCGGGGCGAGGCCTACCAGGGAGCCCAGAAGCGCATTTATCCCTATCCCTTCCAGGAGCATGTGACCCACATCCGCGAGGAGAAGAGCTACCGGTTTGTCTATCTCGAGAACGAATACATCAAGCTGTCGATCGTTCCGGAGCTGGGCGGCCGGCTCTTCTCCGCCCTCGACAAGACCAACGGCTACGACTTCTTCTATCGGCAGGGTGTGATCAAGCCGGCTCTGATCGGCATGCTGGGAGCCTGGATTTCCGGCGGGATCGAGTGGTGTGTCTTCCACCACCACCGCAACACCACATTCATGCCCGTGGACTACACCCTGGCCGAGAATCCGGACGGCAGCAAGACCATCTGGTTCGGGGAAACCGAACGCCGGCACCGCATGCGCTGGCTGATCGGGGTCACCCTTTATCCGGGACGGTCCTATATCGAAACCACAGTGAAACTGTTCAACCGGACTCCCTTCGCCCACTCGATGCTTTACTGGGCCAATGTGGCGGTCCATAGCAACGAGAATTACCAGGTGATCTTCCCCCCGAGCGTCCGGGTTGCCACCTATCACGCCAAGAACGAGTTCATCCACTGGCCGGTGGGACAGGGCACCTATCAGGGCACCGATTACCGGAACGTTGATCTGAGCTGGTGGAAGAACCATCCGGAGCCCATCTCTTTCTTTGCCTGGGACCTGAAGGAGGGTTTCATGGGGGGGTACGATCACGGCCGGCAGGCGGGAGTCGTCCATGTGGCAGACCACCACATCGTCACCGGCGCCAAACTGTGGGAGTGGGGACCGGGTCCGCGGGGACGCACCTGGGACAGGATCCTCACCGACACCGACGGCCCCTATGCGGAGCTGATGGTGGGCGCCTATTCCGACAACCAGCCTGACTATAGCTGGATCGCCCCTTCCGAGGTCCGCGTCTTCAAGCAGTATTGGTATCCGGTCCGGGAACTGGGCAGTTTCAAGCGGGCCAACCTGGACGCCGCCGTCAGCCTGGAGGTGATGAACGGGGAGATCCGTTTCGGCCTCAATGCCACACGGGAACTGACGGGTGCCGGCGTCCGACTCACCCATGGCGATGCCGTGTTGGCGGACGAACGGCCGGACCTGGATCCGGCTCATCCTTTCGTGAAAACCCTGCCGGCTCCGGCGGGCCTGGAGCCGACCAGGCTGCGGCTTGAGCTGCGGGACGCTTCCGGCAGGCTGCTGCTGGAGTACAGCCCGTCGCCGGAAAGCGACCCACCGCCTTTGCCGGAACCGGTTCGGCCCCCACCGCCGCCGGAGTCCATCCAGACGGTGGAAGAGCTGTATCTCACGGGACTGCGGCTGCTTCAGATCTACAATCCCAGCCTCGACCCCGGGGCCTATTTCGCCGAGGCCCTGAAACGGGATCCGGATGATGTCCGCACAAACCTGATGGTGGGGATCGGTTTGTTGCAGCGGGGGCTCTATGCCGAGGCCGAGCGGCATCTGGAACGGTCCCTGGGCCGCCTCACCGCCGGTTATACCCGGCCTCGGGATGGCGAAGCCGCCTACTACCTGGGCTTGGTCAAGCGGGAACTGGGCAAGCTCGACGAGGCTTACGACCTCCTGTATCGAGCGAGTTGGGATGCGGCTTTCCACGCTCCCGCCTACCAGCAGCTTGCCGAGTTGTCGGCGCTGCGAGGAGACTGGAACAAGGCCCTGGAGCAAATCGACCGCTCGCTGGCCACCAACACCTGGAACAACCGTGCCCGGGGTTACCGTGCCGCTTTCCTGAGAAAACTCGGACGCTTCGAGGAAGCTGCGACGACGGCGCAGAAAGCGCTCGCCCAGGATCCGTTGGACTTCCTGGCACGCAACGAACTGCTCCAGTTGACGCCTCTGGAGGAGCGGGAGGAGGCAGCGACCGAGCTGCGGCGGCTGATGCGGGACGAAGTGGAATCATACCTGGAACTGGGCATGGACTATGCCCGGATCGGGATGTGGAAGGAGGGGATCGACATCCTGCAGCGGCCCGAAGAGGCCAAGATGCCATTCGCTTCGACTTATCCGATGCTGTACTACCATCTGGCCTGGTTCAACGCCCAGGAGGGGGACTTGGACCGGGCCAACCGGGTACTCTGGCGGGCTTCCGCCGCTCTGCCTGACTACTGTTTTCCGTTCCGGCTTGAATCCATCCGGATCTTGCGCTGGGCGACCACGGTCAATCCGGCCGATGCCCGCGCCCACCACTACCTGGGGAATCTCCTTTACGAATTGCAGCCTGATGCCGCCATTATGAGCTGGGAGACCGCCCGCCGGATCGACCCGAAATTCGCCCCCACCGCCCGCAACCTGGGATGGGCTTATTACTACCACCGTCGGGACATTCCAGCGGCCATCTCAGCCTACGAGGAGGCGGTGGCGGCGGACCCTTCGGACCCCCGGTATTTCCAGGAGCTGGACCGCCTGTATGAAGCGGGTAATGTGGCACCGGAACGGCGGGTCGAGCTGCTGGAAAGGAACCGCCGGGTGGTAGCCAGCCGTAACGGCAGCCTGATGCGGGCGATCCGTGCCAATATCGCCGCCGGGCACTTCGACCGGGCGGTGCAGGATCTGGAGACCACCTTCTTCCACATCCGGGAGGGGGATGAGGACATCCACGATCTGTTCGCCGACGCCCATCTGCTGGAGGGGTTGCGCCTGCTGGACCAGGGCGACGCCGAGGCGGCCTTGAGGCACTTCCTGCGGGCGGCGGAGTATCCGGAGAATCTCTCCGTGGGAGTGCCCAGACGGGACCCGCGGGCTGCGCAGATCGCCTGGCACACGGCCCAGGCATATCGGGCACTGGGTCAGGATGGAAAGGCTCGGGAGTACCTGGAAGGGGCGGCCTCGGCGCCGGCGTTTGGGGGCTGGTACGCGGCCCGGTTCTATCAGGCCATGGCCCTGCGCGACCTGGGACGCGACGGCGAGGCGGACCGGATTGCGGCGGAGCTGGAGCGACAGGGCAGCCGCCTGCTGGAGTCCCAGACCGAGCCGGATTTCTTCGCCAAGTTCGGGGAACGGGAAACCGAATCGTCCCGTCTGGCCAGAGCACATTTCATGCGGGGTTTGGCGAGGTGGGCCCGGCAGGATCGGGCGGGAGCGAGGCCGGAGCTGGAACGGAGCCTGGGACTTAACCAGGGCAACGCCTGGGTCCGGTATTTCCTGAGTCGGGCGCTCGCCGGCTGAGAGTCTCAGCCAGGTTGGGACCCACGTTGTTTCTTGTTGTGAGGGGGAAGCCGTGGCTTTTCTGGATGACCATTACCTGCTGAGTTCGGCCGCCGCCCGTGGCCTGTATGCCGAGGTGGAACGCCTCCCGATCATTGACCCTCACAACCACGCGGACCCTGCCGAGATCGTGGAAAACCGCAACTGGCCGGATCTGTGGCAGGTGGAAGGTGCCACCGATCACTATGTGTGGGAGCTGATGCGACGGCGGGGTGTGGCGGAAGAACGCATCACCGGCCCCGCGCCGCCCGAGGACAAGTGGCTGGCCCTGGCCTCCTGCCTGCCCGAACTGATCGGTAACCCCACCTATGAGTGGATCCATCTGGATCTTCAGCGCCGTTTCGGGATCAGGGAACTCGTCGGGCCGGAGACGGGACGCCTCATCTGGGAAGAGGCGAACCGGAGGCTCGCCACCCCCCAAATGCGTCCGCAAGCGGTGCTGGAAGATATGGGAGTGGAGATTCTTTGCACCACCGACGATCCCTGTCTGTCGCTGCCACACCACGAGCGCGCCGGAGAGGCGGTGCCATTCACCAGCGTCCTGCCCACCTGGCGGCCGGACAAGATCATGCTGGTCGCCCGGCGCGACTGGCTCGACCAAGTCAAGCGGCTGGGAGAACAGACAGGAGAGGATGTCTCGCGGCTCGACGGCCTGTTGCGGGCCCTGGCGGCGACGCACCGCTATTTCCGCCGGCTGGGCTGCCGGGCAAGCGATCACGGCCTGTCCCAGCCTGTCACCGCGGATGTTCCCGAGTCACAGGCGGCGTTGATTCACGAGCGCCGCTGGAGTGGTGTCCTGCCCTCTCCTGAGGAAGTTCTGCGCTACCAGGCCTTCATGCTGGACCGCTTCGCCGAGCTGGATCAGGAAGCAGGCTGGGTCATGCAGTTGCACGTGGGCGCGGTGCGGGACTATCGGGACAGCCTCTGGAAGGCGCTGGGTCCTGACTCCGGCGGCGACGTTTCCACCCAGAACCTGGACCTGGTGGCCGGTCTGCGCCATCTGCTGAACCGTTTTGACCAACGTCTGAAGTTCGTTCTGTATGCCCTTGACCCCACGCATCTGCCTTCGGTGGCGACTCTGGCGCGGGCGTTTCCCAACCTTCAGGTCGGAGCCGCCTGGTGGTTCAACGACAGTCCGTTCGGGATGGAGATGCAGTTGAAGTACCTGGCAACGGTGGACGTGCTGGCGAACCACGCGGGGATGGTGACGGACTCCCGGAAGCTGATCTCGTTTGGGTCCCGGACCGAGATGTTCCGCCGGGTTCTGTGCCAGGTGGTCGGGGAGATGGTGGAGAGGGGGCAAGCTCCGGAAGGTCCGGCGCTGGATCTGGTGAGAAACCTGTGCTATCACCGGCCGTATTCGCTGTTCTTTGGATGAGCCGGGGTTCGGCGGGCATGCGGATTCCGTTACCGGCATGGACCCTGGCAACACTTGGAACCCTCGGAAGGCGGACCGGGCCCCGAAAGCTGCTCCCGAAGGTGTGGCTTGGCCAGGCTCCAGCAATACCCCGCTCCGCGTAAGACGGGAGCGGAGGATCGGGCACATGAAGAACCAGACCACTGAGGCGCTCTTCGAAGCCGGCTACCCGGGTTCCCTCTATCCGAAGTCGGCCTGGCCGGTGGACCAGGGGACGCTGTTCGTGTTTCGCAACAGCCGCGGCCGGCGGCTGGGCATGATCACGCAGGGGCCCATCGGGAAGCCCTGGCGGGACCTGGACTGGACGGAGCAGCAGGATCTGCCGGACGGGAAACACTTCTGGCAGGGGCCCGTCAACGGGACCAACGGCCAGGCCCTCCGGGAGCTGATTGACTGGTGCCGTCCCCGGGTTGTCGGCCACACTGACTCGTTCGGCTTCGGAGACCGGCTGGGACTGGCCAATCCCGCCCATTTGCGCGCGCTGGCGGGCTATCGCCTGCGTCCGGTGCTGGCCCAGCAGTCGGTGCGGGAGCTGGAGAGGACCGGGCGGGAGCCGGAGAACGTGCTGGATGCGGCGACGGCGGCGGTCCTGCAGGAAGGCTGGCACGACGGTTATGGGGCGGATGCCGATCACCTCAAGACGGCGGCCGATATCCGCAGATTTGCCCGGGCCGGCTACACAATGTTCACCTTTGACCCCGGGGAGTGGGTGGATCATGAGGCAGACTCTCTCAGCCGGGCGGCCGCCTGGGAGCGGGTCGCCGGTCTGCCGGCTGAGGTTCTGGAAGGCAGCGTCGACGCCTTTGTCAGCCGCTGGACGGGATCGGAGATCCCGTTGGCGGGGGGAGACCGGTTGCGTCCCAGTGTCGAGGAGGTCCTCCGGGCGCCGGCCAAGTATGGACGGGTGGTACTGCATGCCCGCCAGCTCCACGACGAGCTCCTGAAACTGCGTCCGGAGGGGAAGTTCGAAGTGGAGCTTTCCGTGGACGAGACCCACTCGACGACCTCGGTTTTCGAACACTACTGGCTGGTGGAGAGACTGGTGCGATGGGGGATTCGGCTGGCGAGCCTGGCGCCGCGCTTTCCCGGTTCGCTGGAGAAGGGCATCGATTTTCGCGGCGACCTGTCCCGGTTTGCCGTGGACTGGAGCCGGCACGCGGCGGTAGCGGCAACCCTGGGACCTTACAAGCTCAGCCTGCATTCCGGCAGCGACAAATTCTCTCTGTATCCCATCATGGCGCGCCATCCGGGGGCATTTCACGTCAAGACAGCGGGCACCAGCTACCTGGAGGCGCTGCGGGCGGTCTGTCGCCTGGATCCGGCACTGTTTGGGGAGGTCCTGGATTTTTCGCGGGAGGTCTATGAGGATGCCCGCCGCACCTATCATGTTTCGGCGCAGCTCTCCCAGGTGCCTGCCGCGGCGGAGAGGCCGGCGGCGTCTCGGGCGGAACTGCTGGACGATGACGCCATCCGGCAGGTCCTTCACGTTGCCTTCGGCGCCGTCCTGACGGCGCAGCTGCCGGACGGCTCCTGGCGTTTCCGGTCGCGGCTGCTCACCCTGCTGGACGCCCACGAGGAAGTACACAGCGACTGCCTGCAGGTGCGCTTTCGTCGTCATCTGGACGGCCTGTCGCGGGATGGAGGACATGGCGAAAGTTCTCGTCGTCGATGACGATCCGCAGTTCTGCCTGTTCCTGCAGCGCCTGATCGCCCGGGAGGGGCACGACGCCCAGGCCGCCGGCACTTTGGCGGACGGCTGCCGGGAGGCGGAGAGCGGCGGGTTCGACCTGGTCTTTCTGGACGTTCACCTGCCGGACGGCAACGGGCTGAACCGGATCAACGATTTTCGGGCGGGGCCCTCATCGCCTGAAGTGATCATCCTTACCGGCTCGGGAGATGCGGAGGGGGCGGAGCTGGCGTTGCGCTCCGGGGCCTGGGACTACATGTGCAAGCCGGCGGAACGCCAGGAGATCAGTCTCCAGTTGGCGCGGGTGCTGCAGTATCGCCAGGCGGTCCAGGCCGCGCGTTCTTCCATGGTGCTCAAGCGCTCGGCCCTGATCGGCGAGAGTCCTGCGCTGACCCGCTGCCTGGATCTGGTCGCCCAGGCGGCCGCTACTGATTCCAGTGTTCTCATCACGGGTGAAACCGGTACCGGAAAGGAGCTGCTGGCGGTCACCATCCACGAGAACAGCCGCCGCCGGGAGGGACCGTTCATCGTGGTGGACTGTTCGACCCTGCCGGAGACCCTGGTGGAAAGTGTCCTGTTCGGCCACGAACGGGGGGCATTTACGGGGGCCGACCGCCGCCGGGAGGGGCTGATCCGGGCGGCGAATGGAGGCACGCTCTTCCTGGACGAGGTTGGGGAGCTGCCGCTCTCACTGCAGAGGTCGTTCTTGAGGGTCCTGCAGGAGCGGCGGTTCCGTCCGGTGGGCGCGGTGGAGGAGGAAGAGAGCGACTTCCGGCTGGTGGCGGCCACCAACCGGGACCTGGCCCAGTGGGTGCAGGAAGGTCGTTTCCGGGAGGATCTTTGGTTCCGGCTGCAGGCATTCCGGATCCATCTGCCCCCGTTGCGGGAACGGAGGGAGGATATTGTTCCGCTGTTGACGCACTTCATGGCGCGACTGCATGAGCGACACGGTACGGGCCTCAAGGGCTTTTCGGAAGATTTCCTGGAGGCGGTCCACGCCTATGACTGGCCGGGCAACGTCCGGGAGCTGAAAAATGCGGTCGAGAACGCCTGTGCCAATGCGCGGTTGTCGCCGGCGCTGGAGAGCCACCATCTGCCGGTGGAGTTGCGGATCCGGCTGAAACAGCTCCGGCTGGGCCGCCGGCGCCAGTCGGCGAAGGTGCCGGAGCCGCAGCCCCCTGCCGAGCTGCCCTCTTTTCGGGAGGCACTCAAATACGCGGAACGGGAATACCTCCACGAGCTGCTGAGCCGGACAGGGGGCAAGATTGAACCTGCATGCCGGCTCGCGGGGCTTTCCCGTTCCCAGCTTTATGCGCTCTTGAAGAGAAACGGCCTGCGTCCGGCGGATTACTAGGAGGCGGCACCGCCACCCCTTCTTGCAGGGCGGTCTGCGGGCACGTCAAACCCGCGAAGGCCGCGCGAGCGGCCTGAGCCTTGGAGTGCGGAAGCTTGCTTCCGCTTTCCCGTTCTCGCACCACCGATCACACCTCATGGGCGTTGGGAGTGCGGCGGCAGAGCGCAGCGACGACGGCGCTTTCGGAGAGGGATCCTGGCGCCGACCGGCGCCGCACCTGAATTAGCGAAGGCCGCGCGAGCGGCCTGAGCCCTGGAGTGCGGAAGCTTGCTTCCGCCTTCCCGTTCTCGCACCACCGATCACACCCATCAGCTCCCGATGGCGCGCCTGCGGAAAACCGTCCCCCTCATCGAGACATCGCCGGGGTAGACGGCTCGCTCGCCGGCGCTCGCGCTCTGGTCCTGTCCCTGAGACCGCCCTTGCAGGGCTCTCCGTCCGCGGACCGGTGCCGGGCCCTGGGGCGGCGCCCTGCGGGCTTGCCCCGGGCTCTTGAACCGAGTCGACGCCTCCGGCGTCGCCCACTGCGGCCGCGTCGTACCCGCATTTACATGCACAGGAGTCTCCGAAGCCGCCCGGAATAGAGTGACTTCCATGCGGTGTAGATTTTGCTTGACAATCCCCCCCCCCGCTACCCTGACCGCCGGATAGAGGGCGAGTTGGTTTGGGTTCAGTGTCCGGAGAAAGGAAAGGGGTTGTCATGGCTTATCCGTCGGGCTCTTCCCTTCAGGTGATTCTGCTCTGCTGCACCGTCCTGTCCGGGACGCTGCTGGCCACCCAGGATCCCGGCGCCCCGGGCTGCGCTGGATGCCGGTCCGCCGGGGAACATGTGGCCTTCGCCACCTTCTACGACTTGCGATCCTTCGAGGCTTCCCTCATCCTCAACAACAAGGGTCCCGACGTGCTGCCGGTCGACGCCACCGTCTACACCCTGGACGGCGACCGCCTGGACATGGGGACCTGGGAGCTGGACGGGAATACCGCTTCGACCGTGGACCTGAACCGGGCGCTGTCGTCGGCGCCGCGCCGGTTCCGGCAGGGCAGCCTGGAGCTGCGTTACCGCTACGGCGGCTGCCCGCTGGTGCTGTCGGCGGGACTGATCCTGGTGGACCGGGTGGCCGGGGTGAGCTTCGACGAGCTGCTGGCACGCCCGGACGGATACGCATCGAGTCGGCTGGAGGCCGTGTGGTGGGCGCCGTCGACGCGGGCACGTCTGGAGCTGATGGTGTCGAGCCGCAGTGACGAGACCGTGACGGCCACCGTCGCGGTGCGCAATTTGGGCGGGAGGGCCGAGCGGCGGACGCTGGAGCTGACGCTGGGTCCGCGGCAGACGCGGGTGGTCACCGTGCCGCAGGCGATGGTGATCGACGGTTTCGGCGGACAACCCTGGAAGGCCGGGTCGGTGACGATCGAGCACACGGGAGCTCCCGGCGAGGTGCTGGCGCGGGGACGCATGGAGGACCGGGCAGTACGTTACGCAGGGGTGGTGGAGTTTTCGGATCCGGCGGCGGACGGCAGCAGCGAACTGCACGGGACGGGGCTCCGGCTGGGCCGGCTGGAAGAACGGGCGCTGGTGCCGGTGCTGGTGGTCCGCAACACGGCGGCGGAGCCGGTGGAGCTGACGGTGGGTCTGCCCTGGAGCGGCATGTTTGACGGGACGCGGACGGTGGAACTGCGTCCGGTGAGGCTGGAAGCGGGCGAAGTGCGGGACCTGAGCCGGGCTCTGGGGGAGGCGGTGGGTGGCCTGCCGATGGACCAGTGGCGGTCGGCGGGGTTGGAGCTGCGCTGGACGGGGCCGCCCGGAGCGGTGGTGGCAGCGGCGCAGGCGGTGAGTCTGGATGGGGAGTACGCGTTGCGGGTGCCGCTGGTGGATCCGGCCACCAAGGGCAGCGCCGGGAACTATCCCTGGCGGCTGGACGGGGACACGACGACGTGGGTGTACCTGAAGAACACCAGTCGAGAGGTGCAGTCCTACACGGTCCAGGTGGACTTTGCGGGAGGCGGCTACGTGCTGGGCCTGCGGGAGCTGGAGCCGGGCGAGACGACGGTGGTGGATCTGCGGGAGCTGCGGGACAGCGGGCGGGCGGATGAGCACGGCACGGTGCTGCCGCCGGATGCGGCGGAGGGACAGGTTCACTGGTCGGTGATCGGGGCGGCCAATCACGTGATGGTGGGGCGGGCGGAGTACGTCGACCGCCGTCACGGTCTGGTGACCACCTTCGCGTGCTCGAGCTGCTGTCCGGACAGCTATTCGGGAGCCTGGGCCAGTCCGGCCGGCATGCTCCTGCCCATCACCAGCTACGACACCCTGAATGCGTTTCAGCAGAACATGAACTGCTACGGGCAGCTTCTGA
Organism: uncultured Acidobacteriota bacterium; assembly: GCA_964524795.1. Taxonomy (GTDB): domain Bacteria; phylum Acidobacteriota; class UBA6911; order RPQK01; family JAPXNP01; genus CAZGEH01. Next base: position 201,270 of record CAZGEH010000007.1, read on the forward strand.
TGCCGTTTCAGTTCTACCCGATCTGGTCGAGTTCGGATCCTTCCATTCTGGGAGTGACCTCCGGAGGGACGGCGACGGGGCTGTCGCCGGGCATGGCCCAGGGGATCGCACCGAGAATCGTGTGTGTACACTCCTATCGTCTGATGCCGGCTCCCGGCTGCTATAGCAACTGCTTCACCATCGCCGTCGCGAGCCAGGCTGAGGTGCCGCACCCGGTCCTGACGGGTCCGGCCTCTGTGACGCGAGGCCAGAATGCACGGTTCGAGATCCTGAACCTGGGTGCCGCTGCGGTGCCGCAGTGGACGTTTGTGGGTGGTGGCGCAACGGTGCAGAAGAGCGGAGGGCATGCGTGGGAGGGAACCATGGCAGTCGGCGGGGTCGTCAAGGCGCAGGTGTCGGGGCTCCCGCAGCCGCTGCAGAGAAGCATTGCGGTCAACCCGCGCAGCGGATGGACGACACAGGCGGTAGCAGCGCAAAAGGTTGCGAACGGGTCTGCACCGGAGCTGACAGTGCCGAACCCGCCCACGGATCCGGGACCGGGAAACACGACTGCCGTCGCGAAGTCCCATCTCAACCAAGCCTACAGTGTGCCGTCCGCTGCTATCGGAAGTGGACCCAATCAGGGCTTCAAGTACGCGACGTCACCTCCCTCCAATAACACGACTTACCGCTGGGTCCTGACGCAGCAGCTCGACAGCACGTCCGGGCAGTTCTATCAGGCGCAATGCGGGAACTACCACCCGCAGACAAATCCGAGTGGCTTCATCAGCGGCGCCGCCCTGCGCAGCAACGCGATCCACCATGAGTCGGCGAACGCGCCGAACAGTCATTATTATCAGTACCGGGTCGCTCAGGATGACCCTTCCAACAACATTGCCAACGCGGTCGAAGCCGTTGTTGCTGCGCCGGCCGAGGTTTTCGGTGACAAGCGTAACGCCATCTTGGTTCCCAGACTGCAGGCGATCCAGGACGCCGCGGCTGTCGAACCCTGCGGCGGTGTTGTGAACCGTGACCATAGCTCTGGCTGCGCTCCGCTCGGGAACATCAACTACCTACCCTACCAACCCTGCCCATGATTACTGAAACGATTCTGACCTTGCTATTACTGATCTTCAGTGCATCACTCGGGGGTCCGTTGCAGGAGATCGCCTTCCTCGACCTGGAAAAGGCGGAGCGCTCTCAGGAGGAACTGCACCTCGCCCTGTACAGCTTGAGCGGGGTCACCGGACTCAAGCCGGTGCCGGCGTTTCGCCTGTTAATCGAGCCGCCGGTGGAGCGTTCGGTCCGTCCGGGCGATACGATCGAGCTGGTGGCCCGACTGGAGAATATTGTGGGTGAGAAGCTGGCGATTCCGTTTGAAACAAACTGGAAGCACGTCCTCGGAGAGGTTCCGGGCGATATGGTGAGCGACTTTCCGGAGGGATACATGTGGGCCGTTTTGGGAGCTTGGGTCCGACCCGCGACAGAATCTGGTGAAGTCTCCAGACTTCCCTTCGCCTCCGATGGCACGCTTTACGGATGTCTCTGCCAGCCGGAGTCGGTCAGGCTTCTGAACCCCGGCGAATCGGTCAGGTTCCGCGCTCTTGCCACGGTTCCGCAAGGGCTGGGAGAAGGACCGTGGGGGTTGGCAGTTGAGCTGCAATTCATGCACGGTTTGAACACCGCCCGGTACCAGCGATCTGTGTCCTCAGAGCCCATAATCCTGGAGATTTCCGCGTCTCCGGCTGAGACTGAAAAGCCGTGAGGGCAGCCTTCACAGCCTTTCCTCCGCAACTCCTGCCACCGCGCCGTCGGATCTGGTGGGGGCTGGCGGCCGTCGGTGAGAACCCCGGTCGATCCTCGGGTGGACGCAGACGGCCGTGCGATGAGTGGCTGGACACTCACAGCCGCCGCCAACGGGCTTGGCTGACATTGGCATGATGGGGTCGGACCACGGCAAGTGGATGAAAAGAAGGGATTTATGAGTAGTGATAGGGCTCTGGAAGGGGCTTGGAAGCCGTTTTCACCCCCCAAGAATGGCGTGTAAGGTATTACCGTCCCCTGGACCGCCTGGACCTCGCGGCGACCAGGAGATCGGCGGTCTGGCACCCCTTCAGGGTGTCGTCCTGGTTGTTACTCCGTCCGATCCGGAGGTCTCCGCTTCGACCTCCGGCTATTCTCTGGCATCTCTCCGGGATGTCTCGTTCACTGGTGCTCGCCCTCCGAACCGGGTCGACGCTTCCGGCGCCGCCCTGCGCAGCAACACGATCCACCATGAGTCGGCGAACGCGCCGAACAGTCATTATTATCAGTACCGGGTCGCTCAGGACGACCCTTCCAACAACATTGCCAACGCGGTCGAAGTGATCGTCGCGACTCCAACAGAGAACTTCACCGACAAGTACCAAGCCGCGGTTGGGCCGAGGACGCAGACGATCCAGCAGGCCCAAACCGTTGAGCCTTGCGGAGGCTTGGTAAACCGTGACCATGTGTTCGGGTGTACGCCGCTGGGGAAGATCAACTACACACCTTACCAACCATGCCCATGAGAGCCCTGGCTATCGCGATACTCAGTGCAACGTTGGTGGTGCCCCACGCCCGCGGAGTTCTGTCACCGGAAGTCGGGTTCCTCGATCTGGCGACAGCGGAGCGGTCCGACGAGGAGCTGGGATTGGTCATAGTCAGCTTGGCTGGCGTCACCGGCCTGACGCCTGTGCCGGCATTCCGGCTGAAACTCGAGCCGTCGGGGGAGCGTACCGCGCGCCGCGGCGAGTCGCTTGAAGTCGTGGCAAGACTGGAGAACATCACCTCTGAGACGCTGGCGATTCCGTTTGAGACAGACTGGAAACGCGTGCTGGGAGAGGTGCCGGGCGATGCGGTGAAGGAGTTCCCGGAAGGATACATGTGGGCGATTCTCCGGGTTTGGGTCGAAGAGGGACCAGACCCGGACCAGCGATTCAGCTTCCCTTTTGATGGCATCCTTTACGGATGTCTCTGCAGGCCGGAGACGATCCGGGTGCTCGCCCCCGGCCAGTGGGTGAGGATCCGCGCGCTTGCCCGGGTGCCTGAGGGCATCCGGGAGGGTCCGGGGACCTTCGTCGTGGAGCTCTCGTTCGCCCACGGCTTCAATTCAGCGCGATACAGAGTGAACGTTTTGTCGGAGCCAGCCTCCCTGCAGATTCTTCCTCCCTCGGCTGCTGTTGAAGAACCGTGATGCGGCTGGGGAACATCGCCCCACCGACATCGTCCTGGAGATTCTGCCGGCCGACTGATTTCGGTCGGATACCAGTTCCCTGAGACTCGGGATGATGCGGCCGGACCACGGCAAGAGACTGGAACGACAACAGTTAGGCGTCGCAACAGGGCTTCAGAAGGGGCTCAGCAGCCGTTCTTGGCCCCGGAAGATTGGCTGCAAGGTGTTTGCCGTCCCGGAGCGGCTCGACATCGCTCAGGCCGTGGCCTGAGCCCTGGAGTCCGCAAAGCTTGCTTGCGCTTTCTACGTTTTCGTACCACCGATCGCACCCATCAGCTCCCTATAGCGCGCCTCCGGAAAACCGTCCCCCTCATCGAGACATCTCCGGGTCAGACGGCTCGCTCGCCGGCGCTCGCGCTCTGGTCCTGTCCCTGACACCGCCCTTGCAGGGCTCTCCGTCCGCGGACCGGTCCCGCGCCCTGGGGCGGCGTCCTGCGGGCTTGCCCCAGGCTTTTGAACTCAGTCGACGCCTTCGGCGTCGGGCGAGGCGGCCGAGGATGCATGGGGTGCGGGGCACGGACGATCGGCGCCAACTGTCCAACCCGGGCGGGACGCCCGGGGTACCGCGAGGCCCGAAACAATTCCCGCTCCTGGCAGAAACGACCGTCGCAATCGCCTGGGCGGTCCGGCAGGGGGCTCTAGCTGTGCACCTCGAAGGCGCGCCGGGGATTGTGCACCAGCAGGTGCTCGACGGTCGCCTCCGGTACCCCACGCGCACGCAAGGCGGGCACGAACAGCCGCGGCAGGTCGGTGAAGCCTCGGATCCGGCCACCGCCGGGCTCCCCCGGACGAAACCACCCGGCATCCTGGCTGACGAGAATCTGCTCCTCGAAACCCTCCTCCAGCAGATCCATCACCAGATCCAGATCCCGCTCCAGCGATCCGGCGCTGATCCCATCCACCGAGATCCACCCGCCCCGACGTGCCACCGCATGGTGATGGCTGCGGTCGGCCTCGCCCTGGGCATGCACGTAGATGTAACGGTTCGCGGCCACCTGCTCCTCCTCCAGGAGATCGAGGATGCGCCGGGCGGAAACGCCTTCCACCGTGTGGCAGGCAATGGCCAGTCCGGTCCGGCGGCTGGTGATGGCTGCCGCCCGCACGATCCGCTCCGCCACCGGACGCAGGCTGCCACCGGGGGTCACCCCGATCTTGATGAATCCCGGCCGGATGCCTGTGCCCTCGATACCTTCGTACCATTCCTTGAGCCAACCGCCCGCCAGCTCCGCCGGCGACAGCTCATGGGCCCATGCCGGCAGAAAGGGTTCCGGTTCGCCCTCCCGACTGCCTGCCGCATACATCCCGGTGTTGGTGACGATGTGGACTTCCGACGCTTCCGACAAGCGCCGCCAGAGCCCCGGATCCCGGCCCAGGTACATCGGGGTGCACTCGAAAAAGCTGTCGAAGCCCAATTCCCGGACCTCACGCAGGTAGGGCAGCAGGACCCGGAAAGCCTCGTCGGGATCGTAGCGGTTCCGGGATACCCGGGAAGCGCCGGCGAAATCCACCAAGAGGTGCTCGTGAACCAGAGCCCGTCCCAGTTCCAGGGACGGGATGGGCCCGAGCACGGTGTGGATGACGGGTGCGGGGACGGCAGGAGGCTGTCGGCTGGTTCCGGCGACCGGCTGCATCGGGAGAGGGAGCATGGTGTTTCCGTATTCCCCGCGGGATCGCCCACCAGTATCTCACGGCTCCGCGGGCCGCCGTTCCTTCAGCTTCCCGGTGCGACGTAAAGACGGCGATGAATCACCTGGTCGCCGGGACTGCGGCTGACCACCTGGATATGCCGGAACTTGATCCGCGAGTCCCGTACCGGCTCGAAGGTCAGAACATATTGGGCCTTCAGTTCGCGGGCGATCTGAACGTAGCTTTCGCCCAAAGCCTGGAGTTTGGTCGGATACAGAACCCGCCCCGCGTTGGTCTCCGCAAGCTGTCCCATGGCCGCCTCCTTCTCACGGAAGTAGGCGTCCACAAAGCTGGAGTCGTCCTTGAGGACGTTGCGCATCACCTGCTCCAGGAATTCCACCCGCTCGGAGCTTTCGATCCGCGGCCGGACGATGCGGGTGCGGCTCACGATGTAAAGGACAATGTCCAGCTCTGTCAGCTCATCCATCACCGCCTGGTAGGTGGTACGGCTCTCGTTGTCCAGCCCGTCGGTGAGCAGGATGATGACGCGTTTGCCGTCCACTTTGCTGAGCCGGTCCCGCGCGGTGAGGTGGATGGCATCGTACAGTGCGGTACGATAGCCCCGTTTGAGTTTGCGCAGGGCCTTGCGCAAGTCCTTCAGATTGTTGGTCCAGGGCAGCAGGGTTTCCGTTCGGTCGCTGAACGCGATGATGGAAAAACGGTCCTCCGGGGCAAAGTGCTGGGCGAACCGGATGGTGGCATAGCGGATCTCGTTGATCTCATCGACGATGCTGCCGCTGGCGTCCAGCAGGAAAACGACATGAACCGGTGACTGGTCCAACAGGAAGTTGACGATCCTGCGTTCAACCCCTTCGTCGTAAAGCTGGAAGTCCGCCCGGGTACGGTCGGGTACGGTTCTGCCCTGGGCGTCCAGCACGGTGACCGGCACCCGGACGTAGTCGGCCTCCACCTTGAAACCGGGAAGCTGGAACAGCAGGGCGGAAAAGAGCCAACCGCAAGCGATACTGATCATGGGGTCTCTCCCACATCAGACGAAGACGGACCCCGATCGTTTCGGCGCCACCCGGAGAAGACGGCGATCAGTGGCCTTCCTCGGCCAAGAACTGGCGGTAGTCATCCGCGGACAGGAGCTGGTCGACAGCCGAGGGATCGTCCAGCTTCACGCGGATCATCCAGCCATCCCCGTAGGGATCGGAGTTGACGATTTCAGGCGAATCCGCGAGGGCCTGGTTGACCTCGACGACCTTTCCCGCCAGCGGCATATAGATTTCCGAAACAGCCTTCACCGACTCCACCGAGCCGAAACTTTCTTCCGCCTCAAACCGCTGCCCGACTTCAGGCAGTTCCACGTAGACCACGTCTCCCAGCTCCTGCTGGGCGTAGTCCGTGATACCGATCGTCGCCTTCTCCCCTTCCACCTGTATCCACTCGTGCTGCCTGGTGTACAGCAGATCCGCAGGAACGTTCATGACCCCCATCCTTTCCCCTTCGGTGCAGGCTGAAATCACTTGGGCTTCCGGTAGAACGGAGTCTCCACCACCTTCGCCCGCCTCATCTTACCCCGAATGTCGACGGTAAGCGGTGTCCCCGTCGCCGTACGATCTGCCGGCAGGTAGACCAGTCCGATGCTCTTCTCCAGCGAGGGCGCATAGCCCCCGCTGGTCACTCGACCCACCACCCGGCCGTCCAGGTGGACCGGACACCCGTCCCGGACGATACCCGGTTCGATCAGTTCGAAACCGCAGAGCCGGACCGCCGGACCCTCCTCGGCCTGCCGCCGCAGCGCCTCCTCTCCGATGAAGCCGGTGTCCAGCTTGACGATCCAGCCGAGACCGGCCTCCAACGGGGTATGGTGTTCGTCGATGTCGTTGCCATACAGGGGATAACGCATTTCCAGCCGCAAGGTGTTGCGGGCCGCCAGCCCGGCGGGGGCGATACCTTCCGGGCGGCCGGCTTCCAGCAGGGCGTTCCACACGGCTTGCGCCTGTTCCGGTGCGACGTACAGTTCGAAACCTTTCTCTCCCGTGTACCCCGTCCGGGAAATCAGGGTCGGGGTTCCGGCTACCCGGCCCTCGACAAACCAGTAAAACTTGATGGTTGAAAGATCCACTCGGGTCAACCGTTGCACCACCTGCTCGGCGAGGGGACCCTGCACTGCAATCTGGGCGAACTCGGAGCTGCGGTCCAGCACCTCCACCCGCCCCTGACGGTGTTGCCGGAGCCAGTCGAGGTCCTTCGCGCAGGTCGCGGCGTTGACGCAGATGAAGATCCGCTGCGGACCGAAGCGGTAGACGACGATGTCGTCCACGAAGGTCCCTTCCGGCGTAAGGAAGGCGGAGTACTGAGCCTGACCGTCCGCCAGCCGGAAGACATCGTTGCAGGTCACCCGCTGGGCAAACGCCAAGGCGTCCTCGCCTCGCAGTTCGAGCCGGCCCATGTGGCTGACGTCGAACATCCCCACGCGCTGCCGTACGGCATGATGTTCCTCCAGCGCCCCAGCGTACTGGACGGGCATCTCCCAGCCGGCGAACTCCACCATGCGGGCGCCGGCTTGAACGTGGACCTGGTACAGCGGTGTACGTCTGGGGTTCATGGCTGGGACCTCCCGGGGCCGGTTCAGCCGGTCCCGGGCGCAGCATAGGCCAACCCTGAAAGCTTGGCAAGGAACAGCGCAGGTCCGGCCGCGGCGCCGACAGGCTTACGCTTTGGGTACACTCAGATACCCTACGACCAGCTTGCGATCGACCCGTGTGATCACCACCTCGTAAGGTTTGTCCTGCCCTTCGACGTAGAAGTAGATCGGCTCGTTGATCGGCTGGTCCTTCTTGCGGATGACCTTGCCGTCGGCCAGCAGGTAGAGGTCGCACTGGCGGCGCTCCACATCGGTGTCCTTCAGGCTGAGGGCAACGTTGAACACCTTCATGTAGCCGCCGCCCTCCTGCAGTTCAAAGTTGTAGTACTCGCGTTCCAGGGACCGTCGGATCTGCTGGATGTCGCCGGTGTTTTGTTCCGCAACCACCCGCACGGCATCGAGGTCGCTCCGGTTGCGGCTGATGGCATCCGCGTGCTGGCGGGTACGGGCATCCAGACCTGCTACCTGGTTGCGGGTCTCACCCAGCTTTCCCTCGGTGGCTTCCAATCTGCCGGTAATGTTGGTGGTAGCGGCCTTCAGTCGGTCTACTTCAGCCGCGTCGGCCTTGCGCTGGTGCAGCGTTTGCAGCTCCCGTGTCTGTTGTTCCTGCTCAGACCGCAGTCCTTGGACCAGACCGCGATAACGACCCAGTTCCTGATCCTGCTGGACCAGTAGCCGGCGGCTTTCGTTGAGGCCTTGGTTGAGCTCGACCAGCTTTTCCTGGGACTGGCGAAGCTCAGCCCCGACGGCGGTCAACTGCTGGCGGCTTTGAGAAAGTTCCTGGGAGAGCTGGTCGATTCGCTGTTGAGACTGGTGGATGAGATAGCCGGCAAGCGCCGCCAGCGCCAGCACCGTTCCTCCAGCCAGGACCAGCGGCCAGAGACGGCGGTGCTTCCCGTGTGCGGGATGATCCGCGCGCTCGGCAGCCGATTGCCGGCGCTCGGCCCGCACCTGGTCCAGCTCGGCCAGCAACGGGTCACGGAAGGTTCGAGAAGGATCATGAGAGCTCATGGTGATGTCCTCCCGCCTCCGGCGGGAATCGAAGGCGACGGGCCAGGGCTTGGCTCCCGCGCGGCGTAATAACCGCGCCGGGCGCGAACCTCCAGATCGGGGCGGTCCTTGACGCGGACCTGCAGTTCGCGCCAGCTCCCGTCCCGCTTTGGATTGTTTGAGGCGTAGCCGATGGTGTACTGCACGCGCAGGTCGCCGGCGATCTCCGTAAAGACGCCGGCCAGCTGGCCGGCGGACGTCGGCATGTAGAGCCGTCCGCCGGTCTGGTCGGCGATCATCTGGAGCTGTTCCCGGGCCTCCTGGTAGGCCGGGTCGCCGCGGTCGCCGAGTCCTCCCAGTCCGCCGCGGCCGAGGATGATGTCGCCCAGAATTCCACCGGGACTGCGACGATGGCCGGCATGCTTTCCGAACTCCGCTTCGGAGTCCAGAAAAATGGTGTAGATCAGAGCCTCTCCTTCCTGGATGCGGTGGTAAAGATCCCGGAAGGAGGTCTGTGAGCCGTTGGAGTAGTCGCCGGTGAGCCGGTTGTCCACTCCGTCGCTGAAGACCACCACCGCCTGACGTCCCTCGATCCCGGGCAGCAGGTCCTCAACCACCTGGTAAAGCGCGTCATAGAAGGCGGTGCCCCCTCCGGAGCGGATCCGCCGGATCGCCTCGACCACTGCTTCCCGGTCATTGGTAAAGTCCTGGCGGAGGCGGGTCCGGGAATTGAAGGTGACCACCGCCACTCGGTCGTCCGGCTGGATCCGCCGGGTGAAATCGATGGCCGCCTCCTTGACCATGTCGAGGAAGGATTTCGTGCTGCCGCTGACATCCAGCAGAAGTACCAGAGTGAAAGGGGCTTCGGTGGAGGCGAACTTTTCGATACTCTGCAGGACGCCGTCTTCCCGCAGCTCGAACTGGTCGCGGGTGAGGCCGGGCACCGCCCGGCCGGTGCGCCGGTCACGCACGGAGGCATTGACGTAGACCCAGTCCACGTTGACCTTGACGGCAAAGCCTCCCGGCAGGGGGTCGTGTCTGGAGTGGTCCGGGCTCTTCAGGGGGGAGGGAATCGTTGCCGTCGTACCCGCGTCCTCGCCGCCGGCCGCCGAAGCAGGCTCGGTCGGCCTCGGATTACCCAGGTCCAGGAACTCCGGGGTGGGGGTCGCCGACGGGCGGATCTCGCTTTGCGGGGTCACGGGTGCCAGGGCTGCTTCGATGCGGAACTCGATCGACCCGTTTTCGCTGGTGGCCGCCAGCAGCGGACCGCCAACACCTACCTGCTTCTCCAGAAAGCCGCGCGCCAGCTCAACCTCGCCGTTCCAGGCAATACGCCCTCCCGCCCTCATCCAGCCGCGCAGGTTCACACCCCTGAGCACATGACAGCGGATCTCTCCGTTCACCGACCCCAGGTGGATGTCCGACTCGGGCTGGAGCCCCGCCCGGAACACCACGCTGCCGTCCTGGGTTTGCAGGGAGACGGAGCCGGTGAGGTTCTCCGCGGTGATCCGTCCGGTCAGCGTCTGGACCCTTACCTGTCCGCCGAGTCCCGTAACCTCCACGGCCGGGTTCGCTCCCCAGACCACGAGGTGGGCCCGGGAGGGCAAAAGGATGTCCAGATAGACGGACTCCGCCGAATAGTCGAAATAGCCGACCCGCACGAAATGGGTCCTCTGGGAGGTGGCGCAGGCCACGGTCACGTTCTGCAGGCGTTCCGCCTCGGCAGCGATGATCCGGATCCGGCTCTCCAGCCGCGGGTGTTCCCAGGCCAGCACGCGGATGCGTCCAAAGTCGTTCTCCACCACCAGGGTCTCGCCCTCGCGGAAATCCAGGTGGCAGATGTCGGATTTCTGGCCCGGCGCCGCCCACACGGGTCCTGCCGCCAGAAGAGCGACGGAAAGAGCGAGGAGTGGGGCCGCGTCGTGTTTTCCCTGTTGGCTCACCGTCTGGATAGACGAGGTCGGCTGGGGTGGGGTTCAGGATGAACATTCGGTCCGCCCTGAGACATCTGGGCTGGGAGGGGTAGAATCGCAACGATGAAACGCATGGCGGGTCTGGTCGTGGTCTGTGGCCTGCTGGCCGGCGGGGCAGCCGCCCAGTCCCGCCAGTTCATCTATGTGTCCGACCAGCGTATCGTCACCATCGAGCCCGCGGACCAGCGCACCGTCTACCTGAATTACATCAACCTGGGAGACAGTTGGGAGATTCTGCTGGCACACCAGCTCGTCCTGGTGGGACCGGGTGGCAAGGTTTTCCGAGGCCACCTGTTCCGTTTGGAGAATCCCACTGATGTGGCCAGACCCTATGCCGTCAAGGAGTTGATCCGTCCCGGGAAATTCACGGGCTACCAGGTGGTGGGGAAGTTCGACCTGGGCGGCCCGCCGGAGAGGGCTCTTTTCAAGGTAAGCGGCCGTATTCTGGAATTGGAGCCTCTGGCCCCTCGGGAGTTTGAGCTGGCCGCCGCGCGCATCGGCGAGGTGGATCTGGCCAATCCGGATCGGAAGTCGGCTCTGGAACGGGCGGGTTTTTTCAAGGGTTACGGCCGCCTGACCATGGCCGGCAGTGAGGAAGCGGCGGCGATGGAGCCGTGGTTCGAGGAGCTGCCGGTTTTCCCTCCCGTGGCGTTGGAAACCCCGGAACCTCGCCTGCCTTCATCCGAGTCGCACCTTCCGGATCCGGTGGTGGTCAGGGTCAGCGCGGTGGTAAGCCGTTCCGGCGGGTTGAAGAACGTGCAGGTGGCGGAGGGCGTGGGGGGAAAACTGGATCAGATCGCGCTGCAGACGGTGCAGAACTCCTGGGTGTTCCTGCCGGCCATCTCAGGCACTGAGGTGGCGGAAGCCAGCGTGAAGCTCAACGTGGTGTTCCGGAGGTAGGGTAGGGGGGTAACGGGGTAGCGGGGTTGCGGGGTAGCGGGGGTGGGGGGGGTGGGGGGGGGTGGGGGGGTGCGGGGGGGGGGGGGGGCAGCGAGCCCGGGC
>CAZGEH010000007.1:212755-241346 GCA_964524795.1 uncultured Acidobacteriota bacterium
GTTTCCGCTCACGGGGGTGTGCGGGGGGTGGGGTGGGGGGGTCCGGGGGTGGGGGGGTGGGGGGGTCGGGGGGTTGCGGGGTAGCGGGGTTGCGGGGTAACGCGGTAACCGGGTTCCGAAAACCCCTCGGCGACCTGCAACCTCTCTACCTCGTTACCCCGCTACCCCGTTACCTCGCAACCCCGCAACCCCGCTACCCCGTTACCCCGCTACCCCCCTTACGGCAGGGCAGCGATCCGGAGATTACGGAATTCGATGTCGGTCGTCGGATCATGTCCCTGCAGGGCAATCGATCCGGCAGCCAACCGCAGCCCCTGACGCGGGTTGGTATGGGGGGGGCGCGTATCGGTCCAGACCGTCACCGGAAAGCCCTCAATCCAGACCGCGAAGTGGGGTCCCGATGCCACTACCGTCTTGCTGAACCATTCGCGATCCCGGGCCAACACCCGCCGGGCCGGCTGACGCCGGTAGATCCCACCGGTGCCGAAGTCGGCGGGTCGGGTCGGGTCCCCTTCTTCCAGCCCATTGTGGATCTGGCTCTCGTACCCCTGCCAGAACTCGCCGGGAATGTTGCGGAAGAAAACCCCGGAATTGAGCCCCTCGCCGTTCAGCCGGACCTGGAGCTGCAACACAAAATCCGCCCAGGTTCCCTCGGTTTCGAGCTGGCCCGGACCGCCGGTGATCCGCAAGCCGCCTTCCGGCGTCCGTTCGAAACGGCTGGCCTTTCCTGGAGAAATCCTCCATCCGGACAGTTCCGGCCCCAGCAGCAGTGAGGAAAGACCCAGCGGCTTCAGCTTGACGTCACGGAAGGCGACCTGGCCCTGATTGAGCTGCAGCCCGATGTATCCGTGTCTCAAGGGGTTCGGATCCGTGTAGCCGAGCACCCGGCAGCCCTCGATCCAGACTTCGATCCGCGGACCCAGGGCAAGGACATCGACTCTTCGCCAGGTGTCGGACTCACCTACTGGCACAGCCTTCAGCCGTTGCACCAAGCTCCCGGTAGGAAACGGATTGTCAGGTGGGGCGATGTTCAGCTCGTAGCACTGTCCCCCGGGACCGGCCACCTGGCAGCTGGGTTGAGTCCGCAAGAAGACTCCGCTGTTGGTGCCCCGGTCGGCTCGAAACTCGAGGCTGAGCAGGAAATCCGCGAACTCGACTTGGGTGTGCAGCAGGCCCAGCCTGCCCTGGTCCACCACGATGGCGCCGTCCTCCACCCTCCAGTTGGCCTCAGACGCCGGCGTCCAGCCAAACAGGCTCTCGCCGTCGAAAAGCAAAAGCCAGCCGTCGTCGATTTCCGCGCGGCTCAGGCGGTTCGGTTCCGAAGCCAGGACAGGTCCGAGCAGAAGCGGTAGGCAAGCCCACCGCAGGCAGTTCCGGGTCATTGATGTTCCTCCTTCCCTTCCGGCCCCAGGGCCGACGCGTTGGTGTCTCCAGTGTGCGGCGGTCCAGGGATCGACCGGTAAAGTATCACCAGGGCGATCCACTGCAGGCAGTGATAGAGATCGTTGTGGTTGAAGCGCGGATGGAGTCCGACCCGCGCCGCCAGGAGGAGCAAGGCCGCAGCCGTGATGCCGCCGGCCCAGCGCAGCAGGCGCAGCGAAACCCCGGACCGCTGCGCCAACAGGGCGGACAGGATGAATCCGGCACCGGCACCGATTCCCACCAGCGTGACGTTCCAGAACCAGGAAGCCGTGCCGGGCCCCATCACCGGGCGAAAACCGTGGAACGTCCCACCGACGGCCGAGGCGGCAGCGAGACAGGCAAAGCCGAGGCCCCACAGCAGCCTGGTCCTCGGCGGGCGGGCCAGCAGTCGCCAGGCGAACCAGGCGCAGGTTAAAGCCAGCAGATAATCGGTCAGCAGGGTGGAGGGTTCGGCGATGGTCATTCTGATTCAACTCGGATCACGCGGATCACACGGATCACACGGAACACGCGGATCCCGCGGATCACACAGAACACGCGGATCCCGCGGATCACACGGATGACACCGGATCCATCACGGGACCGGCAGCCCCAGCCGGTGAAGGTGCATCCGGTGGAGTTGCACCGCCTGGTACATGGGCTCCCTCCCCAGCCGGAAGTCGGGAGTGAAGTGGAAACTCCACGATTCGTTCTCCAACAGCAGTTCGATCCTTTCTCCCCCCGGCGCCCCCGGCTTCAGCCGGATTACGGAGCTGCGGTTCATGGCTCCCGTCCATTCCCGCTGCTTGGTTTCCTCCAGATCTGCGACGACTTCGACCCACGGAGAAGCGGTACGGATCTTGGTGCGATACCAGTTGCCCCGATCGAACGGATCCAGGCCCTGGTCCAACCTGACCCAGATCGTGGCCTCCTCTCCCGGCTCCAGGCTTCCGTTGCCATTGCCCGTCCCCTCGGTCACCTCGCGCTCGATCGAGGCTCCACCGCCTCGGTTGCCCGCCTGGCGAAAGACCGGAAAACGGCGGGTCCTGCCGTCCAGTATCTCGAACTCCAGGGGTGGCGCCAGGCGGTCGGGAACGACCGCCACGTCCAGGTCTTCCGTCGCCTCCAGCCAGCCGTCGTATACCATCCGCAGCCGGAGGCGGGCATGGGCAAGACCGTCGGCACCGGCCGTGAAACAAACCTGCAGGCGGCTTCCAAGATCGACCACTCCACCCGGTTCGATCCCATCCAGTTGGACCGAGCCGCTGATCACCTGGACGGTAGGATAGTCGGAGGTCAGCTCCACGGTCACCGCCCCCAGATTGAGGCCCCGCGGGTTGAACAGCCTGACCGGAAGCCGAAGATCCCTCCCGGCGGGACAGTACGGCCGGTCGCCAAGGGTCAGGGGCAGGACCACAGGAGGACTGCCGCCGGTTCCTGGACCGACGATGCCCACCTGCCGGCTGCCCGGACCCAGCACAAGGCTGAGGCGCCCCTCGGGCGAGGCGTCCACCTGGCTTTCTGTGAGTCGGCCCGTCACCAGGTCCAGATCGAGGATGCGGTACCGGGCTCCTGCCCGGTAATAGGATGGCGTCGTCAGGTGGATGCGGTTGGCAGTCCAGGGGGGACCGTCCGGTGCCCAGCGTCGGGTCTGCAGCCGGAACCCTCCCGGCTCCACTCCCTGCAGGTACACCAGCCCGATCTCGTCGCCCTCCACTTCCGCTGTCAGTCCGCGGACTTGAAACCGCCGGTATGGACTGGAATAGCTCCATCCAACCTCCACATTGTCCAGGGCGGGATCCTCAAACGCCCGCAGATGGAACTGAAGGGTCTCCTCGATGGAGGTGGCGGCGTGCTTGTGGTAGTCGTCAAGGCGATACTCAAAGCGGACGGCGTGGGCTCGCGCATAGGCTTCGCGGGTCTCTTCGTGGTACTGGCTGATGAAGTCGCCGCTGGCGCGCACCAGTCTCACCCACCGTCCTGCGTGGCTGGCGACATGGTCCTTGGGGCGCCACAGGACCCGACGGCCCGGATCCCCCACACAGAACTCGGGTCCGGGGTTGAATGCCGATGCGCTGCCGATCCGGTCCGGATAACGGGCGCTCAGGTAGAGGCTCATGAAGCCGCCCATGCTCAACCCGGAAGTAGCCCGGTGACGCCGGTCGGTACGAGTCCGCAGGGTACTGTCGATGTGATCGATCAGCTCCAGGAAGTACTCGCCGAAATCGTAGCGGCCTCCGTCTTTCCGGACATCCCAGGGGTCGCCGCCGTAGAAGCCGGTGTAATGTTCGGGCACCCAGCCATCCACGGTGACGACGACGAGGTCGTGGCCGGCGACGAAAGCGGCAATGCGGGGAACGGTGTCGGTGCCGCCGTCGTAGTGCTCCAGGGTGTAGCGGTCGCTGTGCCCATGAAAGTAATAGACAACAGGGTACTGCTTGCCGCTGGTGGCGTAGTCGGCGGGCAGAAAAAGACGGTAGCTTCGCGGCTGGCCGAAGACCCTGGATTCATGGACCCGGTCCTCGAAAGGCTGGGACCCCAGGCCGGCCAACAGCGGGAGCAGGAAAAGGCAGGCGGTCGGCATGGGTGGATGCTATCCCAAACCGCTCGGACTGGGGAGTCTGGATTGGGGGCAAGTCGGGAGCTGGTCACGGGGAGCTGAAGGGCGGCGAGCTGCAGCCGGAGGCCCGGCCGCCGGCAGACTCCCGAATACCGGCTTTAGTGTGGTTACTGGTCCCGATGCCGCCGACACACCACTTTGCCGGCAACCAGCTCGAATTCACCTCCCTCGGGACATTCCTGGACCAGCAGGCCCCGGCTGCGCAAGTCCTCCAGCGTGGCCGGGCGGTCCGGATGAGACACCGCCCAGGTGGTGAGAGCTTTGGCTGCCGCCCGGCGGTTGGTTCGACAGGCTGCGGCCAGTGACAGCCCACGACTCTGAACAAGCTGGCTGCTGGAGACCGTACGCTGGTTACCGCCTGCCGCGCCGGGAAAGCCGATCAGAACCGCATATCCCAGGCCGACCAGCGCCAGAACCGCCAGGATCGAGAGCAAACTGAAGCCACGAGGGCGATGCATGCGCTGATCGTGAGCGTACCGGCGGCTGATCTCGGTGAGCTGCGTCACCTCCGGGCGGCCGGTGCGGCGTGAGTCTCGAACTTGGGCATGGGAAAGGACGCGAAATCGTGCCGGAGAGCCTCGATCTCGACGGCGTTGAGTTTCCGCCCTTCCCGGGTCAGATAGAACTGATCTGCAGCCTGGTGGGCCTCGGTCCGGATGTAGGCCATGTCGATGGAGATCCCCCGCTCCGCCAGATGCCGGCTCACCAGGTAGAGCAGGCCGAACCGGTCCCTGCAGCGCAGCTCCATGACCGTCTCCCGGGCGTAAGACTGGTTGTCGAAGAAGACCTCGAGGGGTTCAGGCTCCCAGGTGGATATGTCGGGCCACCTGCCGGCCAGAAGAGGTTCCAGCGGTTGCTCGCCGGAAACCACGTCTTCCAGCATGGCCTGAAACCGGTGGCGTTCGGCCGGTTCCACGAAGCGTCGCTCCGGATCCTCGAACTGCAGAGTGTCCAGCACCACGGAATGGGCGTTGGCAAATGCCTCGGCAGTCAAGATGTTCGCCCCCCAGCAGCTCAAAGTCCCCGAGATCAGAGCAAACAGCCCGGAGCGGTCACGGGTGACCAGGGACAACCTCCACCGGCTGTTTTCCTGGGCCAGGGAAGTGATGACTTTCCGGTTGCCCAGATTCTCAGCCAGCAGGAAGTGTTTGACCATCTCCAGGCGGGGCGTCTGGACCAGGTACCTTCTGGGGAAACCCAGCGCAAAATCGACGAAACGCTCTCCGTCCACCACCAGGGGGAATCCCTTCAGGAGGTTGCGGACTTCGGCGGTGTCGGTGACTGGTAGGTACAGGGGGTCCGCCATGCCCCCATTTTCCCTCAGCACGACTGGCGAGTCGGGAGTCCGCCGGGTGCACTCGGCTCACGCGGATCACTCGGATCACGCGGATCACTCGGATCGCGCGGATCACGCGGATTACGCAGATCGCACGGATCGCGCGGATCACAGATCACGCGTCTGGCCCGCTGCCCGATTCCCGCTCGCCCGCTACAATAGACATTGTGACCCGACTGCACACGGCCGCGGCCGCGGTTTCGGCCCGCAGGGGACCGCTTCTCGACACGTTCCGGTCCCTTCTGGTGTTGTCGTTTTCGCTGCTGTTGGCGGTCATCGGCGCCGCCGCCCGACAAAGCGGGTTCTATCTGCTCTCGATAGTCCTCTCCCTGGTGGCGCTGGCGGCGGTGCTGGTGGTTGCCATGGGTTTCCTCCCTCGGCTGCTGCGCCGGATCAGTGACGAGTACTGGCAGGGCTTCCGCTATCTGCGGGTCACGCGCAGGGGAATCCTGTTCCTGCTGCTGGTCCTGTTGATCGGATTCTCCACCTTCAATACCGGCAACAACCTGCTGGTCCTGGTCTTGTCCTTCCTGTTGGCGGCGCTGCTGGTGTCAGGGCTGGCGTCGAACCTGTCCCTACATGGCCTGCGGCTGGCGGTGAACCTCCCGCCGTCGGTCCATGCCGGCCAGACGGTGGCGGCTTTGGTCACACTCGCCAACGAGAAGAGGTGGCTGCCGTCGTTTTCGTTGACGCTGCGGGCCCACGAGCCGGGTGTTCCTTCTGCTGGGCCGGTTAATGGCGGGCCCAGCCGGCTGTTCCCCTACCTGGCCCCCCGCGCGTCCCATACCGAGAGGCTCGAATTCAGATGCCTGCATCGGGGGGTTTATCCGTTGCACGCTTTCGAGGTCCATACCCGTTTCCCCTTCGGTTTCGTCTCCAGGGGCAGGGAGCTGCCGGTCGAGGGAGGGATTACGGTGTATCCGGCGCTGGTGGACGTGAGGACTCTCATCCGGAGCCACCCCTGCCTCCAGGGTGGGGAGAGCGGGAACCGCAAGGGCATTGGTTCCGGCCTGTACAACGTCCGGGATTACCGGCGGGGTGACAGCTCCCGTTTCATCCACTGGAAAGCCACCGCCAAGCTTTCCAAACTCATGGTCAAAGAGTTCGTTGAGGAGCGGGATGACTCTTTCCAGCTCGTACTGTCCACTTATCTGCCCCGGCCCGGAGACCGGGCCCGCCAGCAGTTCGAGAAAGCCCTTTCCTGGGTGGCATCCTTGGCGGTGGCCCATCTGAATGATGGCAAGGCCTTCCGCTTTTATTCTGGAGAGTTCGAAACCGAGCTCGACGGCGATCGCGAGAAGCTGACCGGGCTCCTGGAGTACCTTGCCTGGGTGCAGCCCGCCGAGCAACTCCTGCTGGATCCCGCCCGAATCTCCGGAGGCGCGGTGCTGCTGGTGGCCGGGAACTCGTTCAGCGCCGGGGACTGTCCGCTCATCGATTACCTGGAGATCTGAGGCGGCGACGATGAACTATTCGCGGACCTTCGACTGGGCCAGCCTGCTGGTCTTCCTGACCGGCCTGGGTTCGGTCTGGATGGCCGGTGGAATCGAGGGGCCGCCGGCCTGGGTCTTGTTGGCCGCCGTGGTGGTGGTCTGGAAAAGCGGGCCGAAGGAGCTGTCGAAGCCGGTGCAGTACGGCGTGATGGCAGCCATGCTGGCCCTGTTCGCGGTGGATGCGTTCGGCGTATCCGGCTGGGGGCCGTCAACCGTCCACCTGCTGGCGGCTCTGGGGCTCCACAAGCTGCTGACCCGCGTCGGTCCCTCGGATTACGTCGTGCTGTACCTGGTTTCTTTTTCCCTGCTGCTGACCGCCTCGACTTTCACCCTTTCGATGCATTTCCTGGCGGCGCTGGTCCTTTTCGTCCTGTTGTCGATCTTCACCTTCATGCTGCTGGAGAATCGTGCGGCCTATGAGGACCGGCCCAACACCCCGTTCCCGATCCGCCCGTACGTCACCGCGGCGCTGACGCTTACCGGATTGACGGCCCTGATGGCGGTCCCGATTTTTCTGGCGGTGCCCCGGGGGGCGCTGGGCTGGCTGGGTTCCCCGGGCGAACGTGTCGCCGGTTTCTCGCAGTCCGTGGACCTGGGAGAGATCGGGAGGATTCTGGGCAATTCGCAGGTGGTGATGCGGGTTGGCGTCAACCGGGAGCCGGATGAGCTCCCCGCCGACCTCCGCTGGCGTGGGGTTGCGTTGGACCGCTTCGATGGACGCACCTGGATCAATACCACTTCCAGCACCGTGGATCTGCCGGCCGACGCCGACGGGCGCCACCTGGTTGCATTGGAGCGACGCCAGCGGGAAGAACTGCTGGAACAGATGTTCCAGGTGGAACCTTTCTCGGATGTCCTGTTTGCGGCTCCCGCCGCCATCCAGTTCGCAGGGTTCCGTAGCCTGCGGCATCGGATCGAGATGGATGGCAACGGTGCTTTCCTGCTGCGGCCTCGGCCGATCGAAACGGTCCGATACTACGTCCACTCGGATCTGCGGTCACGGGCGGAACGGCTGCGGGGTTTCCGCCCCGGTGTTCCCGTGGCTGCCGAACTGAGGGAGAAGTACCTGCAACTTCCGCCTCTGGATCCGCGGATTCCGGTGCTGGCGGCGCAGGTGGCGGGTGAGTTTCCCTCGCCGGTACTGCAGGCGATCCGTCTGGAGCAGTACCTCAAGGGCGGTTTCCGTTACACGTTGGAGAATCCATCCGGAGGGACGGCAGATCCGCTGAGCGATTTCCTGTTTGTGAGCCAGGCCGGTCACTGCGAGTACTTCGCCACCGCCCAGGCGGTGCTTTTGCGTTCGCTGGGGATTCCTTCGCGGGTGGTCAACGGCTTCCGGGTGGGGCAGTTCAACGAGTGGGGACGCTATTTCATTGTCCGGCAGTCGGACGCTCATAGTTGGGTGGAAGCGTATTTCCCCGGTGCGGGCTGGGTTGAGTTCGATCCGACACCGGCGGCGCCTGTGTCGGAGTTCTTCCTGTGGCGCTGGGCGGGCCTGTTCGCGGATACGGCCGACATGCTGTGGAGCGAGGTCGTCACTTTCGACCGCTGGAAGCAGTTGGGTTTGTTCAGCCGGGTCAGGCTAGAACTGGAATCGCGACTGGAGCAAGGGACAGAAGAAGCGGGCCGGCTGCTGCGCAATCTGGCCGCCTTGGGACGTGCGCCCGGCAGTCTGCTGGTGCCCCTGGTCGAGATCGCCGTGGCTGCAGCCGGCCTGCTGTTGCTGATCCGCCTCTGGCGGCTCTTGCGGCCCCGGATGCGGAGGGGCTGGCTGAACTCAAAGAACCGGCCGGCGGCGGTCATGGCGCGGGATCTCTACCTGGAGTTCCTCGAAGTGGCGGACCGACGCGGGTTCCGCCGGCAGGCAGGCGAGACTCCCGGCGAGTTTGCTGAACGGCTGGCCCGCGCCTGGGAGTCCGAGCTGCCGCGGGTTTTTACCCGTTTATATTACCGGCTGCGGTTCGGAGGGACGCTGTCGAGCCAGGAGGAAGTGGAATCGGCAGGACGCCTGCTGAAGGAGGTTCGGCGGCCTTTCCTTGGGGCGGAGTGAGTGCCGGTACGCAGATGAGGAGGGTCCGCGGATCACACGGATGACGCGGATCACGCGGATCACACGGATGGCGCGGATCACGCGGATCACACGGATGGCGCGGATCACACGGATCACACGGATGACGCGGATCACACGGATCACACGGATCCATGCAAAGGACAAGATCTCCGCGCTGTTCAGGACCCTTCCATTACCGGTACCCCCACCGACACCAGCCCACTGTCGGGAGACTGAGTTACAACACGCCATCGCCAACCCGCCGGCAAGGGTGGGGGCGCCGGCATCTCAGAGGTGCCTGGCGGCTTCAACAGCAGCAGGATCTGCCGCCTTTCCCTGACCGCGCGCTGGAGGTAATCCATCCGTTCGGCCTCATCGAAACGCAGGGAACCCCACCGATAGTCATGACTCCTGACAGCGGGAACCACCACCCGGTCGCCGGAAAGCAGGGCGTGGACATACGCCGGGTTCATGTCGGTAAGGACCAGGACTGGACCTCGATCCCGGACCGTTTCCAGATAGGAGACCAGATCGTGAAACCTGGGCCGGCTCACCTTGCGGGTGCCTCTCAGGTAGCGGTCGAAATCCGGATCGCCGTGGGCCCCCGGGAAGATGGCGAGCTGAGCCAGCAGCAACCCCGCCGTGAAAAGGCGTAAAGTGCGCCGTGCCGGATCCCGGAGCAGCCGGAGGCTGCCGGCGGCGATGGGCAACGGCAGAACCGCCAGTTGCGGGTAGATCAGCCTGGCGTCCTGGAAGACGTAAAACAGAAAGGGAAGCACCGACAGTATCCCGCACAGCGCCATGGCTGGCACGGAGCGCCGCCGGCGAAAAACCCAGATCGAGAGGAGGGTCAACGCCGCCAGCACCAGAGTCAGATAGGAGCCTTCGCCGTAGAGATCCGCCACCGTGGTCGTAGTTTTCAGCTCCAGCAGCTCCCCCAAGAAGTACTGCGCGTTCCGGGGAACAGCCTGCAGGGTAAACGCCTTGGCCCACCGTCCATAGAAGGGGACCCAGAAGTCATAGCCGGTGGTCAGAGGAGACCCGAAAGTCCACCAGTTGTAAACCCCGCTCGGCAGCAGCCCGACGGCCAAGCCTGCGAGGTAGCCTGCCAGAAGCTGGAGACGATTCCTGAGTGGGCCTCCGGCGACAACCGGTGCCGCCGCGAAGGCCGCAGCCATGATCACGTTGGAGATTCGAACGAGTGTGGACAGACCGAGCAAGAATCCGGCCGCCGCGGCGGACGGCAAGTGGCGCCGCTCGAGTCCATGGTACAGCCACAACACCGCAGCCACTGCCAACAAACCCGAAAGCGGCTCGCTCATCGGGCTGCGGGTGGTGACGATAAAGGCGGGCGAAGTTACCGTGAGCAGAGCTGCCAGCCCACCGGCGTCGGGCCGACCGTGCCGCCACAGCCAGGTGAACACGCAGAGGATGAGCAGCAGCCCCGCCATGCGGTTGACGACGAACGGCGCGTCGAGCGGGGCGACTCCGGCTCGCATGGCCACGGCTTGGAGCAGGCTGTAGCCGGGAGGATATCGCGGCGGCAAGGACCGGCCGGCAACCCGGATCCGGTAGCCTTCGCCCTGGGCCAGAGAGAGGGCGCCGGCGAAATACTCGGGGGCGTCCGGTTCCGGCTGGAGATCCCACCCTGGGGTGGCGGCAGGCGGGACAGCCGCGACCGAGGACCAGTAGAAGAGCAGGGCAGCAGCCAGAAGACCCCAGCCCAGGACCGCGGACCCCGACCTCGGGCTTGCGGGGAGCTGCTGGGCCGGTCCAGGCGGCGCGGCATTCATTGGGTCAGGATCTGGATGAGTTCCGTGTCGGGGCGGCCATCGCGATCCACCAGTCCGAAGCCTCCCTTGTAGTCCCAGGTCGCCCAGCCGATGCCGTTGTCCTCCAGCATCGAGCGCATGTCCTGATACCAGCGGAGGCGGTCCTCACGGGGAACCGACGGCAGCGCCCCCCACTCTCCGCAGTAGAGAGGCAGGCCTGTGCGATCACGCACCGCAAGGGGTTTCCTGAGCATCCCCTCCAGGACTCTCCGGTCGAAATAGCGATTGGAACCGCGGACGGCGTCAGCCAGAGCTTTTGGGAGACTCTTGAAGTCCGCGTCCGCCACCACCACGCCGGGGTAACGAACCGGTCCCTGGTACTCCCCGGCTTTGGTCCAGCCCGCCCGATAGTGGGTCAGGGCGAAGGGCTCATAGAAATGAAAACTCAGGAGGATATGGGGGTCATTGGGCGGCACCTCGAGCCGATCGAAGGTCTCGACCGACTGCCAGCGATTGGAACCAATCACCAGGACGCGCATGGGTTCCTCGGCCCGAACGGTCTGAACCGCTCTCGCCAGCAGCCGGTTCCAGTCCGCCGGGTCTTCTGCGACTGGCTCGTTCATGAGTTCGTAAGCCACCTGGTCGGTGGGGCGGGGGCGAAGCCGTCGTGACAGGTCCCGCCAACAGTCCAGAAAGCGCTCCTGGGCAGCCGGTTGGGTCCAGAGCGGCTTCTCGGCAGCGTTGAAGTGGTGGGAGCGCAGGATGTGGAGGTCCACGATGGCGCGTAGGTTGAACTCGGCACACCAGTCCAGGGCCTGCTGGAGCAGGCTCATGGCTTCTTCGTCGGCGGTGCCGTCTTCGTGCCAAAGCTGTTCTTCGTCCACCGGAATGCGAATGTGGTCGAAGCCCAGCGAAGCAATGAATTCAACGTCCTTCCGGGTAAACCAGGCCCGCCGTTCCTCGCCGCGCCGGCGGCTCTGGGACAGCCAGTGGGAGATGTTGGTGCCCCGGCGAACCACGAAACCGCTCTCCTGCTCCCGCACCTGGGATCTGACCGGGCCGCCTTGACCCAGCATCAGAACGAAGATCAGGGAGATCCAACGGATTCCGGATGACCTCATCGTACACGCTCCTTCCCGGGCCGCCCCGTGGGGTAAAGGGTGAGTTTCCCCGCGGCGAAGAGTATCAAAGTCCAGCGGGAACGTCGCGGGTCTGCCGCGGGCAAGAGCCTGGGGACACGGACCACCGGTCCACGGAGTTGGTGTTTCCCCTCCAGGAAAACGCCTGGGATCCATGAAATCCGCGGACCCGGCGGCCCGTGCGATGCGGGGTCTACTGGGTGTATTTCACTATCCGCGACCGCAGCGTTGCCAGGTCGCCGCTGCTCCGGTAGGCGGTAATGTCCTGCTTCCGCACCGTCAGAACGGTCGTCCGGCCGGCATCCCGACCAAGTTCGAACCCAAAATGGGCGGAGGGGCGGAGGATGAAGGTCAGATGTTCGTCCGGCTTGAGCTGGGTCAGGGAATCTCCGTAGCGAGCAACGATGTCCAGGAGCAGGGTTTCGATCCTGGTTCGGGTTTCCTGGCGGCGCTGGTTGATCTCGGCTGCATTGCGGCGCATCGCGGCAAGCCGCTCCTGGGCGAGTTGGAGGTTCTGCCGCAGGGTTTCCGCCCGCGCTCTCTGCGCCGCCGGATCGGAGGGTGCCTCAGGCTCAGGCGGCGACACCGGTTCCGGAGGAAGCGGCGGCTCTGGAGAAAGCGCCGGGTATCCCGGCGGCGGGAGATCCCCCCAACGTCCCCTCACTTCCTGGAGCTGGTGCTGGAGATCCTCAAGCTGGGACTGTGCCATCAGATAATAGCTTTCCAGCAGTTCCGGAGCGAGGTTCTTTCGCAGGGATGCTTCCAGCTCCCGTTGGAGGCGGTCCAGCCTCCCCAGCGGAAGCAGAGTGGTCTCCTGAACGCCAATGGTGAAGACGACGCCTTGGTGGTACAGGTAGATCCCTTCTACCCGCCCCGAGGTCACCAGCTCCCGTTCGATCATCTGTTCGTCGAGGGCGTCCCCTTCTTCAGCCGGCGACGTCAGCTCGTTGCGGAGCGACGTGGAGATGATGCTCTCCATCACGGAGATCTCGCGCCTCATCGCCGCTTGGTCGAAGGGAGCATCCCCGGTCTGTGCCGCCGTGGATGCCGGCGTCAGGACCCAGCCCGCCCAAAGGCCCAGAGAAAGCAATCCGGTGGTCGTCATGTCAGTTCGAACCTCCTCGATCAGTGCGGCTCTCGGCGAGCCGTGAGATCTGGGACATCAACGCGGTGGTACGGCCGGCCTGGTAAAGATCCATTTCCACCGCACGATTGAGCTGTTGCCGCACGAGACGCATGTCTTCCTGGTGGAGTGCGAGGAAGGTGTTGCCGAGACGGTTCATGGCGACTTCCAGACGCTGCCGGGTCAGCTCGTCACCTTCGCGGATCCGGCGCAGCAGCCGGGCTTCCAGTTCCGCCAGGGCGGGTGCAACCGCCTGGCGCTGCTGGTCGGACAAGGCGGCAAGCCGACGGGCGGAGTCTTCCCGCAGGCGGGTCTCCTGGTTCTGGAGTTCCTCGCGCAGCAGACCCTGCAGCAGGTTCCGCATCTCTTCCCTGAACTGCTCCGGATCGACCGCGGGCCGGTCTTCGCCGCCCAGAGCCAGGGTGGCGGACCCGATGCTCAGCCGAAAAGCGATCCCGGGCCCCGGCATCAGGAACAATACCGTCGCCGCGGCGAAGCCGGCGGCAACGGCTCGCCACCCTCCCAGGTATTGCTTCCAGCGTTGGCGGAAGGTTCGCCCTCCGGACTCATAAACAAAGAAGTGGCGAGGAACCGGTTCATCTGCACAGCTCTTCAACATACTCAGCATGCCTTGCAGCTCCCGCGCTTCCCGGTTGCAGGCGGGGCACTGTTCCAGGTGCCGGTCCAGTTCGACGGCGGCTTCGCGGTCCAGCTCTTCGGCCAGGCGGTCTCGCAGCAGGCTTCGGTACTGCTCACATGAGTTCATCATTGCTCCTCCAGCGGCCGCAGCCGGACCTTCAGAATGTCCAGCGCGGTGTAGAAGCGTGACTTGATGGTGCTGAGGGGAAGTCCCAGCAGGTCGGCGATGGAAGCGAAGGTTTCGTCCTGGAAGAACTTGAGTTCGATGACTACCCGCTGCTGGGGGGAAAGGGCGGCCAGGGAATCGCGGACGCGGCGGCGTCGCTCGCCGGCCAGGAGGTCGATTTCCTGGGAGGGGCAGGCGGCCGGGTGATCGCCGCGGACCTCGGCGTCCAGTGAGTGGAGGTTGGGCGGACGGCGGCGAAGTCGGGTGACACAACGGTTGACCGCGATGCGGTAGAGCCAGGTTGAGAACCGCGAATCGCCCTTGAAGCTGTTCAGGCTGCGGAAGGCCAACAGGAAGACTTCCTGCGTGGCTTCGGCCGCCTCCTCCCG
The DNA here is from genome assembly GCA_964524795.1 of uncultured Acidobacteriota bacterium. GTDB lineage: Bacteria > Acidobacteriota > UBA6911 > RPQK01 > JAPXNP01 > CAZGEH01. The sequence continues at coordinate 226,884 of CAZGEH010000007.1, forward strand.
GTCGCCGAGAATGCGCAGCACAAGGTTGAAGATCCGCTGCTCCCATTTGAGGACCAGGCGGTTGAACGCCTGGGGATCGCTTCCCCGCGCCGCTTCGATCCAGGCCAGATCCTGTTCGCTGTCAGACCGGACGCCTCTCTCCACGAGCTGCCAACTCAGACTGTGCTCCAAACTCTCACCCTCCCGTTCCGCGTCCAAGGTTCAGTCCATCCTGATGCTGCTTTAGACACCGGGGCAAGGGAAATGGTCTGAAGGGAGGAGGTTCAAAGGTTTAAAGGTTTAAGGGTTTAAAGGTTTTGGGCCGGGTCAACTTCTGAACCCTCGTGGTTGCTGGAACCCCGAAACGGCGGCGGGCGAACTTGTGCGGATAGGGCAGGTCGGCTATAATCCGCTTCTTCGCCGACGGGCCTATAGCTCAGGTGGCTAGAGCGCGCGCCTGATAAGCGCGAGGTCGGTGGTTCAAGTCCACCTAGGCCCACCACCCACCCTGACGCCCGTTCCCGCCGCCCGGTTGCCCGTACGCTCTGGTAGAATCGCGCTTTGACCCGGAACGCGCCATGAACCCGATATACCGCGCCATCTACGAGATCCAGGAGTTCACACTGCTGGCCCTCAGAGCGTTGGGCAACCTGTTCCGGACCCCCCGCTACATAGCCGACACGTTCCAGCAGATGGACTCGATCGGTGTCAGTTCGGTCTCCATCATCGTTTTGACCGGCTTTTTCACCGGCGGTGTGTTGGCGCTGCAGTCTTCCAAGTCCCTGCAAGCCTTCGGGGCGGTGAATCTCACGGGACAGTTGGTGGCCTTGTCGCTGATCCGGGAACTGGGGCCGGTGCTGACCGCCCTGATGCTGGCCGGCAGAGTGGGATCCGGCATCGCCTCCGAGCTCGGTTCCATGGTGGTGACCGAGCAGATCGATGCCATGCGCGCCTTGGGTACCGACCCGACCAAGAAGCTCGTCACCCCCCGGCTGGTCGCCTGCATCACCATGACTCCCCTGCTGACGGTCCTGGCCGACCTGTTTGGCCTCACGGGAGGCTGGATCGTTTCCTTCTACACGTTGCGCCTGAACACAAGCCTTTACTGGAACACGGCGATCCGGTCCCTGGAATACACCGACGCTTTGGAGGGTCTGATCAAGCCCCTGGTATTCGGATTCATCGTGGGCATGGTGGGGTGCTACTTCGGATTGCGGACCCGGGGCGGCACCCGCGGGGTCGGCCAGTCCACCACCCAGTCGGTAGTATTTGCGTCGATTCTGGTGATCGTTGCGGACTTCTTCCTGAGCAAAATCGTGTTGGAGCTGCGCTTTTGAGCACGATTGTTTTCGCCTCCGTGGACAAACGGTACGGCGACCTGGTGGTCCTCGATCGTTTCACCATGGAGGTCGGGCTGGCGGAGATGAAGATTCTTCTCGGCGGGAGCGGGTCCGGCAAGACCACCATTCTGAAAATGGTGCTGGGTTTGGTCAAACCGGACGCCGGGAAGGTGTTCGTGAACGGGCAGGAGGTCTCCTCCATGGAGGAAAACGATCTTTATCCGATCCGGGGAGAGATCGGGATGGTTTTCCAGGGAGGCGCCCTCTTTGACTCCCTGACCGTCGGCGACAACGTTGCCTACCGACTCCGTGAACAAGGGCGGCTCTCTCCCGCCGAAATCCGCGAGACGGTGCTGGAAATGTTGAGTTTCGTGGGTCTGGAAGCCGCGGTGGACAAGATGCCTTCGGAGTTGTCGGGAGGGATGCGGCGCCGTGTTGCCATCGCCCGGGCGTTGGTGGGACATCCCCGGATCATGCTGTATGACGAACCCACAGCCGGGCTGGACCCCATCACCAGCCGGACCATCTGCGAACTGGTAATGAGGTTACGGGATCTGGAGGGTGTGACTTCGGTCTTTGTCACCCACGACCTGAAGGCGGCTCGGACGCTGGCGCGGGAGAAGGCGGTGCGCGACGGATCGGGAGCGGTACGATTCGAAGAGACGGAGGGTGACTCGGACCGGACGCGGTTCGTGATCCTGGAGCGAGGACGCGTCCTTCTGGAGGGGACCCAGCGGGATCTGGACCACGCTCCGGACGAGTACATCCGGGAATTTCTGGATTGAGGTACGACCATGGCTGGGAAGCAACAACCCGCATTGGCAGAACTGAAGGTAGGGATTTTTGTGCTGGTGACCCTGGCTGTGCTGGCGCTGGCCATCTTTGCCATCGGGTCCCAGGTGGGCATGTTCGAGGAGCAGTTCTGGGCGGTGACCTATCTGAGCAACGTATCGGGCCTGAAGCCCGGAGACGTGGTGCTGCTGGGAGGCGTCGAGGTGGGCAACGTCACATCGGTGGAGATCTCCCAGCCCGGCGAACTGCCGGCGACCGTCCTGAACACCAGGATCCTGCAGCGAGTGGCCGCTCTGGAGGATAGGGCCCGCCAACTGAGGGAGTCGATCGCCGCCGAGGAAGTGGCGGTCCAGACCGCCCGGCGTGTCCTCCAGGAGGCCGAAGCCCAGGCGGCGCCGGCGACGCGGCTTGCCGCCCTGCGCCGCGACCTGGAGGTCCGGGAGAAACGCCTGGGGGATTTCCAGCGGGAACTCTCAGAAGCCCTGGAGGACATCCAGGACGAACGCCGGGGACTGCAGAACATCGTGGTCGAGATGAAGGTCAACCAGCAGTTCCGGGACTGGATCCGGGCAGACAGCGAGATTGCCCTGGGCTCCATCGGTCTGCTCGGCGATAAGTACATCGAGATCTCGTTGGGCCGGTCCGACCAGCGTCCGGAAATCGTCAGGAGAACGGTTTCCGGGCTGTTCTTCGAATCGGAAGAAGACTTTGTCCTGATTGCCGGCACGCAGCAGGCATCGTTTGGGGAACTGATCACCGGGGCCAACGACATCCTGGCCAACTTCGAGACTCTTTCGTCCCAGGTCCAGGACATCATGCGCAGCTTCCGTTCGGGCGAGGGTACGATCGGCAAATTCATCACCGACCCCTCCTTCTTCAACAACCTGAACGCCACCGTGGAAAACGCCAATGCAACGATGCGTGAGATCGGGGACCTGGTGGAGGAAATCAGGGGAGGCCAAGGCACGATTTCCCGCCTGATCCAGGACGATGCGCTGCACCAGCGGCTGGTCTCCAGTACCGAGAACCTGGAGAAACTGCTTCAGAAGCTGGAATCGGGAGAGGGGACGCTGGGTAAGCTCGTCAACGATGACTCGGTCTACCAGAAGGCCGACCGCGTCCTGGCCGACGTCAATGAAATCAGCGGGCGGATCAGCCGGGGAGAGGGTACGCTGGGCCGGCTTTCGCGGGAAGATGAGCTTTATGTTTCGTTGCGCGACAGCGTGCAGGAACTGTCCGCCCTGTTGAAGGACGTCGAGGCGGGGAAGGGTACCTTGGGCCTCCTGGCCAAGGACGAGCAGCTTTATCGCAACCTGAACGATATCTCTTCGGAGATGACCAAGCTCATTTACGACTTCCGGCAGAACCCGAAGAAGTTCTTGACCATCAAGTTCGAGCTTTTCTAGGCTGGATACGCCCATGATCTCACGAAAAATCGGGGACGGCGCGCAGGTGCTGCTGCGGGGCATCATTGCTGCGCTCATCTTCTTCCGCATCCGGCCCAATCACCTGACCATGGCCGGTTTCCTGATGAGCATCGTGGTGGCCTACCTGTTTGCAGAAGGCCGGTTCAAGGCCGCGGGGGTGATGCTCATCGTCGCCGGCCTGTTCGACATGGTGGACGGGATGGTGGCGCGCAAGCTCAAGGCGGAGACCCCCTTCGGCGCCTTCTTCGATTCGGTCATGGACCGCTACTCCGACCTGATCATGTATCTGGGACTGATTATCTACTACGGGCGCATGGAGCGCATTCATTACGTGGTTCTGGTGGGGGTGGTGATGATGGGTTCGGTCCTGACCAGCTATGCCCGGGCACGGGCGGAGTCGCTGATCCCCAAGTGCAAAGTGGGGTTCTTGGAGCGGCCCGAGCGGATTGTCCTGCTGATCATCGGATCGTTCTATTACATGGATCCGGTGATGTGGGTCATCGCCGTGCTCTCCAACTGGACGGTGGTCCATCGCATCCTTTACACCCGGGCGGTCCTCCAGGGGAAAAAGAACGTGCTGACCTCGTGAGGGCCCGCCTGGGTGTCGGGCCGGAGCCGTGCGCGGAGACAGCCCCGGGCCTCATGCAACCTCAGGCTTGCCGAGATCGTCTCTGGTTGGGAAAAGGTAGTTTCCGGAACATGATTCTGCCGATCCTCAAGTATCCGGCGCCGGAGCTGGAACGGAAGTGCGACCCGATAAAGGACTTTAACGGTGAGCTCAGGCGGCTCGCCGCTGACATGCTGGAAACCATGTACGCCGCTCCGGGGATCGGTCTGGCGGCGCCGCAGGTAGGTGTCAATCTCCGTCTGATCGTTGCTGATGAGTCGGGTGGGACGCAAGCGGGTCGACAGCTCATCCTGGTCAACCCGGAAGTCGTCCAGACCCATGGAACCCAACGCGAGGAGGAAGGTTGCCTGAGCCTGCCCGGTCTGACGGCGGTCGTGGAGCGTCCCCTGCAGGTGTGGGTGAAAGGCCAGGACCTGGACGGCAACCCGGTGGAGCTGGAAGCGGAGAAACTGCTGGCACGCCTGTTGTGTCATGAGATCGATCATCTGGATGGGATCCTTTATCTGAAACACCTTTCAGCCTTGAAGCGCGACCTGCTGAAGCGCAAGATCCGGAAGCTGATCAAGGCGGGAGAGTGGTGATTCGCCTCGTCTTCTTGGGAACCCCCGAGTTCGCCCTGCCGACGCTGCAGGTATTGCTGGATTGCCCGGACGTGGACGTGGTGGGAGTGATCACCCAGCCGGATCGCCCGGCCGGGCGCGGGAGGCGATTGACACCGCCGCCCGTCAAGCAGGCTGCGGTCGATGCCGGCATTCCCGTGTGGCAGTTCGAGCGGATCCGTCGCAACCCCCAAGCCCTGGCGGTGCTTGAGGAACTGAAGCCTGACGTTGGTGTGGTCGTGGCCTTCGGCCAGATTCTCCCGCCCGAGTTCTTTGGGACACCCCCCCACGGGATGCTGAACGTCCATGCCTCGGTGCTGCCGAAGTACAGGGGAGCCGCTCCCATCGTGCATGCCCTGCTGAACGGAGAACGCGAGACGGGCGTTTCCATCATGAAGATTGACGCCGGCATGGATACCGGCGGTGTTTTGGGGGTTCTGAAAGTACCGATCGGGGTGGAGACGACCGCCGGCGAGCTGGAAGCGATTCTCGCCGGCCGGGGTGCCGAACTGTTGGCGGAGGTGCTGCCGGAATACATAGAAGGCAGGCTGGTTCCCGTCCCGCAGGATCCTGAGGGGGCCAGTTATGCTCCCATGATCCGTCGTGAGGATGCACGGGTGGACTGGAACCGTTCGGCCCGGGAGATTCATAACCGGATTCGGGCGATGAACCCGACGCCGGGGGCCTACTGCTGCTGGCGTGGCCAGGAGCTGAAGCTGTGGCGTTCGCTCCCCGGACCACGGGTTCCTGCGCCCCCGCAGGGCGGTCGACCCGGCAGCATCGTTCTCGCCGAGGACGGCCAAATCGGGGTGCTGTGCGGAGACGGACGGCTGGTGACGGTAACGGAGCTGCAGGTGCCGGGTCGGCGGCGGCTCAGTGCCCGCGACTTTATCAACGGCATGCGGCTCTCCGCCGGCGAGCTGTTCACTTGAGATTCCTGTATCCGAGGCTGGCTTCAAGGAAAGCGAAAAGTCCCCAGGACCTGCACTTCCGTGACGTCAAATCGCCTGGACCGCTTACCGAGTCTGTATTCCGATGCCCGCAGCGCGGCGGTGTCGATGCTGGCGGCCAGGTTCGCCCGCAGGGTGGCACTGCAAACCCTGTTCCACAGCACCGCTTTCCAGCAGCTCCCGCCCGCCGAGCAGCTTCTTGCTCGGGAGATCGTGGACGTCGTGTTGCGCCGGCTCTCGCTGCTGGATTTCTGGCTGGAATCGGTTTCGAGCCGCCCCCTGCGGCAGGTTGATGGAATCGCTCTGTGGATCCTGCGGACCGCTGCCGCGCAACTGGGATTCATGCGGGTTCCGGGCTGGGCTGCCGTCAACGAGGCGGTTGCCCTCTGCGATGCGCTGGGGAAGGAGCGTCTCAAGGGGTTTGTCAATGCCGTGCTCCGGGCAATGGTCCGCAGTGGCCTTCGATACCCTGAAGGGGACCGGCCGGAAGATCTGGCGATCCGGTACAGTCATCCGCTGTGGCTCGTTCGGCGGCTGGTGGAACGGTGGGGCAGGGAGGGCGCCTGCGAGGTGATGGAGCACAACAACCGGCGTCCATCCCCGGTGGTCTGGGTGAATCCCTTTCGGATCGAGCTGCCCGAATTCTGCCGGCGACTGGAGGAGAGACGGCTCCCCTTCGTTGTGCTCCCGGGGCTGAGCCGGGCGGTCCGCATCGAGGCCAAGGGTCTGGTCCGGGATCCCTTTTACCAGGAGGGGTGGTGCTTTTTGATGGGTGCAGCCAGTCAGGCGGTGGCGGAGTGGTGCCAGGTGGACACGGCCCGCCGGCTGGCGGACCTTTGCGCCGCACCAGGTGGAAAGGCCTTTATCCTGGCCCACCGCTGCCGGCCGGGGGCTCAGCTCATCTGTGGAGACCACCACCGCCACCGCCTCGAATCGCTGCGCCGGCGGGCGCAGGAACTGGGAGTGCCCATCCATTGCTGGCTGTTGCTGGACGCAGGCCGACCATTGCCCTTTGCGGCAGCCCTGGACTTTATCCTGCTGGATGTCCCCTGCTCAGGTTTGGGGACCTTGCAGGCCAATCCGGACCTGAAATGGTTCGTCGAGGAACAGGACCTGTACCGTCATCAGATGCGGCAAAGCGCCATGATTTCCTCGGCTTACCAGGCGTTGGCGCCGGGCGGCCGGCTGGTTTACGCCACCTGTTCCACGGAACCGGAAGAGAACGAGCAGGTGATCGACGCTTTCCTGACCGGGCACCCCGAAGCGGTGCTGGAGGCGGGACCGTTCCGCCCGGATCCTGAGCAAACCGGGATTTCAGGCTTCTTTGCCGCCGCCATTAGACGGCCCTGAGACGGCTGTGTTAAGTTGAGGTCCCATCCGATGGCAACCCGGGATTCCCTGCAGTCAAGATTTCTGGGCTGGGGCAAGCTCGTGCTCCTCGGCGGAGTACTGCTGACGATCTTCCTGATAAGCCTGATGGTGGGGATGCGTTTTGCAGTGCGGGGACAGGAGGTTGAAACCCCGGCTGTGGTGGGGCTGTCGCTGGACGAGGCGCGCAAACGGGTGGAGGCGTTGGGTTTGGGCCTGGCGGTCACGGGCAAGCGCTATGATCCGGTGGTTCCGGAAAATGGGATCGCCGCGCAGGCTCCCACTCCAGGAGTGGGGATCAAGGCGGGAAGGGATGTCCGAGTCGTGCTCAGCCTTGGCCCCCGCACCAATCCGGTGCCGGACCTGCGAGGCGCGACCCTGCGGGCAGCGCGCCTGCTGGCCGAGCAGCAGGGATACACGATCGGGATGGTTTCGGAGATGGAAACCGACGAGGGTGAAAGCCGTGTCCTCGCCCAGTGGCCTCCACCATTCTCCAACGCCCACCTGGACGACCGGCTGGCGGTGCTGCTGGCGGTTCGCCGCAAGCCGGCGTTCGTGATGCCGGAGCTGACGGGTTCCAACCTGAACCGTGCGATGCTGCTGCTGGAAGCGTACGGCTTCCAGACCCGGGTCTTCTATCGGGAACAGCCGGGTACTCCGCGCGGCACCGTAGTGAGGCAGTTTCCCGAAGCGGGATATCCCGTCCGCCTGGGTGAGACGGTCAACCTGGAGGTGGCCCGATGAAGCCGGTGGTGGCTCCGTCGATTCTCGCGGCGGACTTTACCGCCCTGGCGGCGGAAATCCGCCGTATGGAAGAGGCGGGAGCCGCCATGATCCACGTCGACGTGATGGATGGGCATTTTGTGCCCAACCTGACGGTCGGGTTGCCGGTGGTGCAGGCGATTCGGCGGGTAACCCGGTTGCACCTGGACGTGCACCTGATGATTTCGAACCCCGAGGAAATGGCCGTCCGATATGTCCGGGCCGGCGCAAATTCGGTGACGGTCCACTACGAGGCGGCGGTTCACCTGAACCAGGTGTTGCGGGACGTCCGGACGGCGGGTGCATGGGCAGGGGTGGTCCTCAATCCCCACACGCCGGTGTGCGTGCTGGAGGAGATCCTGCCGGACTGCGACTTGGTCCTCATCATGTCCGTCAACCCGGGGTTCGGAGGCCAAGAGTTCATTCGCGGCAGCCTCGAAAAAGTGCGAAAATTGAAAACCTTGATCAGCCGTTCCGGGCGCTCTGTGCGGGTGGAGATGGACGGCGGCATCGGGCCCGCCAACGCCGCCGAGGCGGTTGGTGCCGGAGTGGATATCCTGGTGGCGGGCTCCGCCATCTTCAGTGCCGAAGACCCGCAGGCAGCGTGGCGGCAGATGCAGGCTGAAGCCGACCGCGCCTGGAGTGGGAAGCAGTGAGACAATATTGGCCATGGCTTGGTTGAAGCGTGTGACCGTGCTTGCTGTTGCCGCAGTCTGGGTGGCGGGCTGCGGGCAGAAAAGCGCTGGGATCCAGGAGGGTGCCGCCGCTCCCGATACCCAGCTTTTCGAGACCGGGATGGAGTACCTGCAGAAGAACCAGTTCATCAAGGCCCGGCTGGCTTTTCAGACTCTCATCAATACCTATCCGGACAGCGAGTACACGCCCACGTCGTTTCTCTCCATCGCCGACTCCTACTATGCCGAAGGCGGTACCGAAAACCTGCTGCAGGCTGAAGCCCAGTACAAGGACTTCCTCATCTTCTATCCCACCCACGAAATGGCGGACGACGCCCAGTTGAAAATCGCCGCCATCAATTACCGGCTAATGAAACCCTATGACCGGGATCCCACCGCAGCCCGCAAGGCGGAGGCCGAGTTCAAGCGGTTCCTGCAGAATTATCCAGATAGCGAACTGACGCCAACCGCCCGCGAGGCCCTGCGGGAGGTGGAGGAGACCCTGGCCCGGAGGGACCAGGAGATCGGCGATTTCTACATGAAGCGGAAGTCCTATGTGGCAGCCGAGGCGCGCTACAAGGAAGTCTTGGTCAAGTACCCCGAATACAGTTACTTGGATGTCACACTGTACCGGTTGGGCCTTTCACTGGAGGGGCGGGGCCAGGTGACGGAGGCTGCGGTCTACTACCAGCAGATCGTCAAGGAGTACCCCTTCAGCCCTTACTTCGAGGCGGCCAGGGAAAAGTTGATCCTGCTGGAACAGCCGGTGCCGGAGGTGGATCAGCAGGCGGCCGCCAGACACTTGGCCAACCGGAGGGAAGATTCGTTCTCCCTCATGGACCCCATCCGGACAGTCTGGCAGACTTTTACCGGGCGGCCGGATATTTACGAAATTGCGCGGAAGCGGGCCGAGGAACGGCATGTCGACTCGGCCGGGCCGCCGGAGACGGCGCCCCATCCCCAGGAGTAGGATGATGCCCTCTCTGCTGCTCGCGGACGACAGCCGCACGACCGAACAGCTGGTTCGCCTCTCCCTGGAACCGGAGGGCTATGAGATCACCGTCCGGCCCGACGGAGAGTCCGCCTGGGACTTCCTGCAGAGCGGGAGCCCGGATCTCGCCCTGATTGACGTGGGACTGCCCGGGATCGACGGGTACTCCCTGTGCCGCCGGATCCGAACCGAAGGCTCGGATCCCCAGCTTCCGGTGATCCTGTTGGGTGGAGCCGGTGTGCCGGTGGACTCAGCTCAGGCCTTGGCCTGTGGATGCCGGGACTGGCTGGTCAAGCCTTTGGATGCCGAGGTCCTGGCCTCCGTCGTGGGTGAGCTGCTGACCAGGTCAGCCGGCAGTGAGACGGCTCCAGCTCCCGCCGTGGAACCGTTGGTCCTTGCGGCAAATCAGTGCTCGGCCCGTCTGACCCGAGTGGGTCACAAGGCGCTGTCTCCTGTCGCCCACTTCCGGGCGCTGGACGAAGAAACCGTCCGGGCGCTGTCGGAGTCGCTGACCCGGCGCCTCACCGAGGCCCTTCCTGAAATGGTCTCCCGGACGGTCCGGGAACTGGTATCCCCATCCTCTGTATCTTCCACCTGATCCGCGGCCGGCTGCATGCAGACCGGCCTTCCGGTCGGCGGGGCCGCGTTCCCGTGGGCTATAATGCTCGTTTTCGCGTGCCAGATGCGCCGCCGGCGAGCGAAGGAGAACCCCGTGGCTAGCGAGATTCCAAAGGCGTACGAACCTGAAGGGACAGAACAGCGCATCTACCGCTGGTGGGAGGAGCAGGGCTTTTTCACGCCGGACCTCTCGTCCGGCCGTCCACCCTTTTCCATGGTACTCCCGCCGCCCAATGTCACCGGCTCCCTGCACATGGGCCACGCGCTGAACCATACCCTGCAGGACATCCTCGCCCGCTGGAAACGGATGGAAGGGTATTGTGTGCTCTGGGTCCCTGGTACCGACCATGCCGGAATCGCCACCCAGAACGTGGTGGAACGGCGCCTGGCGGAGCAAGGCAAGCGAAGAACGGACTTCACCCGTGAGGAGTTCGAGCGGATCGTCTGGGACTGGAAGAACCGTTCCGAGGCCAATATCGTTCAGCAGATCCGACGGCTGGGCAACTCCTGCGATTGGACCCGCCTGCGTTTCACCATGGACGAGCGGCTGTCACGGGCGGTGCGGGAAGTCTTCGTGCAGCTTTACGAGGACGGCCTGATTTATCGGGGTGAATATCTGGTCAACTGGTGTCCCCGGTGCGGCACGGCCATCTCTGATCTTGAAGTGGAGCATGAACCCCGTCAGGGCAAGTTATGGCACCTGAGGTATCCGGTCAAAGGCACCGGCCGCTGGGTGGTGGTGGCTACCACCCGTCCCGAGACCATGCTGGGCGATACCGCGGTGGCCGTGCATCCGGAAGACGAGCGTTACCGGTGGCTTCAGGGGCGTACGGTCATTCTGCCCCTGATGGAGCGTGAACTGCCGGTGGTGTTCGACAGCTTCGTGGAGCGTGAGTTCGGAACCGGTGTCGTCAAGGTGACACCCGGTCATGACCCCAACGACTTCGAGGCGGGACGCCGTCACCGGCTTCCCATCGTGCGGGTCATCGGCGGAGACGCGCGGATGACGGCGGAAGCCGGCCGCTACGCCGGTATGGACCGCACGGAGGCGCGGCGGCGGGTGGTGGAGGACCTGCAGGCCCTGGGATTGGTCGAGCGGGTGGAAGACTATACCCACAACGTCGGCCAGTGTCAGCGCTGCGGCACGGTGGTGGAGCCGCTGGTCTCCACGCAGTGGTTCGTGCGGGTCAAACCTTTGGCCGAACCCGCCGTGCGGGCGGTGGAGGAGGGGCGGACAGTGTTCGTCCCGGACAACTTCGCCAGGATCTATTTCGAGTGGATGAACAACATCCACGACTGGTGCATCAGCCGCCAGCTCTGGTGGGGACATCGGATCCCCGCCTGGTACTGTGATTCCTGCGGCGAGATGATGGTGGCCCGCAGTGCGCCGGCCCGCTGCAGCCGATGCGGCTCAGACCGGCTGACCCAGGAGTCCGACGTCCTCGACACCTGGTTCAGCTCCGCGCTGTGGCCCTTCTCGACCCTCGGCTGGCCGGACCAGACCCCCGACCTGCGGTACTTCTACCCGACGTCGGCGATGGTCACCGGCTTCGACATCATCTTCTTCTGGGTGGCCCGGATGATGATGATGGGCCTGCGATTCCAGGGCGATGTGCCGTTCCGCCGGGTCTACATCAACGGCCTGGTGCGTGACGAGCACGGGAACAAGATGTCCAAGTCCCGGGGCAACATCATTGACCCGCTGGAAATCATCGAACAGTACGGGACGGATGCAGTCCGCTTTACGCTGGCGGTGATGGCGGTGCCGGGTACGGACATTCCGTTTTCCATCAGCCGCATGGCCGGCTACCGGGCTTTCTGCAACAAGATCTGGAATGCCGCCCGGTTCCTCTTGATGAACCTGGAACGGCAGCAGCCGGCCACCGAAGAGGAGCTGGTTTCTTTGCTCGCTAACCCTGAAACCGAGCTGGAACATCGATGGATTCTGTCGCGGCTGACCACCGTGGTTGAGGAAACCCGCCGGAACCTGGACCGGTTCCTCATCCACGAAGCCGCCAATTCGCTTTATCACTTCTTCTGGGGAGAATTCTGCGACTGGTACATCGAGCTGGTGAAAAACGACTTGGCCGGCAACTCGGACCGCCGCCTCCGTGCCCAGACCGTCGCCAGTTTCGTGCTGGAAAACTCGCTGCGGCTGCTCCACCCGTTCATTCCTTTCATCACCGAGGAGATCTGGCAGAAGGTGCCCCACCAGGGGGTGACCATCATGCTGGCGTCCTATCCCAGGCTCCGACCGGAATGGAAGGACCCGGGGGCGGAAGAGGCCATGGGTAAGCTCCAGGAACTGGTGACCGCCTTGCGTACGGCGAAAATGGAGAATCGGCTGGAACTGCGGCGCCCCGTGGTGGCGAAGATCCACGCAGCCACGGCTGAAGACGAGTCTTTCATCCGGGCTCAGTTGCCCCAGATCCAGAGGCTGGTCTGGGTGAGGGAAACGGAGTTCGGGAACCTGGCGGAAAGCCGTGCAACGATCCGGGGCGTCGCGCGTCTGGGGCAGTTCGCCCTGCAAGTCGAAGGCGAGGTCGACGCCGCCGCCGAGGCGCGCCGCCTGGAAAAGGAGCAGGAACGGCTGGCGTCGGAGCTGGAAGGCCTGGAGCGGAAACTGGCCAGCCAAGGATTCCTGCTGAAGGCTCCGCCGGAAGTCGTCCGGACGGCCCGGGAGCGCCGCGAGGAGGTGGCCGCACGGCTGGAGCTCCTGGACCGGCAGCTCCGTTCGTTGCGGGAGCCATGACGGCGGAGACGTTGGGCCGGTTTGGAGTCCCGGTTGTGCTGGCTGCCGTGGACTCCACCAACGACTATGTGCGGAGATTCATTCCGCAGCGGCGCCCCAGGGTGGTGCTCGCGGCCGCCCAGACCGCCGGCCGCGGAAGGTTCGGCAGATTCTGGCACTCGCCGGCCGGAGCTGGACTTTACGTCTCATACCTGGTCTTCCCGGAATGGGACGCATCCCGCAGCCCCTTGCTGAATGTCGTGGCTTCGCTGGCAGTGGTCCGCACCCTGCGCCGGCTGAGTTCCAGGCTGGATCTGCGGATCAAGGAACCGAACGATGTGCTGGTGGGTGGAAGGAAGATCGCAGGGATCCTGGTGGAACTGGCGACCCTTGGAACGCGGATCGACTGGGCGGTGGTCGGGATCGGCGTGAACGTCGGACAGACCGCGTTCCCGGAGGATTTGCCCTCCGCCACATCCCTGGCCCTGGAGGGGGTCTCGGCGCAGCCCGGGGAACTCCTGGGGCCGCTCAGCGAGGAGGTTGAAGCCGGTCTTGTCCGATGCGAGGCCGGGGATTTCGAGGCCTTGAATCAGGCCTATCTCAGGGAGCAGCGATGAGCATCTTCAACTACCGGGAGAAACCGGGCTACTTTCAACGTCTGAAGGAGGCCCTGAAATCCACCAAGGAGGACCTCTCCCACCGGATCTCCCAGTTGACAGGTTCGGCCGAAAGCCCGATCACCGAGGAGCAGATCGAGGAACTCGAGGCCGCACTTCTGGGGGCCGACATCGGTGTCCAGACGACCGCCCAGATCATCGAGAAAATCCGTCAGGAGACGGCGGGGACCCGTGTCATCACCAGCTACAAGGTAAGGCGGCTGATTCGCGAAGAGCTGCAGTCGATCCTCCAGAGTCGGGAACCGGTGCCCGAGGTTTCGGCGGAGGCCCGCCCATGGGTCGTCTTTGTCGTGGGGGTCAACGGGGTCGGCAAGACCACCACCATCGGGAAGCTGGGCCGACTGCACCGGGAACAGGGACGGTCCGTGGTGTTTTCTGCCTCCGACACTTTCCGGGCGGCCGCCATCGAGCAGTTGCAGATCTGGGCCGAGCGAATCGGGGCGCCGGTGATTCGCCAGCAGCCTGGAGCGGATCCGGCGGCCGTTCTGTTTGACGCCATCGCGGCGTGCCGGGCGCGGGGCGGCGACGTCCTGATTGTGGATACGGCGGGCCGGCTGCACACACGTCACAACCTGATGCAGGAACTGGAGAAGATGCGCCGTGTGGCTGGCCGGGAAGTTCCCGGCGCTCCCCATGAGGTATTCCTGGTGCTGGACGCCACCACCGGACAGAACGGACTGGCCCAGGCAAGGGAGTTCCTCAAGGTTTCCGGTGTCACCGGTCTGATCGTGACCAAGCTCGATGGCACCGCCAAAGGCGGGATCCTGGTGTCGGTGGTTCGGGAGCTGGGAATCCCCATCCGGTACATTGGAGTCGGCGAAAAGGCGGAAGATTTGCTGCCTTTCGATCCTGAAGCGTATGTCGCCGGCCTGATTCCGGAGGACGGGGCGGGGCAGGGGGGTAGCGGGGTAGCGTGGTAACGGGCTA
>CAZGEH010000008.1:0-178490 GCA_964524795.1 uncultured Acidobacteriota bacterium
ACGGAGGCGGAACGCTGGGACCACTATCCCTACGGGGAGACGTGGGTGCCGGGAGGCTCCGGCGACCAGCACCGGTATACCGGCCACCTGCGGGACGCGGAGTCGGGCAACGACTTTGCGGGAGCCGTCCCTGCCACGGGGGCGGCAATCGGTCGGGGGCCCGGGGTGGCCCGGGCGTCCCGCCCGGGTTGGACGGTTGGCGCCGATCGTCCAGGCCCCTCTCCCGGCAAAGAATTGCCGGCCGGACAAGAGAACCCTTCTCTCGATGCCGGATAGGCACGATCCCGCCTCGCGGACGGTTGCACGGCCGGGACGGCCGTGCTACGGGTGGTTGCGCCGACCGTCCGTGCCTCGGGGCGGCAATCGTTCTGGGGCCCGTGGTAGGCCGGGCGTCCCGCCCGGGTTGAGCAGTCGGCGCGCATCGTCCGTGCCCTTCTCCCGGCGCTGGATGGGGACGATCCCGGCTCGTGCGGGAACGGGAGACTCCAGGGCTCAGGCCGCTGGCGCGGCCTTCGCAAATTCCGGGCGCCAGTGGAACCCCTCACGGAGGATCGTTTTAGGCTCTTCGACTCTAGAAGGTAGGCTGGGTGTGGGACACGAGTAGGATCGACTGGCATTCATCGTCGAGGGTGCAGGGGGAGAATGGGAGCTTTGGATGACGCCGTGGAGTTTCACGGACCGGAAGGAAAGCTATCGGGGTCCGGCTCTGCCGAACGCCATCGGGATAGTCCACACACATCCGGCTTCATCGTCCTTCGGGTTCAGCAAAGAGGACCGAACCTGGCGTCGTAAGGGAGGTATGTCCCTTAGCAGCGATCCAGACCACCAGGTTGAGCGGATCAATTGGCAGTATTTGCTGGACCGGAGAGGCATCCTGGTTGAGGATCTCTACGGGAAGCTTTCGCAAGCCACGGATGCAAACTGGTTTCAGGGCTTCTGGGATGCTGGCACCGACTGTTCCGGCGTCCTTCACGATTGGGAGCCGTAATGATGAGGTCCTGTCGCCCAGTGGTTGCGGTCGTGTTCCTGATCTGCTGGTGGACCGGTGTTGGGGAGAGCCGGGCCCATGCTGCGAACGATCCCTGGAGTCACTGCGGCGTCGACTGGCTGGTGGCTCCAGACATTCACAGGAATCGGCAGACGCTCTTGGATGAGCTCGGGGTCGACCCGGTGAGCAGTTTCGTGATTATCCTGGTGATCCCCGACACCCAACCGGAATGGGTTCTGCGGCTCGGCCTGACGGCGGAGGGGTACTGGACTTTGTCGCATGCGGCTATCGGGTCGCCACCGGGTGTCGCCGGCTCCAATCTGGGGGCTGGGGCCAACAGCGAACCGAGAGCACGGCCAAAGTGCGCCGTACCGAGAGGGCAATACGGGAAGAGCCGGAACCCCTTGCGGTTTGGGGGGCGTTTCGCAGGGAAATGCTACGATTGCCGGTTCAGGGGAATCACGGGATCTGGCTGCGAGGTACTCGAGTGGAAGTGTACGTGACTCTTGTTGGGGCACCGATGGTCTGTGCAGAACACGTGGTCCCGGTTGATGCTCTGCCGGAAGGTCCCCTTGGCGACCTGATGCGGGGGATGTTGGAATTCGTCCACGGGGAAGAGCAGGACAGGAGGAACGGGCACGTCGCCTGATCGAATTGGCGGAGCGGGTTCCGTGAAAAGCCCGCAGGGCGACACCCCAGGACCCGGCACCGGCCCAGAGACGGGGAGCCGTGCAGGGGCGGTCTTGGGGAGAGGCCCGGAACACGAGCACCAGCGAAACGGGCATCCCTGAGGGATGCCAGAGAGCAGCCGGAGGTCGGAGCGCAGCGGAGACCTCCGGAACGGACGGACCAACAACAGGGGGGCACCCTGAAGGGGTGCCAGACAACCGACCTCCTGATCGCCGCGAGGTCCAGGGGACGGGTAATGCCTTACCGGCGATTTTTTGGGGGTAAGAATGGCTCCTAGTAAAGCCCTCCTGGAGCCCTGTGTCGGCGCCTAATTCACGTTTTGTCAATCACTTGCCGTGGTCCGACCCCATGATGCCGCTGGGGTTATCCCGCTACCCCGTTACCCCGCTACCCCGCTACCCCGTTACCCCGCTACCCCGCTACCCCGTTACCCGTTACCCCCGTCCCAGGAGGACGCGACCGCTCGCAAAGGCAAGTGAGCTTGCCTCAGTAGCCGCGACTCTCCAGCTCCGCCAGCAGTTCGCGAAGCTTCGGCGCAGCCGAGGCGTCCGGATGGTAACGGAGGAACTCCCGCAGCTCCCGCGCCACCGCTTCGTGGTCACCCCGCTGCCGATAGATCTCCGCCAGCACGAGCTGGGGCCAGGAGAAGTGGCCCGGATCCAGGGACTTGGCCATCTGCAGCGAGTCTCTGGCCTGGTCCAGCCGATTCAGCGCAAAGTAGACCTGACCCAACTGGCTGTGAGCCAGGGGGTCATCCGGCCGCTCCTTGACCGCGGCGCGGTTGGTCTCCAGGGCAAGATCCAGTTTGCCCAGCACCAACTGGGCCGCGCCAAGGTTGACGGTGGCCGCATAAGACCGCGGGTCGCAGCGCAGCGCTTCGGTGAAGTAGCGCTCAGCTTCCTCGTAGCGCCGGGTCTGATAGGCGATCGTGCCCAGACGGTTCCAGGCGTCCGAATAGTCAGGGGCCAAGGCCACCGCCTTCTCCAGTTCCTCGATGGCTTTCTCGACGTCACGCCGTCCGAGTGCCGACTCGGCCTTCTGATAGGCCTTGACCGCGTCCACAGGCAGGGCCAGCTCGGCCGGCGAGACGGTGGCCCCTCCATCCCAACCCGCTTCTTTCCGGAATTCCACATCCCGGGCCACCCGACCTCGCCGGTCGGCGGTGGAGGGGCCGACGTCAATGGTCTCTTCCGAACGCCCCCAACCGGCAACCACTACCGTCAGGCGGTACATTCCCGGAAGGAGGCGCTTGAACTTGAACTTTCCACTGGGGTCGGTCAATGCCGACGCCGCAAACGGCGTCACAGCGCCGTCGAGAAAGACCATGACCGGCAGCCTGCCCGGCGACTTGCCGCCGAGCCGGACCCGACCTGAAACCTCATAGGTCCGGTTCTCGCCGGCCGGTGTCCCGCCCAGAATCAGCACGATCGCGCACAGGAGGGCTCCGAGTGCGGCCAGCTTGCTCCGCGACTGCATCCGACGGATGATTCTACCGGAGTTGGCGAGCCGGGTCCCAGGCTCGACCCCAAGAGGAGAAACCGGCGATGAAGATCAGGCGGCTGGTTCCAGGTCTGGCGGTGGCGGTGTTTTGTACGGGGACGTGTCGAGTTGCGCCGCCAAGGGACGTGGGAGGGTCAGACTGGGCCTGGGAGTCCCGCCACCTGTCCACCTCGGACGGTTCTCTGCCGCCGGCCAACGGCGGGACCCAACAGACGGCGACCGCAGTCTTCGACGTCAACGGCGACGGCGTCACCGATTTCCTGATCGCCGAAAGGACTCAGGCACCGGCGGTGGTCTGCTTTCTGCGAACCGGGAATGGATGGCAGCGGTATCTGGTGGAAGCGGACGCTCTGCGCATCGAAGCCGGTTCGGCGGTGGCCGACATCGACAGCGACGGGGACCTGGACGTCGTCTTCGGCGGAGACGCCGCCAGCAATCAGGTGTGGTGGTGGGAAAACCCGGGACCCGGGCTGCAGCCCGATCGACCCTGGGTCCGACGCCTGATCAAGGACTCGGGCGAGACCAAGCATCACGACCAGCTCTTCGGAGACTTCGACGGCGACGGCCGCCTGGAACTGGTGTTCTGGAACCAGGGTGCACGGGCGCTGATGTGGGCGGAGATCCCGGAACATCCGCGGGAGGCGGAGCCGTGGTCCTGGCGGGCGGTATACCGGTACAGTGGCGATGCCGAGCCGCCGCAGCGGGGGAGCTATCCCGCCTGGAAGGGGGTCAATGAGCATGAAGGGCTGGCCCGCGCTGACCTCGATGGTGACGGAATCGACGACATTGTGGGAGGTGGACGTTGGTTCCAATGGGAGCCCGAGGGCGGAGTGGCAGTGCACGACATCGATCCCGGCTATGCCTTCTCCCGGGTGGCGGTGGGGCGACTGATACCGGGGCCGCGGCCACAGGTGGTCATGGTTGCCGGGGATGGCGTCGCACCGCTGATCCTGTACGTGGAGCAGGACGGGGCCTGGACGCCGCGGGTGTTGGTGGAGTCCGTACGCGACGGGCACTCGCTGGAGCTGGTCGACCTGGACGGGGACGGGCGCCTGGACATCTTCTATGCCGAGATGCAGCTAGGAGGGAATCCGAGGCCGCGAGCTGTACTTCTGCGCGGCGACGGCCGCGGTTCCTTCCACGAACACGAACTGGTAACCGGCTTTGGGATGCACGAGGCGCGGATCGCCGACCTGGATGGCGATGGAGACCTGGACCTGCTGGGGAAACCGTACACCTGGCAGGCTCCGCGGCTCGACATCTGGCTCCAGCGCCCCTGATTCCCTCAGGCCTCCTGGCTCGGAGCCACCTGGTCCTCTTCCTCCTGCATGAGCTGTTCGTACCACTCCCGGTGGTGTTCCTTGACCTCGTGGCGGCTCATCTGGCCGGTCAGCCAGATCCAGCTCATGGGATAGGTGTCCGGGTGCAGGATGGTAAAGAAGAAGTGCCAGACGATGATGGCGAGCATCGCCAGCCACGCCTCATAGAAGTGAAGCAGTTCCGACGCCTGGACGACCCAGGTGGGGAAGATCTTTACGGCGACCCACGGGTACCAGAGGACAAAACCGCTGGCAGCCATGACCACGGTTCCCCAGACCAGTGCCCAGTACTCCGCCTTCTGGGCATAATCGTAGCGTCCGAAGCGGACCTTCTCCCGCCTCCATCCCAGGTAATAGCCCATGTTGTGGACAACGTCGACGGCATCCCGCCAGCGCGGGATCATCGACAGCCACTCGGAACGACCTCTCCGGCTCAGCAGGATGTACAGGAGGTGGTGGAACCCTACGGCCAGCAAGACGATGGCAGCCACCCGGTGGACGGTCGAGCGGACCGCCTCGTTCATGCCGACAAAGGCCAGGGGCTGCACCCAGAATGCATCCGGATAGCGAAGGGCAAAACCGGTGATGACCAGCACGGTGAACGAAACCGCCAACAGCAGGTGCTGGACAATCTGGTTGCGGTCCAACCGCAGCACCGTGCCTTCTTCCCGCTCGAGCCTCCGCTTGCGGCGGAGGTAGTAGAGGAAGATCACCGCGTTGTGGAGCAGCATGGCTCCGATCAATGTCGGGATCAGGAGCTGGTAAGCCCAGTGGATCCACTGGGTGACTGGATTGGCGGAGGGGGAAGCGGTCTTGTGGGTATAAGAAACGGCGAATGCGGAATCGGCGCCTGCGTGGCATTGGCGGCAGGTGGCGACCACGTTGTCGGGGTGGATGGTGGATCTTGGATCCCGGGTGGGCAGCACCCAGTGGGCAGTATGGCACCGGACACAGGTGGCGGCATCCGGTGAATCCCAGCGGGTGGCCCAGCCGTGGTAGCTGTCCACATACGTCTCCACCACGTAATCCGCCAGCCCGTACTTGGCGATGATGCGGGAGTCTTCGTGGCAGCGGCCGCAGGTTTCATGAGCCAGACGGGCTGCGTGCGTGGCCGAATTACGGTCGGACGGCGCCAGCACCAGATGTTCGCCGTGGCAGGTGTTGCAGGTTGGACTGTCGGTGATCCCGGCACGCAGGGCCCGGCTGTGAATTGACTGATCGTACTGCTGCTGGATGTCCTGGTGGCACTGGCCACAGGTCGCACTCACCTGCAGGGGATGGATCCGCGAAGCCGGGTCAAGGCTTCCCCGCAGAACGTGAAATCCGTGGCAGTCCGAGCACACGGCTGCAGTCTCGATTCCGCGGCGCAGCGCCTGACCATGGACCGACTGGACGTAGCCCTGCAAGGCCGCAGGCAGGCGTACCAGCTCGTCCGTCAGCAGGCCCGCATCGCCGTGACACCGGCCGCACATCTCCACGATATGCAGCCGTTTGGGACCCAGCTCGTCGGGGAGGTTGATCTCATGGGTGCCGTGACAGCCCGTACATCCGGGTGCACGGGCGTTTCCTCTTTCGAGGGCATAGGCATGCAGGCTGGTGGCGTAGTCCGCCTGCACGTCGGGATGGCACACCGAGCAGTCGACGGGAGCCAGTTCGGAGTCGTGACCCACAGGTTCGACGCCGGCCAGGTCGGTATGGCAGTCCACACAGCCCAGAAAACCATGGGAGGACGTTTCCAGAACCGTGCGATCGATGTAAAGCCGGCGCGAATCCGGATCCTCCACCAGGGAAGCATCTCCATGACACTCCAGGCAGGTTTCCGAATCCTGTGCGCGGGTCTCGAGGGGGAACCCCATACAGAGAGCCAGTGAGGCAAGCTGAATCCCCCGTTTAAGCTGTTTTCTGAACATCAACCCAACCTCGCGGATCTGCTGATGACATTTTCCCGGCCGGACCGGCCGGCTACGGTTCGTGGCTGAACTGGCAGCAATTTCCGGACCCGACGGGGCAATTCCCAGGCCGGACCGACAACATCAGCCTCCCGGCTCGTCAAGCGGCACCACTTGGGCACTGGCCTTGAGATTCAGGAACTCCCAGGCGCGACGATAGGTGCGGCAATGGTAACAGTGGCGGAGCTGTTCGGTACACAGTTTTTCCGGAGCCAGCCAGCAGGGAACCCGATGTTCGAGGCGCATGGCACACGCCGCGTGATCTTCCGGCCGACAGGGTTTGAGCGCCCAGCACGGCAGTTGGGCAAGCAGCCGCCGGATGCCTTCGAAATTCAGTCCCTCGGCCATCATGGATCGGATCTGCCCTATCCAGCGGATGTCCTCCTCGCAATACCAGCGGGTCCCACCGCTGGAACGGAAGCTGATGACAACCCCCTCGGACTCGTACAGACGGACTGTCTGTACGGAGATGCCCAGCCGGCGGGCCACTTCGCCGATCTTCAGCATGCCCGACTGGGGTTCTTCGAAAGGCGGGGGAGCGGGGGGAGGAGGAGCGGTGGGGGCCGGGGCGGCGACGGCGGTCTCAGTCTCGCTTTCCGCCCCTTCCCTGGGTTGTCCTGTCTGATCCGTGGCAGGTTTCATGGCGTACCCTCACACCTCCCGGCCCGGTCTTTGCGCAGCAGGTCGGCCGACCACTCCTGCGGGTCCACGCAAACCAGAGAAACGGGCGATAGAACCCACCCGCCACCGGTTGAGCTGGGGCATCATACCCATACCAGAGCCCCTGGAACCTGCCGCCAACCTTGCAGTCCGGTTTCGCCACCCAGAGCGAACAGTCGCCAGAATCTATACCATACGGCAGAGATCCTGGACAGACCCTCTCTCGGTGTGCCGGTCTTCGGGAGTGGCACAGGAGTTGCGAACATGGATTGGCAAAACTGAATTTACAGTGAACCTCCCTTTACGAGAGAGGGGGGCACGATGGTGTCCCCCTCCCCCTCCTGCTTCCGGAGTTCGATGATCACCGGATGGGAACGCGAAGTGCTTTACCCCTTTTTCAGCCGATGCGGCGACACCGGGCCACTTGAGGGCAGGTCTATTCCTCCGGGAAGGGTGGCGCGGGGGGTGCGATGGCCGGGCCGGCCCTTGTGGGGACCGTTGCGGCTCCCGCCCCAATGGGCACGTGGACAGGGCGGGACAAGGGGAAAACACCGCAGGAGAGGACGTAGGACATGCCGGAGAACGCTACCGATCGATCACGAGACCTGTTGCTGGGGGAGGATCTTTCCCTGGCGGAGCAGCATGAACTGGTTGCGCTGGGCCTGTTGTCAACGATGGGAGAGGTCCTGCCGCCGCCGGCGCCAGTGCATCGCCCCGGGTTCGCTTCGCTGGAGAAGAAAGCCATCACCAACCACACGGTCCTGAATGAGGCTTACGAATACGGCTCAGCGTTTTCCCGGGGCTTGCGAATCGACCTCCTCAACTACTCGATCCTGTTCATTTCGGGGACGGCAGCGGTGGACGAGCGGGGCGAGACCGTCCATGTCGGCGACATGCGGGCCCAATGTTGGCGCACCTACCGGAACATCACCGCTCTTCTGGAAAGCGAGGGTGCGTCCTGGCGGGATGTCGTCAAACTGACCTGCTATCTGCGGGATATCGAGCGGGACTACGCGGACTTCAACCGGGTGCGCACAGCCTTTTTCGAGTGGTTGGGTCTGGACCCCTTGCCGGCCAGCGTCGGCATCCAAGCCCGGCTTTGCCGGGATGACCTGCTGGTTGAGATCGAGGCGATCGCCATTCTGCGCCGGGTGCAGTAAAGAGGCTCCCCCTTCAGGGCTTCTCCGGGTCCGGCAGGCGCGACTGTTTTTCGAGCCAAAGCCTGGTCGCGGTGAGATCAGCGGAATGCCGCAGGAAACGCATCTTTACTCTTCCGTCGATCCGGCGCAGGAGAACCGGATAGCGCCGCAGCAGACCCATCCCTCGCAGTGAGCGCCGGCGTGGAGGGTCGCCCAGACACTGGCGGGCCTCCTTCCGCAGTCCGCACAGAGCCCCGAAACCAAGCTGAAAGAATTCGAGCAGGAAATGCTCCCGCAAGCCGGCGATTGCCCGCTGCAGATCGTCCCCGGACCACAGGGAAAGGCCCAGGTTGATGCCGCAGACCGCCTTCCGGATCCCGCGACGGATGCGGGCCGAGTCTCCCGGCGGTACGCGGTCCGCCGCCAGGAGCCGGTTGCAGAACAGAAAAAGTTCCTCCACAAGAGCCTGGAGGTCTCCGGTGGCGGAGTTCGCCGCCAGGCATTGGAAAAGAAGCAATGGCCCGTAGGCCTGAAACATGCCCGTCGGCACCGGCAATTCCCCCTGTACCGTTGACCTGGGCCGGGCCTTGCGTCGCAGACGCTCGCCCAGCCGAAGCGGACTGTAGACGGACAGGGCGTCGTAATAATCCGGAAACCCCAGATCCTCCAGTCGGCGGCGCCGGTTCTGGTAGGCCTCTTCTTCCAGCTCAATCGGGGTCCGAAATCGGGCTTCCTGGATCAGCAGGGAGGTGGTGGCGGGGTCCAGTTCGTACAGCCGCTGCAACAGCCCGCGCATGACCCGGGCCTGCTCCCGGTTTCCCGGGAAAACGACCAGAAACTGACCGTCCGGGGTCTCCATCACATCCGCGTCATCGGGTTCGTCTTCGAACTCGTCCTGGTCGGTTTTCTCGTACACCCGCATGCCGCGGCGGAAGACCAACTCCCAAAGCTCGGGCTCGGCGGCCCGGACCAGCTTCTTGGCCACCGGTGCCTCCGCGGTGATGATGTGACGTTGCCAGCCCAGCAGGGCGGGCAGGCTCATGCGGTCCTTTCGCCAGATCTCCAAGTCCAGGACCGCCGACCATTGCTCCTCAGTAATGTGAGGCAGGAGTTGGGAAATTTCCTCATCGTCCAGTTCCTTCAGGGAGAAAAAGAGCTGAGCAGCGGGCAGACGCCGGATCCGTGAGCGGGTTTCCGCCTGGGCCAGCATGGATCGCAGGTCCACAGGAGCGTAGCAGCTCCGGTAGATCAGGTCCTCCGGCCGCTTCGACAGGGGGGCCGGTCTGCTTGAAGTCTCTTCCTCCACGGGGCGGAATTATACCGGCTCCTGCCGGGGGGCGGCGTATTGCCGCGCCGTGCGCGCCGGGGGCTTCCAGCCGAGGTAGTCGAGCACCAGGGGTGCCACGTGGTCCAGCCGAAGGGCTCCGGAGCGGGCCGACAGCAGAGCCGCCAGACGGCCCCAAGCCAGTGTCGGCACGGGATTGCGGGTGTGTTGACGAACCGTCTTGTCTTCGATATTGCCGTGATCACTGGTAACCAGGAGGGAACAGTCGTCGAGGTCAATCTCGTCCAGGACGGCTGCCAAGAAGCCGTCGAGGCGGTGGAGGACCGCCTGGGCTTCTTCGAAGGAGCCCCGATGCCCCATCAAGTCCGTCAAGAAGTATTCGTAAAGGCAGAGGTCGTGATCCCGCGCCAGCCGGACAAGCTGTCGGCCGGCTTGTTCAGGCGTCCATTCAGGCAGGTCGAAACCGTTCTGCCGGAGCAGCCGGTTGGTGAAATCCATGAAGACGCCCCTGCCTTCGAGCAGATCCTCGAAAGTACGCAGCCGGATTCCGGAACTTTCCGCCATGACCGTGGTCACCGACACCCAGCGGGGTCGCTGTTCGAAGAAGCGGGGCGTGTAGACGTTGGCGAAACTCACGCGGCGGCCGGATGCCTTCAGTCTCGTGAACACAGACGACTCCGTTACCAGCCGGCGCAAGAAAGCGTCAGGGTAGCCCTGGCGATGGCCGCCCACGATTCTGGCGGTGTTCAGACCGGTAAAGAGGGTGGCCTGGCCGGTTGCACTCTGCGGAAGACCCGGAACTTCCAGGCAGGCGTCGGTGGCAATACAGATTCCACCTTTGGGAAAAGGTCCACACCGATCATCGAAGATCCGCAGGACATACGGCTCGAACCGGGCCAACGGATTGACCGACGGATCATTCCGTCCGATTCCGAGCCCATCGATGAAAATCCAAAGCAGAGACGGCATCGCGGGGGGCCTTACTCTTTCCGCTATAATAGGCGATTCAGCGGTCGGACTCGCTGCCGGAGGGCGTCTCTTGGAGAGAAAGCGCTTCAAACTCTCGCGGTTGGCGAGTTACACCCTCGGAGCCTTGGCCGTCTTTCTGGTCGGCGCCGCCGTCAACCGCTTCCTGCCTGGCAGCATCCTGGGCATTCTGGAAGACCTTGGTCTGTTTGCGCTGCTGATCCTGCTGGCAGTGTATCTGCTGCAGGGTCTCCGCTGGGCGCGCCAGCGGCTGCTGTGGACGGTTCGCAATAAAATCATCGTCTCCCTGGCTTTTGTCGGCATCCTCCCCCTGATTCTTCTCTTGCTGATCTCCTCCATCGTGTTGCTCATCATCTTCAAGCGGCTGAGCGGGTTCTACCTGGAGAGCGAACTGCGGGCCATCTCGGAGACACTGGAGGAAGCCGGCACTGCCGCCGTTCTGGCCCACCTGCGGAATCCGGAACGATCCCAGTCGAGCCTCGAGACAGCGCTGCAGGCAGGGCTAGAGACCGCCCGGTTCGCGCTGAGGACAACCTCCATCCATGTTTTCCAGGTACCCGCCGAAGGGGGGCCGAGGACCTTCGTGCGGCGGGTCGGGCGGCCGGATGCGGACACCTCCTTTCTGCCCGAGGTGTTGCCGGAATGGCTGGAGGACCATTTCTCTGACTTGACCACCGATGGGCGGACGCTCTACTTCACAGTGGCGCTGGACATCGACACCCGCACGCGTCTTGTCCTGCTGCAGCCCCTGGACGAACCCACTCTGGATTACCTGCGGCGGCGGACCGCCACCGAGCTGGCGGTAACCCGCGCCAACCCCCGCTCCGAAGCCGATGAGTTTCAGCGGGTCTACTCGGCGCTGGGCGACACACAGGGCACCTGGACAGTGAACTGGGCCCACTTCGTGCAGCCGATCCGCTGGAGCGACGGCGCCAGCGACGAAAGCTGGTCCATCATCCTGTCGGTACCGCTGGGAATCCTGCTGGAGCATTTTTTCGCCAAGGACAGCGGGCCGCTCACGGTGGTCGTGGCGGTGCTGCTGGTGTTCTTCATCCTGGTGGAACTGGTGTCACTGGTGATCGGGATCGGGATCGCACGTGGAATCACGCGCTCGATTCATGACATTTACGCCGCCGTTGAGAATATCCGGCAGGGCAATTTCAGTTTTCGCGTCACCGCACGCGGCCGTGATCAGTTGGCCGACATGGCGGAGTCGTTCAACGAGATGTCGGCCAGCATCGTAACGCTGATGGAACAGGTATCCCGCCGCGAAGCGCTGGAGAAGGAGCTGGAGATTGCCAAGGAGGTCCAGAACCAGCTTTTCCCCCAGCAGCTACCCACCGTCCGTTCGCTGCAGATCGCTGCGAGCTGTCTGCCCGCCCGGCAGGTCAGCGGCGATTACTACGACTTTCTGGTACACGACGAGTCCCACGTGGACATCGTGGTGGGAGACATTTCGGGCAAGGGTATTTCAGCGGCGCTGCTGATGGCCAGCCTGCAGTCCACGATCCGAAGCGGCCTCAGCCACCTGAATGGCAACCTGAAGCCGGGACACCGCATGGCGGCCGTCGTGAAGAACGTGAACCGCCAGTTGTACCGGCGGTCATCTCCCGAGTCCTTTTCGACTTTGGTCCTCAACCACTTCGACGCCGACACGATGAAGCTCTACTATTGCAATGCCGGACACCATCCGCCACTGGTGTTCTCAAATGGCAACGTCACCGGACTGACGACGGGAGGTACGGTGGTGGGGCTTTTCG
This sequence comes from uncultured Acidobacteriota bacterium, assembly GCA_964524795.1. GTDB lineage: Bacteria > Acidobacteriota > UBA6911 > RPQK01 > JAPXNP01 > CAZGEH01. The sequence goes on from CAZGEH010000008.1 coordinate 12,278, forward strand.
AGAACTGGGACTTCGAGGCCGGAGAGGTTGATCTGCGTCCGGGCGATCTGATCGTCTATTTCACGGATGGCGTCGTCGAGGCGATCAACCGGGATGGCGAGCAGTTCGGTACCGAGCGCCTGATCGAGCTGGTCCGCACCAACACTTTCCTGACGGCGGAAGACATTCATGCGCTGGTCGTGGATCAGGTATTCGAGTGGAGCGGCGGGACCGAGCAGGCGGACGACATCACGGTCCTGTGTGTGAAGGTGATCTGAAAGTTGGGGGCCTTTGCCCCTCTCACCGGTCACCCGACCTGAAACGGAAACCGTGGATGGACATCTCCGCATGGCTGGCCAACCAGCCCTCCGGAAGCTTCTCGATGTAGAAGCTGAAGGCGCGATCCGACAACGGCGGGATCGGAGGCGTGTAAGGTCCGGGGCGGATCGGTACTCGAACCGTCTCCTGGACGGGATTCTCGTAGTTGAAGAACACCACCTTGATTTCCACAACGTCCAGGACTTTCTCCCCCTGGTTGCGGATCACTCCGGAGAGAATCAGAATGCGGTTGCCGGCGAAGTTGAGTCCCATTTCAATCTTGGGGGACACCAGCTCGACGTATTTTGAGTACCACTCAAAAGTGGGATCCCCGGCCCGGAGCACCCCGGCCAGTTCCTCCGCGGGGGCCGCTCCGCTGCGTCCCAGGTAGACAACCAGGGCAGCGATGCCCGCGCACAGCGCCAAGGCTACGGGCAGGAACTTCCACCAAGCTGGACGGAGCGAACGGCTGGTCTGCTGGAACATGGCCATCGCCGGTCAGGGCCTCTCGGCCAGGATCACGAAATGGGCGCGCCGGTTCTGGGCATAACCCTCTTCGGTTTCCCGGGGATCGATCGGCCGCTCTTCTCCCAGTGAAACGGTGATCAGACGCGAGGGGTCCACACCGCGTCCCACCAGGTATTCCTTGGTGACGGCGGCCCGCTTGTCACCGAGCGCCAGATTGTATTCCTCCGAGCCGCGTGCGTCGGCATGGCCCTCGATCACGACCTTGATCCCCCGGTTCTCGGGCCGCAACAGCCAGCGGGCGTTGGCGTCCAGGGTCAGCCGGGCCTGATCGTCGAGATCCGCCCGATCAAAGGCAAAAAACACCGGTTTGACGGCGGTTGCGAACTCTTCTTCGGGCGCAATCCGCGTCAGCTCCTCCTGGCTGACATCCGGTCCGGACAAAGCGGCACCGGAGCTTCTCACCTCCACCGTGACCTGTCGGGTTACGCTTCCGCCGGGTCCTTCGGCCGTCACCGACCAGGTGGTGGTGGAATCCGGGAACACCTTGACACGGCCGGTGGTTTCCACCGGGCCGATGGCCGGTTCGATGACCACACGGTCGGCATTGCGTGCGCTCCAGCTCAGCAGGGCCGACTCGCCGGGGCCTATGCTGGAGGGCTCGATCAACAGGTCAAGTTCCGGGGCCGGCCAGGCGGCGCGATCCGACGGGGCCTCCCTCGACGCCTCAGCCGAGGGTGTTGTGACTGGAGGCAAGGGACGGGGTTTCTTTCCGCAGCCGCTCAGGGCAGGTCCGAGGGTCACCAGCAGGAGCAGAGCCAGTTGCCGACGCATGCCCCGTGCCGGCGGGGCGGGGATGGAACCTGAGCTGAAAAGCTTCATGACGATTGGACAACCGGACCCACCAAGACCGTTACGAAGTGTAACGGATCCAGATAAGTACGGGCAACTCTGAGGACGTCCTCACAGCCGACGGCGGCGAGCAGCTCCGGGTACCGGCCCAGGAAATCCGCCTGCAAACCATAAGTCTCCAGTCCCAACAGCAGGCGCAGCACCGATCCGTTGGACTGCAGCTCGAACCCGAAGCTGCCGGTCAGAAAACTTCGCGCTGTTGCCAGCTCGTCCGAGGTCGGCCCCGCGTCAAGAAAGCGGGAGATCTCGCCCAGGATAGCGTCGCGCGCCTCCTGCTCCAGCTCGGGCGAGGTGGCGGCGTAAGCGACAAAACGCCCGGGGTACCGGCCGGCCGAGCCTGCCAGGTCGGCAAAGACGGAGTAAGCCAGTCCGAGTTCGTCCCTGACCCGCCGGGGGATTCGGCTGGTCAGGCCGGGACCGCCACCCAGGATGACATCCATGATCTGGGCTGCATAGTAATCGGGGTTTCGGCGTTCCATGCCCAGCCCGCCCAAAAAGACGTGCACCTGCTCCTTTACGGCCGGCAGGCGGCGGGTGGCGGCCCGGCCACTGGGTGGGACAACCACGGGATCCAGCCGGAATTCCGGGTTGGTCCAGTCGCCAAAGGCAGCCTCCGCCGCCTGGAAAAAGTCTTCGGCCGCCACGTCCCCCACCGCCACCACGGCAGCTCCGGAGGGGCCGTACTTGAGGCGGTAGAAATCAGCTATTTCCTGGCGCGAGACACGGGACACGCTGTCTGGAGTCCCCAAGGTCGGTTCCGCCAACGGAGTCCCCTGGAAAATCCGCCGGCTGAGCTCGTGGCTGCCGACGGTAAACGGGTCGTCCTGCAGGGACCGGAGCTGGGTGAGGAGGCGGACCCTTTCGAGTTCCAGCCTGTCTTCAGGGAAGACAGGTTCGCGTACCAACTCCGCCATCAGCCGGACGCCGCGCACCAGGTCGCGACTGCGGACTTCGACCTCAACCCCGCTGAACTCGCGGTCGCTGAAGATAGACAGACGCCCACCCACGGATTCCACCATCGCGGCGATCTCGAGTTCGGAGTGCCGTACGGTCCCTTCGTCCAGCAGGCGGGCGGTCAGATTGGAAAGACCCGGCAGGTGCAGGGGGTTCTGGTCCTTGCCGCAACGCAGCAGGACGCCCAGCGACACCAGCGGTACGCGGCGGGTCCGGTGGAAGAGCAGGACCACGCCGTTTTCCAGGCAGCGACGTTCGTAGTCGAACTCCAGCATTGGTGGTTCCGTTTCAGACCCGACCTTCCGCCCAGGCGACGAAGGCGAGATCCGGATCGGCGTAGCGCCGGGCGGCAGTCATCACCTCCTCAACTTTCACTCGGAGGAGGCTGGTTTCGTAACCCATCCAGAACTCACGGCCATCCAGCAGTTCGAAGAGCCCGGCGCGATGGGCCCGGTCGAAAGTGGTTTCATGATCCTGCAGAAATCCGACCAGGCTGAGCTGGCGGGCGCGTTCAAGCTCTTCCTCGTCCACCGGCTCTCGGCCCAGGCGCCTGAGTTCGTCGAACAGAGCATCCAGAGCCCGGGAAAACAGTCCTGGACCCGTAAGCTCGGCCCGGATCAGGAAATGGTAGGGGAAAACCGTTTCCTCGATGTCGGTGCCGAGCACGGAGACGACCTTTTCTTCCTCCACGAGTCGGCGGTACAGGCGGGAGAGTTTCCCACCTGCCAGCAGGTTATCGAGCAGGTGGTGTGCGGCGGCATCCGGGTGGATCAACGGCGGCGCCGGCAATGCCACCAGCAGGCGGGGCACTTCGCCCGGCCGATCCAGCTTTGCCAGAAACTGCCCAGGCCGGCGGGAAGGAGGTTCGGCCGGGAGGGGAATCGGAGCGGCTGGCGGAATGGATTCGAATTCCTGCCGGACCCGGTCCAGCGCTTCCTCCGGGTCGAAGTCACCGGCCAGGGCAAGAACAGCGTTCGCGGGGTGATAGTACCGGCGATAAAAGGATTCCATCTCGGTTCTGGTGATGGCGGCGACGTCTTCAGCCAGACCGATGACCGGGCGGCCGTAGGGATGCTCGCCGAAGGCGGCAGAATCCACTGTCTCTCGGAGGGGCTCCCACGGGTTGTCCCGCGTCATGCGGATCTCCTCGAGGATGACCTGGCGCTCGGTCTCGAATGCGTCCTCGTCCAAGCTCAGATTCGCCATCCGGTCGGCCTCCAGCTCCAGGGCAACCTGCCAGCGGTCGGAAGCGAAGGAGAAGAAATAGGCGGTGTGGTCAAAGGAGGTGAAGGCGTTGTTATGGCCGCCGTTGACCGCCGTGACGAGATCGATGGCTCCCCCCGGACGGCCACGGGTGCCGCGGAACATCATGTGTTCCAGGAAGTGCGCGATTCCGGTCTGTCCCCGGCATTCCATGCGCGAGCCGACTCCATACCAGAGCATGGAAGTGACCAGGGGAACCGTGCGGTCCTGCCACAGCAGAATCCGCAGGCCGTTGGCCAGTCGATGAGCGCGGACTTCGGTTAAACTGAGCAGCAAGAGGCAGAAGACTCCATGAGGTTGAACGTGCTGTTGACCGCCGGATTGATCGCCCGGTCGATTATAGCGTCCGCCGCACCGGTTGCTGAAAGCACGCCGCTCAAGCTGCCGGCCATCGAGCGCAAGGCACTGCTGAACGGCATGCAGTTTCTGTTTTTCGACGCCGAGTCCGATGGCTGTCCTTTTCTGCTGATGATCGAGAATGGGGCTGCCTTCGACCCGGTGGACAAATGGGGTGTCACCTACCTGATGAGCCGGATGATCCTCGAGGGCGTCGTGGAGCGCAACCTTCGTCAGGAGTTCGAGAGTCGCGGGATCCAGATCGAAAGCCAGGTGGACTGGGACGCCTTGTATTTTCTGGGCACCGCCCCGGCGTCCCAACTGGAATATGCCTTGTTGGCTCTGGGCGATCTCATCGTCCGTCCCGAGTTCCGGGAAGAGACGTTCGAGAGGCTGCGCCGCGAGCTTTTGGCGGAGTTGAATGAGGAGGCCGCCAACATCGAGGCGCGGACCGAGCAGGTCTTCCAGTCGACGGTGTTTGCCGACAATCCGTATGGGCATTCGGTTCGCGGCGAACCCCGGACGGTTTCCAACCTTTATCTTCGCGACATCAAGATCCAGCAGCGGCGGCTCCTGCTGCCCAACCAGGCGAGGCTGGCGGTTTACTACTCGGGTGATCGCGAGCTGCTGTTCCGCCGTTTAAGCCGGCGTTGGGGTGCCTGGGTTCGCAGCGAGGCGGCTCCTTTCAGCTTCGTGCAGGCGGTACGGAGCGAGCGGCCGCGGATTCGGGTACTGGAGAATCAGGGCTCCCAGGGAGAATGTCTGATCCGCTGGGGACAACTTGGAGTGGCGAAGTCGGCGCCCGAGTTCTTTGCGCTGAAGATTCTGGAGCAGTACCTGTTGCTGCAGCTTCCGGACTGGGCCGAACAGGTTTCGCAGGCGGGCCAAATCCGCGGAGAGGTGGTGCTGGCGCCGCGCCGCATGCCCGGGTATTTTCAGGTCTCGCTGGCGTCACCTGTAAGGGATGTGCCCGCATATTTGCGCCAGCTTAATCGGGTGCTGGCGGAGGTGAAATCCGGCAAGATCGACGAGGCCCGTTTCCTGGAGGCGAAGAGTCTGGTCAAGCAGGAGTTCCTGGCATCGATGCAGGATCCGTTCGGTCGTCTCATGCAGGTGTTGGCGGCCGAGCTGCATCAGTTGGGGGCGAACTTCATGGCCACCTTCAACCTGCGGCTCGACCGCGTGACCACCGCCCAGTTTCAGGAAGTGATCCGCCGGGCTTTCCCGGAACAGGGGGCGGTGGTCGTGGTGGCTGCTCCGGCGGGGCCGATTGTGACGGATCTGCAGGAATTCGGGGACGTGGAGCTCTTGCATTAAGTAGTTGACTTTGCTATCATTACGGGAGTGAGCGTCTGCCTGAAAAGTGGGCCTACGCCCACTTTTTTGTTTTTGTGCCCAGGAAGATGGACGTCGCACGGCGGGTAACCGATCTGATCAGAGCGGCGGTGGAGGAAGAGGCTTTTGAACTGGTGCATGTCGAGTACCAGGCTCGCACCGGTTCGCCGGTCCTGCGGGTCTATGTGGACCGGCCGGGTGGAATCACTTTGGACGATTGTGCCGAGCTGAGCCGGCGGATCGGAGTTCTGCTGGATGTGGAAGACCTGATCCCCAACCAGTACGTGTTGGAGGTCTCCTCTCCAGGGATCGAACGGCCGTTGTTCTCGGAGCGCGACTACAGGCGTTTCCGAGGAAGGGAGGTGCGGCTCACCACCATCGAGAAGGTGGAGAATCGGCGCAACTTCAAGGGCGTGATCGAAGATGTGGGCGACGGGATAGTCCGGTTGAACTGTGAAGGCAGGCTGTACGAGATTCCCATTTCGGGGATCAAGCGCGGGAATCTCGTGTACTTCGATTAGGACTTTCCCGTGTGATCAGGGGCGGAAATGGTGAACAACCTGGTTCAGACGATCGAGCAAATCAGCAAGGAAAAGGGGATCCAGCCCGAGGTGGTGTACCGGGCGCTGGAAGACGCCATGGTGGCAGCCGCCCGCAAGTACTTCAAGACCGAGGAGGATCTGCACGCTTCCTTCGACCCCGAAACCGGGCAGATCGAGGTCTTTGCGGTCAAGGAGATCGTGGAGACGGTGGAAAATCCGGACACGCAGATGTCGCTGGAAGAGGCGCTCAAGATCGACGAGACCTTCGAGATCGGCGATGTCATCGAGATCCCGAAACCCACCCTGGAGCTTGGCAGGATCGCCGCGCAGACCGCCAAACAGGTCATTGTCCAGAAGGTGCGTGAAGCTGAGCGGGAGATCATCCACGAGGAGTTCTCGGAACAGATCGGAACCGTGGTCAACGGGATCATCCGGCGTTTCGAAGGCCGGGACATCATCCTGGATGTGGGGCGTACGGAGGCCATCCTGCCGCTCAGTGAACAGTCGCGCAACGAGCAGTACAATCTGGGCGACCGCATCCGGGCCGTCATCATCAACGTACACAGGCTGTCGAAAGGGCCCCAGATCGTGGTGTCCCGGACCGACCCACGCCTGCTCATGCGCCTGTTCGAAGCCGAAATCCCGGAGGTTTACGACGGCACGGTGGTGATCAAGAACGCCGTCCGCGAGGGCGGGGAGCGCGCCAAGGTCGCTGTTGCCAGCCGCGACAGCTCGGTGGACCCCGTGGGAGCATGCGTGGGGATGAAAGGCAGCCGGATCAATGCGGTGATCCGGGAACTGCGGGGAGAAAAGATCGACATCATCAACTATTCGGACGACGTGGTCGAGTACGCTGTCAATGCGCTCAGCCCGGCCCGGATCTCGCGGGTCCTCATCGCCGACCCGGTGGCCAGGGTGTTGGAGGTCATCGTGCCGGAAGACCAGCTTTCGCTGGCTATTGGACGTAAGGGCCAGAACGTTCGACTGGCCTCCCGGTTGATCGGCTGGGAGATTGACATCAAGAGCGAAGAGGCGAAGCGACGGGAAGTCCTGGAGCAGATGAACCAGCTCGAACCCCAGCCGGAGGCAGCGGAAGGCCCGGAGGTTGAAACCGTGTCGCCGGCGGGTGAACCGGAGTCCGGAGTCCGGTTGGACCAGCTCCCGGGGTGTGGGGAGGTGACTCAGGCCCGGCTGGAGGAGGCAGGGATCAGGACGGTGGAAAAGTTGGCCGAGATTCCCCTCGATGAGCTCATGGCCATTCCCGGGATCGGCGAGAAGACCGCTCGGCGCCTCAAGTCAGGTGCCCAGAAAATGCTAGGAATCGAACAGGATGTTGAGGAATCGACAGCGGAATAGCCGCTGTCCCTCGTCCCGGCCCGCCGCGGCAACAGGACGGAAATGGAACAGGTTACTGTCAAGGAACTGGCTTCGGAATTCGAACTTGAGAGCTCGGTGGTGATTTCCGAGCTGAAGAAGATCGGCGTGTGGGTAACCTCCACCACGCCGGTGGATACGGATATCGCCAACCGTATCCGCAAACGGTTGCAGATGATGGTGGAGGCCGAGGCCGAGGAGAAAGAGGTCAAGCCGGAGAAAGGCAAGAAGGCTCCGGCATCGAAGGTCCGCCGCTCCATCCGCGAACTGGGCAAGCCCCGCAAGCGCGAGGCTGCCGGCAAACTTCCAGTCAAGAAGGAAGAACCGGAAAAGGAGGTTGCCCCCAGCCCGCTGGCCATGGCCTCATTGCGTCCGCGCAAAGGGCGTCGCGCCGATTATCGGAAACCGGAGGAGGTGGAGGTGCCGGAGGCGGTGGAGCCGGTTTCAGAAGCCGTGACTCCGTCCGTGGAAGAGGTACCCGCCGAGGCCTTTGCTGCAGCACCGGCCGAACCGCAGGTGGAGGCCCCTGCCGCTCCGGAGATTCCTGCTGCCGAGGAGCCGGCGGCAGAGCCCATTCCAGCTGCGTCGGAAAGGCCGGTAGAAACCGCCCAGGCGGCATCCGCCGAGCCGTCCGTGCCGGTAGAGATACCACCAGTGGAAAAGGCCGAGGTGGCTGTACCCCCTGCGCCTCCCAAGCCGGCCGCAGAGGCGATCCGCCCGCCGCAACCCAAGATTCGCAAACTGGTCGTTGCTCCTCCCAAGCCCAAGCGTGTCGAGGAACCGCCTGCGGTGGAAGAAGAAGAGAAGCCGCACCGGCTCAAGGGTGCGGTGGTCCGCAAGAAACTGCAGAAGGAGAAAGACAAGGAGCAGGCCAGGGTGGCTGCCCAGGTGCGGGAACCCGCGGAGGCCGGCGGCCCCCGCCAAGTGGTCTTCTCCGAGAAGGTCACTGTCAAGTCCTTCGGCGAGCTGACCGGGATCAAGAGCAACGAGGTGATCCGGGCTTTGATGTCCTTCGGGATCCTGGCCGGGATGAACCAGCTCCTCGACCAAGCCACGGTCGAAAGGCTTTGCGAGAAGCTCGGAATCGTGCCACAGTTCGCCACTTTCGAAGAAGTGGCCGCCCAGGTGGACCGGGCCGAAGAACGTCCCGAGGACCTCGAGCCGAGGGCGCCGGTGGTCACCGTGATGGGTCATGTAGACCACGGCAAGACCACGCTCCTGGATTCGATCCGCAAGACCCACGTGGCCGAAGGCGAAGCCGGCGGAATCACCCAGCATATCGGCGCCTACCACGTGGAGACCGGCGGCAAGCGGATCGTGTTCATCGACACCCCCGGGCACGAGGCCTTCACCCGGATGCGCGCCCGCGGCGCACAGGCCACCGACATCGTGGTGCTGGTGGTGGCAGCCGACGACGGCGTCATGCCGCAGACCCTGGAGGCCATCGACCATGCCCGCGCCGCCAAAGTGCCCATCGTGGTGGCCGTCAACAAGATCGACAAGCCCGGCGCACAGCCGGATCGGGTCAAGCAGCAACTGGCGGATCGCGGCCTGGTTCCGGAAGCTTGGGGGGGCGACACCATCATGGTCGACGTCTCCGCCAAGACCGGTGAAAATGTGGAACAGCTTCTCGAGATGATCCTGCTGCTGGCGGAGCTGCAGGAGTTGAAGGCCAACCCGAAGCGGGCCGCCTCCGGCGTAGTGCTGGAAGCCAAGATGGAAAAAGGACGCGGCCCGGTTGCTACTCTGCTGGTCCAGAACGGTACCTTGCGGGCCGGCGACATCTTCATTGCCGGGACCGCCTGGGGGCGGGTGCGAAACCTGTTCGACGATGCCGGAAACAGCCTGGAAAGTGCCGGACCGAGCAGCGCCGTGGAGGTCCTCGGCCTGCAGGGTCTGCCCCAGGCCGGAGACGTCTTCCAGGTGGTCGAAGATCAGGCCAAGGCCCGTGAAATGACAGAGTTCCGACTGGCAAAGCAACGGGAGCAGGATCTTGCCAAGAGTGCGCGAGCCAGTCTCGATGACCTGTTCGCCCAGCTGAAAGAGGGCGAGACCAAGGAGCTGTTTGTCGTCCTGAAGGCCGATACCCAGGGCTCGGTGGAGGTCCTGGAGGATACCCTGCTCAAGCTGAGTACGGAGAAGGTGAAGATCCAGCTTATCCACAAGGGGGTGGGCGCGATCACCGAGTCGGATGTCCTGCTGGCCAGCGCTTCCCGCGCCATCGTGATCGGCTTCAATGTCCGTCCCGAACCCAGCGCCCGGGCGGCGGCTGAACAGGGAGACGTCGAGATCCGCCTCTACAGTGTCATCTACCAGCTCCAGGAGGATGTGGAAAAGGCCATGCTGGGGCTGCTGCAGCCGACCATCCGCGAGAAGTACCTGGGCCGAGCCCAGGTGAGGGAAACCTTCCGCATCTCAAAGGTGGGTACGGTCGCCGGCTGCTATGTCCAGGATGGTGTGATTACCCGCAACTCGGAGGTCCGCCTGTTGCGTGACAACGTTGTCGTGTACCAGGGTCGGGTCTCTTCGCTGAAACGCTTCAAGGATGATGTTGGCGAGGTCAAGACCGGCTACGAGTGCGGGATCTCGATCACAAACTTCAACGATGTCAAGGTGGGCGACGTCATCGAAGCCTTCGTCAGGGAGGAAGTCGCGCCCCAGCTCACCTGAGGACGCCCTTCCGCCGCAGCCAGAGGAGGTTCCGAGCGTGCCGGTACTGTTCTGTTCGCTTGAACTGTATCTCCCGTACTGCCAGTCTCTGAAGGACAAACGGCAGGTCATCCGCAGCGCCGCGGAAAAGCTCCGCAACCAGTTTCGCTGTTCGGTGTCGGAACTGGACCACCAGGATCTCTGGCAACGCAGCCGTCTCGGTTTGGCGGCGGTGGGGCCGAACCGGTCTGTCCTGGAACAGGTCGCCGACCAGATGCGACGCGAGTCTGAACGCCTGCTGGGAGCCGACCTCCTGCAGTTCACGGTCCAGTTCCTGGAGCACGAATGAAGCCTGAGCAGACCATCGTCGAGTACCTGCGGCCCCGCCGGCGGGTATTGATCACTTCCCACGCCCGGCCCGACGGTGATTCCATCGGATCCCAGTTGGCGCTGGCGCTGGGTCTGGAGCAGATCGGCAAGAAGGTTGAGGTAGTCAACATCGACCCGCATCCGCCCAACTACCGGACGCTGCCCGGAATCCACCGGATCAAACTTCAGGAGAGCGTCAACGGCGACTGGGATTGTGTGGTCCTGCTGGAGTGCAACAATCTGGAGCGCTCGGGAGTGAGAGGTCTCGAACGGTACCCGGCCGTCAACATCGACCACCATCCCAGCAACGACTGTTTCGGTGTCGTGAACTGGGTGGATCCCACCTGTGCCGCAGTTGCCGAAATGGTACTCCCCATCCTGCGGGGGCTGGGGGTCCGGATTACCCCGGAGATCGCGACCAATCTGTATGTGGGCATCCTCACCGATACTGGTTCCTTCCGGTTTTCCAACACCACGCCGGACACCTTCCGCACTGCCGCCGAACTGGTGGAAGCAGGCGCGGACCCTGCCGCCACCGCGGAGGAGGTCCTGATGCGCCAGTCGGAGTCCCGGTTGCGTTTGATGGCGGCGCTGTTGAGCACGTTTGGACGCGATCCCTCCGGTCGGATCGCCTGGGTCACACTGACCCGCAAGATGCTGGATCAGACAGGAGCCGCCGCCAATGACACCGAAGGGCTGGTCAACTATCCATTGAGTGTGGATGGGGTGGAAGTCTGCGCCTTCCTGCGGGAAGAGACGGATGGGTCCAGCAAGGTGAGTCTGCGTTCCAAGGGGGAGATCGATGTGGGACGGATCGCCGAAGCCTTCGGCGGGGGTGGCCACCGCAATGCGTCCGGATTCTCTTTCCCGGGTGGGGTCGAGGAGGCCCGCCGGGTGGTTGTGGAACGCCTCATGCCTTTGCTGGAGCGTCCGGCTGGCGGCCGGGGGTGAGCGGTGACGTGGGACGGTGTGCTGGTGATCGACAAGCCCGCCGGGCCAACCTCCCATGACGTGGTACAGCGGGTTCGGCGCCTCCTGGGTGTGAAGGCGGGCCACACCGGGACTCTTGACCCCGCGGCATCCGGAGTCCTGCCACTGGTCCTGGGCCGGGCATCGCGCCTGTCACGCTTCCTGGCGGCAGGGGAGAAGGAATACCTGGCCTGGATCCGGCTGGGGGTTCGCAGCGACAGCTTCGACATGGATGGTCGGGTCCTGGAGCGCCGGGAGATTCCGGAACTGGACAGCCACGAACTGGAAGAAATCCTGCAACACTTCCGGGGCGAGATTCTGCAGGTCCCGCCCATGTTCTCCGCGGTCAAGGTCGGCGGCCGGCGGCTCTACGAGGCTGCCCGGCGGGGTGAGACGGTGGAGCGGGTCCCCCGTCGGGTCACAGTTCACGCCCTGGTCCTCTTGGCGAGAGAGCCGGAACGGCTGCAGCTTCACGTTCGGTGCTCCGCCGGAACCTATCTGCGAACCCTGGCGGATGATTTGGGCACCCGACTGGGTTGTGGGGCGGTGCTGGAGTCTTTGCGTCGGATTCGGTCGGGCAGCTTTACCCTGGTGCAGGCCGTACCGCTGGAGCAGGTGGAGCAGCGCGCCGCGGAGGCCCTGATTCCACTCGATTTGCTCCTGCCGGAACTGCCCCGGATGGAGGTGGACGCGGTGCTGGCGAAGCGGGTGATGCACGGTAATGCGGTACCGGCGCCAGAACCGGCCCTCGAACAGCCTGGATGGTGGCGCATCGTGCATCGGGGGAGATTGTTGGCGTTGGGGCGCACCTCGGGCGGCTGGATTCGGCCCGAACTGGTACTGGCGGCCCCAGGGGGCTGAGTGCGACGGTTTTCGTCGGGCGATGCCGGCCGGATGGAGCCAGGCGCCTGGGATGGTCTCAGATCGCGCCTTGTGCCAGGATTTCGTAGTACGGCAGACACTCATCGAGCAGGGGACGAAGACGCTCCGGAAAGGGATCTGTCTTGGGACGGTAGGGGGAAAAGCCCGTTGACTGGTGAACGCTGGCGTACCAGTAATGGGCCCAGACTCCGTCCTCCGGCCGTGGTCCGGCGTTCCAATGAAGCATGCCCCGGTCAAAGGGAATGTCCAGTCGCCGGCAGAGCTCTCTCAGGACCCGCTCGGGATCCTGCAGCAACCGCGCCGACTCGAGGATCGGAGGGTCCTGCCCCTGGTGTCGCAGGTAGCTCAGCAGGCGCACCTGGTCTGCGTACCCGGTGTCAGCCAGCGTAGGCAGTTCCACCACCGCCGCATAAGACGGGAGCATGTCCCTGGGATCCCGGGTCAGCAGCACGTTGGACAGTTCCGAGAGAAAACCCCAGTCCAGATCGACCAGGTGGTGGGTCATGTTCTTGAAGAAGACCACCGGACGGTCGTAAGGGCCGAGCAGGATCCTCTGCACCACTCTCTGCCCGTCGCAGTCCATGGACCGCATGACCTCCTCAGCCCCGGGGTGGTAATGACGGGCCTCTGTCGTGGCGAGGTAGTGTCCGTACAGGGGCTCGTCAATAACGCGGGTGTCGGGACGTTGGGCGAACGAATACATCAGGGCGGTGGATATGTTGCGGGGTCCCGACCACAGCGAGATTCTTACCGGCTGGCGTTCTTTCACCGTCCGTCGGTTGCCTCCGCGTGGCCTGGTCCTTCCGCCGCCCGCGCCGCCTCGGCATCGATCAGGTCCTGATAACGCCGGTGGAGCGACCCCCACAGCTCGCCGGGAACCCCTTTGCCGATCGTCCGGCCGTCAATGCGTACCACCGGTGTCAGGCCGCCGAAGGTTCCGGTGACGAAAGCCTCATCGGCGTCATACACATCCACCAGGGAAAAGTCCGCTTCGCGGGCCGAAATTCCCGCCCCTCGGCACAGTTCCAGGACCACTCCCCGGGTGATGCCGTTCATGCAGTAGCGACCGGTGGAAGTCCAGACTTCACCGCGGCGGACAATGAAAAAGTTGGTGGAATTGCAGGTGCTGACGAAGCCGCGGATATCCAGCATCAGCGCCTCGTCGGCGCCGGCTTCCAGGGCCTGGAGGAGGGCGATCACCTCGTGCAGCTTGCTGTGGCAGTTGAGCCGGGGGTCCAGATAATCAGGTGGCCCGCGCCGAATTGTCGAGGTGAACAACACGATACCCCGCTCCTTCAGTACCGGATCCGGGATCTTGTGCTCGGCGATGATGACGACCGTGGGCCCCGAAACCACCAGACGCGGGTCCTGGCTCGGTGTGCGCTTGACTCCCCTGGTCACCATCAGCCTCACATGGACGTCAGAGACCATCTGGTTGGCATCGACAACCCGGCGCAGCTCCTCCACGAGACCGGCACGAGGGTAAGGAAGCTGGATGCCTGCAGTCCTGAGCCCCTGTTCCAGGCGATCCAGATGACGTTTCAGGAACAGGAAGGCACCGCGGTGCAGGCGCAGTCCCTCCCAGATGCCGTCCCCCACCAGGAAGCCGCTGTCGAAAACCGAAACTCTTGCCTCGTTGCGAGGTACCAGCTCGCCGTTGACGGATACCAGCACCGAATCGTTGCGTGGGTCCGGGAGAACGTCGTGAGTTGATGCCCGGGAGTGGAACATGCGGCCATTCTAGTCTTATCAGCGGCCTCGCGTGAGCCGCACCGCTGAAGGGACTGGTGCGTGCCGCCAATCGGTTGCGCCGGCGGGAGGGAGCTGCCATCATGACGATCTGCCGAAGGAGGATGAACACCATGCTGAAGCGGTTCTCAATGCTCGGATTGCTTGCAGTGCTGTGGGGCACCACCGTCGCCGCCCAGGACACGCCGGCGCGCAAACGGGTACTGGCTGTAGGAATGTCGGCGGGATGGCAGCACGACTCCGTTTCGGATGCGCTGGCGACGATCTACCAACTTGGCAAGGAGACCGGCCTCTGGGACACGTATATCCGGACCGATACCCAGCTTGTAACCCGGAAGCGGTTGCCAATGAACGGCAAGAACCTGGACTACTTCGACGCAGTGTTCTTCATGACCACCGGTGAGCTGCCCATGGACGAAGAGCAGAAGACCGCCTTGCTCAGCTTTATCCGGGATGACGGCAAGGGCTTCCTGGGAGCTCACAATGCGACCGATACGTTCTACCAGTGGCCGGAATACGGCGAGATGATCGGGGGATACTTCGACGGCCACCCCTGGAACACCTTCGATGCTCCGGTGCGGGTCGATGATCCGTCTTTCCCGGCCATGCGCCACTTCCCAAAGAACTTCCGCATTTTCGACGAGATCTACCAGACCAAATCCTTCGATCCCTCCAAGGTCCGGGTGCTGATGAGTCTGGACACCTCCCAGGTGGACATGACCAAGCAGGGCGTGAAGTACAAGGAGATTCCCATCACCTGGGTCCGGCAGTACGGTAAGGGCCGCGTCTTCTACTGCGGACTCGGCCATCCACCCGAAGTTTGGCACCGCCCCGACGTCAGACAGATGTGGACCGAGGCCGTCAAGTGGGTATTGAAGCTGGTGGACGGTGATGCCACGCCGCGGCCCTGACCGACAGGCCCGGCGCAGCAGGCGGAAGCGGCCGCTCAGCCTGCCGGCACGGATCGGTTACCATGGGGGCATGTTTCGTGCGGCGTGCGGCCTGCTGGCCGCGGTAATCGTGGTTCTTGCTCCTGCACCGGTTCAGGCGGCGAAATACAAGGTCAAAGCACCAGTCATCAGGCCGGCTGTCGAGTATCCGGCGCACCAGGACTTCCAGGACGTGGTGATTGCTGCGTGGCCCTGCCACACCCTGGAACGTACGCTGGACCTGTTTGACACGCCCAAGCTGCATGAAAAGGGGATCATGCCGGTGCTCCTGGTGATCGAGAACCGTAACCCTTTTCCCGTCTGGATCCATGAGCAGGACATCCTGCTGCTCACTCCTGACGGTTCACGGCAGACACCGATCCCATTTACCGATGTGCTGCTGGAAATCAGCCTGAAGAAGCCCCTGTCAAATTACTCGACCCGCAAGGACCTGCTTCTGCAGAAATCGGTCAAGAAGGAGATGTTTCAGGATTTCGAGCACAAGGCGTTCAGTGAGAAGCTTGTGCCCCCCGCGGGCGGGTCCGAATATGGGGTCGTGTTCTACCGCCTGCCGGAGGGTGGAGACCTGGCGGGCTACTCTCTGTACCTGCCGACCGTGGTGAATTTCGCTGAGAAGGAGCCGTTGATGTTCTTCGAGTTCGAGTTGCTGCCCTGAGTCAAGCCTCCACCATGAATTGGGCATCGGTTCCGCGCGTCGAGTTCACCGCTGAGAAGCTTCCCAACGGCCTGGAGGTGGTGCTGTGTCCGGACCGGAGGGTACCGCTGGTCCACGTGAGCGTCCACTATCGGGTAGGCTCCAGCGACGAATCCCCCGGTTACTCCGGCCTGGCCCACCTGTTCGAGCACTTGATGTTCCAGGGGTCAGCGAACGTGGCCAAGAACGAGCACGGCAGGCTGGTCGATGAGGCGGGAGGTCGGTGGAACGCCTCCACCAGCAAGGATCGAACCTGCTACTTTGAGACACTGCCTGCCAACCAGCTGGAGTTGGCTCTCTGGCTCGAAGCCGACCGGATGGCTTCCTTGCGCCTCACCGAAGAGAATCTGGAGAACCAGCGGCAGACGGTAATCGAGGAGAAGAAGCAAAGCTACGATAACCGGCCGTACGGCCTCGCGTCCCTCCGCTTCGATGAGCTGGCCTACCACAACTGGGCCTACGCCCACCCGGTGATCGGCGCCGTCGAAGACCTCATGCGAGTTACCGTCGGCGATCTGCAGGCGTTCCACCAGCGCCATTATGGTCCCGGCAACGCCGTCCTGACGGTTTCCGGCAGCTTCGAGCCGCGCCAGGCGGAGGAGTTGATTCACCGGCACTTCGGTCCTGTGAGCGGCCTCGTCACCGGCCGGGGGCGAGCGCTCCTGGATGAACCCGAGCAGCAGGGGGAGCGCCGGGAAGAGATCGTGGATCCGTTGGCACCTCTGGCGGCAATATCCATGGGCTACCAGATGCCGCCGCTGGGAACCCCCCAACACGCCGCCCTGAGCGTGCTGGCGCTGGTACTTGGCGAGGGGGCCTCCTCCCGGTTTTATCAGCGTTTCATCTACGACCGGCCCTGGATCACCGGCCTCTGGATCGGTCCCAACCGCTGCCGCGGCCCCCAACTGTTTCGCATCTGGTTCCAGGTGCAACAGGGTGTCGCCCCCCACGAGGTTCTGGCGGAGGTGGATCGCGAAATCGAGAAAGCGCGGGAGGCCGGGGTGACCCTGGAGGAGCTGGAGAAGGCTCGCAACCAGGTAATCCACCGGCATGTGTCCAGTCTGGCCCGAGTCGCCCGGGTTGGAGAGCTGTTGGCCCAGGGGGCATCGGTCCAGGGCCGTCCTGACGCGGCGTGGGAAGAGGTGCGACAGACCCTCGGCGTGACGCAGGAGGACGTGCGCGATGCGGCAGCCTGCTGCCTGGATCCGCGGCGGCGCACGCTGATGGTGATCCATCCCGGGAGGAAATCTTGACAAGCGCTCTGCCTGTGCCGGGCCCGATCCCACGTTACGCCTATCCGGAGATACCCTGCCGTGAGCTGGCCTCCGGCCTCCACACCCTGTGCCTGGAGGACCCCTATCTCCCGCAGGTTGTGGTCCAGGTGGCATGGCCTCACGGCTCCGCTCACGACCCCGATGCGCTGCAGGGACTGTCCTCATTGACGGCAGAGATGTTGAAAGAGGGGACGGCCTCCCGGAGTGGCCGGGAAATTGCCACCGAGATGGACCGTCTGGCGATGGAGTTTGAGGTTGATGTGCAGCCGGAAGCCACCTGTCTGAGCCTGGTGGTTCTGGAGCCGCACCTGGAGGCTGGGGTGGAGCTGCTGGCCGACCTGGTGAACAATCCGTCCTTTCCGGAACTCGAGCTGGAGCGGGTGAAATCGCGCTGGCGCAGTCTGTTGGCGGCCCAGCGGGCGGAACCGGGATTTCTGGCGGTCGAGGCGCTGGTCCAGGCGCTGTTCCCGGGACACCCTTATGGACGGGCGGCGATTCCAGTAGAGACGCTGGATCGGATATCTCCTGCAGACATGAGGAAACTTGTCCATCAATGGCCGATGCCAGGCACGGTGCTGGGCTGGGCCGGGCGAATTGCCGCTGACCAAGCCGAGGGCCTGGCGCTGCGTTACTTCCAGGACTGGTGCCTTCAGCCGGCGGACGTATCCGCCCGACCGCCGGTTCTCCCGTCCCGGGGCAGGCAGGTGTACCTGGTTGACCGTCCGGGGTCCGTGCAGGTGCGGCTGGCTCTGGGGCGCCAGGCACCGGCCATCCGGGATCCCGAGTACCTGGCCCTCAAGCTGACCAACCAGGCTTTTGGGGGAGGCGCCAGTTCCCGGCTCTTCCTCAACCTCAGGGAACAGAAAGGGTTGACCTATGGGATTTACAGTGTGCTGCAGGGCTACCAGCAGGCAGGCCTGCTGATGGTCAGCGCTTCCCTGCGGGCCAGCGGCGCAGCCGCGGGGATCACCGAGATCCTCGGTGAGATGGAGCGGCTGCGGGAGGATCCCCCCAGCGGACGGGAGCTGGAACGCAGTCGCGCTGAACTGGCAGGGGGATTTCTGCGCCGGCTGGAGACTCCGGGCTCGATCTCGTCGCTGGAGATTTCCCGCCGGCTGGCGGGGCTGCCGTTCGACTTCTATTCCCGCTATGTGGAACGTTTGGCCGACGTGGACCGCGCGCAAACCGCGGAACTTGCCGCTCTCTGGTTCAACCCTGACGACTGGTCGATCGTGGCGGTGGGTGACCGGCGGGAGCTGGAGCCTCAACTGGCTGCCTTTGGGGAACTGAGGTTGCTGCGCGCGGCCGAGACCCGTCTGGAACCATGGGAAAGAGCATGAACAAGGAAGAACGCTATCAACGAGGAATGGAGCTGTTTTCCGAGGACCGCCTGGACGAAGCGATCAGGGAACTGGAAGCCGCACTCGATCTGGATCCCACCTTCGGCGACGCCCTGCACGCTCTGGCCATGACCTGGTATCACAAGGGCGATCTGGATCGAGCCATCCAGTACGGCGAGCGGCTTCGTCTGGCCGAGCCGGGCAATATCCACGCCTATACCAGCCTTTCCATGTTCTACAACACCAAAGGCTTCATCGAGAAAGCCGAAGAGATGGGGAATCTGGCGGCCCGGCTAGCCGGCGGTTAGTCGCTGGCAAAGGTGCCGGCAAGCCCTGCCTCCCATCCAGAGCGGTCCCGCCAGAACCAACTCCAGCAGGGTGAACAGAAGGGCGCCGCCGGCGGTGAACGGCGAATCCGCCAGCACGCGGTAGACGGGCACCAGAACAGGCCATCCGAAACGGGTTGCGTCCAAAGGCCAGAACCACATCACCCCATGGTCGGCGGCGTTGGCGGTACAGAACAAGTCGATCGCGCCGTGACTGGCCAGAACCGCAAACACCACCAGGCCCGAAACGGCGGCAAACCTTTGAGGGCGGAAACGCGCCCAAAAAAGAGCGACCACCAGCGCAAAAGGCAACGAATGGGACCAGGTGCGGTGAAAATCCTGCAGTGGAAGTCCAAAGCAGACCACCAAAATGAAATCGAGATCCGGGGCGAACGAAAATACCGCCAGCAACGCCAGGGTCCAGCGATCCCTGGTGGGCGCCAAACCCCAGGCAACCGCCGCATGTGCCACCGGAAGAGCCACTGGGGACAGGATTATAACGGTTCGCCGCCGTGAAGAGGGATCCTGAGAGTCACCCCAGGGTGTTCTGCCACTGCCGATAGAATCGCTCGAACTCCTGCACGGCTGCGGTCGCCGGCAGATGGGGAGAAACGCGGAAAGGGGGGCCCACGGCTACCCGGACCTTTGCGTAACGGGGCCAGTGACAGCCCGGAGGCAGGACCTCCCCGATTCCCTGCAGAAAGACCGGGATCAAGGGGATCCCCAGCAGGCGGGCCAGCAACGCCGCTCCCGGTCTGAACGCCCCCAGCCCGCCTTCCACCCTGCGCTCGCCCTCCGGGAAAATCAGAATCGAGTGGGACCGGGCCACCAGCTCGCCACAAAACCGCAGGACCGCCCCGACACCCGGCGACGACTGCGGCAACGGAAACACCTGAAACAGGAGACAGGCCAGAAAATAAAGCAATCGGTCCTGGATCCGTGTCAGCCAGGGCGCCCGTTCAGGGAAAAAACGGCCGGCAAAGAACTCGAGACGCACCGCCGGTGCCACCCGACGCCGCCAGCCGGCGGGAAGGCTGGCCAGAAACACAGGAGTGTCCAGGTGGCTGGTGTGGTTGGCCGCGAAGATCACGGGGAAGTCGGGTTTCCCGAGATGCTCGAGCCCGGTGACCTCAGGTACGAGATAACATCGAATCAGCCCCACATACAGGTACTGGAAGGCGTAGCGGATGATCCGGAAGGGCAGCCGGTGGGGCCATCTGGGCATGGGAGGTCCAGGGCTGGGCGTGTCCGGCAGGGTGCGTTGCCGCTCGAGCCACCGGCGGATTTCGCCCACCGTGCGGAGGCTACTGAACTCGGCTTCGTCCAGCGGCCGCTGAAGGTCCTCCTCCAGGCGCGACAACAGCTCGATACGGTCCAGAGACGAGATTCCGAACTCCTCCAGGTTCTGTGATTCCGCTCCCGGCTCCAGGCGGCCGGTAACCTGGGCAACCAGTTTCTGCAGGGCATCCTCCGAGCGGAGCTCCGCCGCCTTCCCGGTCCGGCCTTCAATTCTCGCCCGTACCTCCAGCCGCCGGACCTTCCAGGTACTGCTTGTCCGCGGGAAGTCGGGTTCCGGCCACAAGGACCAGCTTTGGACCCTCTGGTGGGGCTCCAGGACCGCGTTGGCCTTGCGTACCGCAGCCTCCAGGTCGGCAGCAGAGTCGGCCGGGATCAGGACGGCGTGGACCTGCTCTCCCCGATCCCCTTCCCTGCCGACGACGCAAGCTTCCCGGATCTGCGGCTGGGCCTCGAGGACTGCTTCCACCTCCTCCGCAAAGACATTCAGCCCTTGGGCGGTGACGATCATTTCCTGCTTGCGGCCGCGGAAGTAGAGCCTGCCGTCGGGGCCGAACTCACCCAGGTCTCCAGTCTTGAGCCAGCCGTCCGCGACTTCCCGGCCGCTGCCCAGGTACTCCGTCGAGACTCCGGGTCCGCGGACCAGGATTTCGCCATCGGGCGCCAGCTTCACTTCCTGGCCCCGCAGCACCTTGCCGAGGGAGCCCCTGCCAATGGAGAGCGGGTGATTGAGGGTCACGATCGGGCTTGCCTCCGTCAGACCGTAGCCTTGAACCAGCAGAATCCCTACCTTGTGCCAGAAATCCTCCTCGCGACGCGACAATGTCGCTCCTCCCACCACCACCGCCCAGAATTTCCAGCCCAGCGCGCGGTGGAGGCGCCGGTAGCGGTACCACCGCAGCGCGGCTCCCAGCACCCCAGTGGTCTTGATGTTCACCTCGGGAGCCAGGCCCGCCTTCTCGAGGTATTCCCGAAGCTGATGCAGAAGCCTGGGGACGGCGACAAGCACGGAAACGCGTTCTTTCCGGATCAGCTCCACCAGGTCCCAGGGGCGTGGAACCGACGCCGTCAGCACCGAACCGCCCCCCAGAAGGAAAGGCACGAAGAGCCCCAGGGACTGCCCGAAAAGGTGGCTGAGGGGCAACAGGGTCAGGATGCGAATCGGTTGGAGGGGCCGGGCCCACGGCCGGTAGCGCTCGAACTCCGGCAGCAGAGCCCGCAGGCCGCTGCAAAGCTGCCGGTGTCTGAGGACGACCCCCCGTGGCGCCTGAGTGGTACCCGAGGTGTAGACAATCTCGGCGATGTCGTCCGGCTGTACGGCCGGTGGCGGAAGTTCGGGGTGCGGCGGGAAAGGGATCTCTCCCAGGGGAAGCTCCAGCGGGCAAATCGCCGGTGCCTCGGGCCGGTCGTGCAGGAGCAGGCGTGCGTCGGTCTGGCCCTGGATACGAGTGACGAAATCGGGAGAGAAAGCCGGATCGACTGGGACGACAGCTATCCCCAGGAACTGGCAGCTCCAGAAAGCCGCCGCCCATTCCGGACGGTTTGCCGCCCACAGAATCAGCCGGTCTCCGCGCTGGGCCCCGGCAGACCCCAAAGTCTCGACATAACCCGCGACCAGGCGGCACAGGTCGGCGTAACTGAAGCGCCGGGTTCGGTAACCCTCCACTCCCCGCATCGCTTCACGCCTGCCGCAGCGGCCGGCGAGCAGGAAGAGGTCGGGGAGGACTTCGATCACCAGTCAGTGTCGGCCAGTTCTGTGCCGTCTTCCAGGTACCAGCGTCCGGAGCCGTAGTCGCGGGCGATGAAGAGGTAGAGTTTCGCGAGCTGGTCAGCGGTTTCCCTCGCCATGGTGACCCGGAACGTCACGGCGCCGTCCGGGAGGTTGGCGGGACCCAACGTGTAGCCGCGGGCCTTGATGGAGTCGACACCCCACCAGGCCTTGGTGTTCTCCTGGACGAATTGAGTCGGGCTGAGGTTCAGGGGAGAGTCATCCCGCAGCAGCTCCAAGGTGGCGTCCGGGACGGCGCCCGCAGCGGCGACGCCCAGCCGATAGGTCCGCCCGTCGGCGAAGCCTTCAAAGCGAACAGTGAAGACCAGTTCCTCCGCTGTCGAACGGATGATCGGAGCCGACATGGAGACCCGCTCCTGTGCCTGCAGTGAGACAACGACGCACAGGATGAACGCGAATCCGAGACCGATGGCTGCCAACTTCTTCATTGTTCGACTCCCTTTGTTTGAACGATACCGAGTTTTCAGAGGGCGGGAACCACCACCAGGTTGCGAAAACTCACGGGCCCATGGTCACCCTGGAGCATCAGCGGGCCCGGTTCGCCTTCATTGGCATCCAGGGCGCCGCCGGTGATACCCGGAATCACCTGCCGATCTATGATGGTCTCGCCGTTGAGCACAATGGTCACCGTACGCCCTACCAGGGTGATCTCGTAAGTCTGCCACTCTCCCGCCGGCTTGCCGGCGTTCACTCTTGGGGTCAGGAAACCGTAGACTCCGCCGATAAACACACTGCTGGGATCCTTGCCGTAATCGTCCTGGATCTGGACTTCATACCGCCCCCGCAAGTAAATCCCGCCGTTGCTGCCCGCCGGGTACATGAACTCTGTCTGAAGTTTGAAGTCGCCGAACTTCTGGACAGTGATCAGGTCTGTACCCTTGGCGGTGTTTTCCAGGACTCCGTCCCGCAAGACCCAGTTGTTGGGCAGATCAGGGTGTCTGGCCCGCCACAGGGAACCCAGTTCTCCTGCGGTGAGGTGAATGGGTTCACCCCATTGCGGTTCGCCGGATCGCTCCAGGGCCGGGGCACGTACTGCCCGCCAGGAGATTTCGGATCCATCTTCGGCGTTGGTTGTTCCCACCAAGCCCTCGCCCTCCAGCCGCCCCACGAAGGAGAGGTCGGTGGGGTGGGATTCGTACTGGACGGGGAGACTGAACCGCAGTTCCCCTTCCACCACTTCGAGTTTCGCGATGGGACGGGCGCTGCCAAAACGGCCCACGAAGCGGCCCTGCAAGGTTCCATTCGGGCCGCGGGTAACCTCGAACCACGATGGATAGTCGCCGTCCTTGCCCTGCACGGTGACGTCCCAGGCGCCCAGATAGCCGTCCGCCGACCTTTCCTGCGAGTCCGGCGCGGTACCGCCGCAGGAAACCACCAACAATGCCACCAGCAGCATCCAGCCGCCCCTGGTCAACAGTTTCATCTCGACCCTCCCCGCTTGACAATGCTCCGAACCGGCGGCCCGGATCCGGGAAAGCCGGGCCAACTCGCTGAGCTTTCATGATATACCAAGCCGGCCCGGGGGCAACCCCTGTTCGGGTCTGGAATCCGGGCTACAATCAAGTCAGCTCTTCCCCCGGACGCGATGATGCGAGCTTTGTGGACGATCGCCTGCCTTGCAGCCACGGCGGTTCCGGCCCGCTCCCAGGACACTGGAACCGTATCCCTGCGGGTGCGGTCGGATCTGGTCATCGTCGATCTGGTGGCTACCGATGCCGACGGGAATTTCGTTTCGGATCTGACGCCGGCGGACCTGCGGCTCAGCGAGAACGGCAAGTTCCAGGAAATTGCATACTTCCGCCTTTTCGACCGCCGGATCGAAGCCGGCGCGTCGGAGACAGATGCGCTGCTGCCCGCCGACCCTGTCGAGTTCGGTGCGCCCGTCGACACCACCCGGCTGATCTTCCTCCTGGACCTCCAGTCCATGCCCGCCACAGATCTGATCTATGCGCGCCGGCAAATCGGCGCCTTCCTGGACGGCCACCACCGTCCCGGTTCCAGCTACATGTTGGCGACACTGGGGTTCGGCCTGAAGGTGCGGGTTCCTTTCACGGAAGATGTTGCGGCCGTGAAGCGGGAGCTGGACCAGCTTCCGCTGGAAAGCGAGGCCCGAATCGACGAGATCCGGTTCGCCGGTTTCATGGAGGAGATCGAGCCCTTTTTCCAGGTTGCTCCGACGGCGGGGCTCTTCGCCATGCAGCCGGTAGAGTCCGCGATCCTGACTGCCAGAGGCTTCTTGCAGGAGCTGGAGCAGCGGGTTGCGCGGATGGTTGCCGGCTCCACGCTGTTGTTGCGTGTGCTGCGCCCCCTGCCGGGCCGCAAGCACGTGGTCCTGTTCTCGGGCGGATATCCTTCTGAGGCGGCCCAGACCCTCAAGGAAATCATCCGGCAACGGATGGAGATTGCCCGGCCGAATCTTTCGGCCGGCGAGCGGGCACAGCTGAGCATTCTTCTGGGCCAACTGCAGAACCTGGACTTGCAGGGCGAGCTGCGACGGCTGATCGACGAGGCCAACCGGGCCCAGGTCTCGATGTACTGCGTTGACGCCCGCGGCTTGATTCCGGCACAGGGAGTTCCAGAGGCTCACCGCGGGCGGTCCGGTTTGCAGCACCGGACGCTGTACCACCGTTTCGCCAGTCTCGATGTCTCCGCGCCGCAGGATTTTCTGGTAGGTCTGGCCTCGGAGTCCGGCGGGTTGGCGTTTCTCAACAGTAATGACCTGACCCGGGGATTGGTGCGTGCGCTCGCTGACGCTTCGCGGTACTACCTTCTGGCCTATCGGCCGCAGCCGACTCACCGCTCGGCCAAATACCACCGAATTCGGGTGGAAACAAGCCGGCCCGGGCTCCAGCTTCAATACCGGCGCGGTTATCTCGCACCTGAAACCGGCGCCGACGCCGTTCGCGCTGACATCCTGACTGCACTCAACAACCCCCATCTGTTCCGGGACTTTGAGGTGCGGGTGGAGGTCCGGGAGGAGACCGGAGGCACAACTGTGACTACGCATATCCCGACACGCGACCTGGCCTTCGCTCGCGGGGCTGAAACCGACTCGTTCCGCTGCCCCATGGAGACCTATGGGGTACTGGTGGACCTCAAAACGGGAAAGTGGCTGGATGGACAGCTCCAGTTTGCCAGGGCGCATGACCTGCAGATAGACAGCCGGCGCCTGGCGCAGGTGAGGCAAGTGGACTACGTTTCCAGCGAATCCTCGTTCCAGGCTCCACCGGGAAGGTACCTGTTGATTGTAGTGGTTCGGCAGAGCGTCGCCGGCCGGATCGCTGCGCTGGTTCGGCCGCTGGAAGTAGTGGGAGCAGGCTCGGGCAGGTCCCCCGACGGCAACGACTGAAAACCTCAGCCGCGTAAGATCCAGCGCACCAGATTGCCCAGCCGGGGCGGCTGCCCCTGAAGCAGTATCCCAACCCTGAAGATCCTGCCTCCAACCCAAACCAGCAGGACAGTGGTCAGCAGAACACCCGCCAGCCCAAGCCATGGCTGCCAGGCGGGAACCGCCACCGTCGTACTGAGACGCAGGATCATCACCGTCGGGGTGAACAGCGGGAAAAGGGAAAGCCCGGTGGCCAGCGGCCCACTGGGGTCCTGCAGCACCGGCATCAGCAGGAACAACGGGATCAGAACCGGCAGCAGGCCGGGCAAAGCCAGGTTCTGGGCGTCCTTGGCGTCGTTGCAGGCAGCCCCCAGGCCCGCCATCACCGAGCCCAGCATCAGGATCGAGGGAGCCAGAAACGCCAGAAACCAGGGGAAAACCCTGAAGGGGATGAGACCGGCCATCCCGGCGTTCATGAGAACGATGATGCCTCCTGCAATGTAGACCACCGAGGCGGTGAGGGACACACCCAGCATTCCCAGGACCTTGCCCAGCATGAACTGGAAGGGTGTGGCCGAACCGAGCATTACCTCAGCGATGCCCTGGGTCTTCTCCTCCATCACGGAGTTGAGCAGAGGTGTCGCTCCGATCATAGTGAGCATGAAGACCAGAATAGTCATCCCCATGGGAATCCCGATCGCTCTTGCCGGATCCATCTTTCGAGCTTCACCGGGGCCGCCGTCACCCGCCGCCGTGACCAGTTCCATGGCCGCCACCTCCTCCGAAACGAACAGCCGTTCGGCCATCTGCGGGTCGAGGCCCATCTCGACGAGTCGGCGGCGGCGGAGTTCTTCGTTGATGGCGTCAGCCACCCAGTTCTTGACGCCGTCCATGGGAGGCTTGTCGGAGAAATAGCGGAACCGGGCCGGAGCTTCGGAGCCGGCGGCTGCGGCCGGCTCGGCACCTGCGTCCAGGAATCCGTGGAACTCCCCCTTGCGGGTTCGCTCACTCAGTTCAACCAGTTGGGCCGCCGGGGCGGGACCTGCAGGGACGACGACAATCCGGTAAGCGGGCCGGATCTGCTTGCCGGTTTCAGCGTCGGTCAGGCTGGCATTGCGGCGTTCCGCGGCCCGTTCCAATGCCTGGGCAATAAAGCCCGAACGGTCCACGACGGCGATGGTTCGGTCTGAGAGGTCGCGGTGTTCACCGAAAAAGTACATGGCCAGGAAGCCGCTGCTCATCAGGACGGGAGCCATCAGCAGGCCGATGATGAAGCCCTTGGTGCGGGTGGCGGCAAGGTACTCCCGCCCGGCGATGATGAGGATCTTACGCATGGGAAAGTCCCTCCGGGCCGGAAGTGTTGACTCGGGAAGCCGGCCGTCCGCTTTCGGTCTCAACTGCGGTCGGCCCGGATCCGACGAGTCCGTCTCCGGCGATCCGGAGGAAGATGTCGTGCAGCGACGGCTGCACGACCTCAAACCGCCGTACCCTGGCCCTGGCCAAAGCTTCCCGCAGGACATCCTGGGGATCCACCGAATGGGCCACCCGCAGTTCCTGGACCTGGCCGCGGTCGACCAGTTCGATGACCCCCGGGATCCCCTGCAGCATTCTGCGTCCGTCCTCCACCGCCAGGCGGATCGTGTCGGCTCCAAACTCGGCCTGGATGTCGGCGAGACGGCCGTCCAGCACTTTGCGTCCCTTGTGGATCATGAAGATGAAATCGCACATCTGTTCGGCCACGTTCATGTCGTGAGTGCTGAAGATGACGGTAGTCCCCTTGTCTCGGAGTTCCAGGATCACCCTCCTCAACACTTCCGCGTTGACCGGATCGAGACCGGAAAAAGGCTCATCCAGAATCAGCAGTTCAGGCTCGGCCACCACGGTTGCGATGAACTGGACCTTCTGGCTCATTCCCTTGCTGAGAGCTTCCACTTTGCGGTTCGCCCACTGGCTGAGGCCCATGCGCTCCAGCCACTCGTCGGCGGCCGCCTCGACGCGATGCCCGTTTTTCAGCCGGCCGTAAAAGACGATGAGATCACGCACCCGCATGCGGCGGTACAACCCTCTTTCCTCGGGCAGGTAGCCGATACGGTCCGTGCTCCAGGCCCGGGGCGGCTCACCGAACACCCGAACTTCACCCGAGTCCGGGTAGTAGATATTCATGATCATGCGCAAAGTGGTGGTTTTACCCGAGCCGTTGGGGCCGATAAATCCATAGACCGACCCCCGGGGAACCCGCAGGGACAGTCGATCGACGGCAATCACACTACCGAAGCTCTTCGTCACCTCGCGCAACTCGACCACATCCATGGCGCGGCCTCATGGTCTGAAATAAGCGGAGCCGAATACGTCACAGACTCGGGGGCTATTCAATCATGTTCCTCGCCATCACCCCGAGTCTCCGTGCACCCGGCGGTCCGCAAAGTTGAAGGCGGCTGCCGTGAAACCTGCGAAACGGTGACGGTTCGAGGAGTCTGTCTTGCAGACGGCGGAGAAAGCCATAGGATCTATGTGCTGATCCGCAGGAATTATGAACTTCGGACCCCGCCGACATGGCACGGCATCCGCCACGGGGTCATGAGAGTGGCTCAGCGCCTGCCTTGGCGTCCCCGCAATGATCCGGCCCCTTCTCTGGCACGGCTCCTGCACGAGGGAATCGCAAGACACTCTTGGGACAGCACGAACGTTCCCCCTTCCCGGGTCCAAGCCGAATGTTTCGGCGAGGACCCGGCATTTCGGGGAGTTCGGTACGCAGTTTCAGAGCAGAGGTTTTTGCCGGCCGCTTCAGTGTAACGGTCGTGGTGCCTGCAAGGAGGACGTGGAGATGCAGAATCTGACTCGGGTTGTCGTGGTGGCCGCGGCCGCCTCACTGATGGTGATTGGCGGGTTCGAAAGCGCTTACGGACAGGGCTGAGTGGTCGCCCGTCAGGGCGCGCCCGTGATTGGCGCGATTGCACATGCCGGTGACCGGCCGCGGTCGGAGGTGGAGAAGTGGCAGGTCACAGTGGGTTATCGCTGGCAGCCCTCTTTCCGCCACTTTCGTGGCAGTCATGAGGAACCCCACCGTGTCGAGCAGGGTACCCAGGTCGAGAACCGACTGCACCTGATCGACGTGGGAGTCAGTTACCAGATTTCCCCTCGCTGGAGCATCAATGCCAGCATTCCCTACATGAGCGTAGACCGGATCTCCCATGGTCCGGGAACCGAAACCAACGCCGACGGAATCGGGGACATGACCGTGGGAGCGAAGATGTGGCTGTTCCGGCCGCCCACTGAGTCCGGCGGAAACATCCAGGTGGGCCTGTCCATGAAACTGCCCACCGGCGATTCCAACGTTCTTGATCGGGTGGGGGACAGCACCATCGTGGTGGATCAGTCGATCCAGCCCGGTGATTCAGGAACCGGAGTGTCGGTGGACTACACCGTCTTCAAGAGTCTCGGCCGCTTCACGATGTTCTCGTCCGGTGTCTATCTGTTCAATCCGAAGGGGGCCTATACCCCGACCGGCTGGAACGAAGTCAGCCGGCCTCCCGGCTACCCGGGGTACTCGCGGCCGGGGGTGGAGTACTCGGTTCCTGACCAGTACATGTTCCAGGCGGGACTGGGTTTCGCGGTACCCAAGGTCAACGGGTTCGCTCTGACCGCCACCGGACGGATCGAGGGGATCCCCGCCCGCGACGTATTCGGGGGCTCCGACGGTTTCCGGCGTCCAGGGTATGCAGTCTCCGTGGGGCCGGGTGCGATCTATTCCCGCAACCAGGACACCTTCTCGGTGAGCGTTCCGATTGCCGTGTATCGGAACCGCACCCGCAGCGTGTCGGATGTGGCTCGTGGAACGCACGGCGATGCCGCTTTCGCTGACTATGTCTTGTTGATCGGCTACGCGCGGACGTTCTAGGATCCCCGCGGTTGGAAACAAGTCCGGCACCGCCTGACCGGGCAGGTGCCGGACTCCCGTCCCCTCCAACCCAGCCGTCCGCTCGGGTTACGGTTCCCGCATCTCGATGGCTTTTGGTGCCACCGAGGGATTAAAGCTCGATCCTGCGCAGGGAGTCGGCGAGCCGGTCACCTTGGTAAAAGCGGGGCAACACGCCGCCGGGCCTTCCGTAGTGCAGTTCAATTCCGGATTTGGCGAGATCCTCATCGACCTCCGGCTCGACGAAGCTGCGCCGCCGGCGTGAATAATAAAGGCAGCCTGCCTCGGAGGGCGGCCGCCGGTTGACAAACCGCTCAGCGCGATCCAGGGCCGCCAACCAGCGATCCTTGAGTTCCAGCAAATTCAGGTCGACGGCCAGATGGAGGCGAGAGAAGTCCTCGTGACGATAGCGGCCTCGGCGTTTGAGCAGCTCCAGCAGCGAGACCGGAGTGAAACCCGGGTCCTTGCCGACCGCGGCCCAGACCAGGGCGCCCATGCTGAGGATCTCCTGATCGATGTACAGGATGTCAAGGAAATCCCTGGGTTCATCTCGGCCCGACAGGGCCAGCACCTTGTTGACCGCCAGATCCACGGGATGCAGGACATAGCCTGCGTCATTCAGATGGATGACCGGCATGAACCTCCAGGCCGAGTCGTCGGCCCACTCAATCTTGGTGGCCTCCAAGCCGTCACTAACCGTGGCGCGGATGTAACCAGGCTGGTTCAGCTCGACCTGCACCGTCAGCCCCTGGCTTCGCAGCAGCGCCGAGTCCTGGGCGAAGGCCTCGGCGACACGTTCCTCACTATCATGGAAGAAATCCAGGTCGTTGCTGTAGCGGGTGGAGTTGGGGGTGAAGTGCAGGGCGGCCCCACCGGCCAGGTAGCTGTCAGGGCTCCGGTGCCGGGCCAAAAGTCGACCCACTCTTTTCTGAAATTCCGTCAACGGCATAAGCGGGCTGCCACTTCCCATGCCAGCCGGTTGCCATGCTTGCGCAACTGCTCCGCGACCCACGCAATATCCGAACTGCCGATCTTGAGGTTCGGGTCATACGACCAGAAGCAGAGACTGTAGAATCTGCGATAGGCACGGCGGGCCTCGCGGATCTTGACCATCATGCGGGCGGTGGCGGGGTCCAGGCTACGGCGGCTCCTGCGGCCGCCCCTGCGGCCGATCTCCGAGAGATATCCGCTAACCCGGCGATCCATTTCTGGATCCTAATCCGCTTATGTTTCAAGTGCAAGTGTGTCCACAAGATCCGGGCCATTTTCCGGAAGGGGACTCCGCTTTGAGATCAGGCCACCGGAGGATTCTCCCATCTCAGACCAGGGAAACGGGCAAAGTCCGAATCCGAACTGCACAGAATCAGACCGTGCTGAATCGCGAGGGCTGCCAGGTGGGCATCCGGAACAAGATTGCCGGCGCCTCGGACGGCCCTGATGAGGCCGCGGACAACATTCGGATGCTCCACCGTTGGCAGTGGAATCGAAACCCGAGGATGAGACAACCATTCTTCTATCTGCTCCCAGGCGGCTGGACCGGAGAGCGGACGATCAAACAGACGGCTGTTCGTGGACAGGCGGAGGAACGCCAGGCACGATTCCCACGGAAGGGCGATTCGCCGCGGTGAATTGAATTGTGTCTCGAGCCACATGCGGGCCTTCTCATGCTGGGGGAGATCAGAGAACTTGGCGTAGATCAGGAGGTTGGCATCGATCAATCTCATTTGTAGGCGTCGCTCTCGGCTTCGGCGATCAATTCGGCTACGTTGTCCAGATCGGTGCGCCGAGGCTTCCCCTCCACCGCTTGTAAGGAGTACGGGGTTCCGATCTCCGCCCCCTGTTCGAACCGATCCAGGCCGGCCCGCAACACGGTGTTGATCAACTCCTTGAAGCTTCTTCCCTTGCGGATCTGCTTGAGACGGGCGGTGACGTCGTCGTCGAGACTGACCGTAGTGCGCATAGCATCATGATCCACGCATCATGATGCACCGACAACCATCCCCAGTGTGACGAGCCAACCGCCCACGGCACGGCCTCGGCCGCGCCAATTCGCTCAGGCGGCGGTAGCGGCCAGAGCCCCGGAGTTCTCTTCCAGCGCGGCGGTTGCGTCCCCCTGAGGACAGATAAACTTGCACGCGGATCACGCCGATCCCACGGATCACACGGATCAACGCGAAGGCCGCCCCGCCGGCCTGAGCCTTGGAGTTTCCCTTCCGTCAACGCGGCGGTAAGTGGCCCGACCCCGTCAGCGCAGGATCGACAGGTAGGCGGACCATGGTCCGACCGCGCCCGCGTACACCTTCGCCATGGTCCGGACGATTTGCGCAACGTGATCAAGGTCGTGGACGACCCAGGTGGACAGTAGCTGATCAACCCGCACTCGGCCAAGTTCCGGATGGAGTCCGGCCCGAGTCAGGTCATCTGCGGTCAATTTCAGGTTTGCCAGGGTTGCCAGGCTGTCCCGGCGAAGCCCGGCAAACTCGTCCAGAAGCTCAGCCAGAAGCCTGGTCCCGCTATAGGCGAACTGGCCTTCACGATCAAACGGCGGGAAAGGCTCGCTCGAGCCGCGCAACAGGTGGAGCAGGCGTGGAATCCAGTTAGTCCGCTCGGCATGCACCAGGTGACCCACCACGTCATGAGGAGACCACGTGCCCTCGCCTTCCGTGGCCCGCACCCAACGTTCCGGCAAGTCTTCCAGCAGCGCCTTCAGAGTGGCCGGCGTCCGAGCAAGGATCGCCACGGAGTGTTCCATGCTGAAGAGCGCGTGATCCACAGCGTTCGTCACCTGCCTGCTGGTCGCGGGGTCGAAAAATCCCACGGCATTACTTTGGGAAACAGACTGGATTATGGCACAGGATGTCCGATCAGGCCCGCTTGCGGGAGGCGGCAGGTATCGGCGATTCCGCCGCTTCCACAAGGGCGCCGTGTTCCACCAACAGCTCACGCAGGACTGATCGGTGGCAGCGCGCCTCGTCGGTGCAGTAGCAGCCGATGGAGAAGTCGGTCTGTCGCGACAAGGCGGCCAGCAGGCTCAGGAGCCGGTCATTGTCGGCGGCCGCCATCTCGGCCCGGTAGCGGCGGCTGAATTCCCGCCAGGCGGAATCCGTGGCTGACGCCTGGGCCTGCCTGACCAGCTCCGGACTGGGAGCGAGCTGCGGCAGCCAGACGTCGTACCAGTTGTCGGCAGAGAAGCGTTCCTTCGGAACGCCGCGCGGGGGACGTCGGACGGTGCCGATCCGGAGACCTTCGCCGGGCAGCCTCTCCGATCCCAGGCGGACAACTCGCACGCTCATAGGCACCAGACTAGTGGGAAATAACACCGGCGGTCAAAGGGATGGTGGGCCGCAGGGGGAAGGCAAGCCGCAAGCGGCCGAAGGCTGAAGAGTCAAGTGCCAGGAGGCTCAGGGCAAAGGGGACTTTTCGGGGTTTCGTCCGATACGCGGGCTGGGCATCGGCCGAGGGGTACCAGGGTCCGCCCGCTATTGCCGCTTGTTGAGGGACACGTCACAATTCCCGGCAAGGAGAGGGAATGGAGTTCGAACGTCGTGAATTTCTCCGCTTGTCGGGTTTCGGAGTGGCCGGGTCGGCGACCTTCTACGGTCCCGGTCCGATCGACCGCAAGTCGCTTCCAGGCCGGGATTTCAACAGCGCCTACCAAGGTACCTATCTCAACCGTGTGGCGTTTCCCATGGGCGGTATCGGCGCCGGGATGATCTGTCTGGAAGGCACAGGCGCTTTTTCGCATGTCTCGCTTCGCCACCGGCCGGACATCTTCCACGAGCCGTGCACGTTCGCGGCGGTTTGCGTAAAGGGGATGGAACAGGAGGCGCGCGTTCTCGAGGGTCCGGTACCCGGCTGGAAGGTCTTCGGCCAACGGGGAACCGGCAACGGAGCTGCGGGAACCAGCTTTGGACTCCCCCGCTTCGAACACGCGGAATTCGAGGCCCGTTTTTCCTTTGCCGCGGTCAAGCTCAGTGACCCGGCCCTGCCTTTGCGGGTAGAGCTCACCGGCTGGAGCCCCTTCACCCCCAGCGACGCTGACAATTCCAGCCTCCCGGTCTGTGCCGTGGAGTACCGGCTGACCAACGAATCCGCCTCGAGCCTCGACCTTGTTTACTCATACAGTGCGGTCAACTTCATGAAGGTCGGCGATGAAGGCAGCTATATCCGGGCGTTTGACGGCGGCTTTGTACTGGGCCAGCGGGGAACCGACACCAACCCGACGGCTGCCGGGGAGTTCGCGGCATTCATCCTCGGCGACGACCCGGTGGTGGACTACTGCTGGTTCCGCGGTGGATGGTGGGATTCCCTGACCATGGCCTGGAAGAACATCCGCGAGGGACGCGTCCGGGCCAGAGCGCCGGTGCAGGGCCCGGCTCCCGGCGCGTCCCTCTATGTTCCGCTGCGTCTGCAAGAGGGTGGAACCAAAACCATTCGCCTGCTGTTCGCATGGTTTGTGCCGAGAACCGAGCTCCGCTACGGCGAGGATCCTGAGGGTGCTCCACCGCCGCAGGATTGCGCCGGAGATGCGTGTTGCCCCACGCGAAAGTGCTATGTGCCTTGGTACGTCGGCCGCTTCAAGGATTTGGAAGATGCCGCGGCCTACTGGCGGGACCATTACGAGGAGCTGAACGAGCGGAGCCGGAGATTCCGGGATTGCCTGTTTGACACCAGCCTGCCGCCGGAGGTGATCGAGGCGGTATCCGCCAACCTTACCATTCTCAAGTCGCCCACGGTGTTGCGGGAATGTGACGGCCGCCTGTGGTGCTTCGAGGGTTGCGGCGACACCGCCGGCTGCTGTCATGGCTCCTGCACCCACGTCTGGAATTACGCCCAGGCGATTCCCCACCTGTTTCCGGCCCTGGAGCGCGGTCTGCGGGAAACGGAGTTTCTGGTCAGCCAGGACGGTCAAGGCCATCAGACATTCCGGACTTCTCTGCCTATCCGGGAGACCACGCATACGTTCCATGCGGCCGCCGACGGCCAGCTCGGCGGCATCATGAAGGTTCACCGGGAATGGCGGATTTCCGGGGATACCGTGTGGATGGAAAAGCTGTGGCCGGCGGTGCGCCGGAGCCTTGACTACTGTATCCGTACCTGGGATCCAAAAGGAAAGGGCGTGGTGGAGGAACCCCACCACAACACCTACGACATCGAGTTCTGGGGGCCGGACGGGATGTGCACCAGTTTCTACCTGGGGGCTTTGTCGGCCGCCGTCGCCATGGGGTCGGCGTTGGGCGACGACGTGACCCGCTACCGCCAGCTGCTGGAGCGCGGCCGCGCTTACATGAGCGAACGGCTCTTCAATGGAGAGTACTTTCAGCAGGAAATCCGCTGGAAGGACCTGGAGGCCAAGGATCCCGTCGAGCTTTCGAAGGGAAGCTGGACCTCCGACTACTCGGAGGAGGCGGTGGAGCTCCTCAACCGCGAGGGTCCGAAGTATCAGTATGGGTCCGGCTGTCTGTCGGATGGGATTCTGGGGTCGTGGATGGCCCGGATGTGCGGGTTGCCTGAGGTTGTCGATTCCGGACTGGTGGAGTCGACGCTGCTGGCGATCCACAAGTACAACCTGAAACACGACCTGAGCGGCCATACCAACCCGCAGCGTCCCTCCTACGCTCTGGGTGACGAAGGCGGGCTGCTCCTGTGCACCTGGCCTCGCGGGGGACAGCTCTCGCTGCCCTTCGTCTACAGCAACGAGGTATGGACGGGGATCGAGTACCAAGTGGCGTCCCATCTGATGCTCCACGGCAAGGTCGAGCAGGGACTGGAGATCGTCCGGGCCTGCCGGAAGCGTTATGACGGGACCATCCGCAATCCCTTCAACGAATACGAGTGTGGGCACTGGTACGCCCGTGCCCTGTCGAGTTATGGGCTGATCCACGGAATGACCGGAGTGCGTTACGATGCGGTGGACAAGGTGCTGCACATCGGCGCCGGGATCGGTGACTTCAGGGCCTTTCTGGCGGTGGAGGGGGCGTTCGGGACCGTGGGCGTTGAAGGGGGGCGGCCCTTTGTGAACTGGAAGTGGGGGCAGGCTGAGATCCGCGACATCGTTCTGGTCTGACCACCGCAAAGCTGCTGATTTCCCAGATTTCCGGGGCAGGATCGAAGGAATGGTTTTCCGGCATGCCATTGCCCGCTTGCCAGCGCGGACCATGGTCTACGGGCTGTCGACCGCCGGTCTGGGCGAGCCCGACTACGAGCGGGCGGCCGGGCAACACCGGGAATACCTGGCGGCCTTGCGGGATTGCGGGTTGGAAATCACCGTGCTGCCCCCTGCCGACCAATACCCGGACTCGGTGTTTGTGGAAGATACCGCAGTGTGCACGCCCCACTGCGCCGTGGTCTCCCGCCCGGGAGCCCTCTCCCGCCGGGGGGAAGCGGAGTTGATGGCGCCGGTACTGCGCCGTTTCTACCAGCGGGTGGAGTATATCGTCGAACCGGGGACCCTGGATGCAGGAGACGTCGTGATGGTCGGCAGCCACTGTTTCATCGGCGTCTCGAGCCGGACCAACGAGGAAGGCGCTGCGCAGCTCATCGCCATCCTGGAGCGGTACGGGATGAGCGGTTCGACCCTGCGGGTGAGTGCGGGGCTGCACCTGAAGAGCGGTCTTGCCTGGCTGGAAGAGGGCTGGATTCTCGGCACCCGCGACTTCCTGAACCTGCCGGAGTTTCGCAGCTACCAGCGAATCGAGGTGCCGGCCGGGGAGGCGTACGCCGCCAACTGCATCTGGGTCAACGGCCGGGTCATCATGCCGGCCGGTTACCCCCTCACCCGCAGCCGGCTCGCCGGGCGGTGCTGCCCGGTCATCGAGGTCGACACTTCAGAGTTCCGCAAGCGGGACGGCGGGGTGAGTTGCCTCTCCCTGCGTTTCTAGCTGGCTCAGCTCCTTCTCCCCTGTATTTGCCCGGCTCATCGGGCCGACGCTCAACCGCTCCCTCACCTCACGAGCTCGATCCGGTCGGCCAGCCTCACCACCCAAGGAGTGGTCGACCTTTCCGCGGTGAGTAACTGGACGTCGAGCTCCAGGGCAAGGGCGAGGAAGACGGCATCGTAAGCGCTCGCTTCCCATTCAAGAGCCTGGCGCAGCAGTGGCGCCGGGGACGGGTCACGCACTTCCAGCGGAGCTTCAAGATGGGCCGCATAGATCTCGGTGGCGAGCTCGGGGTCGATCTCCCCGCGTCGTACATAGGTTCGCAGGACATTGCAGAACTCCCAGAAGTGCAGCGAGGGGACGATGAGTCGGATCCTGCCCGCCACGAGTTCCTGCTGCCATCGGCGGGCGGTATCGGAGAACGCCTCCGGCAGATACCAGGCGATCGCGACGCTGGTGTCGGCGACCAGAGTCCTCATCGGCGGTCCCGATCCTCTCTGAGGAGGTCCGAAGGGCTGGTACGAAGACGAAGTCGTTGGGTCTTGAGGCGGATGTCCTGGATGCGGTCGGCGTACCCGGCGCGACGTTCCTCCTCCCGCCGCACCCGGACGAACATTCGGAGAGCCTCGTCCACCAAGCCCCTTTTGGTCCGAGCCTTCGAGTAGCGTTGGGCCTCGCGAACCAGATCCTCGTCGAGTACGATATTGGTTCTCATACACCATACCATACACTATGCATATCAGAGGGTGCCATAGTGAGGTTCTCCCAAGCTGGCCCACGTTTCTGGGGTCGACAGAAGCCTGCCGGGTATGTTTGACTGCCCCCCATGCTGCTGGGAACCATCCGCCGGCTTTGGGAGCATGCCATCTGGGCCGACAGGCGGGTTCTCGAGGCGTTGCCGGCTGATCCGGGGATCGTGCCGGAAGCAATTCTGGAAGCCGCCCACCTGATGGCGGCGGAGGAGATTTGGCTGGCGCGGCTGGAGCAACGGCCCGCCAACCTCCCGGTCTGGCCGGACGCCTCCCTGGCTCAAGTGAAGCGATTCGCTGGGGATACGCACGCCGCCTGGCGCCAGTACGTGGAGCGGCTGCAAGAAGCCGATCTGGCGTCCGCGGTCAATTATCGGAACTCTGCCGGCGGTGAATTCACCAACACAGTGGGGGAGATCCTGTTGCACGCCGCCCTGCACGGACAGTATCACCGCGGCAAGATCAACCTGATGCTGCGCCGCGCCGGCCTGGAGCCTGCACCGGCCGATTACATCGCCTTCCTCCGGGGTGTCCCTGCGGCAACCCAGGGAACGAACCTGCCCGACCCTTTCCGGCAGTGATCCCGGGCTGGCGTCCGAGCCTGGTGCGGCGGGAGGCTTCTGGCGGAAATGACGGAAATCGATTACGCCATCCTGGCGGGCTGGTGGATTGCCTGGTGCGGCTTGCACAGCGGCCTGATCGCTCCTCCCGTCACGGAGTGGTTCCGGCGACGGCTGGGCGAAGGTTTTCGCTTCTACCGGCTGGCCTATAACCTTGTCGCCGTGGCCACCTTCGTGACTTTGGTCCGTTACGGACCTGGTGGCTGTTCCCCGGTCCTGTTCCGATGGGGAGGTGCCCTGGTCTGGCTCCAGGCCGCCCTGTGCGGGTCAGCAGTCGCGTTGTTCTTGGCGGGCGCCCGCAGTTACAGCATGCGCCGCTTCCTGGGCTGGGAGCAGTTGAAGAGGGGCGGTCACCCGCGGTCTTTGGCGGAGGGCGGGCGGCTGCAGACCAACGGCATCCTTCAGGCAGTCCGCCATCCCTGGTATCTGGCCGCTCTGCTGCTGATCTGGGCTGCAGGCGATGTCACTGCCGCCAATCTGGTCGTCAAGGGCATACTCAGCATCTATCTGTCCGCCGGGGCCTGGCTGGAGGAGCGCAAGCTCGTGGCGGTGCATGGGGACGCCTATTGCCGCTATCGGGACCAGGTTTCGATGCTGGTCCCCTTCAAGTATCTGGCCCGGAAACTGGGCCGGCGGCCGCCGCAATCCGGCGTGTAAGCGGCCCGCGGAATGGCGGCGGACGGAGCCGGAACCTCTGGGCCGCACGGATCCCGCGGGAGATCGCGGGGCCGGCCGGCTGAACGCGGCTAAGACCTCAGAATGTCCTCCCAGCCCCTGCGGTACTCCGGACGCCGGATGAACGGCTCAGCCTCGGGCGCGTTGGTGGCCCGCATGTTCTGGTAGTCCCACTCGATCTTCTTGCCGGTGCGGTAGGCGACATTGCCGAGGTGGTTCGCCTCCGTCGTCCAGCCGGAATACTGGAAGTTGGAACCGGGCACCGGCCCGAGGCCCTTGGCATAATTGACCCACTCCACCCAGTGACCCGGCGAACGCGGCAGTCGGGCCGGCGGGGTCTGGAAATCCTTGAACTTCTCCTCCGGCAACAGCTTGCCGTTGCCCAGCAGCATCCCATGGTCACCGATGAACAGTTGGGAACGGCCGCCCCAGCTTTCTTCCCAACCCGGAGGCTTGCTGTCGCCCTGGTGCCAGACCAGTTTCAGGGCGGGTTGAGATCCCACGGCTGCGTATTCGAACGTCGCCCGCATGGTGGCGGGGGCCAGTTCCCGGTGGGCTACAGGAACGTTATGGGAAACCGCCTCGATGGTGACCGGCGCCAGGATACGTCCGCCCTTGCCGTCCGGGCGCCAGATGTCCAGGACGGTGTACGGCACGTCGTTGTCGTGGCTGCCCAGATCGCTCATCGTCCCGTTGGCGAAATCCCACCATCGGTACCAGCGGGGTCCCGGGAAGTAAGTGGCGTGATACGGACGCCAGGGAGCGGGGCCCAGCCACAGGTCCCAGTCCATGTGGGGAGGAACCGGCATTTCCTCCTTGAAACGGTCGACGATCTGGATCTCGTTGTAAAAGCCGTGCGGTTTGTCGAACTTTTCGGCAGACGCGGCATCCTGCAGTCCCCAGGCGCGGTCCGCCCAGACATGAACCTCCCGTACCGGACCGATGACACCGGTGTCGAGGATTTCCCGGATGGTGCACCGCCGCTCGGAAGCATGGCCCTGGTTGCCCATCTGGGTTGAAAGGTGGGGATACCTGGCTGCCGTTTCACGGATCAGACGCGTTTCCCAGATGTTATAGCAAAGCGGCTTTTCGCAGTAGACGTGCTTTCCGTGAGTGAGGGCCAGGTAGGCGGCGATTCCGTGGGTCTGCTCGGCGGTGGAGATCACCACCGCATCGAACTCGCCGGGAGCATCAAAGATCCGGCGGAAATCGCGGTAAACCTTGGCTTTGGGGAAGCGCCGCGAGGCGGCGTCCAGATAATTCTGGTCGACATCGCACAGCACGGTCACGTTCTCATCCGGATGAGGTCCCGCTCCAGGTCCGGGCGGGCGCCGCCCCGCCTCTTCGCCGGGAATGATGACAAGTTCCCGCATGTTGGCGGTACCGCGGCCGCCGACACCAATAAAAGCCAGGTTGAGTTTGTTGTTGAGGTTCCGGCCGCGCAACAGGGCGGGCGCACCGGCAAGGGCCGCTCCCGCGGCCACCATCCCTTCCACGAACTTGCGGCGGCTGACGGCGTTCGGGGACTTCGCCTCGTCCTCAGGCTTCATGCTGCTGCCTCCTTTCCGAGCCCTTCCCGGTGCCTTTAGAGGGTCGAAGCGGTCTATATACCACCGAATGGAAGTGCTGTCAGCGGGTTGGCCGGCCGCAAACCGCCCGGAGAGGGCGGTCCAGAAACCGGCCCCCAAACCTGGACACGCGGCGTTCACGGTCAAGCACTTCGGAGCGCCGGACGATCACCAGCGCCGATGAGGCCCAAAGCGCCCCCAGAGGGCAGAGGATGTAGCCCTGCCTCACGGTGACACCGTGGCAGACCCGGGCGGAAATCAGCGGCGGTTACCCGATCAGATCGGTCCAGATCCGGCTCAGCGCCTGGATTCTTTCCGCAAGAAAGGACGCGGCCAGCCACAGGCCGCCGATGCCGGCCGCGGCGGCCCGCGGAGACAGCATCCCTCCGGACGTGAGGCCGACAAACAGCACGCCCATGAAGGAGGCCTGGAACGGGTTCAACTGTCCGGCGATGACCGCCCAGGGGGCGGTGGAATCCAGAAACCGGTCCAGGCCCAGAGCCACCTTCAGATCGTCCGGGGTCTCCACGCGTTCCAGGCCGGAGACGTAAAGTACACCCAGCACGCACCACAGTTCGACCACCAGCGGGATCAAGGCGATCAGCACCAGGGCCAACAGCCGTCGGAAGCGTACAGCCCGGCCTGCGGCGACCGCCACGAGGTACAGCAGAGCGGCGTATACCGCGGCCTTCAGCAGCACCGTCAACGGTGAGACGGCGATCCCCAGCAGCAGCCAGAGTTGGACACCGGACCAGGCCTCGGCGGCTTTCTCCGGTGGAACCAACCGGGTCAGACTGGCGAGGACGATCCGGCGGGAAAAGGGGTATTGGGCGACGGCGGCAAGCGTGGTTCCCGCCGCCACCAGCAGCCACCACCAGTGCCAGCGCCGTTCGAGATCAGGTGACGACAGCCATCCTGTCAAGACAAGCATACCCATCGCATCCTTCCTTCCCGCTGCGGCCTCGGTCCTTCCCTCGTCGGGTTCAAAACTCCAGTTCGCGACGTTCGAGAATCCGGGCTGCCGCCTCCAGGGCCGCCGCCGTTGTCAGCGTGAGGCCGAGGAGCACCGGGATCTCCGGGCGGAGAACTTGGAACAACATCGTGCGAGCCGGTTCGAAAAACATCAGGGCGGCGGAGATCGGTGTGCCCCAGAACAGGAAGGCCCACAATGGCTTGCGGATCCAGACGGTCACCAACAACGTCAGGGCAGCCGCCGCCATGATGGTCACGGTCAGAAGCAGCAGTTCCGGCGCCCAGCTCCGTCCCAGCCACCAGCGTCCGGCGGCGGCCGGAGCCAGGGCCGCCACGGCCATCCAGCAGGTCGCCTCAAACTTGGCCCAGACCAGCGCCCGTTCCGTCAGGGGAAGGCTGCGCAGCAGGACCAGCCGCCTCGAGCCTTTCTCCATTTCCATGACCTGCTCTCCCACCGTGACCCCCAAAATCACCATCACGGCGAGGACGTATGCGTCCAGCGGCGGGGTCTTCGGATGATGCTCGTGCAGCCCGCCCACCACCGCCATCAGCCCAAACGCGGGCAGGAGGGGAAGCATGATCAGCCAGGCAACGGGCTGACGCCGCCAGTCCTTCCACATGATCGCGGTCAGCGCCCGCCGTTCGCGGACGGCCTCCAGCCACCGGCGAATGACGACCCTGCTACCCCGACCAGGCGAAGCCTCTGATTCGGCAGGCGGGATCGGGTCATTGGGACAGAGCACCGACGCCATGGCCGTCCTACAGGTCCAATTCCCGCCGGCTCATGACCAGGGCGGCCAGTTCCACCGAGACCACGGTGACCACCAGCGAGAGGGGGACCGCCAGGAAGGCCAGTTCGCTGACTAGCGCCAGCACCGGAGCCAGCCGGTCCCGCATCAGCACCATGCCCATGAGGACCACGTAGAAAGGCAGGATTCCGGCGGTGGGGTTGCGGAAGGTGATGGCCAGCAGCAGAGTGAGGGAGATGTAGAAACCGACGGCAACGCCGGTGCCCAGAGCGACCGGCGGGTTGACGCCCATGCCCGCCGCCAGCCAGGGGAGTTCGGTGGCCGCCAGGACGGATGCGGACATGGCCAGGGCGGCAACGAACTTGACCCACACGTGCAGCCGGTCCGATACGGGCAGGATCCGCAACAGCACCAAGTGACGGCGTTTCCGTTCGGCGATGACCACCGAGTAGGCGAAGCCCATGCCCGCCGCCGCAGCCAGCGCGGAAACCCCCGCCCGCACCACCTCCAGCTTTTCATGTCCCGGGGGGAAACGGACCACGCAGAACGCCGACAGGGCGAGGCCAGCCAGGGCGAAGCCCGCCATAAGCTTCCATGCGTGCTGGAATTCCTTGGCCAGCAATGCCTGGATCATGCGTCACCTCCCGGTAGGTCAGCCAACGGCGGCGGGGCATATCCGCGGGCGGCTCCGTTGGCCTTGTCGCGGGGGAGCGTTTCCAGCACCAGGTCTTCCAGGGTGGGTTCCTGGGAGCGGGTGACGGCGAATTCGGAGCGTTCGATGGTTCGCCGCACCTGGCCTTGATCCAGTACGGTGACACGGTCGCAGATCCGTTCCAGGTCGGTGGTGATGTGGGAGGAGATGAGCAGGCAGGCCTTGCCGTCGGCGGCGGCCATGTATTCGGAAATCACCTCCAGCAGGGTGCGGCGGACGCCGGGGTCGAGGCCCGAGGTGGGTTCGTCGAGGATAAGGACGCGGGCGCGCCGGGCCAGGGTGGCGGCCAGGGCGAGCTTGACGCGGTTGCCTTTGGACATTTCGCCCACCTTGCGGTCGGGGGTGACTTCCAGCCTTTGCAGCAGGTCGCGGTAGTACGGGAAGTCCCATTCGGGGAAGAAGGGGGCGAGGAAGCGTCCCAGGGTTTCGGGTTTCATCCAGTCGTAGATGACCTGTTCTTCGTCCTGGTAGCCGATCCAGCGGCGGATGCCGGGGACGGAGGTTTGCAGGTCCTGCTGGAGGATGCGGATCTGGCCGCGGTCGGGCCGGAGGATTCCGGCCAGGGTACGCATGAGGGTGGTCTTGCCGGCGCCGTTGACGCCGACGATACCGTGGACCTGGCCTGGGGGGACGGCGAGGTTAACGGGTCCCAGGGAGAAGCCGGAGGGGTAGCTCCGGACGAGGTCGCGACATTCCAGGATGGCTGCCGGTGTGACTGTCATGGGGACTGCTCCAGGTTTGGGTTGGGTTTTCCGTTTTCGAGGTTACAGGTCCAGTTCCCGTCGGGCCATGGTTTGTGCCGCCGTTTCCAGCATGAGGGCCGCGGCTCCCGCCGCAGGGAGGACAGTTCCCACTGCCAGCAGGAGCGGGTCCAGGCCGATGCCGTAGACGGCGAAGCCCGCAGCGCCAATGATGCCAAATCCTAAGATGCACATTGCCAGGAAGGCCAATGGTTGTCTGGTGAGGACGCTAACCAGGACGGCTGCGCTGGAGACCACCAGGAGGACGGAGAACATCAGCAGAGGCACGCCAGGGTGGAGCTGGCCCGTCCGCAGCCAAGGGATACAACCCGCGAAACTCGCGGCCAAGGATGCGGCCAAGGCAGCGGAAGCTTTGACCCACA
Source organism: uncultured Acidobacteriota bacterium (assembly GCA_964524795.1). Taxonomy (GTDB): domain Bacteria; phylum Acidobacteriota; class UBA6911; order RPQK01; family JAPXNP01; genus CAZGEH01. Next base: position 55,333 of record CAZGEH010000008.1, read on the forward strand.
CAATGCGGCCCGAGGTCACCGGCAGGCTCTGCAGCAGGATCCAGTGACGCCGTTCGCGCTCGTAACCGATCAGGATGCCGGGGACCATGACTCCTCCGAGAGCAAGGGAAGTGGTCAGCATGCCGGCCACCGTCGACAGGTGGGGACTCTCCGTTCCGCCGGTACCGACAGCCCAGAGCGACGCGGCAGCGTTGCTGATCGCCAGTGTGGCGGCGAGCTTCCAGGTGGCGAGCAGATCCTTGGTGAACAGGGCCCAGTTCACGTCTTCCTCCTTACCGTGTTCCCCGCCGGGGGAAACCTGTTGGCTCGCTTTGGTGTGTCACAAGTCCAGTTCCCGTCGATGGAGGAGGGCGGCCGCAGCTTCGATCATGATTGCGCCGCCGCCGGCGCCCGTGAGGACTAAGTTGGTTGCGTTGCGGCCGACCCAGTCAAAGATGTGCGGCCAGTGGTTTGTGGTGATCACCGAGCAGGACAACACGAGCAAGAGGGGCAAAACCTGTCCGATCTCATTGCGCGTCAAGAGCCCCGCCAAAAGCAGCGAGGCGATGAGATCCGCCATCAGTACTACCATAACGAGCCATTCGATCCATGTTGGTCCCCGACCGGAAAGCAGGAGTGGGATCGCGGCCGCCGCTGTTACGAGCATTGTGGTGCCCCATCCAGCCCCGAACTTCATCCAGACGATGAACCGGCTGCTTACAGGAAGAGACTGCAGAAGAATCAAGTGACGCCGACTTCTCTCGAAGAAGAACGCACCGTAGCCAAACATTCCTGGCACTGCTGTGAACAGCACAACGCACGAGCCTCTAAAGTACCCGGCGTCAAGGTCTGGCATCATCTGTGTCAGGGACAGCGCGAGACCGTTGAAGAGGTTCAGGGCACAGAAGATCAGGACGAATCGCCTGACCGGTGCCATTTCCTTCGCCAAAAACACGGGGACTACCCGATGCAACCGTATTTCACCAGAGATCATCATTCTCTGTTGCTGCCCCGCTTCTTCTTGGGGCGTGTCGAATCAAGTCAACGCGCTGGAGGGCTTCTGCACCTAGCAGGTCACCAGGACGAATACTCCGTACCCAGCGGCAATGGCAAGCATAATTTGACCGAACACCGGGACCGGGGCCCAGAAAAGCCCTGAGACCAGACCAGCGGCGAGCATTCCACCCGCACTGTCACCGCATCCGGTTCCGGTCAGCGCCCCCATCTCGGCAGGGGTGAGTTGATGGCTTACCACCACCCCCAGAACTTGCACAGAAGCGCCTGACAGCAGGACCAGACTGAACAGCATTGCGAGAGCCGGCAGTTTTGTCCTCATGGTGCTCAACTCCTCAACATAGGGCTGCGGTAATTGATCCGACGGCCAAGCTTGCGATACGAAGGGGGATTACCGCGGGCTGCCCGCCAGGGACCACAACCGCTACGAAAGAGGCCAGTCCCAGAACCGAGGCTGCTCCCGAGCCAAAATCGCACCACGTGAACTCACCGGTCCCCTGGACCCGTTCCATCTCGCTGTCGGACAGCAGGCGGCTCCCTCCCAGCCCCTGCGCCGACAACGACATCAACAACATCATGCCGATACAAATCAAAACACAAACCCGCTTCATGTTTCCTCTCCTCTCTTACCGACTGAGCGGTTCTACAACCAGGGTGTACCCCCTCCAGCGCCTCAGGAAATTCGACATGGGCAAACTCAGTTCCCCCACCCCGGGATCGATCAGCTCGACCCGGTCGGGATGCACTGCATCCAACACCGCGAAGTGACGGTCATCCAGATACACGATGGCAGGCAACGGGACCTTGGACAGGTCTTGCGGGACGAATCTCCAACCCTCCGCCGTCAAACCGTAGCGGCGCGCACAGTCCCGCAACCCCAGCATGCTCGTTCCGATCTCGGAAAGGCCCGAGCAGGCGGCGATCTCCTCGAACTCGGGAGTCATTCCGAAGCGCTGCAGCACGATCTGCAGGCACCGGGGACCACAGTCCACGGCCCCGGCTCGACTTCCGGCAGAGCGCTGGAACACCAGGGTTTCCGGAGACCACATCGCCAGGCCGATCAGCCCAATGCCCAGGAGTCCCAACACCGAGGCGGCCACCAGCCGGCGCCAGCCGTCACCGCAGGTGGGACAGGATTGCTTCCCGTTGCACTGCATCGCTACGACTCCCAATTTGCCGGCTTGTGATCATCCCGCCGGCGTCCACGAAGTACAGGACCGGCCGCGGCAGCCTCCCCAGCGCTCTTTCCAGCAGCTTCTCCTTGGCGTACCAGACCGGGAAAACGGGACGCGGCAGAAGCTGCATGAGAGGCCGGCGGCCAAGCTCCACCAGCAGGTGCAGCCGCAAGGGCCCTGCGGACTCCTGCAGCCGGGTCAAGGTCACCAGCGTCCGGGAGCAGGCCGGACAGAAAGGATGGAAAAGAACCAGCACGCACGGAAATTCCAGGTCCCGTGCATTCCTGTGTTCCCCCCGCTCGTCTACCAGCTCCAGACCCGGAAGCGGCTGACCCGGCCGGCCGGTTTGTCCACTGCACCCCCAAGGCATGGCGGCGGCCGCCAACAGGGCGCGGCGGCTCAGCCTGTTTCTGGTGAAATTCAGGGCCTGGATGGCAGGAGCGTCGGTTCCCGTTCCCCTGTTCTGCGACTTCTCCTTTCTTTGATCGTCCATCCAGGCCTCCCCTCGCGGCCTTTCCCGATAGCAGGAGAGATGCCAGACCGAGGAGTGCCTTTAAGTGACTGGTGCATCAGGGCTTGCAGTGATGGGTGGGTCGGGGGCTGTCCGCAAAGTCGCCGTTGTCAGGGATAAAAGTTCCCCTGGTGTGGAAGACTTTCGGAAACAGCTGTGGCTCAATAGCCGATGCAGCCGTGCCGTCCCGATGCGAAAGCCGGAATACCCGGAACAGGGCGCACGGTCCCGGGGGAAGACCATGACCCGAAAACCCGCCTTCTGGATCGCCTTCGCCACAGTTTCCGCCGCCGCCACCGCCGCCACCGTTATCTGGTTCGACCGCGCCTTCCCCATCGTCTCCCTCGACCTCCAGATGGATCGGAGCACTGCCCTGACACGGGCCGCGGAGCTGGCCAGCCAACTCAACCTCGGCCCCGAGGATTATGCGCAGGCCGCCTCCTTTACCAACGACCAGGCTGTCCAGAACTACGTGGAACTGGAAGCCGGAGGCACCCAGGCCTTCGCCGCCCTCATACGCAGCGGCCTCTACCCGCCCTACCGCTGGGTCGTACGCCACTTCCGCGAGGGAGAAATCACCGAGTGCCAGTTCCTGTTCTCACCGGAAGGCCGCCCCTTCGGCTTCCGCCTCACCCTGCCCGAGGCCGAACCCGGTGCCCAGCTCGAGCCGGACGCCGCCCGTGCCCTGGCCGATGCCGAACTCGGCCGCTGGGGCATCCAGCGGGACCAGTGGCACCTTGTGGAAGAAACCACCGAAACCCGCACCGGGGGCCGGCGCGACCACCAGTTCGTCTACGAACACGCCGGACTTCGACTGGGCGAAGCCCGTTACCGCTTCGCCATCACCGTGGCCGGCGACCGCGTCAGCCGCGCCGAACCTTTCATCCGCCTGCCGGAAGCCTTCGGGCGCCGCTATCAGGAAATGCGGTCCTCCAACCAAACCATCGCCCTGGCGGCCAGCCTGGTGGTGGGCGTGATTTACCTGGTGGGCGGCTGCGGAACAGGCCTGCTGATCTTGCTGCGACTCCGCAGCGCCCTGTGGCGGCCCGCCCTCGCCTGGGGCGCCGTCATCGGCGGGCTGCAGTTCTTGACCGGACTCAACCAGTATCCCCTGGCCTGGATGGAATACGACACCGCACTTTCCTCGGGCCAGTTCCTCGTCCGTTGGGTACTGGAGTCCCTGGGGGAAGGACTGGCGGTGGGCTTGCTGCTCAGCCTGGTCTTCCTGGTGGCGGAAGGAATGTCCCGACAGGCCTTTCCCCACCATCTGCAACTGTGGAAGCTGTGGTCCCGGCAAGCCGGCTCCTCCCGGCCCGTGCTGGGGCGGACGCTGGCCGGTTTTCTGCTCGTCCCCGTGTTCTTCGCCTACGAAACCGCCCTCTATTTCGTCACCCGGAGCCGCCTGGGATGGTGGACACCGTCCGACAGCCTGATTCATCCGGACACCCTGGCCACTTTCCTGCCATGGCTGAATCCCATCGCCATTTCGGCCCAGGCCGGGTTTGGCGAGGAATGTCTGTTCCGGGCGGTCCCGTTGGCCGGCGCAGCCCTGCTGGGCCGTCGTTTCGGAGGAAAGGCCTGGTGGATCGCGGCAGCGTTGGGGATCCAGGCTCTGGTTTTCGGAGCTGGACACGCCGGTTACGCCAACCAGCCAGCCTACGCGCGGGTGGTGGAACTGATCCTGCCGTCGCTGATGTTCGGAGCCCTCTACCTCGTTTACGGCCTGTTGCCCGCCGTCATCCTCCATTTCGTCTTCGATGTGGTCTGGTTCGCCCTGCCAATCTTCCTCAGCTCGACCGGTACCGCGCGGCTGGACCAGACGTTGGTCGTCCTGCTCACCCTGTCTCCCCTGGGCGTGGTTCTGTACCGGGGCTGGCAGGCGGGAGCGTGGACGGAAGCGCCGGACACGGTGCGGAACTCCGCCTGGCAGCCGCCACCTCCCCCCGAACCCCTTTCGGGGCCGATGGCGGAGACGCCACCGCGAGGCGCGGTCGGGCGCGCGCTTCGCGTGACCCTCGCCGCCTCCGGCCTGGCCGGCGTGGTGGCAGTAGCGGGGTTGCGCGAGAGTCCCCAGGGGGTGCCGCCGCTGACCCTGCAGCGGGCTGAGGCGGAAGGCGCGGCCAGAAGATTTCTGGAGTCCGTGGGGGATCCTCTGCTCAGGTCCCTGGCCGGGCCTGACTGGAGGCTGCTGTCCCGGGTGGAGGCGAATGCGGGACAGGCCGAACGCTTCGTCTGGGAGACTTCGGGCCCGGAGACCTTCCGCAGCTTGCTGGGGACCTATCTGAAACCACCCGTCTGGCTGGTGCGGGTCGTTCGGCTGGAAGGCCCCACCGAAGAACGGGCGGAGGAACTGCAGGTCCGGCTCGATCCAGACGGCGGGGTACGCCGCGTGACCCACATCCTGCCTGAACACCGTCCCGGCCCCAAACTGGAGCGGGGGGAGATCCTGGCGCTGGCGGAACAGGAAGCCCGCCGGCGATGGGGTGAACTGACAGCGCTGCGGCTGGTATCCGTGGAACCGTCCGAGCTTCCCGAACGCCGCGACTGGCTGGTCGTGTTTGCCGACGACAGCCGGGAGCTTGCCGCCGGTGAGGCCCGAATCCGGATCCGGCTGAGCGGCGACCGGGTTGCCGACAGCGACCGTTTCGTCTACGTCCCGGAGGACTGGATGCGGGAGGATCGAAGCCGGCGCCAGTTGCTGCAAATTCTCGGCGGCGCGGGTTCGCTGCTGGTCTATCTGTTTCTGCTGGGCGGAGCGGTGGCGGGGATCGCGGCATGGAGCCGGAAATCGTTTCACTTCCGGGCGGCCTTGGGGATCGGGGGACTGGCGGCGGTCCTGGGCTTGGCGCGGGCAGCCAACCAGTGGCCGGCGGTGCTGTCGCTGCTGGACACGGCCGAGCCCTACAGCCATCAGGTGGGGGCTTGGGGAGCGATCCTGGTGGTGGGGGCGGTGCTGCCGGCCGTCCTGTATGCGCTGGTGTCAGGGCTCGTTTACAGCCGGTTTCCGGTGCTGGCTCCGCAGGCGGCGGCAGTGCCGCTGCGGATGGGCTGGTGGCTGGCAGGCGCCGTGGCCGGTGTGCTGGCGGTCATCCACGGGCTGGGGGCCGGCGCCGCGCCGCCATGGCCGGACTTTTCCGGCGCCGACCATGTCTGGCCGGCCGCCACGGTGGCCCTGGGCTCGCTGAGCCGTTACTTGGCTCACGGTCTGTTCCTGCTGCTGGTCCTGTTGACAGCCGCATGGATCCGGGGGCGCCAGGCGCCGGTGCGGCGGGTACTCTTTCTGCTGGTGATCGGAGCGGCAGTCGGGGCGGGTACGGAACTCTCGAGCTTGGTTCATCTGGCACTGGCGGTACCGCTGGCCGGGTTGGCGCTGGCGTTGCTGGAGGAGATCCTCTCGCGGGTAGGGTGGGCGGCGGCTCCCATGCCGGCGGCAGTACCGGCGGTGCTGGGTCTGTTGGGTCCCCTGGTGGAGAATCCGTTTCCGGGAGCCCGTGCGGGAGGGGCGGCAGGGATCCTTCTGGTGGGTCTCGCCGCCTGGGGCTGGGTTCGGTGGAACGTCCGCACCGGCGGAATGCTCGCTGGTCAACCGGCAGTTGGGGAGGTCAACGGGCTCTGAGCCTGACCGTTGTCGGCCGACCCGTGAGTCCTGCCGCCCACGACCTGGCAGCGTCCACCGGGGTTGTGGAAATCCATGTGGAAAAGACTCCGAAAGGGGCATCCGCCCGTCCACAGGAGCGTTTTGCATCATTCGCGTGCACCGTGCAACTATCGAGTAAGGTATTGATTGCAAACAAGTTAGACAGAGAACGGGAAGGCGGTTCCCAGCCCTGGCGGATTTAAGGTGTTCTAAACCGACTGGAGTGATATACTATGCTCCAGGCGGCCTGCTAGGGAGACCTCCTTTGAGGACCCCAACGCTCTCTCCTCCTTAAGATCTCCCCCTTCAGGCCGCCTGAACTGTCTCTATACCACTCCCCTCCGACGTTTCCTTAGGGGGCCTTTATTTCAACTGCTCCCGGATTGCCGCAATATGATCCGGAGTACTGCCGCAGCAGGCTCCCACCAGACGTACGCCCGACGCTGTGAGTTTCAACACCTCTGAGGCAAAAGCAGCGGGCTCGTGGGGATAAACGATGCGCCCTGACTGCAGCTCAGGTGTCCCGGCGTTGGGCTGGATGGCCAGAGGCAGCCCGCAGGCCCGGCGCATCCGGCGGGCGATTTCCACCGAGCGGGCGGAATCGACTCCGGCACCGCAGTTGGCGCCCGTCATGTCGGTGCCCCAACGTGCCATGGATTCGGCAGCCTGCTCGGGGCTGACCCCCATCATGGTCCGGAAGTCTTCTCCGCCGCGGACCGCGTCAAAAGCCATGGTGGCGATGACCCAAGGGGCTCCGGCCTCGCGGGCCGCCAGGATCGACAACTCCAGTTCTTCCAGCGAGGTCATGGTTTCAATGAGAATGGCATCGACGCCTGCCTCCACCAATATCCGTGCCTGGGCCGCAAAGCCCTCCCGAACCTCGGCTGGAGAAAAGGTTCCATAAGGCTCCAGCAATCCGCCGAAGGGGCCGATGTCCCCCAGGACGAATCCGGGCCGCCCACCGAAAGCCCGCCGGGCGATGACCACTGCTTCCCGGTTGATGGGCAGCAGCTCGTGTTTGAGACCGTGGCGGCTCAACCCCAGCGGGGAGGCGCCAAAAGTATTGGTGGTCAGACAATCGGCACCTGCGTCCACATATGCCCGCTGGATGGCCTCGACCCGGTCCGGGTGCCGGAGATTCCAGACTTCTCCACAGGATCCGGGTTCCAGGCCGGCCGCCTGCAACTGGGTCCCCATCGCTCCATCGCCCACCAGCACCCGGGTGGCGCAGGCCTCACCGATCGTTCCCGGAGTCCCCATAGTGCGCTGAGGATAGCACAGGGTCCATTCGGCCCACCGGCATCAGATACAGAGGTGTTTCGCCCTCGGGAAGCTGCAGGAGCTCCTGGACGCTGGCGGGTCGAAAGGCACCGATCACCACCGTTCCCAGCCCCAGCGCCACGGCCTGCAGATGGACGTTCTCGCCGGCATGTCCCAGATCCATGTGAACGTATTGCCGTCCCCCGGCGCCGAACTCCCCTTCCGCCAGCGCGTAGAGACCGGAAAACACCAGGATGGCGGCGGCACCCAGGACAGCTCCCTGAGAGAACGTGGCCTCGTAGAGCCGAGACCGCAGATCGCCGGCGGTCCGCAGTTCCAGGCTGTGTGCGGCGGGTTCGTATCGGTAAAGCCCCGGCTCCAGGCCCTCGACGCTTCCCACCAACGCGTAGACCCGAAGCGGATACAGCTCCCTGGCGGAGGGGGCGGTCCGTTTCCCGTCGGGCCGTGTCACTCCGTACGCCGCCCACAGCAACTGGCCCAGTTCCGCGATGGTCAACCCGCCGGAGGTATACTCCCTGACGGACCGCCGCTTCCGGAGCGCCTCCTCGACGGAGGTGGCGCTGCTCAATCTCGGTTCCGGCAACGAGACCATGGAGACACAAGGTAAACACTGCCGGCGTCAGGTGCAAGAGCGGGGGTTTTGGCGGTGGTGCAGGCGGCTTCCATGACCACGCTGCTGGACGCATTGAAAGCAGGACCGGTCCTGGCTGACGGCGCCATGGGATCGTATCTGTTCTGGAGGACCGGCAGGCTCTCCGAGCGGAACCACGTTTACGAGGCGCTATGTCTCGATCAGCCGGAACTGGTGGAGGAGATTCACCTGGCCTACTTGCGGGCGGGTGCGCAGTGCCTGACTACCAACACCTTCGGCGCCAACCGGGCGCAGCTGCTGCAGGTCGCCGAGGACCGGCGGCTGGAGGCGATCAATCGTGCGGGAGTCCGGCTGGCGCGACAGGCCGTGCGGCGCTACCGCGAGATGCTGGGAACCGAGGCGCCCCGGTTCATTTTGGGGTCGATCGGCCCCGGCCGGGGCAGCGGCGTCCCGGACCGCCAGGAGGTCGTCGATACTTACCAGACCCAGATCGACACGCTGGTAGAGGAGGGTGTGGACGCCCTGCTGTTCGAGACGTTCCTCTCCACAGCAGAACTGAGGGAGGTCCTGGCACTGGCACGGAAACGCACCGACTGTCTGCTGATCGCCGAGATGGCGCTTCACCGCAGCGGACAGGACCAGCACTGGAACACGCCCCCCGGGGAGTTGTTGGATTTGGCGCGGCAATTCGAACTGAGCGTCGTGGGGATCAACTGTTGTGCTCCCTGGGACGCCACCGCTTTCCTGGACGAGGTGGAAGGAAAGCTGCCTGCCGGGCTGCTGCTGTCGGTGATGCCCAACGCGGGAGGGTTCCAGCGGATCGGCAACCGTTTCATGACCCAGGTCAACCCCGAGTTCATGGGCCGGTTTGCGAGGACCCTGGCCCGGCGGGGAGTCCGCCTGATTGGCGGCTGCTGCGAGGTACATCCCCACCACATCCGGGAGATGCACAACTACCTGCATAGCGAGCAGGCGTCGGCGCGGCAGATCTCCGTCACGGTACCGGCCCAGGCGGGACCCCCGGTGGGCGATGACGTCAAGCGGACCAACGGTCCCTTCTCCGCCAAGCTCAAGAGCGGAGGTTTCGCCGTCAGTGTGGAGATTCTGCCGCCGCGCGGTACCTCTCCCCAGGTGATCGCCCGCAAGATCGAGCTGATCGCCGCCTTGCACGCCTCAGGGCTGGCTGACGCTGTCGACTTCACTGATGGATCTCGGGGGATCCCGCTGATGCCGGCCGGGGACTTTGTCCAGGTGGTACGGGAGACCCTTGGCTGGACGGCGGCCACCGGCGACGGTCTCGAGTTCATTCCGCACTTCACGTGCCGGGATCTGAACATGATGGGTCTCCAGGCCCGACTGGTGGGGTTTCATGCCCTGCGCATCCGCAACGTCCTGTTCATCACGGGAGACCCCCCCAAAGTCTCGCCCGGCTATCCCCGTTCGACAGCAGTGTTCGATGCCGATTCCGTCACCATGATCCGGCTGACCCAGAATTGCCTCAATGCCGGGGTCGATTTCGGGGGGCAACTCCTGTCCCGCTCCGGAGACGGCCGCACCCGGTTCACCATCGGAACCGGGTTCGAACCGGAGGCCCTGGATCCGCACCGGGAGCTGGAGAAGCTGGAACGCAAGCTGGAAGCGGGTGCGGACTACGTCATGACCCAGCCGGCGTTTCGCAACGAACCCCTGGCGGCGCTGGAACCGTATCGGCACCGGGCGGGCTTCCTGGTGGGGGTGATGATTCTGACCGGACTGGACCATGCCGAACGGGTCGGCGGAACCCCCGGGGTGGTCATTCCGAACCGCATTTTCCAACGCCTGGGGCGGTTTCCGCGGCCGGAGGACCAGTCAAAGGAGGGAATCGATCTGGCGGTGGAACAGATCCGCTGGGTCCGCCGTGAAGGCTGGGCCGGACTCTATCTGATGTCGCCGGCGGCGCTGACGCCGATCGTCGAGGTGCTCCGGCGGGGGCTCGGAGACTGAGCCGCTGCCGGAGCGCTGTAACCCCACCGCGGGGCTCCCGCTATCCGTAACGGCCTTCGATATAGTCCGCTGTCTCCCGGTGTTGCGGCGTGACGAACATGGTTTCGGTCGGGGCATGCTCCACGACCCTCCCCATCAGCATGAAAATGCATTCATCACTGGCCCGTCTGGCCTGGGCCATGTTGTGAGTGACGATCAGGATTGTGTACTGGCCCCGCAGGTCCCACAACAGCTCTTCCACCGCCTCGGTGGCCTTGGGGTCCAGCGCCGAGCAGGGTTCGTCCATCAGCAGGACGGCCGGTTTCAGGGGCAGGAGGCGGGCGATGCACAGCTTCTGCTGCTCTTCCAGCGAAAGCCGGGTCGCATTCATGTCCAGGCGGTCCTTGACCGTATCCCACAGCAGGACCTGGCGCAGCGCGCTTTCCACGAGGCTGTCCGCCTCCGACCGCGGGACGCGGGAATCGTTATGGATGCGGTAACCGAACAGCACGTTCTCCCGGATCGAGATGGGCAGCGGGTTCGGTCGCTGGAAGACCATGCCCACCAGCTTGCGCACCTGGATCAGCTCCACGCCCGGGCCGTAGATGTCGTGTCCCAGGACGCTGATCTTGCCGGTGGTGCGGACATAGCCCAACCGCTCGTTGATGCGGTTGATGCTGCGCAGCAGCGTACTTTTTCCGCAGCCGGAGGGACCGATCAGCGAGGTGATGATGCCCTCACGGATTTCCAGGTCGACGTCATAGAGGGCCTGGAATGTCCCGTACCAGAGGTTCAGCTTCTCGGTGCGGATGGCGACTCCACTAGCCAAAGCGTCCCTCCACATAGTCGCGGGTTCGGGGGTCGGTGGCTCTCCCCGTGAACAGGTCTTCGGTGGGGGCGATCTCGACACATTCCCCATCCAGGAAAAACGCTGTCCGGTCGGCAAGGCGGCGCGCCTGCTGGACGAGGTTGGTCACCAGGACGACGGTGATTTCGTCCCGCAGGTCCTTCAGCACGTCCTCGATGCGCATGGTGGTCACCGGGTCGACGGCGATGGAAAACTCGTCCAGCAGCAGCAGGTCCGGGGACTGGGACAGGGCGCGGGCGATGGTGAGACGCTGCTGCTGGCCCCCGGACAGGAGGCTGCCCAGCGAATCGAGCCGGTCCTTCACCTCGTCCCACAGAGCGGCCCGGCGCAGGCACCGCTCCACAATCTCGTCCAGCTCCGCCTTCCGCTTGATGCCCGCCAGACGGGGCGCAAGGCTGACGTTGTCGTAAACGCTCATGGGAAGGCCCACCGGCAATGGGAAAACCACTCCCATGCGCCGCCGCAACGCGTAGGTGTTCTTCCAGCGCCGGATATTTCGGCCGTCCAGCAGAATCTCACCGCTGACCTCCATCCCCGGCTCGAACTCATCCATCCGGTTGAGACAGCGCAAGAAGGAGGTCTTGCCGCTGTTGGCCGGTCCGATGATGCCAAAGATCTCGTGCTGAAACACCTGGAGGTTGATGTCGCGCAGGATCGGGCGGGAACCGTAACGCAGAGACAGGTTCCGGACCTCCAGCTTCACCCGGCTTTCGCCAGCCTGCGCTACCATCGCTTGCGTCCCCTCAGATAGACCCGGAAGGCGATGGACAGGGCGTTCATCGCCAGCACGATCGCGACCAGCACCAGAGCCACTCCGAACGTGGTCTGTTCGGGAACCCCCGGCACCTGGGTGGAAATAACGAACAGATGCAGGGAGAGCGCCATGGTGGGGTCGAACACGCTTTGAGGCAAGAAGGGCAGAAAGAAAGCGGCGCCCGTGAACATGATGGGTGCGGTTTCGCCGGCGGTGCGGGAGACTTCGAGGATCACGCCGGTGAGGATGCCGCTCACGGAGTTGGGCAGGACGACATGGCGGATGGTTTGCCAGCGGGTGGCTCCCATGTTCCAGCAGGCCTCGCGGAAAGCCTTGGGAACCGCCTGCAGCGCCTCACGGGTGGAAACGATCACCACCGGCAGTGTCATCACCGCCAGCGTCAGGCTGGCGGCCAGAATACTGGCGCCAAACTGGAAGAAGAGCACGAAGGCGCCGAGGCCGAACAGGGCGTGGACAATGGAAGGCACTCCCGCCAGGTTGATGATCGCGAGATTGATGGTCCGGGTGAGCCAGTTGTCGGGTGCGTATTCACTGAGATACAGCGCAGCCGCCACTCCCACCGGCACGGAGGCGAACAGCGCCACCGCCACCAGCCAGATTGTCCCGATCAACGGGGGGAAGATGCCCCCTGCGGTCATGCCCTGGGTTGGCTCTGTGAACAGAAAGTCCACGGAGATGGCGGGACTGCCCTTCCAGACCAGCAGCCCCAGGACCGTCAGGACGGGGAGGATCAGCAAGGCCGTCATCAGGCCGAACAACAGCCGGAACAGGTGCTCAGTGGAATGGCTCTTGCGATTGAGTTCAGTGGTCTCGAACATGGCTGCTATTTCAGGCGGGGGCCGCGGACCACCAGGTCGGCCGCCAGGTTGATCAGGAACGTCACCATAAAGAGAAAGATGCCCAGCGCAAACAGGGCCTGGTAGTGTTCCGAACCCAAGGTCGTTTCGCCGAGTTCGGCGGCGATGGTAGCAGTCAGTGCCCGCACCGAGTCGAAGGGGCTGGTGGGGATGTTGATGGAGTGGCCGCTGGCCATGAGCACCGCCATGGTCTCTCCGAAACCCCGGCCGACACCCAGCAGCACCGCCGCCACCAGACCGTTGCGTGCAGCCGGCAGCACCACCCGCGAGATGACCTGCCAGCGGGTTGCACCCAAAGCCTCCGCCGCCTCACGGTACGTGTCGGGGACGGCTTTGAGGGCGTCCTCCGCGATGGTGGTCATGATGGGGGCGGCCATCAAGCCCAAAATGATGCCCGAGTTGAGCACGTTCAGCCCCACGGGGACATCGAACAGCCAGATGATGAGGGGGTTCATCAGGGTCAGGCCGATGAACCCCCAGACGACGGAGGGGATCGCCGCCAGCAGCTCCACCAGGATTTTCAGGGTTTCGCGGGTCTTGCCGCGGGCGAATTCGGCGATGAACACGGCTGCACCCAGCGAGAAGGGGACCGACAGCAACATGGCCAGGCCGGTGACGCTGGCGGTGCCAGCGATCAGGGCCAGGGCCCCGTAAGTGGCCTCCACCTCCGACGTGGGACGCCAATATGGCGAGAGGAAAAATTCGGCCGCGTCGAACCGGTTGCGCAGAAACCCGGCACCTTCGATGGTGATGAAGACAAAGATACCGATGATGAACACGATGGCGGAGATGCCGCCGAAAAACACCAGGATCTGGATCAGTTTGTCCAGGTACCAGGCCAGGTTGCGGCGGTCGGCATGGAACCCGGCAGGAGAGCCCGCGTGCGACATGGTTCAGGCGCTCCCCCGGAGGACCTCCATAAGGTCCCTCAGCCGGACGGCCAAGTCCCGGTAGACCCGCTCCAGCGACTCAGGATCCGTTCCGCCCAGTTGCACGGGCCAAGACTGAAACACGACATGGTACGGAATGGCTGGAAGGTCCTCCCGCCGCACCCCTCCCAGGGCAACCAGCAGGTCGATGTCGGCGGGGGCGGTCTCTGACAGCCGGTGCGTCTCAATCCCAGGCAAGGAGTGTCCCTTGAGGTCCATGAACTCCACTACCTTCGGATCCACCGGCACCGCCGGTTCGAGCGTGGCAGCAGAGAACGACGCCCCCTCCGGAAAGGCCTTCCTGCCGATAGCCACCGCCATGCGGGCGATCCACGAGCCGGGCGGCTCCAGAAACAGGATCTTGAAATGGCGAGGCTCCTTGGTCTGCCCGGTGGCGGCGAAGATCGCTTCCTCGCATATGTTCTTGGCCTGATCGCACACCCTCCCCAGCCGGTTGAAGATCACCAGCATCGAGAATAGTTCCCGGACCTTGACCTGGGCCGACCGGCCTTCCTCCAGCAGATCGGCAAAAGCCTTGTCGTAGGCGGCCGAGGACACTGCCACCATGGCGTGGGTGCCTCGGGCCAGTTCCGGATTCAGGGTGGAGAACGCCTGCAGCGATTGCCTCAGGGCGCGCCGGGCCTCCTCCGCCAGCAGCTCCAGATCCCGCACCACGGGAGCGGGCGGAAGCTGGGACATCTGTACGCTTTCCCGGCAGATGGTGACCGAGTAGTCGCCGATCCGCTCCAAGGCGATGGCGAGCCGCAGGACGGAGGAGATAAACCGCAGGTGGCCGGCACTGGGCAGGTGCCGGGCGACGAAATGGTGGCAGGCGCGATCCAGGTCGCGGACCTTTCGGTTGAGGATCTGGTCCCGCAGGATCGTTTCGTAAGCGAGCTTCTCATCCCGGGTGAGAAATGCCCGCACCGCCCGTTCGAGCGCTTCCTCGACGCCCTTCCCCAGGCTGTCGACGGCGGAACGGATCGCCTGCAAGTCCTGTTCGAGTCGCTGCTCGTAGTGCGTCATGGGTGGACGGAGGCCGGCTCCGGCCGCAGCCTCTCACCGGGAAGCCGGTTCAGGGCAAACTACCGGGCGTACCGGCGAGTAGCCCTTCTCGTGGATGATGCACTGGCCTTCATCGCTGAGGATCCAGTCCAGGTACTCCTTGAGGGCTCCCTGGGGCCGTCCTCGTGTGTACATGATGAGCGGGCGTGCAATGGGGTAACTGCCGTCCAGGGCGGTCTGTTCCGAGGCCGTGACACAGGGGCCGCCGGCCTCCTTCGCCACGCAGGGCATCTTCACCTCGGGCGTATAGTAGGCAAGCCCGCTGTAGCCGATGGCGCAGGGGGTCTTCGAGACCAGATCCACGACATCCTTGGAGCCGTGCATGTCCCGGGATCCCAACGCGTAGTCGCGTTTACCCAGTACCGCTTCCTGGAAGTAGATATAGGTTCCCGAGTTGTTCTGCCGGCTGACTCGGACGATTTCTCCGCTGGGACAACCGGGGACCTCGATTCCAAGGTCACTCCACTTGGTGATTCTTCCGCCCTCCCCATAGATCTCGGCCAGCTGTTCGAAGGTTACAGATTCGAGAGGATTGTTGTGGTGCACAAAGATGGCGAGGGCATCATAACCGACGATGAACTCGACCGGTTCAAATCCCTGTTTGCGGGCCAGTTCCAGCTCCTGCTGGCTCATCCGTCGGCTGGAGTTGGCCAGATCGATGGTGCCATTGATGAGGGCGGAGATCCCGGTCCCGGAACCCCCGCCGGTAACGGCGATGGCGACCGATGGATTGACATGCTTGTAAGCCTCGGCCCAGGTCTGGGCGACGTTGACCAGCGTGTCGGAACCCTTGTTCTGAATGAGGACCCGGGAAGGTCCGGAGCCCGTACGGGCGCAGCCTGCCAGCACAAGCATCGCGGTCAGTACTGCCAGTTTCTTCACCGTCTGCCTCCTTGCTGTCCCATTCTAACGTGAGCCAAGGACCCCAGCACTCGGGGCGCAGAGTCCCGGAAACCTGAAGGATATCGTAACGAGGAGCTTCTGGGCAGGACTTCTGCCGCTTTGTGACGCAGTTGGGACCGGAATGTCACTATCATGTGACTCATGCCTGTCTCCGCCGGTTCCCCGGAGTTTCCCCTCAGCCGCCGGCCGGTTCAGCTCCCCGGTCACCTGTTCGTGGTTTTCGGAGGCACAGGAGATCTGATGGCGCGCAAGCTCCTGCCGGCAATCTGGCACCTGAAGCAGGGTGAACTGCGCGATACGGAGGTCCACGTCCTGGCAGTCGCCCGCAGCGGTACCGAGGACGACGCCGGCTACCGCCGCTGGGCGGCGGAGGCGCTGCGGTCGGAAGGTTCCGTGACCGCCGAACCGTGGGTCCGGAGCCACGTGTACTACCAGAGCATCGGTGAGCAAAGGCGAGAGGATTTCCAGAAACTGGGGGAACGAATAACCACGTTGGAGCGGGAGCACGGATTGCCGGGCAACCGCATCTTTTACCTGGCACTTCCGCCGGCGGCGGTACCCGCTGCCGTGAGCGGGATCGGTGATTGCGCGTCCCACCGGGGTTCGGGTTGGGTTCGTCTAGTGGTGGAGAAGCCGTTCGGCCGGGATCTGGAGTCGGCGGTCAAGCTCAACCGGCACCTGCACCAGTATTTCCGGGAGTCGGAGATCTACCGGATCGACCACTACCTGGGTAAGGAGACCGTCCAGAATCTGCTGGTTTTCCGCTTTGCCAATCCGCTTTTCGAGTCGGTGTGGAACCGTGACCGGGTCGAGGCGGTGGAGATCCTGGTCGCCGAACAGCTCGGCGTCGAAGGCCGCGCCCGGTATTACGACGGGTCCGGAGCCCTGCGGGACATGGTCCAAAATCACCTCACCCAGTTGATGTGTCTGGTGGCGATGGAGCCGCCGGCGGTCTTCGAGGCGGACGCCATCCGGGATGAAAAGATGAAGGTCCTGCGCGCGGTTCAGCCTCCGGACCCGGCCAACGTGATCTGGGGGCAGTACGGACCGGGAGTGGTCGACGGGAAACCCTGCCGCGGCTATCGCCAAGAAGACGGGATTCCGGCGGATTCACGGACCGAGACACTGGTCTCCCTGGAACTCGGCATTGTCAATTGGAGGTGGCAGGGAATTCCCTTCCGCCTGCGTACGGGCAAACGGTTGCCCGCCAGGACAACCCGGATTACCGTCCGCTTCCAGCGCCCTCCCATCTCCCTGTTCCGGGAATTCAGCCGATGCCGGATCGCCTCCAACGAGCTCATCATCACGCTGCAGCCGGACGAAGGATTCGATCTTCGCTTCGAGGTCAAGACACCGGGGCAGGACATCAGCGTCCAGACCGGCCAGTTACGGTTCCGCTATTCAGACCTGTTTGGAACCTTGCCTGAAGCCTACGAGACGCTGCTGATGGACATCATCACCGGGGATCAGACGCTGTTCGTCCGGGGTGACGAAGCGGAGGCGGCGTGGCGGATCTACGAACCGCTGCTGGCGGGACCTCGGGAGCTGCAGCTCTACCCCGCCGGCACCTGGGGGCCTTGAAGAGGGGGAGGGGACAGGGTGGAGAGAATGGACGAAATGGACTGAATGGACTGGATGGACGGGAAGGACTGGTGGACGCACCGTGCACAGTGCAGCCTGGGGCGTACCTCAATTAAGTCCCTTCGGTCCCTTCGTTTCACTCCCCTTCTTTCCCGCTTTTTCAGAAGCTCAATGCCTCGATGGCCTCCGCCAGCGCCAGGCGGGCCTGTTCCAGTTCCTGCTCCAGGGCTGTACGACGGGCCCTCAGCTCGGCCAGCTGATTCTCCTGGGCCTCGAGCTGGTCGATATAGCGCTGCCGCAAACGCGATTCCTCCACTGTCTGGCCCAGTCCTGCCAGGTTCCCACGCAACCGCTCCTGATCGCTGAAGATCCTCTTCTCCGCTGTGCCGGACTGTTCGAGCTGCTCCTGAAGGGCCGCCACCCGGCGCTTGCGTTCGATGATCGTGTTGAGGGCCTGGCGGGCCTGCTCGGACAACGCCCGGTCCCGTATCCAGACTCCGAGTTGATCCACCGATGCCTCCGCCAGCCGAAACACGGATTCTTCCGGCCGCTCCTCCACCACCGCCAGGGAAGTGGACGCCGCCGGCGGTGCGGTCAGCCGGAACCGGTGGAACTCCGCCGAAGACTCAACCGGCTTCACCGTGCCGGCCAGTTCCCATCCGGATCGAACCGGGTGTTCCAGCACGACGGTTTTGGCCTGGGATGCCTGGTTGCGGACCGTATAGGTACGGGTTTCCACCAGCTTCCGTACCATGCGCAGGATTCCTCGGGAGGCGGTGATGCTTTCCACTGCCCGCCGGTCACTGCCAAACCGGGTCGTGATCTGAACCCCCAGGTCGACCGCATAGCTGAGCAGGCGCCGCTCGTTGGGCTGGACCGAGGTCATGAGGCTCTCGCCGGCGTAAACCCCGGCATCGATGATGGTGATGGAGCCGCCGTCTAGCGTCATGCCGGTGTTGTTGGTCAACCAGATGGCCAGCCGCGGAATTCCGTCAGTGGATTCGTTGAATACGGTCACCTTTTCCGAGGTGACGTCCGCCTGCAGGATCGGGATCAAGGCTGACTGATTTCGGCCGATGGAGACGCGATCCCGGATCCGGTATTCAAACTGCTCCGCCCGGCTCGCGGCTTCGGCCGCAATGTCTCCGGATTGCCGGATAGCGTCGGCCAGGTCCAGCGCGGCCACTTCCCTGGGCGGGGCTCCAGGCAGGCTGCGTGCCCGGAAAGCCTCCTTGGAGGCTTGCATTGGGACGGCACCTTCCGCTTCCACCGCCACCGCCGCTCCGTGCACCTCGGGGCGAACCTGGATCCCCGCGAGGACGGGCACCTCCGGGCGGTCCCCGTAAATCGGCTGCGACAGCCGGTAGATGAAACTCACCGGCGCTCCCGAAACCAGCGAAAGCTCGATATCCTCCCAAGGCATCGGGGTGGTGTTGTCAACAACCGCCCAGCCCTGGAGCAAAGTGCCCTTCTCCTGGAGAACGGCCCGGTAAGTGGTTTTCCAGATGGGGGCCTCCGCCGTGTAGCCCACGAACAGCCGGCGATCGCCGGAGCTGCCCAAATTGATGGTCAAGCGGCGCACATCTCCCTCCACCGCTCCGGCCATCAGATCCAGGGCACGGGCCAGGTCCTCCGCCAGCTCCGTACTGAGGAACCTCAGTCCGCCCGCGCTTTCCAGCGGTACCACCTGGACCTTGCCGCCGGCGGTCAAGACGGAGACTTCCAGGCGCTGTCCGGCGCCGCCGTCGCGGCCAAAGCTGCGAAGCTCCGCCGAGACCAGCCTTCCGGATACGGTCCCCGCCGGTGCCTCCAGTTCCACCTCGCTGCCCTTAAGCTGATTGAGCAGGGCACCCAAAGTCTCTGCCTGGCGGGGATCCACCGGCAGCTCGGACATCCGGCGATCCAGCGACGCTTCCGAGTCATAACTTACCGACACGATCTTCCCTCCGTCCAGGTCCAGAACAGTCAGTGACTTGAGGACGTCGTCCAGTTGGGAACTGGACAGCCGGATCTCAACCGGTTGGGCACCCGGCACCGAACCCTGGTGCTGGAAATAGCCGATCCCGTTCTTGAAGAGGACGACCTGGCGAACCGGCAAGGGAACCGGTGCCTCGGCGGCCGCAGTCCACCCCCACAGGAAAGCAACCACCAACCCGAAACTCAACGGACTGTATTTCATGATGACTCCTGGCGTCGGTCTGGACTTGGTTCCAGCATAGGAGAGCCGGCCGGGGATGAAAAGGGTTCAACCGGAATTCTCGCCGAGGCTGGTAAGATTGGGCCTTCACGGTATGAAACATCCCCATCTTCTCTCTGAACACGGTCGCCGCAGGCTTCGATTCTGGTGGCTCTGGATGCTGGTACTGCCCGCCGGCTGTGGGGCGCAGCAGTCCGCTCTCACAGACCCGGCCCAGGCCATCCGACAGGCTCCCGAGACGTACCGGGTTCGTTGCGAGACGACCCGGGGCCCGTTTACGATTGAGGTCACCCGAGCTTGGGCGCCGTTGGCCGCTGACCGTTTCTACAACCTGGTTCGGGTGGGTTACCTCGATGATGTCGCGTTCTTTCGGGTGATTCGGGGTTTCGTGGTCCAATTCGGAATCAACGGAGATCCCGAGGTGAGTGCGCGGTGGAAGGACGCCTCCATTCCCGATGAACCGGTGCGGGCCCAGAATCTGCGGGGGTACGTCACTTTTGCGACGGCCGGCCCCAACAGCCGCACGACGCAGCTTTTCATCAATTTGGCGGACAACGTCCGGCTCGACCGGATGGGCTTCGCCCCATTCGGACGGGTGGTCGAGGGCATGGAGGTGGTGGAGCTGCTCTATGCCGGGTACGGTGAAGGTGAACCACGTGGACAGGGTCCCTCCCAGGACCGGATCTACGCCGAGGGCAACCGTTATCTGCGGGAGTCGTTCCCCAAGCTTGACTACCTGGTGAAGGCGGAACTCGAGTAGAGGAGAACCAAAGCAATGGCGACCAGAAGGCTCATGCTGCTGATCCTCGTTGTTGTGGCCTGCGTTCCATTATGGGGCCAGCAGGTTGAGGTTCGGGAGGAGATCCTGTCCAACGGGATGAAACTCCTGATTGTCGAGCGGCACCAGTCTCCCACCATCGCCTGCGGCTGGGTGGCGCGGGTGGGTTCAGTCAATGAGCGGCCCGGCATCACCGGCATCTCCCACCTGTTCGAGCACATGATGTTCAAGGGCACCCGGACGATCGGGGTCACCGATTACCCCAAGGCCAAGGCCATTCAGGATGCCCAGGACCGGATCTGGGATGAGATGCAGGAGGAATTCGCCGCGCTACGCCGCAAGCTGTTGCGGGGCGAGATCACCGGCAATATCTACGATCCCGAGAACCGGACCCCCCGCCTGAAGGAACTGCGGTCGGAACTGGAGAAGCTGTTCGCGGAAGAGAAAAAGTATCTGGTCAGTTCAGAGCTGGACCAGATCTACACCCGGGAGGGGGGTTCCAACCTCAATGCCTTTACGACGCAGGATCAAACCGTCTACATCGTGACCGTACCCGCCAACAAGCTGGAACTGTGGATGTGGCTCGAATCCGATCGCCTGCTCAACCCGGTTTTCCGCGAATTCTATTCGGAGCGAGACGTGGTTCGGGAGGAACGCCGCCTGCGGGTCGAGTCGACGCCCACCGGCAAACTGGAGGAGCAGTTCAACGCCATGTTCTGGCAGGCGGCTCCCTACCACTGGCCCATCATCGGATGGGCTTCAGACGTCGAGTCCATCACTCGCCGCCAGGCCGAAGAATACTTCGCCACTTATTATGCCCCCAACAACCTTACCGCCATTCTGGTGGGCGACTTGAACGGCGACGAGGCGGTCCGGCTTGCCGAGACCTACTTCGGGCGGATCCCCCGGGGAGCCTCCAACCCGCCGGAATTCATCACCTTTGAAATCAAGCAGCAGGCCGAGCAACGCCTCACCGGCAAGGCCGACACCAATCCGGCGGTCATCATCCGTTTCCAGGGTCCGCCCTTCAACCACAAGGACACCTTCCCACTGCAGATCCTGGCCGACATCCTGAGCGGTCGTACGGGCCGTCTCTACAAGGCTCTGGTGGAGGCCGAGCAGTTGGCGGTGGGGCAGCCCAGTGCCTCCCTGTTCGAGGCGAAATACGGCGGTTATTTCCAGGTTTCGGCGGAGGTCAAGGAAGGGGTCGATCACGCGGCGGTGGAGTCCGCACTGCTGTCGCAGCTCGAGAGGTTGAAGCAGGAGCTGGTTTCCGAGCGGGAGCTGCAGAAAGTCAAGAACCAGAATCTGGCCGATTCGTTCCGCCGCCTGCAGAACAATTTCTTCCTGATGATCCAGTTGGCGATCTATGACTCCAACGATCACTGGAGCTACATCAATGAGGCTCCAGGCCGCCTGCAGGCTGTCAATGCGGCTGACGTCCAGGATGTGGCACGCCGCTACCTGGTGGAAGAAGCCCGCACGGTGGGCTGGTACGTAAGGAAGGAGGGTGCCGAACCGGAACACCCTGCTCTGACTGCCCTGCCTCCCGAGATGAAGTCCATGGTCAAACAGCAGCTTGCCCAGGTGGAGCAGGAGACCGATCTGGGGAAGCTCCAGCAGATTCTTGACCAGATGCAGCAGGCTTCCGGGAGGGTTCCGCCGGAGATGAAGCCCGCTTTCGATCTGGTTACCCGCAAGATTCAGGAACGCATCGACGTCCTGAGCGCGGAGAAGGGGGAGAAGTAGAATGAAACGCCTCGTTCTTGCTCTTGCCTGCATCGCGGCCTGCTTTCCCCTCCTGGCCGAAAGGGACATCCCGGCACACCCGCGGGAGCTGAAATTCCCGGATCTGACTTTCGAGCCGCCTGATCCCGCGTCGTTGCGTCGGGTGCTCGCCAACGGGATCCCCGTCTACATGATGGAGGAACGGGAGTTTCCGCTGGTGACGGTCCGGGTGCTGTTCCGCGGGGGCCAGTACATCGAGCCGGCAGGGAAGGAAGGTCTCGCCCAACTGACCGCCCGGGTCTGGAGGACCGGCGGTGCCGGCGATCTCGGACCCCAGGAGTTGGACGAGGAACTGGACTTCCTGGCGGCCCAGTTAAACACCGCCATCAGCGGTGTCAACGGGTCAGTGACGCTCAACCTGCTGTCCAAGGATCTGGACCGGGGCCTGGAGCTGTTGATGGATGTGTTGCAGCGACCCCGCTTCGATGAAGCCCGCCTGGCCAAGGCCAAGGATGACTTGCTGGCCTCGATGAAGGAGCGCAACGATGACACGGCCGCCATCGAGGGGCGCGAGTGGCATCGTCTGCTGTATGGTCCCGACTACTGGCTGAACCGGCTGCCGGTCAAGGCATCGGTGGAAGGGATCACACGCGCCGATGTGCAGGCGTTCCATGCCAGGCTCCTGCATCCCAAGGACGTCATCCTGGCGGTCGCGGGAGACTTCGAGGCTTCGGAGATGCTGGCAAAGCTGGATCGTACTTTGGGTACCCTGGCGGCCCGGGGCGAGATCATGCCCGAGGTTCCCCAGCCTATCCATCAGCCCGAGCCGGGTGTCTACCTGGTTCACAAGCCTGACGTCAACCAGGGGCGCGTGTCCATCGGCCACCTTGGCAAGCGGCGTCCGTTTGCGGAGGAGTTCAATCTGACGGTGGCTGTTGACATCCTGGGCGGGGGCGGGTTCACCGCATGGATGATGCAGCGGGTGCGGGCCGACGAAGGGCTGGCCTACTCCGCTTATGCTTCGTACGATCTCAACACCAGTTACCCGGGTGCCTTCCGGGCGTTCTTCCAGTCCAAATCGGCGACCTGCGCCCGGGCGGCCCAACTGACACTGGAACTGATCGACAGGCTCCGCACCCAGCCGGTGAAGGAGGACGAGCTGGAGACCAGCAAGCAGTCCTTCATCCAGACGTTCCCCAACCGCTTCCAGGCGGCGCTGCAGACGGTCAGTCTGTACGCGGGCGCCGAACTGACGGGCTGGGACAGCGATTACTGGCGAAACTACCGCCGCAACATCGAGGCGGTGACGCTGCCGGCGGTGACTGCGGCCGCGGCGGAGTTCCTGCAGCCGGAGAAATTCGTCATCCTGGCGGTGGGCAACGTGGATGAGATCCTGAAAGGACATCCCGATCACCCTGACGCGAGCCTCGAGAAACTCGGCACACTTCACCGGTTGCCGCTGCGGGATCCGATGACCCTGGAACCGGTCGCCCAGTAGGTCTCAGCGCCGCCGCAGCGTGGGAACGGAAGCCCGGAACAGATGGACCAGAATGGTCATCAGGTTGCGGGTCAATTCAAAAGGCAGGGTGACCAAGCCGGTGATTCCCGAAGGTGGAGAAGTCCGCGGAGCGGCCGGCTTGGGCCGCGGGCGGGCCCGGGGTCGGCCGGAAGGAGGCGTCGGGTTCCGGCCCAGGAGGATGTCGAGGGTACCTTCCTCCCCGGGACGGTCTGTCGTAGCGCCGGCGGGGCCGGCGACGAAGAAATCCTCAGAAAGCTCGATCTTCTTCACGACGTGTTTCAACCTCCCCGGGTCGGGCCGTGGTTCTCCAGATGTTCCGCCAGCCGCCGGAAATCCTGAGCCGCCCGCGACCCGGCATCATAGATGACGATCGGCGTCTGGGACGCCGTAGCTTTGCGCACTGCCGTATCGGAGCGGATGCCTGGCCACAGGGGGTAATCCCCCAGCCGTTTCTCGATGGCTTCCATGACGACCCGGTTGATCACCAGCCGCGAATCCACAAACGTGGGAACGATGCCCAGCACCCCACATTGTACTTCAAGGCCCTTCTGGATTTCCGCCAGCAGGGCGACCGTGGTGGATGCACCCAGCAGGCTCATGGGGTCCATGGAAACCGGGATGAGCACGGAGCGGGCACAGACGAAGGCATTCTGCGCCATGATCGAGACGGAAGGCGGAGTATCGAAGATGACGTAATCGAACCCCTCCAGCCCGCGCAGGCGCTGGTCGAGGATGCGTTCCCGGCCGACCTGGTTGACAACCTGGAGTTCGGCGGCCTGGGTGGCCCGGGATGAGGCGATCAGGTAGAGCCGGTTGGAGATGCCGGAGGGGATCATGACCTCCTCCGGAGGAGCTTCCTCCAGGAACAGGTGATACAGGGTCTTGGAGGGCTTGACGCGCAGGTGGGCGGTGATGTTGGCGCTCGGGTCCGTGTCCACCAGCAGGACCCGCCGATCCAGGTCCCGTGCCAGCACAGCCGCCAGGTTCACGGCCACCGTGGTCTTCCCCACTCCCCCCTTGAAATTGGCGACGGCAAGTAATCTCACTGCGGCTGCCCCTGCCAGTACGGTACGGCAACGGTCTGACAGGAATGGGAGATGGGCTTGCGGGGCGGCAGGCAAGACCCGTCGAGGTCGCGACAGCTCTCGAGCATGAGCCCGTTTCCGCTGCGCGCTCCAACCCGCCTTCTGCCGGAGCCGCCCCCATTCCCCGAACTCGAAGCGCCGTTCCTACGTTTCTCCGGCTCCGCAGGGGTAGCCCGAACACTCACGGAAGGTTTCGTACAGCGCCAACACGTTCTCCACCGGCACCTGGGGCTGGATGTTGTGGATGCTGTTGAACACGAAACCGCCCCCGGGACCGAAGATCCGCATCCGCTCCCGAACCTCCCGCCGCACGTCGTCCGGTGTGCCGAACGGCAGGGTCCTCTGAGTATCGATGCCTCCTCCCCAGAAGGTCACCTGCCGGCCGAACTCGCTTTTCAGCGCCTGGGGGTCCATTTCCGCCGCACTGCACTGGACAGGGTTGAGGATATCGAATCCGGCCTCGATGAAATGGGGGATGAGCCGCCGGACCGAGCCGCAGGAGTGGATGAACGTCTTCCAGGAGGTGTGGGCATGAACCCAGTCATTGAGGCGCTTCTGGAAGGGGAGGTAGAGCTCGCAGTAGGTTCGTGGAGAGATGAAGGGCCCCACCTGGGTGCCAAAATCGGTCCCGGTCATGTAAATCACCTGCACCCGGTCACCCAGAGCGTGCCAGCAGCGTTCGAGGTTGCCCAAGGCGATCTCGCACTGGCGCGCAAACACCTCACGAACGTAGTCGGGACGCGCCACCGTACTCATGTACCACTCCGAGATGTCCCGAATGCCTTTCGGGTTTTTCAGCCAGGGTGCCGGAACCAGCGCGATGTCACCAAAGGCTGTTCCACCCAGGTTGATCAGAATCGCCTTGTCGGTGGACCCGTAAAGCCGGGTGACTTCGGAGCGGAAGTACTCCACCTCCTCGTCCGCAATGGGCGCAAATTCCTCAAGGTTGTCCTCGACGCGGAGGTGTTCCTCATCCAGGGGCTCCTGGCGGATGATGGAGTCGAAGTAAAACCCGCCTTCCGGCATCCTCCCGGAGGGTCTGGCCGAGCGGTCTCCCTCCGGGTACGCCAGCAGATCCCCATCCGGTTCGGGCTCGGTGTTGAATCCGGCCGGCACCAGCACCGGCGTCCCGTCGAAAGTCGTCCAGGGTTTCCAGCCCTGGTTCCGGTAACCAAACATGGTTTTGGAAGGCCAGACTCCGACCACGTCAACGCCCAGGGCATCCATGAGGTCGGGGGCGATTTCGCCCAGCATCTGATAGGGTTCGATGACCTTGACCGGTGTGCCCGGCGGATCCAGCCCCAGCGCCTGGCGGAGCCTGTATACGGTGCTGACGTGCATTCCGGTAACCGGTGCGCTCCCCAGGTCCAGAGGCACCCGGTCGGCTTCCCGGTGCTGCAGAGCCAAAGCCACCCGTTCCCGTGACTTCATTTTCCACCTCCTCAAACTGTCCGGACTCAGCACGATCGCAACTCGGGGACAGGTCCGACGGGTCCGAGCCGGTTGCCCCTTCAGCGGTCCCAACCTGGAAAGCCGGCGCAGCGGATCAGCCGGTCCCGGAGCCGAACCGATCCCGGAAGGCTGCCTGCAGGGATTCGGCCAGCTCGCGGAAGGACACCTGGCGCCCGGCCGCCTCAGTTACCGAAATCATTCGCCGGCGAAGGAACTTTTCGCTGCAACCCAGCACGTCCGCCATCAACGGGTAGTCGATCTGGAGGGGAATCGATCCGTGCTGGAGGAAGGCCCGGCGCAGACGGCGCTGGGCGCTGCCGGCGATCTTCCGTCCCTGCGCCAGCAGCTCGTGCCGGGAGGCCGAGGCAAAACAGGGATGGCTTCCCGGCCCCAGTTCCTCCGACGCCGGTTCGCCCCGGGCGATCCGCGTTTCTACGCCGACCGCCCGCAAACCCGCTTGCAGCGCTTCGGCCACCCGGCGGTACGCCGCCGTAATGCCGCCGCCCACCAGCACAGGATCGTTGCTCACCACCGCATAGGTCAGTTCACGGTCGTGGAATACGGCGCGACCCCCCGTGGGGCGGCGCACCACCTCGATCCCCTGCCAGGCGCAGAGCTGGGCAGCCACCGCGGTCTTCAGGTCCTGGTGTCTGCCGATGGAGACCGCCGGCGGGTGCCAGCCGTACAGACGAACCCAAGTCGCCGGGCCGGGGCTCGTTTCCGCCCGCTGGAGCAGCTCCCAGTCAATGGACATGTTGCGGGAGCCGGTCCGGAACGGATCGATCCGGCATTCCAAGACAACGGCCTGTTCCTTGGCGCAACCCTCAGAGCAGATCATCCACCGGTCTGTAGGCCAGTCCCTGGTCCTCGGCCACCGGCCGGCAGGTGACATGGCCGTCAAAGACGTTGATTCCGTTGCGCAGGTGCCGGTCCGAGCGGGCGGCCTCCACCAGCCCCAGCCGGGCGATCTTGCGCGCATAGGGCAGAGTGGCGTTGGTGAGCGCCAGGGTTGAGGTCCGGGGCATGGCTCCCGGCATATTGGTGACGCAGTAATGCAACACCCCGCTGACCTCGTAGACCGGATCACTGTGGGTGGTGGGGCGGGTCGTCTCGCAACATCCACCCTGGTCAACCGCCACATCCACGATCACCGAACCCGGTTTCATGCTGTCCACCATCTCCCGGGTCACCAGCCGGGGAGCATGCGCGCCCGGGATCAGGACCCCGCCGACGACCAGGTCCGCCCGTTTTACAGCTTCGGCCAGGTAACGGGGATTGGACATCAGGGTTTCCACCCGGCCGAAGTAAAGATCGTCGATGTATCGCAGTTTCTCGATATCCACATCCAGGACGCTGACCTGGGCACCCAGTCCCATGGCCATCTTGGTGGCGTTCAGCCCCACGGTTCCGGCACCGATAACCACCACCAGCCCGGGACGCACCCCGGGGACACCGCCGATCAGGACACCCCGCCCACCGCGGGGGCGCTGCAAATAGTAGGTTCCGACAATGGTGGCCATTCGTCCGGCGATTTCGCTCATGGGAGTCAACAGCGGGAGTTGTCCCCGGTCGTTGGTGATGGTTTCGTAGGCGACCGCCCGCACTCCGCGCTCGATCAATACACGGGTCAGCTCCGGCAGGGGGGCCAGATGGAAGTAGCCGAACACGATCTGGCCTGGCCGGAGCCGGGGGTACTCTTCCGGTACCGGCTCCTTGACCTTGACGATCATGTCGGCCCGGGCCCACAGCTCGTCCGCTGTCGCCACCAGCTCCGCGCCGGCAGCGACGTACTCCTGGTCGCTGAAGCCGGAGCCTTCTCCCGCGCCCGCCTGTACCAGCACGTGTGCACCGTCGGCAACCAGAGCGTCCACGCCCGCCGGCACCAGTCCCACCCGATATTCGTTGTCCTTGACCTCTCGCGGCAGCCCGACTTTCATCTCGGGCGATTCTAATGTCCCGAAGGTGGAATGGGAAGGTGGGGGGTACGAGGTTGCCGGGTCACGGGACGGCGAGGTTGCGGAGGCTACACGAAGAGGGGTCCGCAACCCCGCCTTCCCTTGAACCGTTCTACGGCTTGACGAAAGCCGTGTAGGCCACGGACTTCTGGTTGGCCTGCCCGGGCGGTATGACGATCCGCAGGACCACGCCTTCGCCGGACGGCACCGAAGTGACCGCATCCTTGAACTCGGAGGCGGTTGTCACCCGTTTGCCATTGACGTGGGTGACCACCACCCGCGGGACCAACCCGGCATCTTCCGCCAGGCTGCCGGGCGTGACGCTGAGAATGAGCACGCCGGTTTCACCCTCGATCCGCAGTTGTGAGGCATCACGGCTGGAAAGCGTCTGGAATTCGAGCCCGATCTCTTTCGGCTTCGGCGGCGGCTCCTCTTCCTCAAAGGAGAAGCCCTGAGCCTCCGAACGCTGGCGCTCTTCGAGAGTACGCTCAGCGAGCTCCACCTCGGTACGGATCACCTCCCCCTTGCGCACCACCACCACCGGCACCTTCTTGCCCGGCGGTGTGGAAGCGACGGCAGTACGAAGACCCCAGAGATCCTCGATTTCGCGGTCGCCGAACTTGACGATGACATCCTCTTCCTTGATGCCGGCCCGAGCCGCCGGACCGGTGGTGCTGGGATCGCCCTTTTCGTCGATGAGCTGGGTCACGATGACCCCGTCGCCGTCCTTGATGCCTTCAGGGTCGTCACCGGCCACACCGAAGAACTTCGCCAGTTCGGGGGTCATGGGGAAGGTGTTCATGGAAACGCCGAGCCAGCCGCGCTGGATCTTGCCGCCGGAAATGAGCTGATTGTAGGAATCCACGAACACCGACGACGGGATGGCGAAGCCGATCCCGGCGAACTGGCCGGTATTGGTGGTGATAAAGGTGTTGATGCCTATCACCTCGCCGCGCATGTTCACCAGGGGACCGCCGCTGTTGCCGGGATTGATGGCGGCATCGGTCTGGATGTAATCGGTGAAGGATTGAGTGTCGGGGACGACGCGTTTGGTGGCGGATACGATGCCGGCGGTGACCGTCTGTGAAAAGCCGAAGGGGCTGCCGACCGCCATCACCCAGTCACCCACCCGGAGCTTGGACGAATCGCCAATCTTGGCGGCGGGCAGAGGCTTGCCTGCATTGATCTTCAGCACCGCCAGATCCGATTCGGGATCGATCCCCACCACCTCGGCGCGGTAGGTTTCACCTGACTGGAGCTGGACTTCAATCTTGTCGGCGATGCGCCGCCCCGAGCGGCTGCTGACTGGAGCCACCACATGGTGGTTGCTCAGGATGTAACCGCTTGGATCGACAATGACGCCGGACCCGAGGCTGGAACGGCTCTGGCGGCTGGGCCCGCCTTCGGGTCCACCGAAGAACCTCTCCCACAGATCATCACCGAAGAACTCCCGGAACTGTTCCGGATGAGGGCTCCGCCGCGAGACCTCAACCACCGTGCGGGTGCTGATGTTGACCACGGCGGGCTCAATGACGTCCGCCACCTTGCGGAAACTCTCCTGCAAGGTCAGCACCTCGCCCGCCACCAGGGGCTCCGCGTCCGCAGAGATCCGGAGTTGAGCCGCCTTGGACTGTTCCGCGCTGAACACTCCGTCGGAGACAATGGTCCCGATGGCAATGCCCAGCGCCATCGTGACCAACAGGACCAGGAAGGTCAGACCCGACCTGGAGCGCAAGAACGATTCCTTGTTCATGAAAAGCCTCCCATATCCCTTCGGCTTGACGCCCTCGGGCACAATGTCCACGGGCGTGCCGCGCAGGTTGTTCCGGTCTAGTGGGAAACTCGCGCTAGACCGCAATCGCGAAAATCCACGTTAGAGAGCAGACGCCGTTCCGGGTCCGACGTTTCATGACCGCCGCCCGGTCCCGTTCCCTCTGCTGTTGATTATACGTTCGCCGTCCAACAGGGTTCGAGCCGCCGCGCCTCTTCGACGTGCATAGTAATCCCGCGCCGCCGCCATCACCCGCGGTGAGAGCAGCAGGACGGCGAGCATGTTGGGAAAGGCCATCAGTGCGAAAGCGGTATCGATCAGGTTCACCACCATGCGTGCAGTCCACAGCGAGCCCACCCAGATCGTCGCCAGATAGAACCAGTCATAGAGCCGCGAGCGTTCAGCTCCGAACAGGTAGCTGAAGCATTTCTTGCCGTAGTAGGAGTAGCCGAACATGGTGGAGAGGGCGAAACAGATGACGATTCCGGTGAGCAGGGGCCGTCCCACGGCGCCCATGGCGGTTTCAAACGCCTGGGCCGTCAGCGTCACCCCCTGGATGCCGGCCGTATCGCGCCAGTGGCCGCTGACCAGTACGATGAGGGCAGTCAGGGTGCAGATCAGCAGCGTGTCCACGGCGGGCCCCATCATGGCCACCAGTCCCTCCCGGACGGGCTCGGTGGTGCGGGCTGCCCCGTGAGCCATCGGAGCGGTGCCGATGCCTGCCTCGTTGGAGAACGCCGCCCGTTTGATTCCGGTCTGGATGACCGCCATCAACCCGATCCCGACGGCGGCACCTGCGGCAGCGGTGCCCGTGAAGGCGTCGTGGAAGATCTGCTGGAAGACCGCCGGTACCCCGGCGCGGTGATACCACAGGATATAGAGAGCCGACGACAGATAAAGAGCGCACATGGCCGGCACCAGCGCCGAGGCGACTTTGGCTATTCGGGTCACCCCGCCCACAATCACCACTCCCACCAGAACCATGGCACAGACACCGGTCGACGAACGGTTCAGCCCATGGCTCGACTCCAGAACTTCCGCCATCTGATTGGCCTGGAACAGTGCAAGACAGCCAACCATCCCACACAAAGAGAAAAAGACAGCCAGCGGCTTGAAGCGGGGGCCCAGACCCACCTCGATGAAGTACATCGGCCCCCCCTGGATGACGCCCAGGCTGTCCCGTCCCCGATACATCACCGCCAGCGTACAGGAGAAGAACTTGGTGGCCATTCCGACCACCGCGGCAATCCACATCCAGAACAGCGCACCCGGGCCGCCTTGAGTGATGGCGATGGCCACTCCGCCGATATTGCCCATCCCGATGGTTGCCGCCAAGGCTGTACTGAGCGCCTGCAGGTGGGTAATCTGTCCGGGATCGTCCGGGCGGTCATACTTGCCGCGCAGGATATCGATGGCGTGCGGCAGCCCGAAAAACGGCAGGAATCGGGAATAGACCAGCAGGACAGCTCCCCCACCCACCAGCAGAATCAGCAGCGGCAGGCCCCAGGCCAGATCCACCGCCACTGCCAGCATCCGGTCCAGCATCTCCATGGGCACCCGTCTCCGGTCAGATCAGCTTCAGGTTGGCGTAGCTCTGGAGCAGCTTTTTGATCCCCACTCCCGGAAACAGGACCGTAACCTTCAGATCGTCCCCGGACAACTCCACCTGCAAGACCCGTCCTTCGCCGAATTTCTCGTGCAGGATCCGGCTGCCCGAGACGATCGCGCCGGCTTGCTGCGGTTTCTGCTGCTTCTCCTCCAGGACCTGCCGGATGCTTTCCACGGAGTTGTAGGTGGGCCCTTCAAATGTCCGGCGGGTGCGTTGTGGCTGGATGAGGCTGGAAACCCCGAGCTGGCGGGGATGATGGTCGTAACCGCGGGTGGAAACGTTGGGCTCGATCAGCTCCGGCGGTATCTCGTGCAGGAAGCGGCTGGGAAGGTTCAACTCGTCGGAATCGCGTCCGTAGAAGCGCCGCCGCCGGCTGTAGCTGAGGTACAGTCGGCGCCGGGCCCGGGTCATTCCCACGTAACAGAGCCGGCGCTCTTCCTCCAGGTCGTTTCCGGCAATCGACCGGCTGTGGGGAAACAATCCTTCTTCCATCCCCGCCAGGAAAACCACCGGGAACTCCAGGCCCTTGGCGTTGTGCAGGGTCATCAAAGTGACGTCCGCTGATTCGTCCAGATCGTCGGTGTCGGCATGCAGCGCCGCCTGATCCAGAAAATCCTGGACCGATTCGTCGCTGCGTTCGTGCTCTTTGGCGACGGTGAGCAGTTCCTGGAGGTTGCCGAGACGGCCGGCCGACTCCTCGGAGTCCTCCTTCTGGAGTGCGGCGATGTAGCCGCTGCGCTCAAGCAAGGCCTTGAGGGTGTCGTGCAGCGCCGGCTGACCTTCATCGATCCGGCATGCCGCAAAAATGTCCAGAAACTCCTGCAGGGCGAGATGGGCCCGGGCCGGGAACATCCGCTCTTCCACCGCCAGACGGATGGCGTTCCAAAGGGAGAGGCGGCGTTCCGAGGCCATCTCCACCAACCGGTTGCGGGTGGTGGAACCCAGGCCGCGGGGAGGTTCGTTGAGGATCCGGCCCAGCGAGACGTCGTCGTCAGGATTCAGCAGCACCCTCAGATAGGCCAGCGCGTCGCGGACCTCCTTGCGCTGATAGAAGCTGACGCTCCCGATGAGCCGGTAGGAGATCGATCGACGCCGCAGGGCCTCTTCAAACTGCCGGGACTGGAAGTTCGTGCGGTAAAGGACCGCCAGGCCGCGGACACCCTCCCGCAGGTAGTACTCAATCTCACGCGCCACGAAAGCGGCCTCGTCGCCGGCATCCTCCGCAACGTACACCGTGATCAGATTGCCCCGGGGCTGTTGTGTCCACAACCGCTTCGCCTTGCGCTGGACGTTCCGGGAAACCACCGCGGTGGCTGCGTCCAGGATGTTCTGGGTGGACCTGTAGTTCTGCTCCAGCTTGACGATGTGCGCCCCCGGGAAATCGTTTT
Organism: uncultured Acidobacteriota bacterium; assembly: GCA_964524795.1. Taxonomy (GTDB): domain Bacteria; phylum Acidobacteriota; class UBA6911; order RPQK01; family JAPXNP01; genus CAZGEH01. Next base: position 87,944 of record CAZGEH010000008.1, read on the forward strand.
CGAAACGAAGGATGTTGGTGATGTCGGCGCCGCGGAATCCGTAGATCGCCTGGTCCTCGTCACCCACCGCCGTCAGGTTGTCATGCTCGGTGGTGAGCAGGCGAACCAGCTCATACTGGGGCGGGTTGGTGTCCTGGTATTCATCGATCAGAAGGTAACGGTAGCGGCGGCCCAGCAGACGGCGGACCGACTCCTGCTCCCGCAGCACCCGGACGCTCTGCAGGATGAGGTCATCGAAATCGAAGGCCTGGGATCGTTCCAGCAGCGACTGGTATTCCAGCCATACCCGGTGAATCCGCTCGCAGTCGAAGTCTTTGCTCTCCCCCAGGTACCGCTCCGGTGTCCAGCCCCGGTTCTTGGCCCAGGTGATGACGCCGCGGGCTTTCTCCAGGGGCAGTTCGGAATCGCGCAGGGCCAGGGACTGGAAGACCTGTTTGAACAGGCGCTTCTGGTCGTCGACGTCGCAAATCGTGAAATCGTTGCGATAGCCGATATGGCCGGCGAAGCGTCGCAGGAGCCGGACTCCGAAGGAATGGAAGGTACACACCAGCGGCGGTTCAGAAGCCTGCACCAGCGCCAGCACGCGCTCCCGCATCTCCCCGGCAGCCTTGTTGGTGAAGGTTACCGCCAGGATCTCATCCGGCTCGGCAAGACCTCTTTCCAGCAAATAGGCGATCTTGAAAGTGATGGTCCGGGTCTTGCCTGAACCCGCGCCGGCCAGGATCAACAGCGGGCCCTCGCAGTGTTCGACGGCTTCGAGTTGGCGGTCATTCAACTGGGAGGCGAAATCGATGGCCATACTGCACCCGTTGTCGGGGAACGGAAAATCTCACCTTAGCACGGCGGGGTGTCCCCCTGCCGCCGGGGCGCAGCGACAGCGGCTCCGCGTCCCTGTCCCGACCCCGCGTCCATCACCAGCCCCCGTTCACCGGGTGAGTTTCCAGAGCACAGCACCCAACCAGGCGGTCCATGTCCCGAACAGAGCCAGCGGGGCCAGACTGGTCAGCGCGGTCGGGCGGGCCGCGATGGCGTCCAGCCGCAGCACCACCACGATCAACGATACCAACCACGCCATGCCGACCCAGAAGGCCTGACGGCCAACGGGTTCCCCGGCCGACGCGCCGGTGACGTTGACCCGCAACGGCAGCTCCCGCCGCTCCAGCAGGTCCAGAGCCCGCAACAGGCTGCCCGGACCCGTGTGCATCCAACCCGCCAGGTCCGCCATCATCGGCAGCACAGCCCGGTTCGAAATCGCCCGCCGTTGGGCTTCCTCCATGATGTACTCTTCGCACAGTTGCTGGAGGTGGGGGCCGTAGTCCAACCCTGGTGCAAGGCGCGACACCAGCCCGTCGGCCAGGAAGAGCGAGCGGATGTACTTGATCATTTCCCGCCGCGGCAGGACGCCATAGTTGCGGCACATGCTCAACAGATCGATCATCAGGATGGTGAGACTGCGGCCGAAATGCGGTACGCCGGCAATGGCGGGCTCCCGGTACCAGCGTCGGGAGAGCCTTTCCAGGGCGCGCCGGAATCCCGGCAGGTCGGCATGGGCCGTCACCGTGGACACCGCCATGAAGGCGGAGAAGATCTCGTCATTCTGCCCGCGGACGTAGCCGAGAGTCATCTGGATGATCTTGCGGCGGGCTTCCGGCGTCAGGTGGCCGACAATGCCGAAGTCGACGTAACCGACCTGGTTGTCGGGCAGGATCAGCAGGTTGGCCGGGTGCAGGTCGGCGTGAAAGGCACCGAAACGCAAGGCGTCGCTGACGAAGTTCCGGATCACGTTGGCCACGAAGACGGCCGGGTCAAAACCGATTTCAGCCAGCCGTTGCAGGCGGCGTTCATCGCCCTGCTCGCGGATCCTCAGGTACTCCCGGACGCTCTCCCCCTCCAGGAAATCCATCGTCAGCACCCGGGCTCCACTGAGCTCCCAGTGGATCTTGGGCACTTTTTCGGTGGGAGTGTCGCGTGAGTTGCGCTCCAGCAACCGGGCATAAGCCGCCTCGGTCCGGTAGTCCAGCTCGTCCTGGATCCATTCGTTGAACTCCCGGACCGGGTCCCGCATGAAATAGAGTGTCCGGATCCGCAGCAGGAAGACCAGTTTCACGAACACATTGAGCAGTACGGCATCCCGGGTGAACACCTCGCGGATCCCCGGACGCTGGACCTTGACCGCGACGCGGGTTCCGTCCTTGAGCCTGGCCTCGTGCACCTGGCCGATGGAGGCAGCGGCCAGGGGGATGAAGTTGAAGCTTCGGTACAGGTCTTCCGGCGACGCCCCCAGCTCCTGCTGGAATACCTTGCGGACATCGGCTTCCCCGAACGGCGGCACCCGGTCCAGCAAGTCGAGCAGGGCGTCGCAGTACGGCCGCGGCAAGGTGTCCACCTGCAGCGAGAGGATCTGGCCGAACTTGAGGAAGCTGCCCGACATTTCCTCCAAGGCCAGCCGCACACGAGTCGGACCGTCGGTGCTTTCCCGCCCGAGCAGGCGATCCCGGGTGAAGCCGGCGGCATGCCGGAAAGCGATCCAAGCCACCTGCAAAGCTCGGGTCAGGTACGCGAGAAAGGCCATCAGTCCTGGGCCGCCGTCCGCGTCGCCGCGACGCGGCCTGGAGAATCGAAAATCCTGCCGAAGAAAATGTGTTTTCGCCGCACCAACATCTCGTCGATGTTGCGCTGCATGATCTCCCGGACATGCTGGGAGAACTCCCGGACCTTGCGCCGGTCTTCCGCATCTTCAGGTCGCAGAGGCGACACGGATACAGGCTCCAGGTACCGGATGTGCCACTTGGTGGGCAGCGGCACCGGCAACAGCGGAAAGGTGGGCGTGATGGGGATAAACGGCCATCCCGTCCAGCGGACCAGCGGTGAGATGTACATTTTCCCAAGGATCGGGAAGATCTCCACGTGCCCCACGACCACTCCGGGAATCACCGGCACCTGGTGTTCGATGGCCATCTTGGCGAAGGCATCCCGCCCGAAAGCCCCCAGTTGATAAGCCCCTTTGTACATCCGGAAGGCCCCGCTGATCCCCTCCGGGAAGATACCGACGAACTCGCCCCGTGAAAAGAGTCTGGCGGTGTTGAGCTGGCTTGCCACGACACCGCCCTGCTTGATGAGGAAATCGGACAGGAATGCGAACTTGAATAGCGAGGGGATCACCAGGAAACGGATGTGTCGACCCGTCCGTTCGAGGATGAGAGATCGGTGGATCACCCCGTCGAAAGGCATGAACCCCCGATGGTTGGCCACGAGCAGGGCGGGTCCGGATCTTGGCAGGTGTTCCAGCCCTTCAGCCTCCACCCGCCAGTACACTTTGCGCAGGAAATTGAACCACGGTGACCAGGTTTGCAGATACTGCGGGTCCAGCCCGAAGTCGTCGACCTCCGTGGAAATCCGTTCGCCCCCGGACTTGCCGCGACTCCGCAGCATCTCCCGAAGGGCCTCCACGCTGGTTGCCCGCGGCTGGAATCCCAGTTCCCGGCGGGCGCGTTGCGCGGTGACAGTGACATTGTACTGGAGCTGGTCCACAGCCTCCCCGCCGAAGCGCACGAGCCCGATCCGCTTCAGCAGAGCACGGGCCGGACGCTGCAAGGACTGTCCCACCGGAAGCCTGAGGGGCGTGACCCGCCGTAAAGAGCGCCTGAATTCGACGCATCCGTCGGCAGTGATGTTGTACAGGCCGCTGCCCGTCTCCTGGGCGGCGCATACCAGGGCGGCGGCAGCGTCATCCAGGCTGATGAACTGGAGGCGGGGATCGTAGCCTGCGGCCGGACACGCCCAGCGGCCCGCAAACATGGCCGCGGGCAGACTTCCTTCCTCGGGATGGGCTACGTGGGCCAGACGCAAGGCTGCGGCGGACCACGCCACCGCCTGACCCTCCAGGCCCAGAACCAGCTCTTCAGCCTCCACCCATCGCCTCTCGGGGGACTGTTCGCCGAGGAGTGAAGTCCGGTCTTCCTCCATGAGCCCGTAATTTTTGAAACTGGAACCGTAGGCCGTAACAGAGCTTCTGAGCACGATCCGGCGGACCCCCCCTCCGGAGGCCCAACGGACCAGGTCCTGTAACCACGCCAGTTGCCGGCGCCACAAGGCGAAGTCATTCCGCCTGGTCGGCGGAGAAAACGGGAACAGCAACAGGGTATCGGGAACAGGGAGGTCGGCCGGCGGCCGGTCGGGAAAAACCAGCCGCCGTGCAGATGGGTGTCCTGCCGCCTCCAGGAGCCGGTAAGTCCGCTCCGCCAGAGGTCCGAAGACGCCCGCCATCATCACCGTCATGCCCAGTGCCCTCCTGGCTTTGAATGGAACGAGTGGGGCCGGAGATTAGCCCGGCTGACCCGCGGGTGCAAGCCCGACCGGCTGCCGTGGGACGTTGCTGCCGGCGCTCAGGTTCTCGCCAGGGCTCCCTTCAGGAACAGGTCGGACATGCCGCGAATCATCCGGTTGTCATCGACTTTTTCGACCGCCTTGCCCCCGAAAACCTCCAGCACCAACAGGGAGAAGATCAGCGCGGACAGGAAAAAAGCCGCCGCTGCCTCGATGTCGATATCATCTCGCAGTTCTCCCCGACCCCTGCGGATGTTGAGAAACTCCGTAAACAGCGTCCGCCCCCGGAGAATGAAGGTTCGGTAAAAGACCTGGGCGAAATCCTCGTTGCGGATGGCCTCCATCAGGAGCGCCCTCAGGAAGCCGATGTGGGCTCGGCACTCGTCGATGAGGATTCTGGCCATGACCTCCAGTTCATCCTGCACGGTTTCGCCGGGAAACCTGAGTTCCGGAGCCGGTACTGAACCGGCGATGACTTCCAGCTCCCGCTCCATCAGGGCCTGCAACAGCCGGCTGGCACCGCCGTAGTGGAGGAAGATGCGGCGGGAATCGATCCCTATCTGGGCCGACACCCTGTCGACAAAGTCGGCGCTGAGCCCCCCTTGCGCCAGCAGGGCGAAGGTGGCATCCAGAACTTTGGTCTGCTCTTCAAAATCGAGTCCCTGATCCGTCCGGTCCATAAGCCTTTTCCCCGTCAAGCCGGCCCTTTCTTCAATGCCTTCCGGTGCTCTTGCACTGTGGCTTCGGCGGTTTCCGCCAGCTCCCGGCGGCCCAACACCAGATCCGCCACCCGCTGGGCGGAGACGATGACCGGAGTGATGCCGCCGCCGGGCCGCGTCCAATGGCCCACCAGGTAAAGGTTTTCGATGGGAGTCTGGTTGGACGGACGCAGGCTGCCCAACTGGTCGGGAGACATCTCCCAGCCGAGCATCGCTCCCCGGTAGTTCAGGGTGTAACGATACGAGGTGTAAGCGGTAGCGCTGCAATGCAGGACAATCTTCTGGTCAAGATCCGGGATCAGCCGTCTGAGCTGTCCCAGGATGTAGGCCTCGGTGCGTTCCTTGTGAGCCTGCCAGTCCTCGATCTGGTCGAAGTTGGCAGCGCCCCATTTCTGGACGATCAGGATGTCATGTCCGGGAGGGGCCACCTCCGGGTCGAACATGGTGGTAAAGAACACTTTGAAAAAGGTGTTCTGCAGATCGATGGGATCCCAGGAACGCCAGTAGTAGCCCTCCACCTCCTCCTTGACATGATGGGGCAGTTCCTTCAGGCCCATGTGCAGCAGATAGCAGGGAAAAGACGGCCGCATCCGGCGGCAGCCTTCCAGCAGTTCCTGACCGCAGTGCTCCTCACCCACCAGCTTTTCGTAGGTCAACAGTACATCGGCATTGGAAATCACCACCGGCGCCCGAAATTCCGCCCGGACCGGACGTTTGCGGGAACGTGTGCAAACCGCGACCCCCACGGCGCGATCCTTTTCAATCAGGATCTTCTCCGCCATGGTGTACAGGAGAATGTCACCGCCCCGGCTGCGCAGAACCTCCCCCAGGTCGTCCGCGAAGGCCTGGGAGCTTCCCTTCGGATAGTAGTTGCCGAGGAAATACGAGAGCCGGAGCATCGAGTCGAAGAGGAAAGAAGTCTGAGAGGGCAGCGAACCCCAGTGGGAGTGGTCCGCCATCAGGGTCGCTTTCAGCTTTGGATCGCGGAAGTGTTCCTCCAGCTTCTGCCCCAGGGTGTAGTGCCGATATCTTTCCGCGGTGTCGTTGGCGATTTCCTTGAAGTAATAAAGCAGGCCATACAAATAGGCTTCGCGGACCTCGGCGAAGAAGCGGTCGATGGCATCCGCTTCCTGCGGATACTGGTCTTTGAGCCGTTGCAGGTAGACGGCAAGTTCGGCGGGGACGATGAAAGTGCCGCCGTCGGGGAAGTGGAATTTGTCCACCGGGTCCATCTTGAACCACGCGGTGGGGACTTGCAGTTTCTTGAGCAGCCTGCCGGTCAGCGTCGTAGGGTTGCCCAGCAGCGGGTAGAAATGGGTCGCCGAGTCGAACAGGAAGCCCTTGCGGCGAAAGCTGCTGCAGTAGCCGCCCAGAACGTAGTGCTGCTCGATGACGAGAACTTTCATCCCGGCGGCAGCCAGCAGGTTGGCGCAGAACAGACCGCCGATCCCGGCACCGACGATGATGGCGTCGTAACGATCCGAGTATTCCTTGCCAAGCAGATTCATGCCGCCCCGTTCTCAGACCATCCCGCCATCCACGGGCAGGACCTGGCCGGTGATGTAGGAACCGCCTTCGCCAGCCAGAAATCGCACTACTTGCGCCACCTGCTGGGGTGAACCCGGCGAGCCCGCCGGAATCTGTCCGAACAGCTTCTTGCGGGTGGCCTCAGGGATGTCGTCCAGCATGTCAGTTTCAATGAATCCCGGAGCCACCGCATTGACGCGGATGTTGAAGCGGGCCACTTCCCTCGAAAGAGACTTGGTCAGGCCGATCACCCCCGCCTTCGAGGCGGCGTAGTTGGCCTGGCCGGGCAAGCCCAGGATGCCGCTGACGCTGACCATGTTGATGATCCGCCCGCGCTGGCGCTTGATCATGTCCATCAGCACCGCCCGGCAGTAATTGAAGGTCCCCCGCAGGTTCGTGTCGACGACTGAATCCCAGGCCTCCACCGACATGCGGTAGAGGGGTTCATCCCGCTTGATGCCGGCGTTGTTGACGAGCAGGTCGATCGGGCCCAGCTCCCGCCGGATTTCCTCCACGACCTGTTCGGCACGGGCGGAATCGCGGACGTCAGCCTGGAAGGCCTTACACCGCCCTCCCTCGTGCGTCACCTCTGCCGCCAACGCCGACGCCGCGTCAACACTGCCCAGATATGTGAAAGCCACCTGCCAGCCGTGGCGGGCCAGTTCCTGGACTACCGCCTTCCCGATCCCCCGGCTGCCACCGGTCACGAGAGCCACTCCCGGCGATTCCATCATTCCCCCTCGCTGGGACGGTTGCGTCCGTATTGTTCATGAGCGTTCACGAACTCGCCGGTGGCGATTGCTGCCGCCATGGAGATCTCTCCCCCCAGCAGAGCGGCGGCGATGATCTCGGCGAATTTCACTGCCTTTCCGCCGCCATGGCACCCCAGCATCTCGAGACACTCCCGCTGGGTTCCCAGACCCGTCCCCCCGCCGACCGTCGCGACGGTCAACGCCGGCAACGTGACGCTGGCATACAGGCCGCCGTCCTCAACCTGAAAGCTGGTCATGCCGCAGGCTGCGTTAGCCACGTTCGCCACGTCCTGCCCGGTGGCGATGAAGATCGCCGTCAGGCCGTTGGCATATTGCCCGTTGTAGCCGACCGTGTGAGCCGCCAGGTGACCCAACAGGGTCGAATGCCACACCTGGTACAGACCTTGTGCGGTGCAACCCAGATAGCTGTTGAGCAGACCTTCCGGCAGGAAGGCACCTGCGCTCACCCATTTGCCCTTGCCACGGGAAAGGAGGTAACCGGAAGGGCGCTTCTCGGAGCTCATTCCGCTGAAGACGAAGTGCCGCGCTTCCGGAAAGCGTTCGGCCGCCCAGCGGCAGGCGGCGTCCGTGGCCTTGACGATCATGTTCATGCCCTGGGCGTCGCCGGTGGAGAACCGGAAGTTGATGATCACCTGGCGGGCGATCTGGTAGGTTTCCACCCTCACCAGCTTGCCGTGGCGAGTGGTGGCCTCGGCGGCCTGCTTCAGTTCCGTGAAATGCTCCCGCACCCAGGCCGCGAACGCCGCAGCCCGCTGTATGCTCCCGAAAAAGAACGACGGATTCGTCTGGTTCTCGTCGGCGACACACAGTGCCTCGACCCCTCCAGCACGGGTGAGGGTCACCATGCCGCGTTCGTAGGAGCGCACCAGGGCACCTTCAGTGGTCGCCATGGGAACATAGAACGTTCCCTGGGCCTGGCTTCCCCGCACCAGGATCGGCCCCGCGACTCCGATCGGGATCTGGGCGACCCCAATGGGGTTCTCGATGTTTCCCCGCATCTGCCGGGGATCGATGGAATAGCTGCCGACGTGCTTCAGGTGGGTGCCCGTACGCTGCTCGACCCACTGGCGCCGCCGTGCAACCCGCTCCGGGTCGTAACCCTGGTCTTTCATGCGCGGCACCAGATCGCTGACACCGCTCTCTGCAGTCTTCGTCGTCATCGCTGTCCCTGAGCGCGGCAACAGCAACCGGGAAGGATCCACGCCCGTCCTTGGCTCCGGGGAAACGGCAAGTTGGCCGCGAAGTGGGGTTATCATACAGGTTTACCTCCGGGTAAATCAACCAGTCCCGGTGCACCTGGTTGAAAAGTTGTATGCTGCCTGGTCGTGACCTCCAGCCCGCGGGAGAGTGAAGAAGTGGGGCCGTTCCGAGAACCGGTTTCACCCTGGACAGCTTGGCTCCGGAAGTCCGACACCATCCGCAGTGTCTCCCGCCGCGCCGAACGCCTGACCCCCCAGGGGCTGCGGGAGCGCCTGGCGTCGATCCAGCGCGGCACTCTGGCCCTGGAGGACGGTCTGGCCGTCACCCGTGCCTTTTGGGCCATGGAGAAGACAGCCTCGGAGTACTTCAAGCAGGCTTACCCGGCTGCGTCGCTGCGGGACCCCCAACTGCCGGAGGAAGTAAGGCCGATCGCCCACTGTGGCATGGGGATCGGCGCGGTGGAACGCCTCGGATTTGAGCCGCAGGTGTTGCTGCCGGCCATCCGTTCCTGTGCCCACCCCGACTACTGGATGTTTGCGTGCGAGTCCATCGGCGCCATGCTGGGCGTTTATGAACCGGGGCCGTTCCTGTCGCTGGCCCGAAGTTTGAACGCGCTCGGGCTGATTCCCATGGCCCCCCTGTCCCGCCCCGATCCCAGCCGGTATCGGGACAGCTTCTCCCATGAGGAATGGGAGCTGATCTCCCACGGGTTCGGACGCCTGCTGTACTTCCGGAACCATTCGCTGTCCCATGCCCTGGAAGCGGCAGCCCGGGCGGCCGATTTCGAATACGGTTGCTCGGTCCGGGGCATCGCCTTTGCCATGTCGATGGTCAACAGCCGTGACGTCCGCCGTGTCATGAGTCGGGTTTACGATTTCCCCAACGCCAGGGCCCGCGGCGCTTTCGAGCAGGGCCTGATCTATGCCCTGGTGTTCTGGGAATGGATGTCTCCTGGCTTTCTGGAACGCTTCTCCACTCCGGATGGGCCGTTTCCGGAGCGGCTTCGGCGGGCATCAGCGGAAATCGATGGCGCCCGGAGCCAGGGTGCCCCACCGGCCTTTTCGTTGGCACTTGCCTGACAGCCGGGCTGGGGTTGTTCTCGTGCAACTCGGATCACTCGGATCGCACAGATCACGCGGATCACTCGGATCGCACGGATCACGCGGAGCACCGGATCGCACGGATCATGCGGATCGCACGGATCGCACGGATCACGCGGAGCACCACCCGAGCGTGGAACCCAGCCTATCGAGTGGCGGCGAGACCAGCCGCGAGGAGACCCAGAATCGGCAGCAGCATCACCAGCACGAATGCCGCCGGCAGCGTCCAGTTCAGATACCGCTTCTGCGGGTGTCGTACCCAATAGCAAAGAAGGGCCGACAGCAGCAACGACTGGAGGAGGACTTCCCACAGGCCGAGAATCTGGCTGGAAGGGGGAATGACCGTATAGATCAACCCCTCCACCGAGCCGGGCGCAGGCCCGAAAGTCGAAAGAATTCCCACAGCGACCAGTAACCACCACAGGATCAACCACCCGTTGGGCCGGGTGAACAGAACTTCCCGCAAAGGAAAGAGAGCTGCCGCGAAGATCAGCCCCCGGATCGGCTGAAAGAGCACGCCGGCCATGACAATGGGATCGGTGGTGGGCCGCATGAACGAAGACAACGGGGGCTCGGAGAACGTTTTCTCGTAGTCGCCGAGATTATAGGCCAGGATTCCCGCCACGAAATAGGTGACCGTGTGGACGACGACCGTCTTGAACACCAGAGTTGCGAAGCGAAGCGATTCCATTCCACAACCTCCTCCCACCGTGGTTCCAGGTGCCGCCGCGCACTATACCTCGCCTTCAGAAAGGTGTCTCGGGCAGGCGGTCAGGGCATGCCACTGGGATGCCGCTCACCCGGTGAACGGGGCACCGCCGCTACTCGGGCTTGAGCAGGCCGTTTTCGATGGCGAAGCGGACCAGTTCAGCCCGGCTCTTCAAGCCGAGCTTGGCCACCAGATTGGTTCGATGGGTCTCCACCGTCCGCTCGGAAATACAGAGCCGGTCAGCGATTTCGGCGTTGGTGTGCCCGTAGGCCAGGTACATGCAGACTTCCTGTTCCCGCTGGGTCAACAGCTCCAGGCGCCCTGATTTCCGGCGCGGAGACTGACTCAGCATCGACGCCAGGACGTCGCCGGCCAAAGCCGGGTCCACATAGCGTTCGCCGCGATAGGCCGAGCGGATCGCCTGGAGCAGATCCCGTCCTGTCGACTTTTTCAGGACGAAGGCGCGGGCTCCGATCTCGAACAGTTCTCTCAGGTAGTACTCGTCCTCGTGCATGGTCAGAACCACCACCGCCAGGCGCGGTCGTTCCGCCAGCACCGCCTCCGCCACCCGTGAGCCGGGCAATCCCGGCATCGCCAGGTCGAGGAGCAGGACGTCCACCGGTTGCTCCTGGACGGCGCGAATGGTCTCGAAGCCGTTGCCGGTTTCGCCCACAACCTCCAGGTCGCTCTCCTTTTCCAGCATGGCTCTCAAGCCGCTGCGGAAGAGTGCATGATCGTCAGCGATGAGGATGCGGATCGCCATGCCCTATTCGGACCTCCGTGCCGGAACGGGCTGTGTAGGGGCAGGGTCGGGTTCCTGTGCGTCCGTCAACGGGATACGCACCCGAATCGTGGTGCCCTTGCCTGGCGCCGATTCCACCGCGAGCTCGCCGCCACACAGCGAAACCCGCTCCCGCATCCCGCTCAGTCCGAGACCCCCGTTGCTGCCCGCCTCCACTCGGGCGGGATCGAAGCCGACGCCGTCATCCTCGATCAAAAGCGTCACCGACCGCTTCTGCCGCAGGAGAACGACCCCCGCCCGCCCGGCATGAGAATGACGAAGAATGTTGGTGATTGCTTCCTGGGTTACACGATAGAGAGTGGTTTCGACCCACATGGGGAGGCGTCCCAGTTCGCGGACGCCGCTGCTCTGCCAATCGATGTCCAGGGAGGCATTGCGGGACACCTCCTCCAGATAGCGGGCCATGGCCGACTCCAGTCCATAATCGTCCAGGATGGAGGGACGCATCTCCCAGGCCAACCGATGGACCTTGTCGATCAGTTCCCGGATCATTCTTTCCAACTCGGAGTATGCATGCTCGGAAAGGAGCTTCGATCCCTCGCCGTCCGGGGTCTTCCGTACCGCGTTCTGGAAAGCCAGCAGCAACGCGGACAAACCTTGTCCCAGCCGGTCATGCAGTTCTCGGGAGATCGTCTTGCGCTCCTCCTCCTGGGTCCGGACCAGCTTGTCCAGCAAGGATCGCCGGATCTCCTCCTTCTCCTCCAGCTCGCGGCAGTAAGCGCGGATGTCGGCTGACATCAGGTTGAACGACCGGGCAAGCCGGCCGATCTCATCCGGTCCTTCCAGCCCTTCCGCCACCGGCGCCGGGGCATCCCGGCTGAGGGTGGTCGCGGCCGTCAGTCGTTTGATCCGGCCAATCACCATCCGGTTCAACAGGACACCGAGCACGGCGAGGATCGCCAACAGCGTGAGGCCAGCCTTGGCCAGCATTTCGTAAAGACCGGCTACGAGCCTTTCCTGGATGGGGCCGGTAGGGAAATCCACCACCAGCACTCCCAGCGTCTTGGCGGTGGGGTCGTGACAGGAACGGCACTCCCGGCGGTTGGGGATCGGGGTGAGGTTGCGCAGGATTTCCAGTTCGCCCGACCGGTGGAAACTCACAGCCCGTGCCTCCGGCTCTTCGGCCAGGGCTACCGCCATCCCCGGAGGGCCCAGGGGGAAGGGTTGCCCCACCTCCTCCTGGCGGGATGAAAAGTGAACCCGGCCCGACAGGTCCAGTATGGCGATGCGGTGGACCGAGGAGTGAGTCCCCAGCGCCTGAACCGCCTTCTGCAGCAGGTCGGGATGATTGCCGAGCATCCCTACCTCGAGCAGGCTGTTACGGGTGATTTCCGAGACACGGACCGCTGATGCCTCCAGTTCCTCCAGCAGGCGGCGGCGGTGGAACCTGTAATCCCAGGCGAAATAGAGGGTGGAGAGCAGGACGACGGTGAGGATCACCCCGGAAGCGATCTTGAAATGCAGGCTGCGGAACGCCCTCAGAGTCACGTTTACCGCACCTTTCGGGGACCTCCCCAGTGCGAAACGGATCAAGCGGCCGCCCCGACCCAGGGGGACCGGGAGCTGTCGGCCAATCGTAACACGCATGTAAAGCGCCGCCTCCCAGTCAAGACCTGAGTCCGCGGCGCCTCGCCAGGGAACCGCCGATCTTGCGGGCGCCACCCGCTGCTGCAGCGTGCTCACCCCCTTCAGTCCGGCAGGCTGCGGATCTTGAGACCCAAACCCACCAGCACAAGGGTGATGAAGCCCAGCGAGACCACCAATCCCGTCCGCCGTACGGAAAGCTCCCGCAACGCCGCCCGGCCCTCCTCCAGCGACCGCCGGGCGGAGTCGAGTCCCTCATTGAACCGCTTTTGGAACGCGCTGTCCGGACCGCTGTCGAATCCATGCAGCAGGACCTGAAGCTCTATATGCGCGCGCATCGCCTGCTCCAGCTCGGTGAGCGCGCCTGCGGTTTCCACCCCGCCGCGGCGGGCCCGGAGCAGGGTCCGTTCCGCTTCGGCAGTCACGGCTGCCAACGTCTGCAGACGTCCGACGAACTCGTCCAAGGGGGGGCGGTCGGGTGACCCGCCGGAGAGATCCACGTGACAGGTCGAACAGCGGATCACCGATTTCTCCCGCATCTGCCCGCCGGAACCGGGTTCCTGATAGCTGAATCGGGTGGTACCGATCCGGAAACGCAGCCAAAGGCGCTCGAACTCGGGACGCTGGCCGCCCTCCTGGACACGGTGTTCGGGCAGCGAGCGCGCCTGCCCCACCAGCCAGTCGTAGAGGAGATCCCCTGCCAGTCCCAGGGCCTGCCCTTGGGCCAACAGGTCATCACGGACCCCGCCGTATCTGCCGGTGGGAGGGTTCAGGGTGATCTCCGGGCTTTCGTGGCAGAAGGCGCAGGGGGTTGCCGGCAGTGGGGCCAGCATGGCCAGGGTGGGACGAACGATGCCGTGATTGCCGTGGCAGGTCGTGCATTCGCCGAATCCCCGGAAGGAAGTCGAAATGCGCAGCACCTCGGGAACTTCGTGGCAGGAATCGCAAGCCGCCCCACCCATCTCGGCCAGCAGTTGGTTATGGGTCTCGAACCCAGCACGTTTCCCGCTGGCCCGGAACAGTTCAGCCTCCCGGCCATGGCACTGGCCGCAGACGAACGTCAGGGAATCCAGACCCGGCGGTGTTGCCCCGTGGTTACCATGGCAGTCGTTGCAGGTGGGGGCGGATAGGTCTTCGCGTTCGAGCAAAGCCCGGCCATGGACGCTGATCTCCCACAGTGCATACTGGTCCACCGGCAGCGGCTGGCCGTCGGGGAGCTTATAGCCTGCCATGTAGGCTGGATCGGCGTGGCAGCGGGCGCAGGTCTCGGCCACGCGGCGCGGGTACACCGGAGAGCGGGAGTCACCGGCCGCCAGCACCCCATGGGCGTGGTGACAGTCGGTACAGGTCGCGGGTTTAGGATCACCTCGGCGCAGGGCGATGCCGTGACGACTGGTCCAGTACTCCTTTTCCTGGTCGACCCGGACCTCCGGCTTGAAACGTTTCATGTAGACGGGGTCGGAGTGGCACCGACCGCAGAAGCCTGGAATCTCGGCCCGTTTGGGCACTCCCCGGTAAGGGTTTGCTGCGAAATCGGGGTCCATGGCCCCGGCCATGTCTTCGGCAAGGGCAGGATCCGGGTTCCCCCCGTGGCACCCCGCACAGCCGATGCCTACCGTCTGGTGGATATCTTCGCGACTGGCCTGCACCAGAGCCAGGCGATCCTGGCCGAACACCCCGGGATCGGAATGACACCGGACGCATGAATCGCCGGAGGAAGGCACTGGCGGCTGTGCAGCCAAGAAACGTGTTCCCAGCAAAAACATTCCCACGACGGCCATTCCCCGCGGCATCATCAGCGATCTCCTTTGGGCCGGGAGACCCACCCCAACAGCGCAACCAGCAAAGCCGCACCCCCCACCACTCCGACGGGCACCCAGGATCGGTATCCCCAGGCAGTCATCCCCACCGTGTAGGCGAGCGCGCAGGCACCCACAGCGGTGACTGCCCCTTCCCACCGGCGCCGCGACGCATGTTCATCCAGCAGAGGAACCAGGACCAGCAGCAACCCAGCGAGGCCGAACGCAAGGATGGGGATCGCCTCATACTCGATTCCGGCGAACTCCCCTCCGGGAAAAAGCTTCAGCGTCTCGAACATAAACATGAAGTACCACTCCGGCTTGATGTCGGCGTAGGCCGGTGCGAAGGGGTCCGCTTTCTCGCCCAGCTCCCAGGGAAAGAGCGCTGCCAGAATGGCCACCAGCCCCAAGGCCAGCGTCCACCCGAACAGGTCGCGGAGCAGGAAGTTCGGGAAGAACTTCATGGGCCGGCGTTTGGCCGCGGCCTCCACCTCGGAAGGAGGAACGCTCATCCCCTGAACTTGCACCAGCAGGAGGTGGATCCCTACCAGCATCGTCATCAGAGCGGGCAGAATCGCCACGTGCCATCCGTAGAACCGGGAGAGGGTGCCGCCGGTGACGCGGTCCCCGCCCCGCAGGAGCCGCAACAGATAGTCACCCACCAGCGGCACCGAACCGGCGATGTCCGTGCCAACGCTGGTGGCGAAGTAGGCGAGCTGATTCCAGGGCAACAGGTAGCCCGAGAAACCGAAGGCCAGCACCAGGAAAAGGAGTCCGCAACCGGTCATCCAGGTCAGTTCCCGTGGCCGGCGGTAGGCTTTCAGGAAAAACACGGTCACCAGGTGGAGAAAGGTGAAAAACACCATCAGATGGGCGGACCAGGCGTGAATGGAGCGGATGAGCCACCCGAACGGCACCCGGGTCATGATGAACGCCACCGACTCGAACGCTTCGTCCGGGCTGGGCCGGTAGTAGAGCATCAGCAGGATACCTGTGCCCACCTGCAGGAAAAGAAAGAACAATGTCATTCCGCCGAGGAAATAGCAGACGGTGAACCGGTGTACGGGTACCGTCTTGTGCAGGATGAGCTGGCGGACAGGTTCGACCGGCAGTCGCTCTTCAAGCCAGCCGACGCCACGGGAAATCCATCCGTTCATGGGTCAGCTCCTCGAGATGACGATGGTTTCCGGACGGCCCGGACCGGAGTCCGTCAGATGGACCTGGAAGGCGGCCAAGGGCTTGGGTGGCGGACCTGCGACGTTGCGCCCGGTCAGGTCGTACTCCCCGTTGTGGCAGTTGCACCAGATTCTGCGTTCGTTCTTCTGATATTCCACCACGCAGTCCAGGTGGGTGCAGGTTGCTGAAAAAGCCCGGAACTCCCGTTCACCCAGGCGGACGAGCAGCACCGGTTCAGCCCCGAAGCGAACGATTTTGAAGCCCTTCTCCAGGAGCTCGGGATCCGAGGTCGTGCCTGCTTCCACCTCACCGGTGGGGGCCTGCGGGATTTCGGGCGGACTGAGAAAGCGCAGTACCGGATAAAGGATCGAACCTGCCAGCCCCAGGGCGGATCCTCCCAGGAGCCAGTCGAGCAGTCGGCGCCGTCGCGGATCGGGAATGGTTTCGTGCAAGGCGTCCTCCTTTTCACTACGGGGTTCCCAGTCGCTTGAATTTCCGCTCATCTGCCCCGTGGCCGCTCGGCGGCCCGTTCCCAGGACACAGTCAGCCGGCGGGTTTCCGACAGAAATTCGATGCGGGTTTCGGTCTCAGGCTGTTGGTGGGGAGAGTAGAGGTAGGTCAGCGTGGCAGTGAGCTCGACATTGCCCCCCGGAGGCAGGGCGAAGTGGAAGTTCTCGATTCGGCTCTCGCCCGGTTTCAGACGGGTGTCCTGCAGAACTCCCGCTGGGTTGGTGAAGATCAGGCTGTCCCGCTGCACCGGTTGGCCTGCCGTGTCGTGGAGGATCCGCTGATACTCCCTGGTCTGGACTTCGCGACGGTCGCCGCCGACCGCGGTCACCGTCAGCATGACCTTCCGGGTCGGACTGCCGGTCGGTACCTGGTGGCCGGCACCGGTGTTCTGGATGTCGACGCGGACCCGGACTCCATCGCTGACCTGTTTCAGCTCCAGGATCCGCAGCCGCAGCGCCCGCGCAAGCTGGATCTTGGAATGCCCCCCCGGGGTGGAGTGGGTATTGACCATCCCTCCCAGGACCCGCTTCACTTTGGGGTCCACGATGTTCGCCAGCACCAGGGGCATGTGGCATTTCTGGCAGCTCCGGCTCCCGCCGGTGTTCATCCAGGCTTCCCACTCGGAGTAAGTAGTCAGGATCGGTACTCCCCGATCGCTGGTGTACTCGTGGCAACCCGCACACTGCTCGGATGAATCATGGAACTCGGAATAGGCGACCGCATGCCCGGTGCTTTCGGCGTCCCGTACTGGGCCGTATTTCACGGCGCCGACATCGAGGACAAACGGACCCCCGGCGGCGGCTTCCCCCAAGGCGGTCAGGGAGTGGCAGAAATCGCAAGTTACACCCTCCATGGTGACACGATCGGTGAGACTGTAGTCCTGGTTGACCACCACGGCAGGGGCGTGACAGCGCAGGCACAAGCGGCCGGTATCGGCTCCCAGCGCCTCCAGCGCCTCCGCGTAGGCCAGGCGGAACGTGGGGTTGGTGGCTGACTCGGCGTGTCCCGATCCACGCCAGAAGCCATAGATGTCGGCGTGGCACTCCTTGCACCGCTCGGCGGAAGTCAGTTGTCCGGCTACGATCTCCAGGGGAGGCGGCAAGGACTGGTCGTCGCCGCAGGAAAAGCAGCAGGTCGCCAAGCCCAGCAAGCCGGGGAGGATCAGGCGGCGATATGGATCCCAGACCATAGCCCATCCCTCCTTTCAGGCGCCTCCGGCGGCGGGGCCACCGGAGGCACTCTCTTGTTCGACCGGTTCGGGGGATTCGGCCCTGAGAGCGATTATCTGTACTGATGGACACCCGGCCATCAGGAGGAAATCCGGATTTTGAAGGCCCGCTCTCCGGAAAAAGTGCGGAGATGAACATTGGCTGAAACGGTTGCGTAAAGTTCCCTGCCGGCAAGCCTGTTCAGGCACGAGAGTGCGGGGCATGTTCCGGCGGAACGGAGACAGTCCCATGATCGCTTTTCTGCTGTGGTGCCTGCTGCTGGTTCTTTGCTGGCCGGTGGCTTTGCTGGCCCTGATCCTGTATCCATTGGTGTGGATCCTGCTTCTGCCGTTCCGGCTGCTGGGCATCGCCGTCGGTGCGGTCCTCGATCTGATCTGGACTCTGGTCAATCTCCCCGCACGGATTATCCGGAAGATCGCCTGACCCCGAACGCGACAGCGGCGGCTTCTGCGTGACGGGCTCCAGCGGCCTGGGTTATCCTCTGCCGGGGACTGTCCCCAGGTCTCGAACCGTTTTGGGACACCCGGGAACCAAAGCTGGATGAGGAGCCGCAGTGACGCCCATACTGATCCGATCCACCCTGATCGCCGCCCTCGGGGGACTGCTTTTCGGTTTTGATACGGCCGTCATTTCCGGAACCACGGAATGGCTCCGTGAGGTTTACCGGCTGAGTCCCGGCGGACTCGGCTTCACCGTGGCGGCGGCATTGATCGGCACGATTTGTGGGGCGCTCCTGGCGGGCCGTCCCGCCGACCGGTGGGGGCGGCGTACGGTCCTGTTCGCCATCGCCTGGCTGTACCTGGTCTCCGCCCTGGGCACCGCGCTGGCTTGGGATTGGTATTCGTTCCTCTTCTTCCGCTTTATCGGCGGAATCGGCGTCGGCGGAGCTTCCGTGGTGGCGCCCATGTACATCGCCGAGATTTCGCCCGCCCACTGCCGCGGCCGGTTGGTGGCAGTGACCCAGTTCAACATCGTGCTGGGGATTCTGCTGGCGTTTTTCTCGAACTTTCTGATCGCGCGGCTGCATCTCGGCCCCACGGAATGGAGATGGATGTTCGGAGTGGAGGCGATTCCGGCCGCCGCCTTCCTGATCCTTCTCCTGTGGACACCGTTCAGCCCCCGCTGGCTGGTGATGCGAAATCGGATCGAGGAGGCGCGACAGGTCCTCTCTCTGCTGGGTACTGACACCGGTTCGGTCGACGGGGAGATCCGCGAGATCCAGGCGTCAATCGATCTCGAGCACCACAGCCTGCGGGAGCCTCTGTTCCAACGGAAATACCTGAAGCCGGTCCTCCTGGCGGTGGCGATAGCGGCGTTCAACCAGCTCTCGGGGATCAATGCTCTCATGTACTACGCGCCGCACATCTTCATGCTGGCCGGGGAAGGGACCGAGTCAGCCCTTCTTCAGACGGTGGCTGTAGGTGGAACCAATCTGGTGTTCACCATGGCCGCCCTGCTGGTCATCGACCACTTTGGACGGCGCAGGCTGATGCTGATGGGCTCCATCGGCTACATCGTGAGCCTGAGCGCTACCGCCCTGGCCTTTTACACCGGCGCCCAGCCGGCCGCAGAAACAACGGCCGCCGCCACCGGTTTCTCAGAATCGGCGGGGCTGGTGGTGCTGATCGGGCTGCTTGTCTTCATCGCCTCCCACGCCTTCGGTCAAGGCGCGGTGATCTGGGTCTTCATCAGCGAGATCTTTCCCAACCGAGTCCGGGCCCGGGGACAGGCTTTGGGCAGCTTTACCCACTGGTTCATGGCAGCCGTCATCTCCTG
This sequence comes from uncultured Acidobacteriota bacterium, assembly GCA_964524795.1. Classification (GTDB taxonomy): domain Bacteria; phylum Acidobacteriota; class UBA6911; order RPQK01; family JAPXNP01; genus CAZGEH01. The sequence goes on from CAZGEH010000008.1 coordinate 107,174, forward strand.
GACGTTCCCGGTGATTGCCGCGGAGTCGGGGGGTCACGCCTTCGCCTTCTACGCCGTGATGATGGTCTTCCAGCTCCTGTGGGTCCTCCATGTGATGCCCGAGACACGGGGCGTGCCGTTGGAACAGATCCAGCGACGGTTGGGCATCGACTGACCGGCATCTCCGTCACCATCCGAGGAGTCGGAAAAAGGCGCGGGCCACGGTCCCGTCCTGCGAGGCCTCCGGTGCCCTGCGTGGAAAAATCGAACTAATCCCGACCGGTTTTCGTCTAACCATTCGCCGACAACTCCTCCTTTCCCCCATGGCAGCGCCGGGCCCCTCCCTCCCGGCGCTGCCCCCTTGGCCGCCAGCCGCTGGGATAGAATCCCCACCACATGTCCGCTGGGTGGAAACCATCGCCGCTGCACCGGGCCCTCGACCGGATCGGGACGGCGTTGGGTCTCGAACGGCGCTTCCGCTTCATCCCCGGCGATCTGCGGCAGGCGGCATCCCGTCGGGCCGGGCTGTCGGACTTTGGGGATCCATGGTTCGAGCCCGGCTTTGAGTCCTTGGTCCATTCACTGGAAAGGGAAGCGGGACTCAGCATCGTCGGCCGGATCGGATTGCATGGGATGGTTATCACCCTTCTGGTAAACCGGCTCCTGCTCCAGATCCAGCCCACCCCTGATGAACGTCTCTGGGATCAGGCTCCCCCTCCCCTGGTGATTCTGGGACTGCCCCGCTCCGGGACCACCTTTCTGCACCGCCTGCTGGCTCTCGACCCAAACCACCGGGCGCTGCCCATGTGGCAGCTCCAGCGGCCATTCCCGTTACAACATCGCACTGATCGGAGGCGCCAGGAAACCGATCGTGTGCTTGCCTGGTTCCGGCGACTGGCCCCGGAACTCGAACTCAAACACCCGGTTCGGTCCGATTCTCCAGAAGAGTGCATCTGGCTCCTGAACTCCACCTTTGTCAGCCACGGGCTGTGGGTAGCGGCTCCGGTCTATTCCTACCTGGACTGGCTGGAAGGATGCGATCGCCGGCCCGCCTACCGGGAATACGCCCGGGTGCTCACCATCCTTCAGGGGGAGGTGCCGCACCGGCGGTTGCTGCTGAAGGCTCCTTCGCACGCGGGTTCCCTGACGGAGCTGCTCGCGGTATGGCCGCAAGCTCTTGTCATCCAGACGCACCGTGACCCGGTGGAGGTCCTGCCCAGTCTCACCAGCCTGATCTGCAGTGTCCACCGCAGCGTGGCGCGCGAGGTCGATCCCGTCCGCACCGGCAAAAGCAATCTGCACATGTTGCTGCAGGAGATGGAACGCAACCGGGCGGCCCGGTCCGCCGCTTTGACCCACACGGTCGACGTGGAGTACGGGGAACTGTGCACAGACCCCACAGGGACGGTCCGCAGGATCTACCAGGAGTTCGGACTGCCGTGGCCCCACCACTTCGAACGAAGGATCGAACAGCATCTCCGGCAGACAGCCCGGCACGATCCAGGGCGACACGTCTACTCCAGTCGGGACTTTGGCCTGGAGGACAACAGCATCCGGAAAGCCTTCCGGGTCTACCGTAGAGCACGGGGTTACCCGGACTGATCGCCGGGAGGCTCGGGGACCCGCCGGCGGATATAATGGCCTCACTCTGAACGCGCATCCGGAACTTCGCCTGCTTGCGGTTACGGCCCATCCCGACGACGAGTCGTTGGGCATGGGCGGCGCCCTCGCCCGTTACGCCGAAGAAGGGGTGGGTGTCTACCTGGTCTGTGCCACCCGAGGCGAAAACGGACGCTGCGGTGACGGCCACAAGCGGCTTTCCCCTGAAGAGGTGGGACCTATCCGTGAGCGGGAACTGCGCGCAGCGGCCAACGAGTTGGGGGTAAGAGAAGTGACCCTGTTGGGCTACCAGGACGGCGCTCTGGACCGCGCCGATCCGCGCGAAGTGACTGCCAGAATTGCGCACCAGCTCAGGCGGGTGCGGCCCCAGGTGGTGGTGACCTTCGGGCCGGAAGGCGCCTACGGCCATCCTGACCACATCGCCGTCTGCCAGCTGGCTACCGCGGCGGTGGTGTCGGCTGCCGCCCCTTGCGGCCGGAGCTCTCCGGAGGAACCGCACCAGGTCTCCAAGCTGTATTACATGGCCTGGCCGCCCGAGAAGTGGGTTGCGTATCAGGCTGCTTTCCGTGATCTGAAGTCGGTGGTGGACGGTGTGGAGCGGCGGGCCGTTCCATGGCCCGACTGGGCTGTCACCACGGTGCTGGATACGCGTTCCTGGTGGCCCCAAGTCTGGCGGGCGATATGCTGCCATCGCAGTCAGCTCGCCATCTACGCGAAACTGGAACATCTCCCCGCGCATGAGCACGAGTACCTGTGGGGATCCCAGGAGTTCTATCGGGCGTTCAGCCTGGTCAACGGCGGGCGGCGGCGGGAGGATGACCTGTTTGCAGGGCTGAGGGGCCGCGCCGATCGGGTTGAGGGGAAGCTGCCATGACGGCGGATCGCCGAGACCAGGAAGCTGCTTCCGGCGCCGGCCGCAAGGCGGCGCTGGCCATGAAAGGGGAAGAGTTCCGGCGCCTTGGCCACGAGCTGGTGGAACGGGTGGCGGAGCTTCTGGATTCGCTGGGCTCTTGTCCGGTCACGCCAGGCGAGGCTCCGCAACAGGTGCGCGCGTTGCTGGACCCGTCCGCGGGCCTTCCGGAGCACGGCCGACCTGCCGGCGCCATCTTGGCGGAAGCAACGGAATTATTGGCCAAGCACTCGCTGTTTAACGGGCACCCACGGTTCTGGGGCTACATCACGGCCGGACCGGCGCCCCTGGGAATCCTGGCCGAAATGCTGGCGGCCGCGGTGAATCCGAATGTGGGTGCGTGGAAGCTGTCACCGATCGCCACGGAGATTGAACTGCAGGTGGTGCGGTGGATCGCTCAACTGATCGGGTATCCCAGCGCAGGGGGGGGCCTGCTGGTCAGTGGGGGCAACCTGGCAAACTTCGTGGGATTGTTGGCTGCCCGCAAGGCCAAGGCCCCGTGGGACACCCGCAGCCAGGGCATGGGACCGGCATCCGCCCGTCCCTTGCGGCTCTATGCCTCCACCGAGACCCATACCTGGATTCACAAGGCGGTTGATCTCTTCGGGCTGGGCCTCGAGTCCGTGCGTTGGATCGGGGTCGACCAGGACCAGCGGCTGAGGGTGGAGGAACTGGAAGCCGCGGTGAATCGCGATCTGTGCAGCGGTGAGCTCCCTTTCCTGGTGATCGGCAATGCGGGAACCGTGAGTACTGGCAGTGTCGACCCGTTGGTCCGGATTGCCGAGCTCTGCCGTCGTTACGGGCTGTGGTTTCACGTGGACGGCGCGTACGGGGGGATGGCCGCGTGCGTCCCCAGCGGGGAACCCGAGCTGGAAGGACTCCGCCTGGCGGACTCCGTGGCGGTGGATCCACACAAATGGCTCTACACACCGCTGGAGGCAGGCTGCGTTCTGGTCCGGGACCCCCACCTCCTGGCGGACACTTTCTCTCACCGGCCGGCCTATTACCATTTCGAGGAAGAAGCCACCAACTTCTACGAGCTGGGCCTCCAGAATTCGCGTGGTTTTCGGGCGCTGAAGATCTGGCTCCAGCTCCAGCAGGCGGGGCGTCAAGGCTACCGGCAGATGATCGGAGACGACATTCGCCTGGCTGATCAGTTCTTCCGCCTGGCGGCGGGCTGTCCCGACCTGCAGGTGTTCAGCCGCCGCCTGAGCATCGCCACCTTTCGCTATCGGCCGGCGGATCTGGCGGGACTCGAAGACAGGCCGGAGCACCATGCCTATCTGGACGGCCTGAACCAGCAGCTTCTGAGCCGACTTGAAGCGGGAGGGCGGGCGTTTCTCTCCAATGCGATCATCGATGGACGTTTCGCGCTGCGCCTTTGCATCGTCAATTTCCGGACCGGTGAGGAAGACATCAGGATGCTGCCGGAACTGATCCTCAGCCTGGGCCGGGAGCTGGACCAGATCCGCCTGGTTGACTCTTCCCGGGTGCAGCCGTAAAGCCTGGTTGGGAGGTTGCCTATGCGATACCTGTCGTTTGCGATTACGCTGGCCGTCCTGCCGGCGGTCATGGAATCGGAGGTCCGGGCGGAGTCCGGGCAATGGCCTCTAGCGGAAAGAGCCCAACTGGAGAGAATCCTGCTGGGGAATATCGTTCCCTTCTGGTACCCAGCCACCTTGGACCGCGATCTGGGGGGATTCAGGCTGAATCATGGTCTTGACGGCGCCTGGCTGGGTCCGGCTCCCAAGGGGATAGTGACCCAGGCCCGTACGGTGTGGTTCTTCTCCCGCCTGGCCCGCTCGCCTTATGGGCGTCCCGAGCACTTGGACGCCGCCCGGCACGGTTTCCGGTTCCTGCGGGATCATCTGTGGGACCGGCGGCACGGCGGCTTCTTCTGGGCGGTGAGCGCCGACGGCAGCCGCGCCGTCCAGCCCATGAAACACCTGTATGGGCAAGCCTTCGGCCTGTATGCCTTGGCCGAGTATTACCGGGTCTCCCGGGATCGTGACGCACAGACCCTGGCCGCCACCCTTTTCGGGCTCCTCGAGAAGCACGCCCACGACCGTGTCCATGGCGGCTATCGGGAGTTCTTCAACCCCGACTGGACGGATCCCGGGGGACAGCCGGGTTATATGGGAGTTCTCCCGGATATCAAGCTGATGAACACCCATCTTCACCTGATGGAAGCGCTGGCCGCCTACCACCGTGTCGAGCGGAGCCCGCTGGTGAGGGAACGCCTGTTGGAACTCATCCAGATCCAGAGCAATTCGGTGGTACGCAAGACCTGGGGGGCCTGCACCGATCGCCACCATCGCGACTGGACCCCCGTCCTCGGCCCGGAGGGGGAAGTGGCTTCGTACGGGCATGACCTGGAGAACATCTGGTTACTGATGGATGCTGCGGAAAGTGCGGGGATCGCGGACGGCCCGTTGCTCGATCTGTACGGGACGCTGTTCGATTACTCCCTTCGCTGGGGCTGGGACACAGCCGCCGGCGGGTTTTACTACACCGGGCCGCTGGGCCGTGCCGCTGAGGACCGCGAGAAGAGCTGGTGGGTCCAGGCGGAGGTCCTGGTTTCGTCGCTGCGGATGTTCCGGAAGACCGCTGATCCGAGATATCAGGATGTGTTCCGTAGAACCTTGGGATGGGTGGTCGAACACCAGGTGGACTGGAAGCGGGGCGAATGGTTTGCGGCGATCCGACCTGACGGCACCCCGGACGGAGTGAAGGCCGGGTTGTGGAAATCGCCCTATCACAACGGGCGGGCGATGCTGGAGTGCCTGGAACAACTGACGCGGTGATTACAGGGAGGGCGCCGGAAGGGGAAACGGGGTTGTCACTTCGAGGAAAACCGGGTTGAGCGGCTCCAAAGCTCCTGCAAGACTGGTTTGTGGGGAGAATCGGAGCGGGGAGAGAAGCACGACCGGAGAAACGCAAAGGTCCCAAGTGATATTCGCTTCCGGAAGTACTGCAGTCTCTGGACCCGCCTCCTTTCGGGGACAGCTCCTTTCGACTCCAGTGCCGCTGACACCCGTTACCGGGGGTCTCAGCACCGAGTCCGTCACCGGGAACGGCCGATCTCGGGAAGGTATGCCCAACCCGCTTCGTACCGGTCCGAGCGACGGCGCAGTTGCTCTGGAGGCCTCCAGTCCAGACCGAAGCCTGAACTTGGGAGAAGTCCGGACTCGAACCCGGACCAGCTCGAAATTCGTCAATCGCGAGCCTGAGTCCGGACCGCGCTGGAGCCCTTGCGGGATCCAGCGCCCCTTCAAAGGCACCGCCATCGGGCTTTTCATCCGACGGCGGCCTCCCTTGAACGGGAGTCCGTCCCGGCGACCGCTTGCGAACCCTGATTCCTGGTCTCCCAGGTTTTGATTCGCACCGGCTTCCCTCCTCTCTGCACCGAAGTGCGGAGACTCAGGAACTCCGAACCGTTCCCTCGGAACTCCAAGATCCGGAGACCCCGGCTTCCGAATCCATCGGTTTGGAGCCGCTCCCTCCAAGGCCGACTTCCTTGCGGCGTCTACCCCTTGGGACCACGGTCATTCTGGAAGACCCGGCGCAGGCCCGCAAGAGAAAAATGACGTCAGCCGGGATGCACTCTTTCGGTGCAAAACTGGCCCCGGTGCTGATCGTGGGATGGCAACACATGTCTCGCGAATATGTCACGGAAAATTCACATGGATTTCCACAGACTGTGAAAATCGGCAATTGGACCATGTTCATTTGCCGGCTCTGTCAACCTGGTTTTCGGTCGCTTTGGGCGATTCTGAATCACATTTCGGCTCCTCCGGAGGTCGCGTTGGGTGACCCGATTCCCGGCAAGACCGCGGGAAGGCGAGGGACGCAACCAGCCCGCTGCCCGGCAGGTGGAACCGCGGCCTGCTTTGACTCGTAAGGTGCCTTGGAGTAATTTGAAAATCTTGATTTGCGCCTGGATCGCGTGCGCGGCGAGCCGGCAAGTGGCCGCGTTGCCCCGAGCAGCGTGAACTGCCCCGACCGGCGAGGACAAGTTCCTGCAGGGGTTCTGGAGACTGGATCCATGTTGAAAAACCTGTTGAGGCTCTCGCTCCTGGTGTGCGCACTGTGGGCCCCGGCTGTACCGCCCGCCCTGGGACAGCCTGCTTTTCTGAATCGATGGAACCGGGACGAGTCGGTTCGCAGAGTGGAGGTCCCGGTTCTTGATCAGGTGTTCGGCCGCCGGGAGGGCAACCGGATCTTCCTCACCGAGAAGGAAGTCGTCGAACTGGCGTTGCGGAACAACCTGGACATCAACGTGGAACGGCATACCCGCTTGGTCCGGGAGTGGGATCTCCGGCTGCCGAAAGCCGCCTATGATCCTGTCAGCACTTTCGGCTTCAACTGGGACCGGGCCAAGACGCCCGCCGCCAGCGTGCTGCAGGGCGGGACCAGTGTGACCGAGATCCTCACCGACTACCGGTTCGGTTTCAGACAGCCTTTTTCGACGGGTACCACCTTCGAGGCGACGTTCCTGGGTAACCGCAACCGGAGCACCAATTTCTTCTCCAGTCTGGTGCCGGCCATCCAGACCCAGTTTGAAGTGCTGTTGCGCCAGAACCTGCTCAAGGGATTCCGCAAGGTCCAGGCTGAATATGACCTGGAAATCAACCGCAACAACCTGGACATCAGCGACCAGGAGTTTCGGCGGGCGGCCACCGAGATCATTGTGCAGGCCCAGGACCAGTTCCGCGAGCTGGAGTTCGCGCTGAAAGACATCGAGGTGAAGCAGAAGTCGATGGAGCTGGCGGAAACCATCCTCGAACAGAATCGTGCCCGATTCGAAGTGGGTTCGGCTTCGCGGCTGGAGGTGGTGGAGGCGGAGGCGGAAGTGGAGAGCCGCCGCGAGGAGCTGATCCGCGCCCAGTTCACCTATCGTCGGGCCCAGGATCAACTGGTGAAGCTCATCACCCCGCTGAAGGACCCCCGTGAGTTCAGCGGGGAAATCGTGCCGGATTCCCCCGTGGCGGCCGGCGCCGGTCCAGAGGAAAGCTTCGACCAGTTGATGCGGCTGGCGTCCGAACTGCGACCGGAACTGGAGCAGTCGGATCTGGCGGTGGCCAACCGGGAAGTGGAGCTGGAACGCAGCCGTGACCAGCTCAAACCGGCGCTGGAGCTGGTGGCTGGATACCAGCAGTTCGGACTGGGCGGTACCCAGGTCATCCGCGACTTCTCCCGGGGCTTCATCGACGCCCCCATCGTGGCGATCATCCCCGGGGGCCTCGGAGACTCTCTCTCCCAGGTTTTCAGCGGAGACTTTTACGGTTACGTGCTGGGTTTCAATCTGCAGGTACCTCTGGCCAACACCGATGCCCGGGCCCGCAATGCCCAGGCGCGGATCGAGCTCAACCGGGCGCACATGCAGAGACTCGCCCAGGAACAGTTGGTGGGGCTGGAGATTCGCGACACGCTGACCCAGATCGAGATGAACCGCGCCCGGCTGCAGGCGGCGGAGGCGGCGGTTCGAGCAGCCCGCGAGCGGCTGGAAGGAGAGCAGGCCCGCTTCGAAGTCGGAATGGGGACCACCAGACAACTGATCGAGGCCCAGCGGGACCTGCTGCAGGCCGAGTCCGTGGTGGTCCGTGCCCGGACGGATCTCGCCAAGAACTACAGCCAGCTTGATCGCGCTGTGGGACGTACATTCCAGCGCTTCAATCTGGTGTTGACCGATGCCCTTGGACGCAACGTGAAATAGGTTTCATCAGTCGGTCGACCCCCCGGGAGCGAAACCGGGGGCAGGGGTTGCCAGCCCCGTGGAGGACGCCAATGGAGGACTACAGGATCGAGAAGGATTCCATGGGAGAGATGCGGGTTCCGGCCAGCGCCTATTATGGAGCCCAGACTCAGCGGGCGGTGCTGAACTTTCCCATCAGCGGCCTGCGTTTTCCCCGGCCGTTCATCCGTGCACTGGGCCTGATCAAGAAAGCCGCCGCCGAGACCAACCTGGAGCTCGGACTGCTCGAAGAATCGCTGGCCAAGGCCATCATGCAGGCGGCCGACGAAGTCATCGAGGGCAGACTGGATGACCAGTTCGTGCTCGATGTTTTTCAGACCGGCTCCGGTACCTCCACCAACATGAACACCAACGAGGTGATCGCCAACCGGGCGGCGGAACTCAAAGGCGCCCACCGGGGCAGCAAGGAGGTCCATCCCAACGACCATGTCAACCGGGGCCAGTCCAGCAATGACGTGATCCCCACCGCCATTCACGTCTCGGCATTGGAGGAGATCGTCAAGCGGCTGATCCCGGCCCTGCAGAGGCTGCATGGCGCCCTGCAGGAGAAGGCCGAGGAGTTCGACGGGATTGTAAAGATCGGCCGGACTCATCTCATGGATGCGGTTCCGATCCGGCTGGGACAGGAGTTTTCCGGCTATGCATCCCAGATCGAGCACGGCATCCGGCGGCTGCAGGGTGTCCAGCCCCATCTGAGCGAACTCGCTCTCGGGGGTACGGCGGTGGGAACCGGCTTGAACTGCCCTGCCGGGTTTCCCGAGAAGGTGATCGAGAAGCTCTCGAGCTGGACCGGTGTGGAATTCCGGGCTGCGGAAAACCGGTTTGAGGCACTCGCCGCCCGCGACGCGACCGTTGAAGCCAGCGGTGCCTTGAAGACAGTCGCGGTCAGCCTCATGAAGATCGCCAACGACCTTCGCTGGCTGGGCTCGGGGCCCCGCTGCGGTATCGGCGAGATCCTTCTCCCCCCCACCCAGCCCGGCAGCTCCATCATGCCCGGCAAGGTCAACCCGGTCATTCCGGAGGCGGTGGCCATGGTGGCGGCCCAGGTCATCGGCAACGACGCCACCATCACCATCGGCGGGATGTCCGGGAATTTCGAGCTTAACGTAATGAAGCCGGTCATTGCCTACAACCTCCTGCAGTCCATCGACTTGCTGGCCAACGCTTCGCTGGTGCTGACGGACCGCTGCATCCGGGGCCTTGAGGCCAACCGCCAGCGGGCGCAGGAGATGGTAGAGAAGTCGCTCGCCATGGTGACGTCACTGGCTCCGAAGATCGGGTATGACCGGGCTGCAGAGATCGCCAAAGAGGCCTATCGGACCGGCCGCACGGTCCGGGAGCTTTGTCTCGAAAAGCAGGTCCTGCCCCCGGAGGAACTGGAAAAGGTTCTCGACCCGTGGTCCCAGACCGAAGGAGGACAGGGGTGAGAGTGAACCGGCAATTGGGTTCTCTCTGCGTCGAGGTGGTGACCGGCGACATCACCGCCCAGCCGGATCTGGATTGCATCGTTAATGCCGCCAATGCCCAGTTGATGCCGGGAGGCGGGGTGGCGGGGGCCATCCATCGGGCAGCCGGTCCCGGGCTGGCCCAGGAGTGCCACCCGCTGGCACCCATCCGGCCGGGTCAGGCGGTCATCACCGGTGGCCACCGGCTCCCCAACCGGTGGGTGATCCATTGTCTGGGCCCGGTGTACGGCCGGGACCACCCGGAGAAGGAGCTGCTCGCGTCCTGTTATCGGGAGGCCATGCGATTGGCGGAACAGCATCGAATCCGTTCCATTGGCTTCCCGGCGATCTCGACCGGCGTCTTCGGCTACCCGATGGAGGAGGCTGCAGAGGTGGCACTGGCTGCAGTAGCAGCCAAGGCGCGGTCGGCAAAGTCGGTCCAACTGGTTCGGTTCGTCCTTTTCGACCCGGATGCGGCCTCAATCTGGGTGTTGGCTCTGAAGGCCCTGGCAGGCCAATAGGCCGTCCCAGTGTGCAGTGGAGCCGTCGGGGCCGCGGCGGAATCGGGCCGATTGCCGCCAGTCCAGGAACGCTGGATCAGTCCTCGATGACCACGGCTGCCACTGCATACTCGGAGGCGTGGGTGATGGTGACGTAGGCCCGACGTGCCCCGGCAGCCTCAAAAACCGCCAATGCCCGGCCGTACAGGTTGAGCTGGGGTTTTCCCTTCTCGCCTGCCACGATCTCCACGTCCTGCCACCGAATACCGTCCTGCCAGCCGGTGCCCAAAGCCTTCAGCGCCGCCTCCTTGGCTGCAAAGCGGCCGGCGAAGTGCTGGTAGCGGTTCTTGCGTTGCGTGCAGTACGCCAGCTCCGGCTCGGTAAAGACCCGCCTGGCCAGGGCATCCCCGGGAGCCAATGCCTTTTCGATGCGTGCCACTTCAACGATGTCGATTCCCAGTCCCAACACCATGGCGTGTGCTAACCTTCCCGCGTGTTTTGTCCCACCGAACTCGGCGGCATCCGGATGTTCCGTTTCACGGAGCTGGAGCGTTTCCCCGATTTTACTCATGGTTTCACCTGCCGCCAAGCCGGCTGGAGCGACGTCGAGGCGGGCCTGCGCGCCGCGGAGGTTTTGGGAATACCCGGAAAGGCCATGCTGTTCGTGCGCCAGGTTCACTCCAGCCGCACGGTTCTGCTGGGAGCCGAGTCTCGGCTGGCGGCCCGCCGGCTTCCAGGGATCCTGGGACCCGCCGACGGATTGGTGGTCAAGGAGGGTTGGTTTCCGGTCATCCGCACCGCCGACTGTGTACCGGTCCTGGCCGTGGCACCGGAGGAACGGGTGGTCGGACTCTTCCACGCCGGTTGGCGCGGTGTCTGCGACCGGCTGGTGGCTTGGGGCCTGTCGTTGATGTCGGGTTCGCTCGGAGTGGATTCCCGGCGGATAGTGGTGGCGCTGGGGCCTTCGATCCGGCGTTGCTGCTACCAGGTAGGAGGGGACGTCATCGAGCGTTTTCGGGCTGCCGGACACGACCTGGGCCGCCTGCTGGATGAAGACCGTCTGGACCTGGTGGAAGCAGTCCGCCTGCAGGCGGAGTCGGCTGGCGTCCGGGAGACTCTCGACTCCGGGATGTGCACGAGCTGCCGCACGGATCTGTTTCCTTCTTACCGGGTGGAGCGGACCCGCGAACGGATCTGGACCATCGGGGGCTTCAGGGAAACGGCCGCCGGCCACAAACCGGCCGCAGGTTTCCGTCTGGGACTCCCAGCTCTCCAGCAGGAGCTGCCCGATCCCTGACGCTACCCATTGCGTTCCTTTTCTCCCCAATCTCCGGGGCGACTACGAGGGCGACTGGACAAGATCCCCCGCCAGCAGTGCCACCAAGGCTTTTTGGGCATGCAGGCGGTTTTCGGCTTCGTCAAAAATCGCCGACTGGGGGGAATCGGCAACCTCCCTGGTGATCTCTTCTCCGTAGTGTGCCGGCAGGCAGTGCAGGACGATCGCGTCACGGCGCGCCAGCTCCAGAAGCCATCGGTTGATCTGATAACCCTGGAAGGCCACCCGGCGTGCCTCAGCCTCTTCTTCCTGCCCCATGCTTGCCCACACGTCCGTATACAGGACGTCCGCTTCCCGGGCCGCTTCGACAACGTCGGACGTGACCACCAGCTCACCTCCCCGGTCCCGGTTTTGCGCCGCCCACGCCATCACGTCTGGCCGAGGCTGATAGCCCGGGGGGGAGGCGACGTAAACCCTGACCCCCATCCGCAAACCGCCGAAGATCAGGCTGTTGGCCACGTTGTTGCCGTCGCCGATGTAGGCGAGCTTGAGGCCCTTGAGCGTCTTGCCGTGTTCCTCAATGGTCTGGAAATCCGCCAGGATCTGGCAGGGATGGACGAAATCGCTCAAACCGTTGATCACCGGCACCCACGAGTGACGCGCCAGACCCTCCACGATGTCATGGCCGAAGACTCGCGCCATGATGACGTCCACCTGGCGACTCAACACTCGGGCGACGTCTTCCACCGTCTCCCGGGTTCCGATCCCGATTTCTCCAGGCGACAAATACATGGCACTGCCGCCCATCTGGAACATCCCCGTCTCGAACGAAACCCGCGTCCGCAACGACGGCTTCTGGAAGATCATGGCCATCATCTTGCCGCGCATGGGCTGAAAGGGCTCTCCGGCCCGATGACGGCGCTTGACTTCGTGGGCAAAATCGAGAATCCCCCGGATTTCCTCTGAGGTATAGTCCCTGAGCGTCAGAAAATGTCTGCCATGGATGTGCACCTTGCTCCCTCCCACTTCGAACCGCGTTCCTGGGGCGATCTTTAAACCAGCTCGGCGAGTGTGCGCCGGATGGCCTCGAAGGCACCATCCAACTGTTCCCGAGTGATGATCAGAGGCGGGGCGAAACGGACTGTGACCGCGTGGGTGTCCTTGGCCAGGACGCCGTTGTCTTTGAGCTTCCTGCAGAAAGCTTTGGCGAGGGGCTCCGTGAACTCGATCGCCGCCAGCAGACCCAGACCCCGGACCTCCTTCAGCTTTGGATGAGTGAGCGAGCGCAAGCGGTCCAGGAAGTACCGCCCCATCTCGGCCGCCCGTTCCGCCAGCCTTTCCTCCACCAGAACATCCAGTGCCGCGATTCCGATGGCGCAGGCCAGAGGATTGCCGCCGTAGGTGCTCCCGTGGCTTCCTGGCTCGAAGACCCCCATGATTTCCCGGTTACAGACCATGGCCGATAGCGGATACAGTCCGCCGGAAAGGGCTTTGCCCAGAATCATCAAATCCGGGCGGACACCGGCGTGTTCGCAGCAAAACATACGCCCCGTGCGGCCGAGTCCGGTCTGGATCTCGTCAGCGCAGAAAATCACCTGCCGGCGTGTACAGATTTCCCGGACCCGGGACAGGTAATCAGGGGACGGAACCTTGACTCCCGCCTCTCCCTGGACTGGCTCCACCAGAAAGCCGCAGGTCCGAGGCGAAATGGCGGCCTCCAGGGCGGCCGGGTCGTTGTAGGGGATGACCCGGAAGCCGGGGGTGCGAGGGCCGAAGCCTTCGTAAGCGTCAGGGTCGGTGGAAAAGCTGACGATGGTGGTCGTCCGGCCGTGGAAGTTGTCCCGGCAGACGATGATCTCCGCCTGGTCCCGGGCGATGCCCTTCACGCGGTAGCCCCAGCGACGCATCGCCTTGATGGCAGTTTCGACCGCCTCGGCACCGGAGTTCATGGGAAGCGCCTGCTCAAACCCGGTCAGGCGGCAAAGCTTTTCCAGAAACCGGTGCATGACGTCGTTGTGGAAGGCCCGGGACGTGAGGGTGAGCCGTTCCATCTGCTCCCTGGCTGCAGCCACGATGCGGGGATGGCAGTGGCCTTGGTTGAGCGCGCTGTAGGCGCTCAGCATGTCGCAGTAGCGCCGTCCCTCCACGTCCCAGACAAACACCCCCTCCCCCCGGCTCAATACCACGGGCAGGGGCGCGTAGTTGCGGGCACCGTAAGTGAAATCGCGCTCGATGATCTCTTCGCTCAGGGTAGAAGCGTTGACCGCCTCGTTCATACAGTCATTCTCTCCGATCGGCCCGACCGCGGTTCATTCTATCCGTCGGTCCGAAAGGAGGACAACTCGGGCCTGTCGGCGCCCCCCGCTCCCGCGCGATCGGTGTGATCCGCGCGATCGGTGTGATCCGTGAGATCCGTGAGATCGGTGAGATCCGCGATCCTGAAAGCCAGCAGAACTCAACGACAGCCGGTGATGTAGTTCTCCAACTGCTCGATCAGGAATTGCTGTTCGGAGATCTTGGCCTGGACCACGTCTCCGATGGAGATGACACCGGCAACCCGATCGTCCTCGGTGAGCACCGGCAGGTGGCGGATCCGCTTGTCGGTCATGACCGCCATGCACTCCTCGATGGTGTGTTCCGGCCGGACGCAGGCGACCCGGCTGGTCATGGCTTCCGACACTTTGGTCTCCCGGGAGGTTTTGCCTTTGAGAACTACTTTGCGGGCGTAATCTCTTTCCGAGAAGATGCCGCAGAGCCGGTCTCCATCCAGCACCAAAACCGCACCAATGTTCTTCTCGTCCATGAGTTTGAGCGCCTCGTAGATGTAGCTGTCCGGTTTGACCGAGTAGATGGCGGTGCCTTTGTGCCGAAGGATATCGCGTACAGTTTTCATCCTTAGCTCCCTCCAAAGGAGTACCCGGGAATGGGCATACCTTAATGGAAGGCTTGCGCCCTTGGCAAGGTCCAGTCTGTCTGGCAGTATCGTGCTTGCAGCGGAGGTGCCTTTGGCAGCCGCCGGGAGGGGAACGTGGCCAGCCTGCCGTGGTTTCGCGCCGTCCAGATCATGACCCCCGTTGTGTTCATGCTGTGGGCGCCGGTGCCCGTGTGGGGACAGGTGGTGATCACCGAGCTGATGTACCACCCCCCCGATGCTGCCGGCCCCGATGCCGAGTTCCTGGAGCTGACGAATGCCGGTTCGACAGCCGTCTCCGTGGAGGGATGGTGTTTTCGGGGCATCACCTTCTGCTTCGGGCCGGGGGCGACTCTTGGCGCCGGGCAGCGGGTGGTCCTGACCGCGGATCAGGACGCGTTCAAGACCGCCTGGGGTTTCGCTGCAGACCATGCATTCGGCGGGGGCCTGTCCAACAGCGGAGAGAGAATCCAGCTCCTGGATGCAGCCGGCCGTGTGGTCGACATCGTGGAGTACCGCGATGTCTGGCCGTGGCCTGTCACCCCGGACGGACTGGGACCATCGCTGGAAGTCATCGATCCCCGCGAAGACAACAACACCGCCCGCAACTGGCGGGCAAGTGTGGATCTTTCCGGCCATACCGCCGGGCGCCCCAACAGCGTCCGGGCCCAAGGTCTCCCGGCATGGATCGAGGAGGTCACACATACGGTTTCACCGGCACCCGGTGCGCCCTTCCGGGTCACCGCCCGGATTCTGGATGCAGCCTTCGTGGACTTTGCCTTCCGGACCGATTTCGGAGAGGAGACCTCCTGGAACCTGAACGACGATGGCGTCGACGGGGATGAAACCGCCGGCGACGGGCTGTACTCGGTGGTGGTGCCGGGCAGGCAGGCCGGGCGCCTGCTCCGCTACCGCATTACCGCCACCGGGGCCAACGGTGGAACCATGGACTATCCCCGTCTGGACGACACCGTCGTCTATGCGGGCACTGTGGTTGGCGACCCCGCCTCGGAGTCGCAGATTCCCCGTTTTGACTGGTTCATCGAATCTTCCCGGTACCAGGCGGCGCTGGATCATGCACTCACCGACGAAACCGAGCCCGCCGTTCTGGCTTTCCAGGGAAGGATCTGGGACAACGTCCGGGTGCGGGTCAGGGGCGGTTCCGCCCGCTGGTGGCCGAAGCTCCACTGGAAGTTCATCCTGCCCCAGGGGCATGACTTTGAAGCGCCCGGACTGCTGGCTCGTCCGGTGGACCGTTTCAATCTGCAGGGAAGCTACGGCGACAAGACCTATTTGCGGGAAATTCTCGCCTACGAGTCATTCCAGGCGGCGGGAGTCGCTTCCAACCAGGTGTTTCACGTCCGCCTGCACCAGAACGGACAGTTCTTTGGTCTGTATGTGTTCCTGGAACAGCCGGATGATGACTGGTTCGCTCGCTACGGTCTGGATGAGAACGGTGCCCACTACAAGGCTTACGCCCAGGCGGAGGCGGTCGGCAGCGAAGCCGAGCTGCACTGGATGTACGAGAAAGAGACCCGAGAACACGAGGACTTTACGGATCTTTTCGAGTTTCTGCGCGGCATCAACCAGCCGGACCCCAGACTGCGCCGGGAGTACCTCTTCGACCACCTCGACCTGCCCGGTATGCTCAACTATCTGGCGGTCCAGGCGATCATCCACAACAACGACCACGTGGCCAAGAATTACTACCTGTATTGTGACACCGAAGGCACCGGCCGCTGGACCATGTATCCGTGGGACATGGACCTGACCTTCGGGCGCAATTACCTGGGCGAACCCGACCAGGAGTGGGGCCTGGTTCTCAACGACACCATGTGGGCCGACGTGGATCGCATCCGGCAACGGCCGCTGGTCTCTCCCAGCCACCCTCTGTTCGGTGACCACCGCCATCAGAAGTGGGATTACCTGTGGAACCGCCTGATTGACGCCCTGCTGCAGGAGCCGGATTTTCGGGAAATGTACTTCCGGCGGCTGCGGACCCTGATGGATGAGCTGCTGGCGCCAGGTCGTTACGAAGCGAGGATCGACGAACTGGCGGCCAAGATCCAGACCGAGGCCGCCTTGGATCGCGCCCGCTGGGGTCAGTACGGCACTCCCCAGACGCTGGATCAGGCCATCCTGGACCTGAAAGAGGGCTACCTGAGGCCACGGCGTGTTCACCTCTTTGCAACCCATCGGGTGGCGGGGGAAATTCCCGATTCACAGCCGGCCCATTCCACCGTCCGGATTACCGAGGTGATGTACCACCCGCCTGGCGGCAACCGAGACGAATTCATCGAGTTGTTCAATCCGTCCTGGGAGGACGCCGTGGACCTCTCGGGATGGGTCCTGGAAGGGGCTGACGTGACCCTGCCGCCGGGGACGGTGCTGGTGTCCAGGGGTTATCTGGTGCTGGTGCGGAACGACCCGGCATACCGCCAGACCTACGGGCCGGGGCTGTATGTCCCGGCGCGGTCCGGTCGGAATCTCGACGACTCGGGCCAGGAGCTGGTGCTGAAGGACGCCTCTGGCCGGATCGTGGACCGGATCGGCTGGGGATCGGGTCCGGAGTGGCCGCCGGAGGCCCAGGGAGCCGGGGCGTCGCTGGAGCGGGTGGATTTCAATGGCGACGGGACACTGCCGGAGTCCTGGGCCGCCGGCCCGACAGGGGGCACTCCCGGCCGTACCAACCGGTCGGCGCCGCAGCCGGTGGACCGTCTGCTCCTGCCCTTGACTTCGGTTCCGTCGGCGACGTTTACGGGGTTGGCGGTTTCTCACTCCGGTGGGATGGGGGATCTGCGTCTGGAATTCAGGGCCTGGAGTCCGGAGGGGGACGTTTACGCGCTTCCCCACAACCCCGCCCGGATCACGATTCCCCCCGAAGCTCAGATGGCGCTGCTGGCTGAGGAGTTGCTGGGAGGGCCTCTCCAGGGCGGGTGGCTCGAGGCTCTGACCGGTGAGAAGACCTCCGGCAGCCTGGCCCAGATCGGTGGTTCCGGTTTTCTGGACGGCTTCGTAGCGCAGAACAGGGTGGCCCGGGAGCTCTACCTGACTCTGGTGCCGGCCGGGCCTCAGAAATTGCGGGGCCAGACGGCATCGACTCAGGTGGCGGTGGCCAACCCGAATCCCGATCCCGTGCAGTTGCGGCTGAGCCTGATGGCGGGTGACGGCGGGTTGCCCGTCGGGGTCCTGGAGCGGGAGATGGCCGGCTTCGGGATGCTGACCGGCGAGGTGGGTGCTCTGTTCGGCCGGTCGGTCCCGGAGGCGTCTTACCTCAAGATCGAGGTGGTTGAAGGCAAGGGGGTGGCTGCCGCCGGGGCGGTTTGGCTGGAGCAGCCCCGGACGCTGATTGGCCTGAACGCGCAACCCCGCAATGCCTTCAGCGAGCTGTTCTCCGCGCAGTTGGCGGTTTCGCCGGGGATTTTTACCCAGCTCAAGCTGATCAATGTGTCCGGCGGTCCGCGCACGCTTCGCCTGACTCCGGTGGCCGAAGACGGGAGTGGGATGGTGCCGCCGCTGCTCCGCGTCCTGCAGCCGGGTCAGTCGCTGGTGGTGGACTGCGGCCGGGATTTCGGCTTGCAGTCCGCCAGCACGGTGGTGGGGTCGGTGCATGTGGAGACAGACCGGCCGGGCATTGTGGGGGATGTTCTGTTTGGAGATCCGAGCCGGCTGGCGTTTGCGGCGTCGTTGCCCCTGCAAGGTCCGGGTTACCGGCGGGCCGTTTTCAGCCAAGTGGCGAACCTGGGGGACTTCTTCACGGGCCTGGCCCTGTTTAACCCTGGCCCGGGGAGGGCCGACATCACGCTGGAGGTTTATACGCGGGAAGGAGTACTTGCCGGCCGGCGCGTACTTTCGCTTAGGCCAGGCGAGCGGATCTCGAATCTCCTGGTGGAACTGGTTCCGGAGACCGCCGGACAGGTACGCGGATATATCGTGCTGATCTCCACGCAACCGGTCATGGCGCAGGAGCTGTTCGGCACCGGGGATCTGCAGATGTTGTCTTCGGTCCCGGCTTATTAGGCGCCCGTTGGGGGGGCCGGGATCGGCTATAGTGCAGGCATGGATTCCAGCGAGGCGGGCCGGGTGACAAGCACCATCTTGTCCCGGCGGCCCCGGCCTTTAAGCGGTCTCGTGGCGGCGACAGCCATCCTGACCTGTCTGCTGGTCTCGGTGGCCTGCTGGCACCCGGAACGGAACCTTTACCTCCAGCTTGCGGCCATACCTTCCCGGGTGCTGCAGGAGCGGGAATTCTATCGGCTTGTGACCGCTCTGGCCGTCCACGCCGACCTGCGCCACTTCCTGTCCAACGCACTGCTGCTGGGGATTTTTGCCTACTTGCTCTACGGCTACTTCGGATTCTGGGTGTTTCCCGCCGGGGCCCTCCTGCTGGGAGCGGCGGTGAATTACCTGTCCCTGCTGACCTATCCGCCGGAGATCCGCCTGGTGGGGGCTTCCGGAATGATCTATGGCATGGCGGGGTTCTGGCTCATGATGTACATGCTGGTGGAACGTCGGCTGAGCTTTGGCCGCCGGACTTTGCACGGCGTGGGAGTAGGGCTGGTCCTGCTGGTGCCTGCGGCGCTGGACCAGTCGGTGAGCTACCGCAGCCACGGGATCGGACTCGGGCTGGGGGTGGTGTTCGCGCTGGCCTATTTCGCCTGTCACCGGGAGCGCATCCGGTCCGAGGAAGTGAGGGAACTGGAACCAGAGATGGGTGACGGCGGCGCGGAATAGAGGAGCAAAAAGGTTCAAAGGTTCAAAGGTTTAAAGGTGGGTTGTCGGCTGCAGAGCAATCTCGCTAGCCGGCTACCCCGTTACGCCGCAACCCCGCTACCCCGTTACCCCGCTACCCCGTTACCCCGCAACCCCGCCCCTCGGTTGAGCCGACCGAAGCCCTTCTCTTACAATTGGGGGCTTCGACGGGCGGTGGGACGCCGCTCCGGGGGCTGCCAGATGGGATGTGGAAGCGCTCGCCCCAATGTGAGCCGGGCCGGCTCGTCGGGAATCGAGGAGGAAAATGATGCAAGGGTCCAAGATCGGCATCCTGACCGGGGGCGGAGACGTTCCGGGTCTTAATTCTGTGATCAAGTCCGTGGTTTACCGGGCCACCGAGAAGGGCAACCAGGTCATCGGCATCCGCCGGGGATGGGAGGGTCTGACTCACCTCGACCCCAACACCACCGATGATCCCCGCTATGTCCGAATTCTGACCCGGGAGAACACGCGCGCCATCGACCGCTCCGGCGGCACCTGGCTGCATACCTCCCGGACCAACCCGTGGAAGACGAAACGTTCCAAGCTCCCGCCCCATCTGTCGGCGCAGGAGCTGGCCCAGTACCAGAAAGGTGAGGAGCTCTGGGACCTGACTCCTCTGGTGCTGAAGAATCTGGAGCGGCTGGGGGTCCAGACGCTCATCGCCATCGGCGGCGACGACACCCTCAGCTACGCCGCCCGGCTCCACGGCGAAGGATTCCCGGTGATCGCCATCCCCAAGACCATGGACAACGACGTCCAGAACACCGAATACTGCATCGGTTTTTCCACTGCCATTACCCGGGCCAAGGAGCTGATCACCCGCCAGCGGACGACTCTCGGCTCCCACGAGCGGATCGGCGTGTTCCGGATCTTTGGGCGCGACGCGGGGTTTACCGCCCTCTATACGGCGTATGTCACCTCGACGCGGTGCCTGATCCCGGAGTACCAGTTCGACCTGGACCGCCTGTGCGAAATTCTGCTGGAAGACAAGCGATCCAACCCCAGCGCCTACTCGCTGGTGGTGGCGTCCGAGGGCGCCACCTGGGAGGGGTTCGAGCTTTCGGAGTGGGGTGAGCCGGACGCTTACGGGCATCGCAAGAAGATCGATGTCGGGCAGGTGCTGGCCCAGGAGATCCGCAAGCGGACGGGCGAAGAGACGATGTCCAGCGACCTCACCTACGATTTGCGCAGCGGTGATCCCGACTCCATCGATCACCTGGTGGCCATTACCTTCGCCAACATTGCGGTGGATCTGCTCTGTGACGGCGTGTCCGGCCGCATGGTGGGCATCCAGGGCGGGAGGTACTCGCACGTGGATATCCCCGACCCGGCCTTGGGTGCGCGTACGGTCGATGTTGACCGGTTCTATAACCGGGAGCGTTACCGGCCGCGCTATGACAACAAGCTTGGGGCGCCGATGCTGCTGGAGTCGGTAATCTGAAGGATTTCCGGCTCTTGAGATTGCGGAACGGATGCAAGTAACTGGGAGAGGCGCCATGTGGAGCCGTCCCGACGCGTTCAAGCTGGTCTGCGTTGCTGTCTTGATCCAGTCTGCAACTTCAATTGCCCAGCGGATCGAGCCTTTCATCTTGGCCACCGAAGGATTCTCGGTTGTTGTGGACGTCGTTGCCACCGACCGCCACAAGCGGATCATGGCAGACCTGAGTGCCGCAGACTTGAGCCCGTAGGCAGGCGGTGTCCTGCAAACCTTGGACTCGGTGACCTTTCAGGGGAGGCTCCCGCTGGTTCCCACCGGCCCGGAGTCCAGCCTGGGCATCGCAGGCGCCGGAGGCGGCGAAGCAGATCGCGGGGCCCCGTTTTTTCGAGGCCGGGCCTCCCAGTCCCTGCCACATCTTCGTGCTGGATCTCTCCTCAAGCGAGCTGAGCGGCCAACGCCTGCTGGGAGAGGGCTGGCCGCCGCGAGCCTGCCGTCAGATGCCCACCGCTTCTTCCGCCCGCACCGGGTTGACGTGCACGAATGCCTCGTCGATCCAGGGGACGTTCTCGAGAATCCGCTTGACCTCTTCCTCCAGATCGTGGGTGTCAAAAGTGGACATCGTGCCGTCCACCGCGATCTCCACGGCCACGTGCACGTAGTGCCCGACATAGTGGGCCTTCAGGCTGTCGACCGCCCGCACCCCACGTATCGTCCGCACCTTCTTCTCCAGCTCACGCAGGAATTCCGGCTCCGGACTCCGCCCCATCAGGTAGTCGATGTTCTGGCGTCCCACCGAGTAACCGGTGCGAAAGATGAAGAGGCTGATGAGCAGCGCCGCCAAGGGGTCCAGAGAGGGGAACCCGGCAAAGCTGCCAGCCACTCCCAGCAACGCCGCCAGCGAGATCAGAACGTCAATCTGGCTGTCTGCGGCGCCGGCCAACAGCGCAGGGCTGTTGAGAGAGCGTCCCACCCGGTAGAAGAACCAACTGATCCCGCCCTTGACCAGCATGGACAGCACCAAAACCGCAAACGGCCAGACGCCGCGGATCTGGGCGGCCTCACCCGTATAAAGCTGGACCGCAGCCGTCTTCAGGATCTCAAAGCCGGCGATGCCCGCGAAGATCGCCAGTATCAGTCCCGCGATCGGTTCAGCCCGGTGATGGCCGAAAGGGTGGTTGGAATCGGCTTCCCGATGGGCGACGTAGACCGCCGCCATCACCGCCAGGGACGAAATTGCATCGGTCAGCGAGTTGACACCGTCGGAGATCAGGGCCAGGCTCGACGCAGTCAACCCCACCCCCAGCTTGAGCAGAAACAGCAGCGAGTTGGCGATCAGACCTACCCAGGTGGCGACTACCCCTGGTTTGAGGCCGGTCCCCCCGCCCCTGCCCGGGAGAGTCCGCGCAATCATCTCTCTTCTCCGCCGCCGCCGGCAGGCTGGGAATCGGCAGAAGCCCAGGTCGTCGTCGACTGCCCCGAGGTGGGCGGAGGCAGCTCCGGCCCCAGCAGGATCGCCACCCAACGGGTTCGCTCACTGCTCTGCAAGGCAATTTTCAAGGTCATGGTCAGGGGCACCGCCACCAGCATTCCCACCGGACCCAGGATCCAGGCCCACACCACCAGGGAGAGGAACACGATCAACGGCGACAACCCCAGCCCATGTCCGAGAAAACGGGGCTCCAGCAGGCTGCCCAGGGTAAAGTTGATGATGAAGTACCCCAGGGCGACCAGCACCGCAAAACCTGGCCCCTGCTGGAGCCATCCCAACAGCACCGGCGGCACCGCCGCGAAGATCGAGCCCAGGGTGGGAATGTAGTTGAGGAGGAAAGCCAACACCGCCCACAGGAACGGGAACTCCACCCCCAGCAGCCAGGTCCAGCCCCCGACAGCCACAGCGGTGGCGACGCTGATCAGTGTCTTGACCGCGATGTATCGATTCAGCTTCGCAGCGAACTCCGCGAAGCCCTCCAGCGTGACCTCCGGACGCCGGAAGACGCGCCGGATCTTCACCGGAAAAGAGGACGCTTCCAACAGAATGAAGATGAGCAGCAACAGGACCAGTACCGCGTCCGTCAGGATCTCCCCCACGGACGCCAGCAACGAGGCGATCACTCCCGGGACTCCTTCCGGGTCCAGCAGGGAGCCGAAGAAATCGGGTGAGGTCTGAAGGCCGCGGCTGCGCAGCCACCCACCCAGGCGATCCAGCTCCCGCTGGAGCTGCAGCTCGTATCGCGGAAGCTCGGCCAGCAACTGGTTGAAAGACCCGGCGACAGACACGCCGGCGAAAGCCACGGCCGCCGCCAGCGCGGTAACAACCACAAAGACCGCCAACGGCGACGGCAGCCCGCAGCGCCGCAGCCAGAACATGGGCGGCGCAGCCAGGACCGCCAGACAGACCGCCACCACAAAAGGCAGCAGGATCCCCGATGCGGCCTTCAACCCGGCCACCACCACGACCAGGGCTGCCGCCGCTACCAGGAAGTGGGTACCCCGCGATCCCTCCGAATGCTCTGTCATCCCCCACCGCGTTTCCCGGCCGAGCCTCCAGCCAGATACCGCCGCAGAAACCTGCAGATGTGCCAACCGTCAAGATACACGAAAGGAATGCGGGCCGTCGTGTAATGTCCACACGGCAACGAGACCCTCTCGAGCGGCAGGTTCAGCTCGGCATAGCGCTCGAAAACCAGGCGGGAGAGTTCCGGCGGAAACGTCGTGTCGTAGCGGGCGGTGATCATCAGGTGGGGCCGGTCCAGGCGGCGGCTGCCGTCAATGTAGTACCAGGGGCTGATGGCTGCCCAACACTCCCTCAGCTCTTCCAGTCGGATTTCTCCTTCCAGCCCCCAGCGGACGAAACGCGTCGCCCGACCCCGCCACACCACGTCGGCGAAGAACGCGGACACGTGGTTGAAAACGCCCGCCGCCAGCTCCGGATCGGAGGCGAACGCCAGGTAGGCCACACAGGAGCCCAGGCTGGTTCCCATAACCCCCACCGGCCGATACCCCTGGTTGCGTAACCACCTCGCCAGCACCAGAACCTCGAGCACCGCCTGGCGTACGGCATGGAGCGTCCGCCCGAGGTTCGGGCTCACCATCAGGTCAGCCCGCCGCAACCCTTCCGGGTTGCGTTCCTCATGGTAGGGGAGAGTGAGCCGGACAACCGTCATCCCGAGCCGGGCCAGCGTCCTGCACAGGCCGGCGTGGCTGGCCGGGAGGGCGTTCCATTGGGGGACGACGATCACCGCCGGACCCGCACCCTCGGCTGGCGGCTTCCGCGGTCTCCAAACCCTTGCCAGGGCATGGCGGTTGGCGGCATGGGGCCCCGGGAGAGGCGACTCGAACCACAGGCGGTCACCGGTCAAAGTGATGGCGGGTGTCTCCGCCAGTTCCAGCCAGCCCGAGTCTGGGGCAAGGCAGCGGCGCGACCACTCGCGGAGCACCGTGAGCGGGTTGGTGCCATCGGCGGACAGTCCAAACCACTCCAGGCCCCACTCGAAAGGCAGAATCCGGCGCTGGCGATCTTTCTGGGCCAGACGTTCTTCCCAGCCGCTGATCCATCGGCAGTAGAGACTCATGGCGCCGGCTTGGCCAGTTCGGCCTTGAATTCCAGCCGAAACAGCTCGATGAAGGTGAGGCAGAGTGACACCAGGATGGGACCGAAGATCAGGCCGGAGACCCCGAAATAGGCAACCCCGCCCATCAGTGAAAAAAAGACCAGGAGCGTATGCATCCCCGATTGGCCTTCAATGAACAGGGGCCGCACAATGTTGTCCATCATGCCCACGAACAGGACGGCGGCGGCGACCAGGATCACCGCCTTTACCGTGCTCCCGGTCAGAAAGAGGTAGACAGCCCAGGGCGCCCATACCACCGCGGTGCCCACCACCGGCACCAGCGAAAACAGTGCCATGGCCGAAGCCCAGAAAACGGTGTTGGGAATGCCCAGGATCCAGAAAACCAGCCCGCCGGCTGCCCCCTGAGCCAAGGCGGTGACCAGACTCCCGAGCACGACGGCCCGCGTGATTTCGCGGAACTTGCCGACGATCGCCTCCTCGTACTCCCGGGACAGGGGAGTCAGGCTGCTGAAAGCCCGGACGAACCGCCCGCCGTCCCGGAACAGGAAGAACATGGTGACGACAATGAGCAAGAACTTGCCCACCAGGCCGATGATGCCGCCCACCAGCAGCGTGCTGTTGCGCAGGATGAAGACTGAAGCCTGGCGCAAGGCGCTGCCGGCGGCGGCGATCAGGTCGAAGCGGCTGAGGTCCACGTACTGCCCGATCCATTCCAGCAGACCGGCAACCGCAGGGCTCGATTTCAGCTCGGCCAGGTTGTTGAAGGTGCCTGCCTGGAGGTGACGTTCGAATGCCCCGTAGACCGCCGTGACTTCGGAGGCGAGAGCCACCAGCAGGGCAACCGATGGGGCCACCACCACGACGATGACCAGCACGCAGGTGGTCAGGGCGGCCAGGGACCTGCGCTGCTTGAGCCGGCGCTCGATCCAGGTGAAAACCGGGTGACACAGGGTCGCCAGCACGACGGCCAGCGCGATGGGTTCCAGAAACGGTCGGAAGAGCTGGTAAACAAAGTAGAGAACGACTGCAAACGGCACCAGAAGAAAGATGCGAACGTAGAGCCGCTCCTTCATTGGCGGGAATCTATCTGTTCGCACCGGCCGCGGTCAATGTTGATCGCCGGCCGTGCTTCCTGTCCCGCTATCATCCCGTTTAAGCTGTACCCGATGGATTTACGCCAGCTCGAGATGTTCCAGGCGATTGTGGAGTCGGGCAGTTTTACCCGCGCGGGAGAGCGGCTGTTCGTCTCCCAGTCGGCGATCAGTCGCCAGATCAAGCTGCTGGAACAGGAGCTCGGCGACCAGATCTTCCGCCGGATCCACCGGCGGGTCCACCTGACTCCGGCTGGGGAAATCCTGCTTCGATATACCCGGAAAATTTTCAACGACCTGCGCCAGATGAACTCGGAAATCTCGGACCTGACCCACCTGCGGCGGGGCAGCCTTCACTTGGCCGGCGGGATGTCGGTTTGCACCTATCTTTTTCCGCAACTTCTGACCGAGTACCAGCGCCGATACCCCCAGGTGGCCATCCGCATCGCTACCGGCGTCACCGAGGAGATTCTCCGGATGATCCGGGCCAACGAGGTCGACTTGGCCCTGCTCAGCCTTCCCTTCGACGACCCTGACCTCGAGGTCATACCCGCCCTGACCGAGGAACTGGTGCTGCTGATGCCCCGAGACCATCCCCTGGCAAGCCGCGAGAAGATCGGTTTTGCGGATCTGGCAACCTACACCTTCATCCATTTCGAACGTGGATCAAATACCCGCAAGGTGATCGACCAGATCTTCCGGGAGGAGAAGGTGGTGTTCCAGAACACCATGGAGCTGCAGAACGTGGAGATCACAAAGCCCCTGGTGGCCCGCGGACTTGGAATCAGCATCGTCCCCTACCCGGCGGTGGCTACCGAGTCCGCTCGCGCGGGGCTGGTCTATCGGAGGATCGGCGATCGCCGCATCTACCGCGAAATGGGGTGGGTCATGCTGAAATCCGACTACATGTCCCGGGCAGTCGAGAAGCTGCTGTTGCTTTTTGAGGAGAACCGGTCACAGCTCACCATCAGTGAACCATGACTGCCCTGCGGACCTGCCCGGTATGCGGCCGCCGGGAACTGGAGTACTTCTGCGAAGCCGAGGACCGGCTCAGGATCGGACCGCATCCCGTTTACCGAATCCTCCGGTGCCCGGACTGCGGGTTGGGACTGACCCATCCTTGGATTGACCCCTCCCGGATCGGACGCTGGTATCCGGACTGCTACTACGGGGAAGTGGAACGACCGATCGCCCAGCTCCTGGACGGGTCCTGGCAGGGCACCTCGTCCTGGCGAGGGGAGTGGGAGAAGGCAGAACTGGTCGAGCGTTACCGTTCCACCGGACGCCTGCTGGATGTGGGCTGCGCCGAGGGGAAGTTTCTGTGGGTACTGGACCCCCACCGTTGGCAGCGCTGGGGACTGGAGTTCAACGCCGGACTGGTGGAACGGGTGCAGGGCCGGCTCCCGCGGATCCGCCTCCTTGCAGGCGGCATCGAGGATCTCGATCCCACGGCTTACCAGTTCGACGTCGTCACCATGTGGCACGTGTTCGAGCACTTGCCGGATCCGGGGGGCACCTTGGGTGCCTTGCGCCGTCTGGTCACGGGGGGCGGCTTTCTGTTCATCTCGCTGCCACGCTTTGACAGCGTACAGGCCCGACTGTTCCGGCGGGACTGGTACCCATTTACCGACGTGCCGCGGCATTACTACCACTATTCGAGGGCGGCGCTGGAGCGGTTGCTGGTCGTCCAAGGCTGGGAGCCGCTCCACTGCATTTTCTTCTCCCGCGCCGTTAACTTTCATTGCTGGAAGTACAGCCTACGCTCGGTGGCGTCCCGGCGATGGGGTTGCGGGAAACTGTACTATCCTCTGAAGCCGCTGCTGCACGTGGCGGCGCTGATCGAGGGTGTCACCGACGCCTTCGGCACCATGACGTTGGTCGCCCGCCGTCCGGCGGGGTGAAACATACCGGTCTGATTTCGTACTAACTGGAGTGGAATGTCGGAAACGGACTCCGAGCTGGTGCGCAGGACGCTCGACGGCGACCAGCTCGCCTTCGAGCAACTGGTCCGCCGGTACGAGCGTTTCGTGTTCAACGTTGCGTACCATTACCTCGGGGCATTCGACCAGGTGGATGATGTGGCCCAGGAGGTTTTCCTGAAGGTATACGACAATCTGGCTCAGTACGACACCGGCCGGCCGTTCAAGACCTGGCTGGGACGGATCGCCGCCAACCGATGCATCGACGAGCTGCGCCGCCGCAAGCGCCAACGAGTGAAACTGGTTGCGGACCTGGGTGACGAAGAGCTGGCTGAGACCCGCCGGATGCTGGAACGGGTAGATGGCGGGAACCCTTTGACTGAGGAGGATGCCCGGCGCGCTTTGCGGGTCCTCCATCAGGCGTTGGAAAGTGTTCCGGATGGGGAGCGGGAAGCGTACATTTTTCGGGAAGTGGAGGGGTTGGAATACGATGAAGTGGCCCGGATCTGCGGCATCAGCGAGCCCGCCGTCCGCATCCGGGTGAGCCGGGCCCGCAAGAGGTTGCAAGAGAAACTGGAGGATATGCTCCATGGACGCTGAACGGAAAGACAACTTGGCGGATCGACTGGCCCGGGCGGTTCCATGGATCGAGCCTACGCCTTTCTTCGCGTCGCGGGTGGCCGCCCTGGCATTCCAGCGGGAGGCCTGGTCGCTGCCTTGGTCGATCACCTGGGTGGCCCGCCGCCTGGTACCTCTGTTGACGGCAGCTTCCCTGGTGGTGCTGGTGCTGGCATTGATGCGGGACCAGTCCGGCACGACCATCCCGGGAACCGTGCCCCTCAATGAAATTGTTCTCAGCGGCACCGAAGGCGGAGTCTTTACACTGGAAGATCTGCTGTTGGCGGAACGGGAACCGATCCAGGAAAACGAGGATGAACCTGCGAACTAGAGCCGCTTTCTGGCTGGCATTGACTTTCCTGGTGGGCGCTTTGCTGGGAGGCGGGCTGCACCAGTTGTGGATGGAGTCTTCTACGGCCGACTTCCGTCCTGACCGCAAATCTCCGTCGCCGGAGGAGATGGTGGCGCATCTCAACCGGGAGGCGGCACTTGACCTCACTCCCGACCAGGTCCAGAAGCTGCAGGAAATCTTCCGCCAACGCGGGGAGCAGTTGGATCGGGAGGCCCAGCGTTCCCGGGACGAGGTCCGACGAATCCGCCTGGAAGCCCACGAACAGATCCGCGGCATCCTGTCTCCGGAGCAGTTCGAACGCTTTGAACGCTTCAAGCAGGAGTGGCGGAAGCGGCACCCGCGCCGGGAGGAGCCCGGCATGGACCCCACCCGTCGTTAGACTTCAGGATCGCTCGGCTTTCCCCCGCCGGCGGCATCTCCAGCAATACGTGAACTGTTGTAGGATGGCACTTCGGCCGAGGAGCCCAGCATGTCTCATTACCGGATCCCAGGACTTCTGCTTGTGCTTTTGTTTCCGGCGGCGCCGCTGTCAGCCCAGGTCCACTCCCCAAGTCAGGAAAAGTGGGAGGTTTCCCTGTCTGCCGGCGTCTCAAACGTCAAGGATAAGTCTGCCGCCACCGCCACCGCCGGCTTGGACACCCTCCGGCTGGTGCGGCTGGACTACGATTCCGGCTACTTGGTGGGGCTGCGGATTACCGAGAACCTGGGCCGGCATTTCGGAGCAGAACTGGAATACAGCCTTGCCAACCAGCCCATGGCCTTCCATGACCTCAGGCCCGGTCTCCCAAGAATCGAGCTTGGCCACCGGATTCACAGCCTGAACTACAGCGTTCTCTATTACCCCTTGCCGAGAGAATCCCGTCTTCGGCCGTTTGCCGCGTTCGGCCTGGGGGTGGCGTTCTTCCAACTGGATGGTGACTCCCGTGAAGCGGCGGAAGTGGAAGGCCTCGCTCTGCGGGATCGTTGGAAGCTGGCGGGGACCTTCGGAGGGGGGCTCAAGTATCGGGTTACCCGTAGGCTCGGCATCCGGTTCGACATCCGAGATCAACTCACCGGTGTCCCGGACTACGGACTCCCCAAACAGTCCCCCTCGTTTCAGGGCAACGTCGGCGCAGGATTCAACAACGAGGGCACCTTGACGAACATCCAGGTCAGCGCGGGAGTGGTGTTTTATTGGTCGGGTTTCTGAGATTGGCCCGAAACGGGTGTTTGCTGTTGGGCGGGCCGCTTGCGGCCACCTCTTCTTTCCTTTATTGCCAGGAGCTCCGGACCCGCGAGTTCCTGGAGGCCATCGGGCCGGGCTTCGCTCATCTCTACGCTCTCGAATACCCGGAAGCCCGCGCCGAGTTCGAGCGCCTGGAACAGAGGTTCCCCGAACACCCGGGACCTCCGCTCTACCTGGCCTCGGCGGTCTGGCTCCAGGAACTGTTCGGGAGGGAAGAGCTGGATCTGGACAAGTTTATCGCTCCGGGCTACTTCACGGAAAAGACCGAGCACAGGATGCCTGCCGCCGAGCTCGAGCTGTTCCGGGAGCGTATCGAGCGTTCTCGGCGGCTGAGCCAACAGATCCTGGCGAAGGATCCCAGGCACCGGGAGGCGCGCTACTTCCTGGGCGCGGTCTATGGCATCGAGGCTGCGTTCGCCATGACCATCGAACGCAGCCTGCAGGATGCCTTCCGCTTCGGCAAAAAGGCCTACCAGCACCAGCTTCAGATCGTGGAAGAGGACCCCGACTTCGCCGATGCCTACATGTCCGTGGGGTTGTATGAGTACGTGGTGGGCAGCCTGCCCTGGTACATCAAGTGGCTCGCCACCATCATCGGCTACCGGGGCAGCAAGGAACGCGGGTTCGAGTACCTGGGCAGGGCGGCGGAGCGGGCCACGTTCGTCGCCGACGACAGCCGGGTACTGCAGATGGTGTTGTTCGTTCGCGAGAACATGAATGACCGTGCATTGGCCAACGCTCGCTTCCTGCACCAGAAACATCCCGCCAACTTCCTTCTGGAGCTGAACATCGCCCAGTTACTGGAGAGGATGAGTAAGCTCGACGAGGCCGTGGAAACCTACCTGGCGGTCGAGCGGAAGGCGGTCGCCGGCCTGCCCAATTATGGCAAGCTTCCGCTGCCCGCATTCCGCCTGCAGGTGGGACGGCACCTGCTCGCCTGGGGCCGGCTGCAGGAGGCCCGCGAGATCCTGGATCGCGCGCTGGCTGACCCCAGTACCGGCCAGCGGCAGCGGGCGTTGTTACTTCTGGCCCGGGGCAGGGTTTTCGACCGCTTGGGACGGCGGGAGGCGGCGGTCGCCGATTACCAGGCGGTCCTGGCTCTGCAGGACTTCGAGGGTTCGCACAGACAGGCTCGGGAAGGTGTCAGACGGCCCCTGCGTCAATGAGTCATGGCGTAGACGATGTAGTTGACGGTCAGTTGGAAGGCCATGTTGGCGTATCGACGGGGATAAGCCTCCACCTCCGCCCACTCCCACGCGTCTCCAAAATCGGAATTGAAGATAATGGCAACCATCAGCCGTCCGCTCTCATCGTGGACTCCCATGTAGCGGGGGACCCGTCCTCCTTTCTCCCAGGTCCGTCCCGTATACAGGAACTGGATTCCCGGCACCTGAAAGGTCTCGTGGATGTCGAAGTAGCAGTGGAAGACCGGGTGGTCCAGCGGCAGGTCCTCAGGCTCGTACTCCGGGAGCACCTTCTTGAGTTGCGTATAGAATCGCTGCCATTCGTAGTCGCCGTGGAAATCGTCCACCAGCAGGAACCCGCCACGCAGGAGGTACTCCCGCAACCGGTCCGCCTCCTCCCGGCCCAGGTCCATATAGCCCACCTCCACAGCGTAAAGAAAGGGATACCGGTAGATCTCGTCGGTAAACAGGGTGAGCGCCTTGTGGTCCTCGCTGATAAAAGAAAAGTCCGTCAGCTTGCGGAGGGCATACAGGAGCTGGATGTCCGCCTTGGGGTAGTCGGTGTCCCAGCCGGATCCCCGCCAGTTGCCGCCGGAGTAGATGAGCCTGACAAAAGTGAAATCAGGCACCGAGGTGGCCGGAACCTGGGGTGGATCATCGGCAAGCCCGGAGGCGGCGTTCCACCAGGCTGCGGTACAGACTGCCGCCAACACGGCCG
Organism: uncultured Acidobacteriota bacterium; assembly: GCA_964524795.1. Lineage (GTDB taxonomy): Bacteria > Acidobacteriota > UBA6911 > RPQK01 > JAPXNP01 > CAZGEH01. The sequence goes on from CAZGEH010000008.1 coordinate 138,442, forward strand.
GCAGCAATCTGGTCAGCTTCGACCCCGAAAGGAAAGGCATTCCGCGCCCCTGTCAGCGACAGTAGAATCCTGCGGACATCATACACGAAGCCTCCGCCCAGGCGGTCACCCGCCCCCTGCCGCAGATCACGTATGATGCCGTATGGCCAAGGGGGCTGAACGCGGCTGGGGGGCGGCCTCCCATCCCGGCGCGGGAGAACACAAGATAAGGTCATGTGCTGCTCACCGGACCTCCGGACGCTGCTGGAAGAACTGATCGGTACCGAAGCCGACGCCCTGCTTGCCCAGACGGGCATCCGCGCCCCGTTCACCTTCCGTTTCAACTCGCTCAAGCACTCCCGGGCGTTCCAGGAGCAGATCCTGGCCGCAGAGGGCATCACCTGGGAGGAAACCGGCGACGGACTTGGACTGTGCCGCATCCGCGGCGATGCGGAAACGAGTTTGGGCAAGAGCCTGGCCCACTTTCTGGGACAGATCTACATCCAGGACCCGGCCTCAGTCGCGGCGGCGTTGTCTCTGGAACCGCAGCCGGGAGAGCGGGTTCTCGATCTTTGCGCAGCCCCCGGCTCCAAGACCACGCTGCTGGCTGAGATGATGGCCAACCGCGGTGTTCTTGTAGCCAATGACGTGTCCATGAAGCGCCTGCGCAGCCTGATCTTCAACCTGCGGCGGATGGGAGTGGCGAATGCCGCTGTGATCCGCAGCTTCGGGGAACAACTGGGCAATCTCTACTTCGAAACCTTCGACCGCGTGCTGGTGGACGCCCCCTGTTCCGCTTTGGGGACCCTTCACAAGTCTCCGGAGGTGCTGTCCTGGTGGACGTTCCGGCGCAGTGAACAGTTGGCGAAGGAGCAGGCGGGACTGCTGTTCAGTGGACTCAAGGCGCTGCGCCCCGGCGGGGTACTGGTGTATTCCACCTGCACCCTGGCACCCGGCGAAAACGAGTACGTTCTGGATGATGCCTTGGGGCGTTTTCCCGTGGAGCTGGAACCTCTCAACCTGCCCGGACTGCGAACCCGTCCGGGCTTGACCGCCTTTCAGGGCCGATCCCTCAACGGCCAGCTTCAGCGGGCGGTCCGAATCTATCCCCACGAGAATCCTTGTGAGGGCTTCTTCATCGCGCGACTGAGGAAAGCCGGATCGTTCGGGGAACCAAGATTCCGGCGGCCGGCGCCGGTGGTGAGTCTGTTGGCGGAGCCCCGCTCGATCCGGCCCATCCTCTGCGCCGTTGCGGACTGGTATGGCTTCCAGCTCTCCGATCTGGATGCCTGGCGGTTCCTGACGGCCGCCGAGCTGTGCTGCTGCAGCGCGGAATTCGAAGATTTCCCCTTCCGCCACCGTCCGGTGCGGGCGGGGCTGCCGGTGGTACACATCAAACACCGTCCGTACAAGCTCTCCACCGAAGGTGCCCACCTGTTGGGTGATTTGGCCCGCCGCCAGGTGGTGGAACTGGCCAGCCTGGCTGAACTCTTTGACTTTGCCAACCGTGTGAAACTGCCCTGCGGCCAACCTTCATCGGAACAGGTTCTGGTACGGTTCGCCGGGCAAGTCATCGGTCACGGGGCAGTCAGCCGGGGTTTTCTGCAGAGCCGGTTTCCCCGGACCGGCTGGAAGTTCGGCTGCAGCACGAGGACAGCTTGAGCCTGCCCATGCACGGGTGCCCCGTCCCGGGGGTTCTCCACAACCGGGGTGCGCGGCCGTTTGGTCCGCGGCGGGTGTTCGGGTATGATGGAACGCGTCGCCGTTCCGTTCGGAACGGCCTTTTCTTTCATAATGAACTGGAGATCGAAAGATGGCCAAGAAGATCAGTAAGACCGCTCGAGCCAGCCTGGGGCAGAAGGGGCACGCCGGTGCTGGGCGGAATTGCCCGAAGTGTGGAACCCCGATGGTGGCGACCAAGGTGATCCGGTCGGCGGGAATGCCGGGCGGCATGTACTGGGTTTGCCAAAAGGACGATTACCGCGAGCGGACACGCTGAGAGGCGCTGCAGTTCGTGGAGTGGAGACGCGAGCGGCTGGCCGTTGTCTCCCCTCAGGACCGAGGGAGCGGGTCTGGAGAATTCCAAAAAGTACTGGTAGGGGAGAAAATCGTGTTCGGCTGCCAGTTTGAAACCCGCCGTTGAGAACTCTTCCAGAATCTGTTTGCGCGACAGCTTCATCGAGGGCGGCGGCCCCACCGGTAACTGCCGCTCATGAAACTCGATGACGATGATTCGGCCGCCCGGTTTGAGGGTGGCTGCCAGCTTTTCCAGATATGACTCCCGATTTTCGATGTGGTGCCAGACGTTGCACAGGAAAACCACGTCGACCGACAGGGCAGGTAAGCCAGGGCTGTCCGGAGTCGTGAGAACGGTCTCCAGACCGGGCTGGGGGTGGTCTTCAATGCGGCGCAGCAGTTCGGGATGGATGTCGACGGCCAGCACCCGTGCCGCAACCCGGGCCAGCCTCCGGGAGAAGTACCCGGTACCCGCCCCCAGATCAGCCACCACTTCGCGACCGGTGAGCCGGAGAGCCTCCACGACCTCGTCCGGTTTTTGCCAGATGTCACGGCTGGGGTCATCCAGTGCTGATGCATACTCTGCGGCGGACCGGGGAGGGTGGTATTGGTGAGCCACCTGGCCCGACGTCGCCATGCCTGCCGCCAACAGCGTGATCAACTGCAGTGCCGCGGCGCGGCCGGCAAACTCCTGCGCCGGGAACCCGGATCGCTCCCCCCGACATTTCATCAGCCTATCTTAGATCGAAATCCGCCAGGGGACCGGTCGTCTGAATCTGAAGGGGTTGTCAGACCCGGAAGCCCAGTGCGACGGCAACCCGGAGGCTTGCGGACCAGTTCTCTGATTGAGCCCTGGCGGCGTGACTTTTGCGGCCCAGTGTTTCCATAATGAGCCGATAATGAAGCGGGTCTTGTTTATAGGGGAGATCAACGTGGATCTGATCCTGGGCGGACTCCCCTCGCTGCCGGTGCTCGACCGTGAGATCGCCTGCTCCTCCTGCGAGTTGACCATCGGAAGTTCCACCGCCATCTGTGCCTGTGCCTATGCGTCGCTGGGCGGCGACTGTTGCTTCATGGGGCTGGCCGGAACGGACCCCTACGGTGATTTCATGGTGCGCGGCATGTCGGAGTTCGGGGTGCGGACGCAGTGGGTGGTGCGGAGTCCGGACGTCAGAACCGGGATCACCGTGAATCTGATTGTGGGGAAGACCCGCAGTCAGGTCACGTATCCCGGCAGCATTGCCGCCTTCTCCCGGAAACATCTTCGCCTGGATGCGATCCCGGGATTCGATCACGTGCACCTGGGAGGACTGTACCTGCAGGATGGGCTCCTGCCGGAAGTCACTGAAATACTCAAGGTTGCCCGCGGTGCCGGACTGACCGCCTCGATTGACCCCCAGTGGGACGCCAGTGAGACCTGGCGTTACATGGACGAATGGCTCCCCCTGCTGACGTGGTTTTTCCCCAACGGGGACGAGGCCCTGTCCATCACCGGTGCGCGGGACCTCCCCTCGGCCTGTGAAGCCCTTGCGCGCCGGACCCCGAGCCCCTTGATCAAGCACGGTGCCGAAGGGGTTTGGTGCTGGATCGACGGAAGGGTGGAACGAATCGCCGGCTATCCGGTCGACGTGGTGGACACCACCGGCGCCGGGGACAGTTTCGATGCCGGCTATCTTTTCGCCGTCCTCGAGAAGGGTATGGATGCACGGTCGGCTGCGCGGTTCGCCAATGCCGCCGCTGCACGGAGCTGCCGGTTTGTCGGGGGGGTCAATGCACGTTCCAGCTACGAAGACGTCCTGGAGTTCCAGAGGAGGTTCGGCCAGTGAACCCTTTAGAGCACCTGCTCCAGCTTCCCGCAGATGAAAAAGCTCGTCTGGGTATACTGCACACACCGGCGGAGATACGGCAGCAGCCGTCGTCGTGGCGGCGGGCGGTCCGGTTGCTGCGGGAACAGCGGGGCGAAGCCGCATCCTTCCTGGAACGTCACGGCCTGGCGCACCGCCGTCCCAACATTCTCCTGCTTGCGGGAGCCGGCTCTTCGGAGTTCGTGGGGATCTCTGTGGCGCCACTTCTGCGCCGCCGTCTGGGCCGACAGGTGCTGCCGGTGGCAACCACTCAGCTTGTTACCCACGCGGCCGAATTCCTGATTCCGGGATACGACTACCTGATGGTTTCGTTCGCGCGGTCGGGAAACTCGCCGGAGTCCTCGGCCGCCTTCCGGTCGGTCCGCCAGGAGGTTCCAGCTCTGCCCCACGTCATCGTGACGTGCAACGCCGACGGAGAGCTCGCCCGGCTGGGCCGGACGGATCCCCACTCCCTCTGCCTGGTGCTACCCGAGGAAACCAACGACCGTTCGTTGGTCATGACCAGTTCGTTTTCGACGATGGCTCTGGTCGGTTGCGCTCTGGCCTACCTCAACCAGTTGGACGCTCTGGAGGAGATGTTGGCAGTGCTGGAAACGGCGGTCGAGAGCATCTTCCACGAGTATGCGGAACTCCTGGCCGAATTTGCCGGAATCCCTTTTGAGCGGGCGTGCTTTCTGGGGTCCGGGAGCCTGCAGGGGGCGATGAAGGAAAGCGCCCTGAAGATGCAGGAAATGACCGACGGCCGGGTCGTTGCCCAGTCTGCCTCTTACTTGGGCCTTCGCCATGGTCCGCAGGTTTTTGTGGATGGAAGTTGCGCGGTCGTGGCTTCTCTGGCGGGCCGGGAACGGGTGCAACGCTATGAGCTGGACCTGTTGCGGGAGCTGAGAGAGAAGGAGCAGGGGTGCGCCACGCTGGTGATCGGGTGCAGCGGCGTGGAGCGAGCCGCTGACTGGGCCAGTCACATTATCGACCTCAAGGTGGAGCCGAGAGCGCTTCCGGACGAGTTCAGAATTCTGAGCGATGTTGTGGTCGGCCAGCTTCTGGGCATGTTCAAGTCACTGGAACTGGGCCTTCGGCCGGATAATCCGAGCACCTCGGGAATCATCAACCGTGTGGTGCAGGGGGTCGTGATCTATGAGTGAGCACCCTATCCGGCGGGTGGTGCGGGAACACAAACTGGGCCGGCCGGTGGGCGTGTACTCTGTATGTTCCGCCCACCCGCGGGTCCTGGCGGCCGCCGCCCGTCACTCAGCCGCGGTCGGCTCCCTGTTGCTGGTGGAGGCCACGTGCAACCAGGTCAACCAATTCGGGGGCTATACCGGCTTCACACCCTCCGCGTTCCGGGACCAGGTGCTGCAAATCACGGATCATGCCGGTCTGGCCCGGGAGCAGGTGGTGCTCGGCGGAGATCACCTGGGTCCGTCGCCATGGAGTCAGGAGCCGGCGGAATCCGCATTGTCCAAAGCCGAGGTTCTGGTGGCGCAGTATGTCCGTGCCGGTTACAGCAAGCTTCATCTGGACGCAAGCATGTCATGCGCCGGCGATCCTACGCCCCTGCCGGACGACATGGTCGCGGAGCGCTCGGCCCGACTTTGCCGGGTGGCAGAAACCGTTTGGGAGCAGGAAGGTGCGGGCTTGCGTCCAGTTTATGTTGTCGGCACCGAAGTCCCGACCCCGGGCGGCGCGAGAGGTCACGAAGGTCTCCAGATCACCGGTTGCGACGAGGTTGCGCAGACGCTGGAGAACCTCAGGACCCAGTTTGCGAGAGCCGGGTTGGGCGGGGCGCTTTCCCGGGTGGTGGGCATTGTCGTCCAGCCAGGGGTCGAGTTTGGCGACCAGTCCGTGGTCCACTATGACCGCCGGGCGGCGGCAGGGCTGGCCCGCTGGATCGAAGGCCAGAACGGCCTGGTGTACGAAGCCCACTCGACTGACTACCAGCGTCCGCAGGCGTTGCGTGCCTTGGTCGAGGACCACTTTGCCATCCTGAAGGTGGGTCCATGGCTGACCTTCGCCATGCGGGAGGCTGTCTACTCCCTGGCCGCCATCGAGGAGGAGTTGAAGGGGGAACGCGACGCCACGGGTCCAGAGATCCGCCAGATCGTGGAGCAGACGATGCGGGAGGATCCCCGGTACTGGCGGAACTACTATCAGGGGGAAGGGAATCAGCTCCGGCTCAAGCTCCATTTCAGCCGCAGCGATCGGATCCGCTATTACTGGCAGCGCCCGGCGGTCCAGGCCGCTCTGGACCGGCTCCTGCGGAATCTTTCGCGGACCCCGATCCCTGAAACCCTGATCGGACAGTATTTGCCCGACCTGCGTGAAGCAGTTGAGGCGGGCTTGCTGCCGCCCCGGCCCGAGCTCCTGATCGAAGCGCGGGTCCGCCAGGTGCTTGCTCACTACAGCGCCGCCTGTGCCACGGCGCGAGGCGGCCTGGACTGGATCTCGGTTCCGGATTGACCCGGCTTTCCCGTCTTCCGCTTCCTCGGGTGCGCGCCTGAGGGGCGGGCCGGGGGGCCCGACCCGGCAGGTTTCCCGGGCCGGAGCCGCAGGCCTCTCCAGTTCGCCCGCTGGCGGCTGGCCGCTGTTTGCCGCAGGCGTTATGCTTCGAGAAACCGGGCGGCGGGCCGGTCCGTCTTATGCGGACAGGTCTGTGGGACCGCTTTTGCCGGTTAAGGAGACCGCGTTGGCATTGCAGACAGGATTGCGGGTCAGCGACGAGCTGTGGCTGCCTGAAACCGAGCTGAACTTTTCCGCTGACCGCAGCGGCGGTCCAGGCGGACAGCACGTCAACAAGGTCAGCACCCGTGTCAGTCTGGTCTTTGATGTGGCCGCTTCGCCCACCCTCAGCGAGCTGCAGAAGGACCGCATCAGGGCCCGCCTGGCCGGACGCGTCAGTCAGGCCGGCCTGCTGCGGGTGTCATGCAGAAGATTCCGGAGTCAGCATGCCAACCGTCAGGCGGCCAGGGAGCGTTTGCGGGAACTGCTTGCCTGGGCTCTCGCCGAGACTCCGGAGCGCCTGCCGACACGGCCCACAGCAGCGGCGCGGCGCCGGCGGCTGGAGGAGAAGTCCCGGTTGAGCCGCCGGAAAGCGGGACGTGCCAGGACCCTCCGCCTGGAGGACGAAGGATGAGCCGAATCCGGAAGGAGAGCATTCGATGAGAAGACCGCCCCTTTTCCCTTGGTCAGCAGTGATAACCGCCTTGCTGGCTGCCGGGTGCGGAACCCGAACTGGTGGGCCGGTGGTGGTGGAGGGTGTGGGGATCCGACTGGAGCTGGACACAGCCATGGCCTCGCGGGTAGTGGCCACAAGCCCGGAAGGTGACGAGCCTTTGGGAGCGTTCCGCCGGTCAGAGTACCTGATCCTGGCTGACGGGAACTCGATGCCGGAACTCGAGGTCGTTCGCACCGAGACCACGACGTGGAAGGACCAGTTCGGTTCCGCGTCGCGGACCGTGGTGACTGGCGAGGGGACTGGATTGCGAAAGCAGGTGGAGGTGGACGCCTACCCGGACTTCCCGGGAGTGCTTCTCGTCGCCGTTTCCTACACCAATCTCGGGGCTGATCCCCTCAAGGTCCGCGGCTGGGTGAACCACCACCACGAGCTGGCGGCCGGCCGGGACTCCAGCGATCCGCCGTTCTGGGCCTACCTGCCGGCCTCTTACGAGGACCGGCGGGACTGGATCCGTCCCGTGACCCCCGGGTTCCGCCAGGACAACTTCCTGGGAATGAATGGTCCGGACTATGGGGGAGGGACTCCCGTCTGCGACCTGTGGCGCCGGGATTTGGGGATGGCGGTGGGGCATGTGGAGATCGTCCCGCGCCTGGTTTCATTGCCGGTGGTCTTGGAGAAACCTGACACGGCGGAGGTGGCCGTGACCTATTCCTACACGGAGCCGCTCGTGCTGGGGCCGGGCGAAACGCTGACCACCTTCCGGACCATGATTGCCGTGCATCGGGGCGACTTTTTCACGCCTCTCTCCTGGTATCGCCGCCTCATGGCGGCCCAAGGACTGACTGCACCGCCCTTTCCCGCATCCGCCTACGAGCCAACCTGGTGTGCGTGGGGGTATGAGCGGGATTTCACGCTCACCCAGGTGCTGGAAACTTTGCCGAAGGTTCGGGAGCTTGGACTGGGATGGGCGGTATTGGACGACGGCTGGCAGGTCGCCGAAGGCGACTGGCGGCTGAACCCCTCAAAGTTTCCGCACGGCGAGGCAGACATGAAGCGCCTCACCGCCACCATCCATGAGGCCGGTCTGCGTGCCAAACTCTGGTGGGCGCCAATGTCGGCGGACCCCGGCACCGAGCTGCTGCAATCCCATCCGGAATACCTGCTGCTCGATTCCGAAGGGCGCCCTCAAAAAATCAGTTGGTGGGATGCGTGGTACTTGTGTCCCGCCTACCCGCCGGTCCGCCGGCACACCCTCGATCTGGTACGAAGAATCATCGACGACTGGGGATTCGACGGGTTGAAGATCGACGGGCAGTATCTGAACGCTGCTCCGCCCTGCTATAACCCCGTCCATCAGCACGAGCGTCCGGAGGAATCGGTGGAAGCGGTGCCCGTCTTCTTCCGGGAAGTCTACGCCGAAGCAACTGGGCTGAAACCGGATGCGGGGATGGAGATCTGCCCGTGCGGGACCTCGTACAGCTTTTTCTCCATGCCGTACATGAACCAACCGGTAGCTTCCGATCCGCTGAGCTCCTGGCAGGTACGCCTCAAGGGCAAGGCGATCAAGGCCCTGATGGGGTCCCACGTCCCGTATTTCGGGGATCATGTGGAGTTGAGCGACGGCGGCGAGGATTTCGCCAGTACCGTCGGGATCGGAGCCATTCCCAGCACGAAGTTCACATGGCCGGTCGGTGCAAAACCCGGTTCCACCATCGATCTGACGCCGGCCCGCGAGGTGAAATGGAAAAAGTGGCTGGATCTCTATCGGGAGAAAATGCTCCCGTTGGGAGAATATCGGGGCGACCTTTATGACCTCGGTTTTGACCGGCCCGAGGCTCATGCCATTCTCAAGAACGACCGCATGTACTATGCCTTCTACGCACCCTCCCACCAGGGCGCGGTGGAGCTGCGGGGACTCGGCAGCGGCGCTTACCAGGTTGTGGATTACGTGGCCTGGACGCCGCTTGGTACGGTACAGGGTCCGGTGGCGAGCCTTGAAGTGTCTTTCACGGGAAGCCTTCTGTTGGAGGCGATTCCCCAGTGAAGGGAGAACCGAACGGTCCGCGGCGCCTGCCGGTGGGCGTCGGAAAGTGGCGGGGGCTGCATCGCTGCGCGTCGCCTGGCGGAACCTTGGCGATGCTGGCCCTGGATCACCGGCAGAACCTGCGGAAAGTCCTGAGGCCCGATGCCCCCGACCAGGTTTCGGCGGACGAGCTGTCGGCGTTCAAGATCCGGGTGGTTTCGGCGCTGGCTCCGGAAGCCACCGCGGTCCTGCTGGATCCCGAGTACGGTGCAGCCCAGTGTTCCATTTCCGGTGCACTGCCGCCAACCACCGGGCTGGCGGTGGCCCTGGAAGCCACCGGTTTCGAAGGGACGGCCGTCGCTCGGACCAGTCGGCTGCTGCCGGGCTGGAGCCCTGAGAAAGCCCGTTGCATGGGTGCCGATGCGGTCAAGCTGCTGGTCTACTATCACCCCGCCGCTCCCACCGCCGGAGCGGTCGAGACGTTGGTGCGTGAAGTCGCCCAGGACTGCCTGCGCCTTGATCTGCCACTGATGGTGGAGCCCCTTTCCTACTCGCTCCATCCGGAACGGAAGCTCAGCGCCGCCGAACGGCGCGAAGTGGTCGTGGAGACCGCAAGGCGCCTCACCCTACCGGGAGTCGATCTGCTCAAGGCCGAGTTCCCCGGCGACCCGCGGACCGAAGCTCAGCCGGCGGTGTGGCTGGAGTCGTGCCGGGAAGTCTCTGCGGCTTCACGGGTCCCCTGGGTGCTTCTCTCGGCGGGGGTCGATTTCGAAACCTATCTGCACCAGGCGGTGGCCGCCTGTCAGGCCGGGGCCAGCGGTGTCGCGGCGGGCCGGGCCGTCTGGAAGGAAATGGTCGGACTTCCTGAAACCGAGCAGGAGGATTTTTTACAGGCGGTGGCCGCCATGCGGATGAAACGGCTGGCTGCGGTCTGTACGGCACTCGGTCGTCCCATCGACGGCTTCTTTGAGCCCCCGGCCCTTACACCGGACTGGTTCACGCGCTACCCGGACAGTCGATAAGGGGGCTGTGGCAATCAGGATTGACGGCTGTGCCGTGACCGGCAGTCCAGTGGAGGTCCGCCAAGGTGGCTCTTTGGCGGGCGGTTCTCTGGAGGAACCCCCTTCGCTCAAGGTCACCCGACGGTGGTCGGTGAACTGGTGTCAGGGTTACCCCGCCTGTCGGCGGCGGATATAATCCCCGCCGATCAGGGGGGAACACGACATGCCGATCCGATGGCTTGGACCACTGCTGAAGCTCCTGGGAACGAACTGGATCACGCTTTTTGGGGCCAACCTGACAACCGTTTCCGCCATTGTCATTCTGGGCTTCCTGCTGCTGGGCTTTTTCGGTCTGGTGGACTCGCCTTATATCGCGCTGATGTCGCTGCTGGTCTTGCCGGGAGTGTTCGTGTTTGGCCTGTTGCTGATCCCGGTGGGGCTGTGGGTCCAGCGCCGCAGGGAACGGAAGTACGGGAAGGCCGCGGCGGACGAACGGCCGTTCCCGGTGATCGACTTCAACTCAACGGCGGTTCGCCGGGTGGCTGCCACGGTGGCTTTGCTTACGCTGGTCAACCTGCTGCTGATTTCGCTGGTCAGTTATGAGGGCGTCGCCTACATGGACTCCACGGAGTTCTGTGGGCAGGTGTGCCACACCGTTATGGAACCGGAGTTCACCGCCTACCAGGGGTCGCCGCATTCCCGGGTCAAGTGCGTCGAGTGCCATATCGGACCGGGAGCGCCGTGGTTCGTTCGATCCAAGCTCTCCGGATTGGGTCAGGTAGTTGCCGTGACTCTCCATACCTACGAGACGCCCATTCCCACACCGGTGGCCAACCTGCGCCCGTCCCAGGATACTTGCGAACAGTGCCACTGGCCCGAACGTTTCACGGGTGATCGTGTTCGGGTCATCACCCGCTTTGCGGAAGACGAAGCCAACACGCCGGAGCGGACGGTCCTGGTCTTGCACATCGGCGGGGGCGGGCGGGAGCAGGGAATCCACAGTTGGCACATCAATCCCAATCGGGAAACCTACTTCGTGGCGTCCGATCCCCAGCGGCAGAACATCGTCTGGGTCCAGGTCCGCGAGGGAGACAGGGTCACCGAATACGTGGCGGACGGTGCAGAGATCGACCGCTCTTCGCTGGACCTGCAGAAGCGGCGGATGGACTGCATCGATTGCCACAATCGGCCGACCCATATCTACCGGCTTCCGGCAGACGCCATGGACCGGGCCTTGGCATCGGGAGAGATCGACCGCTCGCTTCCCTACATCAAGAAGATGGGCACTCAGATCCTGACGGAGGTGGGGGAGAACCTGGGAGAGGCGGAAGAAGTGAGCAGGCGCCTGCTGGAGTATTACCGGGAGAACTATCCTGAACTGGCAGACTCTCGGCGGGAGTCGATCGAGGCGGCGGCCACCGTGGTGGAAGGGATTTATCGCCGGAATGTTTTCCCGAAAATGAAGGTGACCTGGGGAACTTACCCGGATCACCTTGGACACGAGAACTTCCCCGGCTGCTTCCGTTGCCACGACGGCAGCCACTCCACGGCGGAGGGGGAGATCATCGCCATGGACTGCGACACCTGCCACACGATGCTGGACAACCCGGAGGTCATTTCCGCACTTCAGTTGGAGTGATGCAACCAACGCCGCGGATCACGCAAGCCACCAGAACTCGAAATCAACCGGCCGGTCAGGAAACAGTCGGCTGAGGGCATGACGGTAAACAGCCGATTGTCGCCGGTAGGTTTCGGGCAGGGGGTCCGCCCGGTGTCCGGTCTTGAAGTCCACCCCGCGGACGGTTCCGGCCTCCTCCAGCACCAGGTCGATGACCCCTTGCCAGGTCTTTCCTTCGTGGCGGAAGAGGATCGGCGCCTCTCGGGCCAGGATACGCCCACGCCGTACCCGCTCGATCAGGGCGGTTCCGGAGTCGTCCGCCACTCCGCCGTCGAAAAAGCGGGCCAGCAGAACGGCGGCCGTCTCCCGGACGTCCGCAGCGAATGCGTCGGCCGCCAGGCCGGCCAGCCGGTGGGCGCAAAACACTCCAGTATGCAAGTACTTCTCGAGATAGCTGTGAACCAGCGTGCCCACCGCCAGGGCATCGCCGGCGGGAGCGGGGGTTGCGGTTTCCAGTGACGGCCCTTTCAGGTCAGGCAGCCCGGTGGGATGAAGGATCAACGGTTCAGGTTCGGTGATGGGGCGGGCCAGCCGGCGGTTCCAGCTCTCCATGTAGGCGTCAAGGTCGATCCCCGACGGGGCCGCCGGTCCAGAACCCTCCCCGGCCTGCTCGGGGCGGTGGCGGACGAAATGGACGCAGTCCCCCAGTTCCGTCGCCATCGAACCCAGCCAGGCTGCTTCCGCCGCCGATCCGTTGAGCGCCTGCAGCAGGATCAGCAGGTCCCGGGCGCGGGTTGCAGCCACATAGGCCAGACGCCCCGTTTCCTCCCGGTCCTGCCGGCGGTCCAGCTCCAGCGCCTCGCAGTAGCCCCGGGACCTCACTACCAGACCGGCAAACGGAAGCTGGAACTCCTGTTTGCGGCCATCCTCCGTGGTCAGGGCGAGGACCGGTGTCGGGCGGGAGTCGCTGCGGGCCTGGGGTCCCACCAGCCCCGGCCAGTCGAAGATGATGACTACCGGGCTTTCCAGTCCTTTGGCCTTGTGGATCGTCATGACCCGAACTGCATCCACCGATTCATCTGTAAGGGCGACGTCCTCGCCCAGTTGCGCATCCCACTGGTCGGCGCCGGAGGAGCGTTCCCGTTGCTGCAGAAGCCAGGTCAAGGGCGGGGTCACCCCTTCAGCGAGTTCCTGTGCGAAAGCCTTGAGCACCTTCTCGATGCGCGCCAGCGCCCGTCCTTCGCAGTCGTCCGGACGGAGATAGGCGGCACGGGGGATGAACCTGAAGACTTGGGCGAGCCATTCCAGGGGATGCAATTGGCTGCGTCTTGCCGCCAGCTCCTGGAGCAGAAGAAGCCGCTGCCGGTGGGGTTCGTGCAGCCAGGCGGGAGGTGTTGCGCGGCCGGAGATGAGGGCGCCCAACCCCGGATCGCGAATGAGCCGGGCCACTTCGGGATCGTCCATTCCCACCAGAGGGCTGCGCAGCACCGTCGCCATCGCCAGCTCATCCAGCGGCTGATGGAGGCAGATGAGAAGGTTGACCACGTCCAGGACCTCCGGGTGACGGTAGAAGGTCCGACTTCCTGAAGAGACTGCCGGGATCCCGGCCCCCTGCAGACCGCGCAGGATGGCGTCCAGCTCCCGGTGACTGCGCCCCAGCACCAGAATCTCATGAAAACGGCGGCGGACGTGGTTCTCCGGCCTGTGAACCAGATCCCGGATGACGTTCACCAGCACCGACGCCATGCGCTCCCGCGCGGCTTCCACTCCGGACGGCTCGTCCGGTGACGATTCGATGAGCCACCATGTGGGGAGCGGCCCGGCCTCAGTGGAGACAGGGCTGAGCTGGGTTTCCTCCGTCTCCGCCAGGGGGACGCAACGGGAAAAAAAGCGGTTGACGAAGCAGGTGATGGCGGGGCTGCAACGGAAAGTGGTGCGCAGGTGGAACTGCCGGGCGGGGGCGGATTGACCCGTGCCCCCCCCGCCGCTGTAGGACCGGCAGAAATGACCGACGGAGACGACGTCGGCGCCCCGGAAGCGGTAGATCGACTGCTTGGGATCACCCACGAGAAAGCCCAACGCCGGATTGCATGAGGCCGGACCCAACAGCAGTTCCAGCAGCTCCAACTGGACGGGGTCAGTGTCCTGGAACTCGTCCACCAGCACCGCCCTCAGGCGCCGGCATTCTTCGGCCAGTACCCCGGGGTTGCCTTTCAGGAGGCGGACCGCCCGGCGGAGAATGTCGTCGAAGCTGACCAGACGCAGGTCTCGTACGCCTGCGTCCTGGCTCCAGTCCCGGAACCGCTGCAGCAGCGATTCCAGGGCCGCCCAACCGTCTCCGAAGCTGGCCACGGCACAGGACTGCAACACCTGGTACAGGCCGGTGAAGTCATCCAGCACCATCCGCAGGGAACCCGGCAGTTGTGCCAGGGCCGACGCCAAGCTCTTGTTCCGCTTTCTGAAGAGGTATGTTTCGTGCTCGATGGCAAAAGCAGCCAGGCGGCGCCAGTCCGGCTCCGGGTGGAGCAGGCCTGCCAGCTCCCGGCCCAGACGGTTGAGCTTGCTGCCCGCCAGATGCTGCAGGAGATCGGCCATCCTCCCCAAGGCAAAGATCACAGCAGGGAGACGATCCGTACCGGTCGCAACCACGGAGGACATTCGGGAGACGATCCAGGGGTGCTGCAACACCGCGGCCAGCCATACCTGGAGCTCGTCGAAATCCAGCGTTTGCAGGACCGACTCAAGGCGCGGGGCGGTGTCGGGATCGGTGAAGGCCCTTCGCTTCCACCAGGATTCCAGCAGGCGGTCATTGAAATCCGCCAGGTCGTCTTCGTCCTCTCGGGCGGGCCGGCAGTCGGCCGGCAGGCCGGCCTGCAGAGGATAACGGAACAGCATTCCTGCCGCATAGCTGTGGATGGTGGAGATCTGTGCCTCGGTCAGGTTCTCGGCGATTATCTCGACTCCCGCCCGCAGGCGGTCCCAGTCTCCGCAACGTTGGAGCCAGTGTTCCACCAGTTCCGGGAAGAGCGGATCGGAGACGCTGCCGGCCGAGCGGGAGCCCGATGGCTGGAGGATCAGATCAAGATAACGACACAGGCGGGTTTGCATCTCCGCCGCGGCCTTGCGGGTGAACGTGATGAGCAGCAGGGAGCGAAAGGCACGCAGGGCTGCAGCCGACCGTGCGGAGCGATCGGGAGAGAAGAGGCCGTCGGATGCCAGCTCCAGCAACAGGTGCAGAGCCCGCAGAATCAGGGTGTGAGTCTTTCCTGTCCCCGCGGAAGCCCACACCACGGCTGGTCCAGAACTGAACACAGCTTCCCGGCGATCCAACGCGTCAGGCAGGGCCGTCATTGGATGGCCTCCTGGCCGGCGGCGGTGAGAATGCGTGCCATGCGCAACCGGCCGTGCTGTTGGAGGACCGCCTCGAAGACTCCCAGCGCACCTTCGTCGAAACGCCGGCACAGGGAGGAGAGCGAGCAGATGAGGCAGGGCTTCACCGTACCCAAGCCGAGACGGGCCCAAAGGGCGTTGGGGAAGGGAGGGAAGCAGCCCCTGGCCGGCAGCTCGAGGAGCTCCTCCAGCAGTGTCTCAGGCTCTTCACCAGCCTCGAAAACAACCTCCTGGGGAGGATCCGGTCCCAGGAACAGGAAGGAGAACCCGGCAGGTTGTTCCAACAGCCAAGGATACAGGAGGGGCTGGAGACGAAAACCCAGGGCCAGCTCCTGCTGGGCGGTCCGGGGTGAATCAAAGGGATTGCGCCCGGTCTTGTAGTCCACAATGTGCAGCCGCCCGTTGCGCGAATCCAGCCGGTCGATCCTCCCGCTCAGCTCGAGATGGACCGTCTTGCCGAGCACTCTCCGGGCCTTTGACTCGAGTAGCACGGGAATCCCATCCGGGCAGCGCCCTTCTTGCAGTGCCGCCAGATAGGCGGCCACCGCCTGCCGGGCCGTTCGGCTGATCCATCCCCTGACCGCTGCAGGCAGAAAGCGGTACTCCGGGGCCTGGAGGCACTCGGCCACCGCCTGGGGCAGTTCGGATCGGATCTGATCCAGTCGCCGTGCCAGGGGTGATCCCTCCCGAACCGATGGCTCGAGCAAGCGGTGGAGCAGTTGGTGCACCAGACGGCCCACATGCAGGGGCAGCCGTGTTGCAGGGAAAGCCGGCGCCTCCAGGACTCGCAGCCGCACAAGGGCAGTGGCCCAGAAACGGAAAGGGCAGCGGCTGAGCGTCTCCAGTTGGGTCACGGAGACCCGCCTGGGCGTTGTTGCCGAGAGAGCTTCCTCCGGCATCAAGCCGCCGGCACAAGTCTTTTCCTGGGCGGTGTCCTCTACCCGCCGGACGAGTCGGTTGTCTTCGAGACTCAAGGGCAGACCCAGCAGGATGCCCAGACCTGGCGGAAGCAGCCGGCCTCCTGCAGGGTCGAGGGACTGCAACGCCTGGGCCTGGGGAAGCGAACCGCGAGGCATGCGGAGAACGGTTTCCGGATCCGCGTTCGTCCACCGCTGCAGGTAGCGCTGGACCCAGGGAGTGGGGGCGGTCGCCTTCCCGAACTCGTCAGCCTCCGGGATCACCCAGTGGATGTGAGCCGCGGCAGTGTTCAGGAGATGGAAGAGAAGCAGCATCTCCCGGCGAACCCCCGCCCGGACGGCGAGACGGTGGCCGACGGCCGAGGTCAGGGTCTGAAGCCGCCTGCGGACCGGATCCGGCAAGAGCGGATCCTCATCAATCCGGAAGGGAAAGCTGTTGGCGCCCAGACCCGCAAACACCAGGCGGGAAGCGGTGATCCCGCGGGCCCGCATGGCGGACAGCGCGGTGATGGCATTGACGGACAGGGGACCCGGCGGGGGTTCTCCAGCTCCCCGGGCTGCCAGGGCAAGAAAGTCGGCCAGGCCGTCGGGATGAAACCCGGGGCTGCGCCCCCCAGGTGAGCCGGAAGGACTGCCCAGATCAGGCAGACGGCAGCCGTCAGGAAGCCAGCGGTCGATTCTGGACACCAGATCCGTGTGCGGCTCTCCCTCCGTGCCTCGCTGGCTCACCCACAAGTCGTGCACCTGGGAGAAGAACTCTCTCTCCTCCGGGGACCACCGGCCCTCATCGCCGGTCGACTCGCACAGGATCCGCCAGTCCTCTCCCCCTGCAAACGGAACCTCGCGCAACCTGACCTCGAAGTCGTCCAGATCCAGGCCGAATCGCAAGGCCACTTCCGGGTACCGGCGCAGATAGTCGAGGACGCGGTCCGCCGGAGCCTGTTCTTCTGCCAGGCGCACCAGGGACCGCAGCGGTTCACCCGGATCCGGGGAGGCCGGGCGGTCGGGGATGATCAGTGGCAGGTGGAAATCGGCGAAGGCTGTCCGCAGGGCCAGGTAGCTGGCCTCCACGTCGGGTACGACCACCAGAATCTGCCAGGGCTGCAGGAAGGGGTCGCCGTCGAGCCAGTTCCGGATCACGGCTGCCGCCGACAGAGCTTCAGCGTGTGTCCCCGCTGCACGGCTCCAGGTCAGGAAGGGAGGGCGTCGTCCGGGATCACCCTCTGGAAAGGATTCGACGAAGAAACGGTCGACGGGGTCATCCGGCGGGAGGGTTTCCACCTCCGCGCCCGCAAAGCGGAGGAGGCAGTCCTCGAGCAGTTCCTCCGCGAAACCGAAGGACCCGTGGCCGGGTACCACCGGCAGATACAGGCGCACCGGGTGAACGCGGGCGACGCCCGTCAGCACGCTCAAGTTGATGTCGGTGAAGTCGTAAAAGCCATGGACGAACAGCTCGGGTTCCTGATCGTTCTCTGCAGCCAGACTGGAACGGAGACGGGAGACCCCGCCGGAGTCGAGCCGGACGGCCAGTTCCTGCTGCTGGAGCGGTTGCCAGGGGGTGCCGCTCTGGCGCAGCAGGCAGAGCCAGAGGACGTACAGCTCGAGGATTTCGCCCCCGGGGCTGGGTAACCCGGTATCGGAAGCCAGTTCAAGCAGGAGATCGCTCTCGGCATCGCCGAATCCGGCGTCGGCCAGATCCAGCAGGGTGGGGATCACGCGCAGGTGGCCTCCAGGCACATGGCGGATTCCGGCGAGTTGAGAGCCGAGCCCCGGCAGCTCCAGCAGGTGGCGCAGCAGGAGCTCGTGGACGGGACTCCAGCGCGGAGCGCAGGTTCCGAAGGTGTCCTCGATCAGACGCCCGATAAGGGCTGACAGCGGAAGAACGCGGATGCCGCCAGCAGCCCCCTCCGGACCGAGGTGGTCTCCCAACCGGATCCTGAGGCGGGCGGCGGCCAGACGGGTCGGCGTGACCACCCAGCGGGGGGAGAGAGGCGTGCCACGTGAGGAGCACAGGTCGGCCAGCAACCGGTGCTCGAGAGATCGGAATGAGGGTCCCAGTATGATTCGGCACGACATGCCAGGAACTGATGCGGCTCGATCTTTTTTCCGAAAGGCCAAGCATACGCGGCGGCCCTGACGGGACTCGGGCCAACCGCCCGGCCGACGGCCGTCTCGGCATCGTTTCGGCCTCTCACCTCAAAGCCGCGAAGGCCGGCTCGGCGGCCTTCGCCTTGGACTGCGGGAGCTTGCTTCCGCCTTTTCCCGCGCCGGCACCACCGCTCGTACCCGCCAGCCCCCCGCTAGTGTGCGCACGATCCCGCCGGGCGGACGGTTGCACGGCCCCGGCCGTGCTACGAGCGGTTCGCCGAGACGGCCGTGCTACGGGTGGCTGTGCCGGCCGTCCGCGCCCGCGGGCGAAAACCGTCCCGCCGCCGGCGGGTCCCAGGACGGTACTCGGCTGCGGCATGCGGTGTCGAGCTGACCGGCCACGACAGAGTCCAACCCGATTGGGACTGGACAGGAAGCCCGAGAGAGAGTATTGTGAGATCACGTTTTCAAGCTCGGCCATGTCGGCCGGAGGCCGCGGTTTTCATCATTTTGCAGTTTTAAGGGAGGTTTCTGGATGGATAAGTTCCTGGTGTCCATGATGCGCTTCTCTACGGCCATGACCCTGTTTGGGCTGGAGCAGGTCCAGAGTGCGGTGACGTCGATGGGGTCGGGCGAGGACCTGACCTCCTCGATGGAGCGCATGCGTAAGGCCATGGATGCGTTTTCGGAAGCGGTGATGGCTCAAGTGGACGACAGCAAGAAAGAGACGCTGGAGACGGTGACCCGGGTCTCCGAGGACACCATGCGCCGGGCTTTCGCGGGCGTCACGTCGTCCATTGTGGACCCTCGGGAGATGGTCCGGATGACCACGGACATGGTCAAGAAGACCTCGGATTCCGTCGTTCAGTGGATGGGTTCCGGTGCTTCCTCCGCCGAGGCTCCGGAGGAACCGCAGGCGGCCTCAGACGCGCTGGGTGGCCGTTCCAAGAGCAAGACCAAGGCGTCCTGAATCGCTCCTGTAGCATCCCCGGTGTAGACTGCCGGGATGTTTTTTGGTCGCCGGATGCGTGGAATCTGGGAGGCCGCCGGCCTGATTCCTGAGAGCCGGTTTGCCTGGCGGCGAAAACTTCCCGTAGCCGGCACGATCAGCCGCGCGGTGGGGTTCCGTAAAGCCTGCGAGGAGCTGGGCGGATACTACCGTGCTTTCGCGGTGTTTCTGGCGGGACGGGCCGACCTGCTTCCCGTTGCCTTCCAGCGGGAACTGGAGGCTGTCAAGGTGGAAAGCCTGGTCCCGCCCGTGCCCCTGCCTTCTTTCCCCCCGGGGCTTCTGGGAGTGGAACCGGTGGGCTGCGGCCTGTTTTCGGCGAGCTATCGGGCTGTTTACCGCGGCCGTCCGGTTCGCATCGAGTGCTTCTCGATCCTGCCCGGGGACTTTGACGAACGCGCCTTCCGGGCCTTTACCCAGGGGATTGCCTGGCTGGAACTGTCCCCGGAGGGCCGCGCTGTTGCCCCGGACGCGCTGGCGGATTTTGAGCGTTGGCTGGTGCTGCAGTGCGACATGGAAAAGAAACGGCGCATGCTCGAAACCCTCGCCACACATCCCGACCAGGGAGTGCTGGTGGTCCCCGAGCCGGTGTCCAACCTGCAGGGTGAACGATGGTTCGGCTATGCCGTCCCCGAATTTGCTCCCGTGGTGTCGCCTCCGCCGGAGCTGCACCAGCGGACGGCGGAGGCCCTGCTGGAACAGGTGCTCATCCTATCTTTCATCCCCCTGGATTTTTCCGTGGAGCGGTTGACCGTCTCCGCCGAAGGGCGGATGGGTTATCAGACCTGGCCATTCATGGCGCCGGTCCCTGTGCAGCAATACCACGCACTCCTGCAGTACGTCGCTTCCTGTGTTGCGGACGATCCGGGGCGGGCCTTGCGGATGCTCCTGCGCATGACCCGCAATGAAGGGGGCTCAGCGACGGAAACCGAACTTTGGCGCAGCCTGTCCGGGCTCAAGTTCGACGTGGGGACCCAGACCACCCTCCCGGAATCGGCGGAAAGGATGGTGGACTACTGGCGTGCGCTGGCGGAGACCGAGGCGCGGGCTCCACTTTTCCTTCACCTGTTCCACCGGCAGGTCAATTTGCTGGCCCAGGCTATGCCTCCGGGTATCGACTGCTTGGCGGTGGCCACCGGGGTCGTGTTGGCGAGACTGGTCCGTCTGAGGTTGTCCGACTCTCTTACCGCCGCCAGGGCCCGGGAGTGGATGATGGGCAGCAGTCTCCTGGGTGCTGGACTCATGCGCCAGTTCGGAGTTCTGCTGGAGCAGGTTCGGGACAACGACCTGGCCATCACCGTGACCACGGAAACCGCGGCGCCAAGGGCGACAGGCCCCTCTCCGACGCGTCTGGCGGGGTTGCTGGTGCTGTTTGGTGCGTCTCTGGGTGCACTGGCTTGGCCGGGCATGGAAGACTGGGCGCCGTATCTGGCCGCCACGGCGGCCCTGGCCGGGCTGGGACTGATGTTGGCTCTGGTCAGAAAGGCCGCCTGAGAACTGCCGATGCTTCCCACCCTGACGATCTTCTGCGGCAAGGGGGGTGTGGGCAAGACGACTCTGTCGCTGGCCTCGGCACTGGTTGTTGCACGACGGCGGCCGGTCTTGCTGGTGACCTCGCACCCTCTGGACGAGTTGGCACTGGCCGTTTCGTTGAAGGGGCTGGACGAGGTGGAACCGGCCAGCGCTTCCCGACTGTTCGTGGTGCATATCGACAGCCGGCAGGTCTTGCGCCGGATGGTGGTGGAACGGTTTCCTGCCGGATTCGTCGCGGACAGGCTGCTGAAAAGCGCTGTTTACCAGAGCTTCATCGAAGTGGTCCCGGGGCTGAAGGAATTTGCCTTTCTGCACCGCCTGCAGGAACTGGCGGAACGCCGGAACAGCGACGGGTTCGCCTATGACCATGTCATCTGGGATGCCCCGGCAACCGGCCATTTCACGCAGACACTGCGGGTAGCCGTCAATTTCGAGGCCTTCTTTGCGGGCCCTTTGGCAAGCCGCTCCAAGGAGGTTTCCGATTATCTGCGGCGGAGCGAGCCGAGAATCATTCCCGTTGCCCTCGCCGAGGAGATGTCCGTGGAAGAGACCCTGGATCTGGTGGCTGAACTGCGCAGCCTGGGAGTCAACCCGAAGACTGCGGCCTGCAATCTTGCTTCCCCGCTGTTGGTGCGCTGGTGGCGGGACGGTGAGGATCTTGCCGCGTCGCCGGACTCGCCCTGGCGGGCCTTTCTGGCCCAACGCCTGGCGGCGGAGCGGGCCGAGTTCCAGCGCCTTTGCGAGGGATGCGGGGCCGCCGTGCTGATTCGCAGACTTCCGCACCGGGGGTCCGACCTGCGGTTTCTTCTCGATCTGTCCCGGGAGATTGAAGATTCGGGACTGTTGAACGTGGGAAGCGGGCAGTGAAGATCGTCGTCTGTCTGGGGACGGGAGGAGTCGGCAAGACCTCGGTGGCGGCGGCGTTGGCGTGGAATGCGGCCAGCGCCGGCCGCAAGACTCTGGTTCTCACGATCGATCCGGCACGCCGTCTGAGGACCCTGCTGGGTCTGGACCTGCAGCGGGGTGAGCACCGTGTGGAGCTGCCGATCCAGGGCGAGTTCTGGGCCGCCCAACTGGATGTGGAACACACCCTCGAACAGGCAGTAAGACTCTACGGCCGGCCGGAACAGGTGGACAGAGTGCTGCACCACTCGATCTACCGGATGCTGGTTTCCTCACTGGCGGGCATGCAGGAACTGATGGCCATCGAGTATCTCGATCAGGTCATGCACCGGGGTTTCGAAACCATTGTCGTGGACACCGCCCCTTCCCGCCACGCCTTCGAGTTCCTGGAGAAGCCGGAACGCTTCGCGGAACTGGTGGAGTTCCCTCTGGTACGGCTGGTGGGGAAGTCCTATCGCCTCTTGGCGGATTCCGTCCTGGGCCGTTGGGGCCGCCGCTCTCTGGATCTCTACGCCCGGCTCGAGGAGCTGGTAGGCACCGGGGTGATCGCGGATGTGCTGGAGTTCTACTCCCTTTTCCGCACCATCGCGGAAGGCTATGCGGAGCGTGCCAGAAAAACTGTCGAGCGGC
This sequence comes from uncultured Acidobacteriota bacterium, assembly GCA_964524795.1. Lineage (GTDB taxonomy): Bacteria > Acidobacteriota > UBA6911 > RPQK01 > JAPXNP01 > CAZGEH01. Next base: position 160,583 of record CAZGEH010000008.1, read on the forward strand.
TGCGCCGGGACGGCACTTTCTGGATCGTCACGGTTCCGGCCAAAGCCATCAAGGATGTCCAGCACTTTACCGCCGGCCTGCGGTCGCGGAGGTTCCCTGTTCAGGGAGTGATCGTGAACCGGATGTTTCCGTGGTTCCCTCCGGAGGATCCGGGACGCTTCGGCGAAGTCTGGGAATGGTGCCGGGATCTGCACGCAGAGCATGAGGCGGTCTGGGAGGAGCTGCAGAGTCGCTGGCGAAATGTTCTTGAGCTCCGCAGGCTCAGCGAAATACCGGCCACCGGTCAGGGGATCGACCTGGTACAGTCGCTGGCGGCCGGGCTGGCGTCACCTGCGGGACACCCGCTTGCATTTGAGAAGCAACGGTGACAACGTGTAATCGACCCGGCCCGGCCCCCGAAAGGAGACTCACGATGGAGATCCAACACGTACTCTTCCCGACGGACTTCTCCGAACCATCTCAACGAGCCCTGCCCCACGTGCTGGAAGTCGCACGCCGATTCGGCGCCGCTGTCACGTTGCTGCACGTGCGTACTCCGTTTCATGATGATCCCAACCGGCCCGAGTTCCATTTCTTTGACGAGGGCAAATATTCCCGCTACATCGAGGAGGAGCTGGTCAAGGCGACCCGCGGTATCGACGCCGAGCACCGGGTGAAGACGGCTCTGGTACGCGAGGTGAGTCCCGCGGCGGGGATTCTGGATTACGTCCGGGAGCAGAAGGTAGATCTGATCGTGATGGGAACCCACGGCCGAACCGGCCTGGGTCATTTTTTCCTGGGCAGTGTCGCGGAGAAGGTGGTGCGGCATTCGCCTGTCCCGGTCCTGACTGTGGCGTCCAAGCGCGATGGCTATCGGGATCATCCGCAGTATCAGAAGATCCTGGTCGCCTATGATTACTCCGCCCATTCCCAGGAAGCCGCGGCCCGGGCGTCGGAGATTGCGGCGGTGTATGGCGCCCGGCTGGAAATCCTGTACGTGATCGAGGAAGAGGTCCACCCCGGCTATTACGAGCAGTGGAAAGCGTCAGTCCGCAACGAGCTTTCCGAAATCTCGGAGGATACCCGCCGCTCGGTAGCCGCTGTGCTGGGGGAGGAGGCGATGGCCCGCGTGGAGGTCCGGGTGGCCGTGGGCGACGGGGTCGGTTGCGCTCACCGGGAAATCACCCGTTACGCCCGCGACCACGAGATTGATCTGATCGTGATGGGCACATACGGTCTCTCCGGGGTGGAGCACATGCTGCTGGGAAGTACGACGGAACGGGTGATCCGGATCGCCCCCTGTCCGGTTCTGACTTTCCACGGAAAAGCCTGAGGCCGTGGCCAGGATCCGGCTCGCTGTCAGTTCCCCTCCAGCCGCTTCTGGCAGTCGATGCAGAAGCGGACCATGGGAAGGGCGTTGAGCCGGGCGGCGCCGATGGGCTTTTCACAGCGTTCGCAGATGCCGTACTCGCCGGTGTCCATCCGGTGGAGGGCGGCGACGATTTCCCGCAGCTCGCGGCGCTCCCGTTCGTCTAGCGCCTTGAGGCTGTTGGCGGCCGCCTCTTCCTGCGCTTCTTCGGAGAATTCCGTCGGGCGGCTCTGCTCCAGGTAGGTGAGGGCCTCCTCGTAATTGTCCAGCCGCTGGAGAATCTCCTGGCGCCTGTCGAGAAGGCGGTTGCGAAGCAGTTCGAGCTGGGCGGCATCCATCATGACTGAATCCTCCTGATCCGGTTTCAGCGAATGTCGTCTGCTTATGGAATGGAAAAGTCTAGCATACCGCGCCGCGGAGACGGGTTGAGAGGAGCGGGCAATGCGGAACAAGGCCACGGCCGGCCTGGGAAGTGGCTCTCCCGGGCGCGGCTAACTAAGCCGCCGGGTCTGGTCCGGGACTTGAATCGGCCGGCTGTTCGATGGGCGCACAGTCTCGGAACAGGGGCAGAAGCTTGGCGCTTTTCTCATGAAATCCACCGTAGAACTCCACTCCGAACACCGATCCCTGTTCGCAGGGCTCGCTGTAGAAAACGTGGGCTCGCAGTGAAGTCCCGTAATCGGGGCGATGGATGGTGAGTTCGATGTCGGCGCCTTCCGGTGGTGCCTGGCCGAGGGTGTGGATGCGTGCCCCGCCGAAGGAGAGGTTGACCACCTGACCGGTGTGGGCTTGTCCCCCAACCTCGAACAGGCACTGCAATCCGCTGGCCCACCGGTAAAACTTCCGCCGCTCGTGAAGCATGGTGTTACTGCCGGTCGTCGAGGATGCAGCAAGCATATCACCGCTCCCTGACGGGGCGAAGGGGCCGTCCCGGGCTGAGCCCCATATGGCCGGGAAGAAGGCGGCCATCGGGGTCGTACCGGAGGGTGGCCATCCGTTGACTTGCAGTTGACATTAAGCACTACATTCCTTAGTCTGTATCCACTCAAGTCAACAGGGGTGGGGACCTTCTGATACCTCTGGAGGAAATGAGCTTCTCGGGGTTCCGTTTGGGCCGGTTCGGCTCCGGTTTAAGAAAACTGCAGATTGGAAAAGCGGATGACTTCGAAGCGATCAGGGTTTGTACTGTCGGTATGCCTGCTCCTGAGCGTGGGACATCTGGGCGCCTCGGCGTTTTCGATTTACGAGCTGGGGGTCCGTGCCATGGGAATGGGAGGGGCCTTTGCCGCCATTGCCGACGATGGTTCCGCCCTGTTTTACAACCCCGCAGGGATTGCCTTCCAGAAGGGCCTGCGGATGCAGATGGACTCGCTGGGTGTCGTCGGGCTGTTCCGGTTCAAGCCCTCCGATGTTCCCGCCGGACAGTTCGTCCCCCAGAAAGGGTTCAACGGTTCCGTTGCCCCCAAGCTGATCCCGGTGGCCAGCATGTATCTCACCAAAGACCTGAACGAGAAATGGACCTTTGGTTTCGGGGTCTTCTCGCCCTTTGGGCTGTCGGCCAACTGGACCAGCTTCCAGGACTCTGATCCGCAACACACCAAGTATGTCGGGCGCTACGCAGGCAGCCGGGCCCGGCTGGAGTCGATCTGGTTCCAGCCCACCGCTGCCTACCGGGTTCGCGAGAATCTGGCGGTGGCGTTGGGCGTGGCGCTGGTGCACACGCATCTCATGCTGGAGCAGAGCATCCTCAACCCGCTGGATGACGGAGTGGTTTTCGGCAAGGAGCTGGCGGGACTGATCTTTCCAGGCGAGGATCCCGAGCTGGCGGGCCCGGCCATTGCGCGGCTGTTGCCGGAAGGCCGCTCGCGGCTGGCGGGTACCAGTCAGAGTCTGGGGCTCAATGCCGGCTTCCTGTATCGCCACGAGGCCTCCAAGACCAGTCTGGGCATGATGTATCGCAGCGCGGTCACCCATCACCTGGACGGCCGTGCCACCTTTGCTTTCACCAAAGGCTACACGCTGGAACCGTTTGTCGGTGAGGATACGATTCCCGATCTGTTCCCCGATCAGGACATCAAGGGCTCTTTCACCACTCCCGCCACGTACAAGGTCGGGGTTGCCCGGCAGGGGGTTTTCGGCGGCACGGTGGCGGCGGACTTCCAGGTGCTGGACTACCACCGGTTCAAGAGCGTCCCCGTCAATTTCAGTCAGACGGTGGATGTAGCCACGCCGGCGGAGCTCAGGCTTCAGTTCGATTTCAACAACGCCTGGCAGATCAGTACCGGCTTCGAGAAGCCTCTGAGTGAAAACCTGCAGGTGAGGGCCGGCTACATGTTCGATCACACGCCGGTGCCCGACAAGAGCACCGGCCCCCTGTTTCCGGACAGCAGCCGGCACAGTTTTACGGTGGGAGCTTCCCTGCTGCGGGGCAACATGGAACTCAGCGTGTTCTATCAGGCGATGAAGTTCCTGGACCGTACCACCAATGTGGCGGCCAACAATGACGTGTTTACCAACGGGCTGTATGACAACTTCGCTCATCTGGGCGGTTTCGGTTTGCGCTGGAACGTGGGCGGGACGGATCTGAAGGTGGACTGGTAGACTCATGACAGACAGACGCTTGCTGGCAGTTCTGATCGGCTTTCTGGTTGCTGGAACCGGCCTCTCGCAATCCTCCCGGCGGCTGGACAAGACTTCGTTCGTCGTCATTGGAGAGGGTCTGGCTGCGGGAGTGACAAACTTCTCGCTGAGCGAGCCCGGGCAAGAGGCGAACTTCGGCGCCCTGGCCGCCCAGCAGATGGGTACCATCTTTCCCCAGCCGATCTTTCAGACCCCGGGTATCGGCAACGTCGTGGGGTTCAATGAGCTGCCGCTGCGGATCCCCACCACCCTGCAGACCACGTTCCGCAAACCGTTTCCCCCGCAGCTCTTCGTGTTCAATCTTTCGGTGCCCGGTTTTCGCCTGGCCGACGCCGCGACGCGCCGTCCGGTCTCTCCCCTGATCCAGCCCCACGACCCGAAGCAGACGATGGTCAATTTCATTCTCGGCTATCCCCAGCTGATCCTGGAAGACGATGTGCCGCTGTGGACTCAGCTCGAGTACGCGGTGGCGATGCGCCCCACCCTGGTGGTGGTTGAACTGGGATATGCCGAGGTCCTGGAGGCGGCGGTGAAGGGAAATCTTGGTCTGCTGCCTCCCCTGACCGCGATGCGACCCGGTTATGACCAATTGCTGGGCACCTTGCGCGGCACCTTTGCCGAGGTCGTGATCATGACGGTTCCCGATCCGCTGGACACGGCGTATTTCACGGATCCGGTCACGGCGTCCCGCCTGTTGCGGGTGCCCCCCTTTACCGTTCTGGGCTTGTACGGTCTCGATCTGGACGACCTGATCACGACGCCGGGTTTGGTGGAGATGGGCAACCAGTTTCTGGCCCGCAAGATCGATCCTCTGCCCAGCGGATCGTTTCTCCCCGCCGCCACCGCCGCCGAGATCACCGACTATGTGAACCAGCTCAATTCAGAGATCCGCGCTTCAGCTTCCCAGCACAAGGCGGTAGTCCATGACCTGCACGCCTTGATGCGATCCTGGAAGACCTCCGGCGCGGTGGCCGGTTCACGGCAGCTCACGGCGGATTTTCTGGGGGGGCTCTATTCCCTGAATGGTTATTATCCTGGGCCCACGGGACACGGGTTGATCGCCAACAGCCTCCTTCAGTTGCTGAATCAGACCTATAGCACCCAGTTCCCCGCGGTAAACCTGGCCACGCTGGTATCCGCTGATCCGGTGGCGGACTTCCGTGCCGCCGAGGGGGAGGAAACCGCCCTGGAGGAGTTGGCCGAGTTCGTCCCGGAGGCACTGATGCGCCAGGTGTTGCGTGCCCGCAGCCGCCTGACTGGCCAGCGTGGCACCCACCGTGAACCGAGAACCCAGCGAGAAGTGACGCGTCCCGAAAGGGGGAGGCCCTGATCATGCGCCGACTCATCTTTGTCTGGCCCCTGTTGTGCGCCACGGCCGGCCTGTTCGCTGAAGAACCGGGCGGACCGCTGCAGCTTCCTCCAGGCCTGGTCCAGGAGCTCCCCGTCAACTCTGCAAGGAGCTATTTCGGTGACGCCTTGCGGGCAGTCGATTGCCCGGCGGACGAGGATAATCCGTTCGGAACCTGCGGCAACCTGCTGTTCGGCGGATTGGCCATGACCGACGCCAACGTCAGCGGCCTGATCCGGATCAAGTTCTATCCGCCGGCCAGAAACATCGCCCACTTCGAGATTTCCCACCCGCGCGGGCTGGGCGGCGAAAAGGGGGTCCTGTCCGCTCCCCAGTTTTTCCGGATGCCGGTGGAAGCGAATCTGGTGCGGGATCCCTTCGACGCCCAAATCGTTTCGGAAGGCGACCTGAACCTGTTGACGGGCGAGGTCACGAATCTGGAATACCGGGTCCTGTTCATAAACACGGCCTTGCTGGCTCTGGGCGGCGTGAATCCCAAGCTCGAGGCCCCGGTCATCAAGTTCCCGGGCATCTACGGGTCTTCCTGGGCCAAGTTCGAACAGCGGCCGGACGGGCTGCTGGACTTCACCTTTTTCGGCTCGACCTTCCTCGCTTTGGGCAACGACATCGGCGGAGAAGTACCGCGGTTCCCGCTGCCTTTCTGCAACCTGCGCTGGAAGTGCGCCAGCATCCCGGCGCCGGGCACCTCGTTGCATCCGCACCTGTTCCTTACCACCAAAGAGGACGATGAGCCGGAGTGCGGTGACGATTGCCCCGAAATTCCAACCAACACGGTTTGGGAGATGGTCACTTTCACACACAACACCAGCTTCGGGGATGCCTTCACCCTGAAGATTCCGGAGCTGGGAGGTAACGCCACCGGGCGTTCTCATCTGCTCGGCCGGATCCAGATCCAGTTCGGAGAACGGTTTGGGGACCTGGTGCCCTTTACCGTGTCCAGCGTTCCGCCGGCTGGGCTGCTGGCGGAACCTCCTGAAAGCCCGCTGTCGTTCGCTGGGCTTTCGCTGGGTTTGCTCGGCCACAACGAGTACCTGAGATTCCCCAAGAAGACCTATTTTCTTCAGGATGTCGCTTTCGCCGACGATCCCTTCGACGTTCCCCTGGGTGCGGTCAACGTCAAGACAGGCAAGGTGGTGGGGGAGCTTTTGTACCGCGGGTTCATCGCACAGAACCTGCTGTTTGTGTTGCTGGAACAAAACGACGGCCGGATTGCGCCCAGCTCGTTTTTCTTCCGTGGGCCGGCGTCGTTTGAAAAGGGGGTCAACGGCGAGACCGTTTTCCGTTTCAACGGTGACGTAAGGCTCGACTTCAGTGGCTTCCGCTTCCCCTCCCCGGATCATGTGAAGGCCAACAGCTTCATCGCCGGCGACGGCTCGTTCCTGGATCCATTCCTGCGGATCCAGGCCATGCGCCCCGCCCCGCCGGCAGGGTACGTGTTCAGCGGCAGTGAGGCGGCTGTCGCCTCGACCGGAGACAATTTCACCTATAGCTACAACATCCCTTGCGACGCTGTGGGGCGCAGTGCGTCCTTCGAGTACACGAACTCCAATCCGGCCGAGGGTGGAACCTTCCGGATGTACCGGCTGGCGTCCGTGAGCTGTACGAACTCGCGGGGATCGACCATGCCCGAGGGGCAATACGACACCCTGACTTTCACCGCTTTCGGTTCCTGGAGTCGAGACGACGATCCTCACGTGGCCACCGTCCAGATTTCGCGCTCGGCCACGCAGCCGTACGTCAGCATCATCGTCGACGGGGGCCTGGTGTCCAACGTCAACACCAAGCCGGAACGCCTGGAGGACAGCCTCCCCTGAGGAAACGATGAAGATCGCGACCACGTCCTTCGAGCTGAGCGTCGTCATCCCTGCGCCTCCCGAGCGGGTCTATGAGGCGCTCACCGATCCGAAGCTGCACGCGGCGTTCACGGGCGCGCGGGCTGCGGGAAAGCCGGTCCCCGGAGGCCGTTTCACGGCTTGGGACGGCTATATCGAAGGCAGTTACCTGGAGCTGGAGCCGCCGGTCCGGATTGTCCAGCAATGGAGCACAACGGAATGGCCGGCGGGGGCGCCGCCTTCGCGGGTGGAATTCCATCTGAAGGGCGTACCCGAGGGAACCGAGCTGAGATTGTTGCACAGCGCTGTCCCTGCGGAACAGGCCGAGTCGTACCGTCAGGGCTGGATCGACTACTACTGGCATCCATTGAGGAGGTATTTCAGCGGATGATAGGCGGCGGTCGGGATGTCCACGGCCGCCGGGTTGAGGGTTTTTTCGTTTTGGAGGTCTTTTCAATGAAGCATTTGCAGTCACGTCGAACGGTCTTGTTGGCATTGTTGGTTCTGGTGGCAGGCACTGCCCTGTGGGCGGCGGCAGGCAGAAGGGACAACGGGATCGACCCCGAGCCGAATCTGGGTGCCAGCCCGCAGATCCTGTTCATCCACCAGGATGTGGTCACGGACTTTCCAGCAACCGGCGATGGCGTCCGGACCGGAACCTTCCGGGGTGCGCTGTCGGGTACTGCCACGACCAACTTCCAGTTCCTGGCGGTTCCCCCGCCGGCGTTCGCCGCCGACGATCTCTGCCTCTTTACGGATGTGGAGGGGGATCAGATCCTGTTCCGGGTGCAGGTGGAAGGACGCTTCCTGATCCATCTGGAAGGGCCGCAAACCGACCCGCGGAAGACCATCAACCTCTTTGGCGGACCCTACACGGGGATCTATGAGGTTCTGGAAGCCACGGGCAAGTACCGCTACCTGGTCGGCCGGAAGTTCCCCTGCAAGGGAGTGGGCACCACCCCGGCGAAGCATCCCGCCATCGGGTCGGTGTACGCGGAGATCTACAACGACGTCTTCCAGTTTTAGTTAAGCGTAGGGCCGGGGTTGTGGCGCGACCCCGGCCTGAAGCCGCCGCCGGTGGCAGAGACGGGGGAGGTCAGAGCTGTGCCGGCGGCGGGAAGCGGTTCAGGGGACCGCCGTCGCTGGGGCGTTCCATCCGAGTTGCCCGCGTCGGCCCCCGTCGCCGGTGCCTTCTCCTGGACACTCCCAGGGCCCAAGGAATCCGGCTGCCATCCGGAGCGCCAACACCAGCGAGCGCTACTGTCCGGAGGGGCCTAGTATAACTTTGGGAAACCAGCCATCCCATGATTACTGCCCGCCGGCGAAATCCCGCGGCCACAGCTCCGGTCGGCTGGCCAGCTCGACCGCACTGAAATGGCGCAGGTCTAGAGTGGCAATCGCCTTGGCTCCAATGCGCTCCGCCGTGGCCATCACCACCGCGTCCACCAGTCCCAGTTCCGGGTAGCGTTCGTTGAGTTCTCTTGCCCTCCGGAGGTCGGCCGGAACCCCCCATTCCACCAGCAGGGCCCCACTGGCGATGTCCTCGAGGAAGAATCCGGCAACCCGCGGATCGACTCGCGTCCTGAGGAGATAGTCCACTTCGGGCAGGACAGCCCACGGAATCACCCAGTCTCTCCCGGTTTTTCGGAAGACGCCCAGCAGAGTTTTGTGGTGCCGGTCGTCGGTATCAACCAGCGCCAGAATTGCGCCGGTATCGGCGACGATCACTGAGGCTCTCCGAGACCGGCCAGGAACTCCTCTGCCCTTTCGCCGAGGTCTGGCCTGCCGCTCCGCCCGGCTCCCAGGCAGGAAGGTTCGGCCCCGGGGGCGTACCGACGCAGGTAATCCGCCACAGCCTCCCGAATCAGCTCCGCGGTCGGGCGTCCGATGGCCTTCGCCAATGCCGTTATGCGCCGGTGGTCGCCCAGATCAAGGTAGATCGTGGTCTTGTGGACGCTCATATGGTAACCATATACCATCTCTTCAGAATCGGTCAACCAAGACACTCCGGAGTTGGGAGGTGGAGAGGCCCATCTCTACAGCACCGTTCTCCATGGATCCAAAGACCTGCTTCTGACCCCTCCCGGTGCGGAAGGCGGTGCGGTTCCGGTTTAAGCTCGACACCGGCGCGGGTGAGCTGTTCCTCAACCTCCATAGAAAACGTGTCCCCCACGACAGCGGCACCTCGTCGGCGGCCCGCTGCGGGGGGCACTGGCAGGCGCCGTGGCCGGGGCCGGTGCACGGCGCCTGTGCACGCCAACCCAACTTACATCGGATTGACCCGGATCCAGCCGTTGGAGGTTTCGCAGACCACCTCGACTCCACCTCCGTTGATGGGGATCACCGCCCGGAGTTCGTTCGCCCTCTGATCCCGTTCCACCTGGACCGCCCCAAAACCCGATTCAATCCCGAAGTCACGTCCCTCCCGGGACCATTCTCCCTCCGCTACACGAATCAGGGCGTGGAGCGTGATCCGCGCAGATCGTGCCACCTTCAGGTCGATGTTGCCACCGGCGGTCTTGAAGGAACTGGCAGCAAGCGCGGCCAGCAGCTCCGCCGTGATGTCGCTGCCCGCCGGATCGAAGGACGCTTCTGAAGCGCGTCCGGAGAAGGCCAGATACCCCATCAGGAAGCCGGTGCCCAGCAGCCCGGCGGCCGCGGCGGCGAAGGCCGGACGCAGCCACCAGCGCAGCCCGGCGGGAAGTTCAGCCGGCAGATGGCGGCGCCGGGCTCCGAGCGACCGTTCAAGCTGCTGTCGGGCCTGCCACAGGAGCAGCTCGGAAACCGGACGGAAGTCGTTGCCGTAGGCTTCCCGGAGGCGAACCGGGTCCTCCACTCAGCCCGGCAGTCGGGGCACTGGGCGAGATGCCGGTCCAGCGGAGCTGGTCTGCGGCAGTCAGTTCGCCGAAACAGGACAGGGTCGGACTCAACTTGGACTCACCTGTCTGCGGCGGAACCTTGACCGCTGGGCCGGAAGCACGCTGTGCTCGATACATCGGTTCGGGTGCGGAGTTCCTTTACCTCGACGCAAGCGGGATGCTCGACCGGACTTGGCGGCTGGAGTTCGACCGAGACCTCCAGGCGTCCTACGATCCTGTCCCTGCTCCATTTCGCCAGGAAGCGTGCCGCCACACTTGTGTTCTCCGCGGGCATGTGTCATAATCTCTCTCCAAGTGGTTCCCCGGTTTGAGTTGTCCCCAATAGGAGGCCGGGCAAATGCGACATTGCATCCTCTCTCTCTCTCTCTCTCTCTCTGTACTCTGTTGCCGTTTGGTTCGCTCAGAGCTGAAAGCGAAGACTCCAGTCCGCCATGGCTGAAGGAGGAAGCAAACAGGTTGACCGAGGCGGCGCGGGCTGGGGCCGCAAACGGTGTCATCACTTTCTCGGTGTACCGCTTGCTCTGGAATGGCAAGGCCATCGACGCGTTGGACCCAACGGCAGTCGCCGCCTATCACTCTTTAATCGCGCACGCCGCCGACCTGAACCTGGGGATCATCGGCACGTCGACGACGTGGATTTTTCCTCCTGGCGCTCAGCCCACCCTTGTGCCTCCAGATCCTGACGCAGAGAGCCTGGAGGTGCCCGAGCGCCGAATCGCGTGCGTACCGGGACTGGACACCGAGGAGTACGTTCGTCTCCGCGGCCTCCGAGCCCGCATGTGGGCGACCTATGTACGCGAATTCAGCGAAGTCGATACCTGGATCATCGGTTTCGAGCCGGACTTCCCGTTCTACGCATGTGACGGAAGGCAGTTATCCTTGGACCAGGTCGTCCGGTTTGCCGCCGACGCACTGGGAGACCTCAAGGGTTCGATTTCCGCCGAAAACGCCGGGGCGACCGTAATCGGGCATTTTCTGGGAGTCAGTGGGATTCCCCTGAGAGTGAACGGACAGTTGGTGCAGCCGAAGCAGATTGTCGAGGGACTCGCGGACGAAATCCGTCGCCGCGGGCACCAAACTTCCGACTATTTCGACCAACTGGCATCAGCCCTCGATCCGACGCTCCTGGACGACCGCTATCCCGAACTGCCCTTGAACCTGGAATCGACTTGTTATACCTGCAGCAAAGATTACTGCACCTCAACCGCTCCCTGGAGTTGTGCAGGCTGGAACGTCAAGTGTTGTGAGGAGTTCCAGGTCGCCTCCTCCGATGTTGTGAGAGATTATTGGGAATGGGATGAGTGGCTCACTTCCGCTCAACCCGTTAGCCCCTCGGCGTCTGGAGGATGGGCGCAGATCCGCCTCCAACCCGGTTCCTTGGGTGGCGCGGTTTCCCATCCGCAACTCGACATTGTGCCCGACATCGAGTTCGACTCGGAGGTGTTGGAAAGAAACCGCTGGACAGCCGTACAGGACTTCCGTCGAGCTGGTATTCCGGAACCAGGCTCTGCGCATGCAGGGGCCTTCATCCGCATGCACGATCGACCCAACTGGCAGCCACCAAACCCCACCCGCTTCGGCTGCATCGTTTACCCGACCGGCGAGGGCAAGCTCCAGTTCACGGGCGACGACCTGGCAGAACCCGGCCAGGGCAAAAGCCAACTGTTCAGTTTCACCGTCAGTCCCAACCCGTTCGCCAGTCCTGACTTGGCCCGCGTCCAGATCATCGAACGCGAGTGGCTTCACCCTCTGCGCGGCCTGTGGGAGCCCTGGTGGATGGCCGAAGTCCATCAGAACGGGAAGCGGATCGGCTACCGCGACTGGGTCGGCTCATGGACGCTGGAGAACGTTTACGGGATCGGTGTACCTGATTTGACGGGCTCGAAGCTGGGTTGGGGTCTCACCGGCGACGCAAACGGTATCGATGTCGAGCGAACCGGTACCGCCTACTGGGTCTACTGAGGAGGGATTCCGAGCAGGAGACGCCCCATCACGAGACTGCCGGTTCTGGGGAGCGCTCTGCTGGGCCTGCACACAGCCAGTGGGGCCACCGGCTTCGCGAGTGCGGTGATGGGGAGACGAAGGTGCTGCTGAAACTGTATGACCCAAGTACCAAGTTCGGACCTTTCCGGATGGCCGACTGGCCGCTTCTCACTCTCGCTCCGGGAGAGCACAAGGCTCTCTGCCTGAGTGAGATCTGCGATTTGCCGGGGCATTACGTGTACAGGACGAGTTTCCCATTTGACGAAGACTTCAAGGGTTCACTCCAGGTGATCAGCGATGAGCCGGTGTGTGTGACCTCCCTGCGGACCCGACGCGGCTGGCTCGTCTCCAGCCTGCCGGTGGGCAGCACCCAGCGGTAGGTCGAAGCCGGAGAGCCGGACTTCGGGGGAGGGCTCGGCCGCCTCGGGCCGGCCGGCGGAGGCCATGGCTTTCTGTCAAGAGAAGGGTGGTGTGTGATGTGGTTACGTTTTGATGGCTGGATGGCACTTCGGAGGGCACTTCCCTCAGGCGCAGCGTTGTTGGGTCTGCTGACGGCTCCGGGCATGCACGGCCAGAGTCCGGATCCGGGCGCGCCCTGGCTGGCCTACGAGACCGCCCGTCTCGATGAGGCCGCCCAGAACGGGGCCACCAACGCGCTCATCACGTTCTCCGTGTATCGCCTGCTGTGGCATTCCCTGTCCGTTGACGCGCTCGACCCGGGGGCTGTGGCGGCCTATCACACCCTGATCGGACACGCCGCCCAACTGGATCTCCGCCCCATCGGTACGTCTACCGTCTGGATCTTCCCGCCGGCGGCCGGGGCTCCCCTGGTTCCGCCGGATCCCCTTGCGGAAGGGATCCAGGTCCCGGAGCGCCTCGTTGCCTGCGTGCCGGGACTGGACACGGCGGAGTACGTTCGCCTCCGGGGCTTGCGAGCCCGCATGTGGACGGCCTACGTGCACGAGTTCACGGAGATCAACACCTGGATCGTCGGTATCGAGGAGGGTTACGACTTTTACGCCTGTGACGGCCGGCAGCTTCCGCTGGAAGTGGCAATCCCGTTTATCGCCGACACGCTCCGGGACCTCAAACAGGTGACCGAAGCCGAGCGGCCGGAGGCAACCGTGATCGCCCATTTTCTGGGCGTCAGCGGCATTCCCCTCATCATCGACGGCCGGGTGGTGCAGCCCCGAGAGGTCCTGGAACGCTTGCTGGCCGAGATCGAGGGCCGGGGACACTCGACTTCCGACTACTTCGATGAACTGGCCACGGTCCTGGACCCGAACCTGCTGAATGACCGGCATTCGGATGCGCCGCCCCCGCCGGGGCCCCCGGCGTCCGACACGCCACCGACGCCGGTACCCGGGGGCCAAGGCGCCCAGGTGGCATTGGCCGGCAAAGCGGCGTTCGAGGATCCGATCCGTCTGATCTTCTGGGAGTTTCTCCGCCGTAACGCCCCCGCCGCCGAGCTCCACTCGCGGCTGGGACTGCAGTTCATGGGTTCCGGGGGCAGCTCTCCCCGTCTGGAAACGGTGGAGGTTTTCCGGGACTTCGGCGGCATCGGGCTGAGTGTCGCTGTGCGCAACGTGTCTCCGGACGGCGGCGACTCCGCCGGCAGGCCCCTCCTCCTGCGCTTCCGGGATCCGGTGAGGCGTGTGGGTCTGATTCTGGGGAACGGAACCGCGGAGACCGTTGCGCGGCTTGAAGCGTTCACCGCCCGGGGCGAAAGCCTGGGTTCTGTCGAGTACGTGGGGCCGGAGACCAAAGACACCGACCGGGGACCGTTTGTGGGAATCGAGACGGCACATCCGGAGGGGATTGCGACGCTGGTGGTCGACTATGGGGCTGAGGTCCGGGAGGAGTACATCCACGAAATCTGGCTGGAGTACCTGGTGGAGCGTCCGTTCCGCCTCTACATCCCTCAGTTGGCGGTGGGCCGGGTCGGCAGCCGGCAACTGGAAATGCTGCTGCAACTTCAGACCCTCTACACTTGGTCGGACCAGGAGGTGGTGGTGCGCTTCTTCGATTCCGCCGGCGAGCCGCTGGAGCTCACCGTGGACGGAACGCCGCGCAGTGACCTGAGTCTCCGACTGGCCTATTTCCTGTCCGTCCGGGTGAAGATCACCGCGCCGGAGGAAGAGGGCGTGGAGGTCGGTTACGCGGAGATCGAATCGAAGCTGCCCCTTGCCGCCCAGGGGATCTACCGAGTTTGGGATGAGGAGACGGGACAGGTGAATGAGATCGGCATCGAGGCGCAGGAGGCAAAGGTTTTCCACGTCTTTCCCGTCGATTGGGAGGCCCAGGAAAGGTTGGATACAGGGTTCGCCATCGTCAATCCCGGGGATCAACCCGCGGAGGTTACCCTGCGGCCTTTTGACCCTGACAATAGATTCAAGCCACCCTGGCTGAAGAACTGGCCGCAACTGACGCTCCTGCCGGGAGAACACAAGGCCCTGTTCCTGAGCGAGATCTGTGGACTGCCTCAGCCGTCTCCCTTGATCATCTGGTGTTATGAGGGATCTTTCCCTGTGGAGGAAGATTTCGCGAGCTCACTGTTGGTGGTGAGCGACCAGCCGGTTGCGGTGACCTCGTTGCGGACCCGGCAGGGGTGGCTGATATCCAGCCTCCCGGTGGGCAGCACCCAGCGATAGACCAGATCGCCGGAAGCACGATGCTCCCGGGCGGCATCCCTGGGGTGAAGGCGCCGAGATTGAAGCTGCGGAACGTGGACTTCCCGTCCGGTCTGGTGAGCTGGGTCCGCGGACCGGCGTCCGGCAGACGCCAGCGGCCCGCGGGCCCAGATCGGCGGCAGGCGCCATGACCGCGGCCGGTGCACGGCGCCTGTGCCCCGCCAACCCAACTTACATCGGATTGACCCGGATCCAGCCGTTGGAGGTTTCGCAGACCACCTCGACTCCACCTCCATTGATGGGGATCACCGCCCGGAGTTCGTTCGCCCTCTGATCCCGTTCGACCTGGACCGCCCCGAAACCGGACTCGATCCCGAAGTCACGTCCCTCCCGGGACCATTCTCCCTCTGCTACACGAATCAGGGCGTGGAGCGTGATCCGCGCAGACCGGGCCACCTTCAGGTCGATGTTGCCACCGGCGGTCTTGAAGGAACTGGCAGCGGGCGCGGCCAGCAGCTCCGCCGTGATGTCGCCGCCCGCCGTATTGGCCTGGATGGGGCCTTCCACCTGAGACAGGTGGAGGTCCCCGCCGGCGGTTCCGGCCTCCACCGAGCCGCGCGCCGCGGTCAGCACGACGTCGCCCCCTGCTGTCTTCAGTTCGGCTGAGCCTTCGACGTTGCCGACACGGATATCCCCGCCTGCCGTCTTGACCACCGCCGATCCCCCCACGTTGCCGAGGCGGATGTCGCCACCCGCCGTCGAAGCCTCCAGACGGCGGCCCACGTCTCCCACCTGGATGTCCCCGCCGGAGGTCTTCACCACGACCTCACCGTCGGCGGCTTCCAGCTGGATGTCGCCCCCCGAGGTCAACAGATCGCAGTCGCCCCGCACCACTCCGGCACGGATGTCGCCGCCGCTGGTCCGCAGTTCAACCGAACCCTCCACGTCCTTCAACACGATATCGCCGCCGGCAGTCTTGCCTTCGACTTTGCCGCGGATGGTGTCGCTGACGGAGATGTCGCCGCCCGACGTATTGAGACTGAGCGTGGCGTCCGCCGGCAGTGTGAACTCAAACCGGGGACTCCGCCGATTCCAGCGTCCTTCGGGTTTGAACTCCACACGTACCGTGGATCCCGACTGGCTGACGTTGAGATATTGAACGTCGTTCTGCTCAATCGCCACCACATCCACCTGGACACTCCGGGCCGTGGATACCGGGTTGATGAGGATGTCGCCGGCGGACAATTCGACCACCAGTTGGACGGCCCCGGAAACCTCGAAACGGCGGGTGACATTGGTGAGCTGGGCGGCGGACACCCACGTCGCCGCCAATAGTGCAAGCACTGCAGGCAGTACAAACCCTCTGTTTTTCTTCATGTCCATCTCCTTCACAAACACGGTTGGTGGTTGAAAGCGGACGGGCTAGAAACGGCCGTATCCCGCCCGTTGCAGAAATTCGCGCGCCTTTCGCTGAACAAACTCGTCGTGCTGCCGGTCCAGACCTTGATCCAGCTCCTTGACCAGGGCTTCATCCAGGGGGACACCTCTTTCCACCAGGGACTGGAGGGCTGCGATTGCTTCCAGTCGAAGGCGGGCGTTGGAGTCATGAAGGAGTGTGTCCACCCAGGCCCGTTTGACTTCCGGATCCGCCGGATAGCTGCGCAGAGCCTGGAGTGCCAGCAGCCGAACCGCCGGATTCGAATCCGTTCGCAGGGCGCCGATGAGGGCATTCACCACCTCCCGGTCGGCCTGCGGGTCTGTCTGGGCGGCAAACGCCCCCACCGCCCGCAGTCTGACTCCCGGGTTACTCTCACTGACCAGGGCGTAGGCCAGCATCTTCTGGATATCGGGATCCTCCAGCGTCCCCTCGATCCTGACCGGCCTCGATGCCGTAAAAGTCAGCCGGATCCGGCCGTCCGGCTCCTCCTCGAAGATCAGATTGGAGATCCGGTACTGGCCGGTCGCCAGGTCGAAGGGGGCCTCGGCCCCACGCCCGGAGAAGGCGAGGTATCCCGCCAGGAAACCGGCACCCACCAGACCGGCGGCTGCACCGGCGAAAACCGGCCGCAGCCACCAGCGCAGTCCGGCTGACAGTCCGGCCGGCAGGCGACGGCGTCGCGCTTCCATGGCACGGTAGAGCTCTTCTCGGGCCTGCCGCAGCAGCGGCTCCGAGACCTGACGGAAATCGGCTCCGTAGGCTTCGCTGATCCGGACCAGCTCCTCCAGCTCGGCACGGCAGTCCGGGCACTGGGCGAGATGCTGGTCCAGGCGCTGCTGGTCCGGGGCACTCAGCTCGCCGAAACAGGAGAGGGTCAACAACTCCCGGAATTCATCATGGTTGGCTGTCTGGCTGTTCATCGCAGTTCACTCAACTGTTCCCGGAGGCGCTGGGTCCCCGAGAAAAGGTGTTTCTTGACCGTCCCCTCGGCGCACTGAAGAACCTCGGCGATCTCCCGCAGCCGGCGCCCCTCGAAGTGCCGCAGCACGAACACCAGCTTCTGCTGCGGCGACAGCCGGTCCAGTGCAATGGCGAGCCGCCGGCGGATCTCGCGGCTGCGGCTCGGGCGCAAGGGGTCAGAGGCGTCGACCAGCGCCTCCGGCAGGTCCCGGCCGGTCAGGGTGCTGCCATTGGACGACTCCAGAACCTCGCTTTCCAGCGAGACATCCCGCCGGCCGGGCCGGGCGGAGTGATAGTTCAGGCAGCAGTTGACGGTGATCCGGTGCAGCCAGGTGGAAAACTGGCTTTCGAACCGGAAGCGGGGCAAGGCAGTGTGGACGCGCAGGAAGACGTCCTGGTAGATGTCCTTGGCTGTCTCCGGGTCTCCGGTGTAACGGAGGGCGATGGACAGGACAGTGCGGTCGTACCGTCGGACGAGGGTTTCGAAGGCGGCATCGTCGCCCCGTTGGGCTCGCAGGATGAGTGTCTGGTCGTCGGGCTGCATCGGCTGACTGTCCGCACAGAGTAAGACCGCTATTTCCCGGAAAGGTTTACGTGAGCCTGGTGACACGCGTCGCAGCCGGCGGGAAATGCCCCGCAGTCCTCGTCGGATCGAGATCCACGAAGGTCACGGATTGTCCCTGGTGTCCCTCCCGCCCTCCTGCTGATTGCGAGCTTGCGCGGCGGGCGGGGGATGGTGTAATATTGGAGTTTCCTGTGGGGCGCCAATTTGCGGCGAGCCGAGATCTTTGACAACCGGGTGAGCAGGTGGAACACGACAGCGAGGGGA
>CAZGEH010000009.1:0-147586 GCA_964524795.1 uncultured Acidobacteriota bacterium
TACCCCGTTACCCCGCTACCCCGCTACCCCGTTACCCCGCTACCCCGCTACCCCGCTAGCAACCCCGCTACCCTCCCCCGGGAATCAGAACGAAAGTGTTCCGCTGGGGACTGAGACGGCTGATACGGGCTTTCAGACGGGTTCCCGCGGGCAGCTCCGCGGCGGTGTCGAGGAATCCGCGGATCGCGTATTCGCCTGTCTCCACCAGGTATCCCCCCCGTTCCGCGGGCCTCAGGACCACCACCTCCAGCTCGCCGCCAGCGCAGTTCTGTTCCAGCCAGCTCAGACAGTAGAAGCGGACCGCTTTGCGCTCGGTCGCCCGCAGTTCCGCTTCCTGGGACTGGACCAGCTCGATGACACCCATCAGATCCTGATCGCTGTAGGGAAGGGCGGTGCCATCCAGGTGCGCCTTGAGCTGGCGTTGGAGAACCAGGTCCAGATAGCGGCGGATCGGTGAGGTGAGTTGCGTGTACCGCTCCACTCCCAGACCCCCGTGAGGACCTGCCTCCAGCGAATAGCGGCTCTTCTCCATCCGGCTGAGCAGATCGTTGACCAGAACGGCGTCATAGTGCGGCGGCAGGACCGGCGCGTCGGGCATCCGGGCCTGCGTCCGATAGACGAACGGCAGGCGGTGGCGGGTACAGTAGTCCGCCGCCAGGGTGTTGAACAATACCATCAGTTCGCTGACCAGGGCCCGGCTGGGGCTGTCCGGGTCGAGCTGTTTGAGCTGGATCTGTCCGTTTCGCACCACCACCTTCAGTTCGGGGCGGCGGATGCGCAGCGCCCCCTGGGCCATCCGCTGCGCGGCGAAACGGTCGGTGAGATTCCGGAGCAGTGGCAGGAGTCTCGCTTCCTCACCCGCCGAAGGGTCCGCCAACAGTTGGTCCGCCTGATCGTAGCTGAGTCGGCGGCTGATGACGATGCGCCCGGGCACCAGTTCCCAGTCCCGGATATCCCCATCGTTGGAGAGGTCCGCTTCCAGAGTCAAAGAGGGCCGCTCGCTGCCCTGCACGAGGCTGATCAGCTCGCAGCCGACTCTGTCCGGAAGCATCCGCACCGTGATCTGGGGCAGATAAAGCGTCGAGACCCGTTTCTGAGCCTCCAGGTCCAGTGCATCGTCGCGGCCGACGAAAGGGGTGGCGTCGGCGATGTGCACCAGCAGCCGATAGCCGCTGGCGGTGGGGCACAGGCTGAAAGCATCATCCACTTCGCGGGTATCCTCGTCGTCCACGGCGAAGGCGGGAAGGTGGGTGTAATCCCGTCGCTCGGAGCCTCCGACGAAGGGCGTCAGGGCGGCCGCCAGGTCGGTGGCCTCCCGGCTGAAGCGGACATCAATTCCGGCGGCGCTGAGGAATGGGTCGGCTGCGGCGGGGAGCCGGCCGAGGGCAGCCAACAGGTCGTGGGCGGTCATGCGGGGAGTGCTGTCGGGATCGTGATCCTGCAACCAGTACAGAACCTCCTCGTCCTCCTGTTTCCGCAGCAGAAAAGCCTCGATCCGGCGCAGGATGGTCTCCCGTTGTTCAGGTGGATCAGAGCCCGCCTCGGATCCCTCCCGGAGGACATGGGCGATCCAGCCGCGGATCCGGCGACGGCTCTCCTCCTTCTCGGCCCGGCGACGTTGACCGACAAGCTGGGCCTCGATCTGCTCCAGGGACCGCGGCAGAATGCGGAGGCCTTGACGCCGGAAGCGGAGGGGATCGGCCACCACAGCGCGCAGGACGGCTGAACAACGGCAGCAATCGGACTCACCGAAGTAGAGGGCGGCGAGATCCTCAGCGGAGCAGCTTCCCGCCTCGGCGTGAGTCGACTCCCACAACAGCTCGGTGTCGATCTGTCCCTGCAGTTCCTCGACCCGGGCGCGGACAGGTTCCAACTGCGCGGAAATGCGTCCTGCGGCGGGTGCTTCCTGGTGGACCACGGCGATGTTCCGGGACGGAATGGTGTGCTGGCGGCCGTTCTGGTCGGTGAGGGCGGGCCGGTCCCGGGACCCGCCGCTTACCACCCCCAGGCGGAGGCTGTCGTCGTTGAGGAAGAAGTCGACGATCCGTCCCCAGTATTCGGACATGGGCAGCCATTGTAGGGTAACGGGGTTGCGGGGTAGCGGGGTAACGGGGTAACGGGGGGCGGGGAGGGGGGTGGCGGTCCGGCAGGCATGCTCCGCCGCGGAGCCGTATAATGCCGCGTCGAAAGGTCCGCCCTGAACCCGGCGGAGAGGAGCAGGAATGAGCACGAAAGTGGTGTTGGCCTACTCGGGTGGTCTGGATACGTCGGTGATCCTGAAATGGCTGCTCAACAAGGGCTACGATGTTGTGTGCTTTCTCGCCAATGTCGGCCAGAACGAGGACTTCGCGAGGGCGCGCGAAAAGGCCTTGAAAGTCGGAGCTTCGCGGGTCTACGTCGAGGATCTCCGCGAGGAATTCGTCACCGACTATATCTTCCAGGCCCTGAAGGCCAACGCCCTGTATGAGGGACGCTACCTGCTGGGGACTTCCCTGGCGCGACCCCTGATCGCCAAGCACCAGATCCGGATCGCCCACCAGGAAGAGGCCCGCTACGTGGCCCACGGAGCCACCGGCAAAGGCAATGATCAGGTACGCTTCGAGCTGGCCTATTGCGCGCTGGATCCCCGCATCGAGATCATTTCTCCCTGGAAAGACCCCGAATTCCTCCGGGAGTTCAAGGGCCGCAGCGACATGCTGCGCTATGCCGAGAAGCACGGGATTCCGGTCTCGGCGACCTTGCGCAAGCCCTACAGCGAGGATGAAAACCTGATGCACATCAGTCACGAGGCCGGAATCCTCGAAGACCCGTCCAGAATCGCCGATGAGGAGATCTACTCCCGCACCGTCTCGCCCAGGGAGGCGCCCGATGTCGAAACCCTTGTGGTGATCGAGTTCAAGGACGGCCTTCCGGTGCGGGTCACGAATCTCAACACGGGCGAGACGGTGGAGGGGGCTTTGCCCCTGTTCGAATATCTGAACCGGCTGGGGAGCGAGAACGGAGTGGGCCGGGTGGACATGGTGGAAAACCGTTTTGTGGGGATCAAGTCCCGAGGCGTTTACGAGAGTCCTGGAGCGACCATCCTGTGGACCGCCCATCGGGATATCGAAGGGATCGCCATGGACAAGGAGGTCATGCACCTGAAACAGATGCTGGAGCCAAAGTTCTCCGAGTATCTGTACAACGGGTTCTGGTTCGCTCCCGAAATGGATTTCCTGATGGCGGCGTTCAACCAATCCCAGGAAGCGATCGATGGCAAGGTTACGGTACGCCTTTACAAGGGCAACGTCATGGCGGT
The DNA here is from genome assembly GCA_964524795.1 of uncultured Acidobacteriota bacterium. Taxonomy (GTDB): domain Bacteria; phylum Acidobacteriota; class UBA6911; order RPQK01; family JAPXNP01; genus CAZGEH01. Next base: position 3,299 of record CAZGEH010000009.1, read on the forward strand.
CGCCCGGGAGTCCCCCAGCTCACTGTATAACCAGGAACTGGGCAGCATGGACGTGGAGGGCGGCTTTGACCAGACCGATGCCCGTGGATTCATCCGGCTCAACGCCATCCGGCTGAAGGCCCACAACGTGATTCTGGACAAGAAGAAGATCGGCCTGTATCACGTGATCCAGCCGGAATAACCGTTTCACGGTTTCGCCAGTTCAAGGTGGCGGGCGGCTTCCTCGGTCCGTCCCAGGGCGTTGAGCGCCATCGCCAGGTTGAGGTGGGCCTCGCCGTGATCGCTGCGAAGCTCCACCGCCCGCCGCAGCGCCGCCTCCGCCTCGACCCAGGCCGCCTGCTCGATGTAGAGCAGGCCCAGGTGATACCAGCCGGTGAAGTAGCGGGGATGGTCGGCCACCGCACGTCTGAGTTGGGCGATCGCCTGTTCCGTCTGTCCCCGCCGCCGGAAGATCGAAGCCAGGTTGTTCCTTGCCCGGTAGTCCCCGGGGTCGGCGCTGAGCAGCTCCTCGAGATCCTCCTGGGCCTCATCGAGAGCCCCCCGGCGGAGCAGCAGTGCTGAGCGCTGGGACCTTGCCATCCGATGTCCGGGATCGCCTTTCAGGATGTCCGAGTACTTTCGCTCGGCGGCAGCCGGATCACCGGAGGCCTCCAACACCGCCGCTTCGAGAAAGTCCAGGCCGGCCATCTCGGGGGCGGAACTCCGCAGCCGCTGCAGTTCCTGGAGGCGGGAGGGGCTTACCCGACCGTCGGCGAGGTCGGCGAGGATCTCGGTGTGCTTCTCAAAGGCCTGGATCCGGAGCTTGGGGTCGATCCCCTCGCCGAAGCCGGCCGTCCGGACGCCGGCGGGTCGGGAAAGAGCGACGTATCCCAGGGCGGCGAGCCGTTCCTCGGTGGCTGTGTCCACCTGGAATGCAGCCTTGTGCTGCGGGTTTTCGCTGGATTGCGAGTACCGCGCATGGAAGGCGGTCAGCCGCTCGCGCTGCTGCCGCGCCAGTAAGGGCTGGGAGGCGGCCAGATTGTTCTGCTCGTTGCGGTCGCGGGGCAGATCGTACAGTTCCGGCTGCGGGGCATCGATGTACTTCCAGCGTCCCAGGACCAGCGCCCGTAGGGGACTCCAGCCGAACTGGTTCCAAGGTACCCAGGTTTCGGCATAGGCGCCCTCTTCCCGCCGTTGCAAGCCGAGCATCGAACGCACCAGACTCCGGCCCTGGATCGATGGAGGGATGGGAAGGCCGGCCAGTTGCAGCAGGGTGGGGAGTACATCGGCCAGGGAAACCACGTCATCGCTGAGTGGTGTCTTGGCCTGGAAACTTTCCGCCGGGCGAACAATCAGGGGAACGTGCAGGGTCGAATCGTAGAGGAAAAAACCGTGGGTGGATTCACCGTGCTCCCCCAGCCCCTCCCCGTGATCGCCGAAGACCAGGATGTGGGTCCGTTGCAGCAGTCCGGACTCACGCAGGTAACGGTCGATCTTGCCGACGGCTTCGTCGACACGGCTCACCTCGGCGTCGTAGCCCTGGGGACGGGGCAGGTGGGGGTCGTAGAAATGGATGAAGAGAAAGAACTTCTGGTTGTGGTAGTCCCGCAGCCGGGCAAGGGCCCGCTCGGCCACCTCGGGGGCTGGGCGCTGCAGTTCCACCGCCTGCGCCGGATCCTCCGGCAGGTCGCCGAAGTCGTCGTCGAAGAGGTCGAAGCCCTGTCCGGTCCCGAAAGGCGACGCCAGAACGTAGGCGCCGAGAATGGCTGCTGTTCGATAACCCTTCTCCCGAAACAGCTCCGCGGCGGTCACCGCCGACTCGGGAAGCCGGTGTCCGACGTTGTCCCGGACGCCGTGGTAGAGCGGGTAGGTCCCCGTCAAGACGGTGGCGTGGGCGGGCAGGGTCAGGGGGCAGGCTGTGTAGGCCCGGGAGAACAGGACTCCTTCGCGGGCCCAGCGGTCGAGCTGAGGGGTGGCGTTGGCGGTGTAGCCGTAGCAGCTCAGCCGGTCGGCACGCAGGGTGTCGATGCTGATGAGCAGGACATTCTCGGCGCGGCAGGGAACGAGGACTGCAAATGCAGCCACAACTCCTGCCGCCAGCATGCCCCAGGGGGCCACTGCATTCTGCCCGCTCCGCGGAATCCGGATGATCCGAGCGATCCGCGTGATCCGTGTGATCCGAGCGATCCGTGTGATCTGTGCAATCCGAGTGATCTGTGTAATCCGAGTGATCTGTGTAATCTGCAACCGCCCCCTTGAAACGGCAAAGGGGACCCGGAGGTCCCCTCTGCCGAGTTTCAAAGTGATCCGATGCCGCCTAGAAGATAACCTTCAGGGCGAGCTGGATCTCCCTGGGGGCGAACGCCGCCGTCGACTGGCCGAAGAAGGTACTGGACAGGTTCGGCGAGGGCAGGAAGAGATTCACCCGGTTGAACAGGTTGAAGAACTCCGCCCGGAACTGGAGCCTCGACTCCTCGTTGATGGGGAGCTTGAAGCTCTTGAACAGGCCCATGTCCACGGTCCAGAAGTTGGGTCCGTCGAACGTGTTTTTGCCCAGGTTTCCGTTGGTGCCCAGGGTGGGCGTCGGGAACTGGTCGCGGGTCATAACACCGGCGATGAACTCTTTCGTCGAAGGATCGCCTTGCAACTTGTTCCCGAAAGAAGGCTCATTCGGGCGATCGTTGAACGTCCCATCCCGGTTGTAGTCTGCGGTGCGCGAAGTGTTCCACACCGAGAACGGCAGCGAGCTTTGGATCGGAAAGGCTCCCGTGAGCTCCCAGCCACCCAGGATGGCCCCCAGCACACCTTTCTGATCCCGCATGACCGGGATCTCCCACAGGAAGCTGGTGACGAACCGGTGGCGGATGTCGAAGTTGGAGCGACCGTAATCCAGGGCGATGTTGAGCGGGTCGGAGAAGAAGATGTCCGAGCCGCCGGCGTTCGAACCCTGGCCGAACACGTCGGAGTTGTAGTCCAGCGACTTGCCCAACGTGTAGGCCGCCTGGAAGGAGATGCCCTGGGTCATCCGCTTGGCCAACTGGACGTTGAACCCGTGGTAGTTGGAGGTGATCCGGTTCTGCCGGAGGTTGAACGAGGTGAAGGAGGGGTGGATCCGGTCGATGGATGTTCTCCCCTCGTACTCACCCAATGGGTTGGGCCAGCCGAGACGGTCGCCGGTGAAGCGGTTGGGATTCCCGATGAAGCCCAGCTTGCGCCCATAGGTGGCCTGGACATTGGCTTCCACCACCATCTCCCAGGGCAGCTCGCGTTGCAGGCCCAGGAAGAAGCTGTGGACGTAGGAATCCCGAATCGCAGGATCCAGCACACGCAAGGAAATACGCCGTCCGACGACGCCGCCGTATTCGTCGAAACCAAGGGGTTCGGCCACCTGTTTGCCCAGGAAGCCGCCGAACAGGTCGTTGGGATCGTCTCCCAACAGCGGGAAGTTGCTCAGGTCGTCGCCGAAGAACACGTCCGAAAGCTGGGTCAGGCCGAAATACGGCGGATTGAACCGGGAGTTGGCGCCGACGTTGAAAAAGATCTTGTCGTAGCTGACTCCGTATCCACCGCGGAGCGAGGTTGAACTGTCGCCGAACACATCCCAGGCGAAGCCCAGACGGGGGGCGAAGTTGTTGAAATCCCGCTCGTACAGTTTGTCCACCGGTCCCACCGTGGCGTAACGGATCCGCTCGAAGTAAGTGTCACCCCTCGGGAACCGCATGTTGGACAGCTTGCCGTTGCCTTCGGTCGTCGGAGCGAAGTAGTCCCAGCGCAACCCCAGGTTGAGGGTCAACCGGGGATGGATCTTCCAGTCATCCTGGATGAACCAGCCGACTTCGGTGGACTGGAACTCGCGGGGAGTACCGGAGAGCTGCCCGGTCTGGGGATCGATACCGGCCGAGATGTAGTACGGGGAATCCAGGGCAAAGTCGAAGATGCCGGTGTAAAGCAACAGCGGGCGCGACGTGTTGCCGAAATCGCTGTCTTCCTTCGGAGTCCGCACATCGAAGCCGGCCCGGAAGAAGTGGTCCCCGATGTTGAACGAAACGATGTCCTGCCACTGCAGGGCATCGCGGGTGAACAGCTGGGGTTCGCCCAGGAACCCGCCGATGGTATTGTCCACGGAGCCGTAACCGCCGGTGAAATAGTTCATCGGGATATGCGGGCTCTCGACGACGAAGTCCTCGCGACCGTAGCTGTAACCGAAGCGGAATTCATTGAGGACCGTCGGTGTGAACGAGTGCTGGAAAGTCAGGTTGAGAACCTGCTGGCGGTACGGGTTGATGTCCCCGCCGCCGTTGGGCCGGGCGAAAAACAGAGCTTTGGCCTCGCCGTCGTTGATGTCATAACGGCCGAAGACCTGGGTCTTCTCGCTGAAGTTGGCGTCGATGCGGATGTGGTACTGGTCCCGGTCATTGGGGTTGGAACCGGAGGCATCGACGATCCCGGTGACCGGCAAATCCTGTGGATAGGTGCTGAGGTCGCAGAAGTAGCACCAGAGGCTTTCATCGGCGGCAATCTGACCAACCGTCTGGATGTCGCGATTGGGCGCGACGGCAGGGATCTGCTTGAAAATGGTATCCGCCACCGAGCCCGGGAAATTCTGGGCCACGTATTGCCGGAATTCCGGAGTTTCCACCCGGGTCACCTGGGTGACGCCGCGGCGTTCCCGGAACCCCTCGTAACCGCCGAAGAAGAACACCTTGTCCTTCATCAGGGGTCCACCGAAGGTGAAGCCAAACTGGTTCCACTTCAGCGGCGACTTGTCCTTCTCTTTGGTGGCCGTGTCGTAACGGGCGAACACGTCGGTGGCATCCAAGGCATCGTTGCGGTGGAACTCATAGACGGTTCCGTGGAACTCGTTGGTCCCGGACTTGGTCACGACGTTGATTACCGCCCCGCTGTGGGTGCCGTATTCCGCTGAAAAGTTGTTGCGGATGAGACGGAATTCCTGCACGGCGTCGACGCTGGGCGTCAGCGTGGGCAGACCGCTGATGCCGTCATTGGTGTTGTGGGCGCCGTCCAGGGTGAAGTTGTTGCCCCGTGCCCGGGTGCCTGCAGCCATGAACGACTCGCTGTTGGCGCCGCCGGTCTGGGCCACCGATCCCATGGCGGGAACGACTCCCGGCGCCACCAGCGCCAGCGCGTAGACGTTGCGGCCGTTCAGCGGCAAGTCCACGATCCGGTCGCTGTCGATCAGGGTCGACGGCTGTGAATCCTGGGTGTTGACGGCTGTGGACAGGCTGGTGACGGTCAACATCTCGGTGATGTCGCCCACCTCCAGCGTGGCGTCCAGCGTCCGGATCTCACCGACGGTGACCTCGTTGTCAGAACTGACCAGACGCTTGAACCCTTCCAGCTCGATCCGGACCTCGTACAGCCCGGGCTGGAGATTGGCGATCCGATACTCACCCCGGTCGTTGGTCACCGCCGTCCGGGTCACGTTGGTTGCCTGGTTGCGCACAGTGATCTCGACACCGGGCAGAACCGCCCCCGTGGCGTCTTTGATCGTCCCGGCGAAACCGCCGGTACGCACTTGCGCCAGCGCCGGCGATACGATCAGGACCGCCGACGCCGCCAGGAAAACCATCGCAAGGAGAAATTTCCTCACACTAGATGGTTTCATTCAGAACCTCCCCTGAAAACAGGATAAACCTTCGCGGAAACCCGACCTCGGGTTTCCCGGTCAAAAGGCCTGTCGGCCTCCCGACCCAGAATGCATCCTCGCTTTCGAGTACAGGTGGTGAATCGATCCCCCGCCTCGTTAAGGCTGTGAGTCTATCACCAGGCTTTCAGTGAAGCAAAGACTATTCCAGTGAGGCTGTTCGCCGCCCGACGGACTGCCGGAGCTGTGATTCCGCTTTATCACATTCCGAGCTTGCCCAACCATCAGGCTTCTCTTGAATCCAAAAAATTGAACTGACTCCAAAATTGGCGAATGGCAACGTTCAAAATGGTCGCTCCCGGCAATCCAGGATCCACGGGTCTGGATGCTATGATCAGGTTTCCCGGCGAACCGGCTGCCGCTGCCGGACGGCGCCGGCCGAGTAGAGTGAGGAGCGAGCCGTGATCATCCCTGTCGGACTCATCCAGATGGCGTGTTCGCAAAACCCTGAGCAGAATCTGGAGCGGGCCGTTTCTTCCATCCGGGATGCCGCCCAGCAGGGCGCCCGGGTGGTCTGCCTGCAGGAGCTGTTCCGTTCGCTGTACTTCTGCCAGCAGGAGCGGAGCGCCGAATTCGATCTCGCCGAAACCATTCCCGGTCCCACCAGCCGGAGACTGGCCGACCTGTCGGCTGAACTTCAGATCGTGCTGGTGGCCTCCCTGTTCGAAAAGAGGGCTCCAGGGCTGTACCACAATACCGCCGTCGTCTTCGACAGCGGCCGCACTGCGGGCCTTTACCGCAAGATGCACATCCCGGACGATCCCGGCTACTACGAGAAGTTCTACTTCACTCCGGGAGACCTCGGGTTCCGTGCCCACCAGACCGCCAGCGGCCGGCTGGGTGTGCTGGTCTGCTGGGACCAGTGGTTCCCGGAGGCCGCCCGCCTGACCGCCTTGCAGGGAGCGGAGATCCTGTTCTACCCCACCGCCATCGGGTGGGCGGACGGACAGGACGAGGCCACCAACCGGGCCCAGGTTGAAGCCTGGGAGCTGTCCCAGCGGGCCCATGCCGTTGCCAACGGAGTTTTTGTAGCCGCCGTCAACCGTGTCGGGCGGGAACAGAACCTCACCTTCTGGGGCGGTTCGTTTGTTGCCGACCCCTTTGGCCGGGTGCTGGCGCGGGCCTCCCGGGAACGCGAAGAAGTGCTGGTCGTGGACTGCGATCTTTCCCTGGTGGAAAAGACCCGTCGCGACTGGCCGTTCCTGCGGGACCGCCGGATCGACGCCTACGGCGGCCTGCTGGATCGTTGGGCGGACCACCCCGGGCAGGTGGATCCTTCTTCCACACTCAACCATGACCCAGACGCCTAGAAGCCTCGGCTACTACATGCCCGCGGAGTGGCACCCCCACCGGGCGACCTGGCTGGCCTGGCCCAAGAACGCCATTACCTGGCCCGGCGACCGCCTCGAGGCGGTCCAGGAGGTCTACCTCCGCTGGATGGAATTATTGGCGCAGGTCGAGACCGTCTGTCTCCTGGTGGACGATGACCAGGTGGCGGCGGAGGTCGGGTCCCGCCTGGCTGCCCGCGGGGTGCCCCGGGAATGTCTCCGCTGCTGGGTGTTGCCCACTGTCGACGCCTGGATCCGCGACTACGGGCCCAACTTTCTGATCTCCCGCCGTGACCGGGGCCGCGCCTGCAACTGCTGGCGGTTCAACGCCTGGGGTGACAAGTATCCAGAGCTGGTGGAAGACTCCCGCGTCCCGGCTTTGCTGGCTCCGCAACTGGGACTCCCCGTTTTCCGGCCGGAGATGGTTCTGGAGGGAGGCTCGATCGACGTCAATGGAGGCGGCCTCTGCCTGACTACGCGCCAGTGCCTGTTGCACCCGAATCGCAACCCTCACCTCAGCCAAGACGAGATCGAACGGCATCTGCGGAATTATCTGGGTGTTGAGACCGTCATTTGGCTCAACCAGGGTATCGCCGGTGACGACACGGATGGTCACGTCGACGACATCGCCCGGTTCACGGATCCCTGGACCGTCCTGTGTGCGGTAGAGGAAGATCCTGCTGATCCCAACTATCCGATGCTGCGGGAGAACTTCGAAATCCTGAAGCGATACGAATTGCAGGGGCAGTTCCGGGTCGAGCCCCTGGTGATGCCCGAACCCGTGTGGGCCGACGGCGAACGGCTCCCGGCCACCTACGCCAATTTTTACATCGCCAACGGGCTGGTGTGTGTCCCCCAGTTCGGCCAGGCCAGGGACCGCAGGGCACGGGAGCAGATCCAGGCGGCGTTCCCGCGCCACCGGGTGGTGGGGCTGCCCGCTTCGGACTTGGTGTGGGGGATGGGCACCCTCCACTGTTTGAGTCAACAGGAACCGGCCGGAAGTCGGGGTGCGCTCTCAGCTCACTCGGATCACACGGATCACACGGATCACGCGGATCACGCGGATCACACGGATCACGCGGATCACGCGGATCACACGGATCACACGGATCACGCGGATCACACGGATCACGCGGATCACACGGATCACGCGGATCACGCGGATCACGCGGATCACACGGATCACACGCATCACTCGGATCAGTGAGCGCGGTGGACGGGCATCTCACTTCATTTCCCGTACCGGGTCCTGGATGGTCTCCTCGAACCATTGGGAGGTGTGGGAACGCACCATCTGGGTCAGGCAGGTTTGGGCGAGAAATCGTTTGGGGTACTTCAGGGAGTTGAGATACAGATTGATCAGGGCGTTGGAGTACTTGTCCAGATAGATGTTGTCGATCTGGGTGGGATCGCCGAGCACCATCAGTTTGGTGTTCTCGCCCAGCCGTGTGCCCAGCGTGCGCATCTGGAACGGATTCGCGTTTTGCGCCTCATCGAAGATGACGATGGAGTTGGTGAGATCGGCGCCCCGGACATCGGCGATGTTGATCAGCTCGATCACCTCCGAGTCGATGAGCTTGTGGTACCCGTTGGCCTCCGCACCCCCCTGATCGCCGGTGAACAGGCGCAGCTTCTCCATGAACGGCCGCATGCGGGGGATCAGCTTGCGCTTGACGGATCCCGGCAGAAAGCCGATGTCCTCACCCAGCCGGCTTCGCGTCACGATGGGTTTCACCAGCTTGATGGATTCATACCGGTTCTCCTTCAGCACCATCTGCAGAGCCGCCGCCATGGCGATGTAAGTCTTGCCGGTCCCCGCGCGGCCGATGATGACCTGCACCCTGATGGACTCGTCCAGGCAGTGATGCATGCAGACGGCCTGTTCATAGTTGCGCCCCTGCTGGTCGTCGAGCACCTTCGGGGCGATGCCCAGCACCCGCACCGACTCGTAATCCAGAAACTTGAGTCGGCTGCCCTTGCGGACGGCCAGACCGAACTCCCGCCCTTCTTCGTCGACCAGCACCACTCCCTCGTTCTCCCGGAGCTGCCACATCCGGCGGTAGGGGATCTGCCAGTCAGCCGGGCGGCTTGAGCTGAACAGGGCGTTGATCTCCTCGGTGTTCAGGGTGAGGCGGCGCAAGGGCTTGAAAAGGCCGTCGAAGAACTCTTCGCTGATCTTGTCGTGCCGGTAGTCCTGGGTTCGGATACCCATGGCCCGCATCTTGATCCGCAGGTTCCGGTCCTTGGTGACGAACACGATTTCCCGCCCGGGGAACCGCTCCCGCAGGCCCAATGTCTGCGCCAGCATCAGGTTGTCCCGGTAGCCGAGAGAAAGCTCGCGCGGGAACTTTTGTGCCAGATGGTCAGACAGAAAGTAGAGGACTCCGCCCCGGCCGTTGGGGATGGGGATTCCATTGCCGTTGGACTCCCGCAACAGCAGGTTCTCCAGCTTCAGGCTGATCTCCCGGGCGTTGTAACCGATGACCGCATCATGCTTCTTGGCGTCAATCTCCTCCAGGATCGTCAGGGGCAGCAGCACCACATGCTCCTGGAAGCGGAAGATCGACGAAGGATCGTGCAGCAGCACGTTGGTGTCCAGGATATAGATGCGCCGGGGGTCATCAGCGGCAAGAACGGACAAGGACATGCCCATGAGCTGACGGGCAGTCTAGCACCCGGGGCTGACGCCCAAGCCGCACCCCGGGGAAGGCACAGGTCGTAAAGTCAGGCGGCGTTGGCCCCGCACCGGGCGGCCTTGGCTCACCGCAGCCACACGAACAACCCGGCCACCACCGCGATCACCGCCGTGCCCCACCAGAGCACCAGCCCCGACGGCGGATCGACCCGGTCCTCACCGGCGGGCGGCCGCCACGGCTCAGGCAGCGGGCTCCTCCACGTAATCATCGCCATCACCGCGACGACCGCGCCGAAAGTGACTCCCATCCTCAACAGGAAATGAACGTGACCGAACTGCCACTGCAGGAGCCCATACAGTGGGGCGCTGACCAACAACGCCGCCAGTCCCGCCGCGGCCGGGGCCCGCCGTACGGCGAACCCGAAGATGAAGGCGGCCAGGATCCCCGGGGAAATGTAGCCCTGGAATTCCTGGATGAAGTTGAAGACGCCGCGGAAACGCGGATGCCCGAGCTGCGGTGCGATCCAGCACCCGATCAGCACGAAGATCACGGTCATGAGCCGGCCGATCCAGACCAGATGCCTTTCGCCGGCCTGGGGACGCCAGCGACGCCGGTAGAGGTCGAGTGTGAAGATCGTCGACGCCGAGTTCAGCATCGAGGCCAAGGAGCTGACCACCGCACCCGCCAGAAACGCCAGCAGCAGACTCCGGACCCCCACCGGGATCAGGTTCCGGATCAGCATCGGATACGCCTGGTCGGGACTCTGCAGATGGCTTCCGTAAAGCTGGCTGGAGATGATGCCTGGCAGCACGATCGCGAACGGAACCAGCAGCCAGAGGGATGCGGCAAACAGGATTCCCATCTGGCCCTGGCGGAGGTTCCTCGCTCCCAACGTCCGCTGGACGATGAACTGGTTGAGACCGGTGTAATAGAAATTGGGAATCCACATGCCCGCCAGCACTGCCGTCCAGGGCAGGTCGGGGTGGTCGGCCGGCAGAATCATGTGCAGGCTTTCACCGCTGGTTTCCAGCAACCGGCCCCAACCGCCGATTGCCCACAGGCCGATTCCAGTGGTGAGTAACCCTCCCACCAGCAGCCCCGAACCCTGGAACAGGTCGGCGAACGCCACGGCCCTGAGACCTCCCCAGGTGGTGTAGACCGCCGCGATCAGACCTACGATCCAGACGCTGGTGGCCAGGGGGAGATCGAAGATGGTGTGCAGGGTCAGGGCGCCGGAATAGAGCACCGCGGTGATGGTTACCCCCACGTAGATGACCATGGTGTAGATCGCCATCAGGGACCGGCAGGCCGGATGGTACCGATACTCCAGGTACTCCGGCATGGTGAAGATGCCGCTCTGCAGGAAGCGGGGCAGGAAGTAAAAGGCCACCAGCACGATGCAGGCCGAACCCATGAGCTGCCAGGAACTGACCGCCAGACCCACCGTCCCGGCGCCTTGTCCGGCCATCCCCACGATCTGTTCCGTGGAGATGTTGGCAGCCACGATCGAGAAACCGATCATCCACCAGGGGAGACTGCGTCCCGCCAGGAAGTAATCGGCCGAGGTCTTCTCCTCACGGCTCTGGTAGATGCTGGAGACGACAACCAGGACGAAGAACCCCACGAAGACCAGAGCGTCCAACCACGTGAGCTGCATCCCGCTTTCTCCTTGGCCCCGCCTGGTCAGGGTCCGGGCCGGACCCGAGAGGTATATCGCGGTTTGCCGGCTTCTCCAAGCGAAAGGCGATCATCCCGAAGAGATGCACCCCACCAGCCGCTGCAGGCCGGCCCTGAAGTCGCCTGGAACGGGCAGCAGGCTGATCACCACGTAGCCGGCCTCCGCAAACTCGAAGAACTCGCCGGGGTGCACGAGGACCTCCGCCGTCTCCAGCAGGCGCTGGGCCACCTCGACGTCCGGTGAGGTGGCCGGGACCCGCAGGACAGCCGACCATCCTCCCTCCACCGGAAACGATTGCACCAGGGAGCCGGCGGTGATCGAACGAAGTTGTCCCAGATTCTGGAGACAGCGGCTTCTCGTCATGGCGACCAGACGGGTCCGCAGGCGCAGCAGATCGGGCAGGGCGTTCTGGGTCATGGAGTTGACGGAGAGATATGTGTCGGCGATGAGTTCGAGCCGGCGGCGGACCACCTGACGGAAGGCGGAGGGCCCCCTCAACAGGATCCAGGCCAGTTTGAGCTGGGGCAGAGACAGCAGTTTGGAGATGCCGTTCAGGATGAAGGCGGGAACGTCGCTCCGGCCGGCGGGGTCGAAACGGGCTTCCGCCTCGAGAGGAAAATCGTAGAAGACCTCGTCACACACCAGTGCGCACCCGTGGCGCTCGGCGATCTCCTCCAGAAACCGCCACTCAAAGGCTTTGGCGTAAGAGCCGGTCGGGTTGTTGGGATGGACCATGAGGATGGCCCGCGGCTGATGGCGGGCCGCCAACGATCGGACCTCTTCCAGATCCACTGACCACTCCTGCACCCAGTGCAGCGGGTAGGATACGGTGCGGACCGACTCCAGACGGGCGAGATAGCTGAAGAGCGGATAGCTGGGCCGAGGGACCAGGATGCAGTCGCCGGGGTCCGCCAGCAGCTTGAAAAGCCACGCGTAGGCGTCGCTGGTGCCTGGCGCCAGGATGACATCCTCGGGATCCGCTGGAATCGACCGGTGGCGGTATACGTCGGCAACCGCCGCTCTGGCGGGCTCCAGACCCGCCGCCTGCGGGTCATAGCGCAAGTGGTCAGGACGCGAAAGCGCCTCCCGGATGGCGGCCGCCGGATACGCCAGGCCAACCTGGGTCGGGTTGGTATTGGTGAGGTCGAAAACGGATCGTCCCGCCTCGCGCAGCTTCCGGGCGGTGACGGCCAGCGGATGCGGATCGAGATCGAAATCGCTGCGGGCAGACAGCATCGGCGTATTGTAGCGGGGTAGAGGGGTAGAGGGGTAACGGGGTAGCGGGGTAACGGGGCAACGGGGTAACGGGGTAACGGGGTAACGGGGTAGCGGGGTTGCGGGGTTGCGGGGTTGCGGGGTATGATCCCGCTGTCCGTTCCGCGAGCGGGAGTAATTCAGCGGTAGAATGCCAGCTTCCCAAGCTGGACGTCGCGGGTTCGAGTCCCGTCTCCCGCTCCACGGTAACCCCTCCGAAGTGTCGCCCGTCGGCCGCTTTCCGCACCCGAAGTGACGCGGCAGACACCTTCTCCGAACGCCAGCCGAGGGTCCGGGACGTCACCGCCCACGTCGAGGGTACCGGCCGCGCGGGTCGTGTTCCCTTGCGATTTCGAGGGTGGGTTCCGGTCCGGCGCCACACCGTTGCGGACCGTCGGGCGCGAGATTCAAAGCTGCCTCAAAGAGGATGGCCCCGCTACCCCGCAACCCCTCTACCCCGTTACGCCATCCGGAGGACAGCCGACCTGCTGAGGGACCTTGTCGAATCCCGCCTGTCCTTGACGACTACTCGTCGAGTCCAACGGGAGGAGTGAGCCATGGACAACGACTCGAACACGGCCAGCAAGTACCAGCAGTGGGCCGCCAGGGTGCTGGTGGTATTGACCATGCTGCCCTTCGGTGCGAGCGCATTCTTCAAGTTGACCTCCAGCCCGGTCGCAGTGGAAGGATTCGCGCGGATCGGAATTCCCGTGGAAGCCCTCGTCCCCATCGGGGTGGTCGAGCTGTCGTGCGTGATCCTCTATGTCATTCCGAGAACCGCGATCCTGGGAACTCTGTTGCTGACGGGTTATCTGGGCGGTGCAACGTTGGCCAACATAGTGGCGGGGACGGACTTTCTCCATGCCCTCGCCGTGGGCGCCATCGTCTGGGCCGGGGCGTGGTTGCGGGTGCCCGGGTTCCGGAGGCTGGTCCCCTTCGTGAGGTAGCCGGAGGCCGGGGAAGCCTGCAGGTTTGCGCTCCAGGGAAGACTTGCGGGGTCGGACGACCACCGCCGCTCCGCGTCGGAGCAAGGGCGTCCACCGGGAGGGCGGGCCGGGTGATGCCGCCGCGCAGGCGCGTGAAAGGGAACGCCATGAAGTATCTGTGCCTCGTTTACGGAGAAGAGAGCAGGTTGCAGGAAATGGACGACCACGAGTGCGTGGCTTATGACGAGGAGCTGCGACGCCGGCGGCTCTGCCTGGCATCCGAGGCGCTCCAGCCCGTAAGAACCGCGGTCACCGTGCGGGTCCGTGGAGGGAGGGTGACGGTCAGCGACGGTCCCTATGCGGAGACCAAGGAGACCCTTGCCGGCTTTTATCTGATTGAAGCCGCCGACTTGAACGAGGCGATCCAGGTGGCTGCGGGCATTCCCCCGGCGCAGATCGGCAGTGTTGAAGTCCGCCCGATCAGACAGCTCGAGGGGCGCCCAAGGCACGATGGTTGAGTGAGTCCCGGGCCGCAGGCCGGCCGTTTTCCGCGGCCCGGGAACGTCCCGGTAGCGGCTTACTTCCGCCGGTAGGTGGCCTGCATGATCTCCTGCCATTGACCGTCGTCGCGCAGCATCCGGGATCGGAGCATCCGTGTGTCGGCGTCGACGATTTCCACCATATCCTGGTACTTGCAGTACTTGCCGTCGCCGGCCATGCTGGGGCCCTCGGTGTCCAGCGTGAGGATCTTTCCGGAGGAGTCCAGCGAACCCTGATAGGTCCAGAGATGGGTCATCATCGAGCCGATGAAGGTCCCGGTAAAGCTCTGTTTCTCGGGATCGTACCCCAGCGTCATGATGGTGACCGCCGGGCTGCCGTCCGGCATCGATCCGTGACCTTCGAGCATCACCCAAAGCCCTCCGATCGAACGGACGGATTCCCCACCGCACGTCTCCGCCGAACCCGCTGGTGATCCAGGCGCGGTCATCTCGTAGGTCCATGCTCCTACCAACTGTTGGAGCCATTCATGTTCCCTGGTCGGTTGTGCTGCTTTCATGTTCCTCCTTTGCCCCCATAGTCGCTGGGAGGAGCCCCGGATCGACAAGTGCTTTGACGGATTCAGACGATAGGGCAGACCTGCCGCCACTTCTGGGTGTCGATCGGAGGGGGCAGGGCTCGACAATCTGGCAGGAAATCACCTGGAGGATGACGCCTTGAACGGCCTCATCCTCCCAAGTCGAGGAGGCTCAGGAGAATGATCGACAACCCCCAAATTATCCGAACCGCGGTCCAGGAAACCGCTGTCATCCGGCTGACGATCCCACGCCGGGAGATGTGTCACGTCATGGGACCGGCGATCCGGGAGGTCTTGGAGACGGTCATCGCCCAGGGAGTTACCCCCGCCGGTCCCGTCTTCGCCCACCATTTTGTGCTGGACCCGGACATCTTTGACTTCGAAGTGGGTATTCCCGTGGGAACCCCAATCAGCCCTGCTGGACGCGTCCAGCCCGGAAAGCTGGCTCCCGCGCGCGTAGCTCGCACCGTTTACCGCGGTCCCTATGACGGATTGCCGGCGGCCTGGCAGGAACTCGAAACCTGGATTACCGGCTGCGGCCATGTTCCCGCGGGGCCGTTTCGAGAGGTGTACCTGTCGGGACCGGAGGTGAGTACCGACCCCGCCGACTGGCGCACGGAACTGAACCGGCTCCTGCTTGAGGGATGAGCCGAACCATGAGGCTCGTCCTGTCGGTCAAGTCCCGGGTTGACCGAGCTGCTGGATCCGCCGTCTGAGAAAACGGCGCTCCGGTTCCGACTGTGTTAGTCCGATCGCAGCCTGGTAGGAAGCCCTTGCCTCCTCCCAGTGGCCGAGTCGCCGGCACAGATCCGCCCGGGCGGCGTGGGCCAGGTGGTAGTCCCGGAGCTCGCCCCGCTCCAGAAGAGCATCCACCAGTTCCAGTCCAGCCGCCGGGCCATCCCGCATGGCGACCGCCACCGCGCGGTTCAACTCCACCACAGGAGACGGTTCGAGGCGGACGAGCACATCATAAAGCCCCACGATCTCCGTCCAGTTGGTGGCTGAGACGCTGGCAGCCTCCGCGTGGAGGGCTGCGATGGCGGCCTGGACGGTGTATGCCCCGGATCGCCCGGACCGCAGGGCCCGCTCAACCAGCGCCTGACCCTCGGCGATGAGTGCCCGGTCCCACAGGCTGCGATCCTGGTCTTCCAGGACGATCAGATCTCCCGACGGGGAGGTCCGCGCCGCCCGCCGTGATTCATGGAGCAACATCAAGGCCAGCAAGCCCAGGACTTCAGGCTCGCCCGGCATCAGCTCCACCAGCAGCCGTCCCAGCCGGATGGCTTCACCCGAAAGGTCAGGCCGGATGAGCGATTCTCCCGAAGAGGCGGCATAGCCCTCGTTGAAGACCAGGTAGATGACCCGCAGAACGGAATCCAGGCGGGAGGGGAGTTCGGACCATCCCGGAACCTGGTATGGGATCCGGGCGTCCCGGATCTTGGCCTTGGCCCGCACGATCCGCTGCGCCAGGGTGGTAGCCGAGACCAGGAAAGCACGTGCGATTTCTTCGGTCTTGAGACCGCAAACCTCCCGCAGCGTCAGGGCCATCTGCGCCTCCGGCGACAACACGGGATGGCAGCAGGTGAAGATCAGCCGGAGGCGGTCATCCTCCACGGCGTGCGCCTCCAGCAGCTCCGGGGCGAAGGAACCGGCCTCGATCCGGTCGGCAAGTTCGGCCAGGGCGGAGTCAAATCGGGCCCGCCGGCGCAGTCGGTCAATCGCCTTGAAGCGGCCCGCTGAGACCAGCCATGCCCGGGGGTTGTCGGGAACTCCCTGACGCGGCCAGTGTTCGACTGCTGCCATGAAGGCGTCGTGCAGAGCCTCTTCGGCGGTGTCAAAGTCGCCCAGCAGGCGGATCAGCGTGGCCAGCACCCGCCGGGACTCGGCCCGGTAAATCTCCTCGACGATCTGGTGAATCTCGGTTTGTCCTGCCATAGGTGTTCCCAGGGATCAGCCTCCCCGGTTGCAGCTCAAGGGGCACACAGCCCTAGTCTGGACGGCTGGGCAGTCGTACGGTAAACACCGAGCCGACTCCCACCTCGCTCTCGACGCCTACCGCGCCTCCGTGCAGCTCCACAACCTGGCGGACGAAGGCCAGTCCCAGACCCGATCCGGGCGGCGTCTGGCCATCCCCGGCGGAACTGCGGAAGAACTTGTCGAACACACGGCCCAGGTGTTCGGCCGGGATCCCGCAGCCCTGGTCGCTGACGCGCCCCACCAGCCACGTTCCCTCCCGGGTCACGTCCAGGGTCACCCGGCTGCCGGCGGCACTGAACTTGACTGCATTTTCTACCAGATTGACGAACACCTGCTGGATCAGCCCAGGGTCTCCCCGCGCCGTAAACTGCTGGTCAGCCGGCACCTCGACCGCCACCGAGATCGCCTTGGACCGGGCCGGGACGGCGGCGGTCTCAGCCGCCCGCCGGACCACTTGTCCCAGATCGAACTCCGTCCATGGGCCCGCTCCGCGCTGCTCGAGCCTGGCCAGTCGCAGATAATCGTGAACCATGGCCGCCAGGCGGCGGCTCTCGGACTCGATATAGCGCGCGGCATCGCGCCGGTCCTCAGGATCGAGGCCTGAGTCCAGTTGCAGGAGCTCGGCAAACCCCTGGATGGAGGTCAGCGGAGTCTTGAGCTCGTGGGTGACGAAAGCGGCGGTTTCGGCACGCTCCCGGGACAGCCTCAGCGCGGCTTCGGCGGCGTCACCCAGCAGTTCGATTTTCCACTCCAGGCTGCTGCCGGCCTGACTGGCGGACGACATGGGGTTGTGGGGCAGGACGTCGCGCAGAAGTTCGGACAGTTCCGCAAACCGCTGGTTCAGTCGCCTGTTCATCTCCGCATAACGAAGGAACTGGCTGGAAGCACCGGCCAGGACTGCGGCCACCAGGGGGGCGACCAGTCCCAGCCAGTGCTGCAAATAGAGAAACGATCCCGCCAGCAGAACAGCCCCACCGGCCAGGAAAGCCGAGAAGGCCCAGAGACGCCGTGCCGGCGGCCACCAGGCCAGCAGCCCCCAGGCAAGCATCATCGAGGCCAGCATCAGCCCGGATCGCCAGGGTTCTTCCGCCGCCGTAAGGAATCGCCGGTTCAGAATTGTGTCCAGGGCATTGGCGTGGATCTCGATTCCTGGCATTTCCGAATAACCGGAGAAGGCGGTACCCAGATGATCACCCAACGAGTAGGCGGTGGCTCCCACCAGCACGATCCGGCCGCGCATCTGTTCAGACAGCTTCCCGGACAGCACCTCGGCGGCGGGCAGGGCAGGGAAGGTGCCGGGGCCGCCACGGCTGTTGAGCAGCAACAGGTCCGCCGGCAACGAAGCCAGGATGCCGGCGGCGTCCACGCTGTGATCCACGGGAGCCGAAAGGCGTGGAATCGCCAGGTTGCCCAGCTCCAGCGTCCTGCCGCGATAGAACACAGCTTCGGAGGGAACCTCCAGGTAGCGTCGGGCCAGCTCGACGGAGAAGGCCCAGCGGCGGATCCCGTCGGCACTCACCGCCAGGGGGATGCTCCGGCAGGCTCCGTCCGCGTCCTTGGCGGCGTGGATGTGCGCCAGGCTGATCCCGGGAAAGTCGCTGTCCGGGGACGGTGCCTGCCAGACCGCTTCCCACCCCTTGACGCGCCTCAGGGCGTCCGCCAGCACGATCGGACCAGCGCCTGGCGGCAAGTAATCGTGAAGCGGATGGGTGAGAATCAGGTCGATACCCACCAGCCGCGGTTCCGCCGCCAGGATCTGACTGAAGAGACGGCCAAGGACCTCCGGCGGCCACGGCCATGGGGCCACTTCCGCCAGGCTGTAGTCATCCACCGCGACAATCACGATGCGAGGGTCAGGCGGCTGCTCGCCCCGTAACCGCAGGCAGAAGTCGAAGGCCAGAGCTTCGATGTCTTCCAGAAATGCCCAGTTCAGGAGCAGGAGCACCAACGCGAGACCCAGCAAGGCCGCTCCCTGGCGAAGCAGGGAGCGGCTGCGTCGCAAGAGGGTTTCCCCGCTGGTGCCATCCGTAACAGGGCGGCGGACCGGGGAAGAACGGCCGTCGGAATCAGCCACAATGGGGACAGATTCTAGTCGGTTTCCTGGCGCGGGCGGAACCGGCCCGACGGAACCGTTGAAATCTCTCAACTACAGGACTTCTGAACCATCCTCCGCTCCCCGTGTTACATTCCCCGGGTGTCTGCACCCTCCCGTCTCCTGGTGGTCGGAGTGCTGGGGATCGGCCTGACTTCGGTCTCCATGGGGGCGGTCCTGGTGCGGCTGAGCCAGGAAGCGCCATCGCTGGCCATCGCGGCCTGGCGTATGACTTGGGCCTCGGTGCTGCTGGCGCCCTGGTTCCTGTGGGAGCGGAAGCGGCACGCGGGTGTCCCCTGGAGCGGGTTGCATCTGCTGTCGGGATTGGCGCTGGCCCTTCACTTTGCCTTCTGGATCAGCTCTCTCCGCTACACCAGCGTGGCGGTGTCGGTGCTCCTGGTGGATACCTCTCCGGTGGTGGTGGCCGGCTTGTCCCGCCTGTTTCTGAACGAACGGCTGACACGGCGTGGGCTGGCGGGGCTCACCCTGACGATCGGGGGATCCATCCTGTTGTTTCAGAATGACCTGCAGACGTTGGGTGACTGGCGGGGTCCGGCGCTGGCCCTGGCAGGCGCCGTGGGAGTCGCGGTCTACCTGATGGTAGGCAGAAAGCTTCGCGCGCAGGCAAGCCTGCTGCAGTACGTGTTCCCCACCTATCTGACCGCGGCGATTGCCCTCCTCCTGCTGGTCCCAGCCTCAGGGCTGCCCTTGACCGGCTTCAGCGTCCCAACCTGGGGTTTCCTCTTCCTCCTCGGGCTGGTGCCGCAGTGTTTGGGGCACACCTCTTACAACTGGTCCTTGCGTTACCTGCCGGCGACCCTGGTGGCGACCCTGACGCTGGCGGAACCGATACTGGCCAGCCTGGCGGCCTGGTGGCTGCTGGGCGAACTCCCGCCGGCGGGCATGCTGCCCGGCGGGGTCCTGGTAGCCGCCGGAATCCTGTTGGTCACCGCCGGAGGCGTCGCGACTCGGCCTCCAGCTCCTCGATCACCTGGCGGTTGGCGGCCGGAAGTCGCCAGGTCTTCAAAGTGGCCGGCTCAACCCAACGACCCTCCTCCGGCATCAGCCCAGGCGAAGGCATCTCGAGAGTGAAAAAGTGCAGGCGGACCAGCCGGTCCGGGTAGGTGTGCACCACCACACGGCGCTGGGACAACTCTTCCACCGGGACAGGAAAGCCGGCTTCCTCGGCGAACTCCCGTGCCGCCGCCTCTCTGGGACTCTCGCCACCCCGCACTTTCCCTCCCGGGAATTCCCAGCACCCGTCCAGAACGCCGCTTTCCCGGCGCAGGCGGACCCACACCCGCCCTCGGTGACAGGGGATGACGATGGCCACCTTGGTGGGTTCTGTGGGGTGCCGACTCATCGTTTCGAGCTCTCCTTGCGTCTGCTTCCCGCCGTGGGATCCGCCTTCCTCCCGATCCAGGGAATCCGGGTGGCCTCTCTAGCCATCAGGGAAACACGGGTTCCTCCAGGCCTGGGTCAATCGTGATCCGTCCCACCAGTTGGCGCTCCCGGCCGGCGGGGTCGATGAAACGGATGATGCCCGCTTCCCAGCCGTGCTCCGAGGTCGGTACCAGCGCGGCCGCTTCAGCGGTCGAGTACTCCAGCACCGATCTGGCCCGGAAAGGACGAACGCCGGCAACCTGGACCTCTCGTGCCAGACCCCCGTCTGAGCTGCGTTCTTCCCGGGCGGCGAAGGTT
Organism: uncultured Acidobacteriota bacterium; assembly: GCA_964524795.1. Classification (GTDB taxonomy): domain Bacteria; phylum Acidobacteriota; class UBA6911; order RPQK01; family JAPXNP01; genus CAZGEH01. The sequence continues at coordinate 23,610 of CAZGEH010000009.1, forward strand.
TCCAGCCGGCCCAGCGAAATGCCGGTCACTCCCTCTCCACGGACCGACCACCCAACAACCAGTGTGCGGTCCTCCAGTTTCAGGGAAGACTGGACTTCGATTGGGCCGCTGTCGGTCTCCACCGCCCACACAGCCCGGGCGACACCGCCCTCGGTCCGGACCTCCTTCAGACTGACCGACCGGGCGCGGCGGGCCAGCATGGGGCCTGCGCCTGCCAGCAGATAGCCCACGTGGATCCTCCCCAGTCGCAGGGTGATGGGTCCCCAGTAATCCGGCCCAGGCTGGAGACACAGCTCCATGATGCCGTCGGGGGCGTTCCGGACGAATCGGAGGCGCTCTGTGGCGGCACTGTGCAGCAACATCACCTGGGGATTTCCTCCTCCGGGCGAGAAGGGTGGGCGTTCCGGCCTGGTCGGGCCTTCCTGCACGAGGATCGGCAGGCCGCAGAGGAGGAGCATCAGGACGCCAGTGAACGGCATGGCTGTCTATTGTAGTCAAGGGGTGGGGGGAAGCCCAGACGGGCACGGACGGACACGGACGACCACGGACGAACACGGACTGAGAGGCCTGTGTTGCTGGGTGTTCCTCGGTGTCCGTCCGTGTCGGTCCGTGTCAGTCCGTGCGGCTCCCTGGGCGTCCCCGCCACCGGCAAGACGGCAAGATGATGGCCGCCGAAACCACAATTCCCACCGCCGTCGCCGACAATGGCCCGATCGGCCGCCCGTCGTTCAGGACATGGAAAAGGCCCGCGGCGGTCAGCGATGCCGGCAGCGCCGCAAGAAACACCCGACCCCTGGGGCGGGCATGATACAGCCCGGTCACCACCGGTACGAAGAGCGCCACTGAAAGCAGGCCGTAGAACAGCTTCAGAGCTTCCAGCACCGAACCGAGTTGGATGGCGCAGAGGATGCCCAGCAATCCCGACCCCAGGGCCGTCCACCGGCTCACGCGCAATACCGTCCGGTCGCCTGCAGCCGGCCGGATTAGCCGGCGGTACAGATCCTGGCTCAAGGAGGTAGACAGCATGAACAGGATGGCATCCGCCGAGCTGATCTCCGCAGAGAAGACCGATGCCAGCAGCCAGGCTCCCAGCCAGAAAGGGAGGACTTCCGTCATCACCTTGGGCAGCGCCAGCTCCGGATTGGCAATGCCCGGGAAACGGTATGCCGCAACCATGCCCAGCAGCACCGGCAAGGCCGAGAACAGCAGCAAGGCGACGCCGTTGGCGCCGATCCCCACACGGACCGCCCGGTCGTCCCGGCCGGCGAAAGCTTTCTGCAGAAGTCCCGGCGAAACGATGAAGGAGGGAGCCAACAGGACAAGATAGTGGATCATGCCCTGCCAGCCGATCCCGTCGAGCCGGAAGTAGTCTGCCGGGAGGCCGGCCGCCCGCAGTCCCTCCCAGCCCCCGGCCGCCGCCAGGGCAAAGGGTGCACAGAGCAGGAAGCCGGTCCCCTTGACGGCGAGCTGGAACAGGTTGATCCAGGCCGCCCCCTTGAGCCCACCGGCGGCGAAATAGGTCATGACCACGACTCCGCCGAGCAGACAGCCTGTGGTTTTCGAGGTGCCTGCCACCACGTGGAGGATCCATGCAAAGGCGATCAACTGCCCGGCCAGAATGGCCAATGTCCCGGCCCAAAGCAGGACGGCGACGCTGAGGCGGGCCGCAAGGCCGAAGCGATGCTCCAGAAAATCACCCAGCGTCAGAAACCCATGGTCGGCTGCCAGCCTCCGGATCTTGGGGCCGACCGCAAAAGCCAGGACCAGCGAGCCCAACCCGGCCGAGCCCACCCACCACCAGGCGGACAGGCCGATGGTATACGCCAGACCCGCTGCCCCCACGGTGGATCCGGCGCCGATGTTGGCGGCCAGCACGGTGGCGAAAGTCAGTCCCGGCCCCAGCTTGCGGCCAGCCACGAAGAAATCGGCCGAATTTCGGGTCCGCCGCGCCAGCAGCGCTCCCGCTACGGTCAGGAACGCGCCGTACACGATCAGTACGACCAGGAATGGGTTCATACGGCGATGGTGGGTGAGGTGTTGTTCATCCGCCCCGCCGCAAATCACGCGCCGCAGGGAGATCCGGCAGGCTCTCCGCCAGCAGCACTGCACGTAGTACTGCCCGGCTCAGGACTTCCGCCGCCAGGGCTCCCACCTGACCGAGGTCGGCCTCGGGCAACCGCCCGGTGGAGAGGGCGAAGACGGTGTCACCGTCCCATGGCATGTGGGCTGGGTAAATGGTACGGGCCAGACCGTCATGGGCCATCTGGGCGATCTTGGTCATGGCGCTTTTCGTAAACGCGGCATTGGTGGCCACCACCGCGAGCGTGGTGTTCTCAGCGGAACGGAGAGGGACGCCTCTGGTCCAACGTGACTGCACCACGAGCCGGCGGGCGTCCGCCGGCTCGTCTCCGGCGTCGTTGCGAGCGCCAGCCACAACCTTCCCGGTTGCCGGATCGATGACGTCACCCATCGCGTTGACAGCTGCCAGGGCTGCGACCACCAACTCTCCCACGCGGATGGAGGCGGTTCCGAGACCGCCCTTCATGGCTCGATCCATGCCGCGGAGCTTGCCCACGGTTGCACCGCTGCCGGCTCCTACCGATCCTTCGGCAACACTGGTGCCGGCGGTTGCCGCCGCCTGGTAACCGGCGGCGGCGTCCGGCACCACGGACGGATCTCCCAGTCCCAGGTCGTAAAGGATGGCTGCGGGGACGATGGGGACGACGGCGGCCGAGGTGGCAAAGCCGATGCGGCGTTCCGCCAGATAACGGACCACTCCCGAAGCTGCATCCAGACCGAAGGCGCTGCCCCCGGACAGGACCACGGCATGAACCCGCTCGACGGAGTTGACGGGATTCAGCAGGTCTGTTTCCCGAGTCCCCGGGGCCGATCCACGTACATCCACCCCGGCCGTGGCACCCTCCTCGGCGAGTACGACTGTGCAACCGGTTGGCCGCAGCGGGCTGGTGAAGTGTCCGACCTTAAGGCCTGCCACATCGGCCAGCGAGCCCCCCGGCGGGAGCGGAGAGCTTTCGGCAAGGACCGGAAGGCCGAGAGCAGCCGCGGCCATGGCAAATTCACGACGGGTCATGCGATCCCCCCAGTTTTGATTCCGATTTTCACGTTCTGCCGGTGGCTGATCCTCTCCCGCCGGGCTCGGCAGACCGACGGGTTCCTGGTCGCCGGTCCAGGCGCGGCGAGTGCCGATTTCATGGCCGGGAGCACACCCAGGCAGAGCTGTAAGCCGAATCCTGTACCCGCTTACCGCGGGCGGTGATCATTCATCTAGGGACCGGGTCGCCCCGGTCCTCGAGCGGCCTACCCGCTCCGCCGTCGCCATCGGCGACCGGGCCGGGCCGACCCGGAAGCGGAGCCTATTTGGCCTTGCACCGCGTGGGGTTTACCGTGCCTCCGATGTCACCACCGGAGCGGTGGGCTCTTACCCCACCTTTTCACCCTTACCGGTGTCAGGACAACGCCTGGACACAGGCGGTATGTTTTCTGTGGCACTTTCCGTGGGGTTTCCCCCCCTTCCTGTTAGGAAGCACGCTGCCCTATGGTGTTCGGACTTTCCTCCCCCCGCCGTCCCCGGCGGGCGGCGATCACCCGCTCTGCCTGGTACCAGGGCATTGTAACACCGCCGGCTCCCAAGCGGACGAAACCAGCAGGCTTTTCGGCTTCAGCGAAGGCGGATCAGGCCGCGCTGGAGCTGGGGAGTCTCCAGCCGGACAAGGTTTCCATAAACCTTGCCGAACTTGACATCCGCCTCGAACCGCAGGGGGATCCGCAGCTCATCCTGCGAAATCCAGAGCCGGAACTCCCCACCGTCGCGGAACAGCCCTCCCTGGGTGGTCAAGAGAATCGAGGGGAACGATCCCAACGGGGTCTTCACGTTCTCCCGCCGCAACGCCACGACACGAACCGGCTGGAACTCGCCGCGGTCGTTCAGATGCAGCAGAAAACGGTCACCCGGCGAAAACTGACGCAGGCGCGTCACATAGAAGGCCGACAGGATGTCCACGGCCGGCGCCGGGATTCCGTTTTTCACCTGGTTGCGGATGATCTTCTCGGGGGTGGCCGAGGGGTCGGTTTCGCGGACCAGCGTCTGGTTGTGGTCGTAATCGAATCGCAGCTCGAGATCCCGGTGCCGCTGGCCCTCGCGCATCTTCTGGAGGTTCCTGTAGGAACGGAAGTTCCAGCGGTCGATATCCGATTCGAAGTAGTTGCGCACCTCGAACCCTGCGAATCGAGTCAGCGCCCCGTCCGAGTCCGCCCACGCCCGAATCCTCCACACTTCCGGCCCGGAATCCCTGGCGATTCCGATCTCAAGACGAACCTCACCGGCCTTCAACGCCGGCAAGAGGAACAACGGCTTCCAGTAGATCTCGTAGGAAAGCCGTTCTCCCTCGGGAAAGGGTGCCGTGTAACTGTCAGCGGTGCCCAGCAGGGGTAAAAAGTCCTGCGCAAGCGCCAGGGCCGACAGCGCGACCGCCACCAGCAGCGGGATCAGACAAGTCCGCCGGTTCATGGCGACCACTGCCTCCAGAGCAGAAAGACCGTCACCAGCAGGAAGCCGACGATCGCGTTGTATTCGCGATTCCGGAACACCTGGTTCCATTGGAACGCCTCGGCGGTGTCCGGCCACGGCCGACGCCAGGGGACAAACAACGGAACCCGGTCGCGATACTGCGCGTAGGCGTCGCCGTAGGCTTCCGCCAGTTCCACCTCCTCACGTTTCATGACCGGCAGATAGATAGCCGGAAAGAGAACGGCGAACGCCAACCCGAGCCAGACGTTGGCGGCGGCGACGCAGAAGCCGAGCCCCAGCAGAAACGAGCCAAGATAGAGCGGATTGCGGGTCCAGCGGTAGGGGCCGCCGCTGCACAGACGGCGGTGCTTCTGCAGGTGACCCGCCGCCCACACCCGGACCAGGAGACCCAAAGCCGCCAGGACCAGGCCCAACGGCAACAGGCCCGCCCGGGGACGGGCCCAAAGCAGGAAGCAGGCCCCGAACAGGAAGCCCAACGGCACCCGTGCGCGCTGCAGGAGCCCAGCGGACGTCGATGGAGCAGGGGAAGGGATCACCTTGACGAGTCTATCAAAGCGGCTGCCGGCAACGCTTTCCGTGGCTGGCCCAGCACCCGCTTGACGGCCGCCAGCACCGGCGCCACTTCGATGTCCATGCAGAAATGGCGGCTGCAATGCCTGCGGTAGGGGTGCGGGCAGGGTTTGGTGTGGAGAACCACTGGGTTTTCGGGCGAAAAGGGACCGGTACGCCACGGCAGGGCCGGACCGAGAAGGGCAACCACCGGAGTGCCCAAAGCCTCGGCCAGGTGCAACGGTCCGGTGTCTCCGGCGACCAGGAGTCGAGCCTTGCGACACAGGGCCGCCAGCTCGAACAGATTGGTGGAGATCGCTTCCAGCGAGTCCCCGCTGGCGGCGACGGCTTCAGCGGCGAGGCAGTCTTCTCCGGGACCGTATGTCAGCAACACCGGAAGTCCGAGTTCGTTTCTGAGTGCCACGGCCAGCCGGCCGTAGCGCTCCGCCGCCCAACGTTTGGTGGGCCATCCTCCACCCGGATTGAGGACGACCGGGGCCGGCCGTCCCCCCAGCAGGCGGTCTACCGAGGCTTCCGCTCCGGATGGAAGGTTGATGGGAACCGGGTGCACCGGGCCGGGATTGCGATGCCTCGGTGGTTCCACCAGGTCCTGGTGCCGGTCGATCTGGTGTCGCCGCTCGCGCGTCACAGGGATCCGCCGGTGGTAGAACAGTCCGGCCAGCGGTTCCCTCAGCAAGCGCCACGGGAACCCAACCACCTCGGAGGCCCCCGCCAGCCGCGCCAGGACCGCGGACTTCAGCAGGCCCTGAAAGTCGTAAGCCCGCAGCAACCCAAGACGCCGCAGACCGCGGAGCTCCTGCAGGCCTGCGAGCGGCAGTCCGCGCCGCCACGCTTGGGTGTCGACAGCCCAGACGCGCGTGATTCCGGGCACCGCTTCCAGCAATTCCCGGTACCGGGAAGCTGTAAGCCAGTGGATCTCGGCGTCAGGGTGCCGCCTCCGGAGGTACTGCTGGGCGGGAATCGTGTGCATGATATCGCCCAGTGAACCCAGGCGGACGATGAGAATTCTCATGGCATCGAGAGTTTCAGGGCCGGCGGGGCATCTCTCCACCGCGGTCCGCTCCCCGCAGGTCTTCGATCAGTCGGGTGCTGGATCGTGTCTTGACGTCACCGGTGATGGCAATCCGCCCTCCGTAGCTGCGGACCAGCTCGCTTTCCGGTACAGAATCTTCGGTGTAGTCCGTGCCTTTGGCATGGACATCCGGGCGGAGGGACCTGATGACGTTCTCCACCGTCGGTTCGTCGAAAATCACCACCAGATCGACACAGCCCAGGGCCGCCACGATTTCCGCCCGGTCCTCCGCCGGGAGCAGCGGCCGTCCCGGCCCCTTCAGCCCCCGGACCGAGCGGTCGCTGTTGACCGCCACCACCAGGACGTCGCCCTCCTGGGCCGCGCCTTCCAGATAGCGTACGTGTCCCGCATGGATCAAGTCGAAGCAGCCGTTGGCCAACACGATTGACTTGCCGGTGCTGCGCGCCGCGGCCACCGCGGCTGACGCCTCTTCCAGGGAACGAATCTTGACGGCCGAGCGCTCACGCATCTTGTACTGCACGCCCCAGTTCCTGGACCGAGACCGTGGCCGTCCCCTTCTTGGCCACGACCAGACCTCCGGCGAAATTGGCCAGTCTTGCCGCTTCTTCCGGTGTTGCGCCCGCCGCCAGGGCGGTCCCGAACACGGCGGCGACGGTGTCGCCCGCGCCGGTCACGTCGACTGCTTCTTCTACTCCGTAGGGAGGAATGTGCAAGACCCTGTCATCGGTGAACAGCGACATGCCCCACTTCCCCCGGGTGACCAGCAGTGCCTCAACGCCGAACCGGCGCCGTGCCTCGCGGCCCAACTCTTCAAACCGGGAGGTGTCGCCGCCCGCCGTGCGCATCATGGCTGCTTCCACCTCGGAAATGTTGGGTGTGACGGCGGTGGCGCCTGCAAAGCCCGCCGGATGGTCCCGGGAATCCGCCACCACCGGCAGTCCCCGGTTCCGGGCCACACGGACTGCGCTCCGGGCCAACGTCAGCGTCACCGTCCCCAGAGTATAGTCAGAGATGATCAGCGCTTCCGCCTCCGCCAGAGCGCCCTCCAATGCCGCCAGCAGACGCTTTTCCTGTTCAGGTGTGGCCGCCAGAGGATGCTCGTAGTCGATGCGCACCACCTGTTGGCGGAACGAGTGTAACAGCCCTGCCAGAACCCTGGACTTGCGGGTGGTGCGGGCACTGGGGTCATGGACCAGGAACTGCCGGCTCACATTGTCCGGCCAAAGGTCCAGCAGCCGCCCGGCCGCCTCATCGGCGCCGATGACACCCACAGGGTACACCTTGGCGCCCAGGGCGGCGACATTGGCCACGGTATTGGCACCGCCGCCCGGACAGCACTGGGTCTCGTGATAACGCAGGATGAGGACCGGAGCTTCGCGGGAAACGCGGGAGATTTCGCCGAAGACGAACTCGTCCAGCAGAAAGTCGCCCAGGACCGCAATCCGCCGGTGAGAGAGTCGTGAGAGCAGCGTCAGCAAACGGTTCCGCAAGGAGCCTCCGGAAGAGGGTCGCAAGAGTCAAAAGGGCAAGCCTTCAAGGGAATTGGAGGAACAGCTCATCAATGTCTCGTGATTTTACGGTCCCGCTGTCCGAACTGTCCAATCACCTGGCTGTATCGCATCTTCTGGTTCAGACCGCAAGTTTGCAGTGATCCCTCCCGCTCAACGTTGCCACGCCTGGACTCTCAGGTCCAGACCCTCAAGCCCTGCCCACCGCCCAGCGTACGGCGTCCACCAGATCCGGGGCCACATGATCGGGCGGCGGACCCTCCAGATTCGCCAGCTCGCTGCTGCCGTAGCCGGTCAACACCAGGACCGTCCTGCACCCGGCGGCCCGGCCCGCTTCCAGATCCTTGCCGGTGTCGCCGACCATGATCGATCGGGACAGGTCCAAACTCAGCTCTCGCGCCGCCTGCAGCAGCAGACCAGGTTTGGGTTTCCGGCAGTCGCAGTCGGTGCGGTAGGCTTCCACCGGCGCATCGACCAGGTGGGGACAATAATAGATTCCGTCCAGTTTGACTCCCGCCTGAGCCAGCAGGTTCACCAGCCGGCGGTGCACCTCGGCCAGCCCTTCCTCGGTCAGCATGCCGCGGGCGACGGCCGACTGATTGGTGACAACCGCCAGCCGCCAACCCAGGGCCTGCGCCTGTCTCAGGGCTCTGGCCGCACCGGGAAGCAGGCGAACCTGCTCAGGCCGGGTCAGGTAGTTCACCTCCTCGATGAGGGTTCCATCCCGGTCCATCAGGATTGCCCGACCTCCGCTCACCGAAGCATCTCCCGGGCGGCCGCCGCCACCTCATCCACCGAGATCCGCGTAAAGCAGCGCAGGTCGATGGGACAGGTCCGGCGCAGGCAGGGGCTGCACTCCACATGTTTATGAATCACCCGTGCCTGCCGGCTGAAGGGACCGGTCGCCACATCGTCCGTGGATCCGAACAGTGCGATCTGGGGAACGTCCAACGCGGCGGCCAGATGCATGGGCCCGGAATCGTTGGTGATGAACAGGTCGACGGAAGCGATCATCGCCTCCAGGCTCTGAAGGTCCGTGCGCCCTGCCAGCATGACCGCCCGCTCCTTCATGTACGCCTGGATCTGCTCCGCCAGGGGGATCTCGCCGGCGGAACCGAAAATCAGAACGGTTACCCCCGATTCGGAAACCAGGCGATCGGCGAGCTGGGCCCAGCGCTCCGCGGGCCAGCGTTTGGCGGGACCAAACGCGGCACCCGGGTTGAGGCCCACCAGCGTAGCCTGCGGAGGAACTCCAAGCTCCGCCAGGATCTGCTGGGCCCGCCGGATGCCCGCCGGGGAGAGGGTGAGGCGGAGGTCGGGCTGGAAATCCGGCGAGTTCAGGTAATCGACAGGCGAAAGTCCCGTCTGGTACAGCAGGTCCAGGTAGTAGAAGACCTGGTGGTGCCCCAGACGATGGACCCGCGGGTGGGCGCGCCGCGTGAGCAGCAGACCACGCCCGTCGACCGCGTAGCCGGCGCGGTCGGGAATCCGCGCCAGAAACGCCAACAGCGCGGCTTCGAAGGCGTTCTGCAACAGCACAGCGCGCCGGAAACGACGCCGGCGCAGTTGCGATGCCGTTCGCAACGCACTCCCTTGACCGAGAATCAGGACTTCGTCAGCCAGTTCCCGGTCATGGTACAGCCCCGCTACCTGCTCCCGCGCCACCACCGTGATCCGCCAGTCCGGATGGAGGCGCCGCAACTCGCGCATCGCCGGCACCGACATGACGACATCCCCGATCCAGTTGGTGGACCGGACCATCAGCTCCGGAACCTCCGGCACCGGCCTCATCCCCCCTCCAAAGCCGGCAGCCGCTGGAGCAGCCATCGACGAAACTCCTCCTCCCGGCTGGACTCGAACCGGACGCGCAGGACCTGGCATGGAAAGCCTTGCAGATCGAGCTGAGCCAGCCGGACGGCATCCTTCTCCGTGGTCAGCAGGAAGTCGGCCCCCAGCCGGCGGGACCGTTCCACGATCAGATTCACCTCTTCCTGGCGGAAAGGATGGTGATCGGGAAAGATGAACTCATTGAGGACTCTGAGACCCGACCGTCCGAGGTCATGGAGAAACTGGCGAGGGTTCCCCAAGGCGGCCAGCACCACCGCCTTCTGCCCGGTCAGCTCGCGCAGGGGGCGAATCGCCCCGTCCGCCAGGTCCCGGTAATCGGCAAGCACCGTCTGAAAGGGGTAGACGGGAACGCCGGGAGCTTCACTGTGGAGTCGATCCAGCAGGTTGGGCAGGCGGTTTCCGGTCTGATGACAGCGGGTCAGGAGGATGGCGTCCGCGCGTCGCAGCGCCCTCAGAGGTTCGCGCAACGGTCCGGCGGGAAGCAGGCGGAGGCCGTCCAGCGGCACTGTGGAGTCCCACACCACCAGATCGACCGTCCGGCCCAGCCGCCGGTGCTGGAAGCCATCGTCCAGGACGAAGATCCTGTGGGGAGCCGGCAGCCGCCGCTCCAACAGCCGGGACGAGGCCAGGCGATCAGCCCCTACTGCAACCGGTACCCCTGGCAACAATTCCGCCAGCATCCGGGGTTCATCGCCGCTGACCCGCCAGTCGGACGTCACGGACTGCCCGTCCGACACGAGGACGGTCGAGCGTTCCGCCGTGCCGCCATAGCCCCGGCTCAGGATCGCCGGCGCCCAGCCCAGCTCAGACAGCAGCCTGCAGAGGTAGATCACCAGGGGTGTCTTGCCGGTCCCCCCCACCGTAAGGTTCCCCACGCTGATCACCGGCCGGTCCAGCCGGCGGACCGGGAGAAGGCGGGCCTGGTAAAGGCCGTCCCGGCAAGCCACACCTGCCCGGAACAACTGTTCTCCTGCCCACAGCGAGGCTCGCCTCAGGTTCATTGCCGTACTTCCAGATGGCGGTCGACGATTTCCAGAGTACGCTGAACCGCTCCCTGACTCTGCCGGATCACCTTTCGGGCGTTGCGCCCCAACCATTCGCGGGCATGGGGATCGCGCAGCAGGTCACGCATCCGCTGCTCCAGCTCCCCCGGATCCTTTACCTGGAGCACGCCGTAGGCTTCGCGAAAGACCCCAGTTACTTCCTGGAAATTGGACATGTCGGGACCTACCAGGATCGGCTTGCCGAAAAACGCAGGTTCAATCGGGTTCTGTCCGCCCTCCGGAACCAGGCTGCCTCCCACGAACACCAGATCGGCCAATTCATACAGGCGGGAAAGTTCCCCGACCGTGTCCAACACCAGGACCTGGAGGCCGTTCGGGACCGACTCCGGGACCAGGCGGGTGCGCCGTTCGGCGTTCAAGCCCTGCTGTCTGGCCAACTCCAGCACTTCCGGTGCCCGGTGGGGATGACGCGGAGCCAGCAACAGGCTGAGTCCGGGGAACTCATGGCGGAGACGGTCGAAGATGGAAAGCAGAATCTCTTCCTCGCCCCGCTTGGTACTGCCGCAGATCCAGAGCAGAGATTCGGCCCGCGGCTTGAGCAGGCCGGCGATCAGCCGGCGCAGCGGTTCGAACGATGGATCCGGCTCGAAGGTACAGTCAAACTTCAGGTTTCCCGCCCAGTTGACTCTTTTCGGGTCAGCTCCCAGTGCAAGCAGGCGTTCCTTGTCCTGGCGCGACTGCATGCATGCATGGGAAATCATGCGGACCAGGGGGGTAAAGAACCAGGAGAGCCGCCGGTATCGGCCGAACGAGCGGTCCGAGATCCGGCCGTTGACCAGCACCACCGGAACGCCCTCGCCCGCGGCGGCGGCCAGGAAATTCGGCCACAGCTCGGACTCCGCCAGCAGAATGAGATCAGGGCGGAAGTGTTTCAGGAAACGGCGACAGCTCCACCCCAAATCCACCGGGAAGGGAATGAGTTCAACCCGGCTGCCGAACCGGTCAGCGGCGACCCGACGTCCGGTGGAGGTCACGGTGGACAGCATGATTCTGATTCCCGGCCTGACGGCCAGGGTGTCCACCAGGGGGCGGACTGCATTCACCTCTCCCACCGAGACGGCGTGTACCCACACGCGGGTACCCTGGGGGACGGGATACGCCGCCAGGTCGCGGTGCCGGCCCAGCCGGGGAAGGATTGCCGTCTGCTTACCCCTTCGGGTCAGGCCCAGCCTCGCCGCCACCAGCCAGACCAGGACCGCCGCCGAGTAAAGGGTTGAATACGCCGCCAGACAGAGCCGCCACATGGAGCCGGTGTCCGAAAAGCCGTCATCTTAAGGGCCGGCCGCCAGGTGAAGCAAGCCGGTGAAGCCAAAGATGAACTGAGCCAGTCTTTCCGTTCACCCTGTTCACCGTCCCATCAGTCCCGTCTGCCCCATCGGCCTCCCCAGCCCCTCATTTGCCATGCGATCGCCTTTTTCGTTATCCTGCCGATTTTACTTTGCCATGAAGAACGAGCAGGGGGCCTCTCCAGAGCGGGTACCGTCGGTGGTGATGAAGTTCGGCGGCACGTCGGTAGGATCCGCGGAAGCGATCCGGACGGCAGCGCGTCTCGTGGTGGATCACCGGAAACAGTGGCCGAAGACGACGGTCGTGGTGTCCGCTCTGTCAGGAGTGACCAACCTCCTGCTGGAGTCTGCGGAACGTGCAGCCGCCGGAAAGAACGGTGGTGAAGCCGCGGCAGCGGCGGCGAAACTCCGTACCCGCCACGAAGAAGTCGTGACTGCGTTGATCACCGAACCGGAAAGCCGCCGCCGACTGCAGGCCGAGATCACGCGGCTGGTGGATCAGTTTCAGACCCTGTGTTCCGCGATCGCGGTGTTGGGGGAGGCTACGCCGCGGGCGCTGGACGCCGTAGGCTCCATCGGAGAACGGATTTCGGCGCCCATCTTTGCGGCGGTCTTGGAGTCGATGGGGGTGTCGGCCGCAGCCGTGGATGCCGTGGAGCTGATCGTGACCGACAGCAATTTTCAGGCCGCCCATCCCGACCTTGAGGCCACCACCCGGAAGACCAGGTCGCGGCTGGGCCCTCTGCTGGAGCAGGGTACCGTACCGGTGGTGACCGGCTTCATCGGTGCCAACCCCCAGGGCGTGACCACGACCTTGGGGCGCGGGGGCAGCGATTTTTCCGCCGCCCTGCTGGGCGCCGCCCTGGGTGTCGACGAGGTCTGGATCTGGACGGATGTGGATGGTGTCATGACTGCCGACCCCCGGATGGTACCGGAGGCCCGGACCATCCGGAACCTGTCCTACCTGGAGCTGGCAGAGCTGGCGTATTTCGGCGCCAAGGTCCTGCACCCGAAAACCGTCCGCCCGGTGGTCGAAGCGGGGATCGGGTTGTGGATCAAGAACACGTTTAACCCCTCCTGTGCGGGAACACGGTTGGTGGAAGGCGCACCGGCGGACCCCAACCGGGTGGTCAAGGCGGTGACCGCCATCCGGGGCCAAAGTCTGATCACCATCGAAGGCCGAGGAATGCTAGGGGTCCCAGGGGTCGCGGCCCGGGCATTCGGTGCGGTGGCGGCTACCGGTACCAGCGTGATCCTGATTTCCCAGGCGTCATCCGAACAAAGCATCTCGTTCGCTGTTCCCCATTCCAAGGCCGCCGCGGTGGTGGCGGCCCTGGAACAGGCCTTCCACGCGGAGCTGGAGGACCGGGACATCGACCGGATCTGCTTCTCGGAAGAAGTTGTCATCGTGACCGTGGTGGGGGCCGGGATGAAACATACCCCCGGCGTAGCAGGCCGGATTTTCTCGGCCTTGGGCCGGGAGCAGGTGAACGTCATCGCCATCGCCCAGGGATCGTCAGAGGTGGCGATCAGTCTGGTGGTGGAAAGTGCGGATACAGAGCGGGCGGTCAGGGCACTGCATGCCCTGACCCTGAACGCCTGAGGCCGACCGGGGCGACCGGCCGGTCCTTCCGGGAGTGCAGACCATGAGTGAACGGATTCCAGTGGCGGTTTTGGGTGCGACAGGAAGCGTCGGACAGCGGTTTGTCCAACTGCTGGCGGGACATCCCTGGTTCCGGCTGACGACGGTGACCGGGTCTCCGGCCCGGGTGGGCAAACGCTACTCCGAGACATGCCGCTGGATCCTGTCAGAGCCGATGCCGGAGGAAGTGCGCGACCTGATTGTGGCGCCCACGGAGCCCGCGGCGGTGGACGCCGATCTGGTTTTCTCAGCCTTGCCCTCGGACGTGGCCCGGGAAAAGGAACCCTGGTTCGCGGAAGCCGGCTTCCCGGTCTGCACCAATGCGGGGGCCTACCGGCGGGAGCCGGACGTGCCGATTCTGCTCCCGGAGGTCAACCCGGAACACCTGGCAGCGGTGGAAGTCCAGCGGCGCAGGCGAGGCTGGAAAGGGTTCATCATCACCAACCCCAACTGCACCTCCACCGGCATGACAGTCGCCCTGAAGGCTTTGCAGGACACGTTCGGACTCTCCCAGGTCATGGCGGTCTCGCTGCAGGCCACCTCGGGCGCGGGTTATCCGGGTGTCCCCTCCCTGGACATCGTCGACAATGTGATCCCTTTCATTTCCGGTGAAGAAAATAAGGTGGAGTGGGAACCGCGGAAAATGTTGGGCCGGTTTACGGGCGACACTTTCGAACTGGCTGATTTCCGGATCTCCGCCCACACCAATCGGGTGACGGTGCTGGACGGACACATGGTCTGCCTGACGGTCAAGTTGGGTCGGACGGCTCCCGCCGCCGAAGTCGAGGCGGTGTTGGCGGAATACACCCCGCCGGCTGTCTGCCGGGACCTGCCCTCATGTCCCCATCCCGTGGTGGTGGTCCGCAAGGAGCCGGACCGCCCGCAGCCGAGGCTGGATCGCATGTGCGGCAAGGGTATGAGCACAGTGGTGGGACGCGTGCGGGAAGACAACATCTTCGATGTACGCTTGGTGGTGCTCTCTCACAACACCATCCGGGGTGCCGCCGGCGGATCGCTCTTCAACGCCGAACTGCTGGTGTCGCAGGGCCTGGCCGCGGGACGCCGCTGACCAAGTCGTGAAGACTCCCGGCGGCCGGCAGCCACTACCGGTCACCGGCCGGCGGCGGACGGCGAAAGACCGGTTTCCGGCCAGGGCTGCACGAAGAAACCGTCCACCTCGTGTCCCGCGAACATTCCTGCCAGCAGATCTTGACACTGGGCTTCCAACTGGCGCCGCCGTCGGACGTTGGAGGTCAGTGCCAGCACACGGACTCGACCGTCGACTCGGGTCAGGACCAAGTACTTCTTGGACATGATACAGGTGGCGCAAGCACGTCTCGTGCCGATTCCCTAAAAAGCGCTCCGGCCGCGCCGGAGCTGGCTGCAGCAAAGACGGAATTCGTCAAACCACCGGCGATGGAGCCGGAACCGTGACGCCTGCGGGGTTCAGGGGCAGCCTCACCACCAACCGCAGACCTCCCTGCGGCCGATTCTCCGCCAGAATCCGGCCGCCATGCCGCTCGACCAATTGGTAGCAGATTGAGAGTCCCAGTCCCGAACCGTCGGGTTTGGTGGAATAGAACGGGTCGAAGATCTGGTCCAGCTCCGCGTCGGGGACGCCCGGCCCGGTGTCCGCCACCTCGACTGCGGCTTCCCCCTTTGCGGCTTCCCAACGGGATCGGACCTCCAGCCGTCCGCCCTCCGGCATCGCCTGGACCGCGTTGATCAGGATGTTGAGGAGGACTTGACGGATCTGGTCCGGATCCAGGTGCAGCGCGGGCAGTGCCGGGTCCAGCTCCACCTCCAGGCGGATGCCGCAGCGATCCACTTCCTTCTGCAGCAGGAGCAGGGTGGACCGCACCAGGTCGTTCAGCAGCACCAGTTCGGTACGGGGTTCCGGCGGGCGGGCGAACTTCAGGAACTCGGTGATGATCCGGTTCAGCCGGTCAGTTTCTTCGCGGATAATCTCCACGAACTCCCGCTTGGGGTGGCCGGCGGGTACGACGGTCTCGAGGATCTCCACCGAGCCTTTCACAGAGGCCAGCGGATTGCGGATCTCGTGGGCGATCCCTGCGGAAAGCTTTCCGAGTGCAGCCAACCGGTCGGCTCGCCGGAGCTGTTCGAACGTCTCCCGCAGCTTCCGGTAGGCTGACTCCAGCTCCCGGGAGGCGCGGGCCAACTGCTCCTGCTGGCGGCGCTGCTTGGCGGAAAGTACGCCGATGATCAGGGCGACCACGTGGTAGAGGCAGATCTCCGCGTACTGGTTGAAGGTGTAGGTGGGAACGTGATGCCAGTCCCAACGGATGTGGAACACATAGATGACGCTGACAGTCAGCGCCGTCAGCAGACCGACGGCCGGACCGAACCAGAACGCCGCCAGCAGGATGGGGATGTAATAGATCCTCTGGTAGATCTCGTGCAGGTAACGGTAATCGGTGCTGGTGCCAAAGTGCAGTACCGAGACCAGGATCACCAGAAAGGCAATCAGGCCGAGCTTGAACCCACCGTGAGCCATCTTCGGAGGCAAGATCCAGTTGACGGCCGCCATGATCATTTGAGCTGGAACTTCCGCATCCGATAGAGCAGGGTATTGCGGCTGATGCCCAGGTATCTGGCGGTCCTGGACTGGTTTCCGCCATGGCGTTCCAAAGCCGCGGCCAGGATGTCCCGCTCCAGCTCCTCCAGCGAAAACCCCTCTTCAGGCAGCTCGATCCGAACCTTGCCCATCACGCGTGCCGGGCGGCGGATCTGGGGAGGCAGGTCCTCCGGCTGGATTCGGCCGCTGCGATTGAAAACCACCAGCCGCTCCAGATGGTTTTCCAGCTCTCGGACGTTGCCCGGCCAGTCATAGGCCTGCAGCGCCTCCACCGCCGCCGGGGTGATTTCCACCTCCTTGCCGGTGCGGGAAGCCAGTCCGCTGAGAATGTGGTGCACGAGCAACGGGAGGTCCTCCCGCCGCTCCCGCAGGGGGGGAACGTGCAACGGCGCCACCGAGAGCCGATAGTAGAGATCCTCGCGAAAGGCACCCTGGGCCATCAGCTCCGAAAGGTTGCGGTTGGTGGCTGCCAGCACCCGGACGTCCACCGCCCGAGGCTTCGGGTCGCCGAGGACGTCGATTTCCCGTTCCTGCAACACCCGCAGCAGTTTTGCCTGCATGTTGAAGGGCAGCTCCCCGATTTCGTCCAGGAGGATGCTTCCCCCCTGCGCCGTTTCGAACTTGCCTTTCCGATCGGAGAGCGCGCCGGTAAACGCGCCCTTGCGGTACCCGAACAGTTCCGATTCCATCAGCTCGCGGGGGATGGCGGCGCAATTGACCACCACGAAAGGCCCCGCCTTCCGGGGGCTGTTGAAGTGGATGGCCCGGGCGAGCAGCTCCTTGCCGGTACCGCTTTCTCCGGTGATCAGCACCGTCGTCTCCACGGCAGCAAGCTGTTCGGCCATGGAGAGGACCTCAAGGAAGCTCTTGGACTTCCCGGCGATCCCCTTGAACTCGAACTTGGACTGAACCTCCCGGGCGAGTCGGCGGTTCTCTTCCAGGAGGTCGGCCAACTGCAGGGCCTTGTGGATCGCGTGCAGAATCTCCTCTTTTTCGAACGGCTTGGAGAGGAAATCGGCCGCCCCGTTGCGGATGGCCTCCACTGCCCGGTCGATGGAACCGTAGGCCGTCAGGACAATCACCGGCACTTCCGGACGCTGGGCACGGACCCGGCGCAACAGCTCCAGTCCGTCCATCTCCGGCATCCGGAGATCGGTCACCAGGAGGTCCGGGCTCTCATCCAGCCGCCGCAGGGCCTCCCGCGGAGACGACAGCGGGATCACCTCAAACCCGGCTTCGGACAGGTGGTAATCCAGCACGCGGAGCAGGTTCCGGTCATCGTCCACCAACAGGATCTTTGCCTTGCGCATCCTTTTCGGCCAATCCGGTCCGCGTCACCCTTGACGTGGCGAGGGGTGTCCGGGTGGCCATCTCCCTTCGGTATCGCCCCGGCTGGTGGAGCCCGCTGAACCGCAGCGCGTTCTACAGAGCCCGGTCGACGTCGTACTCCTCCAGCACCTTCCTGATCTCCTGGACGAACCGCGCCGCCAAGGCCCCGTCAATGACGCGGTGGTCGTAACTCAGTGACAGGTACATGATTGAACGGATGGCGATGGCGTCGTCGATTACCACCGGGCGTTTCTTGATCGCCCCGACGCCCAAAATCCCCACCTGCGGCTGATTGATGATGGGCAGGCCGAAAATGTTGCCGAACACGCCGGGGTTGGTAACGGTAAACGTTCCACCTTGCACGTCGGAGGGCGCCAGTTTCTTTTGTTGAGCCCTGGTTGCCAGCTCGTGTGCCGCCCGCGCCAGCCCAAGCAGGTTCTTCTCGTCGGCATTCCGGATAACCGGGACGATGAGTCCCGATTCCAGAGCGACGGCAACTCCCAGGTGGATATAGTCCTTACGGATGATGCGGTCCCCGTCGACCGAGCTGTTGACCAAGGGGTGAGCCTTCAGGGCAAGTACGGTGGCGTGCAGGATGAACGGGGTATAGGTGAGGCTGAATCCGTTCTCTGCGGCGAAACGGGCCTTGACCGCCTCACGGAACCTGACGATGCGGGTCATGTCCACTTCAGCCACGGTGTAGGTATGGGGTGAAATCCGCTTGCTGCGCACCATGTGCTCGGCGATCGCCTTGCGCATGGGGGTCATCTCGATGATCTCGACCCGGCCCTCGGCTTGCACTTCGGTCGAGGCCGCCGGGGAGACGACCGGTTCCGCAGTCTCTGCTGCAGGTTCGGCGCCCTCGGCCGGGCGGCCGGACCGCTGGTCCAGAAACCGCACCACATCGTCCTTGGTGACTCTGCCGCCCCGACCGGAACCTTCAATCCGAGCCAGCTCCTCCGTACTCAGTCCTTCCTGGCGGGCGAGGCTGCGCGCCACCGGGGACATGGGGCGCTCATGGACGAGCGGCGGCGCAGGCGCGGAGGGCGAGACCTGTTCCCGCCGCCCCTTGGCCCGTACGGGGGCCTCCTCGGTTTCGATCCGCGCCAGGACACTCCCGACGGGAACCGTCCTGCCTTCCTCGGCGAGGATCTCGACGATCACTCCGGACGCCGGAGCGGGGATCTCGCTGTCTACCTTGTCGGTGGTGATTTCCAAGAGTCCTTCGTCCCGGTCGACTCGATCCCCCTGCTTGTGGAGCCATTTGGCGACCGTCCCTTCGGTGATGCTTTCACCCATTTCGGGCATCAGCACGTCGATCCTCATGACGACTCAGCTTACACGGGAGCCGGTTGCCAAGCAAAGCAGCGCCGGCGTGGCATGAAACACAAAAGGCAGGCACAATGACCAGACCATGATGCTTGTCCCGCTCCGACTTTTCCTTTCGGCGTGGGTCTGGTGGGCGGCGGCCGCGGGCCCTGCTGTCAGCGGCTCACCCGTGTTCCAGGATTGGTCCACAGGGGCGACCATCCGTTTCGATTACTACCATTCCGGGGACGCCGCCTCCGAGAAGATCAGCGTGGACGGCTACCGCCTGGAAGGACCATGGCCTGGCAGCAGGACCCGGCTGGTGGAAGATCTCGACCTGGGCAAGTACCGGTTCGAGGTCCGCGACGGGGAATCCGGGCTTCTGCTTTACTCCCGCGGTTTCAGCAGCATCTTCGGCGAGTGGGAGACCACCGGCGAAGCCCGCGGCGGAAGCTGGCGGACCTTCCACGAATCGCAACGCTTCCCGGAACCCCGACGCTCCTGCCGCCTGTCTCTCCTCAAGCGTACGCCCGCCGGCGGTTTCGAGCCCATCTTTGAGACAGATCTAGAACCCCGGGGGCGGTGGGTGGACCGCTCGCCCCTGACCCGTCAAGGTGAAGTCGTCTCCTTGCTGGAACACGGCGACCCCGCCGTCAAGGTGGATCTGTTGATCCTGGGCGACGGCTATACGGCGGCTGAGAGGAGCAAATTCCGCCGCGACGCCGAACGGCTGTCGGGAGCCCTTCTGGAGACAGAACCTTTCCTGTCCCGGCGGCGGGACTTCAATGTCCGTCTCCTGCACCTGGACGCCCAGGAGTCGGGCATCAGCGATCCCCGTCAGGGACTCTGGCGGAACACTCCACTGGGCCTCAGCTTCAACGCCCTGGACATGGATCGCTACGTGCTGACTTACCGGAACCGGGAGTTGCGGGAAGCCGCCGCACTGGCTCCGTACGATGTGATCATGATCCTGTATAACGCCCGCAAATACGGGGGCGGAGGAATCTTCAACCTTTGGGGTACTTGCTCGGCGGACACCCAGGTGGCCGATTACGTTTTCGTCCATGAGTTCGGGCATACTTTCGCCGGCCTGGCGGATGAGTACTACACCTCGCAGGTCAGCTACGAACACATGACGCCGCCGGGGGTCGAACCCTGGGAACCCAATCTGACGGCACTGCTCGATCCCGCTTCCCTGAAATGGAAAGACCTGGTCACTCCCGGCACGCCTCTCCCCACACCCTGGGACCAGGCGGCGTATGACCGCGCCACTGCCGCCTATGAAGCCAGGCGGGCGGAACTTGTGAGCAGGGGACAGGATGCCGAGGTGGAACATCTGTTTCAGGAGCACAAACAGGCAACGGCCGAACTCTGGAGCCGGGAGCCCCACGCCGGAAAGGTCGGGGCATTTGAGGGGGCCGGCTACGAGGCCCACGGGCTCTACCGACCTGCCCTGGACTGTATCATGTTCAGCCGCAATCCGACCGAGTTCTGTCCTGTCTGCAGGCGGGCGCTGGAGCGGATGATTGACCATTACACCCGCCCGTGACCGGCCATTTCAGGGCGCCCCGGACCTCTGCATCCACGGAGATTCCGGCTGGGGCAGGATGCGCATCGCCCGGCAACCGGAGCCTCAGGGAAGCCCGCTGCCCGGTCACCGCCGCGCACTTTGGCGGACTGCCGGCGCCGGCCGGCCAGGGAACCAAATCGCGCCGGAATACGTTTAAGTAGACATGAAACGCACCTACATGGAAACCCACCCTGGCATCCGGATTGACCGCATTCCCGCCTCCGGAGGTGTCGAAGGTCTGTTGTTCACCGCCGCGACGTGGCTGGTCTTTCTGGCCGTTCCCCAAGTTCGGGACTTTCTGGTCATCACCCTGGCAGGCGCTATCCCCACAGCCGCTTTGCTTTACTACTGGCGCCACCAGACCCGGTGGTAACAGACACCTGCTCCGCCGCCGGCGGGAGGCCAAGGCTGGGATCTTCCGTCGCATCGGGGGCTGGATCAGTCGAAGTTGCGTTGGACTCTTGATTCGACCAGCCGGAACTTCCCGTCGCAGCCGGCAGGCAGCGAGTCGACCTGTTCGATCCGCCACTCGAACGTAGGGGCCAGTTGGGCGCTTACCAAAGCCTGGAGACTTGCCAGCTCCTCACAGCACGGACGCCGCAGGGGGACGAGTTGCAGGACCACGTGGCGCTGGTCTTCCTGGACCAGCCTGTACTGCCGGACCCACGACTGCGTCCGGCCCACCTCATCCAGCAGGTGTAGTCCCGAGATCGAGCCTCCGTCCGGAAGCATCAGCCGGTCAACCCGGCGGCCGCGGATTCCGGCCAGCGTGGCATAGGGCAAGCCACACGGACAGGGCTGCGGACCACGGGTCACGACGTCTCCCAGACGGTAACGCAGCAGCGGCTGGGCGAAGGAGTGGAGGGCTGTGCCCACCAGTTCTCCGGCCTCGCCCTCGGCGGCGGGTGTATTGTCCTCCCGCAATACCTCCACCAGCACTCCTTCCTCGCACACGTGAAGCAGTCCGGAATGGCGGCACTGCCACGCGATCAGGTTGAGCTCGTGACAGCCATAAAGCTCGGTCACTTCACAGCCGAACACTTTTTCCAGAAAGCGGCGTGCGCCCGCCGTGAGAGTCTCGCCTCCGGCCAACACCATGTGCGGTGACCACGTTCTTCCCGCCGCCGTCAGCTCAGCGGCCGCCAGACACAGGATGTTGGGATAGCCGATCAGGATGTGGGGTCGGATCTCCAACAGCCGGCGGGCGATCTCCCGGTGGTCAGCCTTCACATCGATCTCGTGAAAACGGAACAGGCGGACACCTTGCGCCCAACGCAGCACCCAGGACAGCCGCCCGGTCCGCTGGGGAGGCCAGATGGTCGCTATCCGATGATGGGGACGGAGACCCAGACGGAACAGGATCAGAAGTCGCAGAACCATCAGCATTCGTTCCTCGCCGGGGCTGAAGGTCACTGTCATCGGCAGCCCGCTGGAACCGGATGTCTGGCGCCGGACGAGCCGGCCGCCGGCAAAGTCCCGGCTCAACGCCGTCTCGCCCGCCGCCCGAAGCTCCTCTTTGGTGACGCAGGGAAGCACCTCCAGGTCGGTCCGACCCCGGATTGTCTCCGGCAGGACGCCCAGCCGGTCCAGCTTCGCCCGGTACCACGGGACCGTGAAGTAGGCATGACGAACCAGCCGGCACAGCCGGGCGTCCTGAAAGGCCTCCAGTCGCCGGCGCGCCGGCGGCCGGGGATCCAGCAGGGTTCCCCATGAGACAAGCCGGTCAAGGTTCATGGCGTATGTTCGCCCGTGGACCGGGAAGTGCCCGCCGATGTGTGTGGGTCCGGAAGGGCTGCCGGCCGGTCAAAAGCTTGAAAAACTCCCACCGGGCAACGGTCGCCCATCTCATAATCGGGCCAGGACGCCCACTGGAGCCGAAACAGTGGCGCCAGCGTGCCGACGACTTCCTCGAAAGTGGGGAACCAGTAGCGGGTCTGCTGTCCGCGGTAGACTTCGATGGTCTCGATCATCTCCCGCGACCATCCGAGGGCTGCGAGCTGCGGCTCCACTTCAGGCAAAACACTGCGCCACAGCTCCCAGACATCGTGCAGGCGTACACCTTCCTTCGCGTCCGCCTGCATCGCCATGGCGAGCTGAAACTTGAAAACGTGAAAGCCGTGGGTCCTCCCCCCTCTGAGGTCCGCCAGCACCTCGTCCAGGATCTGCCGGCGAGGGAGCTGGACGTAGAAGCGCATGACCAGGCAGCCCTGTGGCGTCAGGGCGCGGCGGGCCGCTTCCGCGTACGCCCGCCACTGCTGAGGGAAGGCCAGGGTGTTGAAGCAGCCGTCCCCGATGACCAGATCAACGGGGCCATCGAGCAGATCCGGGGTCCGAATCCAGTCTTCCCGGATCGCCCTCCGGATGCCGGGCCGATCGCCGGGCCAGACCCATTGGATCATGTCTGCAGCCAACTCGATCGCCGTCAGCCGGGTGGAAGGCGGCCAGCGCATGCCGGCGATCTCCGGAGTCACCCCCCACAGGACAGCGCTCAGCCCTCTTCCCAGCCTCCCCGCAATCTCGCCGGCCGCCCGTTCCATGGCCTCGATGTCAGGCCTCGATGGGCGCAGGGGAGGGGTCCAGAGTTCGAATCGGCGGGCCATGGAATCCCAGTGGCTCGGGCTGGTTCGGCCGGGCACGAACAATTCTGTTCCGGCGCAGGCAACAAAGCAAGGCGGCGAGGCGGCCGGCCCCTTCCCCCGCGGTCCCGGAGAGCTTAACCTTGAGCGCCATGGACAGACGCATCTCGCTCCTCTTGCTCCTGGTCAGCCTGGTGGGGATTCCTGTTTTCGCCGGCCAGGCAGGCGACTATGCCCCGGGCACCACCTACGACCTGGCGATACCGACTCTGGAAGCCGTGGTCGGTCACGGCTGGGGGGAGGAGGTATCCAGTTACGCCGAGATCGAACGGTACCTGGAGGCGCTGGCGGCCGCTTCGCCGCGAGTGACGCTCCAGACCTACGGGAAAACCTGGGAAGGCAGGAAACTGTACTATCTGGTAGTGGCGTCCGAGGCCCACCATGCCGGCCTGGAAGAGATCCGGCGGGGCTTGCAGACACTGGCGAACCCGGGCACCAATCCGCCGCCTGATTTGGCGTCCCTGCCGGTTGTCGTTTGGCTGATCTACGGAGTTCACGGCAACGAGATCTCCAGTCCTAACGCCGCCCTGCTGCTGGCTTATCATCTGGTGGCGGCCCGGAACGACCCGCTGGTGGACTCTGTACTCCGGAACTGTGTGGTGTTGATCGATCCGCAGCAGAACCCCGACGGGCGCGACCGCTTTGTCCATTACTTCCGCCAGACCCGGGGACGTTGGCCCGACGCCGACGCGGCAGCGGCGGAACACAACGAAGTGTGGCCGGCCGGCCGCACCAACCACTATTTCTTCGACCTGAATCGGGACTGGTTCGCCCGTACCCAGCCGGAAAGCCGGGGCCGGGTGGCGGTGTATCTGGAATGGTATCCGCAGGTGGTGGTGGACCTGCATGAGATGGGGGGCAATTCCACCTACTACTTCGCTCCCCCCGCCGACCCCCTCAACCCCAATGTCTCGCCCCGGCAGGTGGAGTGGCTCCAGCGGTTCGGCCGCAACAACGCCGCCTGGTTCGATCGCCTCCGCTTCGACTACTTCACCCGGGAAGTGTTCGATTCCTTCTACCCCGGGTATGGGGAAGGCTGGCCCATGTTTCACGGTGCCGTCGGCATGACCTATGAGCAGGCCTCAGTCCGGGGGCTGGTGCTGGATCGGGACGACAACACCCGCCTCCATTTCCGGGACAGCGTCCGCCACCATTTTGTCGCTTCCCTGGCCACCCTCGAGACCGCGGCGGGCAACCGTGAGGAGCTCCTGAAATCGTTCGCCGACTACCGGCGGGATGCCATCACTGAAGGCAGCCAGGGCACCGTCAAGGAGTTCCTGCTCCCGCCGGGACCGGATCCCGGACGAACCGCCGAGCTGGTCATGAATCTGGCGGCGCAGGGTATCGAGGTCAGGGTGGCGGAGAGGGCATTCCGCAACGAGCGGGTGAAGGCTGCGGGGACGACGTCAGTGGAAGCCAGGAGCTTTCCGGCTGGGACCTTTATCGTGTCCACGGCCCAGCCGGCGGGCCGGCTGGCGGCCACGTTGCTGGAAACTCATGTGCCGATGCCGGAGCCGTTCATCCAGCGGCAAAAAGCCCGGAAAGCGAAACGGCTGGGCGACGAAATCTATGACGTCACCGCGTGGTCGTTGCCCCTGATCTACGACGTCGAGTGCTATACGGCCGAGACCCGTTCCAACGTGGCCTCGGTCACTCTTCAGCCGGAACATCAGCCGGCCGGCGAGGTGGTCGGGGGCGAGGCACAGTTGGCCTACCTGGTGCCTTGGGGACCGCACTCCTCGGCCCGGCTGTTGGCCGAACTGCTGCGCCGCGGTCTCCGCGTCCACTCGAGCGATGAAGGATTCTCCCAGTCTGGGATTGACTTTCCGCCCGGTTCCCTGATCATCAAGGTGAGGGAGAATCCTGCCGATCTCCACCGGCAAGTCGCAGATGCCGCCAGATTGACCGGGGCCCGGGTTTACCCCACCGATTCAGGTTGGGTGGACAGCGGCGCCAACCTGGGAAGCGACGAAGTCCGATTCCTGAGACCGCCCCGGGTGGCGATGGCCTACGGGATGCCCGTACGTTCCAGCTCGATTGGAGCCACCCGGTACCTGCTGGAGCAGGCATACGGCTACCCCGTGACCGTGATCCACGCTTACGATCTGCCGCGTGCCGATCTCAAGCGGTACGACGTCTTGATCCTGCCCGACGTTTCCGGGGCTTTGGGCGGGTATTCAGGAGTCTTCGGGGAGCGCGGAGTGGCACGGATCAAGGAATGGGTGAACTCCGGCGGGACCCTGATCACGATCGGCGAGGCAACCCGGTGGTTGACCGGTGACAAGGTTGGGCTGCTGGCCACACAGGTGGAGCGGAAGCAGGCCGGAGCGAAGGCGGCCCCGCCGAAAGAGAAAGGAAAGGAGCCGGAAGAAGCGGGCGAAAGTGCCGAAGGCGAAACGCCCTCGGCGCCACCCGGGGATGCCTATGCCGAACTGATTCAGCCGGAGGAGGAGTCCACAGATGCCGTTCCCGGGGCCCTGGTCCGGGTGCGGATCGACAATGAGCACTGGCTGGGTTTCGGCTATGACGGCGACACCTATGTCCTGGTCAACAGCAACCTGGTGTTCACTCCCCTGAAGCTGGACAAGGGCACCAACGTCGGCGTGTACTTCCCGGAGGATCGCCTGCTGGTCAGCGGTTTCGCCTGGGAGGGTACGATGCGGCAGCTTGCCAGCAAGGCTTTCCTGATGCACCAGCGGATCGGGCGGGGACGGGTGGTGGGATTTGCCGAGGACCCCAATTTTCGGGCCTACATGCACGGTCTGGACGGCCTGTTCCTGAACGCCGTGTTCCTGGGTCCGGCCCACTGAGGTGCCCAAGCGCCGCCCGGTACCACCGGGGCATGAGCGGCCAAGTCTGCCTCAGCCAGGCAGATGGCCCTGCCACCACTCGCGGGCGCGAGCCTGGGTCCAGGTCTGCGCCAACCCGGACTCGTCAATTTCCCGGCAGATGAAGGTCAGATCCTGGGGCCGCTGTTCCGGCTCCTTCGCCAGACAGGCCATCACCAGCTCTTCGAGGCGGTCCGGAATCGGCATCTCGCAGCGCCGGGAGGGCGGTACTGGCGCAGACCGGACATGGTTGACCACGATTTCCACCGGGGTCGCGCCTTCGAAGACCAGCAGTCCCGTCAACAGCCAATAGGCAACACAGCCGAAGGCGTAGATGTCGACCCGATGGTCGATTGCCGGCCTGCCCAGTGCAAGTTCCGGAGCCATGAACGCTGGCGTTCCCGTGGTCACTCCGTCCACCGTGAGGCGGGACACATCGCCCCCACCTCCGTTCTGCACTTTGACCAGGCCGAAATCGAGGACCTTCAGGAAGTCGTACCGGACCCCCACGCGGCCCACATGCAGATTGGAGGGCTTGACATCGCGGTGCACCAGTCCCCGCTCATGGGCCTCGGCCAGGGACTCCGCCGCCTGGCGCATCAGGAAGGCCACACGGTCGGCCGGCTGCGGCCCGAATCGCCGTATCAGTTGTTCAAGGTCCAGTCCGTCCAGGTACTCCATGACGTAGAAGAAGGTCCCATGACAGGTGACGCCGAAGTCGAACAGGCTCACGGTATGCGGGGAGCGCAGGGAGGCGGTGATCCGGGCTTCCCGCTGGAAGCGGGCGATCGCCTGGTCCAGCCGTTTCCTGTCGGGCAAGCCCATCAGTTCGGGGCGGATCACCTTGATGGCGGCGGGACGCGCCAGCAGCCGGTGTTCCGCCTTCCAGACCTCACCCATACCCCCTTGGCCGATCTTCTCGGTCAGGCGATACATTCCGGTGTCCTGTATGTGGGCTGCCGCTGACCGCATCGAGGACAAGGTGTGCGCCCCGAAAGCGGAGACGGTTGCGCCGATACAGAGCAGTATCAGGTTGTAGAACAGGTGTTCCGCCTGGACGCCGGGAGAGGGCAGCGGCAAACAGAGCGAGCAGACCACCGGCACCAGCACCGGGGCCACCAGCAGCATCCCCAGAAACACCGCGGCCCGGCCGAACGAGTTCGGCACGAACATCCCGTACACCACCATCAGCCCGAAAACAGCCACCGAGATCCGGTAGACCGCGAGGTTCGGGTCGAGGAAGCCCGGCGAACCGGCGGGGGAAATGGCGGCCAGGATGGGAGCCAGCGTCAGCATCGCCGCTGAACCCTGAAAGAGGACGGTTTCAATCACCCGCATAGAGAGCCGGGAGGCTTCCGGGCGCAGATGGAGCGTCAGGGCGGCCGCCGCGGACAGGAGGGGAACTCCCAGCATCGGCCAGGGCATCCAACCGGTCGAGACCCACCCGAAGATCCCGAAGGCGGTGATGGCGCCGCCAATGATCAGAGCGGACTGGATCAATCGGACCCGCAGGAGGTCACGGACCTGGGCGGCCAGCCTGCCTGTGGCGTGGGCCACCACCCCGTTTTCCGGACAGAAGATCAGTGTTGGAGACGTGCAGGACTTGCAGGTACAGCCGGGGCTGTGCGGGTTTCCCGAGTGCGTCGCATGGGCGAGCTGGGACGACGGCGCCGTGTCCACCCCGTGGGGACCCGGGCCACCGCCCTGCCAAGTCTCCCCGATCGCCGGTGTCCGCATACGCCATCCATTTTCCCACAGGAAGCCAAGGCGCCACGGTTCCCCCGAAACCCGGATGGGAGTACTCTTCCCTCCATGTTCTGCCCTCAATGTGGAGCTGAGTACGTGCCGGGGGTGGCGGAATGTGCGGACTGCAGGGTATCCCTGGTGGAGACCGCTGCTGGGCCGGTGGAGGAAGGAACACCGGAACTGCATCTGATCGAGATCTATCGGGCTGACACCCTGGTTAACCTGGCTGTGGCACGGTCGCTGTTGGAGGAGGCTGGGATCGAATATGTCATCCAGGGAGAAGGCTTGGACGAGTCGGCGTTTCCTCTCAGTCGGCCGCTCTGGATCCTGGTGGCTCGCGGTGACGAGGTCCGTGCCCGGGAGGCTCTGTTCTGTCTGGAACAGCCGGTGGATGAATCCGGCACTGCCGCCGAAGCCGAGTAGCTCACTCGAGACCCAGCTCGCCCATGTGCCGCTCCTCGAAACCCCAACAGTGGGCGAGTTCATGGTGCAGGGTGACGGTGATCTCTTCCGCCAACGATTCCCGGTCAGCGCAGAAGCGCTCCAGATTGCGCTTGAAGAGAAAGATCGTTCCCGGGGCCGACAAGGGGTTGAGATAGCTGCGCTCCAGCCGCGACTCGCCCACAAAGAGTCCCAGGATGTCGGGGGGCAGAGGTGGTTCCTCCGGCGAGGGGGGCATGGCCATCTCACGGGTGGGGAAATCCTGGACGACAATGGGGATTTCATCCGCCAGCGCCCGGAGATCCTCCGGGAGCTGAGCCAAAGCCGTCCGGATCGCCTCCTCGACCTGCTCCGTGCCGAATGTCACCGGTACAGGGAAAAGCTCCGGATCCAACTGCTCCGCCCGACGGGCAGCGGCGGCAGCCTCGGAGCTCCGGCCCGTCTGCTCCAGCAGATGGGCGAGCAGGTCCCAGCCGGCTGCGTGGTCTCCGGCGAGGGACAGGAGTTCCCGCAGGTTCTGCTCCGCCGCCTCGAACTCCCAGCATTGCCACTGCGCCCAAGCCAAGACATGAAGCGCCCGCAGCCGAAGTTCACGATCCTCCCGATGGGCGGCGTCAAGCCGATCCAGGGCGGCGCCGGCGGCCTCGGCACCCGGCCGGGGCAGATCGAGGGCGTGGCAAACTTCCGCCCGGCACACCAGGGCGGCGGGGAGGTCCGGGAACCTGCGCACCAGCGACTCAGACGCTTGCAGGGCACGCTCCCCCTCTCCCTCCTCCACCAGGCGTTCGATGCGGTCGATTTCTCTCTTCGGGGTCATGACGGGGGCCTCTCCTTCATTTCCGGGGCCGGGATGAAAGAGCTCAGGGGCGCCCGGAAAGCCAACTGGATGGCGATCCAGCCCTCCATGTCCATCATACTCGGAGAGCCCTAATCGAATCCGGCGACGCTCCGATATATGGTGGGGCAAGATGCCGGACGTCCCTGAGCGGACGGCCCCTTCCCGCAGCGCAGAGTCCTGAGCTGATGGGAGCGCTGTCTCCGGCAGCGCTGGCACCGACGGTGACTGACTTGAGATTCGACTGGGCTGCCCTTCGTTCGGACCCCTGGGTCCTGGCTTCGGCAGGTTTGGTCCTGCTCTCAATGTCCGTGTCGGTGATCGACCACGTCAATCCGGAGGTGGTGGGTCATAGCGGGATCTGGCTGGAGGTTTCCGCCCTGGTCCTCACCCTGTCGGCGCTGCTGGTGCGGAGCAGACAGGCCGCCGGTCCGGAATCCCGCTTTTTCTGGGGGCTGCTGGCCACCGCCTATGTGCTCTGGATCTTCCGCGACCTGCTGTTGTTGATCCCTGGTGCCCGCCCCGTTCCGGCTCCGATCGGGTTCACCGCGGACCTGAGTTATGCATTCCTTTATCTCGCTATCCTGCTGGCACTTGAATTCCGGCCGCACCAGGGATCGGGTTGGCTCGCCCACAGCCGGATTGCGGTGGTGGAGATGGTCGGCGGGTTTGCCGCCGTGTTCGCCCTCTTCGCCTATTTCGTGCTGGCGCCCATGAGGGTGGCGACGTCCACCGACTGGGTGACTCCCTATCCGTTGTACCTGTTTCTGGACAGTCTGATCCTGTTCGGGCTGGTGAGGAACCTGCGTTCCTCCTTGCCGGGACCGTGGGTGCGGATCTACAGGCTGCTTTTGGCGGCCGCGGTGCTGCTCCTGCTGCTTGACGGACTGGCGCTTTTCGCAGGCCTTCAACTCATCGACGGCCTGGAGTCGGCTTTCCTTTGGCTGGACACCGGTTGGATGTTGCTGAATCTGTGTGTAGTTACTGCTTCCCGAGTTCGGCTACCGGAAGGCGTGCCGGCGGCCGGTACGGCTTCGGGCTGGAGCTGGGATCCCGCCGCCGGCAAGCTCCGGCGTTCGTCCCTGATCGTCTATGCGCTGGCGCTTCCCGCCCTTCACCTGTCCCTTTCGGTGCTGGGATGGATCGATGAAGCAACCCGAAGTTTGCGGGAAGTCACGCTTCTCGGCTGTCTGATGGTGTTTGGTGCCCTGGCACTGATTCACCTCCAACGGGTGGAAACCGAGCGGTCTGCGGCGCGGGATGGTTGCCGCGGCCTGCTCGAAGCATCTCCCGTCATGATTCTGCTGGCGGAAGGGACAGACCGCCCGCGCCATATTCTGAACTGCAATCCACTGTTCGCGGCCACCCTCGGAAGTGACACAAAGTTCCTGGTTGGCCGGGAGCTGGATGCGTTCCTCGACCCGGCCGAGCCGCCTGGGGGTTCGAATCCGCCTGTCGAAGAGCCTTGGGAAGCCCAGCTCCGGCTGGGAGAGGGAGCGGGCCTCCCGGTCCTGGTCCTGGTCCGCCGGCTGCCCGCGCCAGAACCACAAACATGGCTGGTAACCTTGGCGGATCTCAGCCGCCAGAAGGTTCTCGAGGAGCGGTTGAGGCAGGCCCAGAAGCTTGAGGCCCTGGGCCGGCTGGCGGGCGGGGTCGCCCACGATTTCAACAACATCCTCATGGTGGTGGAGGGCTACTCCACACTGCTGATGGAGAAGCTGGCAGACCAGCCCGAGCTGCTGGAACATGCCCGGGAGGTCCAGTCCGCCGCCCGTCGCGCCGCCCATCTGGTTCAGCAGCTTCTGGCTTTCGGCCGGCGCCAGATGCTGCGGCCCACCCGTACCCGACTCAACCGGGAGGTGGCCAGGATCAGCCAGGTTCTGCGCAGCCTGCTGCGGCCGGAGATCCAGCTCGTCATGAAGCTGGAGGCTGTATCCGACGAGGTGCGCATCGATGTCCGCCGGCTCCAGGACGTACTGTTGAACCTGGTCTCCAATGCCCAGGATGCCATTGCAGGCTCCGGAGTGGTCTGTGTCGCCACCCGGGACGTGACTCCGGACGAGGCTGGAGAGCTCGGCGGCAGCCGCGGGTTCGTGGCCCTGGAGGTGACGGACACGGGTTCCGGAATCCCTAAGGAACTGCACGAAAAAATCTTCGAGCCGTTTTACACCACCAAGGGTCCGGGCAAGGCCTCCGGGCTCGGTCTGTCGAGTGTGCTGGGAATCGTGGAGCAGAGCGGAGGCCGAATTTCCGTCGACAGCATGCCGGGTGCCGGTTCGAGCTTCCGCATTCTACTGCCAGTCTGTGAAGCCGGAACCCGCGAGGCGGTGGTGGGGACGGGCGCTGGAATTGTATCCGGCTGAATGGGCTTCATGACCTGGCCGGGGTCGGCTGCGTCTCTTCCAGGGGTGGGCCCGCCGGGCCTGATTCCCTCTCCGCTTGTGCGCGGGCTTTGAGTGTCCTGCGGGCCCCGTCCGATACCGGAAGCACCCCATTTCCGGGCCCTCCTGTTGACATACCCCCAAGGGGTATCCTAGCATATAGGGGTGGAGGGTATTGGAAATGGACGGGAGTCAACCCGTGCTGTTGAGGATCGAAGGAATGCACTGCCAGTCCTGTGTCCGCCGGCTGTCCGCCGCCCTGGGGCGCGTGGAGGGAGTCGAGGTG
Organism: uncultured Acidobacteriota bacterium; assembly: GCA_964524795.1. GTDB lineage: Bacteria > Acidobacteriota > UBA6911 > RPQK01 > JAPXNP01 > CAZGEH01. The sequence goes on from CAZGEH010000009.1 coordinate 55,066, forward strand.
GTTGCGGTGGAGGTGGGAAGCGCCCGACTGCTGGCGGACCGGAGCCGGCGAAACCGGATTCTGGAAGCTGTGGCGGAGGCCGGTTTCAGCGGCACCATCCAGGACGACCCTGTGCCAGACAGGAGCTGAACCGATGGCGGGAACCGGTAAGGTTGCACAAGCGGGAAGATCTGCCAGCGGTGCCGGCGAATCTGCCGAAATAGTCACTTTTCCAGTCTCCGGCATGACCTGTGCCGCCTGCCAGTCATTTGTACAGAGGAAGCTCGAACAGCAGCCTGGTGTCGACTCGGCAACGGTGAACCTGATGCTGCACAACGCCACCGTCGTCTATCGGCCCGGGAGCATCACGCCGGAGGCGCTGGTGGCGGCGGTTCGAGAAGCCGGTTACGAAGCGGAGCTGCCCAAAGCCGAAGCCGGAGCGGTGGAGGAGCAGGAAGCACAGGATCGCCGGTTGGATGAGGAATACCGCCGGGTCAGATTGCAGGCGGCAGGCGCCCTGGGGGCCGGGGTCCTGGTCATGGCCGGGTCCATGCCGCTGATGTCGGCGTCCGGGCACGGCGGACACGCCTCGGCCGACCCGCTGCTGGCGTGGTTCATGACGGCCCTGGACCCCTGGCTGAGGACGCTGCTTCCCTGGCTCCACCGGATCGACCTTGGAGTCCTCAGTCTGGTCCTGATGCTGCTGACCCTGGGCGTCATGGCGTGGTCGGGACGGAGATTCTATGGAAAGGCCTGGGCGGCCGCCCGGCACCGTTCCGCCGACATGAACACGCTGGTGGCGCTGGGAACCGGCGCCGCTTTTCTGTTCTCCGCGGCAGCCACCCTGTTTCCCGACCTCTTCCGCCGCCACGGAGTGGCTCCCGACGTTTACTACGAGGCGGTCGTCCTGATCATCGGCCTGGTGTTGCTGGGGAACACCCTGGAACTTCGAGCCCGCCGGCGGACTGCCGGGGCGTTGCGCCAACTGGTCCAGTTGCGGCCGGAAACCGCCCGTGTCATCACGCCGGAAGGAGAAACCGAGATTCCGGCGGCCCGGGTGATGCCAGGCGATTTGGTTCTGGTGCGGCCCGGGGAACGGCTTCCGGTGGACGGCTTGGTCGAATCCGGAGCCGCCGCGGTGGACGAATCCATACTGACAGGCGAAAGCCTGCCGGTGGACAAGACGCTAGGGGATCGGGTGTATGGAGGCACCCTAGTCCATGGGGGAGTGCTGAGGGTGCGTGCGACGGCCGCCGGCAGCGGCGGAGTCCTGGCCCGGATGGTGAGGCTGCTGCGCCAGGCGCAAGCTTCAAGGCCTCCCATCCAGAGGCTGGCGGACCGCATCAGTGCGGTGTTCGTGCCGGTAGTAGTGGGTGCAGCGGCCGTCACCTTTGTGGTCTGGCTATGGGCGGCACCGGAGGCCGCACTGGTCCGCGGCTTGGTCGCCGCTGTCAGCGTGCTGATCATCGCCTGTCCCTGCGCGATGGGTCTGGCGGTTCCTACCGCCGTGATGGTGGCCACGGGCCGGGGAGCCGAATTCGGCGTCCTCATCAAGAGCGGTGAGGCGTTGCAGCGTCTGGAACGGGTGCGGACCGTCGTTCTGGACAAGACCGGTACGCTCACCGAAGGCAGGCCTTCGGTGAGCGATGTGGTGGTTGCCCCCGGCTGGTCCGAGACCGAACTGCTGCGGCTGGCCGCCGGTCTGGAAACAGGCAGCGGACACCCGCTGGCGGAAGCGGTTGTGGAACACGCCCGCCGCCTGGGTCTGGAGCTCCCCGAACCGGCGGAATTCACCTATCGGCCGGGGCTGGGAGCCGAGGGTCGGGTGGAAAATCGCCGGGTTGTGATCGGCAACACGGCCCTGATGAAGGACGCGGCTGTGGAGCTGGAATCTCCGGCCGATCGGCTGCAGGCGTTTTCTGAGCAGGGCAGGACGCCGCTGCTGGTTGCCGTGGACGGAAGGATCGGCGGGCTCATCGCGGTGGCCGATTCGCTGCGTCCTCACGCCCGGGAGGTACTGCGCGACCTGCACTCCGCCGGCATCCGTGTGGTTCTGCTTACCGGTGATAACCAGCAGACCGCCCAGGCGGTGGCGAGGGAACTGGGCATCGAGGAGGTCTTCGCCGAGGTACTTCCCGAGGGCAAGGTCGAGGTGGTGCGCCGGCTGCAGGCCGCAGGCGAGGTGGTGGCCATGGTGGGAGATGGCATCAACGACGCTGCGGCGCTGGCCCAGGCCGACGTGGGGATCGCCATGGCGGGCGGCACCGATCTGGCCGTGGAAGCGGGCGATCTGACGCTGATGCGCCGGGATCTCAGGGACGTGCCTCAGGCGATCCGGCTGTCCCGGGCGGCCCTGAGGATCATGCGCCAGAACCTGTTCTGGGCGTTCATCTACAACGTGATCGGGATCCCGGTGGCGGCGGGAGTGCTGTACCCCGCCTGGGGATTGCTGCTGAGCCCAGTGCTGGCCAGCGCCGCGATGGCGCTCAGCTCCGTCAGTGTGGTCACCAACAGTCTGCGCCTTCGGCGCCTCCGCGAGGCGTGAGGAGAAGCCGGATGAAACACGAGACCTCGAACAGTGGGCACAGCTTTCCGGGTCAGCTCTGCGCCTGCGAAGCGGCGGCCGGGGCGGCGGGCCGCCGGGCGGCGGGGGTGGACCCGGCCATCAAGACCAGCAACCTGAAGCGGTTGCGGCGTATCGAGGGCCAGATCCGGGGTCTGCAGCGGATGGTGGAAGCAGACCGTTACTGCCCGGACATCATCATCCAGATCGCTTCCGTGCAACAGGCATTGCGGGGAGTGGCGCGAGCCCTGATGCGCAACCATCTTCAGCACTGCGCCGCCCAGGCTCTGCGGAAAGGGACGGAAGCCGAGCGGAAAGCCATGTATGACGAGCTGCTGGAGCTGATCTACCGGCATCTCCGTTAGCCTGCCGTCGCTTCTCGGAAGCCCGGAGCGAGAAAGCCCCGGAGGCGACGGATGGCACCAGGCGCGGATCTCCACGGTCCCGCGGGATGCCCCCCGTCTCGGTGCCGAATTCCCCAGCCTCCGGATCCGAAACGCTGGCAGCTTCTCCCCCGCCGGGTTATGATGCTCGCGGTTCCAAACCAGGAGGAAACACCATGAGCCTCAGCCGACGCGGCTTCCTCGCGGGAGCTGCAGCATCAGGCGCAGCGCTGATCCCACTGCCGCCGGCGGCAGCCGCCATCCCGGCGCGCAAGCCGAAGCTCGCCGTCTCTTCCTACTCCTACTGGCACTTCGAGCCTGTCAAGTACCCCATCGAGAAAGTGATCGAGCACGCCGCCGAGCTGGGCCTGGCGGGGGTCGACGTGCTGCACCGGCAGATGGAAAGCGAGGATGCAGCTTACCTGCGCAAGCTCAAACGCCACGCGTTTCTGAACGGGGTCGACCTGATCTGTCTTTCCATCCATCAGGACTTCGTCTCGCCTGATCCCGCCGAGCGCCTGAAGGACATCGATCACACGATCCATTGCATCCGGCTGGCCTATGAGATGGGAATCCCGTCCATCCGTCTGAACTCGGGCCGGTGGGGGACCACCAGGTCCTTTGACGAGTTGATGGCCAAGCGGGGCATCGAACCTCCTATTGAGGGGTACACCGACGAGGATGCCTTTGCCTGGTGCATCGAATCCATCGAGAAGTGCCTCCCCGCGGCGGAACAGCACGGCGTCCTGCTGGCACTGGAGAATCACTGGGGGCTGACCCGCACCGCGGACGGGCTGTTGCGTATTGTCAACGCCATCGACTCGCCGTGGTTGGGGCTGCTGATGGACACGGGGAATTTCCTCGAAGATCCTTATGATGACCTGGCCAAGCTCGCTCCCCGGGCCTCGTTTGTCCAGGCCAAGACCTATTATGGCGGCGGGGTCTGGTACACCCTGGAACTGGATTATCCCCGCATCGCCCGCCTGCTGGCGGAAGCAAACTACGGCGGATACATCGCCATCGAATTCGAGGGCAGGGAGCCCGCTGAGACCGGAGTGCCCAAGAGCGTCGCCGCGTTGCGCGCGGCATTCGGACTGTAAGGCAGCGAGGTCCCAAGGAGGAGAGCCCCGGGGGACCGGTCCGGTCCCCCGGGGGAGGAGCGGCACATCCATGTGGAGTCGCAGGCGGTTTCTGCAGGGGATCACTCCCGTCCCCATTGTCTCCTTTCAGCCGAGAGCCTGGGTGGCTTCCCTGGAGGCTCTGAACCGGTCGGCCAGCGGGCGGAGTCCCGAGGAGATCGCCCGCGACGAAGATTACTGGGCCGAAGTCCAGCGCGCCTTCAAAGTGGACCGGACTCTGGTCAACCTCAACAACGGCGGAGTGAGCCCGGCGGTGGAGGCGGCGCAGGAATCCCTCAAGCGCTATCTCGATTTCTCCAACCTGGCCCCGGCCTGGAGCATGTGGCGAATCCTGGAACCCCAGCGCGAGCAGGTACGCAAACAGTTGGCTTCGTTGCTGGGATGTGATGCCGAGGAAGTGGCGGTGACCCGCAACGCCTCGGAGGGGCTGGAGACCTGTCAGCTTGGCTTCGATCTGAAGCCTGGCGACGAGGTCCTGACCACCACCCAAGACTATCCCCGGATGATCAATACCTGGAAACAGTTGGCCCGGCGCCACGGGGTCGTGCTCAGGCAGTTCTCGCTTCCGGTTCCCGTGGAGAACGACGATCTGGTAGTCCGCCTGTTCGAGGAACAGATTACCGGCCGGACACGGGTCATCCTGATGTGCCATATGATCAACCTCACCGGCCAGATCCTGCCCGTGCGAAAGGTCGTCCAGATGGCCAGGCGCCACGGTGTGCCGGTCATCGTAGACGGGGCCCACAGCTTCGCCCATCTGACCTTCCGCCAGGCGGATCTCGACTGCGACTTTTTCGCCGCCAGCCTGCACAAATGGCTGTTTGCACCGCACGGCACCGGACTGCTGTACGTACGGCGGGAGCGGATCCCGGACATCTGGCCCCTGATGGCCGCTGCCGAGCACCAGGATCAGGACATCCGCAAGTTCGAGGAGATCGGCACCCATCCGGCGGCTAACTTTCTGGCCATCAGCGAAGCCATCCTGTTCCACCAGGGCATCGGACCGGAGCGCAAGGAAGCCCGGCTGCGTTATCTGAAGGATTACTGGGCCCGCCGGCTGGCGGCGCACCCGGCCGTAGTCCTTAACACCAGTCTGGACCCCAGGTATTCCTGTGGTCTCGGCAACCTCCGTTTGCGCGACGTGGACAGCGAGAAGCTGGGAGCTTGGTTATGGGCGGAGCACCGGATCCTGGTGACCCCCATCAAGCACGCGGAATTCGAAGGGATCCGCGTCACCCCAAGCGTCTATACAACCTTGGCAGAACTGGACCGGTTCTGCGAGGCCGTGGAGCGGGTCGCCCGCGACGGCCTGCCGGCATGACCCCTCCGGAAAGGCGACCCACCGACATGACCCAACCTGAAGCGATTCGAACTCTGTCCGCCCGGGAACGCCTGATCGTGGCACTGGACGTGGCGGATCCCCAAGAGGCCCTGCGGCTGGTGGAACAGCTTTTGCCGGAGGTCGGCCTGTTCAAGATCGGACTCCAGCTCTATACCGCGACCGGCCCTGTGCTGGTCCGGCAGGTGGTCGAGAGGGGCGCGCGGGTGTTCCTGGATCTCAAGCTGCACGATATTCCCAATACGGTTGCCGGAGCGACAGCGGCCGCCTGTCGGCTTGGAGTGGAGATGCTTACCCTCCACGTTTCGGGCGGACGGGCGATGATGGCGGCGGCCCGCCAGGCGGCTGACGCTGCGCAGGCGGAGTCGGGAACCCGCCTGCGGCTGCTGGGCGTCACCGTCCTCACCAGCCTGAGTCAGGACGACCTGGCGGAGCTGGGATTCCATGCGGGAGTCCAGGAGGTCGTGCTGCGGCTGGCACGCCAAGCCCAGGAAGCCGGCCTGGACGGTCTGGTATGCTCCCCGCGGGAGGTGGCCGGCCTGCGGCGCAGTGGGCTGGAGAACCTCTTCTGGGTGACTCCGGGGATCCGTCCGGCGGGCGTCCCGGTGGATGATCAGGCCCGCTCGGCCACGGCTGGCGAGGCGGTACGGGCGGGGGCTTCCTACCTGGTTGTGGGGCGTCCCATCCTGAAGGCGGCCGACCCGGTGGCGGCGGCCCGCGCCCTGGTGGCCGAAGTGGAAGCTGCTATGATCTAAAACATGCTTCTGACCTGGCTGGTATGGCTGGCAGCGGCCCAGACTGTGCCCCAGCCGGTCCAGGTGCCGGCGGCGCCCGGTCCGCCCCGGGTTTCGGCCTGCCACGTCTTTATCGATCACCAGTTCATCTGGACGCTGGAGGTGGTGAAGTCCGCTTCCGGAGCCCCCTCACCCATCCTGAACATCATCACGTTCCTGGAAGGCCAATGGGACTTGCGCCCGAAAGACATTCACCTGATCAACGGAGCGGGAAGGGAAGCCGAGGTCGAGAAATTCTCCATCGACACGGGTGTGGTGGAAGACCCGTACCTGCTCCGCTATCTGAAGGTGCACGGAGACAGCTTCATCGGACTGGACCTCCTGGGAGATTTCCGGGGATTCGAGACTCTGGCCGAGGTGTCCATTGACCTGGGGGATAGCCGGTTCATCCTGGAACCCGTGGACTGCCTGGAGTTCGAGAACGTCGTCCACCAGATCAACCAGATCAACTACGACACCCCGGACATCCGTCAGGATTACGAAGTGTTGCGGATCGAGCTGAAGGGCCGGCGGGAAGCGCGCCGGAGATTTTATTGACGAGGCGGGAGACGGGAGACGGGAGTCGGGAGGGAGCCACACGTCACGTGCTGCCAAAATTACCCGTATTCTCGGCCACAAGCTGGACGCGCACGGCTCCCTGCAACGCGCCCAAAGCGCCGGTCGTCCGTGCGCCCTTCTCCTGTGTCCCGTCTCCCGTATCCCGTCTCCCCTCAGTAATACCGACTCCCCAGAGATCGCAGGCGTTCCATCACCTTCTTCATGTCCTCCCACACGTCCTTCTTGGCGGCGGGATTGCGCAGCAGGTACGAGGGGTGAAAGGTGGGTAGCAGCCAGGCGTCCCGATACTCGAAGAAACGGCCGCGCAGCCGGCTGATGGGTGTCTCGGTCCGCAGAAGAGTCTGCGCCGCACATCGTCCGAGCGCCACAATCACCAGCGGGCGGACAGCAGCGATCTGTCGGTGCAGGAACGGTTCGCAACAGGCCACTTCGTCGGGTTCCGGATCCCGGTTTTGGGGCGGACGGCATTTCAGGATGTTCGCGATGTAAACCTGGTCGCGCCGAAGCTGCATGGCTTCGATGATGCGAGTGAGCAGTTGGCCGGCACGTCCGACGAAGGGTTCGCCCTGAAGGTCCTCATCTTCCCCGGGGGCTTCGCCGATGAACATGAGCTCCGCCGCAGGATCGCCCACTCCAAACACCAGGTGACGGCGGCTGGTCGCCAGCTTGCAGCGCTGGCAGTCGCCCAGGTCTTCGCGGATCTGGAGCAGCTCCGCGGCTGCCGCCTTGGGGTCGCGCCCGGCCGAAACGCAGGCAGGGTCTTGCGCCGGGCCCGCCGGTTCGCGGTCGCGGGGTGAAGGGACAGAGCCGGCGGGGTCCTCCTCCCCCCCAGCAGGCTGAAGCGAGGGGTTCAGGTGGGTGACCCCCAGCTCCCGGAAGAATGCCAACTGGCGCGCCACCAGTCCTCGCAACTCCTCATCGTGGTTCCCCATCTCCATCTCTGAACCCCCGGACGCTCATTGTCCGCCCAATTCATCCAGCAGGTGCTCCAGATTCCGCCAGCCCGGCTGCACGCGCACGGTGAGGTCCAGATAGATCTGGCGGACGTCCAGAAAGTCCTCGATTTCCTTGCGGGCTTCGATGCCGATCTGGCGGATCATCTGACCGCCGCGGCCGATCACAATCTTTTTCTGGCCGTCCTTCTCCACGATGATAGAGGCCGCAATCCGGACAAAACCCTCCTCCCGGTCGGACTCGTCGAACAGGTCGACGTGAACGGCGGTGGAGTACGGCAGTTCATCGCGGATATGTGCCAGCACCTTCTCGCGGATGATCTCCGCCACCATGAACCGCTCGTCGCGGTCGGTGACGAAGTCCGGCGGGTACTGCGGTTCCCCCTCGGGAAGGTATTCCAGCATCTTGCGGAGCAATACGTCGACGTTGTCGCCATGCAGCGCCGAGATCGGGATGATTTCTTCATATTGCGCCGTCTGGCTGTAGAACTCGATCATGGGCAGAACCCGGCCCTTGTTAATCGCATCCATCTTGTTGAGCAGCAGGAACCGCCGTTTGGCCTGCCCCTGGACCAGTTCCAGGACGTACTCCTCGCCCTTTCCGTACTTTTCGGTCACGTCCACCATGTGCAGGAGGATGTCCACCTGGCGGATCGATTCGTAAACTTCTTCCATCATCCGCTCGTTCAGCCGATAGCCGGGGCGGTGGATTCCGGGAGTATCCGCGAACACGATCTGTCCTTCCGGCAGGGTCCGGACTCCGATCAGGCGTGTGCGGGTGGTCTGGGGCTTGTCGCTGACGATCGCCACCTTCTGCCCGATCAGGCGGTTGAGGAGCGTCGACTTGCCCACGTTTGGGCGTCCGATCAAGGCGGCGTATCCGAACTTCATGGCTGTGCTCGCTGATGTCCGCGCCTAAGGTAACATGAGCGGGTGGCGGAAGAATCCGCAACGGGATTGAGGTTTGGCACCAGCGGCGTGCGGGGTCCGGCTGACGCCCTTACCGACGTCGAGTGCGCCCGTTTGGCCCGCGCCTTCATCCGTTTCGCCCGCAGCCGGACCCCGGTGCGCGCGTGTGCCGTCGGCGGCGATCTTCGGGCCAGCACCCCGAGGATCCTCGCTGCGGTCGTGTCCGGCCTGAGGCGGGAAGGGGTCGAGGTCCGGGACTGCGGCCGGATTGCTACGCCGGCCTTGGCCCTCTATGCCCTGCAGGAGCGGATTCCAGCCGTTATGGTCACCGGCAGCCACATCCCGGCCGACCGCAACGGAATCAAGTTCTATCTGCCTGAGGGCGAGATCCTCAAGGCGGACGAGGGGATGATCCTGGAAGAACACCGCCGCCTGGCCGAGGCCGGTCCCGAGACTTTCTCCGAAGGCCAGGCAGCGCCGCAGGATCCAGCTCCAGCCACAGTGTCCGCGCCGGAGGCGGAATCCCTGTATATCGAACGCTACCTGCGTTTTTTCCCCCCGGGACGGTTGTCGGGCCTGCGCCTGGTGGTTTACCAGCACTCGTCTGTCGCCCGGCGTGTTCTGGGGCAGGTGCTGGAGGAGCTGGGGGCGGTGGTGCGGGCTGAGGGCAGCTTGGACAGCTTTCTGGCCGTCGACACCGAAGCCGTTGAAAACCTGGAAGAACTGGGGGCCTGGGTCCGCTGTGAAAGGGCCGATGCCCTGGTCAGCACGGATGGCGACGGCGACCGCCCGCTGGTTTTGGATGATCAGGGACGCCAGGTGCGCGGAGACCTGCTGGGCCTTTTGGCGGCCCGGTATCTCCAGGCGGATTCGGTCTCGATTCCGGTGAGCTGTTCCACGGCGGTGGAGCGGTGCGGCTGGTTCGGCCGGGTACGGCGTACGCGGATCGGCTCGCCCTGGGTAATCGAAGCCATGCTCCAGGAAAGGGCGGCAGGATATCGGACGGTTGTGGGGTGGGAAGCCAACGGCGGGTTTTTGACGGCCTCCCCGGTGGTCGAGCCGGAGTCCGGAGGGAAGCTGGACGCCCTTCCCACCCGGGACGCTTTGTTGCCGGTGCTGGCGGTCCTGGCGGTATGCCGGCAGCAACAGGCATCGCTTTCCGAACTGCTGCGCCGGCTGCCCCCCGTCTTCAACTGCAGTGGAATTCTCCGCCGCTTTCCCCAGGAGGTCGGCGAGCGGGTCGTTCAGAGGCTGGCGGTGGGAGGGATCGAAGAGGTCGGGCGGCTTTTCGGGAAGGTGTTCGGTTCTCCCCTGGCACTGGATCTGACCGACGGTGCCCGCATGACTTTTGCGGGCAATCGGATCGTCCATCTGCGTCCGTCGGGCAACGCTCCCGAGTTCCGGTGCTACAGCGAAGCCCCCAGCCAGGATGATGCCGAGCGGATCAACCGGGAGGCGCTGGAGATTGTAGCCGGGATGGCGGCTGGCGAGTCCGCCGGGTAACGGAGTTCCCGCGGCAGTCCTTAGCCGACACTTCCAGGGCCCGCCGGGCGGAGGTGCGTCCACGGGACGGGAATCCGGCCGAGGCGGCCGGGGTCCGGCGGGTTGCTCATAGCTTTATTCCGGGGGTGCCGCGATCAGGAGCGCCAGGAGAGCGGTTCGCTGGGGAAGAAACTTCAGGTCCACGAACTCGTGCTGGGCATGGGCACCACCTCCCACGGCCCCCAGTCCGTCCAGCGTGGCGGCAAACGGACTGGTCAGGTTCCCGTCGGAGCCGCCTCCCGATTCGGTCTCCTTCAGTTCCAGATCAAGCAGGCGCGCCAATTCACAGGCCTGGAGCCAAAGGGCCCGGTTGCGGGGGGTCCGTTCCATGGGAGGCCGATCCAGCCCTCCCGAAACCTCGATCCGGATCCCTTCCCGGGACGGTACCAGGGACCGGAGGTGGCCGGTCACGCGGTCCGCTTCGGCGGCGGTCCGAGCCCTGACATCCACGACAGCTCTGGCCAGATCAGGCACCACGTTCGGCCGGGTACCCCCCTCGACAATGCCGACGGTCACCGTGGTTCCGGCGGCCGGGTCGCTGACCTCCTCGAGCTGCAGGATGATCCGGGCCAGTTCGAGAATCGCGGACGCCCCTTTCTCCGGTTCGAGACCGGCGTGGGCGCTGCGGCCGTGGACCGTGATGGTGAACAGACCCACCCCTTTGCGGCTGGTCTTGATCCGGCCTTCGGCGCCGGCCGAAGGCTCCGGAATCAGGACACGCACCACGCGCCGCGCCAGCAGCCGGATTCGGAAGCGGGAGTCCTCGCTGCCCAGCTCTTCGTCGCAGGAGATATAGACCACCGGTGTTACGGCCGGTTCCACACCGACAGCAGCCAGCGCCTTCAGGGCGAAGACGATCTGTGACAGGCCGGCCTTCATGTCATAGACACCGGGACCCCGGAGGAGCGTGCCCTCCTGGACCAGTGGCATCCGCTCGAGAGTGCCCGTAGGCCAGACGGTGTCCGCATGTCCCAGCAGGAGCTGGGCGGGAACGGATCTGCGGCGCCGTTTGGGGCGGGCATAAAGTTGTCCGCCGCTGCGGCGACCGGGCAGGATTCGGGCGTCGAACCCTAATGCCTCCAGCGGCTTCGCCAGCAGTTCCAGTACCGCCCGGTGGGTGCCGGGCTCCAGCGAGGGAGACTCCGCCCGTACCAGCTCTCTGAGGTAGTCAACCTGCTGGTTGTGGACTGCGTCCAGGTAATGGAGGATCCGGGAAGCCAGTTCGGGGGTCATATGGCCTGTCACGATATCCGAAAAGCACAAGCTGCCTCCAGCCGGCGGGAAGGGTGGTTGGCGGCGACCGCAGGGGGTAGAACACGAGGGTCCGGCGGGATCACCCGGCACCAGGTTCTCTGAGCCGGGGAGAGAACCGAAGGGGTGATTCCCGGGGGGATTCAAGTCCGGATCCCGGGCGAAGCGCCCGGAACCGGTTTCAAAGCCGACCGACTTGACAGAACCCTTTGGCGATCACAAACGTGTAAATGAGACAAGAGCGGGGTGACCCGGCTGAGTCGGAAGCCTGGTTGATCCGGGCCGGGTCGCCCGGCTTGGGAGGGGGCTGACACTGGGGTCAGCCCCGACCTCGACGTCATTTCAAACTACAGGAGGTTTAAAGATGAAGAGGTTCCTGAGTCTCATGGTGATGGTCACGCTGACCTTCTTGCTCTGCGGGACCTGGTTGGCGGCCAAGACACATCGGATCGAACTGGCCCAGCAAGCCAAGGTCAACGGCGTGGAACTCCGCCCCGGCGAATACCGGATCAAAGTCGGACCCGAGAATGAGGTGGAGTTCTATCAGGGCAACAAGTTGGTCGCCAAAACCAAGGCCGAGGTGAAACCGCTGGAGAAGGAACTGCCCAACAGCGTCAGCCTCAAGGAAGGCAACCTGGTGGAAATCCGGCTCAAGAAAGAGAAGCTGGTTCTGATCAGCTCCTGAAACTCAGCCGGTCAGCCAGTGACCAGGGTCCCGGATCGCCGCGGCTGGAGCCGGCGGGTCTCCGAAAGGAGCGTCGGATGGCCGCGGCCCTCTGGGACCGCCCGCCTCAGGTGACCCGCAGCAGAAAGAGGGTCACGTCGTCCTCGAGCTCGATCCCCCCGGTGAACTCCCGCACCCGCTCCATGACTCGGGAGGCCATCTCGGGCAAGCTGAAGTTCCGGAATTCGCGCAGGATCTCGCTGAGCCCCTCGACACCCAGGTAGTCTCCCCCCGGGGTGGGGGCGTCCACCAAGCCGTCGCTGAACAGCACCAACAGATCGCCTGGATGCAAGATGCAGACCCCGAGGGGGTAGGTGGAATTCCGGAACATTCCCAGGGGAGGACCTCCGCCCGGCAAGGAGCGGAGCCCACCCTGGGCGTCGATGACCAACGGGTCGAAATGCCCCGCGTTGGCGTATTCCAGCCGCCGGCTCTCCCGCTCGTAGCAGAGCAGAACCGCTGTCAGATACTGGATCAGGTCGTCGCCGGTGTGGATTTTCGCGTTGAGCAGTTCGAACAGGGCCGCCGGGTCGGGACGTCGGCCCACCTCCGCTTGGAGCAGCCCGCGGAAATTGGACATGATGAGAGCCGCGGCCATTCCGTGGCCGCAGGCGTCGGCCAGGATGAAATCGAGGATTCCGGCGGGCGCTTCGAAGTAGTCGTAGTAGTCGCCCCCCACCACCTGGGAGGCCTGGTTGAGGCCGTACACCTCACAGCCCGGCCAGTGGGGAAGCTCGCCGGGAAGGAAGCGGAGCTGGATCTGCCGGGCGCGGTGCAGATCCTGGGAGTCCAGCAAGCGATCCCGGTTGACTTCCAGACGGGTCGAGGACATGAACAGTCCGAAATACCGGGACACCAGGCGGGCCGCTTCCTGTTGCGGTCCCGACAGGCTGCCCGGCGTTTCCCGCTCGACGACCACCACTGACTCCAGATCTTCGTGGAAACTGCAGGGGATGGCCAGAAAATGCGGGTTGGTCCGCGACTGGTAAGGTTCGCGCTCGCGCAGGGCCCGCCGCAGCTCCATGGTATCCATGCGGCGCTGGAGGAGGTGGCGGGCATCAGCCGGATAGCCCAGGAAATAAAGAAGAACGAACCGGTCGGTGTGCTCGTTGTAATCCACCAGACACAGGCGCGAGCTGCCGAAGCAGCGGGCGACATCGTGGGCGGTCTGCTCCAGAAAGGCGTTGAGACCACTGTCCGTCACCAGGGCATGGCACATGCGCTCCGCCAGCCGCCGTGATTCCTCGTAACGGAAGCCCGTGGTTGCCGCAGCCGGTTCCGACATGGGTAAAGCCATGATACCGGAGCGGCATTTCTGGTGTGCTCCAGTCGCCGGGGCGTGACCACCGGAAACGGGAAGACCGCCGCCTGTCGTAACGCTGAGAGAGCCCGGTTCTGGAATCCGGCGATGACGAGGGCCGAGACACTCCCGGCGGTTCAGACCTCCCCGTGGCCTTCCACCACCAGGCCGAAGGTGAGATCCCCGATGCGCACGGCCAGTGTCCACTGGTCCAGCTCGTTCTTGACCAGCGTCGGCTCGCTGATCTCATCCCAGATGGGGAACAGCGCCAGTACGGCCGGATGAGGGACACCGGAGGCCAGAATGCTCGCCGCCACGAGTTCGTCGTAGCTCAGCGACCGGCCGGGTCCCGGATCCTGGGCCGGTGCGACCAGCAAAAGGAAGTCACGGTAGACGGAAACTCCCATGTGGTTGCCGTCAGCCGGCATCACACCGTACCGCAGCGTGTAGGTGCCTGCAGGTATGGCGTTCTTCTTGTAATCGGACCAGTTGTCCACGATCTGGATGACGCCCACCAGGCTGCCGGGCTCGACCTGGCCGTACTGAACCCCAAGCTGTGTCGAGGGCGTCTTGGCGGGGGTCGCCGCGGGAGTCAGCCAGAAGCGTGCCAGGACGCGCTCGCCGAGCTTTACCGTCAAGGCTTCGGGATTGACGGCGTTTCTGACCGACTCCGGGACTTCGGCTGGAATCTCGGCCTTTTCCCTGCTCAGGGCGGGATCCGCCAGCAGCCAGTTTCCGAGCAGAAGGCACATCCACAAACTGGGGAATATCCGGCGGTACATCAGCGCTCACCTCCTGTGCGTTGGCCGCCTAGCGGGCGAAGGTCCCGATGAAAGCACTCCGCTTGCCCCCGTAATTCCAGACGGCACCCAGTCCCTCACCCGCAAAACTGTGGTCGAGGGCGAAAGCCGGAGTCGCCTCCGTGACCTCCGTCAGCGGCGGATAATAAACGGATTCGTTGCCGCAGTGCATGTCGTGGTGGTTCAGAGCCCGCGTCCGCATGGCCACGAGGTCGCCCGCTTTGAGGGAAGCGCTGCCGCTCTCGCGGAGGATCTCCATGTCGATGGGGGCCGGTTTGACCCAGACCACGTCCTGCACCAGCTCGCCACCCATGTGACGGACAAAGTCTACCAGAGCACGGCGCTGGGTTTCGTCGGCTCGGGCGTCAACCACGATGGCGGAGTGCACCGGCCCTTCCGGGGCAAAGGGGTCTCCCAGGGTGGAAGCGGCCCGGATCACGGCGACGACCTTCAGGCCTGCCAGGTCCACCGAGTTCCAGGTGCCCTCCCGTACATGCCAGGCCAGAATGGCTTCCTTGCCGGTCAGGTTGACCTCGCCGTTGGCGAAGCAGGGGCCGGTCCAAACATCGGCGGTTCGGACTTCCAGATAGTCGCCGCTGATCCCGAGGGATGCGGGATCAGAGCCGGCGACCAGAAAGCCGGTGCCAAGACCAAGGGACAACAGGGATATGATGATGGGACGCATGGGGATCATGACCTCCTTGAAAATATGTATATCCATATTACAACAGGAGGCCAATGACCCCGGCCTTCCCGCCGTCAACTTTTCGGACTCGCGCGTTATATTCGGTACGGGACAAACGAGACCAAGACACAGCACCGGTGGAGACTGGCAAGTCCAGCGTCCCGGCCGCCGGTTGGAGGAGGTAGCAATCATGGTAAATCGGGTGATTCTGATCGGCCATCTGGGCCGGGATCCTGAGGTCCGTTCCACAACCGGGGGCCTGCCGGTGGCGAACTTCTCACTGGCCACCAACGAGTTCGCCGGCACCGATGCCGAAGGCAACCGCCAGGAGCGCACGGAGTGGCACACCATCGTGGTGTTCGGAAAACAGGCGGATTTCGCGAAGCAGTATTTGCGCAAGGGCCGCCTCGTCTTCATCGAGGGCCGGCTGCAGACCCGCGAGTGGGAGGACAGGGACGGCAACCGCCGCCGCACCACCGAGGTGGTGGCATCCCAGGTGCGGCTGCTGGATTCCCGCCGGACGGCGGAGGATGCTTCCGGGGCTCCGCCCCGTGAGGAGTCGAAGCCCGTGGCGGAGGTCGGCCTCACCGACGACGACGTGCCGTTCTAGGGCGGCCCGGCTCAAAGACCACAGATTTCACTGTTTTCACCGGAGCCTTCTCCGATTCGAAATCCGGGAGACTCTGTGGAATCGGAGAGTGGTGGCAGGGCCTTGCTGGGTTCCCGTGTGCGGCGCTGGCCCAGGGGAAAGAGGAGAACCAGTGTGGAGAAATCCGGTGGGCGAGAAGAGGATCCTTCTGACTGAAGGCTGGAATCAACTCTTGGTGGTTGAGCTGTAGCCGCGACACAACCAACTGGATTGGCGGTTTGCCCTCGAAATGCCCGAGAAAGGTCGGGCTCCGCTCGAAGCCGCTCGGGTCGATCGACGCAGGGTGGGCCGCGCGAAAGCGGCGGCCCACCGGCAAGAAAGGGAGCGATCCGGACCCGTCCGGCTTCCGTTCGACCGCCCCGGCTGAATCCCAACCCGGAAGAAGGCGCCGGAGAGAGCGCAAGCCCCGGGCTTGGATGCCGACGTGTGGACCTTGCCGCCACCATGGGGCGCCCGTTGTGGCGTACAGTTTCCGGAACTCCGGCGCCGGTCGGCGGGGATGGCATCCGCCAACTCTCCAGCATCGGCTGCAGCGCATGGTCCACAGGGATCCCCTTCTCGAGGGGTGCATAGCTGAGTATCTCTGATTGCCTGCCGTCAGGTCCCTTCGTATGCTGACGCAGTCCGAACCGTAACTGACACACCCGTTCACGGGACTCTTCAAGGAGCCTGTCAGAGCTGTGGGAAGGCTGGAACATCTGGGCAGAGCGGCGATTCTGGGAGGTCTCGCGCTGACCTTGGGGAACGAAATCCTCGGCTGGTTCCGGGCCTTGCGGTTTCTTCCCGTGACTCTGCTCTGGATTTGTGTCATCTCTGCCGTGATCGGCTGTGTCCTAAATCGGAACCGCCGGAGCTCACTCGATAAGGCTGAGCCCGTGGAGGAAGAGGCGGGTTGGCTGGCCAGGAGCATTCGCCCGTTCTTGTTCGGTCTGGCTGCCTATGTTCTGGTGGCCGCATTGTGGTCGCCACCCAATACCTGGGACTCCATGGTGTTCCACCTCCCCCGACAGATTCGCTGGATCCAGCAGGGCTCGCTGGAACACTTCCCGACGCACGTCCTGCATCAACTGTTTCGCGGACCGCTGGCGGAAATATGGCAGGCAAACTTGCAGATCATCTTCGGTGCCGACCACGCGACGAAGCTGGTCTCAGTACTTTCGTGGGCCCTTGTCGGACTGTTTGCCTACTTGGTGGCTGCCGGTTGGGGAGCTCATACCACCGCTTGCCGATTGGCGAGCTGGTTGGCGCTGACCATCCCGATTGGCTTTCTCGGGAGTCTGACCACCAAGAACGACTTGATGGTGACGGCGTGGGTACTGGCGACGGTCTGGCTGGCCCAGAAGGCATACCGGGGGGAGTTTGGTGCTCGGGAGGCTTTCTTGTGCGGTGCCGCCGCCGGAATGGCGGGACTCACGAAGGCGACGGGATGGTTCTTTCTGCTCGGTTTGAGTCCTTGGCTGGTGCACTCCTTGTGGCGTCTCCGGCGACGCTACCTTTACGCCGCCTTGTTTGTCGTGCCTGTGGTTCTGCTTAACGCTGGGCACTGGAGCCGCAACCTGGCGGTCTTCGGAGAACCGCTTTACTTTCGTCGCGATCTTTCCATGCATCCGAACCAGTCGTTGACTTTCGGTCGGGTGGTCTCTCGTTTGGTGAAGGAATCCGCTTTTCATTTGGCCACCCCCTGGGACGCGGGCAACCGGTGGATCGAACAATGGATTCTGGAGCTGCATCACGCAATGGATCTTGATATTCTGGATCCGGATACGACTTATCCCGAGAGGTCATTCTCCGTACGTTTCCGGCCTTACTCAGAGAGTGAAGCCGGATCGCCCCTCCATTTCGGGTTCGTCGTGTTGCTCCCCGCACTGGGCTGGTGGGTACGAGCCAGAGGACCGAGCGCTTTGTTCCTCTGGAGCTGGGCGCCGGGTGTGGTTTTCGTTTGGACTGCTCTGTTCACCCGTTGGGAACCGTTCTTAAACCCGCGTCTGCATCTGACCTGTTTTGCTTTGGGTGCCAGCCTGCTCCCGCCGCTGGCCTGGGCCAGTGAGAGGACCGGGGACCGCTCCCGAGACCGCGGTCGCAGTAAACGACTGTCTGGTTCTTTTTTGCCCGCAGTCCTTTTCGTGGGTTGCCTCCTGCAGCTGGTTCCCACCCTTTATTGGTCACCTCGAGCACTGCAGAATCAGATGCGCACCGATCCGGCAGGCTGGCAGTTCCAACAGGGAGGTGACTTGGCGGCCCCTTACCAGGCGGCGATCACTCTGGTGTCCTCGCGAAGCCCAGCGGTCGTGGGGCTGGATTCGCGCGGCCATCCCTGGGGCTGGGAGTATCCGCTGATGCGGGGTCTGCTGCGGGATCTTTGGATTCCTCGATTTGTTGCGGTCAACGTGACCAACGTGTCGAGACGGCTGGAAAGTGGGAGAGAACCTTTGCCGGATTTGGTGATTGCGCTGCGCCCTGTGGAGAAGCTGGAATGGGAAACTCGCGGTGTGCGGTTTCGGCGCCTGGCAGTGTTCGACTTCCTGACGGTGTTGGAGCGAGAAGAAGAGGGACCGGAACTCGAGGAGTCGAGAAGTCCTGCGGGAGTTCCAGGGAACAGCGATCCTGGGCTGCAGTAGCGAGGCTCACCGGTTTCCTCCAACGCCTGACTCCTGAGGCCCCCCCTGCCTCCGACCAGCAGCTACCCGTCTTCAGCCGCGTTTAAAGCGCTTCGCCGAACCCCTGCCCGCTTGGGGAACGTCCGCTAGCCCGCCCCCAGCTTCACCAGCTCCTGCTGGGCCAGTTCGGCCTCCTGGGACTTGGGAAACAGCCGCCGCAGCTTCTTCAGGGAATCGATCGCATCGTCGAACTTCTGCATCTGCTGCAGCGCGAATGCCTTCTTGAAATACGCCACAGGAGTCTTGTCGCCCTTGGGATACAGGTTGATCACCTGGTCGAAAGCCTGGATGGCGAGTTCATACCGGCCCTGCTGAAGGTAGCAGTCCCCCAGGTAATAGGCGGCGTTGTCGGCGTACTCGCTCTCGGGGAAACTGGCGAGAAAATCCTGGAACCCGTTGATGGCCAGGGCAAAGTTGCCCATCAGATAGTCGTTGTAGGTGGCGCTGTAGACGCGATCCGGGGAGATTTCAGCGGCTCCGCCCGTGGGAACGGTGCGCAGAGTCTGGATCTGTACCTGGTTTTCTTCCAGGCGGCGTGCCAGGGCCGCCATCCGGTTGTTGGTCTCATCCAGCTTCGCATTGAGTACCTGGAAGTCCTCTTTCAGGGCTGCCACGGCACGTTCCACGGCCACGTCCTGGGCCCTGGAAGCTGCCAATGAGCCGTCGACCTTTTCCAGCGCCAGTCTGGTCTCGCCCGCCTGGTCGTTGAGCTGCTCCAGCAGCGACACGATAGTGCTGTTCCGCTCGTCCAGCGACTTCTGCAACGCCCGGATCAGATCCTGGAGCTGCAGCACGTCGCTCTGCAGACGGATCAGTTCCTCCTTGGTCCCCCCGGCCGCCGGGACCAGGATGAAGCCGGCAACAATCAAGCTGCACAGATGCCTTTTCATCAAACTTACCTCCATGTCCCACACTGAGCCTCGTTCCATTATAGAGGTCTGGGGGATCCAAGGGTCTCAAACTGGAGTTGTTTCCCGGCCTGACGCTCAGGTCGGGAAAAAGCCTCGCCGGATCGGGGCTTGGCCCACAGCCGCCCTCCCGGACATCCCCAAGCGTCGGCGGTCCGATTAGAATATCCCTCCGAGGCGATCCGAGACCACGGTGGTGTCCGGATCGCCCGCCGGTACCGCCCGGACGAAACTGGAATCCGGAAGGTCTCGGCGAAGCGATCGACGCCCCAGAGTCGGCCCGCGAGGCCATTGGAGTCATCGATGCCCAGTCTGACCCAACGACAACAGTGGCATGCCCTGTCCCGACATCGGAGCAGCCTGGAGGGTGTCCATCTCCGGGATCTGTTCGAATCGGACCCTGAACGGTTCCGCCGGTTTTCCGTGCGCTGGCGGGACTTTGTCGTGGATTATTCCAAGCATCGCATCACCGTCGAGACCATGCGCCTGCTGGTGGATCTTGCCCGAGCCTGCGGGGTGGAGGATTGGCGCGATCGGATGTTTGCCGGCGAGCGGATCAACTCCACCGAGGGGCGTCCCGTGCTGCACATCGCCCTGCGCAACCGCTCCAACCGCCCGATTGTGGTGGACGGACAGGATGTGATGCCGGCCGTCAATGCCGTGCTTGAACGCATGCGCCGCTTCAGTGAAGAGGTTCGCGGCGGGCGCTGGACGGGTTACTCGGGGAAGCGTATCACCGACGTCGTCAATCTGGGCATCGGCGGCTCCGATCTGGGACCCCTCATGGCCACCGAGGCGTTGCGGCCCTACGGACATCCAGGCCTGCGCCTCCACTTTGTGTCCAACGTCGACGGAGCGCATATTGCGGAAACTCTGCGGCGGGTTGGGCCGGAAACGGTCCTGTTCGTCGTGGCATCCAAGACCTTCACTACCCAGGAGACCCTCGCCAACGCCCGTACCGCACGGGCGTGGCTGGTGGAACGGGCCGGCCGCCAGGAAGCGGTGGCGCGTCATTTTGTGGCGGTTTCCACCAACACAGCCGCGGTCCGCGACTTCGGCATCGATCCCCGGAACATGTTCGAGTTCTGGGACTGGGTGGGCGGACGTTACTCGCTCTGGTCGGCGATCGGTCTGAGCATCGTCCTGTCGGTGGGGATGTCACGATTCGAGGAGTTGCTGGCGGGCGGTCATGCCATGGACGAGCACTTCCGCACCGCCCCCCTGGGGGCGAATCTGCCGGTGATTCTGGCATTGCTGGGGATCTGGAACTCTCACTTCTGGGGAGCCGAGACCCACGCGGTGCTGCCGTATGACCAGCGCCTGCACCGGTTTCCAGCCTATCTCCAGCAGCTTGACATGGAGAGTAACGGCAAGCGCGTGACCCGCGACGGCCGGGCGGTGGACTATCCCACCGGCCCCGTGGTCTGGGGCGAGCCGGGTACCAACGGCCAGCATGCCTTCTTCCAGTTGATTCACCAGGGAACCCGCCTGGTGCCGGCCGACTTTATCGCGGCAGCGCAGTCCCATGATCCGTTGGGAGACCATCACCGCCTCCTGCTGTCCAATTTCTTCGCTCAGACGGAGGCCCTGATGCGAGGCAAAACCCTCGAGGAAGCCCGAAGGGAGCTGAGCTCTGCAGGGCTTCCCGAGACCGAGGTTGAGCGGCTGGCGCCTCACCGGGTCTTCGAGGGCAACCGGCCCACGACTTCCATTCTGTTCCGCCGCCTCACCCCCGAGACCTTGGGCGCTCTGATCGCACTCTATGAGCACAAGGTCTTTGTGCAAGGGGTCATCTGGGAGGTGAATTCATTTGACCAGTGGGGTGTGGAACTGGGCAAGCAGCTCGCCCAGAAGATCCTTCCGGAGTTGACCCGGCCCGGCCCTGCTGCCGGCCACGACGCCTCAACCAACGGGCTCATCGATGCGTGGAAGGAGCTTGCCCTGGGTGAGGAGCCGAGCCGGTGAGGCGGCCCGGGGGATTCAGGGGCGGCCGGCGGTGAACTTGCTGCGAAATGCTCTGGTTCGATCGCTTTTGGCCGTATGCCGCACGGCGCTTGCGACCTTTGCCACCGGCTGTTATCTGGTCCTGCATGCCTGGGAATGCCGCTGTGCCGACCCGGTGGGCCGGCGGCGGATCACTTCGAGGCTGTTCTCGCGTTGGGCCCGCCTGATGTGCTGGCTGGCGGGGCTCCAGGTCGAAGTCCAGGGGCTGCCTCCGCCCCCAGGCTCCTTGATCGCCCCCAATCATCAGAGCTACCTGGATGTGATCGTGTTGGCGGCGGCGGCACCCATGACCTTCGTTTCCAAGGCGGAGGTTCAGGACTGGCCGATGTTCGGCTTCCTGTTGCGGCGGGCCGACCAGATCGTCATTCATCGGACACGCACCCGACGTCTGCTGCAGTCGCTGCGGCAGGTCTCCGAGCGCCTGTCCCAGGGCTTCTCGGTATGCGTCTTTCTGGAGGGCACGACTTCCAGCGGGGAGGACGTGCTGCGCTTTCATCCGTCGCTGCTGCAGCCCGCGATCGACGTCGGGGCGATGGTGGTGCCGGTGGCTGTGACCTGGGTAGCGGATCATCCCGACGTCGTGATCTCCAGGGACGTCGCCTACTGGGGTGACCATGTTTTCGCGCTGCACCTGCTGAGGGTACTGGGACTAAGGGGGATCCGCGCCCGTATCCGCTTCGGGAAGCCGCTGGCAGCTTCACGGGACCGGGCTGAATTGGCTGCCCGGCTGGAAGGGGAAGTCCGCGCGCTGCGAGGGCAAAGTTCCGCCGAGGGACTGGCCGGCTGAGCCTCTTTGGGTGCCACCCCGACCTCCGGACCGTACCCGGAGGCGTTTGGACCTGGCCCCTGGCTGCGTCAGTCAGCGGAAGGCCTTAGGCTCCTCACCCCCGGGGGGAGGGGATCGGCTCGAAGAAGCCCTGCTCCCGGTTCTTGCGAACCTTGTCCCAGTCGAACACCCGCCCGTTCATCACGATGTAGACGCCCGCAGGGAGGATCTGAACCGCCGTCAGGGCGCCGCCCATGTTGAAGAGGCCGTCGGAACTGCCGAAGGCGATCGGAATCATGGCTCCGGTCAAAACGATGGTCTTGTTTCGGACGCCGGAGGCCAGGACGCGGGCGGTGTCCACCATGGTGTCGGTGCCGTGGGTAATCACGATCCGGTTCTCCGGAGTTGCCAGGCAGTGACCCAGGATCAGGTCCCGGTCCGCCGCAGTCATGTCGAGGCTGTCGATGAGCATCAGGGTGGTCAGCTCGACTTCCAGTCGACAGCGTCCGAGCTGCAGCATTTCCGCCACGTGGCTGTCACGGAAATAAAGCTGACCGGTGATCTCGTCATAGACCTTGTCGAAGGTTCCGCCCGTGATCAGGATCCGCACCGCCGGCATGTTGCGGAACATACACAAAAGACTTGCATCGGGAAAGGCAGTCGGCTAACCTTGAGGTGAATAAAAGGTGAAAGAACACAACTCTCCTCCCTGTCGAGGGACATTTCTGAATCCGTCCGGCCGTTTCGAACGCCTGGCGTTGGAGCCGGAGCCGGGGCAGCAACCGGACACTGATGCCCGCTTTTTCCGGGACGCCACGCGGGAGATCCTCAGCCGGAACGACAGTCCGGATGTGGGCTTCGAAACCAGCCTGAGTCCGTACCGGGGCTGCGAGCACGGTTGCATCTACTGCTACGCGCGACCCAGCCATGAGTACCTGGGCTTTTCCGCCGGCCTGGATTTTGAGCGGACCATCCTGGTGAAGCAGGATGCCGCGGAACTGCTGCGCCAGCGGCTCTCGTCCCCCGCCTGGAAGCCGCAGGTAATTGCATTCTCCGGGGTCACAGACGCCTGGCAGCCGGTGGAACGCCGGCTGCGGGTGACCCGTTCCTGTCTGGAAGTTTTGGTCGAGTTTCTGAACCCAATGTCGGCAGTGACCAAAAGCAGTCTGGTGACTCGGGACCTTGACCTGCTGCGCGAGCTGGCGGCGCACGGCGCGGCGATGGTCATGTTCTCCCTCACGACGTTGGACCACCGGCTGCAGCGGCGGATGGAACCGCGTGCCGCCAGTCCTTCCCAGCGGCTGATGGCGATGGAAAAGCTGGCAGCCGGCGGCGTTCCGGTGGCGGTGATGGTGGCGCCCGTCATTCCCGGGTTTACCGACCATGAATTACCTTCGCTGCTGACGGCTGCCCGCAACGCCGGAGCGGGCTGGGCCGGCTACCAACTGCTGCGGCTGCCGCACGGAGTTGGCGCACTTTTTCAGGACTGGCTCGAGCGGCATTATCCCCGCAGGGCGGACAGGGTGCTGAACCGGATCCGGGAGGTTCGCGGCGGTGAGTTGAGCGACAGCCGTTTCCACCTGCGGATGACAGGGGAAGGGGAGTATGCCCGGCAGCTTTCCCAGCTTTTCCACGCCTGCCGGAAACGGCTGGGGTTTGTGGAAACGGCACCGCCGCTTTCCACGGCTTCCTTCCGGAGGCCGGGCCAGCTTGGCCTGCCGCTGGGGTGAAACGGTTGGGCCGGCTCTTTGCACTGCCGCATCTTCCTGACCCGGGGGCCGGCCCGAGCCCAAGGCTGTGGATCGTCCGGCCGCTCCGCCACCCGCCGCCGGGGCTGCCGGTGTGCCTGGCAGGTCTCTTGCGGTAAACTGCGTTGCAACAGCATCGCTCTGTGTCGGTCCGGCACCGGCTTTCGCCCTTCAGGTACCACCGCACCGCGTTGTCCTTGATCGCCACCCGAAGCCGCGGGCCAGTCGGAGGCTGCGCCACTGCTCCGCAGAGCGGGATGGGGCGACCGCACAGGCCGAGAACCAGCTTCAGGGAGGGAAAAATGGACAGGAGATCGAAATCGTCATTGGTTCCAGTGTCTCAGCCGAAGCGGTTGCCCGCGCAACCCGACGCTCGCGGCGCCGCTCGTTGGGCGATGCTGACTGCGGCCGTGGCCATCGGCCTGGTTTGCCTCGCGTTGCCGCTCTTTTCTGCTTATCCGCCGCCCGGCGCCCTCCCTGCCGTCGATGAACCCGAGATCTTTTTTGAGGGCACGGGTCCCCACACTCGGCCTATCACCACCCAGTCGGCGACGGCGCAGCAGTTCTTCAACCAGGGGCTCAATTTCCTGTATGCCTTCAACCATGCCGAGGCACGGCGCTCCTTCCGGGCTGCCGCCCGGCACGATCCCAGTTGCGCCATGGCCTGGTGGGGCCTGGCGGTGGCCAATGGACCCCACATCAACTTCCCCATGGTGCCGCCGGAACAGGAGAAGGAAGCCGTCGAAGCCGTTGAGAAGTCCACGGCCCTGCTGGCGGCTCTGCCCGAGGTGGAGCGGGATCTGATCCAGGCGGCGAAGGTCCGCTATCGCTGGCCGCAGGTGGAGGACCGTTCGGGGCTGGACCGGGCCTACGCCGGCGAGATGCGCAAACTGTGGGAAAAACACCGGGCGGATCCGGACATCGGCGCCCTGTTTGCCGAGTCCATGATGAACCTTCGTCCCTGGGATCTGTGGACCCACGAGGGTGAACCGCAGCCGGGGACCGAGGAGATCGTCGCCGCTCTGGACAGAGTGCTGGAGCTGAACCCCAGGCATCCGTTCGGCCTGCATCTCTACATCCACGCGGTGGAGGCATCGCCCGAACCCCAGCGGGCCGCCCAGGCGGCTGACGCACTTCGCGATCTGCAGCCCGGTCTCGGCCACAACCAGCACATGCCGTCCCATATCGACATCCGGTTGGGCAACTGGAAGAAGGCGATCGCCGCCAACGAGAAGGCCATCATCGCCGACCGGGCCTACCGCGCCAGGCGGCCGCAACAGGCCTTTTACCGCATCTACATGACCCACAACCACCACATGCTGGCGTTTGCGGCCATGATGTCGGGGCAGAGCGCGCTGGCCGTCCGCCATATCGACGCGATGCTGGCGGAGATGCCCGAGGATTTCAAACGGGAATATGCGCCGGTGGTGGACGGCTTCTTCATGATGGCCTACGAGGTGCGGCTGCGTTTCGGCCGGTGGGACGAGGTGCTCGCCATGCCTGAACCAGCCGAGTTCTTTCCCACCACGCGGGCTTTCCATCACGCGGCCAGGGCGGTGGCATATGCGGCGAAGAAGCAGGCGGCGCAGGCGCGGCACGAGCAGCAGGCCTTTCTGGCAGCGCGGGAGCGGGTTCCCGAGGATGCCGCCTTCGGCAACAACCGGAGCCATGACCTGTTGAAAGTCGCCGAGCACCTGACGGCCGGTGAAATCCTGGTGGCGGAAGGCCGACTTGCTGCCGCCGTCGAAGAGCTCCGTCAGGCCGTGAAAGTGGAAGACACTCTCCGCTACGACGAACCGCCCGACTGGATCCAGCCCACCCGACATGCGCTGGGAGTCGTCCTGCTGGTGTCCGGACGGTACCAGGAGGCGCTGGAGGTCTATCGGGAAGACCTGAAACGGAACCCCAATAACGGGTGGTCGCTTTACGGCCTGGCTGAGACCCTGGAGGAACTGGGAGATAAGGCGGAAGCGGAGAAGGTGCGCGCGCGGTTCCAGGAGGTCTGGGCGGAGGCCGATATGAAGATTCATTCCTCCTGTCTCTGTGTCCCGCTGGTGTGAGCCGGCGGCGGACAAATCATCGGCGGTTCCCCCGCGACGGGAGCCGCCGCGCCTCAAACCTGCAGAGCGTCGTATAATGCGCCGATCGAAGCCGGTTGAGCGCATGCGATCAGAGGCGGCGACGAGAGGCACGAGCAGAAAAGGCTATGGGGTTTGAGGAAGTCGAGGCGGCGATCAGGGACATCCGCGACGGACGCATGGTCATCGTCGTGGATGAAGAGGACCGCGAAAACGAGGGCGACCTGACCATGGCCGCGGAGAAGGTGACTCCCGAGGCCATCAACTTCATGGCGACGCACGGCCGTGGCCTGATCTGCATGCCCATGACCGGGGAGCGGCTGGACGAGCTGCGCATCCCGGCCATGGTCGCCCACAACGAGTCCCCCCACGGTACCGCCTTCTGCGTCAGCATCGAAGCGCGCCGCAACGTTTCCACGGGGATCTCGGCAGCCGATCGGGCAATGACGATCTTGACCGCCATCCACCCTTCGACGAGGCCGGAGGACCTGATCCGGCCGGGACACGTGTTTCCGCTGCGTGCCCGGGCTGGAGGCGTCCTGGAGCGTGCCGGCCAGACTGAGGCTGCCGTCGATCTGGCCCGACTGGCCGGACTGGCCCCGGCCGGAGTGATATGCGAAATCATGAACCCTGACGGCTCCATGGCCCGGATTGAGGAGCTGCGGGCCTTCGCCGCCGAACACCAGCTACGCATCATTTCGGTGGTCGACCTCATTCAATACCGGTTGCGCACGGAACGTTTCGTGCGGCGCCTGGAGACGGTCCCCTTCCCCTGCGAATACGGGGATTTCCAGTTGCATCTGTTCGAGAGCAAGCTTGACGGGCGGCGGCACCTGGCTCTGGCCAAGGGCGATTTGCGGGGTGACGATCCTGTCCTGGTGCGGATGCATACCGAGTCCATCCTTTGCGACGTCTTCGGCAGCCGGCTGCTGGATGAAAGCCATGAGCTGCGGACCAGCCTGCGGATGATCGAAGAGGAGGGCCGGGGCGTGCTGGTTTACCTGCGAACCGGCGACCGTGAGGCGCAGCTGCTGGCGGAGGTGCGGGACCAGCGGGAAGGGCGGCGAACCCGTCACGAGCATCACGAGCACAAGACCTTCAAGGAATATGGGATCGGGGCCCAGATTCTGGTCGATCTCGGCTTGCACCGGGTGCGCCTGCTGACCAACCACCCCAAACGTCTTTCCGGTCTGGAAGCATTCCACATCCGGGTCGAAGAACAGATTCCGATCCGAGCGGCGGTGGCCTCGGGCACCTGAGCCACAGCTTCCAGAGATTTCACATTCAGAAGTTCCGTTTCATCAGGGAAATCTCCGGTTTTACCGCTCCATCATCATCCCGAGCTGTTCCCACTCCGCATAAAGGTTCTTCAGCTCGCCCTCGAGGCTCTCGTATTGAAGGGCCAGCTCCCGCAGCCGGACGTGATCCTCGCTGCCTGAGTGGAGTGCCTCTTCCACCTCCGTCCGGCGGCGTTCCAGGGCCTCGATCCGGGATTCCACTTCCTGCAGACGCCACTCCAGGCGCTGCCG
The DNA here is from genome assembly GCA_964524795.1 of uncultured Acidobacteriota bacterium. GTDB lineage: Bacteria > Acidobacteriota > UBA6911 > RPQK01 > JAPXNP01 > CAZGEH01. The sequence goes on from CAZGEH010000009.1 coordinate 82,324, forward strand.
CTCATTCTTGGAGAGCCCGGACCGCGCGGTCTGGGGTTCCGACCCAACCGGCCGCGCCTGCGCCTTCCTGGCCGCTGAGGAGGCGGTCAGCAAGGCGGCCACCGCATCGAGATCAGGCACCTCCTCCAGACGACCCTCCCGAAGCGCCAGCAGGCGGTTCACCACCCGCTCCAGGAAATAGAGGTCGTGAGAGACCACCACCAGCGCCCCCTGGAACTCCCCCAGGGCCGCCTCAAGCGCTTCTCTGGCGGCGATGTCCAGATGGTTGGTGGGCTCGTCCAGGATCAGGAGGTTGCACGGTGTCATGAGCAGCCGGGCGAAGGCAAGACGGCTGCGTTCACCTCCGCTCAGACCGGAGACCGGCTTGAAGATGTCTTCCCCCCTGAAGCCGAACCGGGCGGCGAAGGTCCGGATCTCCTCGTCCGACCAGCCGGGCATCAGCCGGGAGAGCACGTCGAAAGCGGTACCCTCCCCTTCGCTGAAGCGGGCCTCCTGCGCAAAGTACGCCGGCAGACACTGGTAGCCCCATTGCACCCGGCCGCCCAGCAGGGGAAGGTCTCCGGCGAGGCAACGCAGGAGGGTGGTCTTGCCGGTGCCGTTACCCCCGACGATCCCCACCCGCTCGCCGCGGCCCACCCGCAACGAGACCGCCCGCAGCAGCGGCCGGTGCGGGTAGCCGATCTCGGCTTCTTCCAGCTCCACCGCCAGGCTGCCTCCTCGGGGGGCCGGTACAAGACGGAGATGGAGCGTCGCTTTGGTCTCTTCAACCGGTTCGATCCACTCGGTCCGTTGCAGTTGCTTGCGCCGCGACTGTGCCTGGCGGGTCTTCTGTCCCGCGATGTTCCGCTGGATGAACTCTTCGGTACGGCGCCGCCACTCCTGCTGCCGCTCCCATGCCTCCCGTCGGAGTCGCAGCCGTTCCTCACGCAGGATCCGGGCCCGCGAGAACGGCGCCGGATACTCGAACAGCTTGCCGGCTTCCATCTCCCAGGTCTTCTCAGTGACTTGGTCAAGAAACCGACGGTCGTGGCTGATCACCACCAGGGCCTTGGGCTGGCTGCGCAGGAAGCCCGTCAGCCACAGGATGCCGGCCAGGTCCAGGTGGTTGATGGGCTCGTCCAGCAACAGCAGGTTTGCGGGCCGCAGCAAAGCCCGGGCCAGTGACATGCGGCTGCGCTGTCCGCCGCTGAGGTGGGCGCAGGGAATTGCCAGATCCGCCGCCGAGAATCCCAGTCCGAAGAGTACGCTTTCGGTTCGGGCAGGGTAGTCATAGCCGCCGAGATACTCGAACCTGGCCTTCAGTGCCTCGTAATCGTGGACGACCTGTTCGGACGGCTTATCTTCCGCCATACGGGCTTCCAGACTGCGCATCCGCCGCTCCATCTCCGCGAGATCGGCGAACACGCTGAGGGTCTCCTCGAGCAGGCTCCGCTGGGGATCGAAGAAGGGGATCTGTTCGACCCGGGAGATGGTCAGGCCGCCGGCCCGGTGAACCGTCCCGGCGTCCGGCGCCAGCCGGCCGTCGATCAGTGAAAAGAGGGTGGTCTTGCCCACCCCGTTGCGCCCGATCAGGCCGATCCTGTCCCCGGGATTGGCCTGGGCGGTCACCTCCCGGAACAGCCAGGTGCCCCCGAATTCCTTGCCGACGCGATCCAGTCTGAACAGCATGGGCCCAGGGACATCAGTCCCAGACGACGAAGCCCGGACTCAGGATTCGGTTGGGATCAAAGAACTGCTTCCACTGCCGCAGCTTGGGCCACATCTCTCCGAAGTGCGCCTTCCAGCGGTCGGCGTCGTATTCGACCCAACCCGACAGATAGCGTTTGCCACCTACCTGCAGAACCAGGTCGCTGGCCCGGTTGAGCAGCGAAACCGCCATGCCCAGGAACTGGCGGGGGACCGCCGGCAGGATCCCGAACCCCATGACGAACTCGCCGCCCGGGTGAATGAACATGGGCGCCTCCGAGGTGGTTCCCCGACAGGGCCACAACAGGACGTGTCCCCCCATCAGCAGGTTCGGCGGGAAGCTCTTGAGGACCCCCTGGATGTACTCCGGTGCCCGATCCCACGGCAGGATCACCTCCATCCAGGGATGGGCCAGGTTCCAGGCCCCGGTCTGGCGCCAGAGATCGAACACCGCTTCCATCCGGCGCACGAACACTGCCAGAGGCGCATCCTCCTGGTAGACCTTCCGATAGAACTTGAGGTTGGCCAGGAAGTTGTCGGATGGCGCCGACTCGGCGTACTCCACCGACACATGCACGGGGTAGAACCATTCCGCAAAGGGTACCCGGGTTTCCCCTAATGTACGCATGCCCTGGACGCACGGGGTACACCAGCCCTCGACATAGTCGAAGATCTGCTGTCTCAGGATGCGGGTCTGGTCCTCCATGAGGGCTTCCAGGCGGTCGTACAGAAGGTAGTAAGTCCGCACGTTGGGCGAAAACCGCCGGAGCTTGAGCCTTACCCGGGTCACCACCCCGAACTGACCCAGGCCGCAGCGGACACAGTTGAAGAGGTCAGCATTCTCCTGGGGAGAGCAGTACACAAGATCGCCGACACCGGTCACCACCTCCAGAGCCTCGACATTGTCCGCCTGGGTGCCGAACCGGTGGGACGCCACGCCGAGGCCCGCCATGGACACCGTGCCCCCCACCGTGACATTCAGATTGTTGGTGAGGACCGGAGGGATCATGCCTTCCCGCATGACGGCGTCAACGACGTCCCGCCAGACTGCACCGGCCTCGACCCAGACCGATGCGCCTTCCACCTTGCCGATCCGGTTCATGGCCGACATGTCCAGCAAGAGGCCGTCCTGGATCAGCGACTGGCCGCTTTGGGAGTGGCCGGCCCCCCGTACGGCGACCTGCCAGCCGTTTTCGTTGGCCAGCTCCAATGCTTTCTGGACGTCACCGGCCGAAGCCGGCCCCAGGACGGCAGCCGGGATCCGCTGGATCATCCGTCCAAAATCCGTGCTCAGCTCATGCAGAGTTTCCGGCTCAGTGATAACGGTTCCTTCCACCAGTTCCTGCAGTTTCTGGACATCCATAAATGCCGTCCTTCCCGGGACTTGGGAATTCCCAGATTGTAACAGGGTGGCGGCCGCCGGCGAGGCGGTGGGATATCTCCGGAAAGATCCTGTCTGCCTGCTGGCTGCGGGGAGCGCTACCATAGGCTCAGGAAAGGAGCCCGCGATGATCCCTGCCGCGTCCGTCCGCGCCGACCGCGGTACCCGCCTGAGCTGTCGGGGCTGGCACCAGGAGGCCGCCCTGCGGATGCTGATGAACAATCTGGATCCGGAGGTGGCTGAGAAACCCGAAGAACTGATCGTCTACGGCGGTGCCGGCAAAGCCGCCCGCAACTGGGAATGCTTCCATCGGATCGTGTCCACCCTGCGCCGCCTGGGCAATGATGAAACCCTGCTGGTCCAGAGCGGGAAACCGGTGGGCGTGTTCCGCACCCACCCAGAGGCCCCCCGGGTCCTGATCGCCAACTCCCATCTGGTACCCCGCTGGGCCACCTTCGACGAGTTCCGCCGGCTCGAAGCGCTCGGGCTCACCATGTACGGCCAGATGACGGCCGGCTCATGGATCTACATCGGCAGCCAGGGGATCGTGCAGGGCACCTACGAAACCTTCGCCGAATGCGCCCGCCAGCACTTCCAGGGAACCCTGGCAGGACGCTGGGTCGTCACCGCGGGTCTGGGCGGCATGGGCGGGGCGCAGCCTTTGGCCGCCACCTTGAACGGAGCCGCCTTCCTGGCCGTGGAAGTGGATCCATCGAGGATCCGGCGCCGGGTCGAGACCGGCTATTGCGACGTGATGGAAACCGATCTGGACCGGGCCCTCGACCGGCTGCTGGCCGCCCGGGAACGTGGGGAAGCGCTCTCCGTCGGTCTGGTGGGAAACATCGCCGACGTCCTGCCGGAGCTGGTGCGCCGCGGACTCACCCCCGACGTGCTGACGGACCAGACCGCCGCCCACGATCTCGAACGGGGCTACATCCCGTCCGGCTATTCGTTGGCAGAGGCGGCGGAACTGCGGCGCTGCGACTATCCCGCCTACGAGTCGGCCGTGCTGGATTCGATGGTCCGTCATGTCCAGGCCATGCTCACCCTGCAGGAGCGCGGCGCCTGCACTTTCGACTACGGAAACAACCTGCGGGGGCAGGTGGCGGACCGCCGGGGCTTCCGGGACGCATTCCATATCCCGGGTTTCGTCCCCCGTTTCATCCGTCCGTTATTCTGCCGGGGTTCGGGTCCGTTCCGATGGGTTGCGCTTTCCGGCGACCCTCGAGATCTGGAACTCACGGACCAGGAGGCCCTGGACGCTTTTCCCGACGATGAACACCTGGTGCGCTGGATCCGCGCGGCCCGCGAGAAGGTGCGGTTCCAGGGCCTGCCGGCCAGGATCTGCTGGCTGGAATACGGGCGGCGAGCCGAACTGGGTTTGCGCTTCAACCACCTGGTGCAGCGGGGCCGGATCTCGGCTCCCATCGTTATCGGCCGGGACCATCTGGACTGTGGTTCGGTGGCTTCACCCAACCGTGAGACCGAGGGCATGCGTGACGGTTCGGACGCCATCGCCGACTGGCCCTTGCTCAATGCCCTGCTCAACACGGCCTGCGGGGCAAGCTGGGTTTCGATCCACCACGGGGGAGGGGTCGGGATCGGGTACTCGATCCATGCCGGGATGGTGTGTGTGGCCGACGGCACCGAGACCGGCAGCAGGCGGCTGGAACGGGTCCTGACCGCGGATCCCGGCACCGGCATCATGCGGCATGCCGATGCCGGATATCCCGAGGCCATCGAGGCCGCACGCCGTCATAGGTTGGATCTGCCGTTTCTGGAGTGAGGGGAGACGGGAGGCGGGACACGGCAGACGGGAGGTGCAGGCGCCGCTGGGGCGGTCAGTCGGGACGACCCGATACCACCGGATAGACCGTCAGGCGGTATACCTCGGACGGGAAACTCCGAGGGTCTCCATGCTGGACCAGCGTCACCGCCGCCAGCGGCTGGTCGCTGTGGACAGTCAGGATTCCGCCGGAGATTTCCCCGGCCTCGGGAAAAAGCTCGGGGAGAAACTGGGCCACCTGCCGGCCGGAAGGGAATCCGCCGGCTGGGCCGCCGAGCTGACGGGATGCCCTCAATCTGAATTCGGCGTCGTACAGACGCAGCAGAACCTGCGCCGGGCCGCTTCCGGCATTGACCATCGCCAAGCCCGTAAGGCCGGATTCCGAGACCAGCACGGTGAAATCCGAATAAACTGCCGCCTCCGGCAGCCCAGCTTCGTACACGAGGGTGTCCCCCACCCGACCCTGCAGCACCGCGATCCCCGAAAGCGAATCATCCCCGGAGACCCGGGCGTAACCCACCCTGAGATCTCCCTGCCGTTGAGTCTGCACCAGTGCCACCGCCGCTGGGGGCAACCGGAAAGGAAAGGCGCTGCCTGCACCCAACGGCTCCAGCTCGAGCCAGTCCCGCTGCCCCTCCGGTGTGAAGAACTCGAGCTGTCCTGAGACCTCAACCCCGGGAGATGGGTTTACGAGTGTCAATTCGGTCACGACGGAAAGACCGCCGGCGGAGCCACGCACCGTCTGGGGAAAGAGCAGGTGGGTTTCCCCCGGGGACGTCTTCGGGTCGGCCGGTATCACGGGAGCTGTGGTCAGGGTCGGTACGGAGCCCGGATACGGCGTCCCGGGATCGACTTTCTGGCGCATGGCGATCGCGGCAACCGGGTGGTCGGCCTGTACCTGGACCAGGCCCCGGAGAGGCCACACCCGGCCGAGGGCAGGGAAGATTTCCCACAGATACTGGGCCGTCAGGTTGCCTTCGGGCAACTCGAGCCGGCGGTGGAAGGTGGCCCCCGGCACCGGCGGATCGACGGGACGGAAGGTCAGCTCAACCTCGGCGGGCTCCTCACCCGGGTTGACTATAGCCACGCCGGTCCCTGACAGCGGGCCTGTCCGCTGTCCAGGGAAGCTGAAGGCTTTCAGTCCTCCGGCTGCGGGCACCCCGGATTCGCTCAGCGTTCGCCGGTCCTCCGCATAACGGAAGACCGCCGTCCCCCGGATGCCTGGCCCGGCGGTGACCCGAACCCAGCCGGTAACCAGAGGACCTTCGCCCGAGGTTTCCGCCGTCCACACCCGTCCCCGGGGAAGGAGGTGTCGGTGCCGGGAAGCGGCAGGGGTGGCACCGAGGGAAACAGCAGTGGCGGCACCGGAGGGGTCCATGAAGTCGATCACCAGCTCCGCGTCCTGGCCGAGGTTGACGAATTCGAAGCCTGTCTGCAACCGGACACCCTGGTGCGTGCCGTTGCCGAAGTGCGGGAAGACGAAGCTTTCGCCCTGGCCCAGCGACTGCACCCGACCGGCCGCCGAAGCGACCAGCACGGTGCCGTCGGGTGCGGGTACCGGGCGTGACCAGACCGCTCCCTCGCCGGGAAAAACCCAACGCTGGTTCCCTTCCAGGTCGATTGCGTAAACGTTCCCGTCGGTGTCGGCGAGCAGGATCTCACCGCCGGTCGTCACCTGCGGGGAAGCGGCCAGGTAGGGAGCCTGGGTCCGGAACACCCATTCCACGCTGCCGTGCGGCGGGTCCAGTGCGTAAAGGGCTCCGTCCAGGCAAGGGACGAGTAGAATCCCGCCGGGTCCGAGCGCCGGTGCAGCCAGCAAGCCCTTGGGGAACCAGTGTTCGCGGACAATGCGTCCCGTCCGAGACTCCACCTCCACAACCACACCGTCGGAGTCGCGCGAAGCCGCCGCATAGAGACGGCCCCGTGCCTCATCGAGGACCGGGGCGGCAGTGACCCGGTTTCGGTCAATCCACAAGGGATGGGAGGAACGCCAGAGAACCTGGAGCCAGCCGGGAACCATCCGCTGCAGGAGGAGTCGGGACGGATCCTGGGGGGACAGGGCAGACAGGTAGAGGAAACCGCGCGAGTCCAGGATGAGGGGCGCCGATGGCTGTCCACCCGCCCTCCCCGTCCAGAGCAGGTTGCCGTTGCGATCGAAGCCGTAGACCTGGTCATCCCAGGCGACCGCAAACGACCGTCCCTGGCTGTCGACGGCGAGGGGAGCGACAATCCGGCGGTCGGTCAGGCCGCCGGCCGCGTTCTTCCACACGAGTTGCCCCTGCGCAGTAATGCAGAAGACGTCTCCCGTGAGACCGCCGACGTAGAGCCGCCCGTCAGAGCCAAGCGTGGGAGCCGCATAGAAACGGTCGCGGGTACGGAATTCCCATCGCAGACTGCCATTCAGGTCGAGGCTGTAGATGACTCCCCCGGCCGAAGCGAAGTAGACCGCGCCGTCGGGTCCCACCACGGGTTCGCCGAAAACTGAACCCTCCGTCTGAAAGGACCAACGAACTACGGGGAACGGAGGCGCGGGCGGTTGCACGGCAGACTGCACCCGCGGCAGGGACAGGCCCGAGACGACAGACAAGAGCACGCTGGCCGGAAGTCTCACATTAACCCTCACCTCAGCTTGACGGTGGGCTGGAAGTCGTAACGGGCGGCCTGGACGCTCAGACCTCGCACCTCGATTTTCTCCAGGCGATGCATCCCGAGTCCGCGCTCCGCGGCGAGGCGTAACGTGTTGAGGCCGTTGTAGAACGGGACGGTCCAGTCGGCGGCGTCCGGGTCATACCCCATCACCGCGGCACCCACCGCGTCGGTGCAGACCGGGTTGCGGCCTGCCAGCAGGAGGCCCGGGAAAGCCAGACCCAGTCGGGTCCCCTGCCACGCGCCTTCACCCCCGTGCATGGTGACAATGCCGTCCACGATGCAGAGATCAACCGGTCGGGCGGCCAGGATGTCCACGATCACGTTGGGCACCCGCACCCCCCGATCCCGCGAGGGGACCGGCAGGACCTCTCCTCCGGCTGCCGAGGGTGCTCCCTCGTGGAGAACATCCACCCTCGCGCTGGTGGAGTTTTCGTCCTGGATGCTGGAGGAATACAGCGAGCTGGGGGTAGCGCCGAACATGTTCTTCATGGCCAGCGTGATGCCGGCGATCTCGTGGCTTTTCATCTTGGCCACCGACACCACAACATCCGTGTCCACATAGCGATGGTTGAATTGAAGGCGGCTGAATATACTCCCGCCCGGGACCGGGAGTTCCCGATAGCTGCTGCCCGAGCCCAGGTGGCGGGTGTCCTCCCACAGGAGGCCGGCTACCGTCGACTCGAAGCTCCTGACGTCATAGCCGCAATTCTGGAACGTCACCCGTGGGTCGGCTGTAGAGTAGAGGCTCTCACACAGGATCAGGCGGCGTGCGCCCGCCTCCTGCAACAGATTGAGCGTGGCGAGAGCCACCACTGGATGGGTGTAGACCGTCTCCACGGGGGACAGCGTGTAGACGGATGCGTTCCAGTTCCCGGTCAGATTCACCTTCACGGTGACCGTGCGGCCGCGGACGAGAGAGCCGATTCCCCCAAGCTGATCCAGCAGGCCGCCCAGAACGGCCTTTACGTGGGGGTAGTCGTAGCGCCGGCAGCGCCCGATGGCAACCGGCATCGCGGGGGCGGCGCAGAGCGGCCGTGGCAGGGTGGCTGCCATGGTTGCCGCAACGGCGGACCCCAGGAAGTGGCGGCGTGTGCAGTGCACAGATCAGTTATATGCCGGTCGCCACTGGCGGGCAAGCTGCTCGGGCGGAGGGGCGGAGGGCCTCCAGGACGTTCGGCGGGATCAGGGGTATCGGAGCATCCGACACCCGGACTCCCGGCTCCTGATTTCCGGCCGTTACCGGGCGGCTAACGGGCTCCGGTATTACCTGGCGGCAGCTCCAGGATCCTGATGTTCCGGAAATGGATCTCCGCTCCCTCCGACTCCAGACAGATCCGGCCTTTGCGTACGGAGGACCCCCGGATCCCGTTGACGAATTTGCCGTTGACAGCCAGTTTCAGGACGCCGTCAACCGCCACCACGTCGTAGGTATTCCATTCGCCGCGCGGCCGGCAACGATTCTCCACCGACTTGCTGCGCGAACCGCGAGGGTTGTCCGGGATGGTCTCGACGCCGCCTACTCCGAACAGTTCTCCGTGGACATAGGCAATCGGCCGCGGGTTGCCCTGGTCGTCGCGATTGAGGTTGACCCAATCCAGTTCCAGCATCTGCACCTCGACCCCGGCGGGGAGCTGCTCTCCTGCCGGCGGCTGGGCATCGCTCCAGACAAAGACTCCAGAGTTCCCACCCGGTTCCAGGTGCATCCATTCGACATGGAGCAGGAAGTTCTCGTATTCGCGTTCGGTGCACATCACGCCGATGGGCTGTCCCTTGCAGACGAGCACTCCATCCTGGCGAACCGACCAGGTGTCGGAGGCTGTGTTGATATTGACCCAGCCGCTCAAATCCCGGCCGTTGAAGAGCTCCTGGTAGGCCGGCAAGTCCTCGGCTGAAACCGATGGGATAAACGCCGGTAAGCCGCATGCGAAGCCAATCCATGCGCAATGTTTCATGTTTTCCTCACGGGTGGAGCCGGGTGCGACGGAGCCCGACTCCGGGTCACCTCAGATCCACCAGTTCTTCCCCCGGGGCGGCGTCGGGAACTACGTTCCTGGACGGTTGCAGGCCCTGGGGGGCGCGCCAGAAGTCGATGAGCGAAGACTGGTGGACGCAGGAAATGGTGCAGAAAGGGGCACAGGCTTTGGCCGTCAGGTATTCCCGCCGGATGTCATCCCGGGTGTAGTCCACCAGCGGAATCCCCGGATAGCCGCGTTGCTGCGAACAGTAATGAACCAGACCGTCTTCGCAGACATAGAGGTAGCGGGCGCCGGCCCGGCAGCGCCAGCGGTTGGGCCGGCCGGCTGCCAGGTTCTCCTGGAAATACTTGGTCAATCGGGCGTAGCCGCGTTTGCCCAGTTGCCGGACGGCGTCGAAGATCTCCCGGTCTTGGGGGGCAAGCGGTTTGAGATGGCCGCTGCCGTCGTGAATGATCCCGACCGTACAGGTGAAACCCAGTTCCACGGCCCGCCGTGCGATGGCCAGGGCATCCTTCGGGTTCCGGACGCCGGAGCCCAGAACGGTGTTGATGTTCACCCGGAAGTTCGCCTCCTCGACGAGATACTGCAGCTTCCGGTCGAGCACCTTGAGACTCTTCATCGACACCTCATCGGGCTGAACGTTGTCAATGCTGATCTGAAGGTGATCCAGTCCCGCGGCGTTCAGGGACTGGATTCGCCTGCGGGACAGCAAGTAGCCGTTGGTGATCATGCCGGCGATCATCCGGTGGCGGCGGATGTGACGGATCACCTGTTCCAGTTCGGGATGCAGGAGGGGTTCTCCGCCGCTGATGGTGACGACGGCGGTGCCCAGACGGGACAAATGGTCGACCCGTTCAAGAACGATGGCAGTGGGCACGGGATCCGAGTGATCGTCGTACTCGTTGCAGTACCCGCAGGCCAGGTTACAGCGGCGCATTGGGATGATGTGGGCCAGGAGCGGGTGGTCGGTGGAAGCCAGACCCCGGAAGATCATGGCCCACTCACGACTGCGCAGGGTAAAGCTCTTCCAGCGACTGATCAAACCAAACCTTCCCGCAGATGATGTCTTTGGAAAGAAACGGCCCGGGCGGTCAGCCTGAGTCGTCGTAGCGAGGGATGATAGCAGGGCTGTTTGCGGGGGTCAAACCCTCGCGACCGCGGCGCTGAATCCCCGGAAGGGTTAACCCGCGGCGAAGCCTCCGGGCCCGGAAGACCCGCCAGCCGTTACCCTGCGTTCGTTAGGCTTCTGGCTCGTCGAAGTAATTGACAGGTACCAGGACTTCCCGCGGACGGCTGCCATCGGGCGGTCCGATCAGACCCTCGTGCTCCATGATGTCCAGCAGGCGCGCCGCGCGGCCGTAACCGATGCGGAAGCGGCGCTGGAGCAGGGAGGTGGAAGCTTTCCGTGTTTCCACCACGAACCGGGCTGCTTCCTCATAAAGCTGATCGTCGACCTCGCCGAAGTCCGGTGCCCCTTCGTCCCCTTCCTCCGCGGCGTCCAACAGGATCTCTTCCCGATACTCGGGTTCTCCCTGCTCGCAGAGGAACTGCACGATGCGCCCGATCTCCTTTTCGCTGATGTAGGCGCCATGTACCCGGACCAGGCGGGAGGTTTCGGGCGACAGGTACAGCATGTCTCCCATGCCCAGCAGGCTTTCCGCGCCGTTGGCATCCAGGATGGTGCGGGAGTCGATCTTGGACGAGACACGGAAGGAGATCCGGCAAGGGAAGTTGGCCTTGATCAGACCCGTGATGACATCCACCGAGGGACGCTGGGTCGCCAGAATCAGGTGGATCCCGACGGCACGGGCCATCTGGGCCAGCCGCGTAACGGCGGTTTCCACCGCTTTGCCCGAAGTCATCATCAGATCCGCCAGCTCGTCGACGATGATCAGGATGTAAGGCAGCGGCTGTGCCGGCTCTTCCCCGGGCAACGGTTCGCCGGAGCGGACCATGGTGTTGTACTGCGCGATGTTGCGCACGCCGCGCCGTGCCAGGATCCGATAGCGCTCTTCCATCTCCCGGACCGCCCAGTTGAGAGCGTTGGCGGCTTGCTTGGGATCGGTGACGATCGGGGTCAGAAGATGGGGAATATTCTCGTAAAGACCGAGCTCCAGGCGCTTGGGATCCACCAGGATGAAACGGACCTCATCCGGCCGGGCCTTGTAGAGAACCGAACAGACCATGCAGTTGAGGCCGACGCTCTTGCCGGATCCCGTGGAACCGGCGATCAGCAGATGGGGCATTCGCCCGAGATCGGCCACAAAGGTGGCGCCGTTGATGCGCTGTCCCAACGCCAGGGTCAATACCGAGTTCGCCCGCTGGAACTCTTCGGAAGCCAGGATCTCCTTCAGGTAAATCACATGTCGTTTTACATTGGGGACTTCGATCCCCACGGTATTCTTGCCCGGTACGCGATCGATGCGCACGGACTCGGCTTTCAGTGCCAGGCAAAGGTCGTCGGCGAGGCTGGTGATCCGCGAATACTTGACACCAGGATCCGGCTTGAACTCGAAGGTGGTGACCACCGGCCCGGGATGAATCTGCTGGACCCTCCCATGGACGTCGAACTCGGCGCATTTGGTCTGGAGCTTCTGGGCCCGGTCCATCAGTTCGGATTCGTCGTATTCCACCTCTTCCGGCGGGTCCTGCAGGAACTCCAGCTCCGGCAGGGCGAACACGGGTGACGTCTCTCCCGCAGGCTGAGGCCGGTCGACGGCCGCACCGGTACGGTCGGTTGGGGGCTCCGGCCGCCGGAAGGCGGGCTCGACCACCGTTGGCTCATCCCCGCTCCTGGGATCGGCCGGCGGCTGGGACTCGAATGACAGCCGGCGCGGCGGCGGCTGGGTCACCAGCTCACCCCCGGATTCCCGGATCTCGCGAAGCCGCCGCCGGTCTTCACGACGTTTGCGCCAGGCGCGCCATCGTCCCGACAGATCCGGGGAGAAGCGTTCCCGCGCTCGCTGGAGCCTGTTCAGCGTCGATTCGATGGAGAAACGGGTGGTCAGGACAAGGAAGACCAGTACCAGCGTGGCGAGAACGATCAGAGAACCGACCCAGTTGAGCTGGCCGACCAGAAAACGGGAGACTACCAACCCCATCGCCCCGCCCGGCTGGAAACTGAACTCTGCTGCCCTGCCCAGGTAGGGCTCCAACAGACTGAACAGTCCACTCGAGGAAAGCAGCAGTCCGAGGAAGCCCATGAGCTTGAACCACAGGTCCTCGATGGGCACCCCGCGCAGTTTCTTGAACCCCACCAGCAACAGCGGCAGCGGCAGCAGCACCGCCATCAGACCCAGAAGCTGGAACAGCAGGTCGGCAGCCACTGCACCCACCCTGCCCACGCGATTGGCCACTTCCTGGCTGGGTGCGGCCACGTTCCACGAGGGGTCCAAGGGCTGATAGGTCGCCAGCGCCACCACGATCAGCCCCGCCGCCAGCAGATACAGGAGGCCCGAAATCTCGCGGTTGCGCTGCTTGGTTTGGGTCGCCATCTCCAGGAAGCAAGCGTAACACTCGGGGGCGACGTGGCGGCGCAGGAGACGGGAGCGCTTCAGACCTCCACCGCCATGGACAGGACCAGCGGCCGTTTTCCGGTCCGCTTGCGCAGGATCCGGCGCAGCTCCTTGCGCAGAATCTCGTTCAGCAGGTCCTCGTCCAGTTTCTCTTCCAGCGAGATCTCCTCCATCACCTCCACGATCTTCTGTTTCATGGTGTTGACCAGGTCTTCGGACTCATCCAGGCTCCGAAAACCCCGGGAGACAATATCCGGCTCCGCCATCAGCTCTCCTGACTGGCGGTCGATCTGCAGGAGAACCATCACGAAGCCGTCCTCGGCCAGGTAACGGCGTTCCCGGAGCACCGTTTCGTGAACCTCCTCCAGCGCCCCTTCATCGATGAAGCGGCGTCCGGCGTGGATGCGGTCGACGACGGCGATCCCGTCCCGCCGGATCCGCAGGACATCGCCGTTCTCCACGATGGCCGTATGTTCGGCGGGGACTCCCTGCTCCTGGGCGATCCAGCAGTGGGTCTTGAGCTGCTGGTATTCGCCGTGAATCGGTACAAAGAACCGCGGCCGCGTCAGATTCATCATCAACTTGAGGTCGTCGCGATACCCGTGCCCCGACACATGGACCGGCGACTGGGAAGAGTCGTACACCCGTGCACCCTTGCGGTAGAAGAGATTGATCAGCCGGGCGATGGGCCGCTCGTTGCCCGGGATGATGCGCGTGGAGAGGATGACCGTGTCCTCTTCTTCCACCTCGAGATTCTTGATCTGACCCACCGCCAGCCGGGTCAGAGCCGACATCGGTTCCGCCTGACTGCCGGATGCCAGGATCAGGACCTCCTCCGGCCGCAGCTCAGAAGCCTCAGCGGCTGAAATCACCCCCTGCGCGGGGTTGAGATACCCCATCGCCTGGGCGATTCGGATGTTGGTTATCATGCTGCGGCCGATGGGGACCACGCTGCGGCCGAACTCGGCGGCCAGATTGGTCAGAATCTGGATCCGGTGGATGCTCGAGGCAAAGGTACTGGCGATGATCCTGCGGCGTGCCTTGCGAAAGATGTCCCGCAAGGGCTCGATCACCGAGACCTCGGAAGGGGCCAGGCCCGGTCGCATGCTGTTGGTGCTGTCGGAGAAAAGGGCGGTGACACCAGCCTCGCCGTAAGCGGCCAGACGGTGCAGATCCGAAACCCTGCCGTCGATGGGCGTGGGATCGAACTTGAAGTCGCCGGTCCACATCAGGCAACCCACCGGCGAATCGATGGCCAGACAGAAACTCTCCGGATAGGAGTGCGTGACGTTGAGCGTCTCGATGCGGAAAGGGCCGAACTCAAGCCGGTCTCGGGGGCCGATCACGTTCAGTTGCTGGCGCGGGACCCGCCGTTCCTTGAGTTTTTCCCCCACCAGTGCCAGCGTGAGCCGGCTGCCGAACACCGGCACATCCAGGTCCTGCAGCAGAAACGAGACGGCCCCGGCGTGGTCCTCATGCCCGTGAGTGAGGACGACCGCGCGGATCTGGTCCCGGTTCTCCTTGAGGAAGGCAAAGTCCGGAACGACCGCCTGGACCCCCAGATCCGAACCGTGGTCTCCCCGCGGAAACGCCATGCCGGCATCGATCACCAGCAGGTCGGAGCCGGAGCGCAGCACAGTGCAGTTCATCCCGAATTCACCCAATCCTCCGAGCGGGATGACATCCACGAAGTCATTCATGGGCCGTAGGATAGCACGTCGGTGAGTGCGAGAAACCGGGCCAGGGAAACCGCTTCCGCCCGTACGTCAGGGGGCAGTCCGGCGGTCTCGAAGGCCTCCCGCAGGCGGTCCTCCGGATAACCGGCCGCCAGCAGGTTCTTCCACAGAGTCTTGCGCCGATGCCGGAAGCCCGCACTGACCAGCTTCAGGAAGCCGGCGTAGCCAGGGAAAGCCCGGGGCGGGTCCAGGGGAAGAAGCTGAAACACCCGGGACACCACCTTGGGTGGGGGGAAGAACGCCCCGGGTGGAACGTCGAAGCCCGAACCCACCCGGTAGTGGTACTCCATCAGTAGGCTGAGGTAGCCGTAGTCACGGGAACCCGGTCGCGCCGTCACCCGTAAGGCAACCTCCTTTTGGGTCATCACGGTCAGGGAGTGAAACCGATTCGCAAAAGGGGTCGTCCTGCTCAATATGCGGGTCGCGATGTTGTAGGGCAGGTTGGCGACCAGCTTGACCCGCCGGGCCGAATCCGGACCGCCGGCCGGCCCGACCGGTTCCGTGAGTTCGTGCCAGCCCAGGCGCAGGACGTCTCCCTGGACAAGATGAAGACGTCCTTGGGCGACAGGCTCTGCAAGACGGCGGGTCAGATACTCAACCAGGCGAGAGTCGAACTCGACCGCCCGGACGATGGCTCCGGCGGCCAGCAGGTGCTCGGTGAGAACGCCGGTGCCGGGTCCGATCTCGAGGACCTGATCGCCGGCGGAAACCTGGGCCAGGCTGATGATGCGGCGACAGTAGCCGGGGTCGCGCAGGAAGTGCTGGCCCAGGGCTTTCCGCGGTTCCGGCTGCGGGTCCAAGGTGCCCGCAATGCTAACATGAGCGTGCCGGAAGCGACGTCGATTCCGTTGAGGACGCAGATGGAGGAACTGATGAGTCAATATGTGAAAGAAGTGACGGACCAGGACTTCGAACGGGAAGTCCTGAAGTCTGATGTTCCGGTGCTGGTGGATTTCTGGGCTCCCTGGTGCGCCCCATGCCGGATGCTGGCCCCCACGGTGGACCAGTTGGCTTCTGAGTACGCCGGCCGGGCCAAGGTGGTGAAACTGAACGTGGATGACAACCAGGAGACTTCGTTCCGGTACAACATCCGCGGCATTCCGACCCTGCTTCTGTTCAAGAACGGAGAGGTCCGCGACCAGATCGTCGGTGCGACCTCCAAGGAAAACATCGCCCGTTTGATCGACGCCCAGCTTTCCTGAGCGGGTCACGACCGCGGCAAGACCGGCGATATCGGCCAGTGGCCAGTGTGCCGAGCCTCCGGGGATCCGGTCCCTGTGTTCGACTCGCAGCGGCTGCCATACTCCTCCAGGGGCTCGGTTCGGTTCTGAAGCGATGCCCCTGGATCTGGATCGCATTGTGGAAGCCGCCCGGCGGCTGGACGAGGGGAGTCACGGCACCTATGTGGTGCTGCTCTCCCGGCCGACCCGTCTACCCCTGTTGATCCGCTGCGGTCCTGAACTCCGATCCGAGCTGGAGAGAGCGCTGCTGTCGGGCTCCGTCTGGCTGGGATACCTGACCTTTCTCTACGACCGCGAAGCCGGGACCCTGAGGGCACACCGGGAACCTGCACCGGGGGTCCCCGGTGACGCCGTGCTGAGCCTGGCCTTCGAGCGCATTTGTCAGGAGGCTTTCAACCAGGCGGTTGCTGAGCTGAGAAGCTGGAGCCGGATCCAGTAAGCCGGATGACTCGGCTCGCACGGATCCCGCGGATCACGCGGATCACGCGGATCACGCGGATCAGACTGCGCACGCGGTCAAAACACCACCATCAGCTTTCTGGGAGCCGCTGTTCGAGCCATGCCTCGTGGTGTCGCGGCTCGTACCAGGTAAGTTCCACTGAGTTCCTGACCGTTTGCCGGATCTCCTCCAGCCCCGACAGTTCACCGGCAGCCACCGACTGGATCAGAATGTTGCCGAGCGCGGTCGCCTCCACCGGCCCTGCCGCCACCGGGATCCCCAGCGCGTCGGCGGTAAACTGGTTCAGCAACGCGTTTCGACTGCCCCCGCCCACCACGTGCAGGATCTCGATCCGTTTTCCCCGCAGGCGATTGGCCTGGCCCACAATCACCCGGTACTTCAAGGCGAGACTCTCGAAAATGGTGCGCGCAAACTGCCCCTCAGTTTCCGGCACCGGCTGACCTGCCCGCCGGCACCACGCCGCAATGGCATCGGGCATGCTCGGCGGATTCAGGAAACTGGGGTCATCGGGATCGATCAGGCTCCGGAACGGCGGCGCGGCAGCCGCCTGCTGAACCAGTTCGTCATAGCCGGTGTGGCGGCCCGCGGCCGCCCAGGCGCTCCGGCAACGTTCCAGCAACCAGAGTCCCATGTTGTTGCGCAACAGCCGGATGCGGTGGCCGAACCCGCCCTCGTTGGTGAAATTGCAGGCAAGGGAGTCGGCGTTGATGATCGGTTCGGTCGTCTCCACCCCCACCAGCGACCAGGTGCCGGAGCTCAAGTACCCCCAGTCTGTACCCTTGGCGGGAACCGCAGCGACTGCGCAGGCGGTGTCGTGTCCGGCCGGCGCCAGTACCGGGATCGGGCCGAGACCCGTCTCCTGCTGGACCTCGGGCAGCAAAGGGCCCACGGGAGTTCCCGGCGGCACGATGGTCTGCATCAGGTCCAGCGGCAAGGCGAGGCGTTCGAACAGTGGCTTCGACCAGTTCCGACTCCTGGCGTCAAGCAGTTGAGAGGTGGAGGCGATGGTGTACTCGGTCAAAGCTTCGCCGGTCAGCAGGTAGTGGAACAGATCGGGCATGAACAGGAGCCTCGTCGCACCCTCCAGGATGCGGCGCCGCCCCCTGACCAAGCTCAAGAGCTGGAACACGGTGTTGAGCTGCAGGAACTGGACCCCCGTGATCCGGTACATCTCCTCGCGGGGAACCTGGGTGAAGGCAGTCTCCATCATGCCTTCCGTTCGGGGATCCCGATAGGTACAGGGGTTGGCGAGGATCTCTCCGTCCGCGTTCAGCAAGCCGAAGTCAACTCCCCAAGTGTCCACCCCGATTCCCAGCAGATCCCGGTGGCCACGGGACGCCAGGCGGGCCAGGCCGGCCTTGAGCTCGGCGAACAGGGAAGGGAGGTCCCAGTACCAGTGACCGAGCATCCTTACCTGGCGGTTCGGAAAGCGGTGAATCTCATCAAGTTCCACCCGGCCGTCCCGCAGCCGGCCGAGCACGACCCGCCCGCTCTCCGCTCCGAAATCGCAGGCGGCAAACTTGGCGGAAGGGGACGCTTCAGCCGGTACGTTCATCATCTTCTGGAGGTGTGGATTGCGCATGGCCATCGCCCTGTCGGCTCAAACCCTCAGACCTCACCTTCTTCGCCGTCAATTGTTGACCCACCGCAAGCCCCGGAACCTTAACCGCGGAGGGTGCCGTACAGCGGGCCGAAGTGCGCGCAGGCCCGGAAATCGGCCCCCTCAAGGTCCGAGGTTCCGAAAGCGCTCCAGGCACTGGGACGGTACACGCGGTCGCGGCTGACGTTGTGCATGCACACCGGAATTCGCAGGATCGACGCCAGCGTCAGGAGGCGATCGCCGATATGGCCGAAGCTTACGGCGGCGTGGTTGGCACCCCAGTTGGCCATCACGCTGTAGACGTCGTCGAAGGGCGCGGTCCCGGTCAGACGCGGCACAAACCAGGTAGTCGGCCAGGTGGGGCTGGTCCGGCGGTCGAGGGTGTGGTGGATCTCGGGTGGCAGGTCGACGGTATAGCCCTCCGCCAACTGCAGGACCGGTCCCAACCCCTTGACCAGGTTCACCCGTGACATGGTGACGGGCATCCCTCCGCGGGTCAGAAACTGCGACGAAAAGCCGCCGCCCCGAAAGTAGCCCAAATCGGCGGGGCACCAGCGGGTTGCCGCCAGACAGGCGGCGGCCTCTTCGGCGGTGATCTCCCAGAATGGTTTCATCACCGGCCGTCCGTCCCGCTCCTGACGGCCGGTACCGTCGAGGGTACAGGAGCCGGAGTTGATCAGATGGAGCACCCCTTGGGCCGCCTCCGGCGGCAGATCGCGTCCCGTTACACGCCGCACCGCCGCCGGACTCCAGTATGTGCGCACATCGGCGAAGATCTGTGCGGTATCAGTGAGCAAATGGCCGAAGGCCATGGCCACACCGTTCAGACTGTCGTTCTCGGTTGCTATGAGGAAGGGCTCGCGGATGCCGTTCCAGTCGAACGACGAGTTGAGAATCGCCTCCAGAAAATCCCCGTTGGGGAAGTGATCAGTCCACTGGCGCTGACCCTGGAAGCCCGCGATCAAGGCATTGTGTCCCAGCGCTTCCTCGCCGAAGCCCAGCTCCGCCAGGCGGGGGTTGCCGATCATCAGGTCACGGGCGATCAGGGTCATGCGGACGACCTGCTCCCACTCCCGTTCCTTCTGTGGGGAGGAGCGCCGCACGGCCGGCGGATTGATGTCTTCCCCCTCCTGGCAGTAGTGCCGGACCCAGGTCAGAGCCCGCTGGTACTCCTCGGGATCATAGATCCCTTCCTCGATCCGGCGAACCAGCTCGCTCATGTCCACCGACTCGGTCCGCAGACCCAAATAGTCCTGCAGGAAATCCTGGTTGACGATGGAACCGGCGATTCCCATGGAGACGCCGCCAATGGCCAGATAAGACTTGCCCCTCAGCTCGGCGACCGCCAGGCCTGCCTTGACGAAGCGGAGAATCTTCTCAGCCACGTCCTCCGGGATCGAGGAATCGTCTCGATCCTGGACATCCCGTCCATAGATTCCGAAGGCCGGCAGCCCTTTCTGTGTGTAGCCGGCAAGAGCAGCCGCCAGGTAGACGGCACCCGGCCGTTCGGTGCCATTGAAACCCCAGACCGCCTTCGGCAGCAGCGGGTCGGCATCCATTACCTCGGTGCCGTAGCACCAGCACGGGGTAACGGTCAGTGAGAGTCCTACCCCTAGGCGCGCAAATTTCTGGGCGGCTTGCGCGGCTTCGCCCACCCCCCCGATACAGGTGTCGGCAACGACGCACTCGACGGGGAGGCCACAAGGATGCCGCAGCGAGCGGGTGATCAGCTCGGCGGCCGCGCGGGCCATCTCCATGGTCTGGTTTTCCAGGGACTCCCGGACCCCCTGACGGCGCCCATCGATGACCGGACGGATGCCGACCTTCGGCAGGGTGCCCGATAGACGTTGGCGCGGCGGGTTGGCGAAGATCTTCAACGGATCAGGCATAGCAGGCTCCTTTCCCTTCGCGTATGTGGGAACTGTAGCAAGCCGCGACGCCGCCTGCCAGCGGAGCGCCGGCCGGGAGGTCGGGAACGGCGTCTCCTCGCGGCGTCCGCAGAGTGGTGGTTTCAGCACCGGGCGAGTCGGGCGGTCTCGTGAAAATCGGGAAGGCCGGCAGGCCCGGGCGGCCGGGAAAACGGCGATCAGCGCCACGTGAACATCAGTCCGGCGACGAGGCGGGAAGCGTCCTCATCGCAGGAGAGATTGTGGAAGCGGCCCTGGACGATTCCGTCCATATGGGGCGCCAGGCGTCGGCGCAGGCCGACACCAAGCGTCCACAGGTTTTTGCGGGTGCTCTCTTTGCCTGCCTCCGGCGCTCCGGGATATCCCTGGGGGTTGAACACGGTCCGGTTGTTCCAGTACGACCCACCGCCGAACTCGGCGAAGAACCGGCAACCGCCGGCCTCCCCGAAGGAGTAGCGCAGGGTGACATCGACAACCTGCCGGTTGCGGCGGTCCTCACCCACCGGGAAACCCTCCGGGGTCCAGCGGAACGACTCCCGGGAGATCCGCGTCCAGTCGGCAACCACATCCAGTCGAGGGTCGAGCTGGAGTCCCACCCACAAGCCGTACTCAAAATCGGTTTCATCACCCACGGGCGGACCGCCACCCAGTCGGGCCACTCCCGTGTGGAGACCAGCCTGGAAACTCTGGGCCGCCAGTTGCGCAAGGTTTGCGCTTGTCAGCAGCAGTCCGGTCAGCAAGGCAGTCGGCCAGCGCATGGTTGGAGGAGGATAGCACGGATGGTGTCCCGGGGACGGGAATGCACCCCCGGCGGGTCCGGCAACCCTTCGAGTCCTACCGGCGGGCTGTCTGGCACGGAAACTGCCTACTCTCCCGAGTGGGACTGCTTCCCGGGAAAAGGAGGGAGAGGTGGCTCAGTACAAGATCGCCTGGCTTCCCGGTGACGGGGTGGGACCGGAAGTCCTGGCAGCGGCGCGCGTGGTTCTGGACCGGGTCAAGCTGGATGCAACCTACCTGCCGGGCGATATCGGATGGGAGTTCTGGTGCCGTGAAGGCGACGCTTTGCCACGGCGTACCATCGAACTGCTCAAGACGGTCGACGCCGCGTTGTTCGGGGCCATCACTTCGAAGCCGGCACGCGCGGCGGAGGCAGAGCTGGCGAGAGAACTGCAGGGGACGGGGCTGCTCTACCGTTCGCCGATTGTGCGTATGCGGCAGCTCTTTGACCTCTACATCTGCCTTCGGCCTTGTCGTGCTTATCCGGGAAACCCCCTGAATTACAGGGAGGGGATCGATCTGGTGGTCTTCCGGGAAAACACCGAGGACCTCTACGCCGGCGTTGAGTTCAGTCCCGTACCGACGGGAATCGCCCAGCGGCTTTGCCAACTCTCCAAGGCAGCCTGTGCCTTTCAGGATCTGGGTCCCGATGAATGGGCCATCTCCTGCAAAATCAACACCAGGAAAGGCTCCGAGCGGATCGTCCGGGCCGCCTTCCAGTACGCCCGCGAACACGGGCGCAGACGGGTGACCGTGGTTCACAAGGCGAACGTGGTGAGAGCGACCGACGGACTTTTTCTGGAAGCGGCGGGCCGGGTGGCCCGGGAGTTCCCGGACATCGCCATGGATGACGCCAACATCGACGCGATGACCATGTGGCTGCTGAAGAACCCCCTGAGCTACGAGGTTCTGGTGGCCCCCAATCTGTACGGCGACATCATTTCCGACCTTTGTGCGCAGATGGTGGGGGGACTGGGTTTCGCCTGTTCGGGAAACATCGGCGAGAACCTGGCGGTTTTCGAGCCGACCCACGGCTCAGCGCCGAAGTACGCCGGACAGAACAAGGTGAATCCCCTGGCCACCATACTGGCCGCCAGGATGATGCTGGAATGGCTCGGCGAGCGTGAGAAAGCGCGGAAGATCGAGGAAGCGGTGGCGGCAGTGATTGCCGAGGGGCGGGTTCGGACCTACGACATGGGGGGAACCGACGGCACTCTGGAGATGGCGGAAGCGGTTGCGGCCCACATCAATCCGTGAGCAGGGAGACTCAGTCATGGGCAGGACGATTGTCCAGAAGATTCTCACCAGAGCTTCAAGGCTGCAGTCGGTCGAAGTGGGGGACGTGGTGGAACCGGCCGTCGACCTGGCCATGTCTCACGAAAATGCGGCCCTGGTCATCAACCAGTTTCAGGAGATGTACCGGGACACCGGGCGGCCCGCCCAGGTATGGGATCCCTCCCGGATCGCTGTCATCTTCGATCACAGGGTACCGGCGGAAAGCAGCAAGACCGCGACCAATCAGAAGAAGATCCGGGAGTTCGTGGCAGCCCAGGGGATCACCCGTTTCCATGACATCCGGGGGGATGAAGGCGGAATCTGCCACCAGATCCTCCCGGAAAACGGGTATGTTCTGCCCGGCACCGTGGTGGTGGGGACTGACAGTCACACCACCACCCACGGGGCGCTGGGCGCCTTCGCTTTCGGGATCGGCGCCACCGAGATGGCTGCGGTATGGGCATTGGGCAGCGTCCCGAACGTTGAGGTGCCCGCTACCATCAAGGTGGTGGCCGAGGGGACCTTTGCTCCCTGGGTGACCGCCAAGGATCTCATCTTGCATCTCATCGGACGCCTGACGGCAGAGGGCGCCAATTTCCGGGTACTGGAATATCACGGGAGCGCAATACGGGAGATGCCGACTTCAGGGCGGCTCGTCCTTTGCAACATGGCCGTGGAGGCCGGCGCCACGGCCGGGATCATTCCCCCTGACAGGGAAACTGAGCGTTACCTCAGGGAGGAGGCGGGGGTCCGCGACGGGTACGAGCCCCAGCTTCCGGACCCGGATGCCGACTACGAGAGAACGTTGACCGTCGATGTGGGGACCGTGGGCCCCCAGCTTGCCTGCCCCCACCGCGTGGACAATGTCCAGCCGGTCGCCGATGCAGCAGGGCGGAAAGTGGACCAGGTGGTCGTCGGTTCCTGTACGAACGGGCGTCTGGACGATCTGGAACTCGCTGCCCGGCTGCTGCGGGGCAGGCGCATTGCCCGTCACGTACGGATGCTGGTGTTTCCGGCGAGCTGGCGCATCTACCGGGAGGCGATGCGCCTGGGTTACCTGGCCGATCTCTTGAACGCTGGGGCCGTGATCATGAACCCCGGCTGCGGCTGCTGCCTTGGGGTCCATCAGGGGGCGCTGGGCGACGGCGAAACAGCTCTGTCGACCACCAACCGTAATTTCCGCGGCAGGATGGGCAACCCCGCCGCGGAGGTCTTTCTCTGTTCTCCAGCCGTGGCGGCGGCCGGCGCCCTGCGCGGCTGCATCACGGATCCGCGGGAGGTGGCGTGAACCATGGCGAAAGTGGTGCTCAAACTCGGCGACGATGTTTCCACCGACATCATTTATCCCGGCCGGTTCATGGCCACTGTGCTGCCTTCAGAGACCCCCCAGTACGCGTTCGCGGATGACCCGCAGTTCAACCGGGCGCTGCGCGAAGGAAGCATCCCGCCGGGCAGTGTCATCGTGGCCGGCAGCAACTTCGGAACCGGCTCTTCGCGGGAACAGGCGGCGTCTACCCTTAAAGGGCACGGGCTGATTGTGGTGGCGCGCAGTTTCGCCCGGATTTTCCTCCAGAACAGCATCAATCTGGGCCTGCGAACGATCACCTGTCCCGAGCTGGAAGCAGAGGTTGGAGATGAACTGGAACTGGGCGACAACGTGGTGGTGAACCGCACTCGCAACAAGGCGTTCGCCCTGGTTCCCCTGCCTCCTGCCCGCCGGGCGATTGTGGAGGCCGGCGGCCTGGTTCCCTATGTCAGGCAACGCCTGTTGGCTGGGTCGGGGGCGGACCCACGGCGCTGACCGGTTTCAGACCACTCCCTCCCGACGCAGGGCGTCGATCTCGTCGGGGGTGTAACCGGCTTCCTGCAGGATGGCGTCGGTATGGGCGCCCAGGCGGGGGGGCGGCTGGGTCAGCGCCCCGGGGGTCTTTTCGAAACGGGCGGTCAGGTTGAACAGGGTCAGTTCTCCCAGCTCATCTTCCCGGACTTTGCCCAAGGTTTGCCGGTGGCGGACCTGGGGCTGGTCAAGCGCCTCCTGCAGGGAGAGGATCGCACCGGAGGGGACGCCCCTGCGGTTAAGCTCCTCCACCCAATAGGCGGTCGGTTTCTCGCGCAGCCGCGCTTCCAGCAGCGGAGTCAGTTCCCGCCGGTGCCGCTTGCGTGCGTCCCGCTCCTGGAAACGGGGGTCGGTCTTGAGCTCCGGCACCCCCAGCGCGTCGGCTACCGCTTCCCATTGCTCCTGCTTGTTGGCTGCGATGTTGATGTAGCCGTCGCCGGTGGCGAAGGTGCCGGAGGGGGCGGCGGTGAAGTTGTCGTTCCCCATGAGCACGGGAGGCTGGCCGCCGATCAGCCAGTTGGCGGCCACCCAGCCCATGAGGGGCATGATGGAGTCAAGCAGTGCGACATCGATGAACTGGCCCTCGCCGGTCCGTTCGCGATGAAACAGGGCCGCCATGATGGCAAAGGCTCCATTGAGTCCCCCAACGGTGTCACAGACGGGAAAGCCGCAGCGAAGAGGGTTGAGGCGCTCGTCGCCATTGATCGCCATGACCCCGCTCAGTCCCTGGATGATCTGATCGTAGGCGGGCTTCATGGCGTCGGGTCCGGTCTGCCCGAATCCCGAGATGGCGCAGTAGATCAGGCGAGGATTCAGGGCGGCCAGCGACCGATAGCCGAGCCCGAGACGGTCCATCACGCCGGGGCGGAAGTTTTCCACGACCACATCGGCGGCCGTCACCAGCCGGCGGAAGACCTGTTTGCCTGCCTCCGGCTTCAGGTTCAGGGTCAGCGATTTCTTGTTGGCGTTCTGGGCCAGGAAGCTGGTGCCCATCAACCGGCGGTTGTACTCCGGCACGTTGCCCAACATTCGAGCCAGGTCGCCGCCATCCGGATTTTCCACCTTGATGACCTCCGCTCCCAGCAAGGCAAGGTGGACCGTGGCGAACGGCCCCGCAAGGACATTGGTCAGGTCCAGGACCCGGATCCCTTCCAGCAGCTTGGTCATCTTCCACTCCCGGCGAATTCCTCCGGAGAACCACCGCCGAGCCCCACCCGGATCGGGCCCGTACGGTAAAGACAGCCCGGCAACTCCTTGCCCAGGACGTGGACCGCCTCGCGGGTGACCTCCAGAACCGGGTCGAGGCGGAAATCGGCCAGCAGTCCCATGCGTTGCAGCAGGTGGACCAGGTCCTCGGTGCAGACGTTGCCTCCCGCCACCCTGGTGAAAGGACAGCCGCCGAGCCCTCCGAACGCGGTCTCGAAGCAGCGGACACCGGCATCCAGGGCGGCCAGGCAGTTGGCGATCCCGGCTCCGTAGGTGTTATGGAGGTGGCAAGTCAGTTCGATCTGGGGATCCATCCGCATGACCGCCGTCACCAGCTCTTCAACCTGTCGCGGAGTGGCATGGCCCGCGGTGTCGGCAAGGCTCAGATGGCGTAACCCAGCCTCCAGATAAGCAGCGGCGAGATGGAGGACCCGTTCGGCGGGGACCGCACCCTCAAATCCGCAGCCGAAGGCCGACTGGATCGAAACCTGGACCGAGCATCCTGCCGCCAGAGCGGTCTGGGCCATGCCCAGAGTCCGTTGCAGCGCCTCAGCCACCGACATGCGGGTGTTCTTCAGGCTGTGGGTTTCACTGGCCGACACTCCCATGCACAGGAGCTGGACATCGGCCTGCAACGCCCGCTCGACCCCCTTTTCGTTGAGGACGAGTGCCGAAAGCGTCACCCCGTGAGGCATTTCCCGGGCGAGCAGCCGGCACAGCTCGTCCGTGTCTGCCATCTGGGGGACCCGCTGCGGGTGGACAAACGACCCCGCCTGGAGGATCCCGACGCCGGAAGCAGCCAACAGTCTGGCCCAATGCAGCTTGGTCTGCAGGGGAACCAGTTGGGTCTCCATCTGGAGTCCGTCCCGCAGCCCGACCTCGTGGATGCACACCTGCTGCTGATCCATGCCTGAATTCCACACCGGCCGGGGCTTGGGCCAAGGCGGGACCCACCCACGCCGTCGCCTGGGCCGGACCAGTGAGATTCAGACTTCCTGCACAGCAAGTTCCAGGCCAGTGCTGGAACGCGGCCTGGAGGCCCGGACGGCGTTCAGGCGTTCGCGGATGAGCTGGATGGTCTGACGGGCGATCGTGGGGAAAGGAACCCGCCCAGTGTTCCAAACCGCATCGTAGAGGGTAGGGTCGCTGATTTCACGCTGGAAGTAATTGCGGACCAGCAGTGCCCGTCCCCGGTCAGTCTGGTTGAGGATCTTCCGAGCCTGGGCGGGGTTCATCGAGCCGAGCCGAAGCCGGTGGATCCTCAGCCATTCCGGCGCGGCCAGGCGCAAGTGGACGCCCAGCGGCAGAGACTGCGTGACACAAACGCCGGCCCGCCCGATGATGATCACCTTGCCGAACGTGGCCAGCATGCGGATGTTCTCGAACAGTTTCTTGACCGCCAGCGACTGGCCGCTGGACTGTCCCAGGAGCGTCAGAATCAGGCGCTCGATTTCCGACTGATATGCCTCGGTGACCAGCGCCCGCAGAGCGCTGTGCGAAGCTTCCTGTCCAGCGAGTTCCTCGCACAGCTCCCGGTCGAAGATACGCCAGTTGTGGAAGACAGGATCGCGTTCCTGCGCCATCAGCTCCAGGAGGGTCTCCGCGAAGGCTCGGCCGCCGGCGCCGTACTCGCGCGAAACCGTGACGAATGGATACAAACCCCGGCGCAGATCCGGCTCCACCGGGTGTTCACCCTCGTAAAAGTTCACTTTGAGGAAACGGCCAACATCGGAGAGTACTCCGCCCATCACACACCTCCCGATGACTGCCCGACGATAACTTCACTATACCGCAGTGCGACCGGAATGGTTAGCTCTTTTGTCAATACACCCACCGAGGGTGAGTTTTGCCCCAGTGGTCACCTGGCGGCTCGATGCGCTAGGATGCTTCGTTACATGCGAGATGAAATTCAAATCAGGATCCTTGAAATCTTTCGCCGGGAACTGAGGGTCGCGGAGGAAACCCTGAGATCGCTGGCACCCGACACCCCACTGCTGGGAAGAGGGGTGGGGTTTGACTCCATGGAGGCCCTGACGCTGGCGACCGCTGTCGAGAGCGCGTTCGACATCCGGGTGGAAGACCAGGAACTGACCCCCGAGCTGTTTCGGAGTTTTGACGGCTTCGTCCGGTTTGTCGAGGCCAAGCTGGAGAAACAGGGAGCCCAACGTCGATGATTCACGTTGCGGAGATCCTTCCCACCGTGGCGATGCTATATCCCCACCGCCCGGCCCTGGTGGCGGGCGGCCGCCGGTTCACTTATGCCGAGTTGAACGCCCGGGTGGAGGCGTCCGCTGCCGATCTGTCCGGGCGTGGTGTGGGGATGGGCGACCGGGTTGCCCTCCTGCTCCCCAATGGCGTCGACTTTGTGGTCTCTTTTTTCGCCGTGCTGCGGGCGGGCGGGATCGTGGTCCCCCTCAACGACCAGTACCAGGAGCGGGAGCTGGGTTACTTCGTGGACCGATGTGGAGTTACGCGACTGATTGCGGCGTCGGCGCATGGGGACCTTTGCCGTCGTGTGCTGGCGGAGCGCCCGGTTCCCTGTGAGCTGATCGTCGCCGAAGAGTGGAGTCCGTCACGCGAAGGGGATCTGGGGGATCCGGCTTCGGCGTCTCCCCCGGAACAGCCGGTCATGTACCAGTTCTCCTCGGGTTCCACGGGGACGCCCAAGTGCATCGGCCGGCGCCATGCCAACCTCCTGTTTGAACTGGAGAGCTTCCGGACCACCTTGGGCGTGGGCCCGGAGGATCGATTCCTGGGCGTGGCTCCGTTTTCCCATGTCAACGGCCTGATGCGCAGCATGATGGCGGCGCTCTACTCCGGTGCCTGTCTTTACCCGGTCCCAAGGTTTGAGCGGGAAACAGTGGCACGGCTGGTCAGCGAGGAGAGGCTGACGGTTTTCATCGCCGTGCCGTTCATGTTCGGCATGCTGGCACGGAGCCGGTTCGAGCCCGCGGCCGATTTTTCTTCCCTCCGGTTGTGTATTTCGGCCAGCGCGCCTATGCCGGTTCAGCTCAACCGGGAGTTTTTGGAGCGGTTCGGCCAGCCGGTCCGTCAGCTTTACGGTTCCACGGAAACCGGAACGATCAGCGTCAACCTGGAGTCCGATGTCTCCTTCAACTTGGACTCCGTGGGTCGGCCGCTGGCCGGAGTCGAGGTGGAGGTATGGGACGAGGCAGGACGACCGGTTCCAGCTGGCGAGACTGGAGAGGTGGTGGTACGCAGCCCGGCAGCCATCCGGAACTACGAAGGCCTGGAGCAGGGGCAGGAGTCGTTCCGGGAAGACTGGTTCCTGACCGGGGATCTGGGTCGCCTGGACCGGGCCGGAAACCTGTATCTGGTTGGCCGCAAGAAGTTCTTCATCAACAAGGGCGGGTACAAGATCAATCCCCAGGAGATCGAGGACCTGCTGGCCTCCCATCCGGGGGTGGAGGAGGCAGCGGTCGTCGGTGTGCCGACCGCTTTCGACGACGAAAAGGTCAAGGCGGTAGTGGTGCCTCGCGGACCCATCGACCCGGCGGAGCTCGTGGCGTTCTGCCGTGGGAAAATCGCTGATTTCAAGATTCCCAGCGTCATCGAGCTGCGGGAAGAACTGCCCAAGAGTCCCACGGGCAAGGTCCGGAAGAGACTGCTGGTCTGACACCGGCCGACGATGCTGCCTGCTTGGCTGGAGACATGCTATCTGACCCTGGTGACGGCGCTGATTGCCGTCGGCCGTCCAGAGCCGCTGCGCCGTCTGCTGGTGAGGGCGGTGGCCGGAGCCGCCTTCCTCTTCTCCACCAGGAAACGGCGGCGCAGCATGTTGGGGGTCCGCCGGTGCTTTCCGGGGCTCTCGAAGCGCCAGATCCGGGGCCTGGTGAAGGCCGGATTTCGATCCTTCTGGGAGGAGGTGTTCTGGCAGTGTCCCACCGGCCGCCAGTGGCGGGAGGTGCGGGGAGCGTGCGTCTGCGGGCTGGAACATCTTCAGCGGTCGTTGGACGCGGGGCGAGGCGCCGTGCTTTGGGAGGTCAACACCTTCGGTTTGCGCACCGCCGCCAAGCTGGCTCTGGCAGAACGCGGTTTCAGGGTCATCCAGGTGCACAGCCTGGCCCATTTGGGTGGGTTGCGCGATTACCGGCCCACGGAGAGCTGGATCCGCTGCCGTCTGCTGCGGCCCTGTTTCAAGAACTGGGAGCAGCCGTTCGCGGACAGGATCGTCTATATTGACGCGGATTCGGGTCTGGCCTACACCCGCCGGCTGCGGGAGCATCTGGCAGCCAACCGGCTGGTGGCGGTCACCGCCGACGGAAGCTGCGGACACCTACGCAGAGCAATCCCTTTCCTGGGAGCGTCCCGGGAATTCGCCACCGGTATGATCAGTCTTTCGAGGGCCGACGGTGTTCCGCTGTTGCCGCTGTTCGCCTGGAGGGACAGCTCCGGCCGGTTGCAGGTGGTGGTTGAGCCCCCCCTGAGGATCACCGACAGAGGCGAACGCGAAACCGGCCGGGACGCGACGCTCAGCGAGTTTGCGCGCCGCTTTGAGCGGCGTGTCCGGCGCCGTCTCCGGCAGTTTCACGGCTGGCATGTGTGCGGCCGCGCTCCGCGGCGCTGCTGACGGCTGGTGGTGCAAAAGCGCGGGTCAGCGAGATCGGGATGGCCGGCTCCGGTTCGGGACCAGGATCCTGGCGGGCCAGGATCCGCAGCAACCGGCGAGTCACTTCATAAGTGGCCTGACGCGCGGCTTTGGAGGTGAGGACTCCGGTGACGCGCACCGCAAAGGCGAATTGCGGCCGGTCGACGGGGGCAAAGCCGATGTAGTTGGTATGGTAGCCAAGACCCGGGGTGGCGCCGGTCCCGGTCTTTATGGCCGCTGGGAATTCCGGTGGGGCGACCTGGTAGGCCGTTCCGCCGGGAGCCGTCACTGCCAGCATCGATTCGCGGATGATGTCGGCATGAGCTGCTTCCACCAGCCTGGCCGCCGGCTGGGGCGCCACCGGCCTCAGCGACAGGCGCAGGATTCCGTCGCGGGCCAGCCGAAGTTCAGGCTCGGGCAGGGCGCCTCGGTTGGCGAAAACCGCGGCCAGCAGGGCTGCGTGCACCGGGGTGATCTCGGAGCATTCCAGGCCGATGGACAGGTCAGCCAAGGTCCGCAGCCCGCCCGAGCGCTCCAGGACCCGCCCGAAATCCATGCCTGCGGCCGGCGGCCGCCCGAAGCCGAAGCGCTCGAACTCGGCCGCCATCCGGTCCCAGCCGAGGGCGGTGCCGACGTTGGCGAAGGCGATGTTGCAGCTCACCGCCATCGCTTCGTCGAGGCCGGAAAGACGGCCGGCGCTATAAGCGCAGTAGAGCGGGCTTCCGCCGTAGTGAGCTACCCCACGACAGCGCAGGTGGGCGATGTCCCGGTCGACGTCCCAGCCCGCCCGGAGCCCTGCGCTGGCCGTAATCAGCTTGGCGATCGAGGCGGGCTCCCGCATCTGGTGCAGGGCGGCGTCCGGCTCCCGCCGAAGTGTGCGCGGGTCCGAGACGGCGGCCAGAAGCCGTCCCGTCTCCGGCTCCAGGACGACAATGCTGCCGCGGAAGGGGTGTAGAGCGGCGGCCACCCGCCGGCTGAGTTCCAGGTCGAGCGTCAGCCGGACCGAACGGCTGGCTTCATCTCGACAGAGTTGTTGGATCGCCTCAGTCGGCAGCAGGTTCCGGTATTCCGGCCGGGCCGGCTCAAAGAGCCCTTCCCGGGTGATGCGGCCCAGCCGGGTCCCCCGGCGGTCTTCCACCACCAGCAAGGTGTCCAGACTCAGAAGCTGGAGGGTTTCCTCAAGACGCACGCCAAGCCAGCTCTCCCGGACCTCCCGGTCGAGGCGGTGCAGAAGCTGGGCGGCTTCGGCCGGCTTGGCCTGTTCGATCAGGACGGCCGAAGCGAACAGACTCCCATCGGGGTCGCCGGCTCTTTCGAGAAGCCGCGCAAGCCGCAGGCAGGCATCAAACTCCCCCTCGATCAGGAACCGGTAGAGCAGGAGACGGCTGCCTGAAGCCCGGAACTGCGCCGCTGCTGGCAGCCTCTCCGTAACGTTCTCCCCGAGGAGAGCCGCCGCCATGAGGGCGGGGACCTGTGCCTGTCCGGGAGCAAATAAGCTGCGGCTCAGGAAGCGCAGGCTGGCCGAAGCCCGTTCGACATCCCCACTGAGGAGAAGTCCCACGGCTTCGGACAACAGGCGGCGTTGTCTCAGCTGCTCATGCCAGGCGAGGCAGGCAGCCAGCAGGAGAAGCGGCAGGCTCCAAAACAGTGTTCTGACGGCAAGCCCTCTCCCAACCAAGCTCCTGGTCTCCCCCGCGTGATGACGGTCACGCCCGGTGACGTACCGCCGGCGTATTCTAACCCATGAACCCGCTGGGGTTGAAGCTCGATCGCGGTCTCGCGTCAGGAAGGGGGACCGGTGGAGGAAAGACGCAAATTTCGGCGCTGGAACTGCGGGATTGCCTGCCGTTGTCTGTGGAACGGTACCGAACGGGAGGCAACCCTGGAGAACCTGTCTTTCAACGGCGCGCTGGTCACCGGAATGGAGCCCGTTCCCCGTCCGGGCGAGGGTCTCTTGGTCAAGCTCCAGTTGCCCCATGGCGAAGCCGAGGTGGGAGCGACCGTGATCTTCTCCCGTCCGGGCGCGTTCGGCATCCAGTTCGAAGGGGAGCGTGCCGAGCGGTTCCGGGCACTGATGCCGCTGTTCATGGATTATCTGGAGCACGAAGGACTGCTCTGATCGTCCACGGACTGGCGCCGGGATGCCTCTCCGAAAAAGCCGGCGTCGCCGCGCTACGCCCGGACACCGCCAGAGCCTTTGGAGCACGGCGCAGAGATGGCAGGAAAGCAGAAACCGGCCTCCCGTTGTCACCCCAGCATGCGGCGCACCTGTTCCAGCAGCGCCTGGGGCGTGTACGGCTTCTCGATCAGATGCAGGCTTTCGCCCAGCTCCGGCAGTGTTCCTTCACTGTAGCCGCTGGACAGAAGAATCCGCATCTCCGGGCGGACCCGCCGGAGGTATTCAACCACCTGCAACCCGCTGCGGCCGGGCATCAGCACGTCCAGAATGCAGAGATCCACGGAATCCCCTGATTCTTCCAGGAGCCGCACCGCCTCATCGCCGTCACGGGCAGCCAGCACCCGATAGCCGTGGTCGGTGAGATATCGGACCGCCAGTTCCCGGACCATCTCTTCATCCTCAGCCAGCAGAATGGTTCTGGTGCCCGCCCGGGGCGGCGGCGGCGCGGGAGCTTTCTCCCGTACCGGCTCCGTGGCGGTCAGCAGCCTCTCCTCAAGGCGGGGGAGATAAAGCTTGAACTCGGTACCCCGACCCACATGGCTGGTCACCTGGATCAGTCCGTCGTGCTGCTTGATGATGCCGTAAACCATTGCCAGACCGAGTCCGGTCCCCTTGCCCTGCTCTTTGGTGGTGAAAAAGGGCTCGAAGACTCTTTCGAGCACCTGGGGCGGCATCCCGCAACCAGTGTCCTTGACCGCGATCTCCACGAAACGGCCCGGCCGCGCCCAGGACTGGGTCGCACAGAAGGCTTCGTTGAAACTGATGCGGCGCGTACGGATCTGGAGGCGCCCGCCATCCTGCATGGCGTCGCGGGCGTTGACAGCCAGGTTCAGGAGCACCTGCTCCAGCATGGCCCGGTCGGCAAGGATCCACAGCGGCTCCGGCGACGGGATGAACGAATATTCGATGTGCTCCCCGATCAGCCGGCGCAGCATCTTGGAGAAATCCGAGATGAGCTGGTTCACCTCGATCTCCGAGGGCTGAAGGAGTTGGCGGCGGCTGAAAGCGAGGAGCTGACGGGTCAGCAACGCGGCCCGCTCGGCGGCTTTGCGGACCTCCAGAAGGTCGCGGTGCGACTGCTCGCCAGGCTTCAGGCCCGCCAAGGCCATGTCGGCAAAACCCAGGATCGCCTGCAGCAGGTTGTTGAAGTCGTGGGCGATCCCTCCCGCCAGTTGGCCGACCGCCTCCATCTTCTGGGCCTGACGAAGCTCCTCCTGCAACCGGGTGCGTTCCGTCTCCGCCCGCTTCCGCTGGAGCAGGGTGACCAGGAGAGCCACGAGCAGGGCGCTCTGGACCAGGGCGAAGACAAGAATGCCCCAGAACCATCCCGTACGGCTGGTCAGGAACGCTGAAGGCCGGTTGAAAACCTCCGCTTCCGCCGGCAGGATGTCCTCGGTGATTCCAAACTGGGCCAGCCGCGCGTGGTCGAAATAGAAGGTGTGGGAAGAGCGGCTGATGATGGGTAAGGCAGATGGCGATTGTCCCTCCAGGATGGACAAGGCCATGCGGGCCGCGGCCACACCCTGCTCGCGGCCGCTGACCACGGCGACCCCGAGCGCCCCCCGAGTCATCGGCAGAGTCTCCGGCGTCGCCCACAGGAAGTACACCGGCGCCTGGGTTCGCAGCAAGACCTCCCGCTCCCTTTCCGGCAGGAGAGGCCACTCCTCGGGCTCGTCCAGGATCAGGATCAGGCTGCCGGCATCCGAATTGCGAAGCTGGTTGATGAACTCCGCCACATGGACATCCTTGAACTCCTCCAGCTCGCCCTGGCCGCGGACCGCTTCCCGCACTGCGTCCAACACCAGCGCGGACGTACCTCCGCCGAAGAAAAGCTTCGTGCGCACTGTCCCACGGTGCAGCCGGCGGATGGCCGCCAGGTCACCTCGCAGGTCCGGTATCTCGACGATGCCAGTGACGGGGCCGGCGGCGGAGAAATCGAAGTTCTCCGGAGAATTGATCCCGCAAAACACGATCGGGACGCCCTGAAACAGCCGCTGGCGTCGTTCCAGCACAAAGGAGAGAGCGCGGTCGTCTGAAACCAGGACGACGGCCGGCACCACGGCGGAGTACTTCAGGCGGTAGATCCGTTCGAGCTGGGCCAGGTATTCTTCCCCCCCAAAGCGCCTCAGGTCCATGTACTCAAAGCGCAGATCCGTGTCCTGCTGTTCCAGCACGGAACGGATACCCTGCGTCACGCTGCGGGTCCAGTAGTAGGACTCGTCGTAGGAATGCAGGACCAGGACTGTGGAAGGAGCGGCCGACGCTGCCGTCCAGAGGGCCGTCCAGAGCAGTGTGGCCCGGAGGATAAGCTTCGGGGAAACGATCATCTTTGACCCATCGCTGCACTTCCCTGACCCTGAAGGCGGCGCAGGCTTTTCTGTTGGCGGCGCAAAACTCGGCCCGACCCTACCCGGCCGGCCGCCTCAGGGCCGGGCGGGCGCGTGTAGTGTACTGCCCCGTCTACTTGGCGCGCTCGATGTAGGTCCCTTCGTTTGGATTCACACGAATCCTGTCCCCCTGCTTGATGAAAGGAGGCACCTGAACCACCACACCAGTCTCCAACTTGGCCGGCTTGTAGCTGGCCGATGCCGTTGCGCCGCGGAGCTCGGGTTCGGTCTCCACCACCTCGAGCTCCACCGACGACGGCAGTTCGACTCCAATCGGCTGGCCATTGTAATAGTCAACCTCAATCCTGGCCCCCGGCAGGAGATAGTTCAAAGCCTCACCCAGCATCTCCGATGCCAAGGGAGTCTGCTCGTAGGTTTCGGTATTCATGAAGTAATGGAGGTCGCCATCAGCGTACAGATACTCCATTTCGTGCTGTTCCAGCACCGCCCGCTCCACGTTCTCCGTTGAGCTGAAGCGGACTTCAGTCGAAAGACCCGTCGCCAGGTTCCGCAACCTGGCCTGCACAAAGGCCCGCAGGTTTCCCGGGGTACGGTGCTGGAAGTCGAGGACGCGATGGGGCTGTCCGTTGTACAGAATGATCATTCCACGGCGGATCTGGCTGGCATTCATCTCTTGAACCTCGTCGCAGCATCCGACGTGCGGATGCGCAGACTGGGATTCTAGCAGATCAGGCTCGTCCCGATGCCCCGGACCTCGCCGCCAGTCCGGGGATGCGGGAGATTGACCGGTCGTGGAGACGGGACCCCAGCGGCAGGACCGCCGCCGCCCCCACCAGAGCCAACAACATGTCCCACTGGGCATCCCACACGTCGCCCTGCGAGCCCAGGAACGCTTGCCCCACTTCCGGGGCCGTCAGGACGGCAACCCACCACTCGAGGATCTCCCAAAAGGCCGCAATCGCCAGGATGATGCTCAGTAAGATGAAGTGGAACCACCCGCCGGGACGAAGCGGTGTGACCCGCAGCAGAACCTCCCTGGTGATGAAAACCGGGAAGACTCCCAGCGCGACGTGGCCGGCGCGGTCGTAGTGGTTGCGGCTCCACCCGAAGAAATCCCGCGCCCAGTTCCCCAGCGGGGTCTCCGCGTACGTGTAGTACCCACCGTAAATGAGGACGAGCATGTGGAGAAAGACACACCAGTGCACCCAGTCCGAGAAGGGGAAGCGGCGGCGCACCGCCACCATGACCCCGATTCCCGCCAGACCGGGGCCCACCTCCAGCAGCCAGTTCAGGCGGCCCGCCGGTGGATCCCAGGCCGTCAGCAGGCAGAGCACCCCCAGAACCGCCAAGAGAACGGCCGCCAGCATCAGCCAACCAGCTCGTCCAGAGACTGGAAGCGGAAAACCTCATCGAGTTTACGACGTTCCAGAAGGGCTGGATGATACTGGTCGATGGCCTTGTCCATGGATGCCCTGATCAGTTTCTCCCAATAGTCGGCCGTTCTCCGGTCGGCGCCGCTGGGCCGGTAATTGCGGAACGTCTCGATGTTGAGGTCGTCGGGCGAGGTGTCATACCGCATTACCACCGAGGACGCCACCCCGTTGGCGAAGGCTTCTCTGACCGGCATGAGCTCCGCGCCATGCTCCTCCAGGAAGGTCGCCATCACCTCCGGCTGGCGCATGTTAACCAGCGTCAGTGCCCACGCCGTACCGGCCAGGACGTTGTTGCGTGCCAGGTCGTGGGGAGCTTCCTTCCGTCCCATCTCCACCGCCCGCCAGATGGGGTCCTTGTATGGCAGAAAGTTGACCAGCAGGAAATAGATCGCCCGACCCACCCCGTGCCAGAAGAAGCCCTGGACCCGCGGGTCCTTCTCCCCCAGGTAGGAGTCCACGGCCGGCACCAGCTCGGAATGGAAGGTGCGGGTCACCAGGCCGAGGGACTCCAGAGCCGCACCGGTATAGCCCGGCTCGGAATTGACCTCGCACAGACGGACGAATTCATCCAGGAAGGCATGCAGCTCCGCCTCGGGAGTCCTGGCGGTAAAAGACTCCATGGGCCGCTGGGCGAAAGAGAGTCCGATGCCCGCGTGCAGCATCAGGAGACTCCTGGCGGGGATCCCCGCGATCCGTTCGCCCCGCAGGATCCCCTTCAACTCCCCGCCGCGCTCGCGGATCGAATCGGCATAGTCGTGGCCCAGCCCCTCCACCGCCCACAGCGCCGCGTAAGGCCCGAGGTCGTATGCCTTGGCCACGTACTCCGCCAGATCGATCTCCCCCTCCCGGGGCAACCGGAGTTTTTTCTCCACCGCCCGGACAAGCTGGTAGACATCCACCTTGTTGCGCAGCTCCCGCCACGCCACCAGCGTTTTGGTGTCCGGCCAGAAGAATCGCATGGCGTCGGCCATATCCCAGACCAGCTCGGTGCCGAGGCGCAGGGCGGTCGACGGATCGTAGAGCGCGCTTGGGCTGAGATAGTGTGCCACCGAGTCAAGAAAATCCGCCTGAACCTTGCCTCCGGCTTCGTAGGCCGCCTTGTACAAGTCGCGGAGATGTTCCTCCGGGGCGGTCAGGCTGGATCCCTGTTGCTGCTCGCCGCCGGCAGTTCCGCCGGCCTCCGGACCACGGGCGGGTCCGCCGAAAACCCCCACGGTTTCCTGCAGTCCCAGCATCGATAACGCCCACGAGTACCTCAAAGTCGACTTGGTCAGCTCAATCATGGTGTAGTGCCCTCCGGGACCGGCCAACGGGCCCCCGCAGTTTCTGGATTGTCGGGGAAAAGGTGGCACTAATATAGCAGAGGTTCCGGCTGGCAAACGCCACGGCGGGCGCCGAGGAGGCGGTAAAGGCGGCGGACCCGTCCGGACCCTGGCGGCCGGCTCCACTCAGCGGGATCCGCGGGATCCGTCGTCGGGCCGGCCGCCGGTGACGTCAGGAACCTGACTGGGGGGAGTTTTCCGCCGGAGCTGAGCTCTCCGGGGTGGTGGACGGCGGATTCTCCAGCAGGTCGGTCGGTTTCAGCAGGATCTTCTCGAAATTCTCCCTGGAGATGGTTCCGACCCGGCTCCCGTCTCCC
Organism: uncultured Acidobacteriota bacterium; assembly: GCA_964524795.1. Taxonomy (GTDB): domain Bacteria; phylum Acidobacteriota; class UBA6911; order RPQK01; family JAPXNP01; genus CAZGEH01. The sequence goes on from CAZGEH010000009.1 coordinate 119,564, forward strand.
TTCCAGGCCAGATACTCGTCTCCGGAGTGGGCGAAGCGGTAAACGTGGCGGGTGTCATCCTGGGCCGCAATCTCGATTTCAACTTCCGGCTCCGGCAATGCGTCCCGCTGGACAATGCCTGTGAATTCAAGGTCATCGATCGGATACCAGAACTTGTAGGAGAGGGCCTCCTTGCCCTTCAGCTCATCGGGTGATTCCAGCGTCCACCGGTAGTCTTTCTGCGATACAGTGAACCGGGTCTCCCCGTGGCGGTAGCTGAGAGTCTTGATCTGATCCTGCCGCAGATCGACGAGGTCTTTCTGCCGAAACGCCCAAAGATCCTTGGTCAAGTCGGCAAAGACGTCCTTGCTGAGAGTGAATACGGGCTTGCGTTGTGGATTTCGGGCGTAGTAGGCGTCATCTCCTCTGGGCTGGCCCAAGTCGAGCTGGTGCCAGACATCGCTCCCGGTTTCACGGAGTCGCAACGACACTGACGGCTGCTCCAGTCCGAACTCCTTCAGGGAGGTCGGATCCTCCGCAACAAATTCCTTGGCCCTGGCGAACTCGAGGGTGGACAGAAGCGTGCTGATGGTGTTTTCGTCCGCCAGATCGTCCAGGGGCGCCAACAACCGCCAGGCCCCATCCCTCTTGGCCAGCCGGAGCTGGCTCCCATCCCGGCGGATCTCCATCTCCTCCACCTTGGTTCGGTCGAAGCTCAGGGCGTTCTTGCTGCGCCAGTCCAGCACCGGCTTGTCGGCTGCCGTAAGCAGGGAGGTGGAAGTCAACAGCACAGAGGGGCTGTCCGCCAGCTTCACATAAACCTTGCTGCCTGAAAAATCCTTGTTGCCAAGCTGCAGGATCTTTTTCTGGTCGCCGGCGGTGACCTCGATCCTTCCCGTTGGCGCCTCCAGTCCGTAAGCCTTCAGGTCCAGACCCTCCCCCTCGAAGATCCGATCCCGTTTGGCCGCTGTCAGACTCCGCAAAAGCGAGTCCACGGTGCCGGTGTCGGCAGGTGTTTCCAGGGGCGCCCGCAGCATCCAGGTGCCGTCCTGTTTCTCCAGGCGGACTGTCTCTTTCCCTTCAAAGCTGATGGAAAGAGCCGTCACCGCATCCCGCTCCAACTGCAGGACGCTTTCCTCCAGTTCCTTGGCCTGATCCCGGGCCTCCTTGCCCGCGATTTCGTAGAAGTAGACGAAAGTGCCCAGCGCTGCAAAAGCGAGGGCCAGGACAATCAACCTTCTCATCGCTACCTCCGCCGATACCAGACCGCCGTTCCGAAGACCAAGGCCGCCAGCGGAAAGAACACCACGGTAGCCCAGAAGATCAACCGCGATTCGGTGGCCGTGAGGGTGACGCTGCGGTTGGTGGGATCCTTCGGGCGGATCGACAGGAGATCCACATCCTCCGCCAGCCACGAAACCACATTCAGGAAGAGATCGGAGTTCACGGAAGTGCCGAGGTAAGCGTTCGAGGCGAAATCGCTGTCCCCGAACACCACGACCCTGGACTCCCTGGGCTGGGGCTTGTCGTCTCCGGTTTCCTGGTTCCTTGACCCGTCCTGAGGCGATGCATTGTCTCCGGGGCTGGATCCTTCGCCGATCCGCTTGGTGGCCAGCGCCGCCAAGGCCAGCGGGCCCTGGCGGTCCTCGGCCGGATCGAAGGAAACCGGTTCGCGGCGGATGTCCGATTCACCCCAGCTTTGGCGGGAAGTACGGACCAGGACGGTGGTGACATACCCTTCCGGGCTGCTGGTGGTCTCCACACTGCGGGCGCCCGGGTAGATGGTCATGGTGCCGGCCAGGTCCCGGGTGATGGGATGAGCGGCATAGTCCGCCGCCAGGGGTGCGCCGGCTCCGAAGCCGAAAAGCTGGCCCAGGCCGCTGGCGTCGACCACGTAATCGTCGGCGAGTTTCAGACCGTACTGCTGCAGGAGGTCACCCATCTCGAAACCGGACTCGGGATCGACCAGCAGGAAGAACTTGCCTCCCGAGGCGATGAAACTCTTCAGCAGCTCCACCTCGTTAGGGAAGAAGTTGACGGTGGGGCCCGCCGAGACGATGACGCTGGCGTTCTCCGGCAGCTTGTTCTCCACGGCGAGATTGTACGAGACGACCTTGTAATTCTGTTTCTCGATCGCCTGGCGGATCGCCGAATAGCCTTTGGCCTGGCTGTCGTCCAAGGACCGTTCGCCGTGGCCGGTCAAGAAGACGACCGTCTTCTCCGTATCCCGGGTAACCTTGATCAGCGCGTTGGTCAGTTTTTCCTCGTTCGGGTCGTCCACCACCTCCTTCTTTCCCGAGGCGGCCGTAACCACCACCTGACGGTCCCGGGTGATGTCATATTGAGCCACCCGGGCTGGTTCCTTCTGAGGGTCAACAATCTCGAAGCGGATCCGGTCGCTGATGTAGCGGTATTCGGTCACCAGATCCTGGAAGCGGCGGGCGGCATTCTCCTCCTGGAAAAAACCGATGATCTGGATGTCCTGATCCAGCCCCTGGACCACTTTGCGGGACTGTTCGGAGAGGGCGTGGACACCGCCTTCCGACAGATCCACCCGCTTGTGGTGGCGGTAGTTGAGGAAATTCAGCAAAGCCAGGATTCCGACCACCAGCACCAGGGTGGCGATGGCCGTCCCGCCCAGCCGCGCCGGACGAGTCCGCAGCGCGTCGAGAATCCGGGAAAAGTTGAACACCGTGTAAAGGATCACCAGCGCCAGGCCGCCGTACACCCCCGCCTGGGACTTCCAGTCCCAGAGGTCGGTCACCGAGTAATTGAACAGGCCCAGGAAGGCCAGGACGAGGCCGAGCGAGCCGAGGTTGTCGATCAGTTTCCGGACCACGTCACTTCCTCCATTTCTCGGAATCCAGGGACACTGAGGTCAGGAACAGCCCCAGGAAGACGAACGACAGGTAGAACACCACATGACGGGTGTCGAGGATCCCCTTGGTGAAGTCTTCGTAATGGTTGAGAACCGAGAGGTAACGCAGAGTCTCGTTCCACAGGGTGGTGGAGGCCGCTGCGGCGGCGTCCAGTACCCACAGAATGATGAACACTCCGAAGGTCGTGGCCGCGGCGACGATCTGATTCTCGGTGAGAGAGGAGATGAAGACCCCCACCGCCAGCAGCGATCCCCCCAGCAGCAGGGCGCCCAGCAACCCCACCAGATAAGGGGAGGCTGAGGGTCGGGGATCACTGTAGACGGTCAGCAGCAGGATATTCAGCACCGCCGGAACCAGCATGACCACCAGGAACAGAAACACCCCCGTGAACTTGCCCAGGATGAGCTGAAGGTGGGTGATGGGGGAAGTCAGCAGAAGTTCCATGGTCCCCCGTTTGCGCTCTTCGGCGAAGACTCCCATGGTGACCATCGGAAGCAGGAACAGCAGGATGGTGCTGAGAACACCCAGAAAGCTCTCCATCACCACCGTCGGAATGTCCATCGGAAACGGCGCAGGGCCGAACTGCCTGGCTGCCGCCTGCTCCACATAGAACGACAGGATGATGTAGAAGAAGTAGCCGGATACCCCGAAGAAGACGGCCAGCACAACGTATGCAATGGGGCTGACGAAGAGGGACTGCAGTTCTTTACGCACAATCGCCAGGTAGTTCCTCATGCCGCCTCCTCCTGCGTGGTGAGTTTGAGAAAGACCTCTTCCAGCGACATGCTCTCGACACGGATCTGGTACAGATCCGCGCCGGCCTCCACGACGGCGCGGGCGAGCTGGGGCCGCAGGTCTCGATTGCCGTCGGTCTCCAGCAGCAGGCGGAGCTGGGCGGGTTCAATTTCCCGCCGCTCCAGCAACCGGACGCCGGGCAGGGCCAGGGCGGCCGCCTCGGCGGCGCCAACGGCGCCTCCCACCACCAGTTCCACCCGGCGTCCTCCGCCCAGTTGAGACGTCAGGTTACCCGGAGTGTCCACCGCTACAATCCGGCCGTTGTTGATGATAATGACCCGCTCGCAGGTCATGCTGACCTCCGGCAGGATGTGGGTGGACAGGATCACCGTGTGGTCTCCTCCGAGGCTCCTGATGAGCTCCCGCACCTCGATGATCTGTTTCGGGTCCAGGCCGATGGTGGGTTCGTCGAGGATCAGGACATCGGGATCGTGAATCAGGGCCTGGGCCAGGCCCACGCGCTGGCGGTAGCCCTTGGAAAGGTGCTTGATCAGACGATGGCCCTGGTCGCTAAGGCCGCACCGCTCCTTGACGTACTCCAGGCGTCTGGGCAGATCCGCCGATTTCAGACCCTTGATCCGCCCCACAAAACGGAGATAGCTGTCAACAGTCATCTCCAGGTAGAGCGGCGGGTTTTCGGGCAGGTATCCCACTCTCCGTTTGGCTTCAAGGGGGAACTGTTCGACATCAAATCCGGCAACCAGGGCGCGCCCTGAATGGGGCGGCAGGAATCCCGCCAGTATTCGCATTGTCGTAGTCTTGCCTGCACCGTTGGGGCCGAGGAAGCCCAGGATCTCCCCCTTTTCCACCTGGAACGTGACATCCTCGATGGCGGTGCGAAGGCCATACCGCTTGGTCAACTGCTCCACCTGAATCATCTGGTCGTCTCCACCTCCCGGTGCGCGGGGGTCGCTTCGCACCGACGCACCCACTCACCTGACAACAGTTGGGAAAATCGATCTACTAAGACCTTCACGCTGAAACCGCAAGCTCAACCGGTCCGGGTCTTGGAGGCTCCGCCGAACCGTCGTTCCACGTACTCGTGGAGGATCCGAATGAACTCATCCGCCATGCCCGGCCCCTGCAGAGTAACCAGGTGCCGTCCGTCCACATAAACCGGCGCCCGGGGATCTTCTCCCGTACCCGGCAGCGAGATCCCAATGTCAGCATGCCGGGATTCTCCCGGGCCGTTGACAACGCACCCCATCACCGCCACCTTCAACGTTTCCACGCCGGGGTACTGGGTGCGCCACAACGCCATCGACGAGTCCAGCCGCTGCTGGATACTTGCGGCCAGTTCCTGGAAGAGGGTGCTGGTGGTACGCCCACACCCGGGACAGGCGCTGACTTGGGGCGCGAAATGCCGGAGTCCCAGGACCTGAAGCACCTGACGGGCGATCCTTACCTCCTCGCGCCGGTCGCCGCCGGGCTCCGGGGTCAGGCTCACCCGGATGGTGTCGCCGATCCCCTCTCCCAGCAGGATAGCCAAGGCCGCCGAGCTGGCGACGGTGCCCCGCAGACCCATCCCGGCTTCGGTGAGACCCAAATGCAGAGGGTAATCGCAACGGGCGGCCAGTGCGCGATAGATCGCCACCAACTCCGGCACGGCCGAGACCTTGGCGCTGAGGATGATCCGGTCGTGGGCGAGACCCACTGATTCTGCAAAACAGGCGGAGTCCACAGCGCTGCACACCACGGCATCACGCAGCACCTCTGCGGCAGGCTTCGGTTCGGCCCGCCGCGCGTTTTCGTCCATAAGGCGGGCGAGCAGCTTCTGGTCCAGGGAGCCCCAGTTGACGCCGATCCGGACAGGCTTCCCGAATCTGACCGCCACCTCGATCATCTGGGCGAAGTTGGCGTCCCAGTGCCGGCCCATGCCGACGTTGCCGGGATTGATGCGGTATTTGGCCAGTTCCCGGGCACATTCCGGGAAACGGGTCAGCAGCAGGTGGCCGTTGTAATGGAAGTCGCCCACAAGGGGGACTGGGTTCCCCTCCTGGCGGAGCCGTTCGGCGATCCGCGGGATCGCCTGGGCCGCCGCTTCCGTATTGACCGTAACCCGTACCAGCTCCGATCCCGCCACCGCCAGATCGAGGATCTGCCGGACCGTGGCTTCCACATCGGCCGTATCGGTGTTGGTCATGGACTGAACCACGATGGGGTGGTCGCCCCCCACCGGTACGTTGCCGACCCACACTGTGGTACAGGAACGCCGTTTCACAATCTAGGGATTCTACAACTCCTCGCCGGCCGGCGTGGGATCGAGGGCGCGGCATGATCACGGAACCAGGCTTGAGGGCGTCAGTGTCCAAGGGGTCGGCCTGCTGGTTCCGCGGTTTCGGCGGGCACCAGGAAAGGCAAGGTCTCCCGGGTTGCCCACAGGTCCGCAGGCAGGCGACCGGCCGGCTCGCCGTCGAGCTGGTAAAGGACGGAAGACGGCCCCTCCAGCCGCACCCGATCCCCCTGGCGATACACCACATCCGGCAGGTTCCGGTGGCTCCCGGAGATGACCTTCAACAGGTACAGCAGGTAACGGCGGTGTTGCCGGCTCTGCAGAATACAAACATCGAAGCCGGGTCGAAAAATGTCCGCATCAGGGGTCAACACCAGGCCGCCCCCGTAGCTCCGGCAGTTGGAGATGAACGCCTGCGTCGCTTCGAAGCTCTCGCCGCCGATGTGGACCCTGAAGGCCGGTAACGGATAGCTCCAGAACTCCGCCAATCCGGCCATCCAGAAGGCGGCAACTCCGAGCCAGCGTTTCAGCCCGGTTCTCACCCGCCCGACCAGGTAGCCGTCCAGACCCGCTCCGGCCATCAGCAGGAATGGGACCCCATCGGCGGCGGCCAGTTCCAGCGGGCGCACACAGCCTTCAAGCAACACATCCAACGCCCGGTGGGGATCCCGTGGCAGTCTCAGTTCCCGGGCCAGGACGTTGCCGGTGCCGGCGGGGACCAGACCTACCGGCAATGCCGCATCCCGCAAGAAGGGAAGCAGATGGTGCAGGGTTCCGTCACCTCCCACCACTACCACCAGGTCGCGCCCCAGCAGATCGTGGGGCCGGAAGTCGCCGGCGCTGCGAACCTCGGCCTGCAGGCCGGCAGCCGCCAGGCGCCGGACAACCAGCGGCACCGGCGGTGGCCGCCAGATCCGGCCGGCGGACGGATTCCACACGATGAGGGCCCGGCGGCGGGTGATCATCTTGATTGCCTCCCCGGGGGGAGCCGCGCGACCGCCGGTGTCAACCGGCGAAGGCCGTACCGTCAACCTGCAGGGGACCGGTCGGGATGGCGTCGAGACGGCGCATCAGTTCGTCGCGGGTGGCCTTGAACCTCTCCATCTGGCCGGCGGGAACGCCGGTGTCGGCCGGGAAGGCAACATGCTTCTTGGGGTTCAGGTGGCGTCCCTTGGCATCCTGGATGCGGTAATCGAGGTGGGGTCCGGTGGCCAGTCCAGTGGAACCCACCAGCCCGATCCGCTCGCCTTGAGCCACGCCTTGGCCCACCTTGACCAGGATCTTGGAGAGGTGGAGATAAGAAGTGGTATAGCCGTTGGCGTGTCGGATCTGCACCATCTTGCCCGCCGCGCCCTTCCAGCCGGCAAAAACGACCCTTCCCGCCGCCGAAGCCAGTACTGGCGTTCCGTGGGGCGCGGCGTAGTCGATCCCCAGATGCGGGCGCCGTACCTTGGAGACGGGGTGGAGGCGGGAATGGGAAAAGCCGGACGTGATCCGGTAATCATACTTGAAGGGCACCTTCAGGAACGCCTTCTTGACCCCCTTGCCATTGAAATCGAAATAACGGGTCCGACCGGGTACATCGTCGAAGCGGAAAGCATGGAAGGCCTTTCCGCCCTGGACGAATTCCATGGCTTGGATGTCGCCGTACTTGACGAACTCGCCGTCATAGTACTTCTTCTCAAGAATCACCTTGAAAGAGTCATCCGGCTGGATGGCGGTGAAGTCCACGTCCCATTGCATGATTTCGTGGATGTTCATCACCAGTTGTCCGCTTTCGCCCAGGGAGATGAGCGAGTTCCACAGGCTGTCCCGGATTCGGCCGCCCAGCTCGACCACCACGGTCTCGAACTGGCGGGTTTCCACCCGTCCCTGATAGCCGTCGTCATTCCTGGTTACAACCAGGTAGCGGCTGTCGTCGATGTCGTACTCCAGACGCACAAACGTGCCGTCAGCCAACCGCTCCAACACCAGGCGGTGGCCGGCCATGACCCGATTGAGATCATGGGCTTTGCGGGTTTCAGCCAAGAGCTGGTGAACGGCCTGGGTGGTGAAACCCCAGCCTTCCAGCACGTCGCGGATGGTGGAATTGCGGGGAAAACGCTTTTCGAGCCGGTCAATTCTGAATTCCGAAGGAATTGGAGGGCCGAAAAGCTGGCTCCGGTTGGAGAGGGACGGGGAAGGGGGGGGAGGCGCCGTGTCCGGACTCCATCGGACGGCGGAGGCCGTCACTACCAGGATTGCTGTAGACACCAGGGCGCCAAGCCTCGCTCTCGCCGTCATTCGCTGCCCCAACCTCCTTGTCCCGACCCGGTTTTGCCGGGAAGTTTAGCATAGAGTCTCTGCTCGATTTCCGGCGGGATCAGGCCGCTGACGTTTCCTCCCAATGAGGCCACTTCCTTGACGAGGCTCGAACTCAGGTAGGAATAAGCCTCGGCGGGGACCAGGAACACGGTTTCGATCTCCTGGCGCAGACGGCGGTTCATCAGGGCCATCTGGAATTCATAGTCAAAATCGGACACGGCGCGGATACCGCGGATCACAGCTCCGGCGCCACGCGCGGCGGCGAAATTCACCAGCAGTCCTTCAAACGACTCGACCTCGACGTTCTCCCAACGGGCGGTCGCCTCCTTCAGCATGTCCACGCGCTCGGCGAGACTGAACAGGGGGCGTTTGTCCACGTGAATGGAGACCGCCACGATGACGCGGTGGAACAGGCAGCAGGCGCGCTCGATGATGTCCAGGTGGCCGTTGGTCACGGGATCGAAGGAGCCGGGATAAACGGCAGTAATGGCCCGCACCATGCGCCCCGATTATGGATTCATCGCGGGGTGAACACAACCCCGGTCGGGCAAATTGAAGCCTCGCGCCTTTCCCGCCTTTCCCCGGCTTTGTCCTGTGTTTATAATTCCCGTCATCTCGTTCGATTCCAGTATCGCGGGTCAAGACCGAATCGTGCCGCGCTCGGGGAAGGAGCACACCGATGTACAGGCAGACAGGGGACAAGTCTCTTCTTTTCTTGTTGATTTTGAGTTGCCTTTCCGTCTCCGCCCTGGGCAGCGAACGCCTGATCTTCCCCAGGTTTTCATTCGATCCTGGCACCTTCACCGGTCTGGCCCTTGCCAACCTGGCTCCCGAAGCCATGGATGTCACCCTCACCGCTTACGGTACGAGCGGGGAAGTGTTGAGCGGACCCGGTTTCCAGAACCCCGCCACCATCCGTCTGGGATCGGGCCAGCGCTCGGCCAAGCTGATCCAGGAAATCTTTGGGGCGGAGTTGTCGCCGCTGACTGTTGCCTGGGTGGAAGTAACGGCACCCGAATCCGGTGTCACCGGGTTTTTCCTGTTCCTGAATGCCCAGGTGACCCAGTTTGACGGAGCTGACTTGCCCACCGCCAGCCAGGAGGTGATTTTCAACCTCGTCCGCCACGGACAGGGCTACTCCACTGAACTGAACCTGGTCAATCCCGGCGCCTCCGAGGCCAATGTGACCTTGACCCTGGTCCGGCCCCAGTTGCCGGATCTCCAGGCGGCGTTCTCCCTGCCGGGCCGTGCAGTGGCTCGCCACGATGCGGCAACGTTGTTCCAGTTGGCGTCGATTCCCGCGGGATCCTATGTGCGGGCCCGGGCTTCGGCAGGGGAGATCGCGGGCTTCGAGTTTGTGCGTACAGCCGGTGATCTGCTGGGGCTCAATGCCAAGCCCTCGTCCGAGCGCCTGAACCAGTTGTTTTTTCCCCAAATGGTCATGGGCGATCCCTGGCAAAGCGAGCTGGGGATCGTGAACTACACCTCGCAGCCCGTGATTGTCACCATTTATGCCCGAACCGCCGACGGCGCCCTGTTCGGTGCGGACGTGCTCGAAGAGAACCCGGTGACGCGGGGAGTGGGCCCGCGGGAAAGCATCGTCCTGGATCTGGCTGAGCTGTTCGGACTTCGGGGAACCCAGGCGCGGGACGGCTGGCTGGAAGTAGCCTGCGACTCGGCTTCCATCAACGGCTACCTGAGTTACGGAATTCCTTCGGTGGGTTCGCTGGCGGGCATCGCAGCCCCCGCTTCGCCGCGCCGCCAGTTCGTTTTCTCCCACGTGACTACGGCTTCCGGGTTCTTCACCGGACTGGCGCTGCTGAATCCGGCCACGATGGCGATCAATGCGCGAGTTCTGGCTTTGGATTTGGATGGAAACCGGATCGGTCTGGCGGACAACTTCATTCGCCCCGGCCAGAGGGTCAGCGCTCTGGTCACGGAGTTGATCGAAGGCAGCGGGAACCGCGCGGGAGGCATGCTGTGGGTCTCGACCGACCTCCCGGTCTACGGAAGCTCGCTGTTTGGCGCCGAGCGGGTCCTGGCCAATGTGCCTCCGCAGGCGGCCCCGCCAACCTATCAGCCGGACGAGAACGAACCCCGCGTCCAGTTGGCACCCCCGCTGGCAGTGGTCCAGCCGGGCCGGACCCAGAAGTTCAGCGCCTCCGGCGTCCCCGGGACACCGGTGTGGATGGTCGATGGAATCCCCGGCGGATCTCCCGAGCTCGGGCTGATCGATGCCGCCGGCAACTACACCGCTCCGGCCTCGCCGCCCGCGCCCAGTTACCGGACCGTGGGGGCGGAAATTGCCGGACGCCGGGGAGGAGCCTCGGTGGATATCCTGAAGAAGGAAGTACTGCTCGGCGGTCTCGGTATCTTGCAGTCCGTGGTTTATCTGCAATCCCTGCAGCGCATCTTTGAAGTCGAACTCTTGGGCGCCGCCGTTTCCGGTGTCGGGGCTTCCCCTGCCGCCCAGACCCAGCAGGCGAGTCAGAGCGAGCTGTTCCAGGTGATCCCTCCGGCGGTGAAGAGTTCCGTCAACACTTACAGCGACAACATCGTCAAGCTGCTGGCTTACACCGCCTTGAACGGCAGCGAGTACGTGCTGCTGTTGGGCAAGGAAAACGGCACCGTGACCCGACTCGACCCGACGACCCGAGTCTCCCGGGTGGTCTACACGGGCCTCAATCAGCCCACGTCGATGGCTTTGGACACTTCGACGGGAGGCCTGCTGGTCGCCGAGGCGACCCGGATCGTCTCGATCAACCGGTCTTTTCTGGAAGCTGGACTGGGCACCGCATCCGCCGGCGTTGATGGCGGCGGAGGGTCTTCGCTGCAGACCGGGCTTGTGGACCTTACCGGCATCACCGGGGTGGGTGTGGACCCCTGTACAGGCGACATTTACCTTTCCCAGGCCGCGACAGGGACGCTGTATCGCCTTGACCGCGAAACCGGCGCCGTCACCACTGTAGTGACCGGCCTGTCCGAACCGGGCCACCTGCTGGTGCTTTACCGCCGGGGACTGCCCTGTCCCGATGCGGTCCAGATTCTGGTGGCAGAGCCGGGAGCGGAGCGGATCGCCTTGGTCGATCCATCGCGGGGCATCGTCGTCTCCTGGATCCCCGCCTCCGGAGTACGCGACCTCTCGGCGCTGCCCGCTGACAACCCGTATACCGGAGTTTTCAGCATCGCTTACGGTGTGTTCGTCGAATCGGGCGGCGAGATCAACATCGTGGAAGTCCCGGACCAGTACGAGGAACCGCCGGGCGAAGAGGAGACGGGGGGGCCGTGCGTCAGCCCGGTGGTGTTTCCTGACGCCAACCTTGCTGCCGCGATCCGGGAGGCGCTCGAGATCGCTCCCGACCAGCCGATCACCTGTGAAGCGCTCGCCGAACTGACCACACTCAACGCATCCGGCCGCCGCATCCAGAGCCTGGTGGGACTCCAGTTCGCTTTCTCCCTTCGGAACCTGGACGTGAGCCGGAACCGCATCCGCAGTCTGGTGCCCATCGCGGACCTGACCGCCCTGGAGGAGGTGGACGCAGCGTTCAACCTGATCTCCGAGACGGGTTTGCTGGCGAACCTGAACAACCTCCGCAGACTGGATCTGGCCCACAATCTGGTGGGTGATCTGTCCGGGCTGGGCGACCCGATCCTTCCCGCTGCCGGCAGGGGGTTCCGAGCCCACCATCTGGGTTCTCTGGAGGAACTGGATCTTTCGTACAACCGGCTGGAGAACCTGAATCCGCTGTCAGGCCTGAGCAGCTTGCGACGACTGAACCTCGAGCGCAACGGCAGCCTCTCCGGCCTGGAGCCATTACAGTCGATGGTGAATCTGCAGGAGCTTATCGCCGGCTACAATGCGATCTCGGATCTCACCCCGCTCTCTTCGCTCCAGCAGCTTGGCATTCTGTTCCTGCCCTTCAACCGCATCATCTCGGTTCACCCGTTGGTGCTGAACGGGGGTCTGGGAGCGGGAGACGTGATCGACCTCAGGGGCAACCCCTTCGGCCCGGGGGCCTGCGGCGATCTGGTGGAATTGCAGCGGCGCGGAATCGCGCTGATTGCCGATCAGGCCTGTGAGCCGGATCTCGTGGCCGAGGTTGTGCCCTCGGCAGAGTATGTGGCTCCTGGGGAGAACGTAGGGTTCGAAGTCACCGTCCGCAATGTGAGTCAGGCGCCCGCCTACCAGGTCATTCTGGACAACCAGTTCAGCGCCGGCGCCAGCCTGGTTTCCGCCACCACTCCGGTGGGTCAGTGCCTCGCCGCCGACCACCAGGTGACCTGCACCCGTGCCTTGCTGCCGCCCGGTGAGATCTGGACCATCGAGATTCTGCTGCAGGTTGAGGGAGGCGAGCAGGCGATCACGGACCAGGTCTCGGTATCCTCCGACCGGACGGACCGCAATCCAGCCGACAATGTGGCGTCCGCCTCGGTGACCGTGGCCCAGGCCGATCTGGCGGTGGCCAAATGGGCTTCCGCCGGTGTTGTGGCTACCGGCCGGGATCTCCATTACACGCTCCGGGTGACCAACCAGGGGCCCACGCGCGCCGAGGACATCCATGTCGTGGACACACTTCCGGACGGCATTCGCGTGTACTCCACCCGGATCTCCAGCGGGGGCTGCAACCAGGTGGGCGGGGCGGTCGAGTGCTTTGTGGCGTCTCTCGATGCCGGCCAGTCGGTTGACATCACCATCTCCGCCACGGTGAGAGCCGTGTCGGGCGTGCTCACCAACCAGGTTGCCGTGGAAGCCGCCACACCCGATCCCGATTCTTCGAATAACTCGGCGTCGGTCAGCACGCGTGTGGCCGAAGCCGATCTGTCCATCAGCAAGACCGACTCGGCGGATCCAGCCAGCCCGGGAAGTGCGCTCAGTTATACATTGACAGTCACCAACCTCGGTCCCGATGCTGCGCCGGAGGTCCTGGTCACCGACACGCTTCCCGCAGGCGTGAGTTTCGTCTCGGTGAGCCCCACGGAATGCTCGTTTGTCTCGGGGACTGTCTCATGCCTGTTCGCAACGCTGCCTTCCGGATCGTCACGTGTGATCACCATCAACACCACGGTCAGCCAGGGGTTTGTCTCCATCGTCAACCAGGCCCAGGCAAGTTCGCCCGCCACCGACCCGAATCCGGAGAACAACGTCGATGCCGAGACGACGCAGGTTCAGGTTGCCGATCTGGAGATCACCAAGTTCGACTCGCCCGACCCGGTGTCGCCGGGAGACTTCCTGTACTACAGCATCGTGGTCACGAATCTGGGGCCCGACGATGCCACCAATGTTGTGATCACCGATCCGGTTCCCTCCGAGCTGACCGTCTGGTCGGTGGAGGGACCGGACTGCACGACCGTCGGCAACACGGTCACCTGCACCTTGGCCTCTCTTGCGACAGACAACAGCACGCAGATCACCATTGCAGCCACGGTGGGCGCCTTGACGGAGACGATTACGAATACCGTTACGGTCACCGCCGACCAGGGTGACCCCGATCCGGACAACAACAGTGCCACCGTGACCACCGAACCCGCGCGGGCCGATCTGGTCCTGACCAAGAGCGATTCGGAAGACCCGGTGACGACGGGATCCGAGCTGATTTACACCCTGACGTTGACCAACCAGGGTCCGGATACGGCGACCAATGTCACCCTGACCGACACGCTGCCGGCGGGTCTCACCATTTCCTTTGTGGATCCGTACTTCTACTGCCTGGCGGACCTCGACAACAACAGCGTGAGCTGCGAGTTCCCCCCGATGGAGCCTCTGAGCCAGCAGGTGGTCACCATCTATACCGAGGTGGTCGCCTCGTCCGGGACTCTCTCCAACACGGCCACGGCTTCTGCCCTCCAGTTGGATCCGAACCCTGCGGACAATACCGCAACTGAAACGACGGAGGTGGCAGTAGTGGATCTGGAGATCCAGAAAGAGTCGACTCCGTCACCGGTAAGTTGTGGGGATGACCCGGTGCACCGGGTGAGAGTCATCAACCATGGCCCTCATGCGGCCACGGGGATCATCTTCCGGGATCAGTTGGCCAGCACGGACCAGTTTATCGAGACCTATGAGGTCATCAGTGCGCCGCCTGGTGTCGAGGTGAGTTGCCAGGAACAGATCAACGGCACCAGCTACATCACCTGTACGGTCCTGGGAGCGGTGCCGGCAGAGGCAGCCGTCGAGGTGGATGTCTATACGTTTTTCAACTGCGAAAATGAGGGTCCCACGCTGGACGATACCGCCTGGATCGTGGCCGTCGACCAAACCGACACCAACCCGGCAAACGACTCGGTGACCGTGCAGAACCCGATCGCGGTTGCCGATTTGGGCGTCACGCTCACCGACGATCCGGATCCCGTGCTCCTGCCGCAGGCGGGCCCGGGCTCGGTGGAGTACACGGTGACGGTCACTAACTTGGGTCCGGATGCCGCCAAGAACACCACCATCTTCTTCACTGCGCCAAGCGGTTGGAGCATTGTGACGGCACCTGCAAACTGCTCTCCGTCCGGAAACTTTACGAACTGCAACTTGGGGACGATCCTCCCCCTGGACTCGGTGCAGGTTGTGCTGGAGGTCAGCATTCCCATTAGTACGCCGGCAGGCGACTATTCGGCCGATGCCGGAGTGTTCTCTTCGGAGATCGATCCCGCGTCCGGCAACGACACCGACACCGAAACGACGACGGTGGTTCTTCCCTAGTTCGGCGATGGAGAGGCAGCCGGCAAAGGAGAAGCCAGGTCGGCCCGGCCCGCCATTGCCGCGGGAGCATGGAGCGTGGGCCCTGCTGTACGGACCGCTCACCGCCGGGCTGCTGGCCGCCCGCACGTCAGGCCTGGCGGAACTGTTGCTGGCGGTGGCCGCCACTGCCCTGTTTCTGGCTCGCGAACCGTTGGCCAGGCTGGTCCGCGGAAGCCGTCACGGGGTCCGAGCCGACCTCCGCCGGTACTGGATCCGTTGGACGGTTGGATGGGGTTTGGCGGGGTTGGCCGGTGTCTCCGTCCTGGTGGCGGTCTATGGGCGCCACCATCTGCTGCTTTTGGGGGGCGGGGCGCTCCCGCTGCTGGGAATTCATCTCTGGCTGACGGAACGCCGGGAAGAGCGTTCCACTCCCGCCGAACTGCTGGGGATCATCGCGTTGACGTTGGGTGCGCCGGCCGCCTGGTACACGGCGACGGGGAAGCTCGCCGCTGATGGATGGTGGTTGTGGTTCCTGAGTGTGCTCTACTTTTCCAGCGCCGTGTTCTTCGTCAAGATGCAGGTCAGCCGGTTTCTCAAGGTGGAGCGGTTTGCCGGCCTCCGGAGAAGGCATATCACCTACCATGCCGCTCTGGTGATCGTCCTGGCAGCGGTGACGCAGGCCGGCCCGGTTTCGCCTTGGGTAGGGGTGGGTTTTGTCCCGATCATCGTGCGGTCGATTGTGGGTGCGCTGTGGGGCCCGAAGAAGTTGAACCTGAAACGGCTTGGTTATCTCGAGGTGGTTTACACCTGCTGGTTTGTGCTGTGGTTAGGGCTGGCCTGGCGGGGGTTGTCCGGCATCTGATGCTGCAGGGGCGGCCGGGTTCGGGGCGGCGTGGACCGGGACCGCGATGAGGCGGCGAAGGGCCGGACCGTCATGGGAGCTGGATATCTGGCGGAATCGGCTGCCCCCGGAAGCCGACCCTTACGCCCGGGCATTTCCCGGCTCCTGACTCCCCTCTGCCGGGAGCCGAATGGAAGTCCGTCGGCTGGCGGGTCTTCCCCCGTGACGTTTTCGAGCGTTTGGGGTATGATTTGCCTGAATTGAAATTGATTTTCAATTTCAGTTCGGAAAGTGCGATTTCCCGATGAGCATGTCAGCCCGAACCGCGACTGTTCTTGAGCCGGCTCCCGAACTGGTGGTCCTGCAGGAAGTCCCCTCCCGAGGTCCCTTGCGGGTCGCCCTGGTGGGGCAGCCGAACGTGGGAAAGTCGGTGGTTTTTTCCCAGTTGACCTCCCGTTACGTCACCATCTCCAACTACCCGGGGACAACCGTCGAAGTTTTCCGGGGCCGTACAGCCGTCGACGGCATGGCCTGTGAGATCCTCGACACCCCCGGGATCAACGGACTGGAGGCCGCCTCGGAAGACGAACGCGTCACCGTGGATGTGCTGCGGGAGGAGCGTCCGGATATCGTCATCCAGGTCGCCGATGCCAAGAACCTTCGCCGAGCGCTGCTGCTTACCGCCCAGCTCAGCCCTTTCGGGATCCCCATGGTGCTGGTCCTGAACATGATGGACGAATGCCGGGAGCGGGGGATCCGGATCGACGCCCAGGCCCTGGAAGCGCGGCTGGGCGTGCCGGTTGTGGAAACCGTGGCCACCGAAGGGCAGGGAATCGAGCAACTGAGGGCGGCCATGGCTCGGGCCTCCCGTTGCCAGGTGGACACCCCAGAACCCCGGCGCTGGGTGGATCGTACCCTCGAACACCTGCGCTGGCAGGGCGCTGGATCCGAACGTTCAGCCGCTGTCCGCACGCGGGCTTTTGCAGGATTCGCGCTGCTGGGCGCCTGCCTGCACCTGTCCAACTATCTGGACAGCCTGCTGCCGTTTCCCACCCTGGCGGCCGGGATGGCCGCACTGTTGGCGGATGCGGGGTTACCGGAGCTGGCGGTCCAGTTCCTGGTGGTGGTGCTCGCCTACCTGGCTCCCGTACTGGTGCCCACGCTGTGGGCGATCCGCACCGATGCCGGGTTTAATGAGCGTTTTGGCGTCTGGGCTCGCCGTCCCGTGGCAGGCGGCTTCATCCTTGCGGTGACCATCTCGCTGACCTTCCAGTTGGTGGGGGTGCTGGGGGCACAGTTACTGGTGGAGCTGCTGGAGGAAGGGATCTTCGCTGCCTGGGTGACTCCGTTGCTGCAATCGGTGCTCCCGGAGGGCTTCTTTCATGATCTGATGGTGGGCCCGTATGGAGTGATTTCGATGGGCATCGCCTATGGCTTGGCCATCGTGCTCCCGGTAGTCTCCAGCTTTTTCATCGCTTTCTCCTTCCTGGAGGACAGCGGCTATCTGCCGCGCCTGTCCATCCTCTCCGACAAGGTCTTGCGGGCGATGGGGCTCCATGGAAAGGCATTTCTTCCCATGGTGCTGGGACTGGGCTGTGTGACCATGGCCACCATGACCACCCGGATCCTCAGTTCCCGCAAGGAGCGGTTCATCGCCACGTTCCTGCTGGCACTGGGGGTCCCGTGCTCAGCCCAGCTCGGTGTGATCCTCGGGATCACTGCGGGCCTCTCCTTCAAGGCGGTCGCCCTGGTGTTCGCCACTGTCTTCCTGCAACTGGTGCTGGTGGGCTTCCTTTTGTCCCGAATTTACCCGGGGCAGCGAAGCAGCTTCATCCTGGAGCTCCCGCCGATCCGGTGTCCCCAGTGGCGTAACATCCTGCGCAAGACCGGCTGGCGGGTGGTGTGGTTCCTGCGGGAGGCCCTGCCACTGTTCGCCCTGGGGGCGCTGGGGCTGTTCGTGTTGGACCGGCTGGGGCTGCTGTCACGCCTGATCGCCGCGGCCGAACCGGTAGTCCGGGACTGGCTGGGGCTGCCGGCCGAGGCGGCCGCCGTTTTCCTCATGGGCTTCCTGCGCCGGGACTACGGTGCCGCCGGGCTGTTTGACATGTCCCGCCAGGGACTGCTGGATCCTCTCCAGATCGTGGTGGGGCTGGTGGTGCTGACCCTGTTCGTGCCATGTGTCGCCAACCTCCTGGTCATGATCAAGGAGCAGGGGTTGCGCAACGCGGTCCTGATGGCAGCCTCCATCTTCCTGTATGCCGTGCTGGTGGGCACCGGACTGAACTTTCTGCTCCGGGCGCTTGGAGTCAGCCTGTAGAATGGCGGTGACGTGATCGACGCGACCGACGTGACCGACAACAGGCGGACCGGCTTGCTGTTGAGTGAACTCCCGCGGGGTGCCACGGGCGTCATTCTGAGCGTGGCCCCGGCAGTTGCCGGCCAACTGGTGGGTTTCGGCCTGTACCCCGGAGTTACCGTGCGGGTGAGGCAGACCTTCCCCAGCCTGGTGATCCAGGCGGAGGCTACGGAGCTGGCTCTGGAGGAGAGTCTGGCCCACCAGATCCGGGTCGAATCCCTGGATTCGGTCTGATCCCCCGTCGGTCCGTGGCACGGGAGGAAGGATGGACATCACGTCGCTGGCCTTGGCGTTGGGTTCCAGTCTGGGAGCGGGGCTCAACCTCTATCTCACGGTCCTGGCGCTGGGCTTGCTGGATCGTTTCGACGTTTTCCGGCTTCCTCCGGAACTCTCCGTGCTGTCGCATCCCTGGGTGTTGATCGCGGCGGGGATCCTGTTCGTACTGGAATTCGTCGCCGACAAGATCCCTTACGTCGACAACGCCTGGGATGCAGTGCACGGTTTTATCCGGGTGCCGGCGGGAGCTCTGCTGGCCGCCGGGGCGGTAGGCGACCTGCCCGACCACTGGCTCTGGACCGCCGGCCTGCTGGGCGGATTCGTGAGCCTTTCCGCCCACGGAGCGAAAGCCTCCGCCCGGTTGGCGGTCAACGCCTCCCCGGAACCCTTTTCCAACTGGATCCTGAGTTTCACCGAGGACGGCATCAGCCTGGTTCTGGTCTGGCTGGTTACCCACCATCCGTGGCTGGCGCTGGGTGCGGCGCTGGCACTGCTGGCCGTCTGTCTGGTGGTGATCATCCTCTTCTACCGGTTCTTCCGGCTGCTGTTCCGGGGGTTCTCGGGATTCCATCGGCGGCACAAGCCTGGGGCCGCATCATAACCCGTTGGACCGGAGATCTGTTCCGTCCCTCCTCCATCCTCCTCCGGGCGCACTTTGCTGTGACAGGGTTGTTTGTTACAATACGGCCTTTCCGAATGCCGGGGTAGCTCAGTTGGTAGAGCAGTGGACTGAAAATCCGCGTGTCGGCGGTTCAATTCCGTCCCCCGGCATTCCCTTCTCGAGTGGATGCCCATGTCTGACCGCGAACCATCAGCAGCCAAGACCCGGCTGAATGTGGAGTGCCCGTGCTGTCAGGCACGGCTGGTCATCGATCCCAAGACCGGCCTGGTGATCCGTTCGCAGGCTGCCCAGGCGGACTACTCGTTTGAGGAAGCGCTGCGCCGCGAGCAGGAACGGAAGGCCAAGTCCGACCAACTGTTCGCCCAGGCTGTCGCCAACGAAAAACAGCGCCAGATGAGCCTCGAGCAGAAATTCGAGGAGGCGCTGCGGTCAAAGGACGAGCTGGACGCCCCGCCCCCGCGTCCCTGGGATCTGGATTGATCCCTGCCCACAGGCCCGGAACCCTGATCCCGTCGCCCGAACAATCGAACGGTCATGAACAGCAATGAGGATTGAATTACCGGAATTACCAAACATCCCCGAGCGCCTGGCGCGTTTGCGCGACATTGCTCATAACCTCTGGTGGTGCTGGAATGCAGACGCCCGCCGGATGTTCCGCAGCTTGGGACGCATGCAGTGGCCGACCACCCAACAGAACCCGGTCGTCATGCTGCAACAGTTGGATGCGGCCGCCCTGGAAAACCTCCTGGAGGATCCTTCCTTCATAGAGCTGTACGATCGGGTGGTTGCCCAGTTCGATTCCTACATGAAGCCGGCTGAAACCTGGTTCTCGCGCCGCTGTCCCGGGATGGAGCACGAACTGGTGGCCTACTTTTGCGCCGAGTTTGCCGTGCATACTTCGGTCCCCATCTATTCGGGGGGACTCGGCCTGCTGGCTGGCGACACCTGCAAGGAGGCCAGCGATCTGGGGATTCCGCTGGTGGCGGTGGGTGCCCTGTATCCGGAGGGATACTTCCGCCAGAAGGTGGCTGCCGACGGCAGCCAGGAGACGTTTTACGAGCGGATCGAGACCGACCGCACTCCGCTGCGTCCGGTGCTCAACGACGACGGCAGCCGGCTGCTGGTGGAGGTCCCGCTGGACAGCCGCCAAATCCGGATCGCGCTGTGGAGAATGCAGGTAGGGCGCGTTCCGGTCTACCTGATGGATTCCGATATCCCGCAGAACGAGCCTTGGGACCGTGACCTCGTGGCCCGCCTCTACGGCGGCGACAACCAGATCCGCCTGCGCCAGGAAATCGTGCTGGGGATCGGTGGCGTCAAGGTGTTGCGGGCACTGGGCTATCGTCCCACTGTGTTCCACCTCAACGAGGGACACGCCGCCTTCGCCGCCCTCGAGCTGATCCGGGAGGCCTGCCGGGAAGGCAGCTCCTGGAGCGAAGCGCAGCAGGGAGCCCGCCGCCGTCTGGTATTCACCACCCACACACCAGTGAAGGCCGGACACGACGAGTTCCCCTTCCACATGATGGAGGAACATTTTCGGACCTATTGGACCGAGTTGGGGATCAGCCGGGAACAGTTTCTCGAACTGGGGACCCCGCCGGGCGGCAGCCAGTTCAGCATGACCGTGCTGGCGATGCGCTGCGCGCGCAGCATCAATGCCGTCAGCCGCCGGCACGGGGAGGTGACCCGGGAAATGTGGCAGTCGCTGTTTCCCGGAGCCACCGCCGACACCGTACCCATCGGCTATGTCACCAATGGCGTCCATGTCCCTACCTGGTTGTCGGGGACCATGGTGAAACTCTACACCCGCTATCTGGGCGAGGGCTGGCGGGAGGTTCACGACAACAAGGAACTTTGGGACCGGGTACTGCAGATCCCCGATGAGGAACTGTGGCTGGCCCATCAGAGCCTGAAGTCCAAACTGATCAACTTCATGCGCAACCGGGCCCGCCAGCGCTGGATGACCGATGGTACCTCCGCCGGCCAGCTCGTCTCCTTCGGGACCCTGCTCGATCCGGAAGCCCTGACCATCGGTTTTGCCCGGCGGTTCGCCACCTACAAAAGGGCTACGCTGATTCTGCGGGATCTCGACCGGCTCAGGAGGCTCATCACCGACCCCTGGCGGCCTGTCCAGATCGTTTTCTCGGGCAAGCCGCATCCCGCCGACGAACCGGGCAAGTACATGCTTCGCCAGGTTTTCGAGGCGTGCACCGATCCTGGCTTCGGCGGTCGGATCGCCTTCATCGAGAACTACGACAAGCAGGTGGCCCATCACCTCGTGAATGGGGTGGATGTGTGGTTGAACAACCCTGAGCCGCCCAAGGAAGCCAGCGGAACCAGCGGCCAGAAGGCCTCCCTGAACGGCGTTCTCAATCTCAGCATCCTGGATGGCTGGTGGTGCGAAGGTTACAACGGCAGGAACGGCTGGGCGATTGAGGGGGAAACTGACGATGCCGCTGCAGAATCGCTGTACGAATTGCTGGAAGACGAGATTGTTCCGAAGTTCTATCGCCGGGACTCCAGCGGCGTCCCGCGGGAATGGATCGGCTGGATGAAAGAGGCGATCCGGTCCACCGCCGCGCCGTTTTCCGCCCGCCGGATGGTCAAGGAGTATGTCTCGAAGGTCTACGGGTTTCCGGTCTCGGTCCCGGCAAAGAAGGGACAGCCGGCGGCAGCCCGGTAATCGGGAGGCCGCAAGCCCAGAGGTCGCGAATCGGCGGTTGAGGGTCAGCAGCCGAAGGTATCGCCAGGTGGCGCTCCGGCACCCGATGGCTGTTTTTCCCCGGCAGCCCGATTACCTGCCGGCGCCGATCACCCGCGCCGTTTCCCGCGCCACCACGATCTCCTCATCGGTCGCCACCACCACCGCTGCAAAGGCTGAGTCTCCCCGCGACACCACAGGACCATGCCGCCGGTTGGCTTCAACGTCCAGCCGGAACCCCAGGAAGCCAAGAGACACCAACACCTCCGCCCGCAGCTCTGCGTCGTGCTGTCCGATTCCACCTGCAAAGGCCACCGCATCGACACCTTCCAGCAGCACCAGGTACTGGCCCAGGTACCGCTTGACGTCGTAGATGAACTTTTCCCGAGCCAGACGGGCGCGGCGGTCTCCGGCGAGGATCCGCCGGTTGATGTCCCGCATGTCGCCGGAGGTTCCCGAAATCCCGGCCAGGCCAGCCTGGCGGGAGCATTCCTCCAGCGCCTGCTCCAGGCTGATCCCTTTGCGCTTCATGATGTAGGGAAGAACGTAGGGATCGAGGTCGCCGATTCGGGTTCCCTGGATCAGCCCGCTCTGGGGAGTGAAACCCATGGACGTGTCCACGGAAACCCCATCCCGACAGGCGCACAGCGACGAGGATCCGCCCAGGTGACAACTGATGACGCGCCGGCGGCCCGCCGGCAAACCCAGCAGTCTCACTGTTTCCTGGACCACGTAGCGATGGGAAGCGCCGTGATATCCGTAACGCCGGACGCCGTATTGCGCATACCACTCCCACGGTACCCCGTAGACCTTGGCCACTTCCGGGGCGTCCACATGGAAACCGGGTTCGAACACCCCCACCAGCGGCGTTTCGGGCAGCCGGTCGTGAAACATGGAAATCGCTTCCAGGTAAGGAGGATTGTGAGCCGGCGCCAAGTCTCGATACTCCTCCATGGCGGCCAGCACGTCCGGTGTCAGCAGCACGGATCCGTTTTTCTCCCCCGCCTGGACGCACTTGAAGCCAACGCCCTGGATTTCCCCCAGCGAGCCGATGACGCCGCAGCCGGACAGGAAATCCAGCGCCAGTTGCACCGCCTCCCGCTGGTTGAGGACGGGCCGGGTCGCCTCCCACACCTCTCCTGCCCTGCTCCAGAACGAGACCTGCGCCTGGGGACTGCCCACGCGCTGTACCTGACCCCGCGCCCACCGCTCCTCCGTGGCCGTGTCCAAAAGCTGGAATTTGAAGCTGGTGGAGCCGATGTTGCAAACCACGATGCGCATGGCGTCAGGCTCCGCTCAACTGGCGGACGACAGCCGCGGTGACCGCCTCCACCAGCGCCTGGCGATCCAGGGCAGGCGCCCCGGGCGCGGCGGTCGAGGCCGGGCCCGCGGCGACACAAGCTTCCGTGTCACTGCGAGCACAACTCTCGCAACTGACCTGGGTCTTGATGCCGAAATTCTGACGGAGCCCAATGAGTTCCCGGACCTCCGCCTCGCCCAGAGTTTTCAGGCCCCCGAGCTGGATCGCCACGGTGGCGATCTGGGCGAAGTGTTCCAGTGTCTCCATCTTGAAGTACGCCGCCATCACCGAAGGGCCGATGGACAGAGCGCCATGGTTGGCCAGCAGGAAGGCATCGTAGTCCTTGATGTACTTGAGGACGGGTCTGAAAAGCTCCTCGGTGCCGGGAGTCCCGTACTCCGCCAGAGGGATCCCTCCCAAACTGACGATTACCTCCGGCAGCACACACTGAGTGAGGGGAATCCCCGCCACCGCGAAACCGGTGGCATAGGGGGGATGGGCGTGGACGACACCGTTGACGTCGGGGCGTTCCTGGTAGATGCGCAAGTGCATCGGCAGCTCGGAAGACGGCTTCTTGCGGCCTTCGAGCACCTTACCCGCCAGGTCGACCACGATCAGGTCCTCGGGTTTCATGAACCCTTTGCTGACGCCGCTGGGAGTGATCAGCACCCGCCCCCGGTCGAGGCGGGCGCTGATGTTGCCGTCATTGGCCGCCACGTAGCCGCGGTTGTAGACACGGCGGCCCACTTCGACGATCTCCCGCCGCAGGGCATAGACGGTTCTGTTCATGCCCGTTCTCCTCTACTTGGCAGTCTGCGGCCGGTGGGGAAGAATCATCTCCACATCCGGATGGGGCCTGGGGATCACGTGAACCGACACCAGCTCACCGACCTTCTCAGCCGCCGCTGCGCCAGCGTCGGTGGCTGCTTTGACCGCTCCCACATCTCCACGGACCATGACCGTCACCAGACCCCCGCCTACCTGTTCTTTGCCCAGCAGCTCGACCTGGGCGGCCTTGACCATGGCGTCAGCCGCTTCGATGGCGCCCACCAGACCCTTTGTTTCAATCAGTCCCAACGCTTCTTTTGCCATTTTCCTGCTCTCCTCCTGGACCGCCGCCGCAGAGGGCGGGTCCGGATGGCCCGGGTACCGGTTGCCGGCCCGGGGACTAGACGAACCGTAAAGCTCCCTGCACGCTCAGACGACGCACCCGGGCGAAGTGACGGGGCGTGCACACGCCTTCGCCGGTCGGACTGGAGATGGTGTGGGAGAAGTATCCCGCACCGGCCGGAGGTCCATTTCCGGCCAAGCTGGACCCGTTGACCACCACAATGCTCGTGTTCAGCGCCCGGGCGTAACGGGTGATGAGATCCAGATCGTGGGAATGGATCATGGCCGTATGGCGGTACCCATGTTCAGCCGCCACCGCCATCCGGATCCCTTCCTCACCGTCGCGGACCCGGACCAAGGGCAGGAACGGCATCATCTGTTCCTCCTGGACAAAGGGGTGGTCGAACTCGGTCTCTCCAAACAGGATCCGGACCTCGTCGCCGAGGCTGAGGATTCCGGCAGCCTGGGCGAGGACGGAGGCGTTCTTGCCCACCAGGTCGCGGTTGACCACCCAATGCCCGCTGTCCGAACGGCGGAAGGC
This sequence comes from uncultured Acidobacteriota bacterium, assembly GCA_964524795.1. Lineage (GTDB taxonomy): Bacteria > Acidobacteriota > UBA6911 > RPQK01 > JAPXNP01 > CAZGEH01. The sequence continues at coordinate 144,171 of CAZGEH010000009.1, forward strand.
CTTGTCGGTGAGGGCCTGGATCTGCAGGCGGTTCAAACGGACCGCCCCGGCCCGTTCCATGGCCGCCAGGAAGCGGTCCCATGCCTTCTCCACCACAAACACTTCCTTTTCGGCTATGCACAGGATGTTGTTGTCGAAGCCCGCTCCCTCGATGATGGCCCGGGCAGCGCGGTCCGGACACGCGGTATGGTCCACCAGCACCGGAGGATTGCCCGGACCAGCGGCGATGACCTTCTTGCCGGAACGGAAAGCCGCCTCCACCAGCGCCGGTCCGCCGGTGGCAACGATCAGTGAGACCGCGGGGTGAGCGAACAGTTGGCCGACCGCCTCCATGGTGGGCTCCCGGATCATGCCGATGAGGCCCGCCGGACCGCCGGCTTTCTGCACGGCCCTGCTGAACAGTCCCATGGCATATGCCGACACCCGCTTGGCGGCTGGGTGGACACTGAAGACGGTGGCGTTGCCGGGGGCGATGGTGGTGATGATGCTGTTGAGCAGCACCGGGATCGGATGGGTGGAAGGCGTCACCGCGGCAATGACGCCGTAGGGGGCGTACTCCTCGACGGCGACGCCGCGGTCGTTGGACCAGGAGCGGGAAACCAGGTCTTCCACCCCCGGAGTGTGGGTGGCCGCGTTGTGGTGCTTGAGAATCTTGTCTTCCACCCTCCCCATGCCGGTTTCCTGCCAGGCCCGCCGGGAGAACTCCTCCGCATGACGGTGCATGACCTCGCGCAACGCCTCGATCACCTGCCTGCGCCCTTCGAGGGAACTGCGGGCCCAGGTCTGTTGGGCTTCCACGGCGGCGGACACGGCGTCTTCGACCCGGTCGAAGACTCCTGCCTCCGGACCTTCCGGCGCAGCGGCCGGCACAGGCGCTGCCGCCAGCCGGGAGGCGGCATGCCCGGGAAGGTCCGTCAACCTTTTCGGCGACGGCTCCTGCTCCACGGGCTGCATCTGCCCGGACCGTTCAAGCTGGTCCAGGACCCGGCTCACAATCACCTTTACGAGTTCCTCACTGCTTTGCACTGCCGTCCTCCCCGGCCACCAGCTCCACCAGATCGCCGCTGCGCAGACCCGCGGCGTTGGCTTCGTCGGTGTCCAGATGCATTTCCAGGTTGAGGTTCTCCCCCTCCCGGATGACGACGTTGTTGAATGTCACACTCATCTCGCCCCGCGTGCGGACGCTTACGGTCTGGCCGTTGCGGAGACCCAGCCGGCGTGCGTCCCCAGGGTTGATGTGGATATGGCGCCGTGCGCGGATTCCCCCTTCAGGCAGGTGCAAGACGCCGGCCGGGCCCACCAGGATCAGCGGGGCTGAGCCCTGGATCTGGCCGGAGAGCCGGTGGGGAAGCTCCATCCCCAGGTAGATGCCGTCCGAGTAGGCCAACTCCGCCTGGGTGAATCGCCGGACCGGACCCAGGATCCGGATCTCCAGCGTACGGCGTTTGGGACCCACCAGGGTCACGGTCTCGTTGGCGGCGAACTCTCCGGGCTGGTTGAGATCCCGCAGCCTGGTCAGTCGGTATCCGGGACCGAAAAGCTGTTCGAGATGTTCCTGGGTGATGTGCAGGTGACGGGCGGAGACGCCCACCGGCACTGCGTTCCACCCGACAGGTACGACCGAGCGGATCACATCCCGGACCACCGCCTCCACCAGGGCCTCCAATGCGACTTGCCCCCGCACCGCCCCCGCTTCCCCACAACCGCACGGTCGCGGGGACGGGCGCTGAAAACCAACTGAAAGATGGGCCGGCACAGACATTACAGGTGCTCCCGATAGAGTTGTGGACTGGGTGAAGGAATTACCACCTTGTTCACCAGCAGGCCTTTTTCCCCGATTCGGGCGGCGCCGGCGTCGACCGCCGCCCGTACCGCCGCAACTTCGCCGGTCATGGTCACGAAGGCCTTGCCCCCCAACGCCATGGCCAGGCGGACCTCAATGAGTTCAACGTCGGCGGTCTTCACCGCCTCGTCGGCGCCCTCGATCAAAGAGGCCACTGAGAAGGCCTCCAGAATGCCCAGGGCTCCGCGGGTTTCCACCCGGCTGGAGCCGGCGATCGCCGGAAAGACAGCCGGGTGGACGTTGGGTATGACCATGGAATCGATGACCGCCCCCTCCAGGGCTTCAGTCCCTGCGTCCACGGCCGCCCTGACGGCGCCGACACTGCCGCCGATGACCACCAGGAACTTGCCTGAGCAGATCGTCCGGGAGAGCAACAGTTCCACCTCGGCGGCCTTGAGCATGGCGTCGGCCGCCGCGAAGCCGGAAGCGATGCTGTTGAGTTCAATCAGACCTACCGCGTTCATAGCCGTTTCCTCACCGCTCCAGACGCACCACTTCGGCGACAGCCGTGACCCGACCGTCGATGCTGGCGTGGACCGGGGCCCCAAGCTCGTCTGAGGCCACATCCGCCAGCAGATCGCCGGCACGCACCCGGTCCCCCACCCGGACCACCGGGGTGGCCGGCTGTCCTGCGTGCTGTTTCAGCGGGATGTCAACGCGGCGGGGTTCGGCTTCGACTGGCTGCCAAGGGGCTTCCGCATCAAACGCCGCCACTCCCAGTCGCTGAAGCAGCATCGCCATGGGTACCCGCCGGTACTCCCTCATCGGATGGAGACGAGGCTCCTGCTTGCCTTCCCAACGGCCCTTGCCGACGGCCCGCAGGTCCGCGATGCCCTGCAAACAGGCCTCCCGGGGGAAGAGGTTTTCGGGACAGGCGTACAGGGTGCAAATGCCGCAGCCGCAGCACAGCAGGGCGTGCTCGTTCCAGAGGGCGGAGCCGGCGGCGCTGAAGCCGAGACTTCGCATCACATGATGGGGCTGGACCGGGTAGCCCAGCAGATACCGGGGACAGAGCTCAGTGCAGTAGCTGCACTGATCGCAGGTTGAACGGCCAATGCGCGCCTGGGCTTCGGGCGGAGTCGAGTAACGGACGACTACCGGGTGGTCCGCCGGCAGGACGATCAGACCCGAAGTGGTCTTGGTCACAGGCTGACTCAGGTCGGTCACCAGTTTCCCCATCATCAGGCCGCTGTCCATGACAGCGTAGGGTTCAACGCTGGCGCCCCCGGCCAGTTCAAGGGCCTCCCGTACGGACATGCCCAGGGGGATCCAGGTGGTCAGGGGACGCCGGACGCATCCGGTGATGGTCAGGAAGGTCCGGGTGACCGGCCGCCCCTGCGCCGCCTCCGCCACGTTGTAAAGGGTCTCAACGTTGCTGACTACGGCGCCTACCGCCGGGGGAATTCCCCCCGGCGGGATCAGGCGGCCGGTGATGCTGTACACCACCTCGTACTCATCCCCGGAGGGATAGAAATCACCGAACTCGCTGATTTCAAAGGGGGTCCCGTCCATGGCCCGGCGCATGGCATCGAGTGCGCCGCGGTTGCGGGTCTTGATCCCCGCACAGACCCGG
>CAZGEH010000009.1:147596-175381 GCA_964524795.1 uncultured Acidobacteriota bacterium
CTTCGGCCGCCAGCTGCATCCCCTCCACAATCCGGGGGGCGAAATGGGTCATCAGCTCACGGTCCTTATGCAGCAGCGGCTCGCATTCGGCGCCGTTGGCCAGCAGCCATTCCACGCGGGCCGACAGTTTGACGTGGGCGGGGAATCCCGCCCCTCCGGCACCCACGACCCCTGCTCGTCTGACCTTTTCCACCAGCGGGCTCATGCTTGTCCGTTCCCGGCTCCAATCCAGGCGGTGATGGTCTTTCGGAGCTGGCTCAGGCCCATCTGCCGGCCGGGAATGATCAGAACATTGCTGTTCAGGTCCCGCCGGCTGTCCACGGCGGTCTGGCGGTCCCGGGCCAGAACGGGCCGCAGACCGGGGATATTCCGGAGCCGGCGCCATAGCGGAAAGGCCGGTTCGAAGATGATCACCGCTTGATCGATTGCGCCGGCGGCCACCTGTCGGGCGCAGTCCGCCGCAGCGGTCTCCAGTTCGGCGGTCCGGTGGGAGCCGATCGAACAGTCGCGGACGTCCAGCCCGCACTGGCGGAGAGACCCTATCAGGGTGTCTGCCGCCGGACCAGGACGATCGGTGAAGAAGCCGAACCCGCGTCGCGGCCCCTCTGCCGCCTGGTCTGCGAAGGCCCCCTCGACGAGCTCGATTCCACGTTGACGGGCGGTGTCGCGGGCGAGCGGCGTGACCAGCGTGCGAGGCGCCACGATCAGACGGCCGCCCGGCGGGAGATCCTCGAGGGACGCTTCACTCAGCAGGCGGCCTTGCCAGCGGCGTTCCCAGGGTGGGGGCTTGCAACCACATTGGCCCCCGCCACAGGCTGCTTCCGTAGCGGGAAGTTGAGGTCCCTGTCCGCCGGCCGCTGCAGGAGCCGCCTGTCCCCCTGCCGGGGGGAGATCCAGCCCGCTCACAGTCAGTCCGGCGCGGGACAGAGCCAGCATGACCTCGCGGGTCACCGTGCGGATCAGGACTTCGAGTTGCTGTTCCGTCATGTACGCCTCACGTCCACGCGATCGACCAGCGCCACGATGATTTCGCGAATGGGAATCCGGGCAGGTAGGCAGAGAATCTCCGAGCAGGCCAATCCTTCGGAGGCCACCAGCACCCAGTCCCCGACGCCCGAGCCTACCGCATCCACGGCCACCATGGTCCCGGTGCGGAAAGGACCGCCGGCGGTATCGGTGGGCCGCACGATCATCAGGCGCGTCCCGTGATACGAGGGATGGCGTGCTCCGGAGACCACGCTGCCGATGACTCTTCCCAGAAACACGTTATCCCCTCCCTCCGCCCCGGCGCTTTGGAACTGCACGGGGGGCAGGTTTTCCGGCCCCGGCGGGCCGGGTGTCGCTCCGGTCGTCCAGCCGCAGTCCCACGTCCAGCCGGTCCACCACGCCGACAATGCTGATCTCGGAGGGGATGTCACGGTCGGGCAGAAGGAAGCCGGCCTCAGTACTGTTGACCCAGTAGACGAGATCCCCCTCGGAGACACCGATGTCGTCGACGGCGATGAAGGGATCTCCCTCCGGCTGCTCGTTCTCATTGATTGGCTGCAGGATCTGCAGCCGCAGTCCCTTCAGCCGGGGATCCTGCGTGGCAGCCCAGACCTTTCCGTCGATGCGTCCGAGTTTCATGAGCCGACCCTGTCAGCGGCCTTTTCGTAAACCGCTTTGCCTCGATACACCACGGCGTCGACGATGGCGACGATGGTGGTATCCGTGGGGACACGGGCGGTGCGGTCCGTCTGGCGGGCCGAACTTCCCCTCACCACCAGCACCACTTCACCCACCCCGGCCCCGACGGTGTCGATGGCCACCACGTAACCGCCGGCGGGCGTCATGTCGGGATTCAACAGGGATGCCACCAGCAGCTTGTGGCCGTGCAGGCGGTCCACTTTGGCGGTAGCGACCACCGAACCCTCAATTCTCGCCAGATCCATGTCGATTCTCCTCGGACCCCGTGGCCGGCCATCGCAGCTGGTCCGGACGGAGCCCCCAGTCCAGGACGGTTTCAGCCGGAGCGTCGGTGACCAGCGTGTGGATCGCCGGCCAGGGCAGAAGGAAACTGGGTGCCGTCCGCCCCAGCTTGGAAGCGTCCAGGCAGAAGACCGCCCTTTCACTTCGGGCACAGACGTGACGCTGGAACTCGCTGATCTCGTCGCGGGAGTTCCAGAGCCCTTCCGAAGTCATGCCTTCCGCGCCCAGAAAGGCGGCATCGAAGCGCCAGGCGCTGAGACTGAGGCCGGCGCCTGCGCCGGCGACGATCAGCTGGTGGGGAAGCAGCCGCCCCCCCAGCAGGTGCAGTTCTCCGTATTCTTTGGATGCCAACAGCTCGGCCACCGGCAGGCTGTTGGTGACAGCCCGGATCCGGAGCCCGGTTCCCAGTAAGGCTTCGGTCACGGCATAGACGGTTGAACCGGCGTCGAAGAAGACCGTTTCGCCGTCCTGTATTTCCGCCAGGGCGGCCTGGGCGATCCTGCGCTTGGCCTCGGCGTGTTGGCGGTTCCGCTCGTAAAACGGCATGAACAGGGCGTCAAATTCGGAGAGGGCGCCGCCGTAGGTCCGGGTGATACGGTTTTCCTGTTGCAGGGCGTTCAGATCCCGGCGCACGGTGGCCTCGGAGATGCCGAGGCGGGTGGCGAGATCGGTCACCGAGAGGTATCCCTCCTGCCGCAGGACCGACGCCAGACGTTCTCTGCGGAGCTGGATCTCCGCCCATGAAGACCTCATCTCGAGGTCAGTTTAGATGAGTTAATGATCGACGTCAAGCATAAATTAGCCAGCTCAAGGATCTATATGATTGAGCTTATTCTTAAAATCGGTTCTCTGACTCTCGCCGGGTATTCTCGAGGCTGGAGGCGTCGGCGGGGCGGGGAAGGCGAATCCGAAACGCAGCTCCCAGGACGATGGGGCGGGCAAGCGGTGCGGGAGATCGGGAGCAGAGAGCTCAGCACGGGATCCGGGACGGGACCGGGGGTACATGGAGGCTGCCCTGCGGGCCGGATGGCCCAGCGGGTTCTTGCATGACCCGCCGCCCGTTCCTTCGGGTAGCCGCCTCCGCTGTTTCCCGCCGGCTCAGCCGATGGGCGGCGGAGCGATGTCTTCAACCTCGATGGTGGTGCGGCGTGCGGCGGGGCGCTGCTCCGGAGCAGGCGCCTCCGGGGCATCAACCCGGCGGACCAGGTGTCCCGCGGGCGGCGACCAGGAGGACTCGAACTGCTCCACCGGCGTGTCCTTCAACACCTCCGTCATCATCGCCTTCCAGATCGGCAGGGCGAGGTTGTTGCCGAACATCCTCTCGCCCAGCGAGCGTTTCTCGTCATAACCTACCCAGACGCCGGCGGTAAGGGTAGGAGTAAAGCCCACGAACCAGGTGTCGGTGGACTCATTGGTGGTGCCCGTCTTGCCGCCCAGGGGACGTCCCAGCTCCAGCAGACTGCGCCCGGATCCGCTGCGGATTACCTCCTGCATGAGGTACAGCATCTTGTCCGCCACTTCCGGGCTCACCACGGCGTCGTGCACCTGTCCCCGGTGCTCCTCGAGGATGACGCCGTTGCTGTCCTCAACCCGAGTCACATAAAACGGTTCCGCCCGTACACCGTGGTTGGGAAAGCTGCTGAAAGCGGATACGATCTCCGCCAGGGTTACCTCCACCGATCCCAGGGCGATGGACAGGTAGGGTGGGAAGTTCTGTTTCAGGCCGAAGCGTTTGGCCATCTCCGCAACCTTCTCGGGCCCCAGGGCATGGGCCAGCCGGACCGTCGGAATGTTGCGGGATTCCGCCAGAGCCTGTCGGATTGTGATCAGTCCCTTGTACTCGTCATCCCAGTTGGACGGGACGTACGGCCGGCCCAGAGCGTCGTGAAAAGTTACCGGCGTATCCAGCACCTGGTCTTCCGGAGAATAGCCGGCCTCCATGGCCGCCGCGTAAGTGAAAGGCTTGAAAATCGATCCTGGCTGGCGAAGCGCCTGGACCGCCCGGTTGAACTTGGAGTACTGGAAGTCGAAGCCGCCCACCATGGCCCGGACGGCACCGGTACGGTTGTCCAGGACCATGACCGCTCCCTGCACCTCGGGGATCTGGTCGAGCCGCGCCTCGATGGTTCGGTCCGCCCGGTTGACCCGCACCAGCTCAAAAACCGCCACATCGCCGACTTTGAGGACTTCGTCAACCCGCCTGCGGCGGGTCCACTCCAACTGGTCGCGTCCGACGCGGGCGGTGAAGGTACCGAGCTTGACTGTCGCCGATTCGGGCCCCGACTCCACCACCACTCCGTGGACCAGCTGTCCGTCGTAAAACAGCCAGTCCCAGTCTGGATGCCGGAAAGACTCGATGTCGATCCCCTCCTTGACCAGGTTGCGTTCTGCACCGGCCCATCCCCGCCGGCGGCGGTCGAATTCACGCAGACCGTTGCGCAATGCTTTCTCGGCGGCAAGCTGGATGTCGTAATCCAGCGTGGTGTAAACCTTGAGGCCGCCCGCCCAGATTTCCTCAGTCCGATAGCGGGATTCCAGGTGGCGGCGGACCCACTCGACAAAGTAGGGGGCGGGAGACTGCTGGTCATCCCTGCCTTTGACGGCCAGCGGCTCCTCCATCGCCTGGCGGAACTCTTCGGGCCCGATGAAGCCGACTTCCAGCATCCGACGCAGGACGTAGGCTCGTCTGGCCAAGGCGCGCTCGGGATAGAGGATCGGCGACTGGCGGGCGGGTGCCTGGATGATCCCCGCCAGCACGGCGCACTCGGCCAGGGTCAACTGGTCCAGCGGTTTGTGGAAGTAGAAGTCAGCCGCCGCTGCAAACCCGTATCGCCCATGGCCCAGCGGGATCTGGTTGGCATAGAAGGTGAAAATCTGCTCCTTGGAGTAGTTCTTTTCGATGTTGAGGGCGTAAAGGGCATCCTTGATCTTGCGTTCCAGGCTCTTCTCGGTGCTGGTGAAGCGCAGCTTGGCAAGCTGCATGGTCAATGTGGAGCCGCCCTTGCGCTCCCAGCGCACCACATCCCAGAAGGCTGTCGCGACCACTCTCTGCAGGTCGACTCCCGGGTGCTTGAAAAAGTTGGCATCCTCGGCAGCCAGGACCGCCTGCTTGAGCCGTTCCGGGATCTGCTCCCAGGTGACCAGCTGTCGTTTCTCGGAAGCGAACTGCCCGATGATCTTACCGTCAGCCGAATAAACGTAGGTCACCAGACTCGGCTGCTGGTTCTCCAGCTCCTCGACCCGCGGGAGATCCACCGCGTAGCCCATCAACAGCCCGGCGACTCCCCCGGCCACAGCACATCCCACAGCCAGCAGCAGATAGCTGGCCCAGAACAGATGCCGCTTGCTTCCGCGTGCACCGGAACTGCCGTGGCGCGCCATGTCCCTTTCCCTCTGCGTACCTATCTTAAGCCTAACCGATCCCTCCGACGGGGAACGCGTTGCCGGAAGCGGCCGTCACAACTTCTTGATGACCACAAACGTGATGTCGTCGGCCGGCTTGCCGAAACGCAGGACATCGGCCAATACGGCGTCATAGATCTCCCGGGCCGAGCCGTCCTTGCACTCCCGCAGGCAAGCTTCCAGCCGGTTGGGAAAATAGTGCTGGCTGCCGTCCGTGTGCTCCGAAAGGCCATCGGTATAAAGGATCAGAATGTCGCCGTTGCCCATCAGGCTGATCTCGTTGACCTCGTACTTCTCCTTGACTCCCAGCGGTGTCGACTCCAGGGGGCTGCGGTCGATGTCGTCTTCGGACGGCATGGTTCCGATGGGCGGGAACGTTTCCAGCATCTCCGGGCAGATGTCCACGAAACGGTCATACTTCCTGGAAAACACCACCGGCACCGGGTGGGCGGCTGAAATGAAGCGGAACTTTCCATCCTGGAAGATCTCGCCGTAAATCAGGGTGACGAACTTGCTCACGGCTGAAGACTTGAAGAACCGCGTATTGAGGTGTTCGAACAGGCGGGTTGTGATCTCCCCCGAGATGTCCAGTTCGTACATGGCTCCCGTCAGAAAGGCCTGGTGCAGCATCAGGGCGAGGATGGCATCGGTCAGCAGGTGGCCGGAAACGTCCGCCACCACAATGCCCGCACGGTTCCGACAGCTTTCCAGCTTCCGGGCCACCTCGGGCCGGCCCTTGCGCAGAGCCCGTTCGATACGGGCATCCAGGTTGTAGCGTTTCTTGAAGTCCAGGTAAATGATGTGGTCGCCGCCGATGAGTCCGTTCCAGGGATAGGGACGGCCCCAGATCTGGATGCCTTCCAGCTCGGGGATATCTCCCGGCGAAGGAACGAGTTTTTCAGCGATCTGCTCGAGATTCTCCAGCTCCTTCTGCAGCAGAACGAGTCCCTCCGATGGAGGGCCCGGGATTGCTTCCACGTTCTGGAGATTGACTTTATCCGGTGTCACGGGGTACTCCTTGAAGTGTGTGTCGTCGGGGCGGGGCATTTGGGTGTTCCGCAACGGGGCCGCGGGGCCGCCACTGGCCGGAAAGCCGCCTAGAATGGCTTGTAGCCGGCGAGAAAGGCGGCCAGCAGGGCGGCTGACAGGGCGCTCCACCACCAGAGCCAAGCCTGGGCCGGCATTCTGCGGGCCATGACGGGAACCGCTCCCACCCAGAGCCAGATCACCATCTTGAGCAGGACCCAGTGCGGCCACGGCCAGGGCACCTGCAACCGGACCAGCAAACCAAAGCCCGCCACCAGCGCCACGACCAGCCCCAGTCCATGCAGGGCGGTCAGGTGCCGCCGCCAGGGGAAATCCTCGGAACCTGCCGCCAGCCGGCCTGCCACCAGTCCGCCGAGCGACATCAGGACCACAAGGATCCCGCTCAGGTGCAGGAATTTATAGGTCAGGTACGACATCCCGGGCATTCTACACCGGATTCGTACCGCCGGGTCGGGGTCCCAGGATGCCAACGGCCGACACCAGATCCGCCGAAACCGAAAGTCCCGGCCCGTTCTACTCCGGTTTCTTGAACCGTTCGTGTCCCTGGTTCTTCAACTCGTTCAGCTCCAGCAGCCGCTCCCGTGCCGCTGCGGCGTCCCCGTTCCGGATCGCTGACTCCAGGGCGTCCACCGTCTCGAAAACCCTGTCCAGCATGGCCCGAAAGTCCTTGAGGAAAGATTCCCGCTCAGCCGGCGGCAGCTCCGGAGTCTTCAGCGGTTCCAGTTTCTGCGCCGCCTGCAGATGCTTGCGCACATCGGCAACCATCTGGAGGTTCTGCTCTATCCGGTCCGGCTCTGCAACCTGGCCCCGCAGGGCCCGCAGATTCTGGTTGACCTGGCGCATGTGGCGCACGATTTCAGGTACCTGTTCATCGTCCTGGACGGCCGCCGGCAGGGCGGCAAACCACGCCGTGTTGACTGCAAGACACCAGACGATCCCCAACTTCCTCATGTACCAGGCCTCCTTGAATTGAAATCCCGTCCCGGGCGGCCCGCCGGCGCCCGGTCCCTGCCGATACTCTACCAGCTTCGCCGCCGGTTCCCTGGCCGCCACGGCTCTCCGCAGAAAGGAGCGGCTCCTGTACAATGGCCCACCTGTTCGCGCCGAACCTTCACTAAGGAGCTGGACCATGCACTTGACTCCACTTCGACTCCTGATCCCGGTCGGAACGCTGATCCTGTCCTCCGGCCCGCCGGCGCAGGCGGCCGAGACCGTGAAAGCTTTTGTCGGAGCCTGCATCCTGCCCATTTCGGGCCCGCCCATCGAGGACGGCGTCCTCCTTGTACAGGACACCCGGATCGTGGCCGTCGGCCCGCGTCAAGCCGTGACGATCCCGCCGGGAGCGACGGTTACGGAGTGTCGCGGCCGGGTCATCATGCCCGGCCTCGTGGACACCCATTCCCATATCGGGCAGGTGGAAGGCGCCGACTCCAGCGCCCCGATCCAGCCCGAAGTCCGGGTGCTGGACGCCCTCGATGTCCGCGATGCGCGGATTCAGAAAGCCCAGGCCGGAGGGATCACCACCGTGAACGTGATGCCCGGTTCCGGCCATCTGCTGAGTGGGCAGACTCTTTACCTCAAACTCCGGGACGCAACGGCCACCGAAGATCTTCTGATCCGCAACCCCGATGGATCGATTGCCGGCGGCATGAAGATGGCCAACGGCACCAACTCCAGGCGGGCCAAGCCGTTCCCGGGGACCCGCGCGAAGTCGGCATCCCTGGTGCGGGAGCAGTATGTCAAGGCACAGCACTATCAGCGCCGGCTGGAAGCCGGAGCGGCGGACCCCGACAAGACGCCGGAACGGGATCTGGCCATGGAGGCTCTGGTGGAGGTTCTTTCCGGAAAACGGGTGGTTCACCACCACACCCACCGCTTCGACGACATCCTCACGGTTCTCCGGCTGCAACGCGAATTCGGCTTCAAGACCGTCCTGCACCATGTCAGCGAGGCCTGGAAGGTGGCACCGGAAATCAAGCAGGCCGGAGTCGCCAGCTCGATCATCGTGGTGGACAGTCCAGGCGGAAAGCTGGAGACCCGGGATGTGTCCATGCGCAACGGCAAGGCGCTAGAGGACGTGGGTGCCGAGGTGGGCTTCCATACCGACGATCCCATTACCGATTCGCGTCTGTTCTTGCGCTCGGCGGCTCTGGCGGTCCGGGCGGGCATGAGCCGCCAGAAGGCTCTGGAAGGACTTACCCTGGCCGGCGCCCGGATGCTGGAACTGGCCGACCGGGTCGGCTCGCTGGAACCCGGCAAGGACGCGGACTTCGTTGTACTTTCAGGAGACCCCCTGAGCACTTACACCCATGTTCTTGAGACATGGGTTGAGGGCAAGAAGGTCTTTGACCTGACCCAGCCTCAGGACCGGCTGTACGCCTACGGCGGCTATGGAGCCGGGCACGATCAGCCCCCCGACGCCGACTCGTGGCTGGCACTGGAGGTGGCGGAATGAAACTCTCGTATCGGTTGCTCGTGATCCTGGCTCTGTGCGCGGTTCCGCTCCAGGCTCAGACCGCCTTCAAGGCCCGTCGGGTCTACACCATGGCCCTTGAACCGCTTGCGGACGGGGTGGTGCTGGTGCGCGACGGCAAGATCGAAGCTGTCGGCAGCCGGCTGGCGATTCCGCCGGGCTATACCGTGCACGAAGCGGAAGTGATCACCCCCGGGCTGGTGGATGCGCACACGGTGGTCGGTCTGACCGGCTATCTCAATCAGAATCACGACCAGGAACAGACGGAAAACTCATCACCGATTCAGCCGCAGTTACGGGCGGTAGATGCCTACAACCCCGAAGACCGACTGGTGGGATGGGTCCGTTCCTTTGGAACGACCACCATTCACACCGGGCATGGACCGGGCAAACTGATCTCCGGTCAAACCATGATCGTCAAGACTGCCGGCAGAACAGTCGAGGAGGCCCTGGTCCGGCCATGGGCGGCGGTGGCCTGCACGCTGGGAGTCAGCGCGCGGGAGAACGAGGGATCGCCGGGAACCCGGGCCAAGGCCGCCGCCATGTTGAGAGCCCGACTGCTGGAGGCGCAAGCTTACATGAAGCGGCAGGAAAAGCCGGGCAAGGGTGATCCGCCGGCGCGGGATCTGGAAAAGGAGGCGCTGGCCGCCGTGCTGCGAGGCGAAGTCCCCCTGCTGGTCACCGCCCATCGTGCCGCCGACCTGCTGACAGCCCTGCGCATCGCCGAGGAATTCAAGATCCGGCTGTGGCTGGATGGAGCCGCCGAGGTGGGACTGGTGATGGATCAGGTCCGCCAGTCAGGCTTTCCAGTCATCATCCATCCGCCCATGCAGCGGGCCTTCGGCGAAACGGAAAACCTGAGCATGGAGACGCCGGCCAGGCTGGCGGCGGCCGGGGTCCCGTTCGCCTTGCAGACCGGCTTCGAGGGCTACGTCCCCAAGACCCGAGTGCTGCTGTTCGAGGCTGCCGTGGCGGCCCGCTACGGTTTGGCGCCCGAGGCAGCCCTGCGGGCAGCAACCTTGGGTGCAGCGGAAATCCTGGGCATCGCGGATCGGGTGGGCTCCCTCGAACCGGGCAAGGATGCCGATCTGGTGCTGTTCGATGGTGATCCGCTCGAGTACACTTCCCATGTTGTCGGCGTCTTCATCGAGGGACGCAAGGTCAGCGAGGGAGATGCGGAATGGCGTTAGGCGATCCCGGCCAGGCGGAGTCCCCTTTCTTCACGGATTCCGTCCGCCGATCCGGTTTCTCACTGCGGAACCAGTTTGCCGAACACATGGAGTTCGGACTGGTCAAGACCCGCCTGACGGCCACCGAATACGACTATTACCTGGCGCTTTCGATGGCGGTCAAAGACCGCCTGGTCAGACGCTGGCTGCGGACCCAGCAGACATACTGGCAGCAGGATGCCCGCCGCGTCTACTACCTGTCCCTCGAGTTCCTGATGGGACGACTTCTGGCCAATACCCTCATCAACATGGACTACTACGAGGAGTGCCGCGAGATCATCCGGGCCGACGGTCTCATCCTCGAGGACCTGATGGAGGTGGAGTACGACATGGGGCTGGGTAACGGCGGTCTGGGCCGGTTGGCGGCCTGTTACCTGGATTCTCTGGCAACGCTGCGGATACCCGCCTGCGGTTACGGCATCCGCTACGAGTTCGGGATCTTCCGTCAGGAGATCCGCAACGGTTACCAGGTCGAGCAGCCGGACAACTGGCTGCATTATGGCAATCCCTGGGAAACCATCCGCCCTGAGCTGAGCTACCGCGTCCGTTTCTTCGGCAGGGTGGAGACCTGGCGGGACCCGGAAGGACGCGAACGCTTTCGGTGGGTGGATACGGAGGACGTGCTGGCGGTCGCCTGGGATGTCCCCATCCCCGGTTATAAATCCGACACCGTCAACAACCTGCGGCTTTGGTCCGCGAAGGCGACCCACGAGTTCAGTTTCGGCGAATTCGACCGGGGAAACTATCTGGCGGCGGTGGAAGCGAAGTACCGCTCGGAGAACATATCGAAGGTCCTGTATCCCAACGACTCGTCCATGCAGGGCAAGCTCCTGCGGCTGCAACAGGAGTACTTTTTCGTTTCCGCCTCGCTGCAGGACATCTTGGCCGCCTACCGCCTCAAACATGATGAGTGCCGCCGGCTTGCCGACAAGATTTTCATCCAGTTGAATGACACGCACCCCTCGCTGGCCATACCGGAACTGATGCGCATCCTGCTGGACGAGGAGGGCCTGGGTTGGGATGAGGCCTGGGACATCACCACCCGCTGCTTCGGTTACACCAACCACACGGTTGTGCCGGAGGCCCTGGAGGAGTGGCCGGTCGACCTGTTCGGCAGGCTACTGCCCCGCCACCTGCAGATCATCTACGAAATCAATCAGCGGTTTCTGGATGGAGTACGCAGAGACTACGGCGCCGACGACGCCACGGTGGCGGAACTTTCCCTGATCCGGGAATGGCCGGTGCGGGCCGTACGGATGGCCAACCTGGCGATCGTGGGATCCCGGTCCATCAACGGCGTGGCCGCCCTGCATACCGAGATCCTCAAGACCCGGATCTTCCCGCACTTCCACCGGATCTGTCCGGACAAGTTTTACAGCATCACCAATGGAATCACGCCCCGGCGGTGGCTCAAGGTGGCCAATCCGTTGCTGGCGCAATGCATCACCGAACGCATCGGCGAGGACTGGGTCACCGACCTCGCCCAGCTTCGCCGCCTGGAACCTCTGGCGGACGACCCGGAGTTCCGCACCGCCTGGGCCAACATCAAGAAATCGCAGAAGATCCTGCTCAAGCGGTACATCGAGAAGGAACTGGATGTGGCGATCGACGTGGACTCCCTGTTCGACGCGCAGGTCAAGCGTTTCCACCTTTACAAGCGCCAGCTCCTGAACATCCTCCGCGTGGTCTCGGATTACCTGCGCCTCCGCAGCCACTCGCAAGGTGATTACACCCCGCGGACGGTGATTTTTTCGGGGAAGGCCGCCCCCGCCTACCATGACGCGAAACTCGTCATCAAGCTGATCCATGCCGTTGCGGCCCGCGTCAATCGCGACCCGGTTGCAGAGGGCCGGCTCAAGGTGGTCTTCCTGCCCAACTACTCGGTTTCGCTGGCCGAGAAGATCATCCCGGCCAGCGATCTCTCCGAACAGATCTCCACTGCGGGCTTCGAGGCCTCGGGGACCGGCAACATGAAGTTCGCACTCAACGGAGCGCTCACCATCGGGACCATGGATGGAGCCAACATCGAAATCCGGGAGGAGGTGGGGGCGGAGAACATGTTCATTTTCGGTCTGGGTGCGGACGAGGTGGTGCGGCTGAAGGCTTCCGGTTATCGGCCGCGGGATTTCTACGAGCGCAGCCCGCGGTTACGCGAGACCCTGGACGCAGTGGCCGGGGATTTTTTCAGTCCCGACGAGCCGGGCATCTTCGTTTCCCTCATGGAGGAGCTGCTGGAACGGGATTTCTACTGTGTGCTGGCGGACTTCGACGCCTACCTTGAAGCCCAGGAGAAGGCCGCCCGGGTCTTTCGTGAACCCGACGCCTGGCACCGCATGTCGATCCTCAATGTTGCCCGGATCGGTCGTTTTTCCAGCGACCGTTCCATCCGCGAGTACAACGAGAAGATCTGGCATGTCCCGCCGGTGGAGATCCCGGAGGAAGTGTACGGGATGATCTGACCGGACATGTACGATCCCGCCACCATCCGCAAGAAACTGGCGGACCTGCGCTGCAGGACGCTTACTGAGGGCGAACAGGCGGCGGTCCTGCTGGGTCTGGTGCAAAGGAGTCCGGATCTCTGTTTGGTTCTGACCCGGCGGTCCGAGTCGGTTGCCACCCATAAGGGACAGATCTCCTTTCCCGGCGGGCTTCGGGAATCCGGCGACGCGGACCTGGTGGCGACCGCGCTGCGGGAAACCGCGGAGGAGATCGGGGTGCCGCCCCAGTCTGTCGAGGTGCTGGGCCTGTTTCACGAATACCCGGCGGTGACCGGACATCGCGTCCGGGCGGTGGTGGGGATGATCGATCCCGCCGCCAGCTACCGGCCTCACTCCGTGGAGGTGGCGTACGTGCTCGAAATTCCGGTGGGCTTTTTCCTCGAAACACCTCCGGCTGTGGAGTCGCGGGAAGTGCGGGGACAGGTTCGGGACGTGTATTTCTGGGATTTCCGTGGCGAACTGGTCTGGGGGCTGACCGCCCGCATGATCAAGGATTTCGTTGAATTCGTGGTACTGTGAGACCACCGGTTGCGGGGGCTGTGGTCCGGCCGCTGCCGGCAGCAGGTGGAAAGACAGTCGTGGACGACCGACACCTGGAACGGCTGCAAAAGATTATCGCCCGTGCGGGGGTCACGTCCCGGCGCAAGGCGGAGGAGCTGATCCGCCAGGGGAAGGTGACCGTCAACGGCATACGTGTCACCGAGTTGGGGGCCAAGGCCGACCCGCAGCGGGATCACATCAAGGTGGAGAACCGCCTGCTCCAGGCGGAACCGCTGGTCTATTTCGCGGTGCACAAGCCCCCCGGTGTGCTGAGCGCGGTCGCAGATCCCGAAGGCCGCCGGGTGGTTACGGACCTCGTCCCCTGCCGTTTCCGGCTGTACCCGGCCGGACGTCTGGACTACGAGAGTGAGGGGCTGATGGTTCTCACCAATGACGGAGTCGTGGCCCGCGGCCTTACCCGTGCCGGAACGCTGCCCAAGATCTATCACGTCAAGGTGGCCGGTCGGCCCTCTGAAGCCCGGCTCAATCTGCTGCGCCGGGGCCTTCGCCTGTCGGAGCGGGAGACCTTTGCGCCCTGTACGATCGATTGCCTCAAGGAAGCGCCCAACAGTTGGTTCCAGGTGGTCCTGAGGGAAGGCAGAAACCGTCAGATCCGGCGGATGTTTGAGGCGATCGGCTGCTGGGTCATGCGCCTGCGCCGGATCGCCATCGGACCCCTGACCCTGGAGGGACTGAAACCGGGGCAGTGGCGGGAGCTGACTGTCCGGGAGGTGCACCAGCTCCGTCTGGCGATCGCCGGCCGCGGGGGAAATGGGACTTCGGAACCCGCGAATGGTTCGCGGGAACGGCGGACCGGCCGCCGGCCGGAAGAAGCGGGACGGCGTCGCCGTCCTGGCAGGAATCCGTCGCGGTGAGCTGGACCACTAGCCGCTGGAGAACACATGTTTACCGGAATCGTTCGCGAGAAGGGGCGGATCCTGGAACTCAGGGAATCCGAAGGCGGTGTCACCCTGCGCTTCGAGTGCCCTGGTCTCTGGGACGAACTGGACACGGGCGCAAGCATCAGCGTGGATGGGATCTGCCTGACGGTGACCGGCAAGGGCGGCCGCTGGGTGGAGGTGGACGCGACCCCGGAAACTTTGCGGCGAACCAGTCTGGGGGACAAAAGCCCGGGTTCGACGGTCAATCTGGAGCCGCCGGTGAGACTGTCCGACGTGCTGGGAGGACATCTCGTCCAGGGGCATGTGGATGCCGCCGGCCGTATCCGGAGCATACGGCGGGAAGGGAATTCCTGGGTTTTCCGCGTGGAAGCCCCGGACGAGGTGCTTCGCTACTGCGTGTTCAAGGGCAGCATCACCCTGAACGGGATCAGTCTGACGGTTTCCGGCCTGGGAGAAGACTGGTTTGAGGTCACCATCATTCCCCATACCATGGCAGTCACCAACATGTCCGATCTCCGCGAGGGGGATCGGGTCAATCTGGAAGCGGACATCATCAGCAAGTATGTGGAGCATCATGTCCGTCTTGCTCTGGGTGCAGACGGCCCAGGGCGGGACGCCCCCCGCAATTCCTGAATTCGGTCCGCACACCGTGCTGGTTTACCAGAACAGCGCCGCCGACCAGGAACGCCAGTTCGTCGTTCGGATTGCGCGGTTCCTGCCGGACCGTGTCATGGAGTGGGAATCGGAAAGCCACCAGGGGACGGTTCATCTCTCCCGCAAGGCGGTCCAGTCTGCCCGCAGGCTCACCCTGTCTGGGTTGTTCGAGCCCGGCGTGGATACAGAATCCTCGGACATGCTCATCAAGTGGCTGTCCCGAGACGTCTTCGAGGAACTCGCGCAGAAGGGGCAGGTCAAGGTGGTTCTGAATGCCTTCCCTGTAGTCCTGCAGCTCAAGGGACGGTCCACGGCGAAACTCTCGGTGGACCGGAGCGAGGTGGAGGTCCCCGTGATGGAACTGGAGGACAGCCGCAAGGGCCGCTGGCTGTTCTTGGACTACGCCGACAATCCGCTGCTGGTGGAACATTCCAATCCCTATTACCGGGAACGTCTGACCGCGGTGTCCACCACCCAGAAGAACAGTCTCCGCTGGATCAGGAAACTGCCCCCGGTTCACTGAGCCCGCCCCGAAACCTCCAGCGGAGCGTCAAATGACAGAGGGCGGGCACACGCGCCACGCTCCCCGGGGCCTGGGTCCCGGAGCCCGGCTCCGGTCAGAAACCGCGGAATGGCTCCCTCCCGACTCCCGTATCCCGGTTCCCGTTCGGGGCATAAAATCACTGCCATGCGTTCCCCCCTGTGCTCAACCGCGACGGTCTTCAGCCTGTTTCTCGGTCTTTGGCCGTCCCTTTCCGCCGGCTCCGTCCGCCAGTTTTCACCCGAGGGGCTGGTCAAGGATGTACGCCAGGTCCGGGCCGAATTCGCCACCCCCATGGTCCCGTTCGGCGACCCCGGAACACCGGTCGAGCCTTTTGCGGTCACCTGTCCGGTCCCCGGCCAGGGGCGCTGGCTCGACCAGCTCAACTGGGTCTACGAATTCGACCGTGACCTTCCCGCCGGGCTCGAATGCAGCTTCCTGCTGAAACCGGAGCTGCGGGCTCTGGACGGGTCGGTCATGACCGGGCGCACGCTGTTCCGCTTCTCCACCGGCGGGCCGGCCGTCACCCGCTCCATTCCCTGGGAGGGCTCCCAGGGAGTGGTGGAGGACCCGGTCTTCATCCTCTTTCTGGACGGGGAGGCCGATCCCCGTTCGGTGCTCGAGAACGTGTACTTGGCAGTGGAGGGTCTGGCCGGCAGTGTCTCGGTCTCCATCGTCGCGGGCGCGGACCGTGAAGAGATTCTCCGCAGCCAGTGGCTGGGCTCGACCCCCAGAGAGCACATCCTGCTGATCCGGCCCCGGCAGACATTACCCTCGGGCCGTCGTTTCCGTCTGGTGTGGGGAAGGGGAGTGGCCTCCCCCGGCGGAGTGGCGACCGTCCAGGATCAGGTGTTTGAATTTGAAACCCGGTCCCAGTTTGTGGCGGAGTTCCGCTGCGCCCGCGAGAACGCGGAACGCGAATGCATTCCCCTGACCCCGATGCGGCTCCACTTTTCAGCCCCGGTGGCTTCGGAGCTGCTGGCGGGGAGCCGTCTGGTCGGCCCCGACGGCTTTGTCCGGGAGATCAGGCTGAATCCGGGAGATGACATCCAGTACCTAAGCTTCGATCCTCCGTTCCCCCCGTCGTCCGAGTTTCGTCTGGAGCTGCCGCCCGACATCCGGGATGACGCCGGGCGGCCTCTGGTCAACGCCGACCGCTTTCCCCTCACCGTGCGGACCGACCGCTACCCGCCACTGGCGAAGTTCGCCGCCACGTTCGGAATCATCGAGGCCGCCGACCCGGTCCTTCCCGTAACCGTCCGGCATCTGGAGTCGCCGTTCCCGGTCGACGTGCTGCCGGTGGACGGTCCGCCGGTGCTGGCTGGGTCCCGGTTCCGGGTCTCCCCCGACAACCCTCAGCAGATGCTTGAGTGGTTGGCCAGGCTGAACGCCCTGAACTGGGAGGGTCGTGGTTCTTCAGTGTTCTCGGACACGCTGGTGCAGCCGGATTCATTGCGGATCCCCCGACCCAACCAGGAGTCCTCGTTCGAAGTATTGGGCATTCCGCTGCCGGGACCTGGCTTCTACGTGGTGGAGCTGCAGAGCAGGGTGCTGGGGGAGGCGCTGCTGGAAAAGCCTCAGCCGATGTACGTGGCCACCTCGGCGCTGGTGACCAACCTGGGTGTTCACCTGAAGTGGGGGGTTGAGAATTCGCTGATCTGGGTCACGTCGCTCTCGACTGCCCGTCCGGTGTCCGGCGCCCGAGTCCAGGTCTGGGACTGCCGCGGGGAGCTGCTCTGGGAGGGACAGACCGGGAAAGACGGGGCGGTGCTCACAGACCGGCTGCCGCCGCCCGGACGGGCCTTCCGCTGCTCGTGGTCCGAGTACGGATCCGGACTGCTGGTCACCGCCCGTACCGGTGGGGACATGAGCTTCGTCCACTCGGACTGGGACGACGGGATCGAGCCGTGGCGCTTCCGTCTGCCCGGCCTTCATGACGAAACCCTGCTGGTGGCCCACACCGTTTTGGACCGGAGCCTCTTTCGAGCCGGGGAGACAGTGCACATGAAGCATGTGCTGAGGCGGAAATCCATCGCCGGTCTGCGGCGCGCCTCGCCCGAAGAGCGTCCGGGAACACTCCTGATCCGCCACCTCGGCTCAGGGGACAGCTATCGGCTGGATCTCGACTGGACGGGGGAGGGAATCGCCGAAAACGAATGGACAATTCCACGGGACGCCAAGTTGGGGACTTACTGGTTGACGCTGCAACAGGACGCACCCGAAACCCCGGACAGTGAAGACGAAGGCTCCCGTGAATGGGTCAGCGGTTCGTTCCAGGTGCAGGAGTTTCGGGTTCCCCTGATGCGGGCGTCGCTGCAGGGTCCTGTGGAACCGCCGGTGGCACCCGCGCGGGTCGAACTGGATGCGACGGTGGAATATCTCTCTGGAGGACCCGCGAAGGGTCTCCCCGTCATCTTCCGATATCAGTTCCAGCCCGGTGGAGGTCCGCGGTTCGACGCATGGCAGGATTACTCCTTCGGCGGTGGTCCTGTTCGCGAGGAAACCGTTCGGGCCGGGGAAGAACCGGAGGAGGTGCGGCCGGAACTGATGCGCATCGCTGCGGTGGTGGATGAAACGGGCGGCGCCCGCGTCGCGGTGGAGGCCCCCCCTGGATGGGACCGGCCGCTGGAGCTCATTGCCGAACTGGAGTTCCGCGATCCCAACGGGGTGATCCAAACCGTGGGCAGCCGTATCCCGCTGTGGCCCGCCGCCCGGCTGGCGGGCATCAAGACCGACAGTTGGAGAATGCCGGCCGGCCGGCTGGGTTTCGAGGTTGCGGTCACCGATCTCCGGGGCCAGCCGCTGGCGGGGGTTCCTGTGGAGGTGGATGTTTACCAGCGCACGGTCCTGTCCCATCGCAAACGTCTGGTGGGCGGCTTTTACGCCTACGAGCATGTGCGGCAGACCCGCCGCCTGGGATCGGTCTGTGCAGGAACCAGCGACGGGCGGGGAATCCTTCGCTGCGACACGGCGGCGCCTGCCTCGGGAAATCTGATCCTGGAGGCCCGGGTGGCGGATGAGGCCGGCCGCTGGTTCCGCTGCAGCCGCGAGCTCTGGGTGGCCGGCGGCGACGAGTCCTGGTACGAAGCAGAAGACCACGACCGCATCGACGTGCTCCCCGAGCGCCAGGAGTATGAACCGGGGGAAACTGCGCGCTTTCAGGTGCAGATGCCGTTCCGCCGCGCCACTGCCCTGGTGACGGTGGAAAGGGAAGGCATTTCCCGCCGTTATGTGACCACCGTCGAAGGCACCGGTGCCACCATTGAAGTTCCCATCGAGGCGGCGGACGTTCCCAACGTGTTTGTTTCCGTGCTGGTCCTGCGCGGGCGGGTCCAGGGGACAGCCCCCACCGCGTTTCTGGACCTGGGCAAGCCGGCATACAAGCTCGGCTTTGCCTCGGTCCGGGTGGGTTGGGCCGGAAACCGTCTGCAGGTGAGGGTCCAGCCTGAGCGGGAGGTGTACCGGGTGCGGGAAACCGCGCGTGCACGGATCCAGGTGGCCGCCACAGACGGCCGGGCCCTGCCCGAAGACTCCGAAGTCGCCGTGGCGGTGGTCGATGAAGGCCTGCTGGAACTCGCCCCCAACCCCTCCTGGAACCTGCTGGAGGCGATGATGGCCGAGCGCGGCCACGGTGTCCGAACCTCCACGGCCCAGATGCAGGTGGTGGGGAAGCGTCATTTCGGTCTGAAGGCGGTTCCCCAGGGCGGCGGCGGCGGCCGTCAAAGCACTCGCGAGCTGTTCGATACGCTGCTGTTCTGGAAGGGCCGGGTGAGGCTGGACACCTCGGGCCAGGCCGAGGTGGAGTTCCCCCTGAAAGACTCGATCACGTCATTCCGGATTGTCGCTGTAGCCACGGCTGGGCTGGACCGTTTCGGCACCGGAGCCGCCGTGATCCGGAGTGCCCAGGAACTGACCCTGTTCTCCGGTGTTCCCCCCACGGCCCGGGAGGGGGATCGATTCCCGGCCGAGTTTACCGTCCGCAACAGCTCTTCCGAGGCACTGACCGCCCGCCTCACTCTCCAGGTGCCTGAGCTGAAACTGTCGCAGACCCGCGCCGTCCAGATGGGTCCCGGGGAGGGAACGGTGGTGGGATTCCCGGTGGAGATCCCCCCCGGAATCGGATTGTTGACCTACGACCTGGAGGCATCGGCCAACGGCTACGCAGACCGGATCCGGGTGCGCCAGCCGGTGGCGCCGGCGGTCCCGGTGCGTGTGATCCAGGCTACCTTCGCCCGTCTCGACCAGCCGTTCCGGCTCGAGCTGCAGCCTCCGGCGGAAGCATTGCCCGGGCGGGGAAGCGTCCTGGTGGACCTGCGCCGCACTCTGATGGGCAGTCTGGACTCGGCGCGCGACTACATGGCCGCCTATCCCTACGGCTGCCTGGAACAGGTCCTGTCCCAGGCCGTGGTACTCAACGACCGGGAGCTGTGGGACCGCTGGATGAACGCCCTGCCGCCGTATGTGGACGACGACGGCCTGTTGCGCTACTTCCCCGGACCATGGCCGGGCAGCGACGTCCTGACTTCTTACGTTGCCGCGGTCGCCCACGAGGCCGGTTGGCCCATACCTGACGCCATCCTGCAGCGGATGCTGACCGGGCTGGCAGGATTCGCCGCCGGCCAGGTTCAGCGTCACCACGGCCTCCCAACCGTTGACCTGACCCTGCGGAAGCTTGGCGCCCTGGAAGCCCTGTCGCGATACGGGCAGGCCGACCCGCAGGTGCTCACCTCATTGACCCTGACGCCCGAGCTCTGGCCGACCTCCACCGCCATCGAATGGTACAGCCTGATGCACCGGCTGCCGGCGAGTCCCACCCGTACCCAGGCCCTGGCGCCGGCCGAGCAGATCCTGCGCAGCCGGCTCAGCTACCAGGGCACGATGGCCGGCTTCTCTACCGAGCCCCGCGACCGGCTCTGGTGGCTGATGGTCTCGCCCGACGTCAACCTCGCCCGGCTGATCCTTGCCTTCCTGGAAGCCGGGATGACGGGCGATGACCTGCCGCGGCTGGTGCAGGGTCTCGTGGCCCGCCAGCGCCACGGCCGCTGGGACCTCACTACCGCTAACGCCTGGGCGGCGCTGGCGGTGCGGAAGTTCGCCGCCCGTTTCGAGTCCGAGCCGGTGGCGGGGACGTCTTTCAGCCGACTGGCCGGCACCGAGCGCGAACTGGACTGGCAACGGGACCAGGCAGGTGGGCGTGTGGAACTGTCCTGGCCGCCGGGACCCGACACCCTGGAAGCCCGTCACGAAGGAACCGGCGCTCCATGGATCTGGGTGCGCAGTTCGGCCGCGCTCCGCGGCGCGGCGGTGGAGTCCGGCTATCGGATCCGCCGTCAAGTCGAACCGGTCGAACAGCGGACCGCCGGCAGATGGTCCGTGGGCGACCTGATCCGAGTCCGGCTGGAGATCGAGGCCCAGTCCGACATGTCCTGGGTGGTCGTCGACGATCCCATCCCTTCCGGCTCCCTCCTGCTGGGAACCGGTCTTCGGGATTCCGGCCTCGCGACCCAGGATGAAGAGGGGGAGCCGTTCTACCGCAGACCGATGTTCGAGGAGCGGAGCTTCCGGTCGTACCGCGCCTGGTGGGATGTGATGCGCAAGGGCCGCTATGCGATTGAGTACACCTTGAGGCTGAACACGCCGGGCGTCTTTCACCTGCCGCCCACCCGGGTGGAAGCCCTTTATCACCCTGAAACTTTCGGGGAGCTGCCCAACACTCCCATCGAGGTGGAGCCATGACCCGATGCCGTGGGACGGTGGCCCTGGCTGCCGGGCTCCTGCTGAGCTTGCCGGCGGCAGGAGTGCTGTGGTGGCGCTCCGGGCTTCCCCGCTTCGAGGATGTCAGGGCTTCCTGCCGTTCCTCAGACCTGATCCTGGTAGACCGGCAGGGGAGACTGCTGCACGAAATCCGGGTCGATCCCCATCGGCGGCGGCTCCAGTGGGTTCCCTTGGCGGAGATCTCGCCGATCCTGACGGCGGCTGTCCTGGAGGCGGAAGACCGCCGTTTCTACAACCATTCCGGTGTCGACTGGCGGGCGGTTTCGGCAGCCCTGTGGCAGAAGTTGGCGGGCGGGGGCGGACGGGGCGCCAGTACCATCAGCATGCAGCTCGTCGGCCTGCTCGATCCGGCCCTGACGCCGTCATCGGGGCGCCGGACGTTGCTGCAGAAGCTGTACCAACTCGTGTCGGCGTCGTTGTTGGACGGTCTGTGGTCGAAAGAGGAGATCCTGGAGGCCTATCTCAACCTGGTTTCCTTCCGCGGTGAACTGCAGGGCATCCAGTCAGCGGCCCGCGGACTCTTCAACAAGGAGCCCCACGGGCTCACTGTGTCCGAGGCGGCGGTGCTGGCTGCACTGATCCGTTCTCCTGAGGCTCCGGTGGACCAGGTGCGTGCCCGCGCCCGGCGCCTGGCGGCAGGCCTCGAACCCTCCCCCATGGAGTTGGAGATCGGCGAGGCCGCCCGCGCTCTCGAAGTCCCCTACCGGGTCCAGGGGCAGGCCAATCTCGCCCCTCACGTGGCGCGCCTGCTGGCGGCGGCTCACCCGGACATTTCGTCCGGGGTCCTCGCTGCCTCTCTGGATCGCGAGCTGCAGTCCTACACGCTGGCGCAGGTTCAACGGCGGCTAGGCGAACTGCAGAACCGGAACGTCCGGGATGCTGCGGTCCTGGCAGCGGACGTACGGAGCGGGGAAATCCTCGCCTATGTGGGAAACGGTGGCGAATCCTCCAGTGCCCGCCACGTGGATGGGGTCAGGGCACCGCGCCAGGCCGGATCCACCCTCAAGCCTTTCCTTTACGCGACCGCCTTTGACATGGGGTTGCTGACGCCGGCTTCTCTGATCGACGACAGCCCGGTCAACCTCATGGTGACTGGAGGCATCTACCGGCCGGACAATTACGACCACCGCTTTCGGGGTCCGGTAACCGTTCGGCTGGCGCTGGGTTCCTCACTCAACATCCCCGCGGTCCAGGCACTGGAACTGCTGGGTCGCGACACGTTCCTCACCCGGCTGGAGCGGTTCGGCTTCAGGTCGTTGCGGTCGCCGGAGTATTACGGCCCGTCGCTGGCGCTGGGCTCCGCCGACGTGACGCTCTGGGAGCTGGTGACCGCCTATTTGGCCCTGGCGCGGGGCGGAGACCGACTGGAACTGCGGCTGGAACCGGGCAGCGACGGAGCTGGCCTGCGGGTGGTGAGTCCGGAGGCGGCTTTTCTGGTCTCGGATATCCTGTCCGACCGCGAAGCGCGCAGCGCCACCTTCAGCCTCGAGAGTCCGCTGGCGACGGCTTTCTGGACCGCGGTCAAGACCGGGACCAGCAAGGACATGCGGGATAACTGGTGCGTCGGATACTCATCGCGGTATGTGGTAGGTGTCTGGGTGGGGAACTTCTCCGGTGAGCCGATGTGGGACGTATCCGGCGTGACCGGAGCGGCACCCATCTGGCTGGACGTGATCGGTTTCCTGCATCGGCGGGAGCCTTCGTCGCCGCCGGTGCCGCCTGCAGGGCTGGAGCGGGTCAGCGTGCAGTTTGACGGACCGGCGAAGCAGGTGGAGGAGTGGTTCGTCCGGGGGAGCGCTCCTCAGCGGGTACGTCGGGTTTCCCAGGCGGCGCGCCACCGGATCCTGTATCCCCCCCAAGGCACCATCGTGGCGGTGGATCCCGATATCCCGCCCGCCCGCCAGGCGGTTTTCTTTGAGGCAGAGCCCGCCACCCGGGAAGCTGTGTGGGAGCTCAACGGCCGGCGGATGGGGGACGCTTCGGGTCTGGTGGCGTGGTCCCCCCGGATGGGGAGATACCGGCTCAGGCTCCTGTCCCTGGACGGCAAACCGTTGGATGAGGTGGAGTTTTTCGTCCGGGGGCCGGAGCTGGCGCCGGATTCCCGGCTCCGGGAGAATGGCCCTGGGCTGCCGGCTGCCCGCGGGATCGGTGTGCGCTGAGGCCAAAGGCCGTCCGGGGACCCGTGGCAGCTCGCGTCCCGCCTGGGTTGCGCGGTTGGCGCCGATCGTCCTGGGGCCGGATGTAGCCCGGGCGTCTCGCCCGGGCTGGACGGCAGGCGCCGATCGTCCGTGCCCCTCTCCTGGGAAGGAACCGCTGGCCGGACAACGGCGTTGGCCGGACGGCGGATCGGGCCGATCGCACCTCGCGGACCGCTGCACGGCCGAGACGGCCGTTCTACGGCTGGTTGTGCGGACGGTCCCTGCCAGGGGCGGCAATCGGTCGGGGGCCCGTGGTGGCCCGGGGTCCCGCCCGGGTTGGACGATCGGCGCCGATCGTCCGTGCCCTTCTTCCAGGAAAGAATCGCCGAGAGGAGAAGAGAACCCTTCTCTCGGCACCGGATGGGGACGATCCCGCCCCGCGGACGGCTGCACGGCCGAGACGGCCGTGCTACGGGTGGTTGGTTCGCGCATCCCGGAGAGATGCTGCACAGACCGTCAGCCGCCGTCGCCCAGGGTCAGGACCGCCTCGGCCGTCAGCCGCCAGCCGTCCCGCTCACCGCGGCTGAGCCGGGGGTAAGCCGCACCGGCGATCATGGCGGCGTTGTCGGTTGTCAGTGCCGGGCGGGGAAACAGGACCGGGAGGCCGGCGGGCGCAAAGTGCTGCTCCAGTGCGGCCCGCAGGGCACTATTGCAGGAGACACCACCCGAGACGTGGATCGCATTGACCTGCACCTGTTCCAACGCCTTCTCCAACCGGTCGATCAACTGGTCGATGACCGCCTGCTGGTAGGAAGCCGCCAGATCCAGGACCTCCGCCGGGAGTTGAGCGGGATCCAGGGGAAAGGCGAGCTTGAGGCTGCGGGCATGGCGTAGGGCCGCCGTTTTGAGGCCGCTGTAACTGAAGTCCAAAGAGCCGTCGCTGAAGCGTGGCACCGCAAAGCTCACCGACCGGGGGTCTCCCTGGCTGGCCAGCCGTTCGATTACCGGCCCGCCGGGATAGCCGAGACCCAGGAACTTCGCCAGCTTGTCCAGTGCTTCGCCGGCGGCGTCATCGCGGGTGCGGGCCAGCAGCCGGTAATCGCGTCGGTCCTCCGCCAGAAAGTAGAGATTCGTGTGTCCGCCCGAAACCACCAGCGAGAGAGCAGGGACCGGGGCTTCCGGATGTTCAAGGAACACCGAATGGAGATGGCCTTCCAGATGATTGACGCCCACAAACGGCAGCCCGCGCGCAAACGCCAGCGCCTTGGCATAGGTCAAACCCACCAGCAAAGCTCCCACCAGTCCCGGTCCCCGTGTGACGGCGATCCCGTCCACTTCCTCCCAGCTCAGTGCCGCCTCCTGCAACGCCCGCTGGACCACGTAGCAGATGTTGTCCACGTGCTCCCGGCTGGCCAGCTCCGGGACTACTCCGCCGTAGGCGCGGTGGACCCTGACCTGGGAGGCAACCACGCTGGAGCGGATCCGGCGCCCGTCTTCCACCACCGCCGCGGCCGTCTCGTCGCAACTGGTCTCAATCCCGAGGATGTTCATGGCTGCTTGCCGGCCCGGCGATACAGCTCCCGCAGACTCTCCGGGTAAGGACTCCGGGCGATCCCCGCCTCGGTAATGATGGCCGAGACGAGGCGGTTCGGAGTCACATCAAAGGCCGGGTTCTCGACCTGGATCGCCTCCGGAGCCACCCGGACTCCCTGGAGGTTGACGACCTCAGTAATGGGTCGCTGTTCGATGGGAATCTGTTCCCCGGTCGGAGTCTCCAGATCGATGGTGGACAACGGAGCCGCCACATAGAAGGGGATCCCGTGGGCATGGGCCAGCACCGCCACGCTGTAAGTGCCGATCTTGTTGGCGACGTCGCCGTTGGCGGCGACGCGGTCGGCGCCCACCACCACCGCCTGGATCTTCCCCAGGCGCATGAAGTGGCCCGCCATGTTGTCGGTGATCAGGGTGCAGGGGATGCCGTCCCGACTGAGTTCCCAGGCGGTGAGGCGGGCGCCCTGGAGGAATGGTCGGGTCTCGTCGGCGAACACCTGGACGGTCTTCCCGTGCTCGACCGCGGCCCGGATCACCCCCAGTGCCGTGCCGTAACCGGCGGTGGCCAGCGCCCCGGCGTTGCAGTGGGTCAGGACCGTGGTGGGCGAATCCAGGAGTTGTTGGCCGTAAGCTCCCAACCGGCGGTTGATCTCGATATCCTCCTGATGGATCCGCAAGGCCTCCTGGACGAGGGCGGACTGGATCTGGTCCAGGGGGCGATCCTGGACGGAGGCGAAAACCGCAGCCATCCGCTCGGTGGCCCAGAACAGGTTGCGGGCGGTGGGGCGGGTGGAGTCCAGCAGGCGGCGGATCCGATTGAACTCCTCGGCGATTCCGTCGCGGGAGCTGAGTCGGCGGATGCCGAGGGCGATTCCCATGGCCGCGGCCACCCCAATGGCTGGGGCTCCCCGGATCACCATCGACCGGATCGCCTCAGCTATCTCTTCGGGTGTCCGGTAGGTGTTGTAGATCTCCTGTGCCGGCAGCAGGCGTTGGTCGATCATGACGATCCCGGCTTCGGTCCATTCAATGGTGCGGATCATGCGAGCAAGGTAACAGCTTGGGCGGAAACGCGGCAACTGGGCCGGTCGGGCTTCGAAGTGTGGCTGTCGGCGGGGGCGGTGCACCCCACGGGCGAAAGCCGTTCTGGGGCCCGCGGCCGTCCCGCCCGGGTTGAGCAGTCGGCGCCGATCGTCCGTGCCCTTTTCGCGGTGAAGAATCGCCGGCCGGACAAGGGAACCGTTCGTGGGAGGTGGATGGGGACACTCCCGCCCCGGGGACGGTTGTACGGGAGGTGGCCGTACCCCGGGCGGTTGGTTCGAGGCATCCCGGAGGGATGCCAGAAAATAGCCGGAGGTCGGAGCAGAGCGAAGACCTCCGGAACAGACGGACCCAGAACGGGGGGCACTCTGAAGGGGTGCCAGAGAATCGCCCCGTCCCTGCCGTTGGCAGGACGGGCGAGACGGCCGCGGCACCGGCAAGTGTTTCCGGCGTGGCGGCCGGAAGGCCGACCCCGGATCCCCGCAGGCCCGGGCCGGCGTGGGGGACGCCGAAGGCGCGGCTCAGTTCAGAGCGCGAGCGCCGCCAGCGAGCGGGTGTCGTCCGCCGGGGCGTTTCTGCTGAGGCGGACGGTTTTCGGGAGGTCCCAGCGCAGACCTCCGGCCCCGCGGAGGCAGAGGAATACGGTCCGCGCGACTTGGGGGGCTGACGAGCACGGTCGGTGGTCGGGAAACGGAAAAAAAGCGGAAGCAGGCTTCCGCATTCCAAGGCTCAGGGCGCTGCGCGGCCCTCGCGATATTGAGGCGCTTCGGGACAGGGGACGCCCCTCTGGTTGTTGTGACAATCCCGTGTGTACCTGTTTACTCAGCGATTCAAATACGCGTTGAGCACATACTCCTGCACCATCCTCTGGGTATTGAAAAAGGAGCCGTTGATGGCAATGGAGTAGGCCATCATATCCAGGTACCGATTCCGATCATGATAGAAACAGGGGATCACGGCATGCTCGAGCTTGTCATACAAAAAATGGGCATCCCGGGAGTGGTCACGCCCCTCTCCGTTTCCGTGAAACGCCTCCCCGATAGCCCACCCGGTCAGCCCTTCGATGTGGCCTTCGATCCACCAGCCGTCCAGCACGCTCAGATTCGGGACTCCGTTCAATGCCGCCTTCATCCCGCTGGTCCCCGAAGCCTCCATGGGCGGCTCGGGCGTGTTGAGCCAGACATCGACCCCTGAGGTGATCATCGCACCCAGTGTCATGTTGTAGTTCTCGAGATAGGCCACCTTGATGTGGTGCTGCAGTTGACGCTTTGCCCAAAAGATCCGCTTGATGAGCTCCTTTCCTTCATGGTCCCGGGGGTGGGCCTTGCCCCCATAGATGATCTGGATCTTGCCCACTTCATTGGATATTCTCTTGAGCCTCTCCATGTCCCTCAAGAGGAGATCGGCCCGCTTGTAAGCGGTGGCGCGGCGGGCAAAGCCTATGGTCAGAATGTTTTCATCCATGCCCGCCCCGGTTTCCCGGTTGACCAGTGCCAGGAGCTCCCTTTTGCACTGCATATGGGCGCCCCATAGTTCCTCCCTGGGAATGCTCAGGGCATAGCGCAGGCAGAAATTGTCCTGCCGCCACAGGGGAATCGTCCGGTCGAAAAGGTCCCGGAAAGGAGCCGACACCCAGGTGGCGGCATGGACCCCGTTGGTGATGGCGTCGATGGTATATCCGGCGAACATGAGCCTGGAGACCTCGCCGTGCTTGCGGGCCACACCGTTGATGTAGCGGCTGAGGTTGAGGGCCAGATAGGTCATGTTCAGGGTATTGCCTTCATAAAGGACGCCCTCCAGACCGAAGAAATCATCCCGCTCGCCGACCACCTTCCGTGCCAGCTCCAGCGGAAACCTGTCGTGACCGGCGGGAACAGGGGTGTGAGTGGTAAAAACGCAGTGGTTGCGGACTGCATCCCGGTCCTGCGCAATGATCGATTCCCTCCCGGCCTGCTTCGCCGCCTCGTCCAACAGCGCCAGGGTCAGAAGGGCGGCATGGCCTTCGTTGAGATGGAAGGTGTTGATG
>CAZGEH010000010.1:0-168460 GCA_964524795.1 uncultured Acidobacteriota bacterium
AGCTTGCTTCCGCTTTCTCGTCCACCGCGGCGGTTGCGTCGCCAGGGAGGGGGTAGCGGGGTAGCGGGGTAGCGGGGTTTTCTGCGAAGGCTGCGGCCTGAGCTGTGGAGGGCGGAAGCTTGCTTCCGCTCTTTCCGTTCTCCGACCACCGACCGCACCCGTCCGCCACTGATGCCCACCTCGATTACAATCAGCCGGCGAACGTGTCGTGGGATGAACTGACTCTCCTGCAGAAGAGCGTGACGGAATGCGAGCGCTGCCCCCGCCTGCGCGGACATTGCCGGGAAGTGGCGCGCATCCGCCGCCGGGCGTATCGGGACCAGGAGTACTGGGGACGCCCGGTTCCAGGGTGGGGCGATCCGGCGGCGCGGCTTCTGGTGGTGGGGTTGGCGCCGGCCGCCCATGGTGCCAACCGGACGGGTCGTATGTTTACGGGCGACGCCAGCGGGGACCTCCTATACCGGACCCTCTGGGAGTTTGGATTTTGCAGCCAGCCGTGGAGCCGGCAGCGGGGAGACGGCCTGACCCTGACCGACTGTTACATCAC
Organism: uncultured Acidobacteriota bacterium; assembly: GCA_964524795.1. Classification (GTDB taxonomy): domain Bacteria; phylum Acidobacteriota; class UBA6911; order RPQK01; family JAPXNP01; genus CAZGEH01. The sequence goes on from CAZGEH010000010.1 coordinate 548, forward strand.
CGCTGCCGGACGCTGTGCCCCTCCGAGCAACCGTCCCACACCCGCTGAACTGGCTGCGTGCAGGCCCTATCTGGTGGAGGAGTTGCGGTTGCTGCCAAAGCTGAAAGTGATACTGGCGCTGGGCGGGATTGCGTGGGAGGCGGTGCTCGCGGCGGGCCGGGAGCTGGGGCGGAAGCAGCCCGCGGTCCGCCCGCGCTTCGGTCATGGAGCTGAATTCGCGTTTGAGGGTGCCGTCCCGTGGCTTCTCATCGGCTCCTACCATCCGAGCCGTCAAAACACGAACACCGGACGTCTGACGGTGCCGATGTTCCGCTCGGTGTTCGGCCGGGTTCGCGGGCTGCTGGATGGGTCGGCCTGAAGTCCGCGGGCTCAGCCGGCCCCGACTTCGGCGCTGGGGGCCCGAAGTTCCTGAAGGGCCGAGCTGTACCACCAGAGCAGTTCCAGGATCATGCAGCAGTAGAGCCCCATCTTCGCCCACAGCAGGAACTGGAAGAGCCCCATCCCGGGGGCGGGCAGGAGATGATCCAGGAGGTGGGTCATAAGCAAGAGTGCAACTGCGGTAAAAACGACGAACAGACTCGCCAGCGTGACCGGGCGCAGCAGAAGTGTTCCCGGAACAAGCGGGAGACCGTCGGCGCTACTCGAGGCGCCGTTACCCATCCTCAGCGCCCGCCGGGCATGGGCGACGTAATGATAGGTGGGCAACAGGAAGATCAGCCCCAGTGGCAGGTAATAGATGGTGTCTTTCAGGAACGCCACCGGTGCGGCAAGGGTCTGAAATGCCGCCCGGGTGATCACCTGGTTGGGGAGGGCGAGCATCCCGATGCTGACCAGCACACCGGCGGCGGCGGTGAGCATGAGACTGCCCTGGACGAGCTGGATCTGGCGGTGGGGGTGGTCCCGGCCTACCAAGAGGAGGGCCGTCAGGCAGGTCGCTGTGGAGAATAGCCAGACGCCGGCGGTGCCTGCAGCCATCAGTCCCAGGTAGTTTTCGTAGGCATAGGCGAGTTCCAGAGGCCAGGCGATGGCAAACAGGGAGCCGAAGAGGATGGAAACCAGGAGGACGTGCCAGCGGTCGGCACCGTCCAGGCGGAAATCGCGCCAGGCGAAGCGGATGCTGGAGTGATTGGCGGGATGCTGCTGGTGCAGCCATGCTTCCAGCTCGCCGGAATAGGCGAAGATCTGGCTGTGCTTGCGGCCGTCATGGCCGGGTGCGCCGATGCGGTAGACTGGCATACCCCGGCTTTCCCAGCGCTGGGCGCAGCGGACACTGACTTCCAGGTAGTCGGCGATGGCCTGCCAGCCGGCAAGGCGCTCTTCCGGTCGCACTCGATGTGCCATTGTGCTCCCCCTCCGACCTTCAGGTGCGGGCCGCGTCAGATCGAGCCCGATTCGGCCATGCCCAGGCTCCGACTTGGGGCGGCCAATCGGCTGAAAGCTCGGTGCGATTATCTCCGGCAGGCGAGGCCAAGTCCAGACAGAACAAGGTGAAATCACGAGTTGGCGTATCTTGGCGTGCCCGCTGTCGCGATCTGACATGCGGCTCTGGCTGACCTCCGGCTATTTCTCTGGCATCCGGGATGCCAAACCCGGGCGAGACGCCCGGGCCACCACCCGCCCCAGGACGATTGCCGCTGCGGGCAGGGACGGACGGCGTAACCACCCGTAGCACGGCCGTCTCGGCCGTGCTACAGTCCGCGGGGCGGGATCGCTCCCATCCGGCGTCCGGCCGACGCCCTTTTCGGGCTGGCAATTCTTTGCCATGAGAGGAGAACGGACGATCGGCGCCTACCGTCCAAGCCGGGCGAGACGCCCAGGCTACCACCGGCCCCTGGACGGTTGCCGCCAACCGCCCAACCCGGGCGGGACACCCGGGCCATCAGCAGCCAGCCCCCAGACCGGTTTCGCCTGGACTGTCTGGCACCCCTTCAGGGTGCCGCTGCTGTTCTCGGGTGCGTCTGTTCCGGAGGTCTCCGCTGCGCCCCGCCCTCCGGCCTGGGGTCGGGCAACCTGGCCATGAAAGGCAGGACAAGTCCCGGAGGGACGACTGAGGCGAGAAGTTGGTCAGCTCGGTCGCCCTTCGGGGGCTGATATCCGATCGCTGTCAGTTGGTTCCGAACCCTCGACATTCAGGATTCAGGCATGCACGCCGACGTTTCCTGCGAACAGGTGTGTCGCGGCGGCCCTGGCGTCGCGCTGTGGCAGCTCTTGGCGGAATATGTCGCTTGGCGTCCCTGCCAGCCCGCTCATACGTTATGAATGAGCGAACGAAAGGCTGGCCTCAATGACCCATCGGCTTCAGGTTTCATGCAAGTTGCGAGCCCTCGGAACCGCTCTATTGTTCACAGGGCTGCTGGGTTCGAGGGCCTTGGGGTCCGCATCCTCGAGCCCAGAGCTGATTTTTCCCCAGATCGTGGATGGGCAGGGCTTCGCATCAGAACTCATCCTGACCAACGTTTCCCACATCCCTCAAAAAGTGACGATTTCCTTTTGGACTCCAGCCGGACAACCGATGCGGGTTGGACTCGGGCAAACCGACAGGAGTTCGCTCGCGGTTGAGATGGCCGCGGCAAGCTCCAGCAAAATCAGGACTTCGGGTGGGGGCAGCCTGAAGGTTGGCTACGCCACTGTGGAAGGAGGCGGACCTTGGGTCTCCGGTGTGGTGGTTTACGCTCTGGGTCGCTCGGAAGTCTCGGTTCCCGCGGCTGAGCTGACTCTCCAGTTTTCAGCATATGTGGAGCGTGGCGTTGCCTTGAACTCGGGAATCGCCGTCGTCAATCCCGGCGAGGAAACTGTGAGTTTGCAGGCCGTGATTCTGCAAGACGCGGGAACACCACTCGCATCCGCAACCCTGGAACTCGGACCGAGGGCTCAGAAGGCGCATTTCGTCAACGAGCTGTTCTCGGGGTTGCCGGCTGAGTTCACGGCCACACTTCAGATTCGGTCGGACCAGCCGTTTGCGGCTTTGGGTCTGCGCCAGAGGCAGGACGGTACCCTTGCATCGGTCCCGGGCGAGGTAACGGCCTATCCGGAGGGGATCAGTATCCACTCGACGGGAAATCCGGAACTCCCGGTGGTAGCAACCGATGGGCTTGGACGTCTGCTCATGGTGAAAGCCGACCCCGAGGCTGCAGATGAGGAAGGTAGGGTGACGGGGGTGGTCTTCAGGGACACTGATGGGCAGGTCCTGGAAGTCTGGACCGATGACTCGGGTCGCCCGCAGCGTGCGGTGATGGAAGGCTGGGTATTCTCGTTCGAGAACTACACTGACACTCGGGTGGACGTGATCTCCGTGTCGCCTGAGGGGAGCCTGAAGGTCCACCGCGCCCTCCCATTACCCCTGTCTGGTGCGGCGGCGCGCTCGGTGCGTTATCTCAAAGCTGGGCCTGGGCGCTCTGTGCCCGCCGCCTGGTGGGAACCGGCGCTCTATGAGATAGGCTCCCACGCTCTGTCGGCGGCTGGGTGCCTCATACCGCTGTTAGCTCCAGGAGCCCAGGGGCTGGCAATCTATCCGTGTGGAGCGTTTCTTCTGAAGGCTGCCGACACTTTAGGTGTTGTTGACCTACCAGACTGGATTTCCACGGCGGTGGGCAGCACCCGGTGCGTAACCGGCGCTTTCTTTGGAGCTGCGACCGCGCCTCTCACCTGTCTTAGCCTCATCCTGTCGCAGGAAGCACAGAAAGCCGCGGACAGAGAGCTCCTCTTGGCGCTTAGAAGCGGGCAGGTAGCAGTGGGTAAGAGATTTGCTCGCCGGGGAGTGGCTCCCGCAGGTCCCTGAACTGGGCACAGGAACACTCTATGCGCTTGCGAAAGTCGATAACTCCAAAGGCGATGCCTTGTTAGTTGGTATCAATCCGGCCACTGGCGAAGCAAGTTCAATGGGGATTGTGGTCGCCGCGGACGAGCTCGCCTGTTCCCCGGCCGGCAGACTCGTGACAGCCCGAGACAGTTTTTTTGGCTACAACCTCGGCGTGTTGGACCCGGTTTCACTTCTTCATCAATACATCGAGGACACTGGGGCAGCCGGCCGACTCGGCGGTGTGGCCATGGCTTTCTCGCCCCGGGGAGTCCTCTTTCTAGCCAAGGGTGACCGTCTGGAGACGTGGCTCCTGTCCCCGGCGACGCGGCTGACTTCAACATACCTCAAAATGCTCAATCGTACAGTCGACATTTGGGGAGACTTGGCAGTTTCTCCAGAGGGGCGTGTCTTTGGCCTCTCTCAGACATATTTCCCCCGAACCCTTAACCTCGTTTGGATCGAACCTCTAACCGGTGCCGTGGAATATATCGGACCCACCGGGCTGGGCAATATCCAGGGGCTGGCTTTTGCACCTGGCGGGCAACTGCTGGGGGTGGCCTCCGACAATCCCAGCAGCGGGCGAGCCTCATTGGTCCAGATCGATACGGCTACCGGCACCGCCACCGAGATCGCACGTATCACCGGGATTCCCGAGGTTCTCTCGATTACCGGACTTTGCAGCTTTCAGATCGCCGCCCAGAGTCCGTGAATCGCATTGATCAGGAGGTCCAAGTACGGTTTTCCCCGTGCCCGTGCCGGCGCCTCGTCGGCGTCGTCCTGATTGTTTCCTGCCTTTAGCCACGGCCTCGGGTGCAACTGACTTTCTCGGGCCTCCAAGGCGATGCGGATAGCCCCCAGGATCATCGAGACCCGAGCCGGGTACACCGGTTCGTGGTGAGCTGTCGGCTCAGAAAATGGCATGGGAAGCCGCCACATGTCGCAATCTGACAAGACCTGGCTGGATATGCCGCTTGTCGGCGCCGCCAACCCTGTGATCATCTTTGATTTTGGGATCTCCTCGGGAGAGTAGGTGCCGCCCTCCCTTGGACGGTCGTTCGGAGGCGGCGCAAAGCCCCTCCACTGAGATCGGGGATCGGCCGGCCGAAGAGCGCCCTCTTGAAGTCGGCGGCAAGCTCGACCTACCATCGTGGGAAGCATGTCCCACGATCGGGGGAGGCGTCTGGACGGCTGGAAGGAGATTTCCGCCTATACCGGCGTTCCGCCGCGCACCCTGCAGCGATGGGAACGCGATCGCCGGTTCCCCGTCCGGCGCCTGCCCGGCAGCACTCTGGAGGTGGGCCGGGCCGCCAAGGTCTACGCCTTCTCCGGCGAGATCGACGCCTGGATGGCCGACGGCGCCCACGGCTTTCAGCGGCCGGAGCTGCGGATCAGACGGCGTCTCCTGTGGGCCTTGATCTCCTCGGTGTGTGTGGCCGGCCTCTTCGCCGGCGGGAGGCTTCTCTACCGACGGTATCTCGACCCCCCCCAACCGATGATGGCCACCTTGGCCCGGGACGGCCTGCTGACGGCCCGGGCTGAGGACGGTTCTGTGCTGTGGAGCCGTCATTTCACCGGAGGGCCCCTGTTACCCGCTTTCGGCATGCGGCGCCCGGCGGTCCATGTGGGGGATTGGGACCTCGACGGTCGGAACGACGTGGTCTTGGCCGTGAGCAGCGATGGTGGCGGAGTCGGCTACGTGACCGGCCTCGATTCAGAGGGAGAAGTCCGCTGGACCTTCGCAGTGGAAGGGCCGCTGCTTTGGGGAGGGGAGGAGCTGGCAGGTCGGCTCGTTCTCTGGACCATGTGCGGACCCGGCCGGCTGCGGGACGGCCGACCACTGTTTGCGGTGGTGTTCAACCATAACCATCTCTTCCCGGGCACGATCGCGGTGCTGGACGGCGACGGGCGGTTGGTGGGGCAGTACTGGAACACGGGTTATATCTTCGACCTGGATTTCATCGATGTAGATGCGGACGGGCAGGACGAAATCGTCTTTGGTGGGATCAACAACCGTTTTGATAGACCGGTCGTGGGTTTGATCGACGCGACGGTGACGAACGCCATCTCACCGGTTCCCGCCGGCTACGCTCCGGGCCTGACACCCGGCCTCGAGCGGGCCTACCGGCTGATTCCGCGAACTCCCTTGGCGGAAGCGTGGCAGGCGGATTCCCGGGTAATCCGCGTCGATGCCACGAGGAACGGTGTTATCTGGGTGGGAGTCCAGTTGCGGGGGGACCCCTACATGCCAAAAGACCCTGAGGAGCGGGTCTACTTTCTGCGATCGGACCTGACTCCGTTCAGGCTGGAGCTGCCCGACCCGTATCGGGTCCTTCACAAGCGGCTGTTTGACGAAGGCAAGATCACCCAGCCCCTGGACGATGCGCTGATCCAGAGCTTTATGCGGTTTGAGGACGGCCTGATCCCCGAGCTGTCCATCCTCCGTCCGCCGCCCTGAGGAATTGGCGGACCAGAAACTGCCCGCGGTCGTACTGAGGCCCACGAAGACGACTACCGAATCCTGGCTGGTCAGCCGCCCGTCAGAGACAGCCAGCTGGAACTCGAGAGTCGCGGTCCGGTCGGGAGCCCGGAAACTGGCTCGGCTGGAGTGGGGGTTCTCTATCTGGACCGAGCCGGTGGAGGTGGTGCTGAGCTGGGTCCAGACGAAGGCGAGTGCGTCGCCATCGGGATCGTAACTGCGGCTGCCATCCAAAAGAACCCGTGCACCTGGGCTGACGCGCAAGTCCGGCCCCGCATCGGCGACAGGTGCCCGGTTGCAGCCTGTCTGAGTATGTGCCACCTGCAGTGTGGCCGCCACCTTCAGAGTGCGGGGATCCACCAGCACAAAGGTCATCCCATCCTTGACCCACTTTCCGGTTTCCCGGGAGCCGCTTCCTCTGGTGGAGGCAAACAAGGGTCCAGAAGGGGAGGTTACCCGAATCTCGACCCTCAGATCGGCAGGGACCTCCCAAAAAAGCTTGACCTTGGCCAAACCGGACCCGTCACAGACCTGGGCGGGGTTCGGCTCAGCCCAAAACCTGGCGTGGAAACAGTCGCTCTGCAGGTGAACGGTCACTCGATCGAGCTCAGACCGTGAGGCAGGTTCCCACAGAACGAACGTGGTACCCTCCCGCACCCATTTTCCGGTCGCCTGTTTTCCGCTTCCCCATGTGGTGGCGAACAGGGTTCCAGTGGGTGAACCCAGACGAACCTCGACTCGCTTCTCTACTGGGGCCTCCCAGAAAATGGCCGAGCTGGCGGTAGAGGACCCGTCACAGACCTCAACCGGGTTGGGGTCCGCCCAGATCCGGCTCTCACAGCTTCGCCGCAGGGCAACCCGAAAATGCTGAAGCACCTGTTCGGCTTCGACGTCGATCAGGTAGAACTGCATGCCGTCGGAAACCCAGTTGCCGGTTTCACGGGTTCCGCTGCCCCGTGATCGGGCGAAAAGCGTTCCGGTCGGAGAACCGATGCGGATCTCGACCAGCAGGTCGGGCGGCGCATCCCAGGCGACGCGCACCTTGGGGAGGTCGGTGGGAGAGCAGACCAGCAAAGGGTCAGGGGAGATTCTCAAGGACGACGCAGGTGGTATGTATTGTTTGACCTCGACGATGCCCTCCTTCCGGATCGAGTCCACGCCGCTTGGTCCGGAAACCGCGAGGCGCACGGAGTAGAGACCCGGTGTCTGGTAAATGAAGGAGGGGTTCCTGGCTGTAGTGTCGGTCTCGCCGTCTCCGTCCAGATCCCATTCCCAGGTGTCGATCAGACCGATGCTCGCGTCCTCGAAACTGACCCGCAGGGGCGCATAGCCCGTCGTCTTGCTGGTTGTGAACTCGGCAACTGAATGGAGCCGGTTGCTGACGAGGGCGGAGATCAGGGTTTCGTATTCCCCTTCCAGGGCTGTCACCCCGTAAAGCCATTCTTCCCCTTCCTCGTCACCGAGGAGGAACGGGTGTCCAGGCGAGTAGCAGTTCAACGAGGTCTCGCCTAAGGGACTGAGGTCGAGGTCACCGGCCGGTCTGCCGTAGACGCGGTACTTCTCGGCGCCGGACGGTTCCCAACACAGCTCAAGCTGGTCACCGTTGCTGCGGGTGGAAACCTCGAGCAAGGGAGCACTTTTGGGGTCCAGTTCGAGCTCGGGCTCGGCTCCGGGTCTCAGGGACAGGCGAACCGGGAAGACACCCTGGCCGGAGTACACGCCCATCCATTGTGCCCGTTCATCAACGTCGGCTCCTCGCCATGTGGCCTGGATCGAGAAGGTTTCCTCCAGCGGTCCCTGCAGGAACATCGTGTACGAGCCGGGTGCAGGGTTGGGGAGGGTGAGCGATGAATGACCCCGCCCGAGGACGACGGTAGCTTGCGGGATCTCCTCTCGAGGGGTCCTGGTGGTGGGATCGACGCCCAACGACCGACCTCCCGGGTCCGCAATAAGAGGCTGAACATAGCCGCGAATCTGAATCTCCAAGATGTTCCCAGTGTCTGCGTCGGTCTGCGCTGGGTGCTCCGCGAGCCCGGCTGATGGCTCGGGCGCTTTCTCTGCGGCAGACAGATCACAGTGGAAGGTGTTGGTCAGCAGGTAGTCGCGTATGCACCTCCGAAGCGTTCCCATCAGACCAATATGGGCACCCGATCCGGGCAGGATGATCTCGGTGACTACCGGTTGCAGCGCCCTTTCCTGCAGGTGCTCCGGACTGAGGACTGTTCCGTCGCCGTTGGCCAAGATGTTCTTGACCGGCTCTCCGTGAACGTAAATGTCATGCCCGGGGTCCGGTTCGCTGACATGAATCGCATGGAGGGTCGGCTTGTCCGGGCCGTAAAGAGACAGTGTCGCTGTTCGGCCAGGATCAGTAGCATTCAACTTGGCGAGCGCGCTTTCGATGGATGTCTGTGCGTTCAGATTGTCGAGGAACTCATTGCTGAGACCAAATCTCTCTCCTGACGGGAGGCTCAGGAAAGGGTACTGGGGCATGAGATGGCCCAGAGACGGAACTTGGTCATGATAAAAATCAAGAATCTTGGACGGCGGGACGAACCTCAAGGGCCGATCCGGGACCACATCTGCCACCAGCCCCAATTTAGGATTGACGCGAGCCAACGCAGCTTCAACAAGCTGGAAATCGAACGCATGATAACCGTTGCTTTGAAAGAAGAGTGAATCAGTGACGCGGGTATAGGCGAAATCAATATCAATGACATCCAGCAGCCTGTCGATGGCGAAGTCTGATAGCGACTTTCTCCAGGTCGGAATCGCCAAGTCTGCCCTGACGGGTTCCCCACCCTCCCACATGAAATAGATCACGGAAGCGCCGTAGTTCGGAGACCCCAACATCACAAGCCGCTCGACATCGTTCTCGTAACACAGACCGTTGGGGCTCTCGACGCACTCCTCGGTTCCTGCCCGTGGGCTTTGGATGTACGCGCGTGCGACCAGTCCGCCCATGCTGTGGGCAACTATATTGACTTTGGGCTGGTTGGTAGACCGCTTGGCCTGATCGATTGCCGGCTTGAGGTAGTCGCGTGCAATGACGTCGATTGGGAGACGCCAGTCGTAAGGGACGGGATGGACGGGGAAGTTCTCTTCGAGATCCTCCTTGAGGTGGTTATACCCTACTGGGTCAAACCAGAAGATCTCTTTGCCCAGGATTCTGACACGGACATTCGGTGCCAGGATGCGAAGCTGGTCCATGGGGACGATGGACCTTGTAAGGAACGGAGCGAGCGACCCTATGTCGCTCCGCAGAGTGCTCCCGAGGATCCCCGGTACGATCATGACCGGTCTGCGCTCCGAAGGCTTCAGATTGACTATCAGGGTATACTCGACCGTGCTGCCGGCCAGGAGCGGCATTTCCGCCGGTGGGCTCCGATATTGCCCCACCTCCAGGACCGCCTGGTAATGGCCCTTCGTGGGGACGGGGAGTGCCAGGAGATAGACCCAGCCATCCTGTCGGACTGGCTGTCTGGTATAGAGTGTGCCGTCTGCATGGTAGAGAAGCACTGTGCCTGGATACGCCGGAGAGTTGCCGACACCTGGTTCATGCTGCCTGGCGAAAATTCTCAGATTGCCGAGCGCCTGTCTTGGGCTGGTCACGCCAAACGGGTTGCTCTCGCCGTTGAGATGGGCTGCCACCACCCGAATCTTTTCGGTCGGGGTCGGTAGCGGCAGCTTGACCTCCTGCCGGAGCACGCCCTCCCGGAAGGTTCCATTACTGGGCCTGATCCGATTTCCGCTTGACGTGAATATGAGGGCCGGGATGGAGTCGAACGAGCGCACCGGGTTGCCGTAGACATCCACGGCCCGGGCCTTGATACGAAAGGTTGTGTCCGTTGTCTGATCGGGGATCCGTTCGAACTCCAGTCGCGCCGGCAGAGTGTCGGTCGGGACCGGGGAGCCGATTGTAATGTTGTCGAAACCAATCTTGTTGGCGGTTCCGCCAAAATCCACCGAGCGGGCTACACCCGAGAAGGTGACCCCAATGCGCTGCCAGTTGTCATAATCTCCGGTTGGATCGCCGGCTCCGAGCCGCGGAGTGATGGGGAGATCCAAGTGCGCCAGCACCTGCCCGGTCCGATTCAGGCCGGAATAGACCCTGATGAAGCCTTTCAACCCGATGGCTGAATAGAAGAACGAGAAGCCGGCGGTCATTCCTCCGGGAACATTCATGGTCAGCGCGTCGGCCGAGGCATCCAGCCACGTGATCGTTGTATTCGGGGACGGTTCATTGGCGAAATTGCCCGAGCCGCAGAAGGGCCAGAAGGGTTCGCAGTAGTCCTCGTCTACCACCCCAATGGCGGAAGCGCCGAAGTACACACCGCAGTGGGCATAGGCATCGCCAACGGGCTCGTTATCCGAAATTCCTTCGAAGTCGATCAGGAGCTCGCCGCCACGACTCTTGCACTGTGGAACGGCTCGCCGGGGGTCCTGGGGTCGATCCGGACGCGTATCCGCAACCTTGACCGTCCGGGCGATCAGGGCGAAAGGGGCGGCGGCTGGCTCCTCCACGCCTTCTGAACCCTGAGCGGCAATTGTGCCCAGGCAAAGCAACCCGGTGCCCAATCCGGAGACGGCAACCGGCAGCCAGAGCCCCAGGGTAAGGCTCCGCCGAACATGGTTGCCGCTGGGATTCGCACCAGGGGACGGAGTGGACCTCCGAGGCGCGCGGAACTTCATCTCGTGAAGGTAGATGCGGCGAAGATCTCCCGACAAGCGACATATCAGGCCAGCAAGAGCCAGAACGCGTCTGTCCGCGCACAGTGGAAAGAAACTGTCCCGCGGGGAGAGAGGTGGGTGGAAGTGTGCCCGCGAGGGTAGCGGGGGTGCCGCCAAGGGCACCCCACGGACACCGTTTATCCTTTGGGCTCAGAACCGGACGACCAGACCGGCTGAAAGGCGGGCATTATTGGCTGTCACGCCTTCGGAGCGGAAGAGCAGGTAGTCGGCCTGGATCGCCCGGACGGCCAGGCGGTCTTTGAACGGGACCCCGCCCCCCCAATGTCACCCTTTCGAAACAGCATCGATGCGCAGAGCACAGAACCACCAAACTCCTGATCAGCACGAAAAAGTCTTAATGCCGGATAGAATCATTGGTTCGATAAACCAAACCGCTCTCTCAGTATTGCTCGAACTCTATCCATCTGTTCAGAACCGACCACTTTGGCAAAAGCCTGATAGGGGGCGAGCCTGAACCCCAGCTTGCGGGCCATCTCGGCAATTTCACAGACGACTTCCTGGGTGATGTCATCTGGCTGGTATTCAAGGTGACTCTCGTTTGAGGCAATCGCCATCACTTCTCCCAAACAACAATAGATCTCATCTCTATTTGCCAGTCGCATATTGGCGCCGACATCTATCCCTCGCTGGCAGGTAATTACTCCAGCCTCGATCACTATGACGTCATCCCGGGTCCGTATCACTTCGTGCGAAATGTCCGACGGTTGGGCGTCGTCAATAATGATTGCCCCACTCTTGATATGTTCTGACCCGATAACCGCTTCGGGAGCGTTCGTAACAGTCACGATCAAGTCGGCTTCTCTGACTCTGCCAATCTCGTGGGTGACCACAATATCAGTGGCGCGATGTCCCGTCCCACGAAGCCCCGTCAAGATCCGCTCGAGCTTCCTTTCCAGATCAATCAGCAGAATCCTTCTATATAAATCCTTGGTCAAGAACTTGGCAATCGCTCTGCCCACACCGCCCGCTGCCCCCACAACTGCAATTACCAGATCCTTCTTGTCGAGCCCGAACCGTTTTACGGCGTCTTCAACGTAACTGGTCACCACAAAAGTCGTGTAAGCCCGACCGGCCGTTATCACGGTCCCGTCGTTTTCCGACAGCCCGGCGCCGCCGTCCATGATCGAACCGGTGAGACCGCCCAAACCTATTACCTTTGCGCCTCTTGCTTTCGCAAGCCGGATAGCCTGATTGATCTTCTTCTTCGCCAGTGCGCGATTTTCCAACATCTGGTTGGCAAACATCGGAAGCCCGATCACCCATCCCGTCAGTTCGGAACGGTCTGAAATTGTCCGAAGGCCGTGGATTGTGGATACTGTAAAAGGATGCAGAAGATAAAGGTAGTCGAGCAGAATCCTTTCCGGAATGAATCTAAGAAACGGAAGGTTGGAAAATACGTCGGCAGAATCACGGGGGTGCACGATGAAGGCGTAACCGGCGTTGATCGGAGTCTTGGGTTTATAGACTATAGTTGCCAGAGCATCGGTGACATAATTATGGATAAATCGAACCATCGGAGTCAGATTTCGAGGGCAGCGGGAGGATCATATTCTGTTAAAGGTCTGTACAGCCTTGCGATTTCTTCCATCAACAGCGTGGAGACAGATTCAATATCGAGATCCGCTGGCGAGACTCTGCTGGCCAAGGTGAACGGTACCCCGATTGCCACTCGAACTTTCGGCCGGAAGATAAAGTGTTTCAGCTTATGCGATCCGCAGATGGCGATTGGGACGATGTACAGATCGCGAATTTGCAAAGCCAATCGGGCCGCGCCAAGTTTACCGTCGCCAAGTCGCTCTTCACGGATGCATTGTCCTTCCGGAAAGAACACAACTGCCTGTTCCTGTCGAACCAACAAGTCAATTGGAATGGACCATGACTTCTCCATTCCCTGGCCCCGAAAGACCGGAAAGGTACCTAGCAGACGGAATGTCAGAGAAACAATATGATTCTTGAACAATTCGTCTTTTCCGATGAAATATAGCGGATAGGCCTTTGAAAACAACGGCAGGGAGGCAGCAATTATTAAGGGATCAATATAGCTTTTGTGGTTTGAGATTAGTAACAGCGGTTTTTCGGCACTCTCGGCGTTGTATCTGCCATGTACTTCGAACTTGGCAATTAGCGACATTAAAGCGAGGCTGGCGGCGCGGATGAAGAATTGAGTGAATGTGAGTATTATGCGGTGTGGCAATATGCCGGTCTGCGAGGTCCGAAGGTCGGGTTGGACGGGTACTGGAAATGTAGTAGTGTTCGACTTGGCTGTCGCGATTGAGTCGTCGATCGTTTTAGCATTTGGGTTGAAGCTTGCTGCCAGAAGTCTGTCAATACCGCGGTTCCTCGGCGCCAGCGAGCGGACCTTCATGTCGTGAAAGTAGATGTGGCAGGAATCTGGCGACAAGCGACATATCGAGCCAGGAAGGGCCACAAGGCGTCTGTCTGCGCAGAGTGGAGGGAGACGGTCGGAAGGGCAGGGTAGCGGGGGTGCCGCAAGGGCACCCCGCTGGCACCGTGACCCTTTGGACTCAGAACCGGACGACCAGACCGGCGGAAAGACGGGCATTGTTGGCTGTCACGCCTTCGGAGCGGAAGAGCAGGTAGTCGGCCTGGATCGCCCGGACGGCCAGGCGGTCTCTGAACGGGACCTCGAAACCCCCTCCCAGGACGACTCCAAGGGCGTTATCGCTGACGGAGACATTGACACCCAGCACATCCACGCTGCCGCTGGCCCGGGAGAACCCGATCAGGCCGTGCACAAACGGCCGGATACTGCGGTCCCGGGTTCCTGCGTAGCGGAGCCCGAAGAGGAAATTGTGCAGGTCGCCGTCCGCCTCGGCCACCCCCTCCACCTCGATTGATGTGTAGTGGCCGCTGAAATCCGCCACGAAGTCCAGCTTTGGCGACAGGCTCACTGTCACCTCACCGATCCAGCCGTGAAGATTGGCATCGCCCTCCGTGCGGACATACGAGTAGCCACCGAAGATGTCACCCCGATCCTGTGCCGGCACGAACCCTGCGCATCCCACGAGAAGTACTGCATAGATCAGCCACTGCTTTCTCATCAACGCTTGCTCCTTTCGGACCGCTGCTCTACCCCGGGCGCCGAGTCTCGGCCTGACCTCATCCCTTGTTTTGAAGTTGTCCTGTTCCATCGCGATTCCTAAGACGCGAGGGCTTTCGGAGAGCTCGGCGTCCGTTCCCGGGGGCTTCCCTGGGTCCGGGAGCCAGCTTGGAGGCTGACGACCCAGGACGACAAGCGACACATCGTGCCAAGAGTCGTCAGGATAGGAAGGAATCGGCCAGTGGGCCTCGGCGGGTGAACTTCAGCGTCCGATGTTCGCCCCGGTCCTTCCGACGGCCAGGCTTTGGGCACGACGGTGGATAGAGTCGGGAATCCGCCAGGAAACCCTGCCTTCCTGAAGCCCAATCCTGACCACCAGTTCGGCTTCCACAGTCTCCACGGGCAACAGTGGATCTCCAGTCTCAGGGTCAAGCAGCGGGAACACTACCCAGAATGCCTCATACGCATAATCGCGCTTCTCGATCCCTGCCAGTGCGCTGACCTCTTTCAAGTGCGGCCGACTGGTTCCGCGGACACCCTTGGATGCAGCTCCCGAGGCCGCTTTCCCCCGCAGCAAAGCCACCCAGTCCCGGGGTACGATTCCCGCCCCCTCATTGGGATCCAGTTCAATCAGGATTACGGTGTCTCCCGCCGACTCCGCCTCCTCCACCAACTGCCTGGTTTCCGCCTCGGTCAGTAAGCGGTCGAGTTGCCGCAGGCGCGCCGTGGCACGGATCACGTCCGGGGTCAGCCAGGTTGCCCGGAGACGATAGTTGAGGGCGCGTTCCGTATGGGTGCCGCGAGAGGCCCAGAAACTGCCAACCCGCCCGGTCCGACGCATCGGCTTGGCAATCTCCAGTGCCTGTGATCTGGTCCATTTCAGGTAGGCCTCGTCTTCGGCTGCCGCATCCCCAGCCAGGCCGCTGAGTGCCGCCCACAAGGCCAGCAGCCGGAAGCCTGTCCGTTCTCCGCTCATCGGCTCCCTCCGCCGACCGGCCGGCGCAGGATCGAAACCAGCTCCTTGCCGGCAAACGCAGTCTCGCCAACAGTGAGCCCGAGGAGCTCGAAGCCGTTTTCCCCGGCTTCCCGCAGCTCCTTTTCCATCGTGGAAGTCTTCTTGGTGGCCAGCAACCGGTATTCATACTGCGGGCCGGACCCGCTGTTGCGGTCCCGTTCCAGGATCACCGAGACCTCGGCTCCGCCAAAGGTTGAGCGGAATACCGTCTGGCCGCGATAGGCGAAACCTTCTTCGGCCGCCTGCTGCAGCTCCTTCTGCATGGTGGAGGTCTTGCTGGTGGCCAGGAGCTTGTAACGAAAACGCCCGGAACTGTCCACAGCCGGGTCCCGCAGCATCACAACGACGACCTCTGAACCGCCAAATGAGGTCTCGCCACCCATTACGGCGGCAAAACGGAACCCGGCGTCCGCAGCCTCGTTCATCTCCTTTTCCATGGTGGAGGTCTTGCTGGTGGCAAGCACTCGATAATCGAAGGCCCCCTCGGCAAGTGCCGCCGGAAGCATCCAGGCGGCGACGGCCCAGGATCCAACGCAGAAAACCGTTTTGGACAGGCGCATGAATTTGCTCCCCATCTTCCAGATTCACTTTAGAGTCACTGTAGAGTCGACCTCACGCGATTGACCAGCGACAGCAGGTCAGGGCCCTGGCGGTCCAGATCGAAGCCGCACTCCAGCCAGAGCTGTTCACGGATCTGAGCCAGCTCCTCCTGGGGAATGTTGCCACGGAACATCGCCCAGTGGCAGAGGAAAGACTCAACGGCACCCGCTCTGTCGCCCGCCGCCAGGTCGGCCTGCCCGGCCAGGAAGAAACGCCGGACGAATGCAGGGAGTACGGCCGTCAGTTTGCGCTGCAGATCTTCCAGAACGACCCGTTCAGCTTCCCGCCGCATCTGCTCCAAGGGAGGCAGCAGGAACGGCGGGAAAGCGGGTTTGGCCACGTCCTGTGGATGCAGACCGATGACTTCGAAAGACTGTCTGGAGTCCTGGTGGCGGACTGAGTCCTCCGCGAGGCGGGCTAACGAGGATGCGTCCCTCAAGACAACGCGCAACTCGATTTCGCAGTCCTGCCGGTGCAGGATCTTGTAGTACTCGTAGTCGAGAATGATGGGTTTGTTCAAAGTCGGAGGCATCTTGTCGAACTCATTCCGCAGTCTCAGGTACGTACGGTTGGAATAGCCTTCGGGGGTCACGGCTTCGCGGTTGCCGCTTTGGTCCAACGCCCGTTCCATTTTTGCCAGCTCCCCACGGAGTGCTTCATATTCGGGATTGGGCACGGCCACCGATCCCGACACGTACTGGGACTTCACCCGTTCAGGTTCGTCGGACTTGGTCAGCTCGGCGCCAAACCGTTCGATTGCCAGCGTCAGCAGCGCAGTCGAGGATTTGCCGTCCGGTCTGAGATCCTGAAACTGTGGGTCTTCATCGGGGAAGCGTTGGTATTCCTCTCGCCGGCGAATCCTCAGTTCCGGAATCCCGAGGTTCTCAACGGCGTTTTGCAGCCTGAGCTCGGCAAGCAAGGCGAAGTCCTGTCCGGCGCCGGCGAGGTTGTCGACTCCGATGACGATCTGGGCAGACACTTTCCGAAGCAATCCCGAGGCACTGGCCTTCAGGGACTCGGTCAAGACGTAGTCCGGTCCGAGGAGGTCCCGACCGTTCATCTTGAGGATGAGCGAAGTCGCAACCCTGGAGAGGTCACCGGGCGGTTCGAGCTGTAGGGCCTTCTGCAGGGACAACAGTCCGAAATTCCTCTCGGCTTCCGCCTTGTGGGTACGAACAGCAGGGGAATCCTGGCGGAGAGCTTCCAGCTTGCGAAGAGCCTGAAACGTTTCCCTGGCTGCCTGAAAGGAGCCCTGGACGAGGATCCCCGACTCCACCTGTGTCTCCAGGGATCGCACCCACTGCTCATCAATCCGTTTGTCCAGGGCAAGTACCTGGGGGTCCTCGGGGACGAGCTCCCGGGCGTGACGTGTCAAGGACTTGGCAGCCTCATAGCGTCCGGCATTCAAGTCAGCGGTGGCTGTTCGCAGCAGTTCTTCCGCTCGTTGGCCGGCCTCGATGCGGATCAGGCCGGACTCCCCCTCACGGTTGCCCGGATCGAGGGAGAGAGCCCGGTTCAGCCACCGGCGCCCCTCATCCCACTGGTGGGCCTGGATGGATTCGAAACCACGTTTCAAACAGTTGTCGACATACGATTGTTTGACGATGCGCTGGGTTTCCTCCAGGCCAGGGAGATATCGGCTGTACCGCTTCAAAGCGCCGATCTGCTCGAGGGCGCGCTCATACTCACCGGAGCGGGCCAGCTCGACCTGGGACTGCAGCTCCGCATGGAGCCGCGAAAGCTCGTTGTCGAACACCTCCTGCGCGTGTTCCAGAGCAGGGGTTTCTGCGTATTCACGCCCCCGGAGGAGAAGCTGTTCACAAGCCTCCAGTTCGCGGCTGCGACAGAACTCCTCGGCCTGGCTTGCGCAACGATCGGCAAGAGTGCGGTTGATCTCAGCCAGCATCGGAGAGTACTTCTTGTGGTGAGTATTTTTTCCTCCAGACTTGAGGTTCCGTTGACGGAATGCGCCCAGAAGTGCATCCCGAGCCCGCTCCAGCTCCCCTTGACGGTGGAACTGTTCAGCCATCTTGAACAGCTGTTTCTCGGAAAGATTCTTTGGGATTCCCTCCTGCCCTGACAGATGGCCAGGTACTGCGGGCAAGACCGAGCTCACCGCTGCAGCCAGGATCAACCGGCGGAGCGTGGGTACCGGCGCGTGCATGTTCAGGCCTGATAACTTCACGGAGAAACCTCCTGAAAGAGAGTCCGAAGCTTGGGTGAAAAGAGGTCCCAGTCTGGACGAAAGCCGGCGTCAAAGCGGCTGGCCTGACGGAAGTGCTCTTCGAAGCGTGACCTGAGGGCAGCGTCCTTGGCTCCGCCGAGGAGGTATTCGCAGGCAAGGCTGGATCCGACCAAGAAGCTGCCATATGCCAAGGCCCGCCGCACAGCCGGCGAATCGTTCTCGTCACCTCTCAACATCGTCGGCTCGAGGAGTTCCCGGACCTGCGGATATGCCCCGCTGAAGAAGGACGAGGTTGCCAGCAAGAGCCGCCGCTCCAGGGCTTGAAGCCTGGGGTCGGGCACAACCTTCGCCGGGGCCGTTGTTGCGGGGCTGGGGGGCGCTGGCTCGGGCGGCGGCACGGGGAAACTTGTGGGGCTTCTGCTGTTCCCCAATGGCTGCGGTGAAGGCTGCGGCAGCCTTGACATCAGTTCGTCGACGCCGGCCAGCGAGGGAGCCGATTTCTTGAGGCGCAGCAGCAGGCTCTTCGCTTCCTCCCACTGCTGTTGTTCCACAAGTCGCTTTGCCCGGGCGAGTTCCTGCAGGTTGCGGGCATGTTCGCTCTGCCGTGCAAGTTCTCGCAACTCGAGCAGTGTTACCTCGAAGTCGGGCAGGGAAGCGCCGCTTTGTCGCAACCCTTCCAGCAGGGAAAGCGCACGGCTGTATTCCCCGCGCTCTCGAAGGTCGAGCGCCTCCCGAAAGGCGCGACGGGCTGCCTGGTGCTGGGGTGAACACGGAGCAGTCTGAGCGAGGAGCGTGGAAAGCTGCGGGAAGTCGGGCTCCGACTCCTGGATTTCCAGCACCAACGAGCAGGCGAGTTCAGGCTGGCGGTTGGCGATGGCAAAGCGTGCTTCGATCGCGCGGCGCGTATTCTCTGTTCTCACCTTGATGCGCTCAAGCAGTGCTTCCGCCTCGGAGCTCAGCGGTTCGGGGCACAGCAGGACTCGGGTCGCGATGCTTTTCGCCAATTCGAGATCACCACTGTTGATGGCTCCCTGAATGCGGGTGATCTCGCGGGAGGTGCAGGCCCCCTGAGAGGCAGGGGCCTGCGGCTGGAGGAAGACGGCTCCCGGAAGTGCCACCGCCAGGACTGCTGCCCCAAAGCTGACTCGGGTTCGACACTGCCTCATGGTTCCTCCGTCGTAAGAGTGCCGAGGTGTCGTTCCAGGATCCTGCGGGGATCCGGAGCCTCCAGAAACTGTTCGCGGTGCGAGACGGTCACTCCGGCTCGGGCTTCCAGTTCGATTTGCCGGACCTCGGACTGGTGTTCGAAGGTGACGACGTAGTGACCGGGGACGACAGCAAGGTAGACCGGCGTAACCTCCTCTCCAACTACTTTTCCGTCTCTGGAGACGACCTTGACCTCCGCATAGGGACTTGCGTCCAGGTGCACCACGGCGGTCGGGCTCTGCTCTCCCCGGAAAGAGAATGGGAGGACAGCCGCCGCCATCACGAGAGCCAGCCCAACGATCCAGTAGTTGCGCCTCCGGACCGAGCTGAGGAAGGTCGTTGCGGCGGTGAGGCGCCGCCCAGCCGTGCCTCCGGTCGCCTGAGATGACTCAATCTCCGACTGCGCCGCGGGCTCCACCATGCCCATTTCCCTGAGCTGTTGGAGGACCGCCGCAACCCGCTCATGCTGCAGCCCCGTGACCTCACTGATCGCCCCGGTGGTCTTGCGCCCGTCGACTACCTCAAATACTTGTTTCTGGGAGTCGGTCAGATGCGGGCTGAGAACAGTTGGTGGAACCTGGATCGGTACCCAGTCGCCGGAATCCGCCCGGGTGGATCTTCCCGCAACCGCCTGTCGAGCTGCAGCCCGTAAGGCCTCAAACACGCGCAAGGCATCCGCCGCACTGGCAAAGCGCTGGGCGGGATCCTTCTGAAGCAGACGGGAGACGGCATCCGAGAACCGAGGGGACACGTCGGGAATCAGTTCAGCGACGGGTACCGGGTTCTCGGAGAGATGGCGGTGATAAATACCATGTGCCGATTCCGCGGTAAACGGGTTGAACCCTGCTACCATCTCGTAAGCAATGACTCCAAGCGAGTACAGGTCAGATCGCTCGTCGACTTCCTTGCCTTCGATCTGTTCCGGACTCATGTAGAGCGGAGTGCCGAGGCGTTCACCCAATGCCGTATGGCTTTGAATCGCGAAGTCCCGGGCCCGTGCGATCCCGAAGTCCAGAACCACCACGTTTCCGTAGCGGTCGACTCTGATGTTCGAGGGTTTAAGATCCCGATGAACGATCTTGTGATCATGGGCGCACACCAGTGCGCGCAGCACCGGAACGGTTATGTCGAAGGCTTCGAGTTCGCTGAGGCGTCCCGCGCGGTGCAGACGCTCGGCCAAGTCCTCGCCTTCGGCGTAGACCATGATCATGCAGTGAATGTCCTGGACTTGCCGGACGCCGACCACTTTGATGATATTGGGATGCTGGAGCATCGCCCCGATACGGGCTTCATTGATGAAGCGGTCAACAATCGCCGGATCTTGAGCCAAGCTCGGGGAAAGTACTTTGATGGCCCACTTGCCTTGAAGGCCGGTATCGGTAGCTAAATAGACATCACCCATCCCTCCGCCGCCGATGCGCCTTTCAATACGGAACTCCTTGAGTGCCTTTTGCACGCGACGGTCGATCCGGGTTGTCATGCCATCCTATACCAGGTGGACATCGCGTCTCAGCGGCCGAGTGGCCTCTTGCGGTCCAGCGGATATCCTAGTCTTTAATTCCGATCACGCATCAAGTCAAACATAGGCAGAGTCCCCCGAAGCGTCACTTTGCGTCAGATGGCGTCAGATGCCGACTTGCCTATCTTTTCGTCATCGGCCGGCTCAGAGCTTGGTTACTATTTGCCCCGACTCTTCACTGTCGATTTGGATTCCAACGTGGTTCGGCATGCGAAGCGACCGAGATGGGAGATCCTGCTCTGCAATTGTCGCTCAGCGGCGACTTCGAGATCCTGATTGGATCCGGGGCTGAGTGTGAAGTTCGCATACCGGCTTTGCTGGCCCGCCATGCTCGTCTGGCACGGCGGGGCGACCGGCTCTTCCTGCAGGATTTGAGTCCTGACGGCTCGGTGAGCGTCAATGGTCGGGCTCGGGGTGCCGGCAAGTGGACCGAGTTGACGCGGCATGACGAGGTCCTGTTGGGTGGGATCGTTCTCGATCTCAGTCCCCGGTTCTTCTTGGGCAGAGACCGTCTCAACCTGGTGGCGGAGGCGCTGACTTACAGGTTGCCTGGAAACACCGGACGGCTTGTGTGTGATCGAGTCTCGATCGAAGCCCGTCCGGGTGAACTGACCGCGATCCTGGGGCCTGCAGGCTCCGGCAAGACGATTCTGCTGAACCTGTTGGCTGGGATGCTTCAGCCCACGGCAGGAAGGGTGAGGATCGGCAACCTGTGGGATCCGCACAGGGAAGTGCGATTGGTCCGTGAGTTTCTCGGCTATGTTCCCCAGGGAGATGCACTGTTTCCCGATTTGACCGTTTGCCGTTCCCTCGAGACCAGGCTCAGACTCAAATTCCCCGATATGCAGCCGGAGACGATCGAGCGGCTCATCCGGCATGCCTGTGTGCAGCTGGGATTCGAAGGGGAGCGGCTTGAACGTTTTCTCGGCAGCCGAATCGGCGGCCTGGATGCCACCCGCCGTGGTTTGTCCGGCGGAGAACGTCGCCGGGCGAATATCGCCCATGAGCTGGTCAGTCGCCCGCTGATCGTGCTTCTGGATGAGCCCACCTCGGGTCTGGCATCCTCGGACGCCTCCCAGGTCACCCAGCTTCTGTCCAGACTCTGCAGGCAGGACCACTTGACCGTGGTGGCGACGATCCACCAGCCAAGCCCGGAATGCTATGCCCTTTTCGATCGCGTTCTGGTGTTGGCTGACGGAGGCAGGCCGATCTACTGCGGCCCGGCGGAAGAGGCTGTTGACTCCCTCGAGCAGCGGTCGAAACGCCCCTGCCTGGCAGAGAATCCTGCAGAGTACTTGCTGGAGCTCGCCTCCGATCGTCGTCTGGCACCCGTTTTGGCGGACCAACACCAGGTTGAGCTGGCGGAGAGGCACGAGATTCAGCCGCCTCCCGTTTCGACCGCCGCTGCCGTCCACCCCCGCGGCCGGGCTCGCGAGCATCTGGGGCGCAGGATCCATCACCTGCTCCGCGGACAGCTTTACCTTGGGAGGCGTAGCCTGTCCATTCTGCTTGCCGATCGGTGGAGCCTGACGCTCAACGTCATTCAAGCTCCAGTCATTGCCTTGCTGATCGCCGTGGCGTTCTGGGGCGGGGCGGCAGATCACCTCCAGGCGGACCGGTTCGCCCGGACCATCTACTTCTTTGACCAGGCCAAGGCTCCCATCGAGGAGAGGGCGGGAACCGTCCCTGTAGACGCGCTGTTGCAGGAAGCAGAGGCTCGAGCCGGGCGCGAGAAATATTTGATCGGCGAATCGCATGCCCGCTTCCGCTCAGCGGTCTACTTCGTCCTGGTGGCCTCCGCGATCTGGCTGGGAGTGACCGGTTCCTGCCGGGAGATTGTCGGGGAGGCGGCGGCGATCCGTCGGGAGCTGCGCACGTGCCTGACAACGGGGCCGTACGTTTGTTCAAAGATCGCAGTGCAGTCGCTGATTCGGGCCGTTCAGGGCGCGTTTCTCGCAGTGACGCTCGGGCAGTGGGTGCTCGCACTCCCCTGGCGAGCGGTTCTGCTTCTCTGGCTGGCACTCTGGCTGGTCGGTTTGGCCTCCGCCCTGATGGGGCTGTGGCTTTCTGCAGCCTCTCCGGATAGCCGGTTTGCGCTGACCCTGATCCCTTTGGTCATCATTCCACAGCTCCTCTTCGGCGGATTTCTTCGACCTGAAAAGGACGCTTCGGGGGCACTACCGGTGGTTTCCTTGCTCAGCGGAATCACGCTCCAATACTGGGGGTTCAGGGCGGCGTTGGCCGTTGACGACCATTCCGGATTGAAGCCGCTTCAAACGATGGTCAACCCGAAGTTCACGGATCGATACTGGGAGTTGAATATTGTTCGGTATGAAACGACAACTTTGATAGGGCTTCACTTCATCAATGCAGAAAACGGTGGGGCTTTGAAAGTGATTGGAGGCTTCCTGGCTCTATTCAGCGCATTGACGTTGGGAGTGGTATCGATCCGATTGTCGGGTCGGTGGATATGGTGAAGTGTTGGTCATCAGAGAAGGAGGTACAAGGTTATGCTCGGACTTGGAAAACGTACTTGTGTAATGTTGGCCTGTATGCTCTTGAGCTCGCTTGGGGTACTGGCCCAGAATATCACAGAAATGACGGCGAAGCTGCGAATGACTGCCATCAGGAGCATGTTCATTCGTGAGGAACAATTACCATCGCGATATCTCCTGGATGTGAGGGCTGAAATCAACAACGACAACGCCGAAGCGATCCGGCTTCAGAAAGGCCAATTTGATGTGACGATACAGGAGGCAGGTGGGAACCCTGTGCAGTTGGGCACGACCGGCTTTACCCAACAGGACCTCGCCAACGGAGGCAATAGCGTCAGCTTTGTCGTGGACATGGGCCCGACGACTTCGACAACTGTCTCCAAGATGATCTATCTGTTCAATTTGGTCGGCTCTCAGGAACTGCGCATGGTGATCAGGGGGACAGCCGAGGTAGGGCTCAAACTGCCGAACGGGTGGTTCTACGAACCGGGACGGCGGTTTGGGGTTGAGCTCCATTTCCAGCCTGAGATGCGGCGCGAAGTCCTGCTGAAGTAGTACCACATCACTTCACGAAGGTCAGGCGGACTAACGTAGACTGAAGGCCGCGGAGGCTGCTCAGTAGGGAGGCGGCATCCGGAAAGTCTCCTTTACGGGCAGTTTCCAGCCAGGCGGACGCGGGGTGGCGGCGGTCCAGCACGGACTGCTCGCCTCCCGTCAGAAGCTGTCCGAACAGATCAATGGCCCGCCTGACATCCTGCTCAGCGGCGGCCCGGAAGGGAATGAGCCGACCGGCGGCCTCCGCCGCCAACGCCTCCAGGCCGTAATCGATCAGCAGACAACGCGGCTTCGGACTCTCCGAGCGATCCAGGTCCAGGTCAACGTTCGAGAAACCGAGGTTCCCGTGGGTAAGGCCGGCCGCGTGGAGAGCCGACAATGTTTCTGTGACAGCCAGCAGGCGGGGGAGCAGAGTCTGGAAATTCAACGAGCTTGAGCTGTCATCAGCCGCCGAAGAGGACAGAGAGTCACTCAATTTCCTGAGATACGGGCGAACAGCAAGCAGCGCGGAGGGTGTGAGCCGGAGTTCCTCCCAGACCAGAACGCCGGGATGCCGGAAGGAGCGCAGGCGATTGGTCAGTGGCGCCATACGGTCGAGAAATTCACCGTCCACCGCGGGTATGATCTTGACCACGTGCCGGCTCCTGCCCGATCGCTGTTTGACAACCAGGGTGCGGCGGCCGCGGGCAGAAGGAATCTCAAGCACGGTCTGGAATCGCTCTTCAAGCAACGAGTCAAGGTCGGCGCCGCGGAGCACGGTAGCAGCCGCAGTTTCCGATGGCGACGCGGCATCCTCCACGCTTCCTGCTCCGCCCATTGACTCAGTGCGCGCGGTGGCGGTTCCACCCGCCCGTACCTGAGATGCAGCATCCCAGCACTGCCGACAGTAGACTGTCTCCGAGGCCTGGCCGCCGAAATCGAGATGGATCGTCAACCTCACAGGATGGCCACAGGCCCCACAGCTCGCCGCCAGCCCCAAACCCAGGCAGAGGGTGGATTTCCCAATCCGGATCATGTCGCCGGGAGACAGCGGCACTGGACCCTTCGCGGGGTCCACGCGCTGCGAGTTCACGAAAGTTCCATTCAGGCTGTGGAGGTCTTCAAGGTATACCCGAGTCTTCTCGACCGCCAGCCGGCAGTGGTGACGGCCGAGAGTGAGATCCTGCAAGTCGAGGATCTCCCAGCAATCCTCACCGCGCCCAAGCACCGCGGCGGTTCCTGCCGGGATCTTCAACTCTTTCGCCTCTCTGGGTCCCTCCACGATTCGAAGCAGGGCGAATTCGATCACTTCGGCCTCCCGATCAAGGATCCCGCATCTCCAGCCATGCTAGCAACGGGAGGACAAGTTCGGGAAAGGGGAGTTTACCGCCGCCGCGCGCGGAAGCCAGGAGCAAAGTCCACGATTCATGTCGCCTTGCTGGTGAATCGGATCGACTCTTGAGGGCGCCGTTCGGAGTCGGCGTCGATGGGGCAGCGCTTCAGAATCCCATCCGGCCGGGTTACAATGGAGGGGTCGGCCGACGTATTCCAGTCCGGTCCCAACGACACACTGCGGACGTCGGCAACGCCTTCGCGAGGCCCGGTCCGCTCCGGTCTGGATGGCGACGGAAAGGAGGCAGCACCATGCCGCTCACCCGCCTCAAGGAGTTTCTGGACCAGAATCACGTTCCCTATGTCATCATCACCCACTCCCCTGCCTACACCGCCCAGGGGATCGCCGCCTCAGCCCACGTCAAGGGAAAAGAACTGGCCAAAACCGTCATCGTCCGCATGGATGGAAAGCTCGCCATGGCCGTGCTGCCCGCCCCCAACCGCGTCGACCTCAACAAGCTCCGCGAGGTCACCGGCTGCCGCAAGGTCGAACTCGCCACCGAAAAGGACTTCGAGTCCGTCTTCCCCGGCTGCGAAGTCGGCGCGATGCCCCCCTTCGGCAACCTCTTCGGCCTGCCCGTCTTCGTCGCCCGCCGCCTCGCCGAAGACGAGGAAATCGCTTTCAACGCCGGGACCCACCGCGAACTGATCCGCATGTCCTACCGGGACTTCGAACGGCTCGTCCAGCCGACCGTGGTCAGCTTCGCCACGCCGTGATCCCGTTCTGCGGGGGGGAGGACCGGGTAGCCAGTCAGCGTCGGGACTTCTTCGATGAGCGCCTTCACGGGCAATCCGTGGCTTTGTCGCCCGTGTGAAGACAGGCCGGGCTGCCGTGCTTCACCGCGAGGCCGTGGACCACAGGGGACGGCTTTGCCGGTTCCGGTGTCACCCCCGGGGGGCGGGATATCCTCTGGAAACGCTCAGGCGAATCGGAACGGAACGCCGAACCGATTACCGGTCCGGGAGAACGAATCGGCAGCGGGGACCGCGCGCTTGAGCCAGTCTCGAGTCCAGGGTGGCCAGGTTGGCCTCGAGTGTCTCCGCCAGACCGACGTACCAGGCGTCATAAGCGGTCAGATTCAGGCGCAGGTCCCAGACACGGGTGGCGAAGGGGTCATAAGGAAACAGGTCGACCGACAGGTCGAGCAGATCGGAGTGGGCCAGAGAAGCTGTTTCCATGGAGATGTCGCCGGCCAGTTCGGCACGGCGAAGTATGCTGGCCACCTCCGCCGGCATGATGTAAGGAGCTGCCAGGTGGTGATCGATCAGGATCGACTCGGCCCAGTTCCCGACAGGACCGCCGTCGATGAGCGCGGCAACGACGACCGAGGCGTCCACCACGATCGTCACCGGCGATCAGCCTCCCGGTGCGACAGGATGCGCTCTCGAGAAAGGCTGCTTGCCGTGTGCTGTTTGCGTTTCCGGATGCGCTCGATCAGTAACTCGGGGTCGGGACGCCGGGCAATCTCGATCAATCGGCTGCGCAGGTACTCCTGCAACGACTGTCCGGACCGTGCGGCCCGAACCGCCAGTTCGTTCCGGGTCTCGTCCGGTACGTCCCGGATCGTGATCGATTTCGCCACAGCAGCATTATGCTGCTATCAGCAGCATAATGCAAGTAGCTGACACATCAGCATCTCTGTTTCCTGGCTCAGCCCGCCACTCGGGTGACGAAGCAAAGAACATCGAGGAGCTCGAGCAGCGGGCTGGCTTCAAACCTCGATACCCCGGCGTGTTACATTCCTCAACATGGCCGCCACCCACCAGACGCCGTTCCTGGAGGAGCTGTCCGCCGCCCTGCCCGGACGGGTCCTCGCCGATCCGGTTTCGCAGCTCATCTACAGTACCGACGCCAGCCTGTACCAGATCCGCCCGGCGGCGGTCGCCACCCCTGCCAACTGGGACGACCTTGCAGCCGCCGTCCGCATCGCCGCCGCCCACCAGGTTCCGATCCTGCCGCGAGGCGCCGGAACCAGCCTCGCCGGCCAGACCGTGGGACCGGGACTGGTCCTCGACTGCTCCAGACACCTGAACCGCATCCTCGAAGTTAACCGGGAGGAACGTTGGGTCCGGGTGGAACCAGGGGTGGTGCTGGACCAGCTCAACGACCGGCTGGGGCCGGTGGGCCTGTTCTTCGCTCCCGATGTCGCCACCAGCAGCCGCGCCAATCTCGGCGGGATGCTGGGCAACAACTCCTCCGGCATGCGTTCCCTGCGTTACGGCAAGACCGTGGACCATGTCCTCGAACTGACCGTCCTGCTCAGCACCGGCGAGTTCCTCACCTTCCGGGAACTGGATCGTCCCTCCCTGGACGCCGTCTGCGCCGGCAACGACACCGCCGCCCGGATCCATGACGGCGTCCGGCGGCTGGTGGCCGAGCACCGCGACGAGATCCGCGCCCGTTATCCCCGCGTGATGCGCCGCGTCAGCGGCTACAACCTCGACGAGCTGCTGGATGAGAACCGTTTCAACCTCTCCCGGGTCCTGGTCGGCTCCGAGGGTACCCTGGCGGTGATCGTGGAAGCCAGGCTGCGCCTCGAGCCCCTGCCGGAAGCCAGGGCAGTAGTGGTCCTGCATTTCGACCGGCTCATGGACTCGATCCGCCTGGTTCCCCGGCTGCTGGTCCATCAGCCGACGGCGTTGGAACTGCTGGACCGCTACGGCTTGGAGCTGGCCCGCCGCAATCCCTCGGTGGCCGGCTTGGCGCGGCGGTTCCTGCAGGGCGACCCGGACGCCATCCTGATGCTGGAGTTCAGCGGGTCTCCGGGGGAGCTGCAGGAGCAGATCGACCGGCTCAAG
Organism: uncultured Acidobacteriota bacterium; assembly: GCA_964524795.1. Classification (GTDB taxonomy): domain Bacteria; phylum Acidobacteriota; class UBA6911; order RPQK01; family JAPXNP01; genus CAZGEH01. Next base: position 28,378 of record CAZGEH010000010.1, read on the forward strand.
GCTGATTCCGCGGTGCAGGCGGCCTGTTTCGCGGCGGTGGAGGCCTGGGAGCCCGGACTCCAGCAGGCGGTCTGGCAGGTACGCAAGAACGCACTGGGGGTCATGCTGGGGATCCGCGGCGACTTCAAGCCGGTGCCGTTCATCGAGGACTCCTGTGTGCCGGTGGAGGTGCTGGCCGACTACGTCTCGGACGTCCAGCGGATCTGCGAGGCGCACGGAAGGCGCCTGGCGCTGTACGCCCACGCCGGTGTGGGAGTCATTCATCTCCGGCCGATTCTGAACCTCAAGCAGGAAGAGGATGTACGCATCCTGGCCTCCATCTCGGAACAGGTTTTTCAGCGGGTGGTCCACTACAGGGGATCGTGGAGCGGCGAACATGGCGACGGACTGTCGCGCAGTTACAAGCTCCGGGAGTTTTTCGGCGACCGCCTGTACGGGGCGTTCCGCCGCCTCAAGGAACTTTTCGATCCCGCCGGGCTGATGAACCCTGGCAAGATCCTGGACGCCCCTCCGCCCACCGAAAACCTGCGCATCAGTCCGGCCTACCGGCCGGTGGTGCCCGCCACCTTCTACCGGTTCGCCGACGAAGGGGGCATGGGCGCTGCCATCGAGCTGTGCACCGGGGTCGGACAGTGCCGGAAACTGTCGGGAGTCATGTGCCCTTCCTACATCGTCACCCGCGAGGAGGAACACTCCACTCGGGGACGGGCGAATGCATTGAGATCAGCCATCGCCGGCGACCTGGGTCCGGGGGGCCTCGGCAGCGAGCGGCTCCACGAAGTGCTGGACCTGTGCCTCGAATGCAAGGCCTGCAAGTCGGAGTGTCCCTCCAGTGTGGACATGGCCAAGCTGAAAGCGGAGTTCCTCGCTCATTACTACCAGCGACACGGACTGCCGCTGCGACGGCGGCTGATCGGCGCCACCCGCCGCCTTGCGGAGACCGCCGCCCTGGTGCCCCGGCTCGCCAACCTGGCGGCCGGAAATCCCGTGGCCCGGCGGATCCTGGAGGCGGCAGCCGGGCTGGACCGACGGCGGGTTCCCCCCCGCTTTGCGCGTCAATCCCTGGGCGCCTGGTACCGCAGTCACTACCGGCCGCTGCGGGCAGGACCGGTGGTGACGCTGTTGGCTGACACGTTCACCAACTTCTACGAACCGGAGTGCGGGGTGGCCGCCATCCGGCTGCTGGAGGCGGTGGGCTATCGGGTCCGGTTGATCGACTGGGCCTGTTGCGGCCGCCCGCTGATTTCCTCGGGCCGGCTGGACCGGGCCCGAGAGGAGGGCGACCAGGCGCTGCCCGGACTGCTGGAAGCGGAGGGCCGGCTGGTGGTGCTGGAACCGAGCTGCTTTGCCACCTTCCGCGATGATTGGCCCGATCTGCTGACGGATGTGGAGGGAGCGAAACAGCTCGCCCAGCGCGTGACTACGCTGGAGGAGCTGCTGACGGAGACCGGCGTCGCCGAGATGCTGGCCTCGAGGCTTCAGGGCGGCCCGCCCAGGATTCTGTATCACGGACACTGCCAGCAGCGGGCGGTCCTGGGTACCGGTCCGACGGTGGCGATGCTGCGACTGTTGCCGTCTTCCCAAGTGGACGAGGTCCCCCCCGGGTGTTGTGGGATGGCAGGAGTCTTCGGTTACGAACGGGAGCACTACGACCTTTCACGTCAGATCGGAGAACTTTACCTGCTGCCGGCGGTGCGGTCGGCGGGTCAGGAGACGCGGCTGGTGGTCTCGGGCTTCAGTTGTCGGAGCCAGATCCGCCACTTCACCGGGCGAACGTCGGTCCACCCGGCGGTAGCGTTGGCGGAAAACCTGGGATAGGCGTCCGGGCGTTTCCCGTCTCCCAGCCGGGGAGTCGGGACATGGAATTCAGGACACGGAATTCGGGAGACGGAATTCGGGAGACGGGAGGGAGCCACAAAGGGCATTCTGGCTGGATCGGTCGAAAAGGCGCCTCGTTCGTTAACCACCCTCCTGTTTCCCGTGGCCCGTCTCCCCCACCCGTACCCACGCCCGCTTTCCTTTCGCTGACGCTCGCGGCAGAATGACCGCCGGAGGCTCCATGCAAGAGGTTCGGTTCGGCATCATCGGCTCGGGTTTTGTGGCGGACATTCACGCGCAGGCGTTGGCCCGTACACCGGGGACCCGGATCACGGCGGTGGCTTCGCCGCGCGCAGAACGTGTGCAGGAGTTTGCCAGCCGGTTCGGGATCCCGCGGCGGTACACCGACTTCCGGGAGCTGGTCCAGGACCCCGACGTCGATGTGGTATCACTGTGTCTTCCCAATTATCTCCATTGCGAAGCCACCCTGGCTGCGGCCGGGGCCCGCAAACATGTGATCTGTGAGAAGCCTCTGTGTATGAACCTGGCGGAGGCCGACCGCATGATCGAAGCCTGCCGCGCCGCGGGAGTCCTCCTGCTTTACGCCGAGGAGCTGTGTTTCGCCCCCAAGTACGTCCGCGCCAAACAGCTCGTGGACGAGGGTGCCCTCGGACGGGTTTACCTGGTGAAGCAGAGCGAGAAGCACGCGGGACCGCACGCGGACTGGTTCTGGAATGTGGAACTGAGCGGCGGCGGGGTCCTGCAGGACATGGGCTGCCACGGTGTGGAGTTCGCCCGCTGGATCCTCGGACGTCCGCGCGTCAGCGCCGTCACCGCCCACTGTGTGACCTACGTCCATCGTGAGCGGACACGGGGTGACGACAACGCGGTGCTGATCCTGGAGTTTGAGAACCAGGCCATGGCCTTGATCGAGGAGAGCTGGGCTCGGCTGGGAGGGATGGACGACCGTGCCGAGATCTACGGTACCCAGGGGGTCACGTACGCCGATCTCCTGCACGGTAGCTCGCTGGAGACTTACAGCGAGACGGGTTACGGCTACGCGGTGGAAAAGGCGTCGTCGACCCGCGGCTGGAGCTTCACCATGTTTGAAGAGTTGTGGAACTACGGTTTTCCGCAGGAGATGCACCATTTTGCCGAATGCGTCCGCGGGCGGGTCCGGCCGGAGGTTACCGGAGAGGATGGCCGAGCTGTGCTGGAGGTGTTGTTTGCGGCCTATGAGTCGGCGGCTTCGGGACGCCGCGTCTCGTTGCCGTTTCGTTCCGCGGAACCGTATCCGATCGCGCCGTGGCTTCGGGCTCGGCGTTGAGCTGGGGGCGCGGCCACCGGGAGAAGGAGCAAGCCCATGAGTCAGAAAAACACAACCAACCGGAGGGAATTCATTGCCGCTGGATCGGGCGTGATCGCCGGTCTTACGGTGGTGCCGGCACGGGTTCTGGGCCGGCAGGGAGAGGTGCCGCCCAGCGACCGGATCACGGCGGCCTGTATTGGTGTGGGCTCGCAGGGCATGCGGGTCATGATGGAACTGATGAAGTTCCCCCAGTTCCAGGTGGTCTCGGTCTGCGATCCCAACCGGGGCAGCGAAGATTTCATCGAGTGGGGTCCGGGCGAATTGCGATCCAAAGTCCGTGCCCTGCTGGGCGATCCCAACTGGGGCGCTCAACTGAAGGGAGCCTGGTGCGGCCAGGAGGCGGCCAGAACGGTGGTGGACGCGTATTATTCGCAGCGGATGGGTGCGAGCTACCGCTCCTGCACCACTTATGCAGATTTCCGGGAGCTGCTGGAGCAGGAAAAGGACGTCGACGCCGTGGTGGTGGGCACACCGGACCACGTCCATGCAGTGGCCTCGTTGGCCGCGCTGCGCCGGGGGAAGCACGTCTTCTGCCAGAAGCCCATGACGCGTACGGTGGAGGAAGCGCGGATGATGGCGAGGGCGGCCGCCGCAGCTCCTCATCTGGCGACCCAGGTGGCGACCATGAACGCCGCCTCGGAGGCGACCCGGGTACTTGCCGAGTGGGTTCAGGCGGGAGCCGCAGGCGAGATTGTCGAGGTGCACAACTGGTCGTCACGGCCCTTCTGGCCCCAGGGGATGGATCGTCCGGAGGAGTCGATGCCGGTGCCGGAATACCTCGACTGGGACCTCTGGCTGGGACCGGCTCCCGAACGTCCGTTTCACACCGCGTACCAGCCTTTTGTGTGGCGCGGATGGATCGATTTCGGCGCCGGTGCCATCGGCGACATGGGGTGTTACAGCTTTGACACGATCTTTCGTGTGCTGGGGATTGGAAGTCCTGGGGGACCTCGCCTGGTCAGCGTCGAGGGTTCCGGCGTGGTGCCGTACCTGCGGAAGGGAAACCAGGTGATCCGCTTCGACAACAAGGAATCCTATCCGGCTGCCACCACCAACCATTTCGAGCTGCAAAGACCCGACGGCAGAACCTTGCACATTTACTGGTATGACGGCGGAATCCGTCCGAACCGCCCGGACCTCCTGCCCCAGGGACAGGAGCTGGCGGCCGAAGGAATGCTGCTGGTGGGACGCGACGGGGCGATTCTGTGCGGATTCAACGGCGAGGCGCCGCGTCTGTTGCCGCCCGCGAAGGCGGCGTCGTTCCAGGCGCCTCAACCGACCCTGCCCCGTTCCCCGGGACTGTATCAGGAGTGGCTCGGCGCCTGTCGCGGAGAAGGAGCCAAACCCATCGCCAACTTCCAGTTTGCCGCTGGTGTCACGGAAATGATTGTGCTGGGGACGATCGCCTCCCGACTGCGCAAGAAGCTGTACTGGGATGGTGAGAAGTTCACCAACGATTCCGCCGCCAACGAATTGCTGTCCGCCCGGTTCCGGCCGGGCTGGAACGCCTAGCGGGAGCGGGTGATGCATCGCAGGAACCTTTTGCAGATGATGGCGGCCGGAGCTGCCGGATGGTCCGGCCGCGGCCCGGGAGGGCCCCAGACGGCGGTGCCGGCCGCGCCGGCCGGCATGCCGTCCCCGCGGATTCGCGACATCTCCGTGATCGCAACCGCGCCGGCCGGGCTGCGGCTCGTGGTAGTCAAGGTGGTGACCAGCGAGCCCGGCCTCTACGGTTATGGCTGTGCGACATTCACCCAGCGTGCCGATCTGGTGGTGGAGGCGGTCCGGCGCTATCTCAGACCCCTCCTGCTGGACCGCCCCGCGGATCGGATCGAGGATACGTGGCACCTGGTTTACAACAGCTCCTACTGGCGCAACGGGCCGGTCCTCAACAACGCCCTGAGCGGAGTCGATATGGCCCTGTGGGACATTGCCGGACGGCGGGCCGGCATGCCCGTCTACCAGCTCCTGGGCGGCAAGTGCCGTGAGGCCGCCGATTGCTACGGCCACGCGTCGGGGCGGGAGATAGAGGAGGTGGTCGAACAGGCGCGGAGACTGATGGAGGAGGGTTTTCGACACGTCCGGGTGCAGGTGGGGGTACCGGGCATGGCCGGCTACGGCGCGGGTCAGGCAGGAGTGCGGGTGAAAAGTCTGCACGATGAGCCGGTGTTCGAACCGGCGGCATACATGCGTCGCACCCTGCAACTGCTGGAACGATGCCGCGCCGAGCTGGGAGAGGAGGTGGAGCTCCTGCACGACGTGCACGAGCGGATCCCCCCGGTGTCAGCGCTTCAGTTTGCCAGGGATCTGGAGCGGTTCCGGCTCTTCTTCCTGGAGGATCCTTTTTCGCCCGAAGACATCGGCTGGTTCCGCATCCTCCGCCAGCAGTCGCCGGTGCCGCTGGCCATGGGCGAACTGTTCAACAGCCCCCACGAGTGGACCCCCCTGATCACCGAGCGGCTGATCGATTTCATCCGGGTACACCTTTCCCAAGCCGGCGGGCTTACCCCCTGTCGCAAGATCGCGGCGGTCGCCGAGATGTTCGGGGTCCGGACGGCGTGGCACGGGCCCGGCGACGTTTCGCCGGTGGGTCATGCCGCCAACCTGGCCCTCGATCTGGCGTGTCATAATTTCGGAATCCAGGAGGGCTATCGGTTCCCCGATCCGGTCCGCGAAGTCTTCGCCGGCTGCCCGGAGATTCGCGAAGGGTACATGTACCCGGTGGAGAAGCCGGGATGGGGCATCGAAGTGGATGAGACGGCGGCCGCCCGCTATCCTTTCGGCTCCTTCGAGACCGGCGAACGCCAGCGGTACAACGGCGGCTGGGGCGTGATCCGGCGGCGCGACGGGACCGTAATCAAGCAGTAGTCGGAACGGAATCGGCGGAGACAGACATGGGACCTGCGGTGAAGGGGACGTGCGTGTCCGGGAGCCCGGGGCGGGCGAGAGGCTGGCGGCTGGTGTCGGCGGGGCTGGCTTTGGGCTGCCTCGCCGCCCTGTTTCCGGCGGGTTGCGGCTCCGGCGAGAAGCCCGACGAAATCCTGGTGCTGGCCGCTTACACGACCCCCCGGGAGGCTTACGGAAAGATGATTCTGCCTGCCTTTCAGCGCCGCTGGCAGGAACGGACCGGCCGCCGGATCGAGTTCCGGGAATCCTATTTGGGCAGCGGGGCCCAGTCCCGGGCCATCGTGGGCGGTTTTGAGGCGGATATTGCGGCGCTGTCGCTGAAGGCAGACATCCAGCGGATCGTGGAAGCCGGGCTGATCACCCACGACTGGAAGGGGCGTCCGTACGGGGGAATGGTCACCACGTCGGTGGTGGTGATGGCGGTGCGCGAAGGTAATCCTCTGGACATCCGGGATTGGGCGGATCTGGCCCGTCCCGGCCTGAGAGTGCTGACTCCGGATCCCCGGACCTCGGGTGGAGCGATGTGGAACGTCGCCGCGCTCTATGGGGCGGCTCTGCGGGGCAAGGTTTCGGGCGTCCCCGGAGGTGACCCAGAGGCGGCGACGCAGTTCCTGGTGAGCGTTTTCCGCAACGTGTCGATCATGGACAAAGGGGCCCGGGAGTCGATCACCAACTTCGAGCGCGGCGTTGGAGACGTGGCCATCACCTATGAGAACGAAGTCCAGGTTGCCCGCCTGGCGGGAGAGGACCTGGACTATGTGATCCCGCGGTCCACCCTGTTGATCCAGAACCCCGTCGCCCTGATCGACGCCTATGTGGATCGCCACGGCGTGAGGGAGGCGGCCGAAGCCTTCATCGAGTTCCTGTGGTCGGAGGAGGCTCAGGACGCCTTTGCCCATTATGGACTGCGGCCGGCATCGGGGCGCGCAGAGGAGGCTCCGGCAGGCCGGTTCCCCCCGGTTGAGGACTTGTGGACGATCGAGTACCTGGGCGGCTGGTCGGCAGTGGTGCCGGAGCTTTTCGGTCCGGACGGGCGTTACACCCGGCTGGTGCAGGAGCTGCAGACCCGCCGATGAGTGATGTCCGGAGAAGCGTTGGGCCCGCCGCCCTGCCCTGGGGCCGATTGGGATTGCGCTGGACCGCGGTCCTTTACCTGGCGTTCATGATCCTTCTGCCGCTGGCGGCAGTACTGGCCACCGGTATGGAGCTGGGCCCGGTTGCCCTGGTTTCGGCGTTGGCCAGCCCGGTGGCGGCGTCTGCCATCCGCCTGACCCTGATCCTGGCGGCGGTCACCACTGCCGTCAACACGGTCATGGGGACGCTCACCGCCTGGGTGCTGGTTCGTTGTGAGTTCCCCGGACGGCGCCTGCTCAACGGGCTGGTGGACCTGCCCTTTGCCATTCCCACGCTGGTGACCGGTCTGATGCTGGTGGTGCTGTACGGCCCGCAAGGGATTGCTGGAACCTGGCTGGAGTCCATGGGGATCCAGGTGATTTTTGCGCGGCCTGGTATCGTGCTGGCATTGTCGCTGGTGACCTATCCCTTTGTGGTTCGCTCGGTGCAGCCGGGCCTGATGGAACTGGAGCGCGACCAGGAGGAAGCGGCCTGGACACTGGGGGCTTCCCGGCTGACCACTTTCCGCCGGGTGGTGCTGCCGGCGATTCTGCCTGCGGTCATCACCGGCTCGCTGCTTACCTTTGCCCGTGCCGTCGGGGAATTCGGATCGGTGGTGATCGTGGCCGGAAACATCCCCGGCCGGACGCTCACGGCGCCGGTACACGTCTACGGACTCATCGAGTCGGACCAACGGCAGGCGGCAGCGGCAGTCTCCATCCTCCTCCTGGCGATTTCCTTCAGCCTGATCCTGGTGGTGGACTGGCTGCAACGGCGGAAGGAGGCGCGGATTGCGTCCGCCTGAGTCCCATCCTCCCGCTCCTGCCGCCGGCCGGCGGCGGATGGCGACTGGGGAATGGTTGATGGTGGGAGGTGTGTGGGCCTATGCCGGGCTGTTACTGGCGGGCCCTCTGGTGGCCCTGGTCGCCGGAGCCTTTGGCGATGGACTGGGCCGGTTGTGGCGGGAGTTGACCCATCCGGACGCGGTGGCCGCCCTGCAACTGACGCTGGCTCTGGGCCTGGCGGCGACTGCCGTCAATACGGTCTGCGGCCTGGTGGTGGCGCTGGTCCTGGTGCGCGACCGCTTCCCCGGGCGCAGCCTGTTGAACGGGCTGGTGGATCTCCCGTTTGCAGTGTCGCCGGTGGTGGCCGGCCTGATGCTGATCCTGCTGTTCGGCCGCAACGGCTGGCTGACGCCGCTGTCGGACTGGCTGGGACTGAAACTCGTGTTCTCCCTGTCCGGGATGCTGCTGGCGACAATCTTTGTCTCGCTGCCTTTCGTGGTCAGGGAGCTGATGCCCGTCCTCAACCAGGTGGGAATCCAGCCGGAACAGGCGGCATATACCATGGGGGCTACACCCTGGCAGGCCTTCTGGGCAGTGACGTTCCCGGCGATCCGGTGGGGTCTGTTTTACGGAGTGAGCCTCACCCTGGCGCGGACTCTGGGGGAATTCGGCGCCGTGCTGGTGGTCAGCGGCGGAGTCAGCGGGATGACCGAGACCTCGACCCTGTATATTTTCAGGTCCCTGGACGACCGGAATTACGTGGGGGCGTACGTGACGGCCCTGGTCCTGGCGGGAATTTCTTTCGTGATCTTGACGCTGGTGGAGTATGTAAGGCGCAGGCAGGGGTGAGTTCCGGACCGACTCCTCACCCGCCAGCTTTGAGGCGGCTCCGATCCGCCGCAGCGGTCCGACTGGTTGGACATGTCGATCGAGCTCGAGCATTTGACCAAGAGGTATGGGAACCACCTGATCGTCGACGATCTTAATCTGGAGATTCGTGACGGCGAGCTCTTCGTCCTGCTGGGGGCCAGCGGCAGCGGAAAGAGCACGATTCTGCGCATGATCGCCGGTCTCACCGACGCCGATCAGGGACGCGTCGTCCTGCACGGCCGTGACGTCACCCACCTCCCTTCCCAGGAGCGGAACATCGGGATGGTGTTCCAGAATTACTCGATTTTCCGCCACATGACGGTTCAGCAGAACATCGAGTTCGGGCTGAAACTGCGGCGGGTGTCGGCCGCGGAACGCGCCCGCCGCTGCCGCCGGATCCTGGACTTGGTAGGACTGGCCGGGCTGGGCGACCGGTTTCCCGGCCAACTGTCCGGCGGGCAACAGCAGCGCGTGGCATTGGCCCGCGCCCTGGTCTATGAACCGAAGGTCCTGCTGCTTGACGAGCCCTTCGGCGCCCTGGACGTGAAGATCCGGACCCAGCTTCGCGGCAGCCTCCGACTGATCCAGCAGGAGTTGGGGGTCACCACGATCCTGGTGACCCACGATCAGGAGGAGGCCTTCGAGCTGGCGGACCGCATTGGAGTGCTGGAGCGAGGGCGGCTGCTGGAGGTGGGTCGGCCGGAGGAGCTGTACTACCGGCCCCAGTCGCCGTTTGTGGCCACCTTCCTGGGAGGGGGGGTGGTGGTGGTGGGACGGGTCCGGGGGGGGAAGGCCTGTTTCGGACACCTGGCTTTCCCTCTGCCCGGGGACGCTCCACTGGAGGAGAACGCGCGGGTCCAGTTGCTGATCCGGCCGGAACAGGTTCGGTTGCGTTCCGAGCCCCAGGTGGGCCCGGGTGAGATTTTGGCAGGACAGGGTCAGGTGGCCGAAGAGAGTTTTGCCGGTTCGTTGCGGCGCATCCGCCTGCGGCTGCCGCACCTGACGGGAACCCGCCAGGTCGCCCCTCCGCCGCCGTTTGGAGAGCGTTCCTTCCTGGTGGAGGCTGTGGTTCCCGGCTCCGAGCCGCTGCCGGGCAAGCAGGCGTTCGTGATTTTCCGCGGCTACCACTTGATGAAGGCGCCGCCGCTGCGCCAGCTGGTCATCGGGTCCCAGGCGGGAGATCTCAAAACCCCTGCCCTGGTGAGCTGGATGGTGGAGGTTTTGGACGGTTCGGCCATGGTTCTGTCGGTGCTGCCGGAGCCGGCCGCTCCGGCGGCGGTACGGGCGCGGGAGGAACCGGCCGCAGCGCGCCACCGCATCGAGAATCGGATCCGCCACGGGGAATTCGAAGCGGCAGTGGCCGCCGAGCTGGAGGAGAGCCTCTATGACATGGTGGTGGTCGACTGCAGCCATCAGACCGGGCGGGGAGCGCTACCGGAAGTGGTGGACCGCCTGCTGCAGGAGGGGAGCCTGCCGCTGCTGGTTTTGAAAGAGAGCACGGCACGGGTGCAGCGGATGCTGATCGCCACCGGGGCGGGCGAGCCGGGAAAGAAAGACGTCCGCGATGGCGGACGCTTGGCCCGGCGGCTGTCGGTACCGGCAGATGTGGTCCATGTGGTCCCTCCTGGCCAGGAACTGGGAGACCCCGAGCGGTCCCATCTCGATCGGGCGTTGAGCACTTTGCGGGCGTTGGACCTGGAAGGGGAACTCCGGCTGCGAACCGGACAGGATGTGGCGGCGGAGGTCGTCGCCGAGGCGCGGGAGTCGGGGGCGGACCTGCTGGTGATCGGCAGCCACCTGCCGCGTGGCGGTCTGCTGCGGGACACGGACATTACGCGGCTGATACTCGAGCAGTCCGACCGTCCGGTGCTGGTGATTCCCCTGGGATGGGCTGCGGGTGGAGCGAAGGAAGGTTCCAGCGTCTGAATCTGAGAGTTGAGAGGATCAGGAGGGAGTCCACTTTCCGCCGGTTCCGGGAAAGGGTACTCTTTCCGTCATGACGATGAACCGACGTGAATTTCACAGTTTTGGCTTGGCTGTTGCCGGCGGATGGTCCGCGGCGTTCGTCCCGGAGAATTCGACACCCGCTTACTACGAGCTTCGCACCTACGAGCTGCGGAACGATTTGGCGGTAGACAAGCTGCACGGTTTTCTCGAGAAGACTTGGCTGCCGGCGGTCCGTCCCATGTTGGGTGGTCCGGTGGGCGTCTTCAATGTGGCTTTGGGTCAACCCACTCCGGCTGTGCTGGTCCTGATGCAGCACAACTCCCTTGCCGGCGTGAAGGCCAACACGGAGCTCACTGCACTGGGACAGGGCTGGGTCCAGGAGTGGAAGAAGTACGAGATGGGCGGGATACCGTACCTGCGTTACCATTCCCAGCTTTTCAGGGCCTTCGCGGCTCATCCCCGGGTGGAAGTTCCGCCGGCTTCTCCCCAGGGGCATTACTTCGAGTTGCGCTGTTATGAGTCCGGCGACAGCTTCCGGTCCGCCGCCAAGATCGAAATGTTCAACCTGGAAGAGATCAAGATCTTCCGGGACTGTGGTATGCACCCGGTGTTCTTCGGTGAGGCGGTGATCGGCACCCGGCTGCCGCATCTGACCTACATGCTGGCGTTTGCCGATCCGGCCGACCGGGAGCAGGCCTGGGACAAGTTCCGTGTGCACCCGGACTGGCTGCGGATCCGGGACGATGCCCGCTGGGCGGACACGGTGTCATCGATTTCGGCATCCTTTCTGCGAGCGGCAGCCTATTCGGAAATCCGGTGATTCCGTGAGGCTCAGATCACTCGGATCACTCGGATCACGCGGATCACGCGGATCACTCGGATCACGCGGATCGCGCGGATCAGGCGGATCAGGCGGATCCAGGGAGATCCGGGGGTTTCGCAGCGAGGTGGTGAAATCTTCCCGCCGGATCGGTAGACTCTGCCCATGAACAGCCTTACCAGACGCCGCTTTCTTGCCCGGACCGGCATGTTTGGAGCCGGTTTGACTGCCGCCTGCACCGTTCATGAGCCGCTGGCGCCGGCCGGCTCCTCCGAACCCCTGTTCAGGATCTCGCTGGCCCAGTGGTCGTTCCATCGAACCCTGTTCGGGGGAGATCCGGGAGAGACCATCGGCTGGGAGAACTTCGAACAGGCCCTGCGAACCGACTACTCGAAAGTCCTGGCGGGCTCCATGGATCCCCTGGATTTCCCGGTGATCGCCCGCCGCGATTTCGGGATCGATGCCGTGGAGTACGTCAACACCTTCTACTTCAACCGGGCGGAAGACCAGGACTATCTGGCGGAGCTGAAGCGCCGGGCCGACGGAGAGGGCGTGCGCAGTGTACTGATCATGTGCGACGCGGAAGGCGAGCTGGGGGCTCCCGAGGAGGCGGAGAGGATCGCCACCGTGGAACGGCATTACAAGTGGGTGGAAGCCGCCCGTTTCCTGGGCTGTCACTCGATCCGGGTCAACGCCGCCAGCGATCCTTCCTTATCCAGTGAAGAGCAGCAGAAGCTGGCGGCCGACGGCCTGCGGCGGCTGTGCGAGTTCGCCGACAGCCGGGAGATCAACGTGCTGGTGGAAAACCATGGCGGCTGGTCCAGCCACGGCGGCTGGCTGGCGGAACTGATCCGGATGGTGGACCACCCCCGGGCCGGGACTTTGCCGGACTTCGCCAATTTCACCATCGGGCCCGGACAGGAATACGACCGATACCAGGGAGTCACTGAGCTGATGCCCTATGCCAAGGCCGTCAGCGCCAAGAGCCACGACTTCGATGACCAGGGCAACGAGACCTCCACCGACTTTCGGCGGATGATGAAGATCGTCATCGATGCCGGCTATCACGGCTATGTGGGGATTGAGTATGAGGGGACCCGCCTGAGCGAGCCCGACGGAATTCGGGCCACCAAGGCGCTGCTGGAACGGGTTCGCGAGGAGCTGACGGCGTGACGGTGTGATTCTTCCGGTGTCGGGCGGCCCGCGGTTACCGGGCCACCAGCCGCTTGCGGTGGGTGACGGTGCACCGCTCCCGTGCCACCCGGATTGTCACCTCGAATTCCGGTCCCCCGGCCGGGGGGTAGAAACCGGCTGTGTAAGCGTTGGAGATGCGGCCTTTCAGGTCGGTGAACAGCTCGTCCAGGTAGGCGTATTCGCCCACCAGGTAGGCCCGTCCTCCGGTTTCGCCGGCCAGCGTCCGGTAGTACTGACCGGTCATCTTCTCCTCGAAGGTGTGGGTGGTGCCGGTGGCGAAACGGGGGGCGAACGCCACCGTATACAGGTCGATGTCCGAGCGGCGGAACATCTCCTGGTACTCCTCGAGATTCTGGTAGGAGTCACGGTCGATGGCCGCCGTGAACGCCACCAGGAATTTCCGCCGCGACGGCCTCCGCTCCAGCAGGTTGACGGCCCGGCCCAGCGCCCTTCCGATCTGGATGTTGTTGAACACGACGCCGGCGAAGTTGAGTTGCATGTCCTGAAGCGCCGTCACCAGGCCGGAATCGTCGCCGGTAAAATCCTTCAGGATTTCAAAGTCCATGTAAAGCTGGGCCAGCAGCACCTCCCCGTTGGCGGTGATCGGCGGAAAGAAATCATCCAGCAGGAGGTAACGGATCCGGTCGATGGGGTTGATCTGGCCCCACTGGGGGATGGACACCGGCTGTTTGGCCGTTCGGGGGCTGTTTTCCAGCAGGATCACAGCCGAGGTCTGAACGTCTTTACCTCCCAGGTATTTGATCTCCACGGGCTTGCCGTCAAGTTCCAGGGCGACTTCCTCCCGGCGCAAGTCCCGAACATAGATTCCGTGCCGGTCCTTGACGGTGAAACTGATGAAACGGGGTGCCTCGTCGTCGGACTGGCGGGACGGCAGGGCCGGAGTCGCCGCCCACAAGCCACCCAGCAGCGCCAGGACGAGCAGGCTGGATGCGCCCAGGCGAGAGGCTGGGCGGCCCCCTGCCGTGCGGGCCAGGATGCAGGGGGAGAGAGGCTTCCGGTGCTCCCTACTGGCTGCCACCAGACCGTGAATCCTCCCTGAGCGCCCCTTCCAGTTCGCGGACCGAGCGGAGCAGCTCCTGCTGGCGGCGGTGAAGGTAAACGATGTACAGAAAGACCAGGGTCCAGAACACCGCGTAGCCGGCGAACAGATACCAGTTCACAGGGCGACTCTCTTTCTGTCGAGTAACTCCTGTTCGAGTCTCTCCACCGTCATCCGGTTGAGTCGGACGGTGGCGCGCAGCAGGACCAGCACCGCCATCGCCACGAAACAGGCCGCAACGGCGACCAGCAGCGCCTGCAGCATCTCCGGTTCCAGGTTGGCGCCTTCGGAAGTGATGACCACCGGGTGGATGGTCCGCCACCAGCGGATGGACATCCAGACGATCGGCACATCGATGAAGCCGATGATGCCGAAGACAGCGCAGAACTTGTATTTCCGTTCACCTTCAGGGAGGCTCGAACGCAGGATCAGATAAGCAATGTAAATCAGCCAGAGGACCAGGGTGGTCATGACCCGGGGATCCCCCCATGGGAACCAGGTGTTCCAGACCGGTTTGGCCCAGATGGGGCCGGTGGTCAGAACGATGGTGGTGAACACGACGCCCACCTCCACCGAGGCCGCCGCGAGCTGGTCCCAGAAGACCTTGCGGGTCATCAGATAGCAGATGCCGGCGACGAACACGATGAAAAACGCCAGGAAAGCGTTGAACGCCGCGCCGACATGAAAGTAGAAAATCCGCTGGACCTCCCCCATTTGCCGTTCCGTCGGTGCGTAAAGGAAGGCGGCGTAAGTGGCGGCCACCACCAGGGGATACAGGGGGATCAGCAGCAGCGAGGACCAGCGAAGCCACCGGGCCGCGACTCCGATCTCCGGAAACCGGTTTTGTGGAGTCATACGCGCTCAAGATTATAGCGGTACGGCGGTGCCGAGCTGAACCGGCGGGATCCAGCCTGACCGGAAGCGCCCAAATTCATTTCATTGCCGGGCGACCCATTCAGCCAGACCAGGCAGGCCGGACTTGCCTTCACCCTCAGGAAGATTCAGCACGCCTGCCAGCAATCCCCTGAGTTCCTGGTCCACGCGTTCGACCACGGGGAACGGCCCGGCATCGTCCTCGACCCAGACGTGCATCCGGCCGAAAACGCGGTCCAGATTCATTTGCCCCCAGCTCAGGCGTTCCACTCCAGCCCAGTCGTGGCGGTAGTTGGCCGCCGGGTATACGCGGTCAAACACCGAGTGGATGCCGAGTCCGGCCCCCGATCCCGGCTCGGGCAGCTCCAGCAGCCAGTGGGCCGTCCCCGCAAGCTGACAGGTCCCGTTGTCCACCAGTTGCACCGGAATGCGCCGCAGGCGGCCGCGGCTTTCCGGGTCGGTCTGGGGACTGCCCAACACGATCCGGACTTTGGTCGGACCCTTGCCGTCGATGACCAGCGGCCAGAAATCGAACTCCACTCCCCCCTCCGGTCGAATGCTGGGAGGTCCGCTTCGGCTGCGAGCCCACCATCGGTCCCACTCGGTCTCCATGAGTGCTTTTTCCGCTTTCTCCAGCAGCACTGCAGGGTCTCCGGGCCCATTCAGCCGCGTTGAGCCCACCGACTGGAAGTACAGGCCGTCGACATGCAGGTAGTGATTCATGGGTTCCTGCAGGCGGGCCGCCTGAAGTCGCTGCAGCGCGGCATCCCCCTCATGCACGGCTGTCCGTGCAGCCGCTTCCAGGAAAAGACGGCACGCTTCGGCAACGGGTTCCGGCGCCAACACGAGGTCGTCGTAACTGGTTGCGGCGGTCAGCCAGTGGGCCACCGACTTGACTCGGGCGCTGCCGCGGGTGCCGAGGAGACGGCTGAGCAGTTCAGTCGTCAACCGGCGCTCGAGTTCCACGGCGACCGGTCCCTTTTCGCCGGTTCTGGCCAGACGGGCTGCTTCCAGCACCAGGTCGCGGTCGCCGAAAAGCCGGACCAGCGCCTGGGGTGTGAGCCAGGGGGAGAGGAGGATTACCGCCCGGTCGGGGAAAGTCCATCGGCCCGCAGCCTCGATCTGGCGCTCCAGGGCCAGGCTCAGGTCCTCGGCGCCTGCCGAACCCAGCGCCCCGCCCAGAATCTGGAGAGAGTCGCCGCCGGGAGGGCTCTGGCGCAGATCCGCCTGGCGAACCCAGGACAGGAGACTGGAGACGGTGCGGTCAAACGCCTCCGTTCCCGGCCCCCCGGCCCGGCAGGAAATCAGGGCCCACAACGCCGCCCCCACCAGCAGACGGACCCATGTGCTCGACACGATGGCAGGAACCCTAACCTGACTGAGGAGCTAAATCAAGATCCGGATTTGGTACGACGGGCGGCGCTGCTGGGCGGAGGTTTCCGTTCCGACATCCTCGAGCTGGCAGAGGCGCCGGAAACCGGTCCCGACGCGGTGATTGAAGCCCTGAGGTTAGACTTTTCCCTTGACGTCTCCATACAACCTTGGCTTATGATTGCTTCCGAAATCCGTCAGGAGCATCGGGAGCGCGCCGACAGACTTCGCCCGAGGCCAAGGAGTGTGACTGTGGAACTCCAGCGGCCGGGTATTCTCTCTCTCTCTCTCTCTCTCTCCCCTCTCTGTGTTGGCCGTGTTAGTCACGTAGACGACACGGGTCTTTCCGGCCAGGCTGGAAAGGCCTTTGAGTGTGTGCGTGGTGGTCTACTCATCCCACCCTGCCGGTCCTGGAGTCGTAGCCCTCCGCGAATCACAGCAACGTAAGCGGCGAAAACGTTTTCGCTGTTGGACCGTGCTGAAGACAAGTGATTCTGTACATGCGGTTACCATAGTAAGTTGTAATGAGAACTCTCGATCAGCCACTGGACCAGGAGGCGAGACGTGCCTAGAGTCGGGCCCGTATACCTGCATCTGTACAGACGACGGACACTGTCTCAACTATGATCCGATAGTAGACTGTGAGGAGCACTAACATCTGATAACGCTTGCGGAAGATAGCCGTCGGTAGAAACCGTCACAGACCCTATGTCACTGGACTGTAAAGGACAATCTCGTTTCTCCTTGATAATCACGGTTAATATATGTCTGGTGCTGATAGTGTTCTTCGGGGCCCAGAGGCTTTATGAACAGTGGACCTTACATCGCGATGTAACTCTGAGATTCATGCAGGCAACGCGGGATTTCTCGGAGAACCCTGTCGGTCCAGATCCCCAGCTTCTTTATTGGTCCGAGTTCTGGGAACTGGGAATCTCGGCTGGTTCTGAGAGTCGTGACGGGGCTCGATTGTTGGGAAACGCGCTAACGATGCTCTACAGGTTGGGCAGACACGAGGAAGTGTGCCGGAGAAGCTTGTCTAACGAGGTCGGTGAGATTGCCCTATTGGATTCGATCGACAAGTCGTTTGTGGCCTGTGGAAAGGCTGGTTTGAGCGACCATTTTTTCCAAGTCCTCGAGTATAGGATTTCATCGATAGGGTTGCAGCACAGGCAGTCCATAGCACTCTCGCTTGCCCGACTCCTAATTGAGTCGGGAGACTGGGACTTGGCGTCTCGGTGGTTCGAGAGGATTGAACCTGATCATCTTCCAGCCCATTTGACAGAGCTGCAAAGGAAGACCAGGTATGTCTTGGAACATTTGCGGCCCGGAGCCCCTGAACCGGTCTTTGAGGCACTTACTGTGTCGGGAGAGAGGCTATTATCGACTGATCTTAGAGGAACGCCACATGTACTGTTCTTCTGGTCTCCCCGAAGTGGCCACTCCACCAGGGCGTTGCAGGCGCTGGAGATGGAGCCTCTCAGGGGTCCGGTGGTCATCTCGGTCGTGGTTGGCGTTGATCTTCCCGAGTTGGAGGCTGTCATGAGGGGCCGGGGACAAGGAATGATTCACACGGGGGGCGGTGACGGTGGAACCTCACAGACGGTTCGGGCCTTCGCTGTTAGCGCTACTCCAACCTTCGTCGTTGTGAATGGGGAAGGTAGGATTGTGGGGATGACTCATTCTCCTGAACTAATGGTGGAACTGGTTCGACTCATGAATTGAAGGCTCCGACCCGCCGGGGACCCTCGTGAGCGGGGAGGAGGACGAATATGAGTTCCAAACGAACACTATTCTGGCGCTGGGGTCTGACGGGGATCGCCCTCTTTCTGACTGCACTGGGGGCTTATCTGATTTTCGGACCCGAGCCGAGAGGCTTCGAGCTGGCGGGCCCGAGGAATTCTTCGACGGCACCCCCTTCCCTGACCCCCGCCCCGACCCCGCTTTGGGAGGCGACTCGGGTTCCATCCGGTCCCGAGGCGAAGACTGCGAGCCCCAAGCCCGAGATCGACGCGGAAGGACAGTCGTCGATCTGGGACGCCGCTTCCGCCAGGAGGCTGTCGAGCACTCCCGCTGGGAACGGCGGCCACGGCGTCATCCGCGGAACCGTAACCGACCTTGGAGACGGAACACCCCTCGCTGGTGCGACGCTGAAGGTTCGGCACTCCGGTGGGCACGAGGCCGAGTTTGAAGCCGATCGCGAGGGAAGGTTTGGGTTCTCTTTGCCCGAAGACGCCACTTTTGATCTGTTCGTGGCGGGAAAAGGGTATATCCCCTACAAAGGCCGACGCCTGTCGGTCGGAAAGGGGTCCGTGCTGACGATACGCCTCAAGCGGGAACTTCGCCTGTCGGGAAAGGTGATCGATCTCTCCGACCGGCCGGTTGCGGGCGCGAAGATTTGGTTGAGGCAGCCGGATTGGCCCAGGAACCAGTGGAAGATCAAACGCTCGGGCCCGGGCGGCTACTTCGAGTTTTTAGGGTTCTCAAGCCCAAGAATCTACACGGTTGAAGCCAGCCATGTCGCCGGCAGGCCCTCCGAGCCGGCAACCGTGGAACTGCCGACCGGCGAGTTGCTGCTACTTCGCCTGCGGATGGCCTCAACTGAAGAGAACATCTCCTCAGTGTGGGGGGTTGTCACCGACGATGAGGGCGCGCCGTTCCCCAAGGCCGAAGTTGCACTGGTCCAGAACGACCCCTTTATCGACCTTGCAGGTGTGGCTGCCGACGAGCGGGGACTCTACCGCTTCCCACGCGTCACCCCTGGATCCTATACCCTGGTCTGCAGTGCCGAGGGCTCAAGTCCCGGCGACCCCCGATCCCAGCGATCAGTCGAGCTTCGGCCAGGCGAGTCCCACCGACTCGACTTTTCCTTGCTCCGTGAGGAGATGGTCTTCGGCAGGGTTGTTTCCGCCTCGGGCGAAGGGATCGCCCGAGCGAGGATTTCGGCGATCCCCGACTCCGGAGGCGGCTCCGGCGCATTGAGCGATGCCGAGGGAAACTTCGCCCTGAGGTACCTGGCGGCAGGGCCGTACAGGCTGGTCGTCAGCCACGCGGATTTTCAGACCTTTGAGTCGGTTCTTCAGGTTCCGGCGAGGGACACTTTGATGATCGTTTTGGAAGGCGGCCTGACTCTGAGCGGGGTTGCCAACGACGCGAAGGGTCTGCCTCTGTCCCAAGGGAGTCTTGCCGTCTTCAGGCCCGGAGCCGCCGGGTCACTGCAGGAGGTTTCGTTGGACGGCTCGACCGGGGCGTTTGAGATCAGGGGCCTTCCCGCAGGAGCCTTGGAACTCCGGCTTCGTCTCTCCGACGGACGCGTCCTCCAGGGAGCCATTGACCTGCAGGCGGACCAGCGGGTGGTGATCCTCGCCGGTACCGAGCTACAAGTGCTCCCTTACTGACTCGCCCCGCCGGACCCGTCGACTGTGTTACTCCACGGCCTCAGGCCTGCGCCGGCCGATCAGCTGGAGCCATTGGGCGTTCTGGAGGAGAATCCGCCCTGGAGCGTGTCACCAGTTTTCCTCCACCTTGCGGCGGAGACGGTCGATGCGGACGAGCACCTCGAGGATGCCGGCCGAGTTGGTTGAGAGCCTGTTGCGCAGGGTAAGCGTCGATCGAGCGGTGGATCGCTTTGCGGGCGACGTCGGCCGATTGGCAGGCGTCAAGCAGGAAGCCTTTGGCCGCCGAGTCGGCCGGGTCGTCCGGAGTGGCCGCTGAGCCGTCCGGATCCGGTGTCTCGTCATGCGACTCGAAGGTGTCCGGCCTCGGCATCAGGTCCGCAGAGGCGGATCTCTTTGAACCCGGTGTCGCCTCCACACACCGAGGGCGTGCTATGTCGGTGCGCTCGTCAGCTGATCCCCTGCCGTGCGGACGTGGTGTCCGTTCGGGCGATTGAAGGGTGCGGGGTTTCGCCATTTCATCGGTCGGTTCAGTGCCGGCCGCGTCCCGCCCTGCATTGCGGACAAGACGAGCATCGCGCGAACGGTCGCGCTCGGCTTCCGCGTCGGTCCGGGCCGAGACGGCCCGATAGAGTTTGGCGCAGATCAGGTAGCGGTAGTTCAGAAGCGTCTCCAGAGCGTCACGGCAGGCGTCCAGATCCTCCATGGTCAGGCCCCGCTCGGGAAGCAGTCCCAAGTCGAGTTTCTGTTCGACCGACCGGGCGGACGTACTCTTCGGCCTGCTCGACCAGCGGGTGAGAAGGGAGCTGTTCGCGCCGGTCCTCGATGGGATCGGGTTCGGTCTCGGCCAACCCTTCCTCCGCGTCGAGGCCCTCTTCCCGCATGGCTTCGATCAGGAGTTCGTGGGCCAGGTCCAGACTCTTGTTGACGACGCCCAGGAAGTTGCTCGCGTCGTCCTCGTCGGCTCCGACCGAGGCGGCTGTTTCCTGTTCCATGGCGAAGACGAGGCATTTCGACTGGGCCGGGCAGCGCTCCCACCAGCGGTCGCAGCGATTGTAGATTCCGGGGACATGTTCGGGGTTTCGGGCGGTGCCAGGCTCGGGTCCTCGGCGCCTGCCGAACCCAGTGAACCGCCCAGAATCTGGAGAGAGTCGCCGCCGGGAGCGTTCTGACGCAGATCCGCCTGGCGAACTCAGGACAGGAGACTGGAGACGGGGCGTTCAAACGCCTCCGTTCCCGGCCCCCCGGCCCGGCAGGAAATCAGGGCCCACAGCGCCGCCCCCACCAGCAGACGGACCCATGTGCTCGACACGATGGCAGGAACCCTAACCTGACTTGAACAGCCAAATCAAGATCCGGATTTGATACGATGAGTTAAATTTCCCTGAGACTTGCCTGTTTCCGGACCGCCCCTGTTTCGAGCAGGGCTCGGGGCACTGGGGCCGAGGAGGGCCCCGGGATTGGCCATGGTGGGCGAAAGCGTCGGACACTACCACGTCCTGGGCCAGCTTGGGGCGGGCGGCATGGGGGTGGTCTACGAAGCCGTGGATCAACGCCTAGGGCGGCGGGTCGCCATCAAGTTCCTGCCGTCGCAGTCGGCCGCCGATGGTGCGGCTCGGGACCGTTTTCTGCTGGAAGCGCGGACCGCATCCGCATTGAACCACCCGGGAATCTGCACGGTTCACGATGTTGGGGAGCACGAGGGACGCCCTTATATCGTCATGGAGCGACTTGAAGGCTGCTCGCTGCGCCAAAGGCTGGCGGAGGGCCCATTGCCGTGTGAGGAGGTGGTGGAGTTGGCTGCCGGTGTGCTGGATGCCCTGTCGGCCGCACACCGCGCCGGCGTGGTCCACCGTGATCTGAAACCCGAGAACCTCTTTCTCACACGCGATGGACGTACCAAGATTCTGGACTTTGGCCTGGCCCGGTCCGCGCCCGGTGCGAGTACCGACGCCGAGCGGACCCTGCTGACGGTTCCGGGGGGCGTTTTCGGCACGGTGCCCTACATGGCCCCCGAGCAGCTTCGCGGGGAACCCGTGGATGCCCGCACCGACCTCTACTCGCTGGGGCTGACGCTGTACGAACTGGCGTCGGGGGTCCTGCCGACCCGGGCCGAGACTCCCGCCCTGACCATTGCGATCATCCTGAGGGAGGAGCTCCCACCACCGTCACGTCACCGGCCTGGATTACCGATCCGGCTTGATCACGTCATCCAGAAGGCGCTCCAGAAGGATCCTGGATGCCGCTTCGGCTCTGCTGAGGAGATGCTGGAGGCGTTGCTGTCGGCTCCCGAGGAGCTGTCCGGGACCGTGGATCGTCACTCCGGACGCGGTAGCCTGTCCCTGACGTCCGGGCTCAACCGTCTGGCTGTCGTACCCCAGCCGGGTGAGAGCCGGTTGGTGGGACGGGAGCGCGAACTGGCTCTGCTTGAAGACCGTCTGGCCGGGGTGCGCCGGAGTCGGGGCTGCTGTCTCCTGGTGGAAGGGGATCCGGGTCTCGGCAAGACCCGTTTGCTGGAGTGGACTCTGGACCGCGCCCGCGGCGCGGGCTGGGGGGCGCTACACGGTCGGTGTTCGGAGGCGGAGGGTTCGCTTCCGTTCTTACCTTTTGTGGAGGTGCTCGAGCAGCTTGCCGGCACTCTGTCGGAGGACCTGTTACGGGCGATGCTCGGCCCGGCGGGCCCGGAACTGGGGCGGTTGAGTCCCCGGATCCGGCGGCTGTTGCCGGAGGGTCAGAAGCCCCTGAAAGTTCCGCCCGAACAGGAGCGGTTCGTTCTGTTCAGCTCGCTGCAGGAATTCCTGGAACGGGTTGCCGTCCAGGGCCCCCTTGTCATCGGGATCGAAGATCTCCACTGGGCCGACGACCTGAGCCTGCGCTTCCTTGAGCATTTGGCGTCGCGGCTCCGGGAGTTGCCGATACTGGTTCTCGGCACGATGCGGCCGGCGTCCATCGAGCCGGGGGCCCAGTCCGGGTTGGACGAGCTGATCCGCAGGCGCCACGCGGACCGGATCCGCCTGACGCCGTTGGAGCGCGCCGACGTGGCGGAACTGCTGCGGGAGTACGCGCCAGCGGGGATCCCGGAGGCGGTGGTGGGTGCGGTCTATGCGGTCACCGAGGGCAACCCGTTCTTCGTGGAGGAAGTGTTCCGGCTGCTCACTGCGGAGCACCGGCTCACAGATGACTCGGGCGCCTGGCGTTCCGATCTCGACCTGTCCGATCTCGATGTTCCGGAGGGCATCCAGACTCTGCTTGAACGGCGTTTTCGGAGGTTGCGTCCGCAGACCGTCCAGGTCCTCCAGCGGGCGGCGCTGCTGGGCAGACGTTTCCGTTCCGACATTCTCGAACTGGCGGAGGCGCCGGAAACCGGTCCCGACGCGGTGATTGAAGCCCTGGAGGAGGCGGAGCGCTCCGGGCTGCTCTCGGTGTCCTCGTCAGCCGGTGGGATCATCTGCAACTTCTCGCATGCCCTGGTGCGCCAGGCGCTGATGGACGGGATCTCGGCATGGCGGCGCCAGCGGATCCATCTGAAGATCGCGCAGGCGATCGAGAGCGGGACACCCGGCAGCGACGCCGGTGCGGCGGTGGAAATCGCTTACCACCTGACCCGTTCGGGATCGCTGGCCAAACCGGAAACCTGCCTTCGCTATGTGACGCTTGCGGCCGAGCAGGCACTTGAGCGAACCGCATTCGAGGAGGCGATCAGGCTGTTTGAGCAGGCTCTGCCGTTGGCTCGGGACCCCTCCGGGCGGGCGGGGTTGCTGTTCCGTTCCGGACTGGCCCGCACCGGGTTGCGGGACTGGACGACGGCCCAGCAGGAGTGGCGTCAGGCGCTTCACCTGTTCGAGCAGGCCGGGGACGCGGAAGGGGTGGGGCGGATCGCCTCCATTCTGGCTGCGCAGTTCATGTGGAGCGGACGGCCTCTGGAGTCGATCGAGATTTCCCGGCGGGCGCTGCGGACGGTGGATGAAACCACGCCGGCCTATCGGTGCCGGTTGCTGGCCTGGATGGGCCACGGGCTGAGCCAGGGGTGCGAAACCGAGGAAGGGTGGGCGCTCACCGGCAAGGCCCTGGAGACGGCGGAGCAGGTGGGGGACCCCGAACTGAAGGGCCATATCCTCGCCCACCGGGCCTACCAGGCGTTCTACTGTGGCAGGTTCAGAGAGCAGGCGGAAACCGCAGTCCAGGCGGTCGAGCTTCTCAGCTCCAACGCCTGGGATCTTGCGGAGGCGCTGGCGGCCGCCGCTCACGGCCTGTTCGGAGCCGGCGATCTGGATGGGGCGGATGTCATCGGCGCACGGCTGGCCCAGTTGGCCGGTCGGATCGGCCATCTGGGCAGCCTGTGGTGGTACTGTCGCGTGAAAGGTGGCGTCGACTTCGTCCGCACCGGTGATCTGGAAGCGTTCCGGCGGTTCGCGGAGGAAGACCTGGCGATGTGCCGCCGGGCAGGACTTCCTTGGGCTTCCGAGTCGTGCACCTGGTTGGGTCTGGTGGAATTCTGGCGGGGGAATCGGGAAGCCGCCCTTTCATGGTTCGACAAGGCGGTAAACCTGGAGCCCCGTGACTTTACCCAGGGATTCGACACGGCCCAGCGCCTGCTCTTTCTCGCCTATTGCGGGGTCGTGCAGGAGCCTCTGGATGAGTGCCGTGCTGTGGTGGCGGCCGAAGGCCAGGGTGACGCCACCTTGGGCCGGGTCGCCCGCCTGTTGGCGGCAGTGGAGAGTGCTTCCGTACTGGAGCGTCCGGAGCTGAGCGGCGCCCTTTATCCTCGGGTCCGGTCGGTGTTGGACAGTGGCGTCAACCTGCACTTTGAAGGGACGGGGCTGGTAGCGGTCACCGCGGGGATTGCCGCGGCCGGGGCAAGCCACTGGCACCAGGCGGAGGAGCATTTCCGGGCGGCGCTGTCCCAGGCCGAGACTCTTCCCCACCGGCTGGGACAGGCGGATGCCCGGCGATGGTATGGCCTCTGTCTGGCCCGTCAGCAAGGTCCCGGTTCTCCGCGCAGCCGAAACCTGCTTGCCGAGGCGTCGCGGCTGTATGGGGAGCTGGGAATCAAAGGGCTTGAACTCCGGGGGATGGAGGTGAGAGGGCTACGATAGCCCTTTCGTCCTCACTCCTCTCGTGTCGTCCCCCTACCCAGCACTTCCCGCAACTTGGCGGCGAGCTGCGCCCGGTTGAAGGGTTTCTGGAGGAAATGGACCCCGGGCTGCAGGACCCCCTGACGGGCGATGACGTTGGCGGTGTAGCCGGACATGAACAGACACCGGATGTTCCGATGTAGGGCCTGGACCCGTTGCGCCAGCTCCCGGCCGTTCATCTCGGGCATCACCACGTCGGTGATGAGGACATCCACGGGCTCCGGTGTCTTCTCGGCCAGCCGGATCGCTTCGGCGGGAGAGTCGGCGGTCAGGACCCGGTAACCCAGGTTCTCCAGAAGTCGGCGACTGACCTTGAGCATGGCTGCCTCGTCCTCCACCAGCAGCACCAGCTCGCCTTGTGCCTTCGCGGGGGCGGCCTCCTCTTCGACCCCTTTCGCTTCAGCTCCCGTGTGGCGGGGCAGGTAAATCTTGACCGTGGTGCCCTTGCCCGGCTCGCTGTAGACATTCACAAACCCTTCGTTCTGGCGGACGATTCCGTAAACCGTGGATAGACCCAAGCCTGTCCCCTCACCCGGGCGTTTGGTGGTGAAGAACGGTTCGAAGAGGTGACTGAGGGTTTCCTGCGTCATGCCGCATCCGTCGTCACTGACCGAGAGCTGGACATAGGCACCGGGCACAAAGCCGGGATTGGCGGCGCAGTAAGCCTCGTCCAGCAGCCGGTTTTCGGTCTCGATCGTCACTTTGCCGGTGTCGCTGATGGCGTCGCGGGCGTTGACACAGAGGTTGGCGAGGATCTGGTCCACCTGGGCAGGGTCGATGAAGACCGGCCACAAATCGGATCCTGGCAGCCACACCAGATCGATGTCCTCGCCGATCAGCCGGCGCAGCATCCGCAGCATCCCCTCAACCGTCTGGTTGAGGTCCAGCACCTTGGGGGAGACGGTCTGCCGCCGGGCGAAGGCCAGCAGCCGGCGGGTCAGCTCAGCGGAACGTCGGGCAGCAGCTTGGATCTCCTCCAGGATGCTGTGGATCTCCGGCGGCGGAGCGGCCTCGAGGGCGATTTCCACATTGCCCAGGATCACGGCCAGCATGTTGTTGAAGTCGTGAGCAACCCCTCCTGCCAGACGGCCCACGGATTCCATCTTCTGGGCCTGCAGGAACAACGCCTCCAGGCGGTTGCGCTCGCTGACGTCGATTACGGCGATGAGCCGGCTTTCCCGATCCCCGAAAGTGATGGGATGGGACCAGATTTCCACCTCGAAAACCCGTCCCTCCCGGGTGCGATGGCGCCAGCCCCGAGACTGCAGGTATCCAGGGTGGCCGCGAAGCTGCGCCACGGTCTTCTCCAGCCGCGCGAGATCTTCCGGGGGGCGGATGTCGCGGATGGTCATGGACAGAAACTCCTCACGGGAGTAGCCGTAGAGCTGGATGGCCGCGTCGTTGACCGCAAGGAAGCGCAATGTCTCCAGGTCATAGACCCACATGGGGAGCGGGTGGGCCAGGAAGAGTTGCCGGTAACGGGCCTCGCTGCGGCGTAGGGACTCTTCAACCTCCCATCGTTCAGTGACGTCCCGAGCGATGCCCTCAATGGCGACGACTTGATCCCGGTCGTCCCGCACCAAGACACTTTTCTGTTCGACGTGGATGATCCGCCCGTCCTTGCGGATCCAGCGCAGGGTAAACGGATTCCCGGCCGCTTCCGGGTTCCGGAGGATCTCCTCCAGCCGGGGGCGGTCCTCCGGATGGATGACTTTCAGGCCCAGGTCGGGATCGGCATAGTGTTCTTCGGGTGTATAGCCGACAATCCTGGCCGCCGAAGGGCTGACGTAGCTGAAGCGGCGGGAGGGCAGTAACTCGTAACGGTAAACCAGATCCGGTGCTTCTTCCGCCAGCCGCCGGTAGCGGTGCTCGCTCTCACGCAGAGCGGCGGCCGCCGCCTTCCGCTCGGTGAGGTCACGGATGGCCCTCAGCCACAAGGTTTTCCCACCATGGCGGATGGCTCCCTCCACGATCTCCACCGGCACCAGGGCGCCCGCCGCCGTGCGGTGAACCGTTTCGAACCGAAACGGCTGGCCGGCACGGGAGTTCCACAATTCCCGCAGCCGCTCCGGCGTCTCCTTGGGATCAAGGTCGGCGGGAGTCATCTTCAACAGTTCCTCGCGCGGGTAGCCGAAATGGCGGCAGGCAGCCTTGTTGGCGTAGACCAGCCGGAAACTGTCCTCCGGGTCCAGGCAGCAAATGGGGTCCTGGCTGTTGTCCAGCATGGTGTAGGCAAAACGGGCCGCTTCGCGTGCCGCCCGTTCCGCATCCCGGTTGCGGAGTACAAGAACGGCTCCCGTGACGGCCCCCGTGTCAGCCCGGATGGGGGTGGCAGTAGCGGAAATCAGGTGTTCGGAGCCGTCCCGGGACCGCAACAGGATCTCCTCGCCCAGGTCGACGGCGGTCTCGCCTCCCAGGACACGGGCCGCCGGGCTGGGAACGGGTTGGCGAGTCTGCTCGTCCAACAGGGGCAAGATCTCTTCCACCTGTTTCCCAGCCGCTGTTTCCAGGGTCCATCCGGTCAGCAATTCGGCGGCCGGATTGAGCCCCTCGACGACACCCCGGGCGTCAGCGGCAATGACGGCGTCGCCGATGCTGTGGAGTATCGTTCGGAAGCGCCGCTCGGCCGCCAGACGCCTGCTCTCGGACTCGTAGAGATCGCGGAAATGGGCCCGCTGAAGCCGCTGTCGCAGCATGAAGCCGAACGCGATGACGAAAGCGACGAGACCTCCGATGAAAGCCAGAATCAGGGCCGATATGGTGCGCCATCCGGCCAGCGCTTCGGCGCGATCGATCTTGGCGACCAGAAACCAGGGGGAATCAGGGACAGGAGTCAGGGCGGCGACAACGGCTATGCCCCGGTAGTCGAAGCCCTCGACAACGCCGGTGATTCCAGAGACGGCCTTCACGGCAGGAAGATCGGTGCGGCTCATGGGCAGCCGGAGATTCAGGGCACCGTCCGGTCGGCTGCGGGTGCTGTTCAAGAACACCACCTGGTCGCCCTCTCTGCGGACCAGGACAATCTCCCCCGTCCGTGTCGGGATCGGCCATTGCTGGATCAGCGGAAACAGCTCGTCGGAAGCCCAGGCCGTCAGGACCATCGCCCCGGCCACGGGCGAAGCGGAGTGGAAGGGGTCAGAAATGGGGACGATGAGGTTAATGTGTGGCTGCCGGTCCGATTGGTCAGAGTGGAGGTCTACCAGAGCCGGCCGGCGGAGCCGAAGCGCCTCTCGGAGCAACCTGCGGGTCGGTTCGTGCATTGGCGCCGCAGGGCTGAGACCCAGCAGCGTGTGACCCTCGGAGTCTACAAAGTGGACTCGCCGCCAGGCGTCATGGTCCCTGAGTACCTGGAACTCGGCGAGCAGTTGCTTCGCCAGTTGGGAATGACGGCCCCGGGCCCAGGACGCGAGCCGTTCCGCCAGCAGCGGGCGTTCCATCAGGTCCTCGCCTTCGTCCAGGCGTTCCCGCCGCCAAGCCGCCACCTGTTGCGCCTTGAGACGGGCAATCGCGCTGAGTTGGGCTTCCAGACCCCGGCGGAATTCCCGTTCCTGGACGCGGTAGAAAGCGGCACCGGCAACCATCACCGCCAGAATCACGACCGGCTCGAGGATTCGCAGCCAACGCAGGGGTTTCATGAGTCCGGGTCTGGTCTCCTTCGCATGCGCCCGGCTTGCGCGCCGGCCCCATCATAGATCCGGTTGGTCGGGAAGTCGAGCGGAACTTCTCCACGCCATACTTTGAGCCGGGAGTACCTGCACCAGCGGGTGCTATGCGCGATCCGGAAACCGGCAAGGTTCTCCGATCACACGGGGCGGCCCTGACAATGCGGGACCACGGGCAGAAAGCCGCCTCTCCTCCTCACTCCAGCGGTGTGAGGAGGACTTTGCGGAACTCCACCTCGGTTCCCTCGGCCTGCAGGGCGATTTTTCCCGATGAGGCGGTGGCGTTGAAACCGTGGTTGACCAGGTCATCGTTGACCCAGACTATGATCTCCCTGTCCTTGCACTCGATGACCATGCGGTTCCATTCTCCCAGCGGCTTTTCGGAGCCGTCGGTGAGGTTGAGGATTCGTCTGGCGTCCTGGGGACCTCCGCCGTAGTTCTGGCCGGGCTGGCGGGGCCGCCGTTTCTCCATGTCTGGAACCTCGATATTTTCCTCGATGCACCAGAAGTCGCCGGCGTGACCGGATTGCATCTGGACCTCGATCGACTGGGGAAACATCCCGTACAGAGCCCGGGGGCGGGAGGCATGCACCAGAACGCCGCAGTTGCCACTCTCTTTCGGAAACCGGTACTCCACTTCGAGCCGGTAGTTGGCGTAGGAGCGGTCTGTGATCAGGTGCCCTTCAGGCTTACCCAGGCTCACCAGCAGTCCGTTTCGAACGATGAAGCTGGGCGGGACCTGCCCTTGGTCCGCCGCCGGCACATCGGCCGTCCAGCCGGTCAGGTCTTTCCCGTTGAACAGGGCAATCGTTTCTCCGGCCAGAACCGGCAACACCAGGACAAGCAAACCTGCAATCCACATGGTGGCTCCCCTCGGTCGACCCCGGCGGACGGCCGGAGTCTGAATTGCTTCAAGGATACTGGATTTACGGCTTCCAGGGATGTTCCAGGCAATCGATGGCCAAAGCCGCGAGAGTCTTGACTCCCGTGACAAAGCTGCTTTCGTCCAGGTAAAAATCCGGAGTGTGGTGGTCGGCGGCCTGCTCGGCGGGCCGATCCGGCGGTCGACCTCCCAGAAAGAAGAAGAAACCAGGCACCTCCGCCGCGTAGAACGAGAAATCCTCGGCTACCGTCCGGGGGGGAATGAGGACCACTTGGTCGGGTCCGGCCACTTCCTGAAGCACGGGCCAGACCCGCCGGGTAAGGCCCGGGTGGTTGTAGGTGACCGGGAAATCAGTGGTCAGAGGAATTTCCACGCTGGCGACGGCCCCGGCAGCGGCGGCGGTGCCTTCGGCGATCTGGCGGATGCGGTTGTGTACGAAGCCGCGCGTCCGCTCGTCCAACGTTCTGACTGTCCCTACCAGCTCCACTTCCTCGGGAATGATGTTGGAGCGGACGCCGCCCTGGATCCTGCCCACCGTCACTACCGCCACTTCCCGGGTCAGGTTGATCTGGCGGCTCACGATGGTTTGAAGGTTATTGACGACTTGGGCCGCCACCACCACCGGATCGAGGCCTGTCCAGGGCGATGATCCGTGGGTCTGGCGGCCGCGGATGCGGATCCGGAAATCCTGTGCGGACGCCATCAGGCCCTCCGGGCGAGAGCTGATTTCTCCTGCCCTGCTCAGGGCGTCAGTGTGGAGACCGAAAATGACGTCCACCTTGGGGTTGTCCAACACCCCCTGCTGGACCATCAGCCGTGCGCCGCCGTCTTCGCCGGCTGGAGGCCCTTCCTCCGCCGGCTGGAAGATGAACTTGACGGTGCCCGGCAGCTCGTCCCGCAGTCCAGCGAGAACCTGCGCCACTCCCATGAGGATGGCGACATGAGCGTCGTGACCGCAGGCGTGCATGACGGCGACCTCTTCGCCGTTGTAAAGGGCCCGCTCTCGGGAAGCGAAAGGCAGCTCGGCCCGTTCAGTCACCGGCAGGGCGTCCATGTCCGCCCGCAGCGCAACCACCGGGCCGGGCTTTCCGCCGGCCAGCACCCCCACCACCCCTGTGTGGGCGACCCCGGTTTGGGTCTCGATCTTGAGGGACCTCAGATGGTTGGCGACGACTTCAGCGGTCCGGAACTCACGGTTTCCGAGCTCAGGGTGCTGATGGAAATCCCGCCGCCAGGCGATCACCTGCGACTCCACCTGGGCGGCGGCTTCCATGGCCCGCCGGCGCAGCCCGCTTTCGGCGCCAAAGCCTGGCGGTACGCCGATCACCAGGCCCCACCCCGCCAGCCAGCCGAGCCACGCCGTCAAACTCCACCTACGGGACCTCAGCGGAATCCTCATTTGCAAAGCCACATCTCCCCCTTCTCTGAAGTGTTGAACGTTGACGTTCTGAAACCCCCTGAGCCTCATCGCCCCGAACACCCGCGACCCGGAATCCCCGGAAGCGAAAGGCCTTACTCCTCAAGCCGCTCATCCATCCGTAGCAAACGCAGTTTCAGGCGCCGGAACGGGGAGTTCCTCGGGCCCGACTCCTGCGCACAGGCACGAAGATCCTCGAACGCGGACTCCAGCGCCGGCAACAGCGCGCCGGTTACGGTGGGATCGTACGGGAGAGCGATGGCGGGCATGCCGATCTCCCCGAACAGCGCCAGATAGCGGGCGGTCACCAGGTCGGGGCAGGTGATCCGCTTCCTGCCCAGCTTCACCTCATAGCCCAGGAAGGTCTGCATCAGGCGGGGCGGGTGCCTGCGGCCGGCCAGTTTCACCCGCCGGTGGCGGCGGGCCAGAACCTCTGCCTCGTAGATCGCCAGGATCCTTTGGACCGGGTCGCCCGGTGCCTGCTGAGCGCTCACGAGATGATCCTATCGGATTTGGGTGTCACAAGCGTCGGGCGGGGCGGCCGAGCCGGCGGCGGTCGCAGCCATGGATTCTTGCGCCGGGTTTGACCGCGTTACACTGATAGGATCCGGTCCCGAAGTTCGGCCCCGGAGCAAGAACGGACCCGCGGCAGAGGGTGCCGGCCGGCGGCCCGGTCCGCGGGACGCTTCGCCCGCTGAGTGAGCCCGCGAGTGGAACGGTTCTTGCCAACTCTTGAACCACGTGATCATTCGACATGTTGCTGGCTGTTGGCTTTCTGGAATGGTTGAAGACCTTGCTCCACCACCTCTATGTTTTCGCCCAGGGTTTGGGCGGTCCCGGACTGTTGCTGGTTGCCCTCCTGGACTCCTCGTTTCTTTCCGTGCCGGAAGGCAACGATCTGCTGATCGTGGTGCTGTCCACCGGTCGTGGCTGGAGCGAGATGGCGTACTACGTGACCATGACCATCATCGGCTCGGTGTCGGGTTGTTCGCTGCTGTATGCGGTGGGAAGGCGGGGGGGTGGCTTTTTCGAACGAAGGTTGAAGCCTTCCCGTCTTGAGAGGGCGCGGCGGGCGTACCAGCGCTGGGGAGTCTGGGCGGTGGTGGTGCCGTCGATCCTGCCTCCGCCGACGCCGTTCAAGATCTTCGTGCTGTCGGCCGGCCTGTTCCGGCTTCCGTTTTCCCGCTTTTTTGTGGCGGTTCTGGTGGGCCGCAGCATCCGGTACTTCATGTGGGGTATTCTTGCGGTTCTGTACGGAGAGGCAGCCAAGCGGTTCATCCAGCAGAACCTTCCGGCAGTGGGAGTGGCTCTGGCGTTGGCCCTGGCGCTGGGACTGAGTGTTTACATCGTTCTCCGGGTGCGGCGGGGGGCGAACTCCGGAGCGACGGTATGATGGGAACGGGGATGAGGGGGGCCTTGCTCCTGACCTCGGTGGCGTTGGCGTGGGGCTGCGGCGCGGTCAAGGAGAGGACGGTTGTCCGCGTGCCGCCAGCCTATCTGGAGGCCCAGACGGCGACGCTGCCCGAGCTGGTGGAACGGATCGACCGGCAGTGGGCGGGAGTCGATTCGATGGTTGTGGCCCGATTCGAAGTGGAGTTCACCGGGGGCTCCATCGACGACGGCTACTTCGAGAAATACCGCACCGCGAAGGGATATCTGGTGGCGCAACGGCCGGACTCGGTCTTCGTCAACATCCTGAATCCCCTCACCAGTTCGTCGGTGCTGGTGATGGCGTCGCGAAGCCAGGACTTCCAGATTTGGATTCCCACCCGAAACCAGTTCGTTCACGGCCGTACCGACGTGCGGACAGGCCAGGAGAACCCGGTCTACAATGTCAGGCCGGTGCATATTCTGGAGGCGATTCTGGTGGAACCCGTGGGCGGGACCCCGGACTCGGCCTATTTTCTGGAGGAGGTCCAGGATACCCGGTACAAGTACTATGTCATCGGCGTGCTGGAGCCAGGCGGTGCGGATTCGCCGATGATGCACCTCAGGCGCAAGCTGTGGATCGAGCGCAGCACCATGGAACTGCGCCGCCAGCAGGTCTTCGCCGACGGGGCGCTGGTCAGTGAGGTCCAGTACGGCGAGCCGGTCGGGGTCGGCGGCCGGATGGTTCCCACCAGGGTGGAGATCCACCGTCCCCTGGACCGTTACTCCATCTCGTTCCGCTTCGATCCGGCCAGCGTCCAGGTGAACCGGGAGACTCCCGCCGATTCGTTCCTGCTGCAGCCGCCGCCGGGAGCGGAGCTGGTCGAGGTCAAACAGGGCAGTTAGGCTTCAGGTGCAGCCCATGTTCAGACACATTTACGCCAACCTGCTGCAGCGTCCGACTCGAACCGCCGTCAGCACGCTGGCTGTCTCGGTGGGGGTGGTTCTGATTCTGGTCAGCGTGGGGCTGACCTACGGGCAGTTTACGGAGTCGGCGGAACGCACCCGGCGGGTAGGAGGGGATTTCCTGATCCAGCCGCCGGACGCTTCCTTCTTTTTTGCCCTGAACAGCGGTACCCTGCCGGTGCGGTTGCAGCGGGTGATCGAGGAGGTGGACGGAGTGGAGGCGGCCACTCCCGTGCTGGCCAAGTTTCTCAGCGAGCGCTTCCACCTGGTTTTCGGCATCGACCTGGAAAGTTTCCAGCGCGTGAACACCACCTTGAAGTTTGTCGAAGGGCGGCTCTTCGACCGGCCGGACGAAGTGGTGATCGATACCTTGTATGCAAGCACCCGCACGCTCAAGGTAGGCGATCAATTGGAGATCTTGGGGCGCGAGTTTCGAATCTGCGGTGTCTTCGAACAGGGAACAGCGGCACGTGTGTTGATGCCGCTGGCGACCTTGCAGGAAATGAACGGGACTCCGGACAAGGCCACCATGTTTTTCGCCCGGATTCGCGAAGGCGCCGATCTGAACGTTGTCCATGAACGGTTGCAGGCCCGGATGCCTCATTATAAAATCACCAAGACAGCCGAACTGCAGGACATCATGATGTCCAATACGCCTGTGTTCAGGCAGTTCCTGACGGCGATGGTGTTCGTATCGGTGGTCATCAGTTTCCTGATCATCCTCCTCGCCATGTACTCCACGATTACCGAGCGGACACGGGAAATTGGGATTCTCAAATCCTTGGGTGCTTCCAGGACCTATATCATCCAGCTCATACTCAAGGAGTCACTGCTCATCTGTTCACTGGGCGTTGTGGTGGGCTTCCTTTTGACTTCCCTGTCTCTGAAGCTTATCCTGATGACTTTCCCGACGATGCCGGTGGTGATACCGGGATATTGGCGGGTGGCGGCAGCCATGCTGGCAATTGGGGGAGGGATTTTGGGCGCGTTGTATCCAGCCATTAAAGCGGCTTTGCTGGATCCGGTAAGGGCTCTGGGATATGAGTAAGACCTTGGAGATGGGCCAGCGCCGGGATGTTGTGGTCACCGAAAACCTCCAGATGGTCTATCGGGTAGGCAAGGTGGAGGTAGTTGCCCTGCGCGGGGTGGACATGACTGTCAAGGAGGGCGAGTTCGTCGCGGTCATGGGCCCCAGCGGCTGTGGGAAGTCGACCCTGTTGCATCTGCTGGGAGGTTTGCTCACCCCTACCGCCGGCAGCGTCCGAATCGACGGGATCGATCTGAGCCGGGTCAGCGACGCCCAGCGGACCGAGGTGCGGCGCAGGAAGATCGGTTTCGTTTTCCAGCGCTTCAACCTGCTTCCCACTCTCACCGCCGAGGGGAACATTGAGCTGGCCCGGCGCATCCACGGCAACGGCAACGGTTCCGCGGACCGCGGAGGCGTCCGTGAAATCCTGACCATGCTGGGCCTGGAGCACAAGCTGCACCACAAGCCCTCGGAGCTGTCCGGAGGGGAGCAGCAGCGGGTCGCCATCGCCCGAGCCGTCATCAACCGTCCGGCCATCTTGTTGGCTGACGAGCCCACCGGCAACCTGGATTCAGAAAACTCCCAGATGGTTCTGGAGATGCTGCAGAGTCTGAATCGCACATACCGCCAGACCATCATCATGATTACTCACGATTCCGAAGCGGCCTCCTGGGCATCCCGGATTCTTGAGATGCGGGACGGCCGGATCCTGAACCGCGTCCGCAACCTGGTTTACGCAGCGGAACCGTCTACCCTCTGACACCATGGCGAATCACCGTCTGTTCAGCGCCTTGGGCAGGATCCTCTTCTGGCGGTATCCCCGGGGCGGCTGGCAATACGACATCCTGTGTGCCCTGATTCTGCTGTTCATTTTCCTGACTCCGCGCAGTGTGTTCGACGGGACGTACTTCTCCGGCGAACAGCCGGGGAAGCCCAAGGTGGAGACGGTACAAGTACCGTCAGAGCCCCAGGCTGTCCCAGGCAAGGACGAGAAGCGGGATCCCACCGCCCCGTCTTCCGGCGGCCGGAACTGACTTCCGCAACCCGGACCGGTCGTGGCAATCTGGACTTTCACCATGCGAAACAGCCTGCTGGCACTGTTGCTCACCTGGATGCCCTTCGCGACGGCGGCTCCATCCCTGGAGCAGATCCTGGCCCGGATGGATGAGGCCGGGCAGAAACTCAAAGGGATGACCGCCACCCTGGAACAGAAGAAGTGGACCGAGATTCTGGCCGAGTATGACGCCGGCGAACGCGGCACCTTCTCGTTTCTCCGGGAGGGCGACAAGGTCATGCTGCGCAAGGACATCAGGTCGCCCACGGTGAATTCCCTGGTGATCCGGGATGGACTGGTGACCTTCTATCAGCCGTCCCTCAAACAGGCCCAGGAATACCGCCTGGGACAACATGGAGACAAGGCGGAGTTCCTCCTGCTGGGATTCGGATCCAACCGCGAGGCCCTGAAAGAAGCGTACGCCATCGCCTATCTGGGCGAGGAAAGGCTGGGGGATCTGGTCACCCACAAACTTGAGCTCAGGCCCAAGTCCGAGAAGGTGGGGGCGTTTTTCACCCGGATCCTCCTGTGGGTGGACCCGGCTCGCTGGATCCCGGTACGGCAGCTTCTGGAGGAACCTACGGGCGATCATCTGCAAATTGATTTCAGCGAGATCCAGATCAACCCGAAGCTGTCCCGTTCCAACTTCGACATCAAGCTGCCGAAAGATGTGCGGGTGATCCGGAACTGAGGTGGCGCGGGGAAGCGCCGGGAAATCCGAGTGATCAGCGGAATCCGCGTGATCCGCGTGATCCGCGTGATCCGAGTGATCCGTGAGATCCGTGAGATCCGTGAGATCCGAGTCAGACCTCCATCAAGGATTGTCACAAACGTGAAGCTCACTCTCGAAGAACAGATCGCCTACCTGCTGAAGGGCGCCGCCGAAGTCATCGATCCCTCGGAGCTGCGCCGCAAGCTTGAGTGGTCCCGGCAGACGGGTACGCCGCTGACCGTCAAGGTCGGCTTCGATCCCACCGCCCCCGACCTGCATCTCGGACACACCGTGCTGCTGCGCAAGATGAAACACTTCCAGGACCTGGGACACCGGGTGGTGTTTCTGATCGGAGACTTCACGGCTCTGATCGGCGACCCGAGCGGCCGCAGCCGGACGCGTCCGCCCATGAGCCGGGACGAGGTCCTCGCCAACGCCGAGACGTACAAGTCCCAGGTTTTCAAGCTTCTGGACCCCGAGAAAACCGTCGTGGACTTCAACAGCCGTTGGCTGGGCGCCCTCCAGGCGGAGGAGTTCATCCGGCTTTGTGCGAAGTACACCGTGGCGCGGATGCTCGAAAGGGAGGACTTTTCCCGGCGGCTCTCCGAACAGCAGCCGGTGTCGATCCACGAGCTGATTTACCCGCTGGTGCAGGCATACGACTCGGTGTTCCTGAAGGCCGATTTCGAGCTGGGAGGTACGGACCAGCGGTTCAACCTGCTGGTGGGCCGCGACATTCAGCGCGAATACGGCCTGGAGCCGCAGGTCCTCCTGATGGTGCCCATCCTGGAAGGTCTCGACGGGGTGGAAAAGATGAGCAAGTCCCTCGGCAACTATGTGGGCATCACGGAGCCGCCGGAAGTCATGTACGGCAAGCTGATGTCCATCACGGACGCCCTGATGTGGCGTTACTGGGAGCTGCTGACGGACCGGAGCGCGGCGGAGATCCAGAGGATGAAGGAGTCCGTGGATGCCGGACGGCTGCATCCCATGCAGGTCAAGTCCGATCTGGCCGCACAGGTGGTGGAGGACTTTCACGGTCTGGCTGCCGCCAGGGAAGCCCGGGAACACTTCAGCCGGGTGTTCCAGCGTAGAGAGGAGCCGGAGGAGATGCCGGAATTCCGGTTGGGGGCCGCATCTCCGGTGGCCTTGGCGGACATCATCGCCCAGGTGCAGTTCGCACCCTCGAAGTCGGAAGCCCGACGGCTGGTCAAGCAGGGCGGCGTCTCCATTGACGGCGAGCGGGTAGGTGACCCGGCTTTCACCGTCGATCCGAAGCGGATGCCGAGTTTCGTCCTCCGGGTGGGCAGGCTGAAGTTCGGTCGGATCCGTTTCAGCTCGTAACCCCGCAACCCGGTAACCTGCTATCCTGTGGCCTGATGGGTGCTCGTTACCAGCAGGTGATGGCGCTGAGGGAGCGCTTTTCCGACCTGCCTCCAGAGGTGGTGGTGAAGGAGGACCTGCTGCGCACCGGGATCGCTTTCTCGGAAGACGCGCTGCGTATCGCCACCGGCTTCAAGCCCAAGGCGTACTTCATCTTCTCGTTTGACCTGGTCCCCATCA
Source organism: uncultured Acidobacteriota bacterium (assembly GCA_964524795.1). Taxonomy (GTDB): domain Bacteria; phylum Acidobacteriota; class UBA6911; order RPQK01; family JAPXNP01; genus CAZGEH01. Next base: position 65,684 of record CAZGEH010000010.1, read on the forward strand.
CCGAGATGCGCCGGGGGGAGAACTTCCGGGTGCCGGAGGAGATTGCGCTCGAGGGAGGGAGGGAGGATTTCCGCCGGGTGATCGTTTCCGTGCGTGTCAATCCCGCCTCACCCTATGAGGTGACCCTGTCTGCGGATGGCCGCCTGATTCTGAAGCTGGAGGGTGTCGAGGTCTGTGGGGTGGTCTACCCGGAGGTTCCCGAGTACTACCGCCGCACATTGGTGTCCGGAAAGCCGCTGCTGGATATCGCCCCCACGATCGAATGGGGGTATTTGATCTACCTGACGGTCTTCCGCCTGTGCCAGTACCACGGACTGCAGGAGGAGTGCCAGTTCTGCGACATCAACGCCAACTACCGCCAGCAGCGCAAGAGCGGGCGCAGCTATACCGGGGTGAAATCGCCGCAGGAGATCGTCGAGGCGCTGGAGATTCTTGCCGAGCACGATTCCGGTGCCGGCGCCTACACGGTCACCGGCGGAAGCATTACTTCCGAGCTGATGGGGATGTCGGAGGCGGAATTCTATGCCCGCTACCCGGAAGCCATAGAGTCCCGGTTTCCGGGGCGTTGGATCAGCAAGCTGGTGGTGCAGGCGTTGCCGCTTTCCGATCTGCTCCGTTTCCGCGAGGCGGGAGTGCGGATCTACCATCCCAATTACGAGGTTTGGGATCCGCATCTGTTCGAAGTGATCTGTCCCGGCAAGCGGCGATACATCGGCCGGGACCGGTGGATCGGACGGATCCTGGACGCCGCGGGGGTTTTCGGCCCGTCCTGTGTGATCCCCAACTTTGTTGCCGGCATCGAGATGGCCCGTCCCCACGGTTTTGTGGATCCCGCCCGGGCGGTGGCTTCCACTGCTGAAGGGCTGGACTTCTTCATGTCCCATGGAATCGTCCCGCGCTTTACGACCTGGTGTCCGGAGCCGCTGACCGTTCTGGGCGCAGCCAACCGGGAGGGCGCACCGCTGGAGTACCACGTCCGGTTGCTGGCGAGCTGGAGGGACCTGCTGGAACACCACGGCCTGCCGGCGCCTCCCGGCTACGGGGAACCCGGGGTTGGCCGGGCCGTATTCTCCGTGTCATCTTTTATGGATGTGGTTCGCACCGATCGCATCCCGCCCACCGTGCTTGAACCGGCGTCCCAGACGGCTGTCTAGCCGTCTGCTGGTCTGGTTGTGTTTCCTGGTGCCGGTTTGCCCTGTCGGGACACAGGCCCCCGGCGACGATTTCTTTCCTTTCTCGGTGTGGTATTCGGGAGGCAAGGCGCGGGCGCCGATGCTGGAGCCGGTGGACGAAACCAGCCGGGAACGATGGCTCCAGGACCTGCGCACGATCCGTTCGCTGGGCTTCAACACTGTCCGGACATGGGTGGAATGGACCGGCAACGAACCCAGGCCCGACCAGTACGACTTCTCCAACCTGGACCTGTTGGCGGAACTGGCCAGGGAGGTGGGACTCCGTTTCCTGGTCCAGGTCTATACCGACTCCGCCCCGGACTGGGTGGGCGACCGTTGGGCCGACGCCCGCTTTGTCGCCCAGAGCGGCGAGGTGATCCCTTCCCAGTCGGCACCGGGCTATTGTTTCGACCACCCCGAAGTCCAGGAGAAGATTCTCGACTTTTACCGGATGGCTGCCCGGCATGCGACTCGGCACCCGAACTTTCACGGGTGGGACCTTTGGAGCGAGCCCCACATCATCAACTGGGCGATTATCGACTACATCCCCAACGCCCAATTCTGTTACTGCCCCAGCAGCATCCGGCGCTTCCGGAACTGGCTCCAGCAGAAGTACGGGACTCTGGAGAACCTGAACCGTGCCTGGTACCGGACCTTTACCGACTGGGACCAAGTCGAGCCCCCACGTTTCGGGACGATTCTTTCGTACACCGATTTCATTGACTGGAAACTGTACATTCGCGAGAAGCTGGCCGAAGACCTGCGCTTGCGGGCGGAAGCCGTGCGTTCCGTGGACCCCACCCGGGTCACCACGAGTCATGCCGCGGTCCCCGGACTCTACACCTCACCGATGTGGGGAGTGGGCGCCCCCGATGACTGGCTGATGGCCGGTTCCGCCGACTACTGGGGAACCTCGATCTATCCGAAGCACTCCTTCCCTGACCGCCACTGGAGTCTTTTGACGCTCACATCGCTGATGGACTTCATCCGGTCCTCCGGGCTGTCCAAGGGTGGTTTCTATGTCGGTGAGCTGCAGGCCGGGATGGGTATCCGGGGAACGGTGGTGGGCGACCCGGTCACATCCGAAGACCAGCGGCTGTGGGCCATCGGGATGCTCGCCCGGGGCGCCCGGGCGATCAATGTTTATGCCTACTACCCGATGAACAGCGGCTATGAGGCGGGGGGTTACGGACTGGTCAACCTGGACGGTACGGTCACGCCACGGGCGCGGGATCTGGGCCGTTTGGCCGCCGCTGTCGACCGGCACCAGACGCTGTTTCTGGCCGCCCGTCCGGACAGGTCGCCGGTGGCGGTGATTTACAACCCCCTTGCCCATCTGGTGGGGGGCGAGCAGAACTCAGGCAGGGGAGCTGCCGTCCGGGAATCCCTGCAGGGACTGCATCAGCTTCTGTGGAAGAGAAACCTGCCCATGGATTTCGTCCACATCCGGGAGGTGGAAGCGGGGGTGTTGCAACAGTACAAGTTCGTTTTCCTGCCGTATCCCCTGATGCTGACGGCGGCCGCCGCCCGGCAACTGGCATCCTTTGTGGAAGGCGGTGGAACTCTCTTCTCGGAAGCCCGGTGCGGCTGGAACGACGACCGGGGCTACTCCCAGGACGTCATCCCGGGTTTCGGCCTGGATCGGGTGTTTGGGGTCCGGGAAGGCCGTCTGAAGATGGTGGAGACAGTGGATCTGGAGGTCCGGGCTGGGGCAGGGCCGGTGGGGGTTGAGCGCCTGCGGGGAGTCGATCTGTGGGAGGAACTGATCCCGGCTGACGGGACGCAGGTGCTGGCGTCGGTGGGCGGTATCGGCCCGGCGCTGACCGTGCGGCACCATGGGAGAGGCCGAGCGTACATGGCGGGGACGTTTCTGGGGGCTGCGCTGGCCCGGGAAGCAGACTTCCAGACGGAGATGTTCCTGGCTTCCATCCTTCAGGAGGCCGGAGTCCAGCCGGTGATGGAGCTGGCGGGCCTGGATCCGGAGGACCAGGTAGAGGTGCGGAAGCTGGAAGGCCCGGAAGGGAGGCTCCTGTTCCTGTTCAACCACGGACGGCGGAGGGTGCGGCTGGGATTGCCGACCCGTGCCTTGACCGATCTGGAGTCGGACCAGCCTGTCGATCCTGCCGCGGTGGTGCTGGATGCGGGGGCGGTGCGGATGTTTGTGGAGCGATAGCCAGCCCTCCCGCGAGATCCGCGAGATCCGAGAGATCCGCGTGATCCGAGTAATCAGAGTAATCCGCGTAACCCGCGTGATCCGAGTGATCCGAACAATGATGTTTGCGGAGCGGGCAGCCGGCCGTCTCCTGGCGCAGTTTCAGGCGTTCAACGCCCGGGCGGCATCGATGGCGAAGTAGCTGAGGATGATGTCCGCCCCCGCCCGCTTGATCGCCAGGAGAACCTCCAGCATGATCGCCCGTTCGTCCAGCCAGCCCATGGCGGCGGCGGCCTTCACCATGGCGTACTCGCCGCTGACGTTGTAAGCGGCCACCGGCAGATTGACTGTTTCCCGGACCCGGGTGATGACATCCAGGTACGCCAATGCCGGCTTGACCATCACCATGTCGGCGCCCTCCGCGACATCCAGCAGCACTTCCCGGATCGCTTCCCGGGAGTTGGCGGGATCCATCTGATAGGTCTTCTTGTCTCCGAACTTGGGAGCGGAATCCAGGGCATCGCGGAAGGGGCCGTAAAAGGCGGACGCATATTTGGCCGAGTAGGCCAGGATGCCGACCTGGGTAAAGCCGTGCTGGTCCAGCGCCCGCCGGATATAACCCACGCGGCCGTCCATCATGTCGGAAGGCGCCACCAGATCGGCCCCTGCCTGCGCCTGGGATACCGCCATGGCGGCGAGGATCTCCAGGGTGGGGTCGTTGACGATTTGTCCGTTTTCCACCAGTCCGTCATGCCCGTCACTGGAGTACGGGTCCATGGCGACATCGGTGATCACCGCCACTTCCGGAAGCTGCTGCTTCAGCTCCCGGATCGTCCGCTGGAGCAGCCCGTCGGGGTTGACCGACTCTGTCGCCAGGCGGTCTTTTAGAGATTCCGGCAGGGCGGGGAACAGGGCCACCGCGGGAATTCCCAGTTCCCACGCAGTCCTGGCCTGAGCCACGATCAGGTCGGGACTCAGGCGGAAGCAGCCAGGCATGGACGGGATCGGCACTTTCTGCCCCCTGCCGTCGATGACAAACAGGGGCAGGATGAAGTCAGCGGGAGTCAGGGTGGTCTCCCGCACCAGATCCCGTACCGCCCGGGAAACCCGGTTGCGTCGTGGACGTTGGATCAGCTCGATCGCCGGCTTGTTCATCGGTTCGTACTATAGTCGCGCCCCCGGGTTTGGGGCTAGACTTTGAGACATTTCCAAAGGTCCGGAAACTCCAGTCGAGGAGAACCTGATGAAGACGTTGTGCCTGTCCCTGATGCTCACTGTGGTGGTTGCGGCCGCCCCGATGGCTGCGACCGACCGGCAGACCTCCCGGCTGCAGTTGGACGGCCTCGATGCGCCGGTCCGGATCGCCCGCGACAGCGGTGGCTTTCCCCACATCTTCGCCGAGACCGACCATGATGCCTGGTTTGTTCTCGGTTACCTGCACGCCCGCGACCGGTTCTTCCAGATGGATTTCGCCCGGCGGTCCTATTCCGGAACTCTGGCCGAGCTGCAGGGGCCGGAGGTTCTCGACCAGGACATTCTCGCCCGTACCGCCGGACTGCGCCGGGCGGCCGAAGAGTCCTGGCCGGTCTATTCGCCCGAGGTGAAGCAGGTACTGGAAGCTTACAGCAGGGGAGTGAATGCCTGGCTGAACAGTCCTGAGTTCGTCCTGCCCCCGGAGTATCACGCCCTTGAGATCTCGAGGTTGCGGGGATGGAGTCCTGTCGACAGCCTTACCGTGGCCAAGGGAATCGCCTTTGGGCTGTCTTTCGATCTGGGCGACGTGGAGCGGACCGAAGATGTGGCGGCCTACCGGGAGACCGGCACCCATCGAGGCTTCGACGGCGACGCGCTGTTCTTCCAGGACCTTTTCCGGGTGGCGCCTTTCGATCCCACCGTGACCGTACCCCAGGAGGCGGGCAGCGGCGCCCAGACGGCGTTGCGGCCCCGGGGACGGGCAGACGGGCCGGATCCCGCCGAAGGGATCGACCGGCAGCTCCTGCGGAGGACTCTGGAGCGATTCCGCCGCTGGCCGCTGTTCCGCCGGGGCCTGCGGGGAGACGAGATCCGCCAGGGAAGCAATTTCTGGCTGGTGGGCGGACAACACACTGCATCCGGGTTTCCCATGATCGCCAACGACCCTCACCGTTCGCTGGAAGCCCCGGTGGTTTTCTACGAGGTCCACGTGACGGTACGGGCGGATCCGGGTGCGGGGGCCATGAACGTGTGGGGCGTGGGCTTTCCCGGCGTGCCGGGAATCGCCCAGGGCTGCAATGACCGGGTCTGCTGGGGTTCGACGGTCAACCCCATGGACGTGACCGACGTTTACCAGGAACGACTGACGGTCAATATCCTGACCCGGCGCATCACGGGCACGATCTTCGAAGGCAGGATGGAGCCGGTGGTATCCATCCCGCAGGTGTTCAGGGTCAACCAGCCTGGGAATCAGGTTCTCGACGACGTGGTGGATACCGATGTGGGTCCGGATGAGGGCGGCATCACCTACCTGGTTCCCCGGCGCAACCAGGGCCCCATCATCTCGGTGGATACCTCGAACCCGTTCAATGTCAAGGGCTTGAGCCTCCAGTACGCGGGCTGGCGGGCGACCCGGGAGCTGGAATCGATTCTGCGGTTCGGCCGCAGCCGGAACCTGGAGGATTTCAAGGAGGCGCTTCAGTACTTCGATCTTGGATCCCAGAACTGGGCCTATGCCGATGTGGAGGGCAATATCGCCTACTTCACCAGTGGCGAACTGCCCTTGCGGGAGGACCTGGAAGCCGGGGCCCTGCAGGGCGCCCAGCCGTGGTTTGTGAGGGATGGAACTCACACGGTTCCCAACGAGTGGTTGCCGGCTTCCACGCGGCCGCCCGGACAGGCGCTGGCGTACCGCATCCTGCCGTTTGGCGAAATGCCCCAGCTCGAAAACCCGGAACAGGGTTACATCGTCAGTGCCAACAACGATCCTATCGGAACCACCCTGGACAATGATGTTCTGAACCAGTTCCGCCCTTCCGGCGGCATCCTGTATCTCAATGTCGGCTACACCGGACTGCGGGCGGGGAGGATCCGGGAATTGCTGGAAAGGAAGATTCTCGACCACCCCGCCGGACTGACCGTTCAGGACCTCATGGAGATCCAGGCGGATCACCAGTTGATCGACGCCCCGGTCTTTGTGCCTGCCATTGTTGAGGCCGCTGCTCGGGGAGTGCGGGACGAGGCGCCGGCGGCGTTGCGGGACCTTGCCCAGCAGGCGCTGGTGGTGGAGGCAGTCAACTACCTTCGGAACTGGGACTACACATCGCCCACGGGGATCCAGACCGGATACGATCCCGGCGATGACCCCGACAGCCTGCCGGAGCCCTCGGAGACGGAGATCCGCAACAGCGTCGCCGCCACTCTCTACAGTCTCTGGCGGTCCCGGATCCTGGCCAACACCATCGATGCCGTCCTGGAGCGGGTCGGCCTTGGCAGCCATCGCCCCGACAGTGAGCGCTCGCTGTCTGCCCTGCGGCATTTGCTGGAGCAGTTCGACACCCGGCAGGGAGTCGGCTACTCCGGCCTCAACTTCTTCGAGGTGGGGGGGATCGGGGACCCCTCCGACGCCCGGGACTTCCTGATCCTCAAGAGCCTTGAAGAGGCGCTGGCGAGGGCCGCCTCCGCTGAGTTCGCGCCGGCCTTCGGTGAATCCGCCAACCTCCGGGACTACCGCTGGGGGTACCTCCACCGGGTCGTGTTCTCGCATCCTCTGGGGTCAGGGTTCACCGTCCCCCCGGCGGGAGGTTTTCCCGACCTGTCCCCCCAACTGCCGGGGCTGGCGCGTCCGGGTGGCTTTGAGGTGGTGGATGCCTCCGGTCATTCGGCGCGGGCGGACGGCGTCCAGGGTTTTCGTTTCGGGTCCGGACCGGCGCGACGCTTCGTGGCGGAGATGGATCCGGCGGGGATCCGGGCCTTTCAGATGGTCGCGGGTGGCCCGGGCGGCGATCCGTCTGAGCCGGAGTATGCCTCCGACCTCAAGCGCTGGCTCACCAACCGGTACCGCCAGATCCAGTTGAGTGCAGAGATCGCCACTTTCGATCCAGTAGACGTCGAGACGTTGGAGCCGGCTGCCTACCGTCTGCGCTTCCCGTACCTACGGGCCACCGCGGCGGAGTTTGCCGGGTACGCGGCGGCGGAGATTGCCGGCGGCCCGGTGGAACTGCGATTCTCGGGCTTTGCTGCAGACGGGACCTTGTTGCCCCCCGACCCGGCCCGGGCAGTGATCCCGCTGGCGGCCGGCACCCAGGCTGCCAGCCTGGGTTCGGAGCTGTTCGCTGCGGCCGGCCTGAAGGCAGGCTGGGTTGAACTGGAGCTCGGATATGACGCCGAGCCGCCGATCCGGTGGCCGGCAGTGGCGAGCTTCTACCAGTTTGGAGACTTTGCGCTGGGACGTCTCGACGGGGGAACCAGCGTACTGGGTACCGTGCGGCGGCTGGTGCTGACGCGGATCTACGAGGACACGAACCTGGTCGGTCGTCCGGCTGCCACTCGTGTGTTCGTCATCAACCCGAATCCGGAAACCGTCTCCGTCGAGTTGCGCCTGTATCGCGGGGAGGCTGGAGTCGTGACCGTGGACCAAAATCTTGCCCCGCGGTCGATCCTTCACTTCACGCCGTCCGAGGTATTCGGTGAGATTCCGATGCTGGGCGCCTTTCTTGAAGTGGTTGTGGTGGACGGCGGAGGGATCCTGGCCTTCCAGGGTGTGGTGCTGGATGGTGGGAGGTCGGTGTTGGCTCTCAACGGTCTGCCTGCCCCCGGAACTGCCATCCAGTATTCGGCCCAGTTGGCGGAGGTTCCGCCGGTGATCCGAACCTCGGTGCGCCTGTTCAATACGGGAGAATTCGCCAGAGTGGTCCGTTTTCGGGCGGTAAGTGGGCAGAACCCGGCTGGTTCGGTCTCGCCGGACTTCATCCTGGCCGGCGGCACGGGCCGCGAATGGCTGTTCGAGGAAATGTTCCCCGGGTTGGCTGTGCCGTTTGTGGGTTCTCTGGTGGTGGAAGCCGACGGGGCGGGGGTGGTCGGCGACATCGCCTTTGTGGATCCCCAGGGGGGACGTTTTGCGTCAATCCTCGCCCTGCAGGGACAGCCCTTCCGCAAGGCGGTTTTCGGGCACGTAGCCGACCTCGGCGACTTCTTTACGGGCCTCGCCTTCTTCAATGTGGGTGATGCCGATGCCCGGGTTGCGGTGGAAGTCTACAACCCCGCTGGAACCCGGACCGGTCTGGCCCAGCTCGATCTGAAGCCGGGGGAGCGGCTGTCGCTCCGGCTGGTGGAACTGCTGGATGAACCAGTAGCCCAGGCGGGTGGATACGTGGTGGTCCAGTCCAGCGAGCCGCTGGTGGGACAAGAGATCTTCGGGACCCTGGATCTGCGGCTCCAGTCCGCCGTCCCGCCGGTGCTGGTTGAATGAACGACACCGCAGCCAAGCCAGCACCGGCTGAGGCCGACCGTCGCTACCGGCGGACAGTGAATGCCTGGTCCATGTACGATTGGGCCAATTCGGCCTTCTTCACCACCATTGTGGCAGCAGTGTTTCCACCCTTTTACCGGTCGCTGGCCAAGGCTGGTGGACTTGCGGAGGAGGACGCCACTGCCGTGTGGGCCTACACGACTTCCGCCTCGCTGATTGTGGTGGCGGTGATAGGCCCCGTCCTGGGGGCGATTTCCGATCGCAGCGGCAGCAAGAAGTTCTGGCTGGCGGTGTTTACCGGAGTGGGTGTACTGGGGACGGGGCTCATGACCTTTCTCGGGGAGTCCGCCTACGGGTGGGCCTCGCTGTGTTTCATCCTGGGCAGCATCGGGGTTTCCGGAGCCACCATTTTCTACGATTCGCTGTTACCTCATGTCGCTCGCTCGGGGGACATGGACCGTGTTTCGGCGCAGGGTTACGCCCTTGGTTATGTGGGTGGGGGTCTCCTGCTGGTGATCAATGTGCTGATGATCCTATACCCCCAAGTGTTCGGCATCCCCGACGCGGGGACAGCCGTTCGGCTGACGTTCCTGACCGTCGCGGTGTGGTGGGCGGTCTTCAGTTTGCCGTTGCTGCGTCACGTTCCGGAGCCTCTCCCTGTGGGGCCTTCAGTCCAGGGCCTGGTGCTGTTGGCGGAGGGTTTTCGGGAAGTGCGCCGGACCCTGGCACGGTTGCGCCGGTACCGCCAGTTGTTCCTGTTCCTCCTGGCGTTCCTCATCTACAACGACGGGATCGGCACCATCATCCGGATGGCGACGGCTTATGGGGACGAGATCGGCATCGACCGGACGGACATGATCCTGGCGCTGATCGTGACCCAGTTCGTGGGGATCCCCTGCACCATCGCCTTCGGCAGGCTGGCCCCTCAGCTGGGGACCAAGCCCACAATTCTGATGGGTCTGGGGGTGTACATCCTGATTACGGTGGCCGGCTATTTCATGGAAACGGCTGCAGGTTTCTATGTGTTGGCCCTGCTGGTGGGCCTGGTGCAGGGCGGCACACAGGCGCTGAGCCGGTCTCTGTATGCCTCGATGGTGCCGCGGGCCAGGACCGCCGAGTTCTTCGGCTTCTTCAGTACAGGTACCAAGCTGGCCGGTATCGTCGGTCCTGTCCTGTTCGGGCTGGTGGGGCAGGCGACCGGTGGAAGCCGGACCAGCATTCTGGCGGTGATCGTGTTTTTCCTGGTTGGCTCGGCTCTGCTGCTGAAGGTGGACGTGGGGGAGGGGCAGAGCTTGGCGCGCCGGGAAGACGAATTGGGGGAGCTTGGAGGTGAGCCATGATACGTCCTGCGGTGGGGCTGACAATGGCGGTGGCAGTGTGGGCCGCCGTGGGGTCGAAGGGTCTGTCGCAGCGACAGGCGGCTGCTCCAGAGGCGGGAATCCAGCCCAACGTTTTTCAGCCTCTGCCTCTGGGTTCGGTGCGTCCCGAGGGCTGGCTGCTGCGCCAGCTTGAGGTCCAGCGGGACGGGCTGACCGGTCATCTCGATCAGTTCTGGCCGGATGTGCAAAACAGCGGTTGGATCGGAGGGTCGGCGGAGGGCTGGGAGCGGATGCCGTACTGGATGGACGGAGCCGTCCCCCTGGCCTGGCTGCTGGACGACCCGGAACTGACGGTAAGACTGCGGCGTTACGTGGACTACATCCTGTCGCATCAGGCTCCCGACGGCTGGCTGGGTCCGGAGAGGAGTCCGGAGGGCAGGTACCAGCCTCGTGATCCGTGGCCGGTCTTTGTGTTTCTCAAGGCCCTGACCCAGTATGCCGAGGCCACCCGGGATCCGCGGGTGGTGCCGGCGATGTCCAGGTTCTTCGAACGTCTGGCGGTCGAGCTGGATCGCCGGCCGCTGTTCGAATGGAATCGCATGCGCTGGCAGGACGGCGTCCTGAGCGTGTACTGGCTCCTCGAACGGACTGGGGATCCTTCCTTGCCTGGCTTGGCACGGCGGCTGCAACAGCAGGGCTACGACTGGGTGAGCCACTTCCGGAACCTGCCGCACCGGGAGAAGGCGATGGCCTGGCAACACGAGAGTCATGTCGTCAACAACGCCATGGGCATCAAGACGGCCGCTGTGCTGCGCCGCCTCACCGGCCGGCCTGACCTGGAGGGAGAGGTGTGGCGGGCGGTAGAAGTGCTGGACCGCTACCACGGTCAGGCTTCGGGGCTGTTCAGCGGCGACGAGTGCTTTGCCGGGAGAATGCCGTCCCAGGGGACGGAAACCTGTGCCGTAGTGGAGTATATGTACTCACTGGAGACCGCCCTGGCGGCCACGGGAGATCCGCGGCTGGCCGACCGGCTGGAGCGGATCACCTTCAACGCCCTGCCCGCGGCGGTAAGGGCCGACTGGTGGGGCCGGCAATATGTCCAACAGGCCAATCAGGCGGTGGTCCGTATCAGCCCGGAGCGGATCTATACCACCAACGGCGAAAAGGCCAATCTCTTCGGACTGGAAACGAATTATGGATGCTGCACCGCCAACATGCACCAGGGCTGGCCCAAGTTTGTCTCTCACCTGTGGATGCGCTCCCACGACGGAGGGCTCGTAGCGGCGGCCTATGGCCCGTCGCGGGTGGATGCGGAAGTGGCGGGGCGGCGGGTGCAGGTGAGGGAACACACGGATTATCCGTTCTCCGGAGAGATCGAATTCCAGGTCTCGGTAGAGGGATCGGTTGAGTTTCCGCTTTATCTGCGGGTGCCGGCCTGGTGTCCGCGGGCCCAGGTCGAGGTGGAGGGGGAGTCCCCGGTGGAGGTTTCTGCCAGAGGGTACAGTCCTCTGCGGCGACGGTGGAACGGTGTGACGCGGGTTCGCCTGACACTGGAGATGCCGTTGCGGACGGAGACAGGGTATGCGGGGGCCGTAACCATCTGGCAGGGGCCGGTTCTCTACAGTCTGCGCGTTCCCGAGCGATGGCGGTGGGTGGACGGGCGGATGCCGGCGGCGGATTGGGAGGTGCTGCCTGCGGGGGCCTGGAATTATGCTTTGGAGTTGGATCCGGCGGCGCCGGAGCGGGGACTGGAGAGGGTTCCGGCCGCGGCCGGCTGTGTTTTCTGCCCCGGCGGGCCGCTGCCGGGGTGGCTGGCATGGGCCCGCCGTGTCCCGGGATGGGTCCTGGAACGGAACGCTGCTGCGCCGCCGCCTCCGAGTCCGGTCTATTCGGATCAGCCCCGGGAGCGGGTGAGACTGGCTCCATACGGGGCGGTGAAGCTGCGGATGACCGAACTGCCTCTCTCGGTGCCGGCGCCTCCCGACTGATTCCCGTGTCCCAACCCGACCGCTTGCCTTTTGCGAAAAGAAGGATAAACTGTATCTATTTTCGCTGTGTTTCAGGAGGGCGCATGGACATCCAGGTTTCGACCCGTACCGGCCGTGAAGAACTGTGGCGTTCCCGATTGGCCGTCTGGACCGCCGGGATCGTCTTGTTTGAGACGTTGAGCGGACTTGCCATCTGGCTGCTGCCGTTCAGTGTGACCAACCAGGTGACCGTGCTCGTACACACGGTGGCAGGCCTCGTCTTCCTCGTCCCCTGCTCCTATTACCTCACCCGCCACTGGTTGCAATACCGCCGTAACCTGATGACCCACGTCAAGCTGCTGGGCTATCTGGGTCTGGGTGCCATCCTGGCGGCTGCCGTGTCGGGACTGGTGCTGACCGTACAGGCCCTGTTTTCCACGCGTATCTCCTACGCCTGGGATCTGGTGCACATCGTGTCGACGTTTGGCGTGCTGGCTTTTGTCCTGCCCCACGTGGTGGCGATTCCGGCAGCCTATCGGGCCTCAGAGCGATTTGCCGCCGTGATGGGGGCAGCCCGTCACTATGCGGTCTCGGGTTCGGTGGTGGCCGCGATCCTGGTGGGAATCGTGATTCTGGGGGCCTTCGCCTATACCCCGGTGCCACTGAAGAACCAGTTCCCGGAGGACTACAGCTTCAAGTACGGGGAAGACCGGCCCTTCGCTCCCAGCCTCGCGGTGACGGAGACCGGCGGCGCCTTCGATCCGCGATTGCTGGCAGGGTCCAGGTCCTGCGGGACCGCCGGCTGTCACGAACAGATCGTCCAGGAGTGGGAGCCCAGCGCCCACCGTTACGCCGCGATGGATTCAGCTTTCCAGGGGATCCAGTTGAACATGGCCCGCCAGAACGGGCCGGAATCCACCCGTTACTGTGGGGGCTGCCATGACCCGATCTCCCTGTTTTCCGGCAACAAGAACATCTACACCGAAGAGGAGGACCTGACGGGGGCTCACGGTTACCAGGAAGGGATCTCCTGTCTGGCCTGTCATGCGGTTCGGGAGACCGATATCAAGGGCAACGCCCATTATGTGGTCACCCAGCCCCCGCGCTACATGTTCGAACTGGAATATGACCAGACCGGCAGCGATGTCCATCGTGTTTTGAGAGATTTCCTGATCCGCTCCTACCCCCGGGAGCACCAGCGTGCTCTGAGCAAGCGTCTCTTCAAGGCTCCCGAGTATTGCGCCGCCTGCCACAAGCAGTTCATCGACGCCGAGATCAACAATGTCGGCTGGGTCCAGCTCCAGAACCAGTTTGACAACTGGCGGATGAGCCGGTGGAACCACGCCGACGACCCATCACGGACCATCGAGTGCCGGGAATGCCACATGCCGCTGGTGGATTCCTCAGATCCGGCGGCCGGGGATGCCTCCGACTACAACCGCAGCGCCGGCGACGGCAAGCATCGCAGCCATCGTTTCATCGCCGCCAACCAGATGATGCCCCGATTGCTGAAGCTGCCGGGCTGGGAGAAGCAGGTCGAGCTGACGGAGCAATGGCTGCGCGGGGAGTTCCCGATCCCCGAGATCGAGCACAAGTGGGAGAAAGGTCCGGCGGTCACCATCCGCCTCTCGTTGCCGGAATCGGTATCGCCGGGCGAGGAAGTGACGATCAAGACCATCATCACCTCGAACAAGGTTGGCCATGACTTCCCCACGGGACCGCTGGACATCATCCAGTCGTGGGTGGAGCTGGTGGTCACCGACGACGCAGGCCGGGAGCTGTTTGTCACCGGCCGCACCGATTCCAGCGGCTTCATTCAGCCGGGGTCCTTCATCCTCAAGGCGGAACCGGTGGATCAATATGGCAACCTGATCGATCGGCACAACCTGTGGGAGATGGTGGGAGTCCGCCACCGGCGAGCCCTTTTCCCCGGATTCGCCGACGTGGCCGACTTCAGCTTTTTCTGCCCTGAGTTCTACCGGACGGACACCGGCGGACCTCCGGACCCCAGCCTGGGATCCCGGGAACACCAGCTCAAAGTGCCGGAGGGTTATTCGGGCACTCTGCACGTCGAGGCCCGCCTGAACTACCGCAAGATCGACCAGTCGCTGCTGAATTTCATTTACGGGACTGAAGCCGGTCTGACATCTCCGGTGACCGTCATGTCGGTGGATCGGGGCAAGATTCCGGTGCAGGCTTCCAGCGGCACCCCGGACCGCCTCACCCGGAACGGCGGCCGATCCGGCGGCAAGCAAGGTGGGGTGAGCTGATGGGCGGCGGTTTTTCCAGGCGCAAACGCCGGATCGCTGCATGGGGTACGGTGGCGGTGTCGTCGCTGGCGGTGGTGACGGCCCTGGTCATCTTCCTGCGTCCCGATGCCGACCCCTATCGAGCGGGAGAGAAAGTGGAGGGGATCACCTCGACACTCGGCCGGAGCCTGCCTCCAGACGTCCCCCAGGTCCTCTATACGGAGGTGGCCGAAGCCGCCGGTATCGATTTCACGCATTTCCCCGGCAAACGTTCAACCCAGCTTCCGGAGGACATGGGCTCTGGGGCGGCATGGGGGGACTACGACGGCGACGGCGATTTCGACCTTTATCTGGTCAATATCGCCGGACCGCTGACCCTTTCCCCGGAAGAACTGGCCCGCTCGCCCGGCTGCAGCCGGCTTTACCGGAACCGGGGGGACGGGACCTTCGAAAACGTCACCGAGGCTTCGGGCACCGGTTTTCTGGGTACCGGGATGGCGGCGGCCTGGGCCGACTATGACGGCGACGGCGCCCTGGATTTGGCGGTGAGCTCCTATGATCGACTGGTCCTGTACCGTAACCGCGGCGACGGGACCTTCGAGGATGTCTCCGACACCGCGGGCTTCTCAGCTCACCGCGGCTTCTGGGCCGGGCTTGCCTGGGGCGACTACGATCGGGACGGGGACCTCGATCTGTACGTGTGCGGCTACGTCAAGTACAAATACGACCCGGCCGACCTGGAACGGGCCACTTCCCAGTACGACGCGGTGGTGCCGTTCACTCTGAATCCCTCGTCCTATGAGCCCCACCCCAACCTGCTGCTCCGCAATGACAACGGGAAGTTCCGGGATGTCGCCGTCCCGGCCGGGGTGGACAACCCCGCGGGGCGGAGCCTTTCAGCGGTGTGGACCGATTTCGATGAAGACGGGGATCTGGACCTCTATGTCGCCAACGACATCTCGGACAACGTCATGTACCGCAATCGGGGCGACGGCCGCTTCGACGACGTCTCTCACCGGGCGTGGGTGGCCGACTACCGGGGCGCCATGGGGCTGGCCGTAGGGGATTGGGACAATGATCGGGACCAGGACATTTTTGTGACCCACTGGATCGCGCAGGAAAACGCCCTGTATGACAACACGCTGCGCATGCCCGGCGGACCGGAACCCAAGGAACCGAGGCTGCAGTTTTTCGACATTGCCGATCAGACCGGACTGGGCCAGATCGCACTTTCGTATATCGGCTGGGGAACTTCCTTCCTGGACTACGATAACGACGGCCGCCAGGACCTGGCGGTCGTCAACGGCAGCACCTTCCAGGAACCCTCCGATCCGTCGCGTCTGGTGCCCATGCGCAACCTCCTGTTCTGGAACAAGGGCCCGGAGGAGGGCTTTTTTGAGGTGGGTACCGCCATCGGAGACACCTTCACGACTCCTCGGGTTGGGCGTGGCCTGGCGGTGGCTGATTACGACAACGACGGCGACGCCGATCTGCTGGTGGTGGTCTTCGGCGGCCAGCCTCTGCTGCTCCGAAACGACGGCGGCAACCGTTCTCATTGGCTCAAAGTCCGGATCCGGGGGGCGGGCAGGAACCTGCAGGGGCTGGGCAGCCGGGTGGAGATCGAAGCCGGAGGCGAGTGGCAGTGCCAGGTGATCGGCGCCCAGTCATCCTACCTGTCCCAGAACGCGCCGGAGGCACTTTTCGGATTGGGAGCCGCGACCCGGGTTGACCGGGTCCGCATCCACTTTCCCGGCGGACAGCTCCGTGAGCTGCAGGACGTGGCGGCGGATCAGATTCTCCAGGTCGTGGAGGAGGAACGGTGACTCGTCGGGCTTGGGGGGTCCCGGCAGCCTTCCTGCTGGCCTTCGCTGCGGTGGCGTCGTGGAAGTACTGGAGCGCCGGACTGGAAGGCTCAGCCGACGAGACGGACGCGGAACGCCGGCGCGAAATCGCCGAGTTTTGGGCTGCCTACCATGAAGCCACGCGGTTGCGAGTGGCTCTCGATTACGAGTCAGCCATTGAAGCGTATCGGAGGGCTGTGGAACGCCGCCCGAACCATGAGGAGTCCTGGTACTACCTGGGCAATTGTCTGTTCGAGCTGGGCGACTATGCGCATGCGCTGGAAGCCTACCGGCGGCTGGTGACCGTCAACCCGGAAAGCCTGCGGGGTTGCTCGCAACTGGGAGTGGTCCTGGCCACTTGGGCGCCGGGAGGACTGCCGGATCCGGCTGCCGCCAAAGCGGCGTTTCTGCGCAGCCTGGAACTCGATCCGGAGGACTCCGGCACCTACCTGCGGCTCGGCCTGCTGGAGATACGGGCAGGCATGCTGGATGATGCCCTGGAACACTTCCTGAAAGCTGCAGGTTCAGCTTCCGCCGAGGGGATGTTCCGCGCCGGCTACGTCCATCTGCTGAAGGGAAACACCGCGGCGGCTCGGGACTACTTTCAGAAGGTGCTGGCAACAGCCGAGCTGGAGAAGCAGATCGCCAACCGGGGAGCCCGGGTCGAGGGTGACACGCGCCGGCACGAAACGCCGGCAGGTGCCCCCGGTACTGGCGCCCCCCCACCTTCCGCCAACCCTCCGTCTAGTGGCCCCGCCCCTGCCGCCAAGACCGGCTGGGCACCGCTGCGGGAGGCGGCAGTTTTGGCCAAGTTCCTTCTTGGCCGGCTGGAGGCGGAGGTCCCTCCTCTGGATTCGGCCGGCCGCCTGCCGGCGGCGCCCCGGTGGGTGAAGGGTCTGGATGCCTCCGAAACCGGGATACTCAGGCTGGAGGCTTTGGGCTCGGCGGATCCTGCGGTTGAGGCGGGGTCCTGGGTGGATCTGGACGGCGATCACCAGTCCGACCTGGTGTACATCCGCAACCGTCAGTTCTGGTGGGCCCCCACAAGGGAAGGGCAGCTTCAGTCACCCGTCTGCCTGGGTGACGCACCAGCTGGTGTGATGTTCCTGACGTGGGGAGACCTGGACGGCGATGGCCGGCCGGATGCCGTCGGATATGGTGACGGGCCGGGAGGATCCCCAATGTACTGGCTGCGGCAGACCGGCAACCGGGACCAGGGCCTCCGCCTGGAGGAATCTCCCTTTCCGCCGGGACTGGAGGTCAGACGCCAGGTGCTGGATGCACTGGCAGTCGACCTGGATGGCGACGGCCGTGACGATCTGGTCGAAGCAGGCCCCGGCACGCCTTTGGAGCCCGCCCTTCGGGTGTGGTTTTTCCGCGGAGGACGGTTCGAGGCGTGGGAGCCCTTGGGGATACTCCCCGCGGAATCCGCTTCGGGGACTGTCCCCAAGCTCCTGCAGGGGACAGTCCCCAGGCTGCTGGCCCAGGATCTGGACGGGGACGGCCGGATCGACGTTTTGGTGCTGCGCTGGCGCCGTCCGCCGGTGGTTCTGTGGAACAAGGGTGGAGGACATCTCGAGCCTTCGCCGCTGGAGGGAGTTCCCTCCGGCGCGTTGGAAGCTCCTGCATTGGCGCTCCTGGACTTCGACGACGACGGGCGAACGGATGTAGTTGTAGGCCGGAGAGCCGGTTACGGGCCGGCGATCGCGGGTTTGACCGGGGGAGAACCGGCACCTCCAAGGCAAAGCCTGCTGTGGCTTCGCAACGAAGGCGGCCGCCATTTCCGGGATGTTTCCGAAAGGATGGCTGGTGGGCTCGGGTTTGGCGTCCTGGATCTGGCAGCGGCCGACGCCGACGGTGACGGCCGGCGCGACCTGCTGGTGCTGGCGGGCGATCTGGCACCCGGCGCCGCCCGCCTGGAGCCCGGTCGAATCCTGCTCAACCAGGGAGCCGGCTCCTTCCAGCCGGATCTCCTGCTGCCCCCCGTGGTTTCGTCCGGTCCGTTGCCCAGGTTGGCCGTGGGCCCGCGGACCGGGAAAGGCGGCCGGCTCCTGTTCATTCCGGGCACCGGCGTCACGGAGCTGGTCCGGGGCGCGGGAGCGAGGTGAAGGTTCAGACGCCTGCGGGTTCAAAGGCCCGAGAGTCTGAGTTCAATGGTGTCCCTCCCGACGACTCCGCGAGCCGAAACCCGTGGTTGAAGCTTTCTTACCGCCCAAATCGCGGCAGGAGGTAATGAATCACCGAACCCAGCACCAGACCCACCACGAACCCCTGGGGCACACCGAAAGCCACGAGTCCAACCAGCAGGGCGATCAGGAGTGAGCGCCGGTCGATCGCCTGGTCGGCGACAAGCGCCATCAGCGTCAGCGCCTCGAACAACAGGACGACACCCAGGACCGGCTGGGGGAAGATCTTAAGTACCTCGTGCAGCGGCCCGCTGAGGAACAGCCCGACCAGCAAATAGAAAAGGCCGTAGAGAATCACCGAGCCCCCGGTGCGCGCCCCGAAGGCATAGTGGCCCGCCAAGCCTCCGCAACCGTGACAGGCGGGGATTCCGCCCAGCAGCGGGGCGAACAGATTTACCAGCGAATAGGTGAGACCGATTTTCCGGACACCCACCGCCCGCTGCGGGAAGAGATCCCGGATGGTCTGGTCGGTGGCGATGACCGAGTTGGACAGCGACAGCGGCAACTGGGGCAAGGCCAGGATCACGAATCCGGTGATCACGTCGCCCCAGTGGGGGAACCGGAATGCGGGGAGGACCAGCGAGATCCCGTCCAGCACCGGTCCCGGCCGGAAATCGGTCAGCACCGCATAGACCGCGCCGAAACCAATCACCAGCAGGCCGGGCGGAAACCTCCGGTTTCCCCACAGCAGAAGCATCACCAGCAGGCCGGCCCCCGCCGGCAGGTAGCCTGCCGCTCCCATCGATGGGACGTAGTTGCGCAGGGCCAGAGCCGCCAGCGAGAGACCCAGCCCGAACTGGATCCCCCGCACCACGCTGCGCGGGATCCAGCGGACCAGCAGGGTGAGGAGGCCGGACAGGGTGAGCAGCAGCATGGTGATGCCGATCGCCACGCCGGCACCCAGCAGGACACTCGAGGAAAGCTTCTGGGTGATGACCAGGACAGCCATGGCTTTCAATGGCTGCATGGGCATGGGGAGGCCGTAGACCAGTCCGGTGACCACCTGCAGGAGCCCGAACACTGTGAAGACCGGCCCGGCCTCCATTCCCGTGGCCAGCACAATGCCGACGATCAGGGGCAGGTCGGTGCCGATGTCGCCGAAGCTGCCGGCCAGTTCGTTACGGTCGAAACGGATGTTGGGTGACCGCATGGCTGCTGTGGATCAGCGAGTTTGCCCAAGTTTGGGAAGGACACGGCAGGACCAGCCGCGCGTCATCGCCACCCTACTTGACCTCCAGTGCGAACACTCCATCCCACTCCGCCGGCGGCGGTGCCTCCAGAAAGTGGCGGCAGCGCTTCTGATAGGTCTGGACGACGGAGTCGTCGGGGAAGCGGGACAGGTGAATTTCGATGAGCTCCAGGGCCCGTTCCCATTCCCTGGCGTCGTAGGCCTCCAGAATGCCGTTGTGGGAGGCGACCAGATCCTCCAGTTCGGGAGGAACCGGCTGCTCCCGGTCGGCCAGGATCTCGTAGACGGCAATCGGCTGCTGCTTTCCCACCACACGAATCCGGTCCAGACGCCGCAGCAGAAAGTCGTTCTGCACCAGTCCCTGGGTGGTCTCACTGATCATGACGGCGGTGCCGAAGGCCTTGTTGGCCCCTTCCAGCCGGGAGGCCAGGTTGACGGAGTCGCCGATCACGGTGTACTCCATCCGCTCGCGGTGACCGAGGTTTCCGGCGACCATCGGCCCGGTATTGATGCCGATCCGCATCTTCAACGGGGCCATGGCATCCACGGCCTGCTTCATGCGCAGGGCGGCCTTGCAGGCCAGGTGGGCGTGACGGGGACTGGGCAGAGGGGCGTTCCAGATGGCCATGATGGCGTCGCCAATGTACTTGTTGATCATGCCCTCCAGCTCCATGATGATGTCGCCCATCCTGGTGAAGTATTCGTTGAGGAGTGCTGCCAGCTCGCGCGGGGTGATACGCTCCGAGAGCTTCGAGAACCCGGCGATGTCCGAGAACAGGACCGTCGCCTCGACCTGGACTCCGCCCAGTTCCAACTGGTCGGGGTTCTTCATGATTTCGTTCATGACCTGTTTGGAGACATACCCCGACAGCGCCCGGCGGATATGGGCGCGCTCCCGCTCGTTGAGGCGGTACTGGTAAAGCAGGTTGAGGCCGAAGGCCGATACCATGATCGCCAGCGGCTGGACCATGTATACCCAGGTCTGGGCCCACACGAAGAACCAGATCCCCAGAAACAGGAAGAAGAGGCTGAAGCCCAGAGACCCGCAGATCTTCCACACGAAGGACTCGACCCGCACCACCAGCACCGAGATCAGCAGCGCCGGCGCGAGGATCATGATCCACGACGGCCAGAAACCCAGCCGCCGGATGTAACGTCCGCGCAAGATCGTGTCCAGCAGGTTGGCGTGGATCTCCACCCCGGGCATGGTAGCGGTGCCGGAAAGCTGGTCGAAGGGTGAGGGATAGTGGTCTCTGCCGCCTCCCTGGGAAAGATCGGTGACCGCCAGGGAGTAGCCGACAAACACGATCTTGTTCTGAAAGAGGCCGGCTGGCAACGCCCGCTCTTCGGAGAGGACCTGTTCGTAACTGACAGTGGGGATCGTGCGGCTGCCTCCCACGTAGTTGACCAGGATCTCGGGGTCATCCCCTTCGTAACTGCTGATGGGAAGCGTTTCGTAAACCGGTTCGGTACCCAGCGCCTCCAGGGTGCGGGTGACCAGGGTGGGTTCGCCGCCGACGAACAGTCGGCCGGAACGGATCACCCCGTCCCGGTCCGGGTTCAGGGTGGCAAAGCCCACCAGGCCGCCGGCCTCGATGAGCGACTCCAGCACATCACCCTTCTGGACCATGGAAAAGCGGGGGTCGTCGATCACCTCGATGTAGTTGGCGAGGATGACGGGGATCTCCACATCCCGGATGGCCCGGGCAAGCTCTTCATCCTCGTGGGGATCTGCAGACTGACCCTCGAAAACCACATCGAACACGATGGCCCGGGCGCCTTCCCGGGCAAGGATCCGGATCAGATCGGCATGAAACGATCGGGGCCAGGGAGGGGGAAAGCCCTGGCTGAGGAACTTTTTGATGGAATCATCGTCGATGGCCACCACCGCGAGATTGTCGGGAGGCAGCAGCGGACCCCGCAGCACCGCCAACATGAAGTCGTAGTTCTTGAGCTCGAGGTTCTCCAGGTAGGGAAAGTATTTGGAGAACAGAGTGATGCCGATGACGGTACCGGCCAGGATGACCACCGACATCAGGACTTTCTTGGTGTTGCGGCTCATCAGAAGTTGAACCTGAGGGAGAAGTCGGCCTGCCGGCCGGGAATCCGCGGATCCAGGGCCAGGGGATCCACCAGGAACTCGTACTTGCGGTCCCACAGGTTCCGTACCGAGAATACCGCCAGACCCCATTTCCGGGGAAACTCCCACGCCAGCTCGAGGTCGGTGGTGAAGACCTTGACATGGGTTCGCAGCGGGCCGAGCAGTCCGGTCTGCCGGAGGTAGTTCTCGCGCAGCGTGGTGTACACCCCTCGTGGATGAACATAACGCAGCCCCAGGCTCACCTCGTGGTCGTGTCTCCGGCCGAAGAGATCCAGGTTCCGGGTCACGGCGTAGTCGGGAACCAGGGTGAGCTGCTCGGTGAGGAACTGGTTCCACGTGATTCGGCCGCCGTAAGCGTGCCCTTCGAAGCGGGTAGGCTGCTCGGTGAAATCCAAAGCCGGTGTCCGCCGGTCTCTCCAGTACGCGGCGGTGCGCAGAAAGCCCAGGCGGCCCACATACTGGTCCCAGCCCAGATTCACTGTGGTGCTGTGGGACATCTCGGATTCATTCTGCCCCAACGGGAATCCCAGCACGTGGGTGGGAGCCAGCCGTTCGCCGAAATGGGTCTGGAGGTTCTGGAAATACGCTGCCCGCAGGGTGGTCCCGGAGAATGGCGTGAAGAGGATGCCCGCCTGCGGATTCCAGCGGGCGGTGGGATTCTGCGAACCGTCGGAGCGGTTGTCGTCGTTGGACCAGTCGCGGTTCAGACCGGCGATCAGCGTCAGGTTCGGCAGCAGGCGGAAGTCCGAGCGGGCGAATATGGTCTTGTAACGGATCCGGTTGCGGGTGAAGTCGAACTCCTGGAACGTGTACTGTTCGTCGCCGGGGAAGATGAAACGCAGGACATCCCAGCTGCGGGTCCGGCCCTCGAACCAGTCGAAGCCGTAGCGGAGTTGCAGCCGTCCGAGGTCCAGCAGGTGGGTGGCCTGCAAATCGATGCTGGGCCGGCGGAGGGACTGGCGAAGGCCGAACAGGATGACCTGTCCCCCAAAAATGGGGCGCCGCAACCGGTCGGGATCGTCGATTACCTGCTCGAATTCCCGGGCCGATACCACCACCGCCAGCTCGGAACCCGGCCGGAAACGCTGATGGTATCCGAGTTCGGCCCGCTGGAAGCGGCTTGTGCTCCGCAGGTTGGGATCGTTCAGTTCATTGACCAGTACGGGGCTGCCGTGGTCGCCTTCACGCGCCTGCTGGTTCGAGTAAGAGACCAGAATATCGCTTTCCGGTGTAAGGGCGAACTTGGCCGAAACATCCCCGGTGTACTGTTTCAGATCGTCGTTGAACGGGCGGAAGCCGGAGGTGCGATCCCAGCTCAAGGCCATACGGTATGCCAGACGGCTGGTGCCGCCCGTAGCCAGGAGGCCGGCGTTGGCGGTGTTGAAGCTCCCATAGGCCCCGAAAAGCGTCCAGTAGGCTCGGGGCAGCTCGAACAGGGTGCTGTAGTCGTTGAAGGAGTTGAATGAGTTCGCGTTGACCGGCAGCAGGAGTCGCGCCAGCAGCGACTCGGAACCCGCCAGCAGGGTCCGTCCCGGCAGATTGAGGAAAGTATTGGCCAGGAAGATGTGGGCTGAGCTGTTGGCCGGGTCGTCCAGCTCGGACTTCAGCGCTTCCGAGTTGCCCCATTCGGCCAGACCCAGGCGGTTGTAGGCGCGGGCAAGGTTGATGTTGCGGGCGGCTCGGTCCTGGTCCAGCAGGAAGCGGCTGCGGTAGACCGCCCTGAAATCGTTGAGGCGGATGGATTCCTGGTAGCTGCGGACGGCACGGCCCGGTCGATTGAGGTCATCCTCGAAAATGCCTGCATAGAGGTGGGGCGTGGGATCCCGGGGATCCAATTCGGTGGCGACGGACAAAGCGGTGAAGGCCTGTTCGAACTCCCGCAGCTCGTAAAACGCCTTGGCGAGGTAGCTCTGGTAGAGCGACAGCCGCGGCTCGAGGGTGGCGGCGAAGAGCAGTTCCGCCGTGGCATCGAAGGTTTCACCCCGCCGCATGCGCACCAGACCCAGGCCGAGGCGCGGGTCCGCCAGGGTGCTGTCCAGACTGATGGCTTTCTCGAAAGCTGTGCGCGCCTCCTCGGTCTTGCCCCGCGCCAGGCGGATGAATCCCATCAGCGTGTGGACGCCCGCATCCTCGGGAGCGTCCGCCAGCGCGGCGACCAGGGTCCTCTCAGCCTGGGCGTTGAGGCCTGCTCCGAACAGGAGGCGGGCATACTGGACTCGAGCTTCGACGTAGGCGGGAGCCAGGGCCAGGGCCCGGCGGGCGGAAGCGGTGGCTTCCTCGAGCTGGAAAAAGGCCTGCTGGACACGGCTCAGGGCCACCCATGCCGCCGGTGAATCCGGGTTGGCTGCGGTGGCTCGCTGGGCTATCTGCAGGGCCTCGTCCTTGTGGTTGCGGGTCAGCAGTTCGATGGCCTCCAGGGCCTGCCGGCGGGCACCGGCAGGGCCGGAATCCGGCAGCGAGGCACGCAGGGTCGACGCCCCCGCCGCGTCACCCAGCAATGACAGCAGGAAGGCCTTCTGGAAAACGAGCAGTTCGTCACCCCCCGGATCCTCCACCAGCGCCAACGCCTGATCGAACTCGTTAACCCTCAGATGCGACAGGGATCGCCCGAGACGGGCGCGGGGCGTGTCGCCGGCGGCAAGCAGGGCAGACTGGGCTTCGGCCACGCGGTTGGACTCCAGCAGCAGCCAGCCGCGCAGTTCCTGGGCCTGGGGCGAAGTCTGGACGGCCAGTGCCTCCAGAGCGGCAGCGGTCTCACCGGCGTCGTGCAGAGCGTAGGCGCGGTCCAACGCATCGGTTGCCGCCGCGGCCGCCGTCTGGGCGTCCTGCCGCGTCCGGTAGCGGAAGGGAAAGTCCAGGCCGCTGACCGAGACCGAGTAAAAGAACGTCCACTGAACAGCGTCCTCCGGGTTGAGGATCACGGTCTTCGTCGGCGGCTCCCCGACCCGGGCGCGCCCCTGTTCCCCGGAGTTGACCACGATGGCTCCAAACTCGTTCTGGTAGTCGATGGAGCCTTCCAGTACAGTGGCGATGGTCTCGCCGTCGGCATGGACCAGCAGATCGAACTCGGTACCCCGGATGGCGGCTGTAACCGCCGGGGTCGTCACGCGCAGGGAGGCGGGAGTCTTGCGATTCCGCACGTAAACCTGTCCCGAACCCAGGTTCATGAGGCTTTGCTCGGTCCGGGCGGCCGCGGTGGCAATTCGGGTGACCACATTGCTGTTCTTGCGGGCGGCGGCAAGCTGCAGCACGGTCTCGGCGTTGAGCTTCAACTGGGTTTCGTCGGTAAGCAGGACGACGGCCCGGCTGTTTTGCAGGGTGCGAACTGTATCTCCCTCCAGCAGCTCCTGGTTGAGGACGGCCGGGGTCCAGTCCGTGCGGCGGACTTCCACCTGACCCCTCATTGCGACCAGTTTTCCGGCGGGATCCTGAGCGGGCAGCCAGGCGATGGAACCGGCAAATCCGATCCAGGCGGCAACCAGAACGGTGAAACGATTCGAGTCCAACGCAACCTCCGTCAGCCGGGCGCGGGGAGTTCGGCATTCCCCGGGAAAGCTGCCGCATCTTAGCACGGGGGCCGGACAGAGCGCCCGGGAGACGCCGGTGGCGGAATCGCCGCTTGCCCGGGAGATTGGAAGGCGGCCCCGAGCCCCCGCACATCTTCTTTCCGGTTCCCTCGGTCGCCCTCCTCCAGGACACCCAGCCGCAGGCGGGACGGGAACCGCTGCGAGCGGAACACCCGCTGGCGGGCTGGACAGAAGTCTGCTTCCTCAGCCAGGAAAATGTTCTCGACAAAAGTCTGCGGGTTGCGGTCCACCAGCGGGAACCACGTGCTTTGGATCTGCACCATGATCCGGTGTCCCGGCAGGAACGTGTGCAGAACGTCCTGCAGCGGAATGCGGACGCGTACCGGCTGGTCGGGTTCGAAAGGCACCGGCCGGCTGTAACTCTCCCGATAGCGGCCGCGCAGCACTTCGCTGCGCACCAGCATCTGGTATCCGCCCAGCGGGCGGGTCCCTCCCGGGGGGATCTCGGTGCCGGCGTCATCTGGGAAGACGTCGATCAGTTTGACCACCCAGTCCGCATCCGTCCCGGAGGTGGCGACCCACAGCTCGGCCTGCAACGGACCCGCCAGCGTCAACGCTTCCTGCAGCGGCTCCGTCTGATAGCTCAGGACGTCGGGCCGCCGTGACGCGAAACGCTGGTCATCGCACATGTATGCCGGCGACATTCCGGGCGAAATGGTCTCGCTGAACGGGACGGGGCGCGCCGGGTCGCTGACATACTCGTCCCACACCCATCCCGGATCGGCCGGCGCGCTGAAGGAGAGAGTGCCCCGCTCCCGCAGGTGCAGCTCAAGGGTGCGGGTCCCTCTCGGAGGCCACTGGTCGAAGGTCCGCCATTGGTTCCGGCCGGTTTCAAACACCGTCGCTTCCGGCAGGTCCGGAGTACCCGAACCCTTCAACGCCGACTCGAAGAACCGCAGCTCGATCTCCTCGCGGTAATAGACGGCGGTCCGGCTGCCGAACCGGATGTTGCCCAGGGCTTCTCCGGTGGTGTTCTCCCAGGCGCCATGCGACCACGGCCCCATGACCAACACGTTGAACACACCCGGGTTCTGTTCCTCGATCCGGCGATAGATCTGCAAGGGTCCATACAGGTCCTCAGCGTCGTACCATCCGCCCACCACCATCACCGCGGGTGCCACCTGGTGCAGGTGAGGCAGGACGTTGCGGTCCTGCCAGAACGAGTCATAGGCGGGGTGTTCGGTGAAAGCCTTCCAGAAGTCCACCCGGCCCTGCAGATACAGGCGATCGGCGTTGGCCAAGGGTCCCATGCGCAAAAAAAAGGCATAACCATCGGGGGTTCCGTGCTCGAAGCGCGGATGGCCTTCGGTCGTGGGACCTGGCCGCGGCAGTCCGAAGGAGGAAAAGAAATTGAAAGCGTGGGCCAGGAAGAATGCTCCGTGGTGGAAGAAATCGTCGAAGTACCAGTCGGCGATGGGAGCCTGGGGCGAAACCGCCTTGAGGGCCGGATGCGCATCGATCATCCCGACGGCGGCATAGAATCCCGGATAGGAAATCCCCCACATGCCCACCCTGCCGTTGTGGCCCGGAAGGTTCCGGACCAGCCAGTCGATAGTGTCCCAGGTGTCCGTGCTTTCGTCGGTCTCCACTCCGGGGCGTGTCGAACGGTGGGGCCGCATGTTCTCGAACAGACCTTCAGAGAGGTAACGCCCGCGTGCGTCCTGGTACGCGAAGATGTAACCGGCTCGGGTGGCAGCCTCACTGGGACCCAGTGTTTCCGGAAAACCTTCCGCGCCGTAAGGACCGACTCCGTAGGGTGTACGTTTCAGCAGGATCGGGTAGGTGCGGGAACGGTCGCGGGGCAGGTACACGGCGGTGAACAGGTGGACACCGTCGCGCATCGGGATCCGGATTTCCCGCTTCTCGTAGTGTTCCCGGATGTAGTCGCGCAGCTCAAAAAGGGGTCCTCCTGTCAGGGTGCCGGAGATGAGGACCAGGACCAGCGTGATCAGGCAGCGGCAGGGTACGAACTTGGTCATGGGTCCGGATGATAGCGCGTTCCGGGACGGACCCGCCCGGGTGAGCTAGAATAGGCCGCAGCCAAGGAGGAAAACCGCCATGTTGACCCGTCGACGGTTCCTGCAGAGTTCAGCCGCATTGACCTGTTTCCCTGCCGGCCTGCACGGCATGCTGAGGGAAAAACCCGCCGGGAAGATCGAGCAGCGGGTTCTGGGCAGGACCGGCGAGAAGCTTTCCATGATCGGATTCGGGGGGATCGTTGTGATGAACGCCACTGCGGCTGAGGCCGCCGACCGGGTGGCTGAAGCGATCGATTACGGAGTGAACTACTTCGATGTCGCCCCCAGCTACGGGAATGCAGAACAGATGTTGGGACCGGCCCTGGAGCCCTATCGGCCGCGGATCTTCCTGGCGTGCAAGACCCAGGCCAGGGACCGCGCCGGGGCGCTCAAGGAACTGGAGGAATCCCTTTCGCGGATGCGGACAGACCATTTTGACCTCTATCAGTTCCACGCCGTGACCCGGGTCGAGGACGCCCGTCGCATTCTGGGGCCGGAGGGAGCGCTGGAAGCCTTCCTGCAGGCACGTCAGGCGGGCAAGATCCGCTACATCGGCTTCTCAGCCCACTCGGTGGAGGCCGCGGAGGTGTTGCTGGACGGGTACGACTTCGACACGATCCTTTTTCCCTTCAACTACGGCACCTGGTATGCCGGCAATTTCGGACCGCAAGTGCTGGAGAAGGCCCGGGCGAAGCAGATGGGGATCCTGGCCCTCAAGGCGATGGCCAAGGGTCCGTGGCCGGAAAATGCGGTACGGAAGTTCGAGAAGTGCTGGTACGAGCCCTTTTCCACGGAACGGGAGGTAAGTCTGGGGCTGCGTTTCACCCTCTCTCATCCCATAACCGCCGCCATTCCTCCGGGAGACGAGACCTTGTTCCGGATGGCATTGCGGGAGGCGCTACGCTTCGAGCCCTTGGAGGCTGGCGAAGTGGAGGAGCTGAAGCGGATGGCGGCGGCTGGACGTCCCCTGTTCGAGTTTCCTTCGGGGCAGGCGTAGGAAGAGTTGCGGGGCTGTCGGCGTTGATAGGCCGCGGGGTGACCGGCTGTCGCCTGCGGAACCCGAAGGCGATGGGGAACAGACAGACCTCAGCCGCGCGGTCCGGCCAGAGCCGGGGACCGCACAACCCCGCAGTCCGTTTACCCGCCTTGGGCCCGGTCCAGGGACTCCAGAAAGCTGGCGTTGTCGGAGGTGGAGCTCAGTTTCTTGAGCAGGGCGGCCATCGCCTTTTCGGGATCCAGCCCTGAAAGCGCCCTGCGCAGCAGGTCGACCCGTCGCTGGGTTACGGGATCACGAAGCTGTTCCTCACGGCGGGTCCCGGAAAGCCGAATATCCACCGCCGGCCAGATCCGCTTGTCGGCCAGCCCGCGGTGCAACACCAGTTCCAGGTTGCCGGTGCCCTTGAACTCCTCGAAGATGACGTCGTCCATCCGGCTACCGGTGTCGATCAGGGCGGTGGCCAGAATGGTGAGGCTGCCGCCCTCCTCGATCTTGCGGGCGGCTCCGAAGAACTCCCGGGGCTTGGTCATGGAGCCGGCTCCCAGTCCGCCGGACAAAGTCCGGCTGCTGCCCTTGTGGATCGAGTTATAGGCCCGGGCAAGCCGCGTGATGCTGTCCAGCAGGATGACGACATCACGGCCCGATTCCACCAGCCGTCGCGCCCGGTGCAGCACCATTTCCGCGACCCGGACGTGCTGGGCAGCAGGCCGGTCGGCCGAGGAGGGCACCACCTCTCCGGCCTTCAGCCGCTGCATGTCGGTAACTTCTTCGGGCCGCTCATCGATCAGGACGATCATGAGATGGATTTCGGGGTGGCAGGCGGCAATGGCCTGGGCCAGCTTTTGCAGCAGCACGGTCTTGCCGGTGCGGGGCGGGGCCACAATCAAACCGCGCTGGCCCTTGCCGATCGGGCTGATGAGGTCGATCACCCGCAGGCTCAGATCGTTGGTTCCGTCGATGCGGATCCGTTCACAGGGGTTGATGCTGGTGAGCTGCGAGAAATCGGGCAGCTTGCGGTAGGCTTCGAGGTCTTTTCCGTCGGCAGCCTCGATCCGCGCCAACTGGCTTCCCCGGGCTTTGCGGTGGCCATTGGCGGCTGCCCAGCCGGTCACTTCGGAACCTTGGCGCAGTCCCCACTTCTGGATGAGCGGCGCCGGTACGAAGACATCCCGATCCGAGGGCTGGAAGCTGTTAGAAGCCGTACGCAGGAAACCGAAACCACGCGGCGTGATTTCCAGAAAGCCGCTGGCCATGAATTGAGACATGTCTGATCCTCTGGCTTGACCCCAAGCGCAGTTGTTGAGCTTCGGGACGGTGCCAAACCGCACCGGCCTGGAAAACCCGGACTGTCCGAAAATCACCGGACCGAACCACACCCCGCTTCGGTCCACACGAACCAGAGCCTTTGGCGGTCAATAGCCTGCGCCCTCGAGAGTGACCTTCCCGGCAAAGCGACGATAGACGAAAACAAAGTAGGCGGAGGCCAAAATAATGCCCGGGATCCACCAATAGAGCCCGACCGTCAGTCCGTACTCTGCAGCAGCTACATTATACACAGTCAGGCCCAGCTCAGGGTTGGTACTGGACGGGAGCACGTAAGGGAAGATCCCGAACGCGGCGCTGGTCAGCATGCCGACAATGTAGAGCGCCGAGGAGAGGAAGCCCGCCAGCTCCTGGTGGGGCGCCCGGAGCCAGCGACACCCCGCCAGGCCGGCGACTGCCAGCAGCGGGAAGACAAACCCCCAGGGTGCGGCTGCGAAGTTGGCCGCAACCTGAGGCTGGATCCGGAAGGTCGCCGCCGTTACCACCGCCACCAGCAGGACCGTACTCCACCAGGCAAAGTCCGCAGCAGCCCGGCTTCTTCGATTTACCTCCCCTTCGTTTTTCAGCATCAGCCACTTGCCGCCATGCATCACCAGGGTCGAGAGAGCCAGCAGGCCCACCAGGATGGTGTACCAGTCCAGGATTCCACCTTGAGGGCTGTGGACTCCGGCCGGGCCGAAGCCGAAGTCGGACCAGAGAGGCAGGAAAAAGTAGCCGGAGGGTTCCAGGGGAACACCCCGCACCACGTTGCCCAAAGCCGCGCCGTAGAAAACTGCCAGCAGCCCGCTGGCGCCGAAAAACACGACATCCCAGAAGGGCTTCCACAGCGGGCTGTCCAGGTGGTTCCGCAGTTCGATGGAGGCGCCCCGCAGGATCAGCAGCCACAGCACGATCATGAGCGGCAGGTAGAAGCCGCTGAAGCTGGACGCATAGAGCTTCGGGAAGGCGAAATACAGGACCCCTCCCCCCGCCAGCAGCCATACCTCGTTGCCATCCCAGACTGGGCCGATGGAACGGATGACCAGCCGCCGCTCTTCCTCCTTGCGGCCCACCAGCAGATGCAATGCCCCGGCACCCAGGTCGAAGCCGTCCAGAACGACGTAAACGGTGATCATCAGCGCAACAACAACCAGCCAGAAGATCTCCATGGCGTGTCTCCTCAGGACTGTGCGGGAGCGGCAGGCGCCGAATGCCCGCCCGCACCGGGCCCGTGCTCAAGTTCGCGATAGACCAGAAACAGGAACAGGATCGCCAGCACCGTGTACATACCCATGAAACCGATCAGGGTAAACATGGTGTTGCCTGCCGATACATAGGGTGACGCTCCCTCGGAGGTCCTCATCAACCCGTAGATCAGCCAGGGCTGGCGTCCCAGTTCCACCGTCATCCAGCCCGCCGTGTTGGCGATGAAGGGGAAGGGCATCAGCAGCGTCAGAACCCAAAGCATCGGCCGGTTCGAGTAAAGCTTGCCCCGCCAGAGCAGAAAGCCCGACACCGAGAGCAACAGGATGAAAATCGTGCCAAGTCCCACCATGATGCGGAAGCTGTAGTACAGCAGCGGAATGTTGTCCGGCCAGTCCTCGCGGGGGAAGGCGTCGAGTCCCTTCACCTCAGCGTTCCAGCGCCGGTAGGTAATGAAGCTGAGCATTCGCGGCAAGGTCAGCGGATTGTCCAGTCGCTGTTTCTCCACGTCAGGCTGCCCGAGGATGGCCAAAGGCGCCCCTTCCACGGTCTCAAAGAGCCCCTCCATGGCCGCCAGCGTCACCGGCTGGTGGCGGGCAATGTTCTTGCCCTGGCCGTCTCCGGTGGGAAACAGCAGCAGGATCGAGCTGATCCCACCCGCAATCACGCCCAGCCTGACGTACAGCCTCGCCTGTTCCTCGTGTCTCCCCAACAGCAGGTAGGCGGCGCCCACACCGCTCATGACCAGGCTGCCGGTGACCACGGAACCAAGCTGGTTGTGCGGATACTGCCAGATCAGCCACGGGTTGAGCACAAGAGCCCAGAAGCTTTCGAGGACGATCTGACCGTCCTCCGCGATGCGGTAGCCGACGGGATGGAGCATCCAGGCATTGGTAGCGATGATGAAATAGCCGGAGACCCAGGAGCCCAGAAACACCATCAGCGCCGCAAACCAGTGCAGGCGAGGGCCCAGACGTTTCTCGCCGAACAGGAGGAGCCCCAGGAAACTGGACTCCAGGAAGAAGGCAAAGACGCCCTCCATGGCCAGGGTCTGGCCGATCACCCCGCCGGCGGCGGCGGCAAACCGCGCCCAGTTGGTTCCGAACTGGAACTCCATGGGGATGCCGGTGACAACCCCCATGGCGAAGGCGATGGCGAAGATCCTGATCCAGAAACGGGCGGCCTGGTCATAGCGTTCCTGGCCGGTGCGCAGCGCCTGCGTCTTCAGGATCAGGATCAACAGCGCCAGGCCCATCGTCAGTTGGGGGAAGATGTAGTGAAAGGTCACCGTGAAGGCGAAATGGAAACGATGAAGAGCGAGCGCGTCTTCCATAGGTGAGTCATCTCCCTCCTGAGCCTGGGGTGTTATCGGGCCCACGCCCACCCCCGGCCCGGTCCCGGTTTAACGTCAGTGCCGCCGCTGTCGGGAGGGGCAACCCCGTGATCTCGATCCGGCGGCAGTCATCGGGTCCCTGTTGCAGGGTGACCCGGATGGCGTCCGGCATCGACAGCCGCAGCTTCTCCGCCCACTCCACCAACACCCAGTCGCCCGACTCAAGAATCTCCTCCAGGCCGATAGAACGGAAGTCCCGTTCCGTCTCCAGCCGGTAAAGATCCACGTGATAAACCTTGCCGCGATCCGTCCGGTATTCATTGACCAGGGTAAACGTAGGACTGTGAACCGGACTCGGACGGAGGGTGCCGAGCCCATCCACGAAACCTCGGGTGAAGGCCGTCTTGCCTGCTCCCAGGTCGCCGGTGAGCAGGATGACCGCGGGGGACGCCAGCGCGTCCGCCAGATCCCTGCCGGCCTGGTGGGTCTCGTCTTCGCTGGCCGACAACAGGATCAGACTGTTTCCCGGTGCTGTTTGAGCTGTTTCCATCCGTCCGACAATGACTCGATCACGTCGCCGGCGGTGAGGGACTCCTCACCCCGGCGCCGGGCGGCCAGTTCCCCAGACAGCCCGTGCAGGTAAACGGCAAGGCAGACAACCCGGGTTACCGCATCCGGGTCGATCTGGGCAGCGGTTACCTTGAGCCTGCCCAACAGAGAGGTGAGGACACCCGTCAGGACGTCGCCCATGCCGGCGCTGGCCATGCCCGCCTGGCCGCGGGGAGAGACCTGGCAGATCCCTTCCGGATCCGAAATGAGGGGCCGGAAGGTCTTCAGGACCAGCCAGACCCCGTGACGGCGGGCGAACTCCGGCACCAGCTCAAGCTGCCGCCTGAGGACGTCCGGAACACTCAGCCCCACGAGGCGCGCAAATTCTCCTGGGTGAGGAGTCAAGACCAGCGGTGGGCCCTGACGGTGCAGCAGAGCATCGAGGCGTCCCGCCAGGACGTTGAGAGCGTCTGCATCCAGAATCAACGGGCAGCGTGCGGAACGGACCAGCCCTTCCACAACCGCCGCGGTTCCCGGACCTGTCCCCAGCCCGGGGCCGACCCCCGCCGCGTCCAGGGGATCGATAAGCCTCCGGATCGGTTCCAGGGCTTCAGCGGCCAGGAAACCGTCCCCCTCGGCAGGCAAGCCTTCGGTCATGATCTCGCTGTGAGCCCCGGCAACCTCGGGCTGAACCGGCCGCGGAACCAGCGCGGTCACCAGGCCGGACCCAGCACGCAGGGCCGCGTAAGCGCTCAAAGCGGCAGCGCCCGCTTTGCCCCGGCTGCCGGCGACAAGCGCCACGTGTCCGTACGTCCCCTTGTGGGAGCAGGCGAAGCGCGGTGCCAGCCAGTCCCCGAACAGGTCAGGTTCCAGGAGATTCAGCGTGAAATCCGGACGATCCAGCAACGCCGGCGGGGTGCCGATGGGTACCACAACCAGCTCGCCGATCGCCTCCTGATCGGGGTTCAGGAGGTGGGCGATCTTGGGTGCGGTAAAGGTGATCGTCACGTCGGCGCGCACTGAGAGCGGTGCGGCTTCCAGACTGTCGGCGGCCATTCCCGAGGGCAGGTCGACCGCCAGGACGAAGGCGCCGGCTGCATTCAGGTCCCGGACCACCTGGGCATAGAGGCCGGACAGGGGTTTCGCCATGCCGGTGCCCAGGATGGCGTCCACCACGAGGTCGTAGACGTCCAGACTGGCGGCTACCTGGCTCCAGGCCTCCGGAGACGTCACCTCGAAGACGGGAAACCCCGACTTGACCAGGATCTGGAGATTCACAGCAGCGTCGCCCCGGACCTCGGCGGCGGAGCCCAGCAGGAACAGGTCGGTCTGGACGCCGCGCTGCGCCAACTGGCGGGCCAGTACCATCCCGTCACCGCCGTTGTTCCCCTTGCCGCAGATGATGGCGATACTGCGTTCGGGCAGATTGTGAAACTTTTCGGACAGCGCACAGTAGAGGTTGAAACCGGCATTCTCCATCAGGATGAGGCTGGGAACACCCGCCAGCTCGCTGGTCTGCCGATCGATTTCCTGCATCTGGGCGGCAGTGAGAATCTTCATTTGGGTCCGGTCTCCGCAGGCGCCGGGCGTTGAAACCTTTGGCCGGGCAGCCAGTCTTTAATGATAGGAAAGTTGACGGTCCGCGGCCAGCGGGGAGGCTCGTATGCCGACGGCTGGCCGGCGGCTGCGCTTATCGGTAGAATCGATCCAGCGAGGAAATCGACGTGAGATCCCGAAGACTGAAGGTTGCGGCGTCGGTTCTGGTGGTCCTGATGTTGCTGCCGGCACCTGCCTGGGCCGGTCGGCGACACGGGGATGTGGAGAACATCGGGAACCGCGACATCAACGGGCGCGTGGCCTGGATTTTTCCGAATTTCGTTTCCCTGGAGAAGGAGATCCAGATCGGCCAGCAGTACGCCCAGTATTTCGAGCAGACGGCAAGGCTGGTGGAAGACCCGGTGGTGAGCGAGTACGTTGACCGCCTGGGCCAGACTCTGGTCAAGCATTCCGACGCCAAGGTGCCGTTCGTCATCAAGGTCCTGGATACCGACGAAGTGAATGCTTTTGCCTTGCCGGGCGGCTACTTTTACGTGAACAAGGGACTGATCCTCGAAGCGGACAATGAGGCTGAACTGGCCGGTGTCATGGCGCACGAGATCGCGCACGTGGCAGCCCGCCATGCCACCGAGCGGATGACCAAGTCCCAGCTGCTTCAGTTTGCGGCTCTGCCGGCTCTGTTCGTGGGTGGATACTGGACCCAGATGGCGATGTATAACGGCCTGGGCATGGGCCTTTCACTGGCGGTGCTGGGGATCACCCGAAAATCGGAAGAGGAAGCCGACCAGCTCGGGACCCAGTATCTGTGGAACACGGGATACGATCCGAACGGCTTCATTACTTTCTTCGAAAAGCTGCAGGCACGGGAGAAAGAGAAGCCGGGCAAGTTCGCCAGCTTCTTCCGGACCCATCCTCCGGTGGAGGACCGGATTGTGAAGGTCCAGGAAGAGATCGGTTACCTGCCGGAAAAGGATGAGTACATCGTCAGCACATCCGAGTTCGATCGGGTCAAGGCGCGGCTGATTGCCCTGGACAACAAGCTGGCAACGCCGGGCAGCGGGTCCGGCGGCGGCGCCAAACGGCCGACCTTGAAGCGGAAGACCAATACCGACCGCTCGGAACGTGAAGAGCCGACCCTGAAGGAAGAACGCCCGACCCTGAAACGTCCCTCGCTGAAGAAGGAGAGCGAGGAACCCCAGGACGAGCCGGATGAACCCTGAGTTCCCGGCCTGACAAGGACCAAAGGGCCGCAACGGGGCCTCCGCCCGGTGCGGCCCTTTTTGTTTGTCCCACCTGAAACAAATCCCCCGCCGGATACGTTAATGAGCATGTTCGTTGGTCGTTTGGATCCAGGAAACCCAGAGGAGTCACGATGAGACCCAAGTCCCTGAAATCAGTTGCGGCCGCCGTATGGTTGTCGTTTGCATTGGTTTTCGGCCAGACCCCCTCTTCCGATGAGCTCACTACACCGGACTCATACAAGGATCGGATCCGCAAGTCCGGATCCTTCCTGGAGATGTCCCTCAACGACGCGATTCGGCTGGCTCTCACCAACAACCTGGAGCTGGAGATCGAGAACTACAACGAAGACCTGACCCGCATGCGGGTCTTCGGAACGCGTGGCTACTACGACCCGGTGGTCCGATTCTCGCTGGGATGGATCTCCAACACGCGGCCCAGCACCAGCATTCTGGATGCAGGTTCCGAGATCCCCACCACCATCTTCAAGAACTGGAGCTTTGACTCGCGCCTTACCCAGAACCTGGTCGGCGGCGGGGTGCTGACGGTTGACTTCAACAACGACCGCAGCACCACCAACAGCGCATTCAGCTTCATCAACCCCCAGTTCGGCTCCGCCTTCGCCATCAACTACACGCAGCCGTTGTGGCGGGGTTTCCGGCAGACCTCGGTGGAGCGCCAGCTGAAGATCTACAACCTGGACACCGAGATCAGCGACAGCCAGTTCAAACAACGGGTCTCGGAGATCATCCAGCAGGTGGAGAACCAGTACTGGGAGCTGGTGTTCGCCATCGAGAACTTCGAAGCCCGTCGCAGCTCCCTGGAACTGGCCATCGTCCAGTACCGCAACAACCAGAAGCGGGTGGAGATCGGAGTCATGGCCCCCATCGAGATCAC
Organism: uncultured Acidobacteriota bacterium; assembly: GCA_964524795.1. Taxonomy (GTDB): domain Bacteria; phylum Acidobacteriota; class UBA6911; order RPQK01; family JAPXNP01; genus CAZGEH01. The sequence continues at coordinate 101,985 of CAZGEH010000010.1, forward strand.
GTCCTCCCGGGCGGAGGTGGCCACACGGGAGCAGGAGATGATCCAGTCCGAGGTGCAAATCATTAACGCCCAGAACGCCCTGAAGCGGTTGCTGGCCCCGGATCCCCGGGCGAGCCTGTGGAGCCTTACCATCCTGCCCACCGAGCAGCCTCAAGTCCGGGACGTGGCGATCAGCCTGGAGGACGCCATCGAGACCGCCCTGCAGCGCCGGCCGGAGCTGGAGCAGCTCCGCTTCGAGCTGGAAAAGGTGGAAGTGGATCGCAGGTTCTACCGCAAGGACGGCAAGCCGTCCGTCAATCTCCGTTTCGGATTGACCTCTAATGGAACCGCCGGTCGGGTGCTGCGATCGATACCAGTGGACACGGACGGGGATGGGGTGCCGGATACGGTTATTCCAGATGTACCCCAGGTGGACTCTCCCTTCTACGGAAACTTCTCCGATGCCTGGGGACAGTCCTTCAAGTTCGACTTCCTGAGCTATGTGACCGCCATCGATGTGGAGATCCCTTTGCGGAACCGCACCAACGAAGCCCAGCTCGCCCAGGTGGCGATTTCCGAGCGGCAGGTCAACAGCCGGATCCGCAATACCCAGCAGTCGATCATCGTGGATGTCCGCAACGCCTTCGAAGGAATTCACACCCGGAAGAAGGGGCTGGAAGCGGCCCGCGTCGCCCGCCAGCTCACTGAGGAGCAGCTCCAGGGGGAGAACAAGCGCTTTGAGGCGGGGCTTTCAACCAACTTCGAGGTGCTCCGCTACCAGCGTGACCTGGCGGACGCCCAGGTTCGGGAACTGCGGGCGATGATCGATTACCAAATCGCCCTGACGGCGCTGCAGAAGGCGACCTTCACCATCATCGACGAGAACGACATCGTCACCGCGCGCCGTGATCAGGCGCGGCAGAACTGAGGACGGAAAGCGACAGCCGCCGACCGGCACGGACCTGCATTGACCGAATCTGCGACGCGGTCGACAGGCCTGTGCCTGTTCCTGCCGGTTTGTGCTCATGCGTTTCTTTCCGCCCCGAGGAGGGCACACCATGAAGAAGGCAGTTTTTTGTCTGAGTGCAGTCTCCCTGGTGGTCTTCGGCCCGGTTTGGGCGGAGACCCTGGTGAAACGTTTCGAGGTTTCGGCCGGCGGACTGCTTACGGTCAAGGCCGAACGGTCCTCCATCGAAGTTTCGCCGGCTGCCGGCGGCACCGCCGAGATCGAGATCACCTCCAACCTGTCGCCGGAAGAACTTGAACGGGACTTCTCCATCGATGTCCGCCAGGCGGGTAACCAGATCCTGGTGGAAGTGGACTATCTTCGGGACTTCGGCGGTTGGTTCGGCGGCTGGAACCGGGGCCGCGGACTGAGAATCACCGCCCGGGTTCCCCGGGAGTTCAACGTCGATCTGGAAACCTCAGGAGGCGGGATCAAAGTGGAGGAACTGGTCGGTGAGGTGCGGGCCGAGACTTCCGGGGGCGGGATCTGGGCAGGGCGGATCCAGGGGCCGGTGACGGCTCAGACCTCCGGCGGCAGTATCGAGCTCACGTCTGTTTCCGGCAGAGCCTGGCTGCGTACTTCCGGCGGGGGTATCACTGTCGGCGAGGCAGAGGGAGAGGTGGACGCCGAAACCTCCGGGGGATCGATCCGCGTCGAACGCGCCTCCGGGCCGCTGCGGGTGGAGACTTCAGGCGGGGGCATCACGGTCCGAGAAGTGGCCGGGCCCATCGATGCCAGGACGTCGGGCGGTTCAATCCACGCCTCCATTACGCGGCAGCCTGATGCCGATTGCAGGCTCTCCACCTCGGGGGGCGGAGTCGAGGTGCGGCTGGCACCTGGGCTGGGTTTCGAGCTCGATGCTGAAACCAGTGGCGGCAGGGTTCGGGCAACCTATCCGGGGGCCCCCGGTGAGGGGGGCAAGAGCCGGCTGGTGGGGAGAATCAATTCCGGCGGCCCCAGACTGGTGTTGCGGACCTCCGGCGGCAGTATCTCGGTGGACCCGTTGTGAGCCCGATCGCTTCCGGGAGGTCTGATATCCTGACCCTCCGATGGAGAGACCCATCAAGGCGGTCCGTTACCGCAACCTCGACGAAGCCCGTAAAGCCCTGAGGGAAGCATTAGGCCGCGACCCGTCGCGGGATCCGTTCGACGACGGCGGAGCCGAGCCGGAAGGCCTGCTTTCCGTGATCCCGGAAGACCGGCTCGACGAAGAGGAGTTCATCCGCCTGTTCGGGCTGCAGAAAGGGGTCCTGGTGGAGGTGGAGAAGATTGCCTGGTCCGGCTTCGGCCCTCCCGCCCAAGAAGACGACTACATGGGATTCACCAGCGAAAACGTTGCCTATGTCCTGCTGGGCTGCCGGCTGCCCATCGAAATCTCGGCCTGCCCCCTGGGGGCCAAGGACATCCACCACCTGGATTTTCTGGTGCTCGACGGGCGGCATCCCATCGATCGGGAGGACCTGGCCCGACGGCTTGACCTGTCCCCCGACTGGGACTTCGAGGAACTGCTGGACCGGATCGCCGACGGCAGTCTTACCGGCGACGAGATCGACCGGGCGATCCACCTCGGGATTCACTGAAGGGTAGTGGACGGGGGAACACGGACGGACACAGACGAACACGGACTCCGCTCAAGTACCGCCAGGCCGTCCGTGTCAGTCCGTGTCGGTCCGTGTTTGTCCGTGTTCGTCCGTGTTCCCCCCCGCCCCGTTCAGGCAGACCTGACGCCGAGCTTCTTCAGGATGGTCATCAGCGGGCACCAGTTGGAAAAGGCCGACTGGAACAGATTCAGCCCCACAAAGGCAGTAAACAGGTACCAGTAAGGGCTGACCCAGGTGCCCAGAGCAAGGCTGACCAACACGAAGAAACCGGCCACCAGACGCAGATAGCGTTCAACCGTCATGTTTTACCTCCCGGCTTCCTGAGATCTGTTGGGCGGAGCCTCCGTCGCGCCGGGGAGCCGCTCCCCCATTTCCTCTATTTCGGATGCTCCCGAAAGCCCGCACGATTCAAGCTCCCCCGGCGGCAGGACGCCGGATCGGGACCTCATCCGCTTTCGCCCTCCCCCGGTCATTTCGCCGGAGAAAGCCGCCGGCCCGCCATGAAGTAAAGGATCGGCACCGTCATCCGGGACAGCAGCAGGGACGCCACCTCGCCGGCCATGAGCGAGATGGCCAGGCCCTGGAAGATGGGATCAAACAGGATCACCGACGCTCCCACCACGACTGCCGCTGCGGTCAGCATCATCGGGCGGAACCGCACCGCTCCTGCATCCACCACCGCCTCGTCGAGAGGCATTCCCTGTTTCAGCCGCAGCTCAATGAAATCGACCAGGATGATCGAGTTGCGAACTACGATTCCGGCGCCGGCGATGAAGCCGATCATGGAGGTTGCGGTAAAGAACGCTCCCATCAGCCAGTGCGCCGGCAGGATGCCCACCAGCGAAAAAGGAATCGCCGCCATGATGACAAACGGCGTCCACAGCGACTGGAACCAGCCCACCACCAGGATGTAGATCAGCACCAGGACCACCGCGAAAGCCAGACCCAGGTCGCGGAACACCTCATAGGTGATATGCCACTCGCCGTCCCACTTCAGCGCCAGCCTCCCGGTGGAGAAGGGCTGGGAGGCGGTGTACTGCTCGATCTCGTAGCCCTCGGGCAGGTCGATGGCCGCCACCTTCTCGGTCAGGGCAGTGATCACGTAGACCGGGCTCTCCTCCGCTCCCGCCACATCGCCCGTGACGTAGACCACGGGTTTGAGGTTCTTGTGATAGATGCTCTTCTCCTGGACAGTCGGCCGAACGGTGATCAGCTCGCCCAGCGGAACCAGTCTGCCCTCCCGGTTCTGGACCCGCAGGCGTTCCAGGTCGGAAGCCAGGGATCGCTGAGCGGGGGGCAGCCGGAGCACGATCGCCACATCTTCTTTCTCCACGGGATCGTGGAGCAGGCCGGCGACGCTTCCCGCCACCGACATCCGGACCGCCGCCGCAATCTGGTCGGCGGAGATCCCTGACAGAGCCGCCTTCTTCTGGTCGATCTCCAGGACGAGTTTCTCCTGGTCAGCCTCCACGTACGAGTCCACGTCCACGACCCCAGGGGTGCTTTCGAAGATGGACTGCACCTGACGGGCCAGTTCGATCTGGCGGTCGTAATCGGGGCCGTAGATCTCGGCGACCAGCGTTTGCAGAACGGGCGGTCCCGGCGGCACCTCGCTGACCTTGACCGCCGCCCCGTGGCGGGCGGCGATCTCCTGGATGGCCGGACGGACCGCCTTGGCGAGATCGTGGCTCTGGCGATCCCGGAGCTTGCGGTGGACAAGGTTGACCTGCAGATCTCCCTGATGGGGCTCCCGGCGGAGGAAATAGTGGCGGACCAGTCCGTTGAAGTTGTAGGGAGAGGCCGATCCCACGTAAATCTGGTAGTTCATCACCTCCGGTACCGTGGCCAGATAGTTGCCGATCTCCATCGATACGGCTGCGGTCTTCTCCAGCGGTGTGCCTTCCGGCATGTCGATCACCACCTGGAACTCGCTCTTGTTGTCAAACGGGAGCATCTTGACCGTCACCAGCTTCAGAGCGAACAGCGACACCGCCCCCAGCAGAAGAACCACCACCGCCAACAGGAAGGTGGCCCGCAGGCGGGAGGAATGGACCATCGCCGACATCACCCGGCGATACATCCGCGTGCTCCAACCTTCAATCTCGTGCCCGTGTTTCTCCGCGCCGTTCCGCTTCAGGATCCGGTAGGACGCCCACGGTGTCACCATGAAGGCCACCAGCAGTGAGAAGATCATGGCCGCCGAGGCCCCCACGGGGATGGGACGCATGTAGGGTCCCATCAACCCGCGCACGAAAGCCATGGGAACGATGGCGGCGATGACCGCGAAGGTGGCCAGGATGGTGGGGTTGCCCACCTCGTCCACCGCCTCCACCGCCACCTCCAGGAACGGCCGCCCGTGGTTGTCCGGCAGGCGGAAGTGGCGGACGATGTTTTCCACCACGACGATGGCGTCGTCCACCAGGATACCGATGGAGAAGATCAGGGCGAAAAGGGTGACCCGGTTCAACGTGTATCCGAGGAAATAGAAGACGACCAGGGTGAGCGCCAGGGTCACGGGGATGGCAATTGCCACGATCCCCGACTCCCGGAAGCCCAGCGCCAGCCAGATCAGCACCGAGACCGACAGAATCGCCAGCAGCATGTGGAAGAGCAGTTCGTCGGATTTCTCCTCGGCTGTCTCCCCATAGTTGCGGGTGACGCTGATCTGGACCTCCCGGGGCAGGAGAACCCCCTTGAGTCCTTCCACCTTGTGGATCACCCGTTCGGCCACCACAATGGCGTTGGTCCCCTTGCGTTTGGCCACCGAGATGGTGACTCCGGGGAACAGGCTTCCCGCCGGAGCCGTCTCGCTGAGACCGGTCCCCGAAACCATGCGGGTGCGGGCCGCTGCGGTACCCAGCCCGTAAAGCACGTAACTGCGCAGCTCCTCCGGGCCGTCCTCGATGGCGGCCACGTCCCGGAGATACACCGGGCGCCCGTTGTGGACCGAGATCACCAGGTTCTCCACGTCCTGGATGGTCTGGAGGAAACCGCCGGTCTCCACCAGGATTTCCTGATTGGATGCCGTAAGGCTGCCGGACTGAAGCTGGCGGTTCGACTGTTCCAGCATCTGCTGGACTCTCAGCGGCGAGACCTGGAACGCCTCCATGCGGGCTGGATCCAGATGGACCCTGACCTGGCGGCGCTGGCCGCCGATCAGGGTCACCTCGGAGACGTCCTCCACCTGTTTGATCTCGTCGTGAAGCTGGGCCGCGATCCGGCGCAGCATGTAATGATCGAGCCGGTCGCTCCACAAGGTCAGCGCCAGCACTGGAACGTCATCGATGGAGCGCGGCTTGACCAGCGGGGGGCTGCCCCCCGGCGGGATCAGGTCGAAGTTGGCGTACATCTTCTGATTCAGCCGGACGATGGCGGCTTCTTCGTCCTCGCCGACGTAGAAACGGACGATGGCCATCGCGTAGCCGGGCCCGGAGGTCGAGTAGATGTACTCCACCCCGGGGATCTCCCAGAGCAGCTTCTCCATCGGCTTGGTGATGCGCTCCTCGACTTCCTTCGGTCCGGCCCCGGGGAACTCGACGAAGATGTCGATCATGGGGACGATGATCTGGGGCTCCTCCTCGCGCGGGAGCATGAGGACCGCTCCCACTCCCAGCAGTACGGAGGCGGCGACGATCAGCGGTGTCAGCTTGGAATCGATGAAAGCGTGGGCCATCCGGCCCGCCAGACCCGTCTTGCTCATGATTGCCCCCGAATCGGCCTAGCCGGTGACTCCCAGCGGCTGCAGCTGAACGTTCCAAACGGCACCGGTGACGCTGACCGGGGAACCATCCTGGAGCTGGGGACCCGGTTCAAGGATCACCTGCTCCCCCGCTTCGAGCCCCGACAGCACCTCAACCCGACCATCCCACTCCCGTCCCGTCTTGACCAGACGGAAACGGGCCCGCCCATCCTCAGCCACCGCATAAACCCCGACCAATTGTCCCCGGCGCACCATCGTCTCGACCGGAATCGTCAGCACCGGCCGGCCGGCCCCTGGGAAGGACACGGTGGCGTAAAGGCCGCTGCGCAGACCTTGGGTTTCGGGCAAGGCAACCTTGACGGTGAAAGTGCGGCTCACCGGATCGGCGCGGGGCACGATCTCGGAAACCTCGCCCTCGAGCCGCCTCCCCAAAGCGGCGATCTCCACCCGCGCGGGCAGCCCTTTGGAAACGTGACCCAACCGGCTTTCCTCGGCGGCGGCATGGACCTCGAAACTCCGCGAGTCTTCGATGGTCAGCAGCGGAAGACCCGGCGATGCCATCTGCCCCTTTTCCACCAGCTTGGAAGAGACCACACCGGAAATCGGCGAAGTCACCTCGCAGTAGGAAAGGAAATTCCGGGCGGCCGTCAGACCCGCTTCCGCCTGGCGGATCGCTGCCTCCACCTGCGGCCGTCTGGCCCGGGTGGAAGCCAACATCTCCTCGGCCTGCTGAAGCTGCGATTGGGCGGCCCGGTGCCGGGAGGCCACTTCTTCGAACTCCTGGCGACTGACCGAATGCCTTTCCAGCAGTTGCTGGAAACGCTCAAAGGTGGAAGCAGCCAGCTCAACTTGTGCGGCCAAAGCATTACGTCCCGACTCGGCTGCCTGGATCGCCCGCTCCAACTCCCGCAGCGAGCCTTTGGCGGCAGCCACGGCGGCCTCGGCCTGGGCCACCTGGGCCTGGGCGTCCCGGTCGTCGATCACCACCAGGAGCTGCCCGGCCCGGACCGGCGCACCTTCCTCGACCGTGACTGCGAGGATCTGGCCCATGATTTTCGAGCCAATGGTAGTGACGGTCCCGGACTCCACCGTACCTGTGACGGTAAAGTCATCGACCCGGGTCGCCTCCTCCACCCGGGCGGTGCGGACACTGATCGGAGGCTGCGCGGCCGCCTTTGAGGCGGCCGGCTCGCTGCCGCAGGCTGCAGTCAAAGCCGCCAGCGGCAGCCACATCCAACACGAAAAACGCATGAAGTTTCCCATGATCCGCGAAGTCTCCCTGTGCTAGCGGCTGAACGCCGAGAGATCGTGGAGCGAGCCCGTCGCCATCCGTAGCCGGGCGTAGCTTCGGAAGTACTCGAAACGTGCACTCACCAGACCCAGCCGGGTTTGCAGCAGTGCAGTCTGAGCGCGCAAAACCTCGGTAATAGTAGTCAAACCCACCTGGTGGCGGTCCTGCACGATGCGGAGCGCCTCGGCCGCCTGATCCGCCGCGGTGGCCGCCAGTCTGACCCTGGCCTGGGCGCTGCGCAGGCTCTCTGCGGCCTGCAGAACCTCCAGGCGGACTTGGGACGCGGCCAGGTCGGCCCGGGCCTGGGCTTCGGCGATGCCGGCGCGGACCTGTTCGATCCGGGCGCCGCGTCCGAAATCCAGAAGGTTGAAGTTCAGACTGGCGCCGACCGCAAAGTCGGCGCTTCCGCTGCCCCAGTCCTGCCCGCTGTGACCGTATTCGGCAAACAGGTTCAGGTCCGGCCAGTACTGGCCGCGGGCGCCCCGGAGCTGGTGGCGGGCGGAATCGACCTCGCGGGTGGCGTTGAGGTAGTCCGGCCGGTTGGCCAGAGCCTGAGCCAACAAGGCCTCGTAAGCTTCGGAGGGGAACTCGCGTTCCACCAGCAGATCCTCGACCTGGTGAGGAGCCTCCACCGGCAGCCCCAGCGTTGTGTTCAGGGCAGCCAAGGCGATCCTTTCCTCACCCTCGGCCTGGACAAGCTGCTGGCGGAAATCGGCAAGCTGAACTTCCATCGCCAACTGATCGGAGGCGACTGCCACGCCAGTCTCCACCTTGGCCCGGATGTTGGCCAGATCGGCTTCAGCGCTCCGGACCGCCTGTTCTGCCACCTCTCGGCGCCGCCCCGCCACCAGGTAACCGAAATAGGCCTCCACCACCTGCAGCCGGAGCTGCTGGCGGGTCCACTCGGCCGCGGCGTCGGCCTGGGTGCGCCGGATGTCCGCCACTGCGACCCGCGAGCCGGTCTGAAACCGGTCGAACAGGGGCAGGCGGAGGCTGAGAGAACTCCGGAAATTGGACAGCGATCCCGGGTTGTTCAGGGAGTCGATGGCAAAATTCTGGGGTCCGAACTGACCCTGTTCGAGCAACGATCCGAAGACGTACACCGGGTTGTTGCTGTTGGTAAAAGTCTCCCGAAAAGCCAGGCCGGGCAACCTCGCCGCCCGCGCTTCCTGCAGGGAGGCCTCGGCCACCTGCAGCCCCGCAGCCGCCACCCGCGTCATGGGGTTCTGCTGGAGAGCCAGCGCCTCCGCTGCGCGCAGGGTGAGATGGGGTGCGCTGGAGTCCGGGACGGACTGGACCGGGGCGGGAAAGCCCCTCGCCGGCAGCATGACAGCTAGCAGTACGTAGATGCAGTGCTTCAACATATCCCTCCCCGCAATACGCCGGGAAACCGGCGGGGGATTCCGGGCCGCTTTACACTTTCTGTCAATTTGCGATGGAGTGTCCAGGCGACCTGCGGTCGTGTTGTCGAGATTGCATCAGCCCGGTTAACGCCGAAGCTAATCTAACCGCCCTTCCGCAGAGACTCAAGATCGGGTCATCTCCGGCAAGTCCGGAATCCTGCCGGAACTTTCTGGGCGGCAGGGATCTGCGGTGTCAAACTTGACGCGAAGCTTCTCCGATGGCTTGATCGACACATGGGAGAAGCCTGGGTCCGGTTGGTCTGGTTATGCCCGTTGGTGCCTGCAGCCGGGTTGGCGGGGGGACCTCCGCAGCCTGCCGCTGACTCCTCCGGACGGCCCGGCTGGGAGCTGGAGCGGGGATTCATTTTCGAACGTGCTCCTTTCGCCTCGTGTCACGCTTCTACGCTCGCCGAGCTGCCCGACGGCACGTTGGTGGCGGCATGGTTTGGCGGCTCGGACGAGGGCGGGCCCGATGTGGAGATTTGGTCGTCGCGAAGATCCGCGGACGGCTGGTCGGCCCCGGTGGCGCTGACCCAATTTCCTGACGTTCCCTGTTGGAACCCGGTCCTGTTCGTCAACGAAGGCTTTCTCGATCTGTACTTCAAGGTCGGACCCAGTCCGCAGTCCTGGACCGGCGCCCGCCTGCGGATGGATCTGCAGTCCGGGCGGTGGGCTCCGGTGGAATACCTCCCCGCGGGACTGCTGGGGCCGATCCGGGCGAAGCCGATCCGGTTGCGCGACGGCGCGATTCTGGCCGGTACCTCGGTCGAATCGGGTTACGACCGCACGACACCTCCGGGCGCCCCCTACCGGGCTTGGTCCGCCTGGGTGGAACGCAGCGAGGACGGCGGAGCGACCTGGCGGAAGTACGGTCCAATTACAGTTCCCGGCGAGAACTTCGGAGTGATCCAGCCGACACTGTGGCAGACCGACTCCGGCGCCATCCGGATGCTGATGCGTTCCACGGCGCGGATCGGGGCGGTGTGTGAATCGCTCTCCAGCGACGGCGGACGCACCTGGACGCCCGCCCGCCCCCTCGCACTCCCCAACCCCAACGCTGGACTGGACGCCGTCAAGCTCGCGGATGGGCGGGTGGTCTTGATCTATAACCACATACGCAGCGGCCGCAGTCCGATCCATCTGGCGGTCTCCCAGGATGACGGCGAAAGCTGGCTGGACCCGGAGATCCTCGAGGAGGGACCGGGCGAGTTCTCCTATCCGGCGGCGATTCAGGGGCGCGACGGCTCCCTGCACGTGACCTATACCTGGAAGCGGGAGCGGATCCGCTATCTCAGGCTGGATCCGTCCCACCCGTCGTTCCCGGGAAAGCCGATTCCATGACCGCTCTGGACCTGGCCGTTCTGGCTTGCTATTTCGTCGCTGTTCTCGGAATCGGCGTGGGACTGCGCCGGGGCGGCCGCAGCAGCGAGGCCTTCACGACCGCCCAGGGGAAACTGCCGGGTTGGCTGTGCGGCATGTCGATTCTTGCCACCTACGTCAGCAGCATCAGCTTCCTGGCCCTGCCCGGCAGCGCCTATGCCCTCGACTGGAGTCGGTTCGCTTTCAGCTTGAGTATCCCGCCGGCGGCCTGGCTGGCCGCCCGCCACTTCACGCGTCTTTACCGCGGTCAGGGACAAAGATCAGCCTACGCCTTCCTCGAAAGCCGGTTCGGTCTGCCGGCCCGCCTGTATGCATCCACCTTCTACCTGCTGACGCAGTTGTTCCGGATGGGGGTCGTCCTCTATCTGACGGCCCTGCCGCTTTCCACACTGCTGGGCTGGCCGGTCTGGGGACTGGTGTCGCTGCTTGGACTGTCGGTGATGATCTACTGCCTGCTGGCGGGAATCGAAGGGGTCATCTGGACGGACGCCATTCAGGGCGGGATTCTGATGGCGGGGGCGGTCGGCACGGTGGCGGTACTGTTGAACGGCATGCCGGAAGGTCCGGGGCAGGCGCTGGAAATCGCCGCCCGTGAGGGGAAGTTCAGCCTGGGGAGTTTCACGCCGTCTCTTGGCAAGACCACTTTCTGGGTCATCCTCCTGAACGGCCTGTTTGTGAACCTGCAAAACTTCGGCATCGACCAGAACTACATCCAGCGCTACCTGACCGCTTCCTCGGAACGGGAGGCGCGCCGCGCCGTCTGGCTTGGCGGCCTGCTGTATCTGCCGCTGTCCGCCCTCTTCTTTCTGGTTGGGAGCTGCCTCTACAGCTATTATCGGGCGCGGCCCGGGCTGTTGCCGGCGGAGCTTCCGGCCGACCAGGTCTTTCCGTGGTTCATCGTGCACGGCCTGCCCGCCGGGGTGTCGGGTTTCCTGATAGCTGCCGTTTTCGCCGCTGCCATGAGTACGCTGTCCACCAGTCTCAACAGCTCAGCGACAGTGCTCCTGGAGGACTACTTTGTCCGGTGGTGGGGAACATCCCTGCGGGAGTCGGCGCGGATGCTGGTGTTGAGGTTGGGGACGCTTCTTTTCGCACTGGCGGCGGTGGGGGTGGCGCTGCTGCTGATGGGAGCCCGCAGTGCGCTGGATGCCTGGTGGACCGGCTCCTCGATCTTCAGCGGGGGGATGCTGGGGTTGTTCCTGCTGGCCTGGCTGTTTCCCGGGACCTCGCCGCGGGCCGCCCTGGCCGGCATGCTGGTGGGACTGGCTGGCATCGCGTGGATGACCCTTTCCCGGACCGCCTTCTGGTCATGGGTGTCGCTGCCGCCGAGCTGGGCCAGTCCCCTGCATGAATGGATGGTGATCGTGGCCGGCACACTGCTGATCCTGGCCGGCGCGGCCGGCACATCATGGCTGGCAGCCGCCCTCGCCCGCCTTGGGAGGTGGCGGCGGACATGAAGCGCTCAGGCTTGAGACTGGTGGCGGCACTGGTAACGCCGCGAAAGGCCGGAACAGCGGAGCCGGACTGGGCGGCGCTGGAGAAGGTTGTGGAACTGGTGCTTTCCGCGGGTGTGGACGGGGTCTGCATGGGGGGAGCCACCTCTGAATTCCCGCACTGGCCGACGGACCGGCGGAAGCAGGTTCTCAGTGCCGTTGCCCGTGCGGTGGCGGGCCGGGCAAGACTGCTGGCGGGTGTGGGAGCGGCAGCCGCGGACGAGGTCTGGGATCTGGGGGATCACGCCCTGGCGGCCGGGTACGAGTACTTGCTGATTCCGCCGCCCGGCTTCTACCGCTACGAGCAGTCGGATCTGCTGGAGTTCTACCGTGCGGCGGCAAATCGGTTCCAAGGGCCGATCCTGCTCTATAACCTGCCGGCCTTCACCACCCCGCTGGCGGTGGAGACCATGCTTGAACTGCTGCGAAGCGGGGACAGGATTGTGGGGGTCAAGGACTCAAGTGGAGAACCCGCGCTTCTGCGCCGCCTGGCGGATCGGCCGAGACCGGACTGCCTGCTGTTGGTGGGCAGCGACGAGTTGATCCTGGAAGGGTTCCGTCTGGGCTGGGACGGGGTGGTGTCCGGGGTGGCAAGCTGTTGTCCTGAACTGGTGGTGAGGCTGGTCAAAGCGTTGGACGAAGGCCGGGAGGAGTTGGGCCGCCGCCTCCAGGGGCAGCTCGACGAGCTGTGCCATGAACTGGACCGCTTGCCCTTCCCGTGGGGGATCCGGGCGTGTCTGGAGGCCCGGGGGATCGCCACGGGCCCGCGCCCTTGGCCTGTGTCCGCAAGCCGCCGGCTGCAGGAGGAGGAACTCCGGACATGGTTCCGTGATCGCCTGGCCCGGCTTGAGCTGGGTCCGAAAGAGCAGTGAAGCGGAGGACTCAACCGGAGGAGGCGGTCCGATAGCCTGCCGCAATGAAGCGGAGGGCTTGCCAAGCCGCCGAAGAACTGTCTACTCGCCGACCACCAGGCGCCTGGAAGCCACCAGGTAAGTGGCTTTCTGTCCCCGCCACTTGCGTCCGTTTTCGTCGATCTCGACCCCGCCTTCCGCAATCAGACGCTCCACCGGGGCCTTCGATCCTTCTTCTGCGGGAGCCAGCACCAGCCGGGGTGCCGCCAGCTTCAGCCCTTCAGTCTCCAGTGCAACGCTCTCCTCATAGACCACCTGGCGGTCCGGTCCGCCGCTTTCCATACGGCCGGCCTGAACCCGAAAGCGGCGAGTTCCGCCGGCCTCCTCCTGGACCAGGAGGCTCTCCACGGAGCCTTCCACCACGAAGGCGCCTGTTTCACGATTTACCCGCAACCGTTCCCCGCTCACCTGATTCTGACCTTGCAGCAACCGTGGCGCGCCGGAATAGACGGCCCAACCGGTCTCTTGGTCCACGGACAGCGAGCCGGCTGTCACGACGACTGGACTTTCACCACCGGCGTAAACCGATTCCACCGAGGTCTGAGCCCGGATCTCCCCCTCCTGGCGGGGGAGGTCGAAGCGCTCGGCCCGTGTCGACAGTACCGGCTGGGGTCCCTCTCCCTCGAAAACCTTCAACCACGCTCCCGGGCCGTTGACCAGCAGCCGCCCGGAAACGACGTCATAGCGTCCCTCTCGCCCGCCCAGCTCCAGGCGCGAGCGCTCTCCAGGGACCTCCAGGCGGAAATTCCCAGACTGGCGGACGACCGCCAGCTTACCCTCCACGAACTGCCCGTGCAGCAGGTCGCTGCGTGCGGTACGGACCCCTTCCGGGACTTGCAGCTCGAGCCGGGTGCCCCCGTCGGCGCGAAAGTGTTGGGGCCGTCCCTCCTGGAAGCCCACCACCAGGCGTCCCGCCGTAACGTCGAAGCTTTCGCCCTCTGATGACGAATGCAGCCGGATATTGGACTGGGCGACCAGCCGCTCCGGCTTGCCTTGGGAGTACGTGAGGCGCATCTCCCTTTCCGCCGAGGCCGTGCGTTCGACACCGGGTTCGCTCATGAAGAGTTTGACCTGGCCAGTGGCTGCGGCCGCCTCGATGCCGTCGGAGCCGAACTGGAGGGCCAGGCGGTCGGCTTCGAGTCGCCGGCGCTCGTCCGGCTTTTGGTGGATGAGCTGGACGTGTCCGGAGAGGGTTACCGTGCGAAAGGCGCCGCCCGGTTGAGTTTCCGCACGGAAGTGATCGGAAAAGGCCTGCAGCTGGCCTTCCCCGGGCAGGGTTAGCAGAACCTGGTCGGACGCGGCCAGCGTTTCGATTTGAACCTGGTTCCGTGCGTCGGCGGCGAGCAGGGCGTCGATCCGGCCGCCGGTCAGCTTTTGCCCTTGGGTGCGTTGGAGGAAGCTGGCGGGGGTACGGGTGGCGCCCGGCGTTCCGCCGGCGAGGACGGTCAGCCGGTCCGGCTCCTCGGACGTTGCGGCCAGCCGGACGTGAATCCTTTCGCCGGCGAACAGCTCGTCCGGGGAATCGAAGGCGGCTCCCCCGCTGGCGGCCACCTCCTGGAGGTGATGGGTTTCGTCCACCTGCAGTCGAATGTCTCTTGCCGAAAGCCTGAGCGGCCCGGCCCAGACCCGAGGATTCTGGCGGAAGGTCAGCACGCCCTCGCCCATCAGGTAGGTGGCCTCCCTGGAGACCGCGCCACCGGGGCCGCGGGCAGTGGGGAAAGCCACCCGCAGGCCTTCAAGAAAGTCCAGACGTCGGGTGCGGACAGTATAGGTCAAAGCGCCACCCTCGCCGCTCAGCTCGCCCTGGCTGAAAACGAACCCCGACCGGATGACCACCAGGTCCCGATCCAGATTCGCTCCCGCCCAATCGGCGCTGATCCGGGTCCCATCGAACAGCGAGATGGAAACGTTGTTCTGGAACTCGATTTCCTTGCTGTCGATCCGATATGCGGCGGTCTCGGCGGTAATCGAGTCGGCGGCCTCGCCGTGTTCGTCGAAACGGACCAGGTTGACCTGTTCCAGATGGTGTTCGCCGGAGCGGGTCAGGGTGCTGGCCTTGGCCTGGACCCAGAAGACTTTGCGTCCGTCACGGAGTTGTGTGTAATCGAAATCGGTGGAACGGCGGGAGACTTCCGGAGAAAGGAGAGAACCGACGACTTCCCGGATCTGGGCGGCACGGCGGGAGTAGTTTGCGACCACAGCCGCCGCTGCGACAACAAGTCCCAGAATCAGGACCGACCGGAACCACCAGGAGCGCCACATCGCGATAGCTTCGCCATTCTATCCGATGATTCCGTTGCCGGGGGCGGTTCATGGGGGGAATGCGGGAGACGGGACACGGGAGTCGGGAGGGAGCCACACGGACCGTTGCGGTTCAGCCGGCCGAAGAGTAGCCGATCGTTCGCTGACCTCCCTCCTGTTTCCCGGTTCCCGTCTGCCGTGTCCCAGCCAGGGAGTCAGGACACGGAATTCGGGAGTCGGGAGGGAGCCATACGGACCGTTGCGGTTCAGCCGGCCGAAAAGTATCCGATCGTTCGCTGACCTCCCTCCTGCTTCCCGGGTCCCGTCTGCCGTCTCCCTCCCCAATCTACCGCCCGCCATTCCTGGGCAACAGAAAGCCCAGGACGTAACCGATCAGGGCGGACACTGCACCGATGACGGTGTTGGCCACCAGGCCGCTCAGCCGGGCTGCGAACGCCTGTCCCAAGGTAACTTCCACGTCCTGGCCGACGATCGCCACCGGATGGCTGAAATGGGTGTCGACTCCCAACAGCAGCGAAGCCATGGTGCCCAGAAAGATGAGGATCTGGGCAAACAGTGCGATCAGCGCGCCGTTGATAGCGGCGCCCCCGGCACCAAAACCGCGATAGACCCTGCCCACCGCTCCCCAGATAAGGCAGAGGTGGACGGTCAGCGGCACCATCGCGAACAGACGGTTTCCCAGCTCATATGACCCGCCGAAAGCGCCGACCAGCAGCTTTCCGATGAAGAACAGGCCCAACAACAGCATGGGTAGACGGATGAAGGAGATACGCTCGCTCATGGGTTGCCCTCCCGGTGTGTGGCTTCCGGGGCCGACTCCGGGAGACACTTGCCCCGGTTTCCGACCTCGGGTTCAGGTGAGCCGGATTATGCCACACTGCTGTGGTGGCGTCACAATCCGGGTGGCGCAGCGGTTTCTAGAAGATACACTCGGTGCAGAGTCCGAGCACTTCCCCGCAGCGCTTGCAGCGCACTGTTTCCGGAATTTCGGCGAACCGGGGGATGGTCTTCCAGAGTTCCAGATCGAAATCGGAGAGCTCCACGGATGTCTGCGTTGCCGCCGTCTGCGCGCCTTCCGTTCCCTCCGGCACGCCCTGCGCTGCGGTCGGCTGGTCGTTCGGGACCTCTCCGGGGGGCATCAGCTCCGGCTGGCGCCGAATCTGCATGACCCGGTACTTGTAGACTGCCGTCAGGTCGCACTTGTAGCAGCGAAGCCGGCGGAAGACCATGTCGATTTCCACCGTCCGCAGGTGGTCCTCCACCCGAGTGGAACCGGGTCTGATCTGGGGGTCACGGCTGTTGAACATTCCTGTCGTTCCTGTCGGTTTCGGCCTCCTGGCCCGGCTTCGATCCGGGACCGCTCCGACTGCCTGAAGCGGCGCGGTGTCCCCGCGCCGGACGCTTCTGGGCGGCGGACTTTTCACCGGCAGCCGTGGAACTTCCGGTCCTGCGCCGGCGGGTCGCCGGGCGCTTCGGGCCGGGAGCTCCTGGCTCCGCCTCGGCCGCTCCCGGGGCCGCCGGCCCGCGGCGCAAGCCGGCGGCGAGCCTCACATCCAGGCTGTCGCCTGAGCGGGCGTGGAAGAAGCGTGCGAAGTCCGGATCCCTTTCCGCCAGTTCCCGGGCGAAGGCATCGACTTCTCCGAGCAGCCGCTCCTGCCGCCGGTGCCATTCCTTGACCAGAATGCCATAGCGATACAGGGCGAGATAGGTTTCCGCCGATTTGGCCCAGGAAGCGTCGATGGCCATCGCCCTCAGGATGAGTTCGCGGTGGCGTCCAGGATCGAGGCGATAGGTGCGCACGGCGGCGGCGATCTGCTGGAAAAAGGCCTCGGCTTCTCCAGCGGGGTCGGAGAGGTCCAGCCAGTCGTAAAGGTAGCCGCAGCCGGCGATCTTGGCCAGGCCGCCGGTCCGGTGGGCGATCACGATGGTGCCCAGCAGGGAGGCTTCATAGTCGACCAGCCCGCAGGGCTCGAAACGTGAGGGGATCAGTGTGAAATCCCCACCGGCCAGAATCAGCCTGGACAGGGGCAGATTGAAATCGCTGCTGAAGAAGAAGCGGTGCGGGTGTTTCCATGCCAGCCACCTCAACCGGGCTTCAGTCTGTTTGCCCTCCGCATCCCCTTCGGGTGCGGAAGCCAGGATGACGAACTTGATGCCGCCGTCGTATTGGAGCACCCGTTCCGCCGTATCCGCCACCAGGGCGAAATTCTTCTGTTCCACCAGCCGGCCGACCACCGTCAGCAGGATCGGATCGCCGTCCGGCTCCGTGCCGAAGGCTTCCTGGTGAAGCAGGCGCTTCAGCTCGGCTTTCACCTCCAGGTGGTCCCGGTCGAAAGAGTGGTCCCGGGAGAGCATCGCTTCCTGGACGGCGGGATGGCGGAACAGTTGTGTTCCGCGGGGCAGAGTCGCCTGCAGCGCCCGCAGCCGTTCCGCCTTCAGTTCCGGGAGATGTTGCGGCCAGTTGCGCTCGGACAGACCGTTGGTGATGCCCAGGATGGGAATGTGCTGGAAGGTGTCCAGATGCCGGTTGGGCACGAACACCTCTCCCACCGGGGCCCACGGCTTCAGGGCTTGGGCCTGGCGATAGAGCTCCTCAGCGTTTTGCCGCAGTTCGGCTGCATAGCCCCACGTGGCCTCCAGGTCCCCGCTCACGGTGGTCACCTTGCCTCCGGTCTCGTGGGTCCTGATCATGGCGGCTTTCAGAAAGTTCAGGTTGTCGAAAAAGTCGAAGTATTTGTGGAAGAGCCGCTCGCCCGGGAGGCTGATCCGGTTCAGCCGTTCGTAACCCTTGCCGTCGACGGGGTAAATCCCCTGGTACGACGCATTGTGGATGGTCAGGTGATGGGGCACCGCCGCCAGGAAGTCATCGCCCAGGTAGAAGGGTACCAGCGCGACGTGATAGTCGTGGCCATGGACCGTGTGGAAACGTCGGCTGCGGATATACCCTGCCATCGCCTGGGACACGGAGGCGAAAAGCCTCAGGGCCACCTCCGGATCGGTCGGGTAGATCGCCCGGGCGTGAGTCCAGTTGAGCTGCCAGTCGTCCCAGAAGTAGACCATGGTCAGCCGATCGGTGAGCTGGAGCCGGTAGGCGGTGAAGTCGAAGCTGTGACCGTCCAGTACGGCCGGCATGCGCAAACCTGTGTCCTCGAGCCGGCCGCGGTCATAGTGTCCGAAGCAGGGGCTCAGGATCTCCACCTCCAGCTTGATCCCCCGCCGGTCCGCACACCGGATCAGCTCTTCGGGGAGCTCTTCCATGACCGCCCCCAGGCCGCCGATCTTCACGCCGAAACCGGTGCCGGCGCGGCCCGGCTCCCAGCAGGTAAGGGCTATCCGTAACGTCTGCTTGCGCGGCATTGGCGGCAAGCTATCAAAAAGTCCGGACGAAGCTCAACCGAACCCGGAACGCCGCTGCCGCGGTGGAATCCCGGCGGTTCGCGGTTGCGCCGACTATTTGGGGGCGGGTCCGGAAGCACCGTCCGGACCCACCCGAGGACGGAACCGGACTAGCCCGTCCTGCCTTCCGGTTTTGAAGCAGAACCCGGTGAAGCCTGCGGCCTGGCGGCTGTCCCTCCCACCGTGATCAGGTCCTTGAGCTTGAGGAACTTCTTTTCCCCGATTCCTCTGACGTTCATCAGATCCTCGATCTTCCTGAAGCCCCCGTTGGTGGTGCGGTACTCCAGAATCCGCCTGGCCATGGCTGGGCCGATGCCGGGCAAGGATTCAAGCTGCTGCTCGGTCGCCTTATTGAGGTCGACCTTGCCGCCACCCTGCGCCAGAAGCGGCGTCATCATCATCGCCAGGACACAGACCCCCAAGATGAACTGCAGTCGTCTGGTCATTGTGCACCTCCTTTCGTGACTGCCTCTGACCCTAAGTAACGCACGAGTTTGCAAAGTTGACGCGCCGGGCAAGGGTGAGGGCCAAGAAGAGTTGAGGGCCGATGGGTTTCAGGGTTGGGAGTGCCGAAAGGCGGCGGAGACGTTGCCGGGGTGGTCAGCCCGCGGCTTCCGCAGCCGTAGGGCGCCGGAAACCGGAGACCCGGAACCCTAACCGCGCGGCCCTCGACAACCTGTAAAATGATTCGGGCCCGCGACATGTCCATACAGGAGTTCGTACCGACGCTGGAGGCCAGGTCCGTCAGCAAGACTTATCGGGGCCGACGTGTGGTTGACAGCGTTGATCTGGAGGTGCGTTCGGGCGAGGTGGTGGGTCTGTTGGGGCCTAACGGTGCCGGCAAGACCACCACTTTTTACATGATCGTGGGGCTCACCCAGCCCGACTCGGGAGCCGTGTTCCTCAACGGCGAGGACATTACCCGCCTTCCCATGTACCAGCGGGCGCGCAAAGGGATCACCTATCTGCCCCAGGAGCCTTCCGCCTTCCGCAAGTTGACCGTCGAGGATAACCTTTACGCCATCGCCGAGATCCTGGGCATGAGTCCGGGCGCCGCCGACCAGATCGTCAGCGACCTCCTGGAGGAGTTCGGCATCGCCGATCTTCGGCGGCATCGGGCTTACACGCTTTCCGGCGGGGAACGGCGCCGGCTGGAGATTGCACGCGCCCTGGTGACTCACCCGTCCTTCATCCTGCTGGATGAACCCTTCGCCGGTATCGATCCGCTGGCGGTGATGGACCTGCAGAAAACCATTGGACACCTCAAAGAGCGGCGGATCGGCGTCCTCATCACCGACCACAATGTGCGGGAAACCCTTCGCATCACGGACCGTGCCTATATCATCAAGGAAGGCGGGATTTTCCGGTCGGGTACTCCCGACCGGCTGTCCGCCGATCTGGAGGTCCGGAAAGTTTACCTCGGCGAACATTTCAAATTATACTGAACCGAGTGGTGAACCGATTTTCCGGCTGATTTTTCAAGGCCGGACAGGGTTTCCTGGACGTGAGCAAAAATCAACTGCGCCCGACTCTGAACGTGCACCTGTCGCAGCGGCTGGCCATGACGCCATCGCTGCTGCAGAAGATCGAGCTGTTGACCCTGAATCAGCTCGAGCTGTGCGATCTGATGACGCAGGAGTTGATCAAGAATCCGTTTCTGGAGGAGGTACCTGACGGCGCCGACCCCGAAGGCAGCCGCGACACCCCCCCGGAGAGGGAGGAGGTCGAGGAGAAGAAGGACACGGCGGCCGAGGAGTTCGACTACGACTACTTTTTCGGTGAGTATCTGGGACAGCCCTACCGCAATCGTGAATATGAGGTGGCACCAGATGACCGGCCGACCTTCGAAATGTTTCTCACCGCCAGCCCCACCCTCATCGACCACCTCAACTGGCAACTCAACCTCACGGAAATGGAACCCTCCATTCGCGAGATCGCCGATTACCTGGTGGGAAACCTGAATGAGGACGGCTACCTGGGGGTCTCGGTGGAGGAGGTGTGCGAAGCCCTGAAAACCACGGCTCCGCAGGTAGAAAAGGCGCTGGCGGTGGTTCAGTCTCTGGACCCCGTGGGAGTCGGGGCGCGCGACCTGCAGGAGTGCCTGTTGATCCAGTTGCGGGCCCTGGGACTGGCCGGGAGCGTGCCGGAACGGATCGTCCAGGAGTTCCTGCCGTTGGTGGAAAAGAAGAAGTACAAGGATATCGCCCGCCAGTTGGGCTGTGACCTGGCGGAAGTGGGCCGGGCCCTGTCGGTCCTCCGCAAGCTCTCACCGAAGCCGGGCGAGAAATACAACTCGCAGGAACCGGCCTACATTCGCCCCGACGTGTACATCTACAAGATCGGGTCGGAGTACCAGATCGTCCTCAACGACGACGGCCTGCCGCAGCTTCGTCTGAACCGGGCCTACCGGAGACTTCTCCTCAAAGGCGACGACATCTCCAAGGACACCCGCAGTTACGTCAAGGAGCGGTTCCGGTCGGCCCTGGAGCTGATACGCAGCATCGACCAGCGCCAGCAGACCATCTACCGCGTCTGCCGTGCCATCGTGGAACGCCAGCGGGAATTCCTCGAACGCGGCCGTCTGTATCTCAAGCCCATGCTGATCAAGGACATCGCTGCGGAACTGGGAGTCCACCCCTCCACGATTTCCCGCGTCGTCGCCAACAAGTACGCATACACGCCCCAGGGCGTAATTGAATTGCGCCGGTTCTTCACCGTGGGTGTGGAAGGCGCCGACGGTGAAAACGTTTCCTCGGTCCACGTCAAGGAGAAGATCAAGAAGATCATCGAGGCAGAGGATTCCGCCCGTCCCCTCTCGGACCAGAAGA
This sequence comes from uncultured Acidobacteriota bacterium, assembly GCA_964524795.1. Taxonomy (GTDB): domain Bacteria; phylum Acidobacteriota; class UBA6911; order RPQK01; family JAPXNP01; genus CAZGEH01. The sequence continues at coordinate 123,235 of CAZGEH010000010.1, forward strand.
TCGCCAAGCTGCTCAGCCGGGACGGAATCCAGATCACCCGCCGCACAGTGGCGAAGTATCGGGACCAGATGCACATCGCCGGCTCCCGAGAACGCAGGATGAGCATTCTCCAGTAAACCAGTCCGCCCCCCGGCTGCAGTCCCGGGAGGAGCTTGATGGCCACGGTCGAGCCGTTTCGAACCATCCGACAGCTCTACGAGGACAAGGCCCGATCGCTGGAACTGCGCCTCAGTGGAGGCGTCAACGGACTCGAGAATCGGATCACCTCGCCCAGGATCCAGAAACTCGGCCTGGCTTTGGCCGGCTACTACGACTACCTGCATCCCGGCCGGATCCAGGTGATAGGCCGGACCGAGGCCAACTTTTTGAGAGGTGTGCCACCGGATCGGCTCACGGCGACGTTCGCCCGACTGTTCCAGCGTGAGATCTGCGGGATCGTCGTGACAGGAGGGTTCGAGCCTCCCGCCGAGATGGTGAGCGCAGCCCGACAGCACTCCGTGCCCATGCTGCTGACCCCCGTGATCAGCTCCCGTGCCATCGATGAGGTGACCGAATACCTCGAAGAATGCCTCGCCCCCTCCACCACCGTCCATGGTGTGTTCATGGAGGTGTTCGGGATGGGCGTCCTGATCCTGGGGAAATCCGGGGTCGGTAAAAGCGAGTGCGCCCTGGAGCTGGTCCTGCGGGGCCACCGGCTGGTCAGCGACGATCTGGTGGTCATCCGCCGGCTGGGCCTCGACCGGCTGGTGGGCTCCGGTCCGGAACACCTGAAGTTCCACATGGAAGTCCGCGGACTGGGAATCATCAACATCCGGGAACTGTTCGGCATCTCCTCGGTGAGTCTGCAGAAGGAGTTGGATCTGGCGGTGGAGCTGGTGCATTGGCAGGATCAGCCTGGCCAGGATCCTTTGGGGATATCCGGCCGCCGCTTCGAACTCCTGGAGGGATCGGTGCCGATGGTGAGCCTCCCGGTGGCGTCCGGACGCAATGTAGCCACGCTCGTGGAGGTGGCGGTGAGGATCCACCTGCTGCGCAAGCAGGGTTATCGACCGGACGGCGGTTTCTTCGACGAACTGGAGCGCCGGCTCCGGTCGGGGGAAAACGATGTCGACTGAGCAGCCCGACCGCCGCCGGCGAATGGTGATTATCACCGGCATGAGCGGCTCCGGAAAGCGGACGGCCTTCAAGGCTTTCGAAGACCTGGGCTACTTCTGCGTCGACAACCTGCCGACGGCGTTGGTTCCGCGACTGGTGGAGATGACCTTGGCCTCGGGGGGGAAGATCGACCGGCTGGCAGTGACTGTGGATGCCCGACTGGGGGAGTCGGTGGAGGAATTCAAGCAGCTTTTCCGGCGGATCAAGCAACTGCCGTTCAGCTCCCAGGTGCTCTTTTTCGACGCTTCGGACCGGGTTCTGGCTCAGCGTTACTCGGAGACCCGGCGAGTCCATCCGCTGGCCCGGGATGCATCGTTGCTGGAAGGCTTTCGCCGCGAGCGCGAGGCGATGGCGGAGATCAAGGAGATGGCCGACCTGGTGATCGACACCACCGAGCTGTCCAGCCACGACCTGCGGCGCCTGATCTACGAGCAGTTCCAGGGCGAACACTCGACAGTCGGACCTGTCCTCAGCCTCATCAGCTTCGGCTTCAAGCGCGGCCTTCCGTTCAATTCCGACCTGGTCTTCGACGTCCGTTTCCTGCCCAATCCCTACTTTGACCCCGGACTGCGGCCCAAGACCGGTGAGGACCCGGAGGTGGAGGAGTTCCTGCAGCGGATCCCCGAGACGGCGGAAATCCTGGAGCGCATCGCCGCGATGCTAGAATACCTCCTCCCGCGGTATGCGCGGGAGGGGAAGAGCTACTGCACCGTCGGCATTGGTTGTACCGGGGGCAGGCATCGGTCGGTCTACATCGTCCGCCGCCTGGCGGAACGGCTCTCACGGCAGGGAATCGAAGTGAAGGTGGTCCACCGGGACATACTCCTGGATTGAGTGCTTCCCTGCGGGGAAGGGTTTGGAAGTCTTGATCGTTTGGGAGGTCGCAGGGTGTCATGGGAGTGATCGGAGGTGTGCTCGTAACCCACGGGCGGCTGGGTGAGGAGCTGCTCGAGGCAGCCCGGCAGATTGTGGGGGATCTGCCTTACCTGACCGTTGTCTCCATCGGCTGGAACGATGACGCCGCCGAGTCGCGGAAACGGATCGCGGAAGCGGTGAAGTCCGTCGAGTCCGGGCGAGGAGTACTGGTGTTGACCGACATGTTCGGCGGCTCCCCATCGAACTTGGCCATGCCGCTCTTAGAAAAGGACCGTGTGGAGATCGTGACCGGGGTGAACCTGCCCATGGTCATCAAGATGGCCAACCAGGCCGCCTCGGATTCGCTGGCCGAACATGCCCGCAAGGTGAAGGAGCAGGGGCGCCGTCATATCTCAGTGGCGGGCGAACTTCTGGGCGAATGATCCGGACGGCGGTGTCAGTGGAAAACGATCTGGGACTGCATGCGCGGGCGGCGGCCCGGCTGGTGCGGCTGGCCTCCAGTTTCCGGTCCCGGGTCAAGATCGCCCGGCAGGAAAGCGACTCCGGCGTGGACGCCCGCAGCATCCTCGGCCTCCTGCTGTTGGCAGCGGCCAAGGGCACGACCCTCTATCTCACCATCGAGGGCGACGACGAAGATAAGGCGGCTGCGGCGCTGAAAGGCTTCTTTGAACGCGGGTTTGGGGAAGAGCAGTGAGTGAGCGGTCACGACCGGAAGTGCTGCAGGGCCGGGCCCTCTCCCCCGGTGAAGGGTGGGGTTTCGCCTACCGTGTCGAACCCCGTCACCCCGCCTTTTACCGGCTGCGGATCGGCCCCGCCGAGGTGGAAACCGAGGTGAGCCGTTTTCGGGAGGCGGTGGCGCGGGCGCGGGAACAGTACGCAGCCGACAAGGAGCGCTTTGAAGCGCTGGTCGGCAGGGAGCACTCCTATATCGTGGAAGCCCACCTCCTCATGCTGGAGGATCGGGCCCTGCTGGACGAAATCGAGACCCGCATCCGGGGGCTGGACAGTCCCGAGCGGGCGCTGCGTCATATCGCCGACCGTTATCTGGCGGCCTACCGCTCCCTGCGTGACGATTTCTTCCGCGAACGGGCTCTGGATTTCGAGGAGGTCATTGGACGGATCTTCAGCTACCTGGCTGAGACCTCCCCGGAAGGACAGGTGGGAACCGCTGAAGACCTGATCCTGGTGGCGCCGGAGATTGGGCTTTCGGTCCTTGCCCGTTTCCCCCTCGAACGGATCCGCGGGTTGGTGATGACTCACGGGGGGGAAACCTCCCATGTGGTGATTGTGGCCAGATCCATCGGCATCCCCGTGGTGGGGGGAATCGAGGACCTCCAGGGACGGATCGACAGCGGGGAAGCCGTTTACGTCGACGGTTCGACGGGACGGGTGGAACTGGGAGTGCCGGCCCAGGTTGAGCGGTCGCGAACCGGCGGTTCGAGGGCGATCGGGGCCAGACCCTTGGCCCGTACCCCTTCCGGTCCCTGTCTTACTGCGGACGGGGAACGCATCCATCTGCTGGCCAATACGGAGTTTCGCCACGAAGTGCGGGCGTCGCTCAAGCTGGGCGCCGAAGGGATCGGACTGTTCCGGACGGAGTTCATCTGCCTGCGCCGCGGCTCCATCACGGTGGACGAAGAGGAGCACTACGAGGTCTACCGCGCCCTGGCGGAAGATGCCGGCGGATGTCCGGTGGTCATCCGTACGCTCGATCTCTCCGAAAAGAGCTTCCAGGCGGAGGCCGGGGAAGGCGCGGCCCTCGGCATGCGGGGGATCCGCCTGAGCCTGACCCGGCCCCGCGATCTCAAGTCCCAGCTTCGAGCCATCGTGCGGGCGCGGCGTTACGGAGACCTCAGAGTGGTCCTGCCCATGGTGACCAGCTTGGACGAGGTGGTGGAAGTGCGCAGGCTGTTACGGGAAATCGAACGGGAGGTCGGCGGTTTCGAACAGCATCCGACTCCCCTGGGCGTCCTGCTGGAGGTCCCCGCCTCGGTGCTTACCCTGGACGCCATCGCTCCGGCGGCCGATTTTCTCTCCGTGGGCACCAACGATCTGATCCAGTACACGCTGGCAGCGGGCCGCTTCAACCACCAGATCGCCTATCTCTACAATCCGCTGCACCCGGCTGTCCTGCGGACCCTGCAGCGGGCGGTCGAAGTGGCCGCCCAGGTGGGACGGCCCCTGTATGTCTGCGGCGAGATGGCAGCCCACCCGCTTCATGCACAGATTCTCATCGGTCTGGGCTATCGCCGCTTGTCTCTGAACGCCCTCGCCATCCCGTCCCTGCGTGAACTGGTGGCGGGGCTGAATGCCGGCGAACTTCGTGCCTGGGTCGAGAAACTGTTGCGTCTGGGCGGAGTGGAAGAGATCCGCGATCAAGTCCAGTCCCATTTCCCGGGACACTTCCCCGGGCAGGCGGCTGGGATCGCCTAGACGGAGGTGTGACATGGAGTTCAGGTCCCTCGGCGTCGTGGGCTGCGGTCAAATGGGGTCCGGGATCCTGCAGGTCGCCTTGCAGGCGGGGTTGGACTGCGTGGGCGTGGAGGCGGAAACCGCCCTGGTGGAGCGCGCGCAGCAGGCTGTCCGCCGCGGCTTCGACAAGGCTGTAGAGCGCGGGAAGCTGACCCCGGAAGCCGCTGCGGCCGCACTTTCGCGGCTGGAGATGACCTCCGAGCTGCAGCGTGTGGCCCCGTGCGACCTGGTGATCGAAGCTGTGCCCGAAATGGAGGAAGCCAAGGCAGCCGTGCTTTCCCGGCTCGGCAGCATCTGCCGGCCTGAGACGGCAGTAGCCACCAATACTTCCTCGCTCTCAGTGACTCGGCTGATGCGCCACTACAGCCGTCCCCACCGTTTTGCCGGGCTGCACTTCTTCAATCCCGTCCCGGTGATGAAACTGGTGGAAGTGGTGGCGACCCCTTTGGCCGAGCCGGAGCTGCTGGAGGATCTGACAGCCTTCGCCCGTACCCTGGGGAAGACCCCGGTCCGCTGTATGGATCGCACCGGCTTTCTGGTCAACCGGCTCCTGATTCCGTATCTTCTGGATGCCGTCAGGGCGCTGGAGTCGGGCACAGCCTCGCGGGAAGACCTCGATGAAGCCATGAAGCTGGGCTGCGGGCATCCCATGGGTCCATTTGAACTGATGGACTATATCGGTCTGGACACGGTCGTCCACATCGCCGACGTCCTGTTCGAGGAATTTGGGGAAAGCCGCATGAAAGCCCCCCCGCTGCTGAAGCGTCTGGTATTCTCTGGCCGGCTGGGCCGGAAGACTGGTGCCGGGTTTTACGACTATCCGGCGCGCTGAACGAAGGACGGCAACCAAATGGCAGTGGAAACTACAGTCCGGATTGAGACCCAGGACCGGCTGGCGGTCGTCACCATTGACCGGCCGTCGGCGCTAAACGCCCTGAACATGCAGGTTCTGGGGGAGCTGCTCGCTGTACTCGACCGGATCGAGTCCGATCCCCGCGTGGGGGCTGTGATCCTGACCGGAGGCGGGAACCGCAGCTTCGTGGCGGGTGCCGACATCGCCGAGATGCGGGGGATGGATCCGGCGGCGGCTCGGGACTTCTCGGGCCGCGGACAGCACGTGTGCGGCCGGCTGGAGGCTCTGTCCAAGCCGGTGATCGCCGCCGTCAACGGTTTCTGTCTTGGCGGCGGCTGCGAGTTGGCTCTGGCTTGCCATCTCCGGGTGGCTGCCCGCTCAGCCCGTTTCGGCCAACCGGAGGTCAAACTGGGTCTGATCCCCGGCTTTGGCGGCACGGTGAGATTGGCCCGCCTGGTAGGGCGGGGAGCCGCCCTGGAACTGCTGCTCACAGGCGAAATGATTTCCGCGGAAGAGGCTTGGCGCATCGGTCTGGTCAACCGGCTGGTGGAGGACCAGGAACTGCTGCCGGCTTGCCGGGCGCTGGCGGCGGAAATTTTGGAGCGGAGTCCGGCCGCGGTCCGGTCCGCCCTCGAGGCGGTTCGCCGGGGCTCCGACATGCCTCAACCGGAGGCACTGGCCTTTGAGGCAGCTCTGTTCGGACTAAGTTTCGCCTCCGCCGACGCCCGGGAGGGCCTGGAGGCATTCCTGGAAAAGCGTCCGCCACGGTTTTGGGGACGGGAAGGGGGTGCGGATGAAAGAAATCACGGGTGAGCTCACGGCTAATGGAATTCGTCTGGCGGTGGTGGTGAGCCGCTTCAACAGCTCGGTCACCGAACGGCTGCTGCAGGGAGCCCGGGACACCTTTCTGCGCAGCGGCGGGGACGAGGAATCCCTGACCGTGGTCCGGGTACCGGGCAGCTTCGAGATCCCCATGGCCGCCCTTCGGTTGGCACAGAGCGGGAGTTTTGACGCGGTCGTCTGCCTGGGCTGCCTGATCCGCGGGGAGACCCCCCACTTTGACTACCTCTCGGCGGAAGTGACCCGGGGCATTGGGGAGGTGGCGCTGCGTACCGGCTTGCCGGTGGTTTACGGGGTCCTGACCACGGACACCGTGGAGCAGGCGATCAACCGCAGCGGCATGAAGAGCGGCAACAAGGGAAGTGATGCCACCCTTGCCGCCATCGAGATGGCCAATCTGTTTCGCAAGCTGGAGTCGCATTGAGCCGCCGCCGGGGCCGCGAGTTGGCCATGCAGATGTTGTTTCAGGAGGAGATGGGCGGCTCCTCGCCGGCGGAGGTGGAGGAGCTGTTCTGGCGTTGCCACCGAGCCTCCGAGGAGGTCCGGCGGTTCGCCACGCTGCTGTACCGTACCGCCAACGACCAGAAGGCGTCGATCGATGAGCGCCTGAGCCGGTTTGCCCGCAACTGGCGCCTGGAGCGTCTGAACCCCGTCGACCGGAACATCCTGAGGACCGCCGTGGCCGAATTTCTGGCGGGCGTCTCCCCGCGGGCGGTGATTGTCGACGAAGCGGTGGAAATCGCCCGCGCTTACGGCAGCGACGACCGTTCGGTGGAGTTCGTCAACGGAGTGCTGGACGCCGTCCTCGCAGAACTGGAAGCGAAATGACCACAACCAGGGATCACATACAGCAGCGCTACGCAAAACTGCAGGAAATCCAGGCACTGGGACACGATCTGTACCCGCACAAGTTCGAGTGGACGCATACCATCCCTGAAATCCTGGAGCTGTGTGGCCGGCGCGACGCCCAGGAGCTGGAGCAGATGCACCTGCGTGTCCGGGTGGCCGGCCGTCTGGTGGCGATCCGGGGTCACGGCAAGGCGTCTTTCGGCCATTTGCTGGGGGACGGACGCAAGCTGCAGATCTACGTGCGCGAAGATCGCGTCGGTCAGGACGCCTATCGGCTTTATGGGCTGCTGGATCTGGGAGACATCATCGGGGTGGAAGGTGTCATGGCCCGGACCCGCACCGGGGAATTGACCGTCTTTGTGGATTCACTGACCTTCCTGGCCAAGGCTCTGTTGCCGCTGCCCGAGAAATGGCACGGACTGTCCGATGTGGAGACCCGGTATCGACAGCGTTACCTGGATCTGATCGCCAGCCCGGAGGTCCGGGAGATCTTCGTCAAGCGGAGCCGGATCATCTCCGAAATCCGGCGCTTTCTGGAGTCGCGGGGCTACCTGGAAGTGGAGACTCCCATGATGCAGCCTATCGCAGGGGGAGCCACCGCCCGCCCGTTCCGCACCTTCCATGAGGCGCTTGGGATCCCCCTGTACCTCAGAATCGCTCCGGAACTTTACCTGAAACGGCTGGTGGTGGGCGGTTTCGACCGCGTGTTTGAGATCAACCGGAACTTCCGCAATGAAGGGATCTCCACCCAGCACAACCCGGAGTTCACGATGCTGGAGTTCTACCAGGCGTACAGCGACTACCGCGACCTGATGGACCTCACCGAGGAGCTGATGAGGCAGGTGGTCCGGGCGGTCAATGGCGGCCTGGAATGCGAATTCCGCGGAAACCGGATCGACTTCAGCACTTTTACCCGGATGACCATGCTGGAAGCCATCGTGCGGTACTGGTCCCACGGAGATCCGCCCTCGGAAAACGACCTTGACTCCCGGGAAGGTCTGGCGGCGCTGCTGGCCCGCGCGGGTGTTGAGCCGGCTGGCGACGAAAGCTGGGGCGAACTGCTGGGACTGCTTTTCGAGGCCGTGGTTGAGGAGCATCTGGTGCAGCCGACCTTCATCTATGACTTTCCGGTGGAGCTTTCACCGCTGTCCAAACGCAAGGATGCGGATCCCCGTTTCGTGGAGCGCTTTGAACTCTTTGTGGGCGGACTCGAGTTGGCCAACGCCTACAGCGAGCTCAACGACCCCGAGGAACAGAAGGCGCGCTTTCTGGAACAGCTCCAACAGAAGGAACGGGGCGACCTGGAGGCCCATGCCATGGACCACGACTACGTGCGGGCGTTACGCTACGGCATGCCTCCTGCCGCCGGCGAGGGAATCGGTATCGACCGCCTGACCATGGTTCTGACCAACTCGCCTTCCATCCGGGAGGTGATCCTGTTTCCCCATCTGCGTCCTGCGCCGGCGGCTGAAGAGTAGTCGGCCGCCGACCCGTCATGTACTTGCCCTGGCCAGGTACGGTACCCTTGGATCCCAGTGCAGTTCGAGCTCTTTGTGGCGATGCGCTACCTGCGAGCCCGGCGCAAGCAGGCAGTCGTGTCGGTGGTGACGCTGATCTCGGTGCTGGGGGTGGCGGCCGGCGTGGCAGCTTTGATCATTGCGCTCGCGCTAAGCACCGGTTTCCAGAATGAGTTCCAGCGCCGGATCCTGGGTGCCACTTCTCACGTGAATCTGGTCGGCCAGGGAGGGGTCCGCGATTTCCGCCGGATCCAGGAGTCCTGCTCCGCCTTCCCGGAAGTTGTCAGCGCCATGCCGGTCGTTTATGGCCAGGCGTTGCTGCAGAGCGGCCGCTTCGACCACCCGGTGGTGATCAAGGGTATCGACCCTGCCGCCGTCGGTGAAGTGGTGTCGGCGATCCGCGAGGGGGACTTGGCGGACTTCGCCGGAGACTCGGTGCCGGTGCCGATCGTGCTGGGCAAGGACCTGGCCGCTGCCCTGGTGGTATCGGCCGGGGAGACCATCCGGGGACTGGGCCTGAAGGGTGAGCTGTCCCCGCTGGGTCCCATGCCCCGCATCCGCAGTTTCCGGGTGGTGGCGGTTTTTGAATCCGGACTCTGGGACTATGACGCCAACTGGGCGCTGGTTCCCCTCACTTCCGCGCAGGAATTCTTCGGGCTGCCGGGTGACCAGGTTTCGTCGGTCGAATTCCGGATCCGAGACCTGTACCGCGCCCCCGAGGTGGCGCGGCAGATCGGGGAATGTGCCGGCGACGCATACTCCACCACCACCTGGATTGAGCTGAACCGCGCGCTGTTTTCCGCGCTGCGCTTGGAAAAGCTGGCCATGTTTGTGGCCATCGGCCTGATCGTCTTGGTGGCCTCGCTTAACATCGTGAGTACGCTGACCCTGATGGTCATGGAGAAAAGTCGGGACATCGCCATCATCACGGCCATGGGGGGGACGCCGCAGACTCTGACCCGGGTCTTCATCTTGCAGGGTCTGATCGTCGGGGTACTGGGGATCCTGATCGGGGACGTATTGGGGGTGGCGGGCGCGTGGTATCTGGACACCTATCGCGTCATCAGCCTGGAGCCGCAGGTTTACTCGATTCCTTACGTTCCCTTCCACTGGACCTGGGCGGATCTGGCGGTGGTCTCGGCGGTGGCGCTGGTGATCAGCCTGGCGGCGACCCTCTATCCCGCTCGGGCGGTGGCCCGGCTGCGTCCGGTGGAGGCGCTGCGCTATGAGTAGCTTCCTGAGCGTACGCTCGCTCCGCAAGTCTTTCCCTTCGGGGGACAGCCGGCTGGAAGTGATTCGTGACCTGTCCCTGGAGCTGGAGTCCGGGGCGATGCTGGCCGTCACCGGGGAGAGCGGGTCCGGCAAGAGCACCTTTCTGCATCTGGTGGGGGGAATGGAAACTCCGGATTCCGGCGAGATCGTTGTGGGAGGGGAGCGGATCTGGAGCCTGCCTGCGGATGGGCTGGCGCGGTTCCGCAATCACACCGTCGGCTTCGTGTTCCAGTTCCATCATCTGCTGCCGGAGTTCACGGCGCTGGAGAACGTCATGTTTCCCCTCCTGCTTCGGCGCACCCCCATGAGGGATGCACGGGAGCGGGCCCGGGAGCTGTTGGCCGACCTGGGACTGGAAAGGCGGGCCCAACATCAGCCGGGGGAACTTTCGGGAGGCGAGCAGCAGCGGGTGGCGCTGGCGAGAGCTCTGGTGGGCCGGCCGCGCCTTCTGCTGGCCGACGAACCGACCGGCAACCTGGATTCACGGACCGCCCAGGCGGTCCATCGGCTGCTGGCAGACGTCCACGAACGGTATCGGTTGACTTCGGTGATCGTCACCCACAATCCGGAGCTGGCGGCAGTCTGCCACCGGCAGTGCCGGCTGGAGGATGGACGTCTGCACCCGATGGGCTGACCAGCCTTCCGGGAGACCGGGGGTTGCAGGAGAAAAGTCGGGGGTTCAGGATAGGCGCGGATTCGGACGGTCGCGGGGAGATCCGGGCGGACGGGCTCAACGGGCGAGATAGCGGGCCCAGGCCTCCACCACGTCTCGGCCGTGGAAGCGCAGGGTCCTTGCGCCGGCCCGTTCGACACCTTCAGGCAACGACTCCAGGGGGGAAGGAGTGCTGCGGGTCGAGTACTCGACCTCCAGCACCACCGGCGCCGGTACCCGATAGGGGCGTACGGTGCCCAGCTTCGTCATCGCGCGCCGGGCGCCCTCTTCGATCAGTGCCTGGGCCGCGGGCGCCGACAGCGAACTGCACCCGTAATAGCCCAGGGCTTCCTTGACCACCACCGTTTCCGCTTCCGGAACGATGGCCAGCAAATCTTCCTGGGCAGCCTGGTCACCGGCGAGGAAAATCACCGGGATCCCGTGATGTCCTGCCACCGCCGCGATCATCTCGATTTCCCCGACGTCCCGCTGGTTGAGCCGCATCCGCTGGACTCCCAGCGAGCTGTAGCTGTGAGCCATGACGGCCGGTGCACGGTCGGCGCGGGCGTGCTGTCCCACCATGGCCACCGCCGAGAAGCCCCGGTCCATCAGCATGGTGGGCCCGATGGAGCCATGGACCAGGCGGGCGCTCGGCTCGATGGTGAGGGCGGACAGGGTACGGCTGCCGTCGTGGCCATCCCAGACCACGACCTCATCGGCGCCGCCGGCCAGAAAGCCGCGGACAGCAGCATTGACCTCGCCGGTCAGCAGCGCCCGCAGCTCGGCGGAGTCAGGGTCGGTGAGTTCCTGACGGCACACTCCCGCCACCCCTTCCGCGTCCGTGACGACCAGGATCCGGGTGGCGGCGATGCTGAAGGAAGCCTGGCCGGCAAAGGCGATGACGACAAAGGCGGCAAGCTGTCTCATGGTGGCGTTCTCCGCGGGACAGTGTACTCCGGCGGGAGGGGGAGACGGGACACGGGACACGGGAGTCAGGAGGGTGCCACTCGTGGCACTTTGCTGAATTCGGTCGGAAAAGCCGCCGCTCGGACTTCCGCCTCTCCCTGTGTCAAGTCCTGTGTCCCGACTCCCTTTGCCAGACTCCCGTCTCCCGTGTCCTGTCTCCCCGGAGTAACATAGTCCCAGCAGACCAGTCCGGCGGCGCCCGCCGGCAGGGCAGCCGTCGTGGAAGGAGCCGCCCATGGATCACACCGCCCAGCACAACAGCGAAAGCCAATGGTCAAGGCCGGCGGCCGTGGCCGGCCTTTTCTATCCGGATGAACCAGAAGTCCTGGCCGACACGGTGGACCGCCTGCTGGAAGCTGGAGGTCCTCCCGCCGAACGCCGGCCGAAGGCCCTGATCGCCCCCCACGCCGGCTACGTCTACTCGGGGCCGGTGGCCGCCCGTGCCTACGCGGCCTTGCGGGGCTGGGACATCCGCCGGGTCGTGGTCATCTGTCCGTCCCACTTTGAACCGTTCCGCGGGGCCTCGCTGTTCTCCGGCCACGAGTACCGCACCCCCCTTGGTCCTGTCCCCGTGGACGCGGAGTTGCGGGATCGGCTGGTACGCCGGGAGCCGGGACTGCGCGTGGGGGATCTGGGACACCGGGTCCAGTACGGCCGCCGGAGCGAGCATGCGCTGGAGGTCCAGCTTCCGTTTCTGCAGCGGGTGTTGGGACCGTTCCACCTGTTGCCCATCGTTTTGGGCGGACACGACTTCGTCGACTGCCGCCGGCTGGCGGCGGCCCTGGCGGCTGAGGTCGACGATCAGACTTTACTGCTGGCCAGTTCGGATCTGTCGCACTACCACCCGGACGCCGAGGCCCGGGAGCTCGACCGCTGGGTAGTCGAGGCAGTGAACCGTTGCGACTACTATGGCTTGCACCAATACCTGGAGGCGGGTCTCTGCGAAGCTTGCGGGTCAGGCCCAATGCTGACGGTGATGATGGCGGCTTCGCTGTGCGGGGCGGATCGGGCGCTAGTGGCTGCCTACGCCACTTCGGGGGACGTACCACCCCATCGCCGGGACGGCGTTGTCGGTTACCTGTCGGCGTTGTTCCTGCCCTCGGAGGGTGGGCAGCTTCCACCTGAGCCTTCTGAAGCGGAGGGGCGTGAACTGCTGGAGATTGCACGCCGAGCCATCCAGGCCTCCCTGCGAGGGCGGGAATGGAACCCGGTGTGTTCGGGCTGGCTGCAGCGTCCGGCGGCGGTGTTCGTGACGCTGCACCGGGGAGAAGTGCTGCGCGGCTGTATCGGCAGCGTCGTGGCCAAGGAGCCGTTGGGGGAGGCGGTGGCCAAGTCCGCGGTAAACGCGGCGTTACATGACCGGCGGTTCGAGCCGGTCACCGAGTCGGAATTGCCCCAAATCCGGCTGGAGATATCGATCCTGGGAACATTTCGCCTGCTGAGCCGGGTCGAGGACCTGGTGCTGGGCCGGGATGGTCTGGTGGTGGAACTGGGGGGTTCGCGGGGACTCCTGCTGCCGCAGGTGGCGACCGAGCGGGGCTGGGACCGGATCACTTTCCTGGAACAAACTTGCCGGAAGGCGGGGCTGCCCGCCGACGCCTGGCGGTTGCCGGACGCCACAGTCTTCCGGTTCCCTGCGGTGAAGATCTCGGAATAGTCTGGTAGAAACTCGACCTCGGCCTAAGGGAGCTTTCGCAGCAGGATCACCCAGTCGCGTTCCGGCGTGTCCGGAGGCGCCCCCAGCGAAGTCAGCCCCGGGCCGGCGGCGGAGGACTGCGAACCGGAGCGCACTGCACCGCCGTTGCGCGGGTCGAACCACTGGACGGAGTACGCACCCTCTCCGAGCAGGACCTGGGCTGTCCGTCCCGGCGGCACATACAACACCAGGAGTCGATCGTCCTCGGCCAGACACCAGAGGTCGGGATCGACGACGCGATCCGTAGCGGGCTCCATCTGCCAGAACGGCAGATGCTGGTGGAAGAACTGCAGGGCCGCGGCGGTCTGCCGCCACAGATGGTGGCGGCTTCGGAAGTCCTCCAGACCAAGGTCATTGTGCGGGTGGCGATAGCCGAAATACCACTCGCAGCCGGCTCCACCCGCCATCAGGTTGCCCCAGAGGGCGTACTGCCGGACGTCGTCATGCTCGGGGTCGACGCTGTCAGGGGCGACACCTTCGTCCGGCGGTCCGATCTCGTCCAAAGCGACGAACCACGGGTGTCCCGCCGCGGCCGAGCGGCGTACCCATTCCAGCGTGTCGCGATAGACGTTTCGGCGGTCGGCGATCTGGAGTGAAACCCCGTCCAGGGTGTCCAGACCCAGCAGGGGCGAGTAGATGCGTTCGTGATCCTCAGGATGGGTGTGGACCACGATCGGGCTGTCGTAAGGGTCCAGCTCCCGGATAAAGGCGGCGAAGGCTTTCCGCTGTTCGTCAGTGTTTCCCCGCCGCTGCGGAGATCCGGAGTTCCAGTCGCCGTCGTTCCCGCCGTTTTCCTCGCCCAGGTTCCATACCAGTGCCGGATGATGGCTGAAGCGGGCGATCAGTTCGCGGTAGTAAAGCCGGCGGGAGTCGGCGAAACCTCCACCTTCCTCCACCTCGAAGAGGCTTTCATTCTCCGCTTCGGTCAGGATGATGTGCTGCATGATCCCCAGCCGGTCCATGTGCTGGAATACCACCTCCCATTGGTCAAGTTTGGAGCAGTCGAAACGGTAGCGTTCCCGGGGAGAGGTATACGGCCAGACATCGTCACCGTCGCCGTAAAGGTTCATGGTGATCATGTAGACGGAGTTGACGCCCTGTTCGGCCAGATAGTTGAGGGCGCCGATGATGCTGCGGCCACGGCCCTGTCCCCAGGTGGGATCGCCCAGCCGCCAGTCCCTGAGGTGCGGCTCGTAGCGATGACGGGGACCCCGTTGCGCTTCCCCCGGGCGGGTGTCGCCCGCCACCGTCTGTTCGGCCCCGTCGAAGCCGGCATAGGCCAGGAAGTTCTCGGGGCTGTCGGTGCCCCCTTTCAGGAACCAGGACCCGTCGCCGGCAAACCGCAGGTATCGGGCTCCCACCGCCAGCAGTTTCCCGCGGGGACGGGGTTTGCTGGAGTCGACCTCAGCGATCCTGAGGGTCGCTTCAAACCCGTCTCCGGGCAGCGGGTCGCCGGCGACGAAGGGGTCAGAAGCAAGGGCCACGCGTGGACCGGATCGGAAAGAAATCTTCAGCTTCCAGGATCCGGCCTTCGGGGGCAGGACGTGGGCCCGCCAGCAGTCGCCGGACGTGGCCCCAGAATCCGCCGCGCGACCGTCCGCACAGAAATAACCGGGGATGACAAGGCTGGTACCGTCTTCGTGGGTGAAGGCGACGTCGAGCCGATAATCCAGGAACGGATTGGGAAGCCCGTCTTCCGCCGACACCGGGCCCGACAGCGTCAAGGTCAGGGGGGACCATACCTGTGGGTCGCCGGTCAACCGGAGCGGCAGGTCTTGGGAGCACGCCGCCAGAAGCAGGCCCAGCGCGGGACTCCATGCCGTGCGCATGGGCTGCGATTATAGGGATTCGACCGGAAAACTGCACCGCCCCCAGGGCCGCAAGGGGAGGCCGGTCACTCGCTTTCGCGCGCCTCGGACGAGGTATCCTCAAGCGTGGGGGCCGCGGGCCCGTTCCGCAAGTAGGTCAGCCGGATCAGGCTCAGAATCGTGGCTTTTTTTTCTTTCCGGTCCAGGTGCTGCAGTTCCTGCACCCAGAGCCTCAGCTTCTTGGGATCAGCGCCGAGCACATCACAGACCCAGACAAAACTGCCCGTATGGCTCTCATCCGAATTAAACCAGCTCGCCGAGTCTTCCTGCCAGGACCTCCAGTCCTTTTCCACCTTCTTTTGCGGGCTGATCAGATCGCGTACCGCCTGCGTCAGGATCCCCATGGCCAAGTTCACAAGTTCCCGATCAGGACGCCTGTTCTGCGGGAACAGTCCCTCCGAACTGAGGAGTACCGGTCGTGATGCCATGCATACCTCCAACGCAAGGGTGCGTGTTTCTAATGAACAGACGAAATTTCGTGCGTGAGGTTTCAGTAAACGGGGGCGGAATCTGCTGGACAGAACCGGGATCTAAGGTCGACGTCAGAAGATTCGCCCATCACCGCGAGCCGGAGCCGAGGACCTCCTGGACCCGGCGGGCCAACTCCTGGCGGCTGAACGGTTTCTGGATCAGTGCCGTCTCGTCGGCGCTGACCCCCCGCAGAACGGTTTCGTCGTCGGTGTAGCCGGTCATATACAGAACCCGAATCTCCCCGACCTCCCGGCGCATTCTCTCCACCATTTGGGGACCACTCATTTCCGGCATCACGACGTCCGTCAGCACCAAACTCACCTCCTGGCGGTGGCGGCGTAACAGCTCGATCCCTTCGCGGGGTCCCTCCGCCTCCAGCGTCGGATAGCCGAGAGCCTCCAGGTGGCGCCGCACTGTGATCCGTACCGCCGGCTCGTCCTCCACCACCAGGATCGTCTCCCGGCCGGTGTTGACGTGAGCCTCCACCAGACCTTTGCGGGTCGCCTCCGAACGCAGGCTCAAAGGCAGGAGGACTTCGAAAGTCGAACCCCGGTCCGGCTCACTGTGCACCCGGACCTCGCCACCCCACTGGGTGGCGATGGCGTATACCGTCGCCAGACCCAGACCGGTGCCCTTGCCCACCGGTTTCGTGGTGAAGAACGGCTCGAAGATATGAGCCTGGACCTCCGGACCCATCCCGTGTCCGGTGTCGCAAACCGCCAGACAGGCATACGCCCGCGCTGACGACGGCGCTATGTCGCCACTCGGTCTTGCCACCCCTGTCGTCCGGATGGTGAGCGTGCCGCCGGTGGGCATCGCATCCCTGGCGTTCACACACAGATTCAAAAGAATCTGCTCGAGCTGGCCGGAGTCGGTCTCCACATAAAGAGAGCTCTCCGAAAGTTCCGTTTTCAGGACGATGTCTTCGCCCAGCAGCCGGCGCAGCATCGGTTCGGCGGCGCTGACGAGCTGGTTGACCTCGACGACGCTAGCCTGGACGAGCTGCTTGCGGCTGAAGGCCAGGAGCTGGCGGGTGAGTTCGGCCGCCTTGTCGCCAGCCGACTGGATCTGCCGGATCCCGGCCGCCACCGGCGTCTCGGAATCCATCTCCGCCAGGAGAAGTTCGCAGTTTCCCAGGATGATGGTCAGAATATTGTTGAAGTCGTGAGCGATCCCTCCGGCCAGCCGCCCCACCGATTCCATCCGCTGGGCCAGGCGGAGCTGCTCCTGGAGCTGGAGTTGTTCGGTTACATCGCGAAACACGATGACGGCACCGCGGACCCCTCCTTCCGGAGTGCGCAGCGGCGCCCCTCGGGCGGCAATCGCCGGATGGGGGTTTCCGGGCACGAGCAGCAGCGAGTCATCGGGGAGGTCAATGCGTTCCCCCCGGCCGACGATGGCATCCAACGGCCACGGCACCCGCTCCCGCCCGGGGCCCCGGGCCAAGGGGAGTACCTCATCCAGTGACCGTCCTACCATCTCTGAGTCGTTGCGGCCGGCAATCAGAGCCGCCTGGCGGTTGACGGCCAGCAGATTGCCGTCGCTTGCCACCGCCACGACGCCGTCGCCGAGGCTGTCGAGCAGGGTTCGCAATTCCTCCCGGCTTTCCTGAAGCCGTCCCGCCACTTCACGGCGCTCCTCCATCACTGCCGCCAGCATCAGAGCGAACAGGCAACCGGAGAACAGGAAGAGCTGGACCGCCAGTACCCGCGTCTCAATGGGGCTGGCTGGAAAGGCAAAGGGCCCTGTGCCCAGGACGGTGAAAGACACGGCAATCGTGGAAGCCAGCAATGATCCCAGGGCTGCTCCCCACGGTCCGAAACGGGTGGCCGCCCAGAAGAGCAGCGGGAACAGAAGGTAGGGCATCGAGGAGAGGAACACGTTGTCCTCGGGGCGTGCCGAGAAGACCAGGCGGCCGACCACCAGAAGCAGCCCCAGCAGGGTGAGTCCCTCCCATGCCCGCCACCGCCTCAGCCGCAACCAGCCGGACCGGAACAGTTCGTGGAAGGACAGTACGGTCGGTGTCACCACCAGCATCCCCAAGCTGCCCGAAATCCACCAGATCCGCCAGGCGGAGGCGAACGGTGCGCCGTAGGACCAGGCGGCGATCAGAGCTCCGGCCAACGCTCCCAGAGCGGAAGCCGCTCCGCCCGCCAGCACAGCGAGTGCCACCACATCCCGCAGGCGGTTCATCCGTGGACGATCTGCCAGGTACCGGCGTAACAGCAGGGCCGCCAGCAGGGGCGTCAGCGCGTCCACCGCCGCCACGCCGGTGACCGCCGACGGCTGCGGCAACTGTCCCAGAACCAGATTGGAGACCAGACTGGAGGCAAAGACGGTCCCGACGATCCAGGGCCAGGCGGCAGGTTTGCAGAGCAGCAGAACCGACAGTGCGAGCCCGTCGGGCGGCCAGATGGCTGAAATATCGGAGGGTGGGATCCGGGTGGCATGACCCGCTGCAGCCGCGGCAGAATAGCCGACAGCCAGCAGGGTCAGGACGAGGAGCCGCCTCCCCCGCCAGACCCCCTCACCCCAGCCTTCCGCTCTCAACCGATGAGGCACGTCACTCCACCCGCCGAACCGTCATCCCTGCAGTCTACCCGACGCCGGCATGAGCCGCCACGGCGGGTCCTTCGCTGACCTTCGGGGGCGGCGGTGCTGCGAGGCGGGAACCCCGTCGGGTGGTTAACCGGAGATGGCGATGCCACCGGCCGAACCCGTTCTGGGGTCCGGGGTTCCACCATCCCTGGGCCCGTGGAGGCCCGGGCGTCCCGCCCGGGTTGCACAGCTGGCGCCGATCGTCCGTGCCCTTCTCCCGGCAGAGAGTCGCCACCACCATAAGGAAACGGTTCGTCGGCCTTGGCTGGGACCATCCCACTCCAAGTCTCAGGCCGCTGCGCGGCCTTCGCGGAAAACGCCGTTACCCCGCTACCGCGTTACCGCGCTACCCCGCTACCCCGTTACCCCGTTACCCCCTTACCCCGTTACCCCCTTACCCCGCTACCCCGTCTCGCGGTGACGCGACCCATGCCACGGGCGAAGGCTATTCGAGGGCGGCCGCACGGACCTGGCGCCAGACACGAAGCAGGTTGCCGGAAGCCATTTTTCCGATCTGCTCCTCCGAGTACCCCCGGCGCAGCAGTTCGCGCAGCAGGTTGGGATACTGTGAAACATCCCGCAGATCCTGCGGCAGTTCGCCGTCCACTCCGTCGAAGTCCGAACCGAAGCCCACGTGATCGACCCCCGCAATCTGCACCAGGTGATCGATGTGGTCGGCGACCGCGGAAACAAAGATCGAAGGGAGGGGGTAACGTTGCTCCAGCTCCCGGCGATAGGCATCCACCCTGGGATCTCCCTCGGGTGTGCCGCTCTGCCGCAGCCAGACCATAAGCTCCCGGTGGCGGGGTTCGGCAGCCTTGCGGTAGCTGTCATCGAGGAACGGTCCGCCGAAGTTGACTTGGACGACTCCTCCCCGCCCAGCCAGGTCCCGGACCAGCTCGTCGCTCAGATTGCGCTCCCACCCCGGAGTGAAACGGCGGGAGGAGGAATGGGAGGCGATCACCGGTGTCCGGGACAGCTCGATCGCCTGGGCGGCGGCCTCGTCGGACAGGTGCGAGATGTCCACCATGATCCCCAGCCGGTTCATTTCCGCCACCACCTCGCGGCCGAAGGGGCTCAGCCCGCCCCACCGGCGTTCCGGGTCATACGAAGAGTCACAGATCTGGTTCCATCGGGAGTGCGTAAGGGTGATATAAGCGACGCCGCGGTCGCGGAAATGACGCAGCAACGCCAGGTCCGTCTCGACGGCGGCACCGTTCTCGATCCCCATCGCCAGACCGATCCGCCCGGAACCGAAGGCCGCTTCCACCTCTTGAGGGCCGCGCACGATCCGGAAGTGATCCGGCCAGGTCTGTTCCCAGGATTCCACCAGGTCGATCAGCCGGTCAGCCACCTCGCGGGCTCCTCCCGCCTGATACGAAGCCGGGACGTAGATGGACATGAAGGCCGTGTCCAGGCCTCCCTGGCGGGCTTTGGGGTAGTCGAATTCTCCCGGGCCGTAGCGGGTCAGATCTCTGGGGCGGCGCTGAAGCTGCATCGGGGTGTCGATGTGGGTGTCAAGAATGAGGGTACGCTGCGCCAGTTCGTAAGCTTGGGCCGACAGCAGGTCACCCGCATCCCCCGATGTCGGCTCGGACCGGTCTGCCGGACGGGGCCCACAGGCCCAGAGCATCGCGGCCAGCAAAGCCAGAGCCAACCTGTCAGTCAGTTCGGGACGATCCATCATCGTTTGGCTGTCTCCTGCCGGAACCACCGGCTTCGGGATGGGTCGTGCCGCCTCGAACAACGCTCCGAGCCCGCCCCGGAATGCCCCGGTTTCGGTGATATCATCTTGACTTGGTCCAAACCCGGCGCTCCGGCGCCTGACGCACCACGTGGCTGTGGTCCCAGACTCTAACATGCTCTCTCTGGTCGCCAGCATCCTCATTCTGCTGCTTGGTCCAATCCTCTACAGTCTGCTCCGGCGCAGGGACTCCATGCTGTCCCTGATGGACGGGCTCATTTTCACGACCATGACAGGGCTCGTGGTGTTCGTCCTGCTGCCGGAGAGTTTTGACCAGGGGGGCTGGCCGACATTGATCTTTGCGGTCATCGGCCTGTTCGGGCCGAGCTTTCTCGAGTCCATCGCCCGCCAGCAGGCCCGCCGGACGCATGTGATCGCCCTCGTGCTGGGGTTTTCCGGCCTGGTGATCCATGCCGCCCTGGATGGGACCGCCCTTTCCGGAATGTTGGGGACGGGTTCCAGCGGACCAGTGCTGCCCCTGGCGGTGGTGCTGCACCAGCTCCCCGTGGGACTGACCATCTGGTGGCTGCTGCGACCGAGCTTCGGACTGGGAGTGGCGGTAGCTGCGATGGCGGCGATGTCAGCTTCCACCGTCGCCGGCTATGTGGGGGGGGAATGGCTCACCCGTGGGCTCTCAGGTGAAGCCCTGGCGTGGTTCCAGGCGCTGGTAGCCGGCTCGCTGGCCCACGTGGTCTTTCACCAGCCCCACCTGAAACAGGACACCTGTGGTTGTAAGGAGGTCACGGCGGGGGCCAACCGTTACGAGGGGGCGGGAGCGCTGATGGGAGTGGGGTTGTTGGCTCTGGTGGCGGCGGGGCACCTGGCGCATGACGGCGGAGAGACGGCCGGGGGAAGCCTGCAGGTGTTCCTGACCCTGGCACTGGAGAGCGCCCCCGCGCTGTTGTTGGCCTACCTGATGGCTGGGGCCCTGCACGCGTTCTTGCCCTACTCGTCCATCGTCTGGATGCGGCGCGGTTCGGCGCTTTCGCAGTCGATCCGGGGGATGGCTGTGGGGCTGCCGTTCCCGGTGTGTTCCTGCGGAGTCGTACCTCTGTACCAGAGCCTCATTCGCAAGGGCGCACCAGCCACCGCCGCGATGTCCTTCCTGATCGCCACGCCGGAACTGGGCTTGGACGCTGTCATCCTCTCGATTCCGTTGTTGGGCATCGAAATGGCTGCGATCCGGGTGGTCGGGGCTGCGGTGGTGGCGGTGCTGGTGGGCTGGATCGTGGGGCGGATCTGCGATCGCAGCACCGGCAGTTCGCTGCTCGGCGAGCAACCCGCGGGCTCGGCCACTCCTCTCGGCCGCAAGGTGAAGAAGACGTTCCAGGTCGGGCTTGGAGAGGTCGTCGATCACACAGCTCCCTGGATACTCCTGGGCATTGCCGTGGCGGCGCTGGTGCAGCCCTACCTCACGTCGGGTTGGCTGCGCCGGCTTCCCGATTTCTGGGAGGTGCCGCTGTTCACCCTGATCGGCCTGCCGGCCTATGTCTGCGCCTCGGGTGCGACCCCGCTGGTGGCGGTGCTGCTGGCCGGTGGGCTTTCCCCCGGGGCGGCGCTGGCATTTCTGTTGACGGGTCCGGCCACCAATGTGTCCACTTTCGGCCTGCTGGGCCGCCTGCACGGGCGGCGGACCGCGTTCGTCTTCAGCGGGACCATCATCGCGGTCTCCATGGCGCTTGGATTCCTGGTCAACTGGTGGTTTCCAGCCAGCGGGGCCGGGGCGCTGAACCCCACCCTGCATGAAGAGGCAGGACCGATCGAGATCGTTTCCCTCCTGCTGCTGACAGCGGTGTTTCTGGCTTCGCTTTTCCGCCGCGGTGCCCGGAAGTTTGTGGCGGAGCTGTTGTTCCAGGACCAGCGGGCGATCGATCTGCACCCGCACTATCACTGAACAGGTGCGGAGGCTCAAGAGGTTCAGGGGTTACGACTTTCATACCGGAGAGTTGACAATGCTGGGTACCCTCTTCACCGTGCTGCTCATGTCCCAGGTGGCGGCCCAATCCGGAGATCGCCTGACCGGCGGCATCCGGACCACGCGCTCCGAAGTGATGGCGCGCCACGGCATGGTGGCCACCAGCCATCCCTTGGCCACCCAGGTGGCGATCGATCTGCTCAAGCGCGGTGGCAGCGCCGTCGACGCCGCCATTGGCGCCAACGCCGCCCTCGCCCTGATGGAGCCCATCAGCTGCGGCCTCGGCGGCGACCTGTTCGCAATCGTCTGGCAGCAGTCCGACAGACGGCTCTACGGGCTGAATGCCTCCGGACGGTCACCCCGCGCCCTGACGCTGCAGACCTTCCGCGAACTGGGAATTGACCGGATCCCGGAGCGCGGCCCGCTGCCGGTCAGCGTGCCCGGTGCCGTCGACGGATGGTTCGAACTTCACCAGCGCTTCGGCCGGCTGCCCATGTCCGAGATCCTGCGCCCGGTCATCGAGTACGCCCGGGAGGGTGTACCGGTCCCTCCGGCCATCGCCTACTATTGGAAGTCCGGCGAAGTCCTGGCCAAGGAATGCGCCAACTTCGCACCGACCTTTCTTCCCCAGGGACGGGCGCCGTTGGCCGGCGAGATCTTCCGCAACCCGGACCTCGCCAGGACCCTGGAGGTGATCGCAGCCGGCGGCCGCGACGCCTTCTACCGCGGCGAGATCGCGCGCACCATCGATGCCTACTGCCGCCGCGTCGGCTGTTACCTGCGCTGGGAAGACTTGGCCGAGCACCGTTCGGAGTGGGTCGAACCGGTCAGCACCAGCTATCGCGGCTACGACGTATGGGAACTTCCACCCAACGGACAGGGCATCGCCGTCCTGCAAATGCTGAACATCTTGGAGGGCTTCGACCTGCGCTCCATGGGACACAATTCCGCCAGCTACCTCCACCATCTGATCGAAGCCAAGAAGCTGGCGTTCGAGGACCGGGCCCGCTACTACGCCGATCCTGCCTTCAGCCCGATTCCGGTGGCCGAGCTTATCTCCAAGCCCTACGCCGCCGCCCGCCGCGCCCTGCTCGACTCCCGGCGTGCTGCCAAGGCCTATCCGGCCGGTGATCCGTTGCATGAGAAAGGTGACACCATCTATCTCACGGTGGCCGACTCCGACCGCAACATGGTCTCCCTGATCCAGAGCAATTTCATGGGCTTCGGTTCGGGTCTGGTTCCAGACGGCACGGGTTTCGGCTTGCAGGATCGGGGCGCCCTGTTCACACTGGAGGAAGGCCATTTCAACACCTATGCTCCCGGCAAGCGTCCTTTCCACACCATCATTCCGGCCTTTGTCACCCGGGACGGCCGGCCCTTTCTCAGCTTCGGCGTAATGGGCGGCGACATGCAGCCCCAGGGCCACGTCCAGGTCCTCTGCAACATCATCGACTTCGGCATGACCATCCAGGAGGCCGGGGATGCCCCGCGTTTCCGGCACTTCGGTTCGAGCGACCCGACCGGGGGGAAGCCCATGGAGGACGGCGGGGCGGTAGCAGTGGAAACCGGAGTCCCTGCGGAGTCCATACGCGGACTGATCCAGATGGGACATCAGGTCCGCTTTGACGTCGGCAGTTTTGGCGGCTATCAGGCCATCCTCTACGATCCTGTACAGGACGTCTATTGGGGCGCTTCCGAGTCCCGCAAGGACGGAATGGCCGCGGGCTA
Source organism: uncultured Acidobacteriota bacterium (assembly GCA_964524795.1). Taxonomy (GTDB): domain Bacteria; phylum Acidobacteriota; class UBA6911; order RPQK01; family JAPXNP01; genus CAZGEH01. Next base: position 146,707 of record CAZGEH010000010.1, read on the forward strand.
CTGATTCAGGCAAGGCCTCGCACAACTGAATCTCCGTTCCCCGGGGCCGAATCCCGGATTCCGCTACACTGGTGGCAGTCATCCGGCGAGCCGGTCCGTGGAGTCAGCTTCCACGGGGACGGGATCGCGGGGACGTCTCGGAGATTCAGCTATGCATTCTGGTTTGCGTTTCCTCGTGGCAGCAGTCTCGGTGTGTCTGGTCTGGGCCACCTCGGCGGCCGCCAAACCCGGAGACCTCTCCCCACAGGAGACCCGGACGGCTTATCTGGCGGGCGGCTGCTTCTGGTGTGTGGAAGCCGATCTGGAGAAGCTGGACGGAGTCGTGGAAGTGGTTTCGGGCTATACCGGAGGGCAGGAGGTCAGCCCGACGTACAAGCAGGTTTCCTCCGGCCGGACCGGTCACCTGGAAGCCGTGAAAGTGGTCTTTGACCCCACCCGCATCAGCTACGGACAGATCCTTGACGCCTTCTGGAAGCACATCGATCCCACCGATCCTGGCGGACAGTTTGTGGACCGCGGCCGGCAGTACCGGACCGCCATCTTTTACGTGGATGCCGAGCAGCAGCGGATCGCCACCGAGTCCCGCCGGCAGGTCATGGACTCCGGGATCTTCAAACGGCCGGTCGTCACGGAGATCCTGCCCTTCAGCCGGTTCTATCCGGCGGAGGACTACCACCAGGACTACTACCGCAACAATCCCATCCGTTATCGGCTGTACCGTTTCAATTCGGGCCGCGACTCCTTCATCGAGAAGTACTGGAAACCGTTCAGAGGAACTCTGACCGGTGAGTCGGCGACGAACAGTTCGGGACCCATCAGCCGGCAGGGTGAGCCGTTCTGGATGGCTCCCGTACCGCCCCGGAGCGAGCTCAAGAAGCGACTGTCAGACCTGGAGTACCGGGTCACGCAGGAGGCCGCCACCGAGCCTCCCTTCCGGAACCGGTACTGGGACAACAAGAAACCTGGCATTTACGTGGATGTGGTCAGCGGCGAGCCGCTGTTCAGTTCGCGGGACAAGTTCGATTCCGGTACCGGCTGGCCAAGCTTCACCCGTCCCCTGGAACCCGGCAACATCGTGGAGAAGGAGGATCGCAGCCACTTCATGCGGCGCACGGAGGTGCGCAGCCGGCATGCCGATTCCCACTTGGGACACGTCTTCAAGGACGGTCCGCCGCCCACCGGTTTGCGTTACTGCATCAACTCGGCGGCGCTGCGCTTTGTCCCCAGGGAGCGGCTGGAAGCGGAGGGCTACGGCCGGTATCTGCGGCTGTTTGAGTGAGGGAGCGGGAGACGGGACACGGAATTCGGGAGTCGGGAGACGGGAAACGGGAGTCGGGAGGGTGCCACGCGGGGCACTTTGCCGAATTCGCCCCGAAAGAGCCACCGATCGGACTTCTGTCTCCCTCCCCTCTCCCGAATTCCGTGTCCCGACTCCCGTCTCCCTGCCAACTACTGAATCCGCCCGCGGGGATCGGGCTTGTTCTCCCTCGGCGCCTTGGCCTTGGCCGCCAGCGCCTCGGCTTCCTTTTCGGAGATCACTCCGTCTCCGTCCAGGTCCGCTTCCGGGTGGGACTTGAGAAAGTCCTGGCGACGCTGTTCGGGTGAAGTGGGACCTCCCTGGGGAGCCCTTTTCTCAGTGAGCCGCCGGATGATCATGACCTGTTTCTCCCCCTGGGGGCCGGCCGATTCGGCCTCCCAACGGATCACCTCACCCGCAGGCGCCGACTGAGTTAACACCTTTACTTCGACTGTTTCCATCGGTGCCGTCCCCGCCGAAGGCAGCACATCCTCCGGCGCGAGCTGCTGGAAAAGCTGGCGGAGCTCCTCGCCATCGAGTTCGCTGTTTCCGTCCAGGTCCGCTTCCGGATGCCGCCGTAACAGCTCTGTGGGATCCGCGATCCGGACTGCCTTGCGGACGCTTTGGAAGTCGGGTGAGTCCCATTGGAGGCCGCCGACGGCTTCACCTGAATGCAGGTAGAGGATGTCGGCCTGCCCCTGTTCTCCGGCCGAAAGCTCGTGCGTCTCGGGCGAAGCATCCCGAAACTCCACAGTGATGTCTTGGGGGCCTTCGGCAGCCGCTTCCACTTTCAGGGTCAGGACCTCCGGATGGGTCTCCTGGAAGGCCCGCAGTTCTTCCAGGTTGAGGAAGCCGTCGGCGTCCAGGTCCGCCTCGGGCAGAACTCGCGCCTGGATCCGCAGAAGCTGGGCTTCCCCCCGCAGATACACCATGACCTTCTTCTGGGCACCTTCAGGCTCACCGGGCGCAGCCTCCGGATACCCGGCAGCCCCAGCCAGGGAAAACCAGGCCCAGAGGCCGAGCAGGAAGACCGCGGAACGGCTCAAACCAGGGGTGAATCGCTTTCGTTGATGCAGCAACATGACAAATCGTTCCTCCAAAATGGTGGTTGATCGGGCCAGCGCCGGGTGCTGGCAGGGCGTGGGAGCGCCCCTGAGACATCGGGCGATGTCCAGCAGGGAACGGGCATAGACCTCGGGATCCACCCGCGAGACCGCGACGGCCCATTGATCGCAGGCGAGTTCTGCCGCCCGCTCCAGGTTGCGGCATGCCCACCTCACGGGCGGCCAGAAAAACAGCAGCACTCCTGCCAGACTCTGAACCCAGCGCAGCAGCACATCGCCGCGGCGCAGATGGGCCAACTCGTGCACAAACAGAGCCGCCCGCATGGGAGGCTCGAACCCGCTGAGCAGGAACTTCGGAATGACCAGCTTCGGCTGCAGGATACCCATGACGAAGGGACTGACCCGGTTCTGCGTCACCCGCACTTCCGGAACTCGACGGAGCTTGAGGCCCTCGGCCAGCCGCGCCACCTCCTCCGCGAGCGCCGGCGGTGCCGGCTCCAGCGAACTGACCCAGCGCCGGACAGCCGCCGAGCGACGGAGAAAAGCACCGGACAACAGAGCCAGCCCGAGCACATACAGCGAGGCTGCGGCCAACAGCCCCAGCCCCCACGCACCTTCTGGGCGCGCTGTCCGGGCTGTTTCGGCGGCGACGGAAAGAGGCGTTTCCGGGACAGCCTCTGCCCGGGGGGACCGCCAACTCTCGACCACGGCCAGCGAAAAAGGACCCAGCCAGGCACTCATGCCGCTGGGGACGGGAACCGCCGGGGGGATCAGGAACTTCAGCAGTACGACCGCCCACAACACGGCGTGGACTGCGGGGCGTACGCGCCGGAGCAGCGTGGATGCCAACAGCCAGGTCAGCAGCGCCAGCACCGTGCCGTGCAGCAGTGTCAGGAGGATCCATTCCAGGAGCGTTCCGCCCAGGTCCCAGGTCGTGCTCATCGCCGCGGCCCCCTTTCCCGCTCCCGGCGCTGCTCCAATCGTTCCTCCAGACGCCGCAGCGAGCTGTCGTCCAGATCCGCTTCCTCAACCAGGCGCAACGCCAGGTCCAGGGGCTGTCCGTCGAAGAAGGTTTCCACGAACTCCCGGATCCTCTGTCCCAACATCTGTTCCCGCGAGACGCAGGGAGAGAAGGTGAAGGGCTGGCGTTCCCGGTCGACGTTCAGGACTCCCTTTTCCGCCATCCGGGTGAGAAGGGTCATGACGGTGGTGTACTTGAGGCGTCGCGGGGAGCCGGCGTTGTATTCGTCGAGGACCTGGCGGGCGGTGGCAGGCTGCCGTTTCCACAGAATCCGCAGCAGCTTGTATTCCACCGGGCCGAGGTCGGGGAGGGGGCGCCTGTTTCGAGTCATCAGGAAGAGTCCTTTGTCTACGTGTGTAGATACACTACTACGCAGGTAGACTGCGAGGCAAGAAGCGTTCGGCGGGGCGGTCGGAGAACCGACAGCGGGAGAGAGTCAAGAGACCGGGGGGTTGAAATTCGCGGGCTTGGGACTGGGATTCGGTGGTCTGGCGGCGCTTTGTCCGCTGCTAAAGGCGGCCGAGATACCACCTCAGTGCCGAGGGGCCGGTCAGAGTCACCACCACCGCCGCCACTGCCAGGAACGAACCAAAAGGCAACTCGTACCTCCGGCCGCGGCCGGCCAGCAGGATGTAAGCCCCACCTCCCACCGCCCCCAGCAACGAACCCAGCAGGATGGTCATCCAGGCATACTGCCAGCCCAGAAAGGCGCCGACCATGCCCATCATCTTGACGTCCCCGAAGCCCATGCCTTCGATCTTGCGCCAGCGGAGATACACTTCGGCCACCAGCCACAGGAACCCGCCGCCCACGGCCATCCCCACCAGTGAATTCAGGTAGCTGGAGATCACCGTTCCTCCCAGCGACAGCGAGCCCGCACCAGCCAGAAACTCCGGGTGCTGCCATGGCGCGAAGAGGAAGCCGGCCGTCATCCCCCCCAGCGTCAACCGGTCCGGCAGAATGCGCTCGAAAAGATCGATGAACAGCAGGGCCACCAACAGCGAGAAAAACAGCGCGTTGAGTGCCGCCTCGGGGGTCAGACCGAAACGCCGGTACAGCAGCCAGAACAGGCAGGCGGTGATCAGCTCCACCGCCGGATAGACCCAACTGATCCGCCCTCCACAGCCCCGGCACCGGCCGCCCAGACAGATATAACTCAGCACCGGGATGTTCTCCCACGGCCGGATGGGCCGGCCACATTGGGGACAGGCGGAGCGCGGCGACACGACCGACAGGCCCTTGGGCATGCGATAGATGCAGACGTTCAGGAAGCTGCCGACGATGAGTCCTGCCAGGACCACGGCAAGGTCAAGCATTCCGGGATTATAGACGGCACACCGGTCATTCCCCTGCGGCCGGCATCACCAGCCTTCTTCCCGGAAAACAGGGGACTCCCGAGGAATCCGGGCTCTCAGGTCGCCCAGCCAGTCCCACACGACGCGCTCGGCCAGGTCCACCTGGGCGACGGCCAGTCCGCCCTCCGCCGGGGCCTCGGCCAGCCGCCGCCCCCGCCGGTCCCAGATGGCGGTCCGCGAATCGTAACTGGAGCTCACCAGGAAGATCTGATTCTCGATGGCACGGGCGGGATACAGTTCGTCGATTCCTCCCCAGATGGGCAGCAGAATCACCTCGGCTCCCCTGGCGGCCAGTCGCCGGGCCCCTTCCGGGAACTGGATGTCCCAGCAGATCAGGATGCCTACTTTGCCGAAATCCAGGTCGAAAACGGGATAGTCGTCCCCCGGGGTCAGTCCGCCTTCGATCTCTTCCCGCGGCAGGCTGACCTTCCGGTAAGTGCCAAGAACGTTGCCGTCACGACCGATGAGCACGGCCGAGTTAAAGGCGGTTTCACCGGCCTGCTCCACAATCCCCGCCACGATGTACATCCGGTGGCGGCGGGCGTACTGGCCCAGAAACTCGGTGGTGGGACCGGGAACCGGCTCGGCGACGTCCAGATAGACCGAGGAAGTCCCCACCAGGGTCATACCCTCCGGCAGCAGCACCAGATCGGCACCCGCGGCGGCGGCCTGATCGAGAAAGCGGCCGAACTCCTGGCGGTTCTGCCCGGGGCCCGCCGACTGCCGCGGCCGATGGTGAACCGCCGCCAGCGTCACCGGCCGGCTGGACGGCGGCGCCGCCGGTTCGAAACCGACCTCGCTCCATGCCGCCGATCCGTTCGCCGTCCAACGCAGAATCAGGTCCACGACCGCTGCAACGGCCCCTTCGGGGGCGGCGTAGACACCCCCCAGAACGGTCTCGCCCGGCATTTCGCGATGGATCTCGGGGTAGTCCGGGTAGCCGACCCGCTCGCCCGCGGCATTCCGCCAGTCAATCTGTGCCAGCACGCAGCGGCGCACCGCTTCCACCGCCGAGACCTCGAAACGGGCATGGAAACGGTAGTGCCGGCCGCCCTCCACAGGGAAACTCCGCCGCCAGCCGCCGTTGGTGCGCTCATGCCCGGTGGCAAAGATCCTCAGAACAAGGGGTTCGCTGGGACTCTTTTCCAGTCTCGGCATCAACGCGGGCCGCTGGGCGAACGGCGTCCAGTCGGCGGCGTCCTGGGCCGAAACCGCCGCCAGGAACACCCAACCCAGACACATTCTCCAAAACCAGATCCCCATGGCTGTCCTTTCCTTTCCACCGGCCCCGCGGCTTCCCGCATAATCGAACCATGGCGGCGTTTCAGACACAACCGGACGATGACCGCGACCCATATTCCCGAGTCCAGTATCGGAAGCTGGTGGCGTGGCCGCAGCGGATCCAGCGGGAGTCGCCGTTCCTGAGGAACTGGCTGTCCCGGCTGCCGTCACGTCGCCTGCTGGATCTGGGCTGTGGAACCGGCGAGCACACCCGCTTTCTCAGAGACCAGGGGTGTAGCGTGGTGGGTTTGGATGCTTCCCCCAGCATGCTCCGCCAGGCCTACACATCCCATTCCGCCCCCGGTGCGTGGTTTGTGGCCGGCCGCATCGACGCCCTGCCTTTGGCGGGAGGTACTTTTGGCGGAGCCGTTTGCCTGGGCAACACCCTGCCGCATCTTGCTGACATCGACTCGCTGCGGCGGTTTTTCGGTGAGCTGCGACGGGTGCTGGTGCCGGGTGGACGGCTGTTGGTCCAGATGCTTAACTATCGCCGGGTCTTCGAAAAAGGAATCCGGTGGCTTCCCCTCAACTTCTCCGCCGACGAAGAGACGGGGGGCGAGCTGGTGTTTCTGCGTCTCATGAAGCTGCTGCCCGATGGCAGCGTGATGTTTTGTCCCACCACGCTTCGTTTCGACCCGGCGCGTCCGGACCCCGTGGAAGTCGTTAGGAGCCGCCGCGTGATCCTGCACGGATGGCTGCGGGAGGACATTTTGGCGGCGGCCGCTCCCACCGGAATGGAAATCACCTCGGTGTGGGGCGACATGACCGAAGGGGAGTTCCGTCCGTTGGAGTCGCAGGACCTGGTTTTCGAGGTCATGGCAGCGGGCGGGTGACGGGGCGGCGGGGCTGCTGGGAAACGGGGATACGAGGACGTGGAGCAAGCTCAGATTCTTTGCGGCCGGTCTTGCCGGCAACCGCGAGACTCGGAAACCGTACCCCCGGCACCTTTCAAGCCGTATTGATTCTTGTGTGTATTCGGAGTATGGTTGTGACACTCGGTGTCAAGGAGGACGTGGACGTGTGGGACTCCTACCCCGTTGCCGCATGGACGTGAACAGGACGACGTGGACCTCCTGACGGCTGACCGACGGTACGAACCGGGAAGGCTGCAGGATGACTTGGCGGGTGTTTTCCGGCTCGAGAGTGACGGCAGTGCTGTGCCTGCTCTTGCTGGCGATCAACCTGATTGCCGGATGGGCCGTGGTGTCGGCGGTGCGCGAAGCGGAGGAAGCGGCTCACCGGGATCTCCAGTCCCGGGCCGCGGCTGACGCCCACAGCCTGATGGCGGTCCTTGCTGCCACCCGAGCCGACCTCCAGTTTCTGAGCCAGTCCCCGGCTCTGGCGGAACTCAGGGCGGTGCTCGGTGACCGGGATCCCATGGTGCGGCGCTGGCGACGGCTGGACATCGAGTCCACTTTGCTGCTGTTTCTGGATTCCCAGCCCGAGGTGGAGGAGCTGCGCATTCTGGGACCCGACGGCGGCGGTGTGATTGCGGCGGGGCGGCGGGGAGGAGCGCCGGTGCTGACGGCCAGCGAGGTGGAGATGCAGCCCGGACACCGTCCCCATGCCGATGACCTGATCGGGTCCTTCCCCCTTCCGGGATCCCCTCCAGCCGGAATCCTGGAGGCTGTGGTCCACGTGGACACACTGCTGGCCGGAGCTTTGCCGGCTGCGGGAGCCCGCCTGATCCGCAATCCGCAACTGCACAATGCCCGGCAGGTTCTGGAGGCGGTTGTGGTTCCGGTACACGATCCGGGCTGGGATCCCGAGGTCAAGTGGGCCTTGGCGTTTCCTGAGAATCGAGGTTTCTTCGACTCGTTGGGCAAACTGGGGACACGATACCGCAGTACCTTGGCTGCCAATCTTCTGTTGATTCTGCTGGTGGGGTTTTTCGGCATCGTCTCGATCCGGCAGGCGCGGGCACGGGCTCTTCTGGAGGCGGAATACCGGCGCCAGCAGGAGATCGGCGCGCTGGAGCGGCAAGTGCTGCACAACGAACGCCTGGCGGGAATCGGCCGGTTGGCGGCCGGTTTGGCGCACGAGATCAACAATCCCCTGGAAGGGATGTCGAACTATCTGGCGCTGCTGGAAAGCGACCTCCAGGCAGGACGTCCGGAACAATGCCTGCAGTGGGCGCGCCAGGTCCGGCAGGGACTGAACCGCACAGCCGGCATAACCCGCCAGGTCCTCCAGTTCGCCGAACCCGGCGATGCCCCGCCGGTGGTGCTCGACCTACGCCGGGTGTTGGAAGAAACCGTGGACTTCGTGCGCTCCAACCGGCAGTTCCGAACGGCCCGCATCGAACTGGCCCTGCCACCCGCGCAGTTGCTGGTACACGGCAATGCCGTGACCCTCAGCCAGGTCTTTCTCAACTTGCTGTTGAATGCGGTTGAGATGCAGGCAGGTTCCGGCCATACCACCATCACAGGTTCGGCACAGGACGGACAGGTCAACGTGGTGGTCGAGGACGACGGCCCGGGGATTCCGGATGAGACACTCAGCAGGATCTTCGAACCGTTCTTTTCTGGACGCGGCTCCACAGGGCTGGGGCTGTTCATCTGTGAGGGCATCGTCCGGCAGCATGGAGGTTCCATCCAGGCGTTCAACCGCCCGGCGGGCGGAGCGGTGTTCACAGTCAGTCTTCCCATGGCTTCCACCGGCATCGCCGGCGCAGAGGAGAGTAGAGGAGCGAGCAAGGCATCGTGAAAAGACACTCAGCTTCCATCCTGGTGGTTGATGACGAGGCTTATGTCCGAGACTCCATTCGTGCGGTTCTGGAGCGCAACGGATACTCGGTGCGGACCGAGGCTGGACCGTCCGCCTTGAGCGATCCCCACGCCCTGGACGGCCTGGATGCGGTGATTACCGATCTCAAGATGGACAAGGGCGGCGGACTCGAGCTGATCAAAACCTTGAAGGGGTTCCGCCCGGAGATACCGGTGATCGTCCTGACAGCCTTCGGCAGCGTCTCCAAGGCGGTGGAATGCGTGAAGGCGGGTGCCTATGAGTTCCTCGAGAAGCCGGCAGAACCGGAGGAGCTGCTGGTGGTCCTGCAACGCGCTCTCCGGGACGACACCATGCGACGCGAACTGGAGTATCTGCGGGGCGAGAGTGGTACCGGCGAGCGTGTCCGCCAGCCGCTGGGCCGTAGCGCCGGCTGGCGCAAGGTGCTCTCCCTGGTGGAAGCGGCGGCGCCCACCGACGCGTCCGTTCTCCTGCTGGGGGAATCGGGAACCGGCAAGGAGGAGGTGGCACGCCTGATTCATCGCCGCAGCCTTCGCCGTCAGGGTCCGTTTGTCAGCGTCAACTGTGCGGCCGTGCCGCTGGAGCTGTTCGAGAGCGAGTTCTTCGGCCATCGGAGAGGGGCTTTCACCGGAGCTTCCCACGACCGGGAAGGGCGCTTCCGGGTAGCTCACGAAGGCACCCTGTTTCTGGATGAGATCGGTTGCCTGCCGGACTCCGCCCAGTCCAAAGTGCTGCGCGTGCTGGAGGAGGGCGTGTTCGAACGGGTGGGGGAGAGCCGTTCCACCAAGGTGGACGTCCGCTTGATCTCGGCCACCAACAGCGACCTGGAACAGGCGGTGAAAGCGGGCAGGTTCCGTCCCGACCTGTTCTATCGGATCAACGTGATTACCATTCGAATGCCGCCGTTGAGAGAGCGCCGGGAGGACATCGAGCTGCTGGCGGAGGCGTTCATGAAGGAATGCAGCAGCCGCGTCGGCAGGCCGGTCAAGCCGTTTACAGCCGAGGTGCTGCGGGCGTTCCGGCAGTATTCCTGGCCGGGCAACATCCGCGAGCTCCGCAATGTTGTCGAACGGGCAGTGATCCTCGAGCAGGGGGATGCCATTACCCTCGAAAGCATTCCCGAAAACCTCCTGGCTCAGGCAGGGTCAGTGGAAAATCCGTTTCGCTTGAGAAACCGCCTGCGGGATGAAGAGCGTAAAGCCATCCTGGACGCGCTGCACAGTTCCGGAGGGGTTCGGCGGCAGGCGGCCCAACTGCTGGGGATCGACGAACGCAACCTGTCCTACTACCTGAAGAAGCACGGCTTGGCCGGATGGAAACTGGAATGATGCGGGCTCCCCTCTCCCTGCTGCTGGCAGGGGTCCTGGCGGGATGCGGCGGTGTGGAGTCGGCGGACCGTCCCCTCCCCGTCCGGCCCGCCGCCAAACTGAAGCCTCCGGCGTTCGAGGCCCTGACTCCCGATTCCGGGATCGATTTCGTCCACTTCAACGCCGCATCGCCGCGGCGCTACCTTCCCGAAACCATGGGCTCCGGTGCCGCCGTTTTCGACTTCGACGCCGACGGCCTGCCCGACCTGTATTTTGCCAACGGCACGTCCCTGACCGGCGAAGGACCGGCCCATACCGGGAGACTTTTCCGCAATCTTGGCGGCTGGAAATTCCAGGACGTCACCCGGGGGTCGGGTCTGGATGTCCCGTTTTTCGGTATGGGCACGGCAGTGGGGGACTTCGATCGGGACGGCCTGGACGACCTGGTGGTCACCGGAGTGGATCGGGTTCGCCTGTTCCGGAATTTGGGGAACGGCAGGTTCCGGCAGCAAGGAAGGGAGATCGGGCTGGACTGCGCCGGCTTCAGTTCCGGTGCGGCGTTCCTCGATTACGATCGCGACGGCTACCTGGACGTGTTCGTGCTCCGGTACGTGGACTGGAGCCCCGAACGGGATGTGGCATGCAGTCTGGACCGGGTCAACCGGACCTACTGCACCCCCGAGGTCTACCCGGGGATACCGGCCTGCCTGTTTCGCAACGTCGAGGGACGGCGGTTCGAGGACGTGTCCGAACGTTCCGGCATCGCCTCGAAACTGGGAAAAGCCTTGGGTGTGGTGGTCTTCGACTACAACCGGGACGGCTGGCCGGATCTGGCTGTGGCGAATGACACGGTCGGGAATCTGCTGTTCGTGAACCAGCATGACGGAACCTTTGTCGAGCTGGGGGTCGAGACCGGGATGGCATACGGGGAGTCCGGCTCGGCCCGAGGCGGTATGGGCATCGACGCCGGCGATGTGGACGGAGACGGCTGGACGGATCTGATCATCGGAAATTTCTCCCATGAAATGATTTCTTATTACCGGGCCAGCCCGGAAGGTTACTTCATCGACGATGCCGCTCCTGCCGGACTTGGCCTGCCGACGCTGCTCACACTGGCTTTCGGTACGCTGGTGGAAGACCTGGACAACAACGGAGCGATGGATGTGCTGGTGGTCAATGGGCATATCGAACCGGATATTGCCCGGACCCAACGCGGCCAGACCTACCGTCAGGCGCCCCATCTGTTTCTCGGCACCGGTTCCGAACGGCTGGAGCTCTTTGAGCCCGGGCCGGGAGCCCCCCTGGGCCGGCAGATGGTGGCCCGGGGGCTGGCGGCGGGGGACCTCGACCGGGATGGGCGACTGGATCTGGTGATCACCGAAAACGGGGGGCCTGCCCTGGTTCTGCGCAACAGGGGCGCCGAAGGCCACTGGCTGCAGCTGCGCCCCCGGGGGATGATCAGCAACCGAAACGGATACGGGCTCCGTGCCGAGCTGTATCTGCGGTCGGGCAGGCTCGTCCGCTACTTGGGTTCTGGACGTTCGTATCTGTCTGCCTCGGAACCCGTCCTGCACATCGGCCTCGGAGAACAGGACCGTGTGGACCGGATCGACCTGTTCTGGCCTTCCGGCCGACAGCAGGTGCTGCTGGACGTGGCGGCGAACCAGGTGCTGGCGGTGGTGGAGCCGCTGGAGAACGGTTCCCCGGATCGCTGAAGCCGCCTTCCTTGCGGGTTGGCTCCCACCTTCCCCTCTGCTATGGTTTCCCGCAGTGCGAAGGGAGGACATGATGCCGGTTTCAGCCAACAGGGATTCGAGGCGTTCGTTTCTGCGCCGGACCGCCGGCGCCGCGGCCGTGCTGGGAGCAGGGACGTGGGTGACCTCAGAGGACTACGAGGCCGTCGCGCAGAACGTCAACACCAATTCCCAACCCTCACAGTTGAAGATCACCGACATGCGGGTCTGCACTGTGGGGGGGCACTGGGTTCTTCGTCTGGACACCAACCAGGGCCTATACGGTTACGGTGAACTCCGTGACGGTTCGAGCCCGACCTATGCGCTGATGCTCAAGAGTCGGGTGGTGGGGCTCAACCCCTGCCATGTGGAAAAGGTTTTCCGCAGGATCAAGCAGTTCGGATTCCATGCCCGGCAGGCGGCCGGACCGGTCTCGGTGGAAGAAGCCTGTTGGGACATCGCCGGCAAGGCCTGGGGCGTCCCCTGTTGGCAGATGCTGGGGGGACAGTATCGGGACAGGATCCGGATGTATGCCGACACCACCTTCGTGAAGGACCCCCAGGAACAGGGACGCCGCCTGAAAGGCCGCATGCAGCAGGGCTTCACCTACCTGAAGATGGATGTTCCCATCTCGCTGCTGGAAGGAATCGAAGGCACGGTTACGTGGCCCAAGGGGCAGGGAGTCAATCCTTTCCAGCAGTGGAACGACCGGAACTGGGAATGGACTTACAGGCCCCATCCGTTCACGGGCATCCGGCTCACCGAGAAGGGATTGGACGTTTACGAGCAGTACTGCCTGGCAGTCCGCGAGATCGTGGGATGGGAGGTGCCTCTGGCCACCGACCACTACGGACACTTCGGCATCGAAGACGGAATCAAGCTGGCGCGGCGCCTGGACAAGTGCAACTTCGCCTGGTACGAGGACATGGTTCCGTGGTGGTACACGGACCAGTACATCCAGCTCAAGAACTCCTGCACGACCCCCATTCTCACCGGCGAAGACATCTATCTGCTGGACGGATTCCGGGAGCTGATCGACCGGAAGGCCGTCTCCATCATCCACCCGGATCTGGCCACCTCTGGAGGTCTGCTGGAAACCAAAAAGATCGGCGACTATGCCATGGAGCACGGGATCGCCATGGCCATGCACATGGCCGGCGGTCCAGTGACGCTGTTTGCCAGCGTCCACTGCGCCGCCGCCACCGAGAACTTCCTGGTCATGGAGCACCACGGGGTGGATGATCCGGACTACGACACCTATGTGGAAGGGCCTGGGAAGCCCCTGGTGGGAGCCGACGGCTTCGTCCCGGTGCCCGACGCACCGGGTCTGGGAATCGAGCTGAACGAGGACGCCATCAAGCGCAAGCTGAAGGACCCTGCCAACGAGTATTTCCCGCCGACGCCGCAGTGGGACCATGAACGGGCCCATGACCGTCTGTGGAGCCTGAACCTGCCCTCCCGGAGGCCGGCGGCCCCGGGGAAAACCGGCCTGGCGGCCGAGGATCCGGGCACCTTGGGCGGATGAGCCCCCCTGTGCGGTCGATCCGGCGGGCCTGGCCGCCGGGAGGCGCCTGATCCCCGGATCCCCCGCCACAGCCGGACGCCCTTGTTCGCGGTGGTGACCGGGCTCACCGGGCCTTTCGCGACCTTGGGTTATTAGTGGGCGCCATGAAAGTCGATTTGTCCCAACTGAAACTCGAGGTCGAAGAAGAACTCAAGGCCATCGAGGAACGCAAAGCCGTGCTGGCCAGAGCCCTGGATCAGATCACCGCGGTGGAAGCCCTGGTCGCTTACCGGAGGGACGGAGACGAGAAGATCACCCTGACCCGTTTCCCTCACTTCGAAAAGGCCCTGGAAGAAAGCTCCGACCTTGGCAAGAAGGATCGCAAGGCGGTCACTGCGGAGGACGAGGATGAGCCGCAGGTTCGGATCGAGTGGATTCAGGCGGGATAGTCTGTTCGAGGGCTGTCCCGCCTTCCCGATCACTGCTGTCTGAATCCGGCTGGCAGGGCGACCGCCTCCGGTCCGGCGCCGGTGCTCACGGACAGGACCTCGTTATGGATGGTCAGGAGGGTGGCGCGGCCGGGCTGAGACGGAGCCTGCTCCTCCTCCTTCGACTTCTTCTTCCCCAGCTTCTTGCCCAGACCTCCGAATAGCCCTCCCAGCGAAGGGCCGCTTTCCTCCTCTGCAGATTCCACCGCCTGGCCCTTGGGGGCGACGGATTCGACGGTCATGGTGGTGAGGACCGGGCTGCCCTCGACGTTCACCCGCTCGGCGGCGAACCGTGAGAAGGCTTCCTTTACTGCCGGATACATGGCGGCTGCCGCGGCGACCTGGGCTTCTGTCCCCAATACGGAACCCAGTTTTTCCGCGTAGCGGCGGTCGAAGTCCTGGACCTCCTGCAGTCCCTCGATTTCCCCGGTGAGCCACAGGTTGGTCGTCATTACTGTACCGCCGGCGTCCTCCAGGGTCTTGCCCTGCTCCCGGATGGTGATGGTCATGACGATTTCCCTGCAGTCGTATCCGTTGATGGTACGGGTCTGTCCGGTTTCTTGGAGATCGAATTCGACTTCGTACTGGGGGCCCTCCTGTTCTCCGCCTTCCGGCTCGCCGCCCGCTTCACCGGATTGCGTCTGCATCTTGCTGGCGGCTTCCTGCATCTGCCGCCGCACCTCCTCGAAGGTCACCACCTTGTACGATTTCTTCTTCCAGTTGATCTCGTAAATCTTTTCCTCGTCCAGGTCGATGAGCTGGCTCTGGTCCTCGCTCCGGGTCAGCTTGCGGTTCCCGACCACGGCGGAAGTGTTGACGATGCCCTCACGGGCGGCCTTGCCGCCAAACAGACCCACGATCTTGCCCATGGGCCCGCCGAACTTCACCTGGCTTTTTTCCTTGACCTCCACTCCGGCCAGCCCGGTAGCCGACAGCAGTAGAATGCACGCTCCCGCCAACAACCCTTGTCCACGTTGCATTGTCCACTCCTTGCCAGACTTCAGGCCAGTCTTTCCCTGAGAAAACGGACAATCTCGCGTCTGGCCTCCGGCGTTTCCTGATGCTCCACATCATAGCGCAGCAACCTCCAGTTGTCCGGGACCCCCAGGGACTGGTAGACGCGCTGGAGATGGGCATTGATCACGTCGAGTCCCTCCGGAGGGGTCAGGGGATCGCGGACACCGGCCACCCCCAGGTGAGGACGGGGAGCGATCAGTTCGTTGATCTGGGCCGTGGAGAAATGCTTGAGCAGTCCGGGGACATAGTAGTACAGCCCGTGGAGGCTGAGGCCGCGCCGGCGGATCAGGGCATCGAAATCGGTCAGGCAGCAGATGTCCACGGTGACCTGGATCCGTTCGTCGAGTGCCGCCATCCACCACGCCATCGTACTGCCCATGGAGATTCCCAGGGTGGCCACCCGTGCCGGATCCACCTCCGGGCGACTCAGGAGGTAATCCAGGGCGCGCAAGCCGTCATAGACCATCATCCCCCACAAGACCTGTCCCTTCCACAACATCTCCTTGAACATGTCGTTTTCAGGCGTGTGGCTGCGTTCGCCGAACACCCAGGCATCGATGCAGAGGGCCACCATGCCCAGCTCGGCGAAGACCTCGGCATAGGGAGGTTTGGCCAGGTACTCGCGTCCCTGCAGCAGTTCCAGCTTGCCGATCTTGTAACCGCCGCCGTGGGAGTGGTTATAGAGGACCGCCGGGAAGGGGCCGTCTCCGGTGCGGGGGCGGGTGAGATACGCGGGAACCTTCTCCAATCCGTTCAGGTCCAGCTCCAGAGTCTCGAGAATGAAGCTCCCGCGATCCTCCTCGCGCAGTTTGCGGGCGGAAAGCGGACGCTGGCGGGGCGGCAGATCGCCAAGCAACGAATAAAGCAGCCGGCGCCGTCCGGCCGGACTGAGGTCTTCCTGGTTGGCGGCCTGTTGCATGACTCCTGCTCCCGCTGCCGGGATCGAAAGTCCGGCTGATGCCAAGGCGGATACCGCGTGTCTACGGCTGATGATCATGCTTCCTCCGGGGTAAGCCTGCGCCGGCCGGAGGCCGGGGTCAAGCCGGGCCGGCGCCGCTTGCACATGGGCTCCCGGATCGTCGACAGTAGGCACATGCAGATCCGTGTGGCCCTGGCCCAGATCAACCCCAAATCCGGGGACATCCACGGCAACGCCCGTCTCATCCTGGACGCGGTCCGCCGCGCCACCGCTCACGGGGTCCAGCTCGTGGTTCTGCCCGAAATGTGTCTGACCGGCTACTGCCTCGACGAGAAGCTGCTCATCAACCGGCGGTTTCTGCGGGAGAACCGCCGGGTTCTGGAGCAGGAGATCGCCCCGGCTTGCGGCGAAACGGCCGCCGTCGTCGGCTTCGTCGACCACGAGGAGGAGCTGCAGGGGCCCGACCAGAGTCCCATGCGTTACAACGCGGCCGGCGTCCTCCACCGCGGACGCCTCCAGCAGGTGGTGCACAAGAGGCTACTGCCTTCCTACCGGTACTTCGACGACAAGCGCTATTTCACTGCCGGAAAGGAGGTCGATCCGGTTCGGCTCCGCTTTCCGGAGGGCGAACTGCGCCTGGGTGTTTTGATTTGCGAGGACTTGTGGGACGACCGCTATGAATTGAAGCCGTGCCGGATCTATGCCGAGAAAGGCGTCGATCTGTTGGCTTGCATCAATGCCAGCCCCTACGTCTGTTCCAGCCCCGGCGGCCGGGACGGAAAGCGTTTTGTGCGGGAACGGATCGCCCTCAGCAAGGTGCGACTCTACGGGGTGCCGCTGGTTTGGGTGAACACCGTGGGGGTGGGTGACAACGGAAAGAATGTAATCCCCTTCGACGGGGCCAGCGCAGCCTTTGACCGCAGGGGCGAACGGGTGGCCCAGTTGGCCCTGTTCCGGCCGGACTACCAGACGGTCGTCCTGGAAGACGGCTGCGCCGATCCGGTGCCAGGACCGGAGTTCGACCGGGAGGGAGAGATCTTCGACGCGCTCGTGATGAGCGTCCGGGACTACTACGACAAGATCGGCATCTTCAACGGGGTTCTGGAGGCCATCTCCGGAGGCATCGATTCTGCACTGGGCACCGCCATCGCCTATGCCGCCGTCGGCGGCGAGCGGGTCACCGCCTTCAACTTGCCCAGCCGTTACAACTCCGACCGCACCCGTGACGCGGCCCGCCGCCTCGCCGAGAACTTCGGAATCGAATACAAGGTGGTGCCGATCCAGGAGCTGTACGAGAAGGTCTGCTCCGACTTCGAGCGCTATGTCCATCCCATCCGCCGGTCCATCACGCGCGAGAACCTGCAGGCCCGGATCCGCGGCTTGATTATGATGGCCGAGTCCAACGACCGGGAGGCATTGCTTTTGACCAACGGCAACGAATCCGAGATCGCCTTGGGTTACGCCACCCTTTACGGAGACATGGTGGGAGGTCTGGCGGTCATTGGCGACCTCCCCAAACCCGACGTGTACCGGGTGGCGCGGTACGTCAACCGGCGGTGGGGACGGGAAATGATACCCGAGGACAGTTTCCGGATCCCGGCGTCGGCGGAGCTGAAGGAAGACCAGGTCGATCCGTTCGATTACGAGGCGGTGGGACCGGTGGTGGCCGAGTTCATTGAACGGGGGGCGGCGCCCGACGACCTGGCCGAGGCCTTCCAACGGGCCGATCTGAATCCCGCACGCTTCGATCCGGAAATCTACCGGCGTTACGACAGCGCCGAGTTCAGCCGGATGGTGCGGCAGCTTTACCTGACTCTGAACCGTTCCGTGTACAAGCGCATGCAGGCGGCTCCGATTGTTGTGGTGTCGGAACGGTCCTTCGGCTTCGACCTCCGGGAGACGATCATCAACGGCTGGACGGACCAGTGAGGGGTTCCGGCTCTGGGGTTCCGGGGGCGTATGGCTGCAGCTTGCACGCTCGCGGTGATCCGGAGAGAACCGGTTCCGATTCAGACGGCACTCTCAAACCCGCAGACTCTCTGACTGCCTGCCTCGTATCCCGCCGAGACGTGCTACCATGGCTCCTCACTACTGCGCTGCGTGGGGAATTCCAGTCGGGTTCTTCATTCTGGGGAGTCGGCTCAGGCTTGATCCGCCTCGGGGGCGGGTACGCCAGGCTCAGGCTTCTGGACGAAGAGGATGCCAAGAGCGGTGTTCAGGCACTGCCTGTTGATGGTGGCGATGGCAGGGAGTCTGGGGCTTCCCCAGCTTTGGGGCTCGCCGCCCGAGGCGGCTGCGCCGACCCGAGCCGAGGAACTTCGCCTGAGACGTCTGGCGAAGGCCGCGGAGCTGAAGCCTGAGGAACAGGGAGGACTCGAGAGGACGTTGCTCTATATCGAGAGCAAACGCCCCGAGGAGATTTTTTCGGTCCGTTACAAGGACTTCTATCCCCGGTTCGGAAACCTGAGTCCGGGCTCGGGTTTCGCTCCCGGACTGCGTTTCTACAAATCCCGCATCGGTGGTTCTCCGCTGACCCTGGAGAGTTCCTTCGCCAACTCGTTTCGTGATTATCGGGTTGCCGACCTGCAGTTGGGTTCCTTCAACAGGCTGGCACCCGATTTCTTCATCGGTCCGCCGGAATTCGGGACGCCCTTCGAATTCGGCGCGCCGCGGGTCCAGCAGGTGGACCGGGCGCGCTGGTTCACTTACGGCGAACTCCGTTACCGGTTCTTTCCCCAGGAGGACTTCTACGGCCCTGGACTCGATTCCCGCCCGGAGGATCGCACCAGCTATCAGCAGGAGGATTTCGCCTCCGACCTGGTGGTCGGATATCAGTTTGCGCCCTGGCTGGCCTCCGGGGTCCGGGCCGGCTACCGCAGGTACAACATCGAGCCGGGAACCGACCGCCGTTTTCCCACGACCCAGGAGCTGTTCGATGAGGCGGACG
Organism: uncultured Acidobacteriota bacterium; assembly: GCA_964524795.1. GTDB lineage: Bacteria > Acidobacteriota > UBA6911 > RPQK01 > JAPXNP01 > CAZGEH01. The sequence goes on from CAZGEH010000010.1 coordinate 165,385, forward strand.
CTCCGGGGCTCGATCGCCAGCCGGATTTCCTGATGTTGAACTGGGGCCTTTTCTTCAACTACACCGACACCCCCGGCAACCCCCACAATGGAGGCGTTTTCGGCATCTCGGTCTCACGGTTCGATGAAAGGGGCGGGGCGGACTTCGACTTCACCCGTCTCTCGGTTGACGCCCGTCATTATCTGCCTCTGGGTTCACGACAGCGGGTACTGGCGCTGCGGTTTCTTGGCAGTTTCGACGATCCGGGTTCCTTCGGCCGGGTTCCCTTCTTCCTGCAGAACAGTTTGGGGGGCGCCTCCGCCCTGCGTGGCTGGCCTGAGTTCCGCTTCCGCGACGCCAATTCCGTGTACTTCTCGGGGGAATATCGGTGGGAACCGGCGCCGGCTTTCGAAATTGCTCTTTTCTATGACGTCGGAAAGGTTTATCCCGCCGGGGAGAGCTTCCATTGGGAGCGCTTCCAGAAAAGCGCCGGCATTGGATTCCGTTTCAAGACTGCACGCAAGGTTCTGATGCGCTTCGATGTCGGACGCAGCCGCGAAGGTACGCGCCTGCAGTTCCGTTTCGGACCGGCCTTCTGAGGGAGAAACCGGTGAGAGCACACATCCTGTTCCTGACACTGCTGGCTGGTTGTCTGACGGGGGCGGTCGCCGGGGAGGGCGGGCCGAAGTTCCGGGCGGATGATCCTCTGTGGGACGATCCCGACGACCTGCCTTCGCCCCTGCCGGAGGCACGCAGGATCCCCCAGCTCTGGGATTTCATCGAAAACACTTTTCTGACCCGGCCACAGGAGGGCGTCGAACCGCTCCCTGCCGAAAACGCCAATACGGTGGGAGGAGTTCCCAGTTCCTCCTGGTTCGTCAACCGGATGGGAGTCCGCCGGCTCACCGCCCGGCAGGTGGTGGCTGAACATCACCGTTCCGGGGGCCCGGATCTGTCCCGTCCACTTCGGATCATCGCGGCCAAGACCCAGGGCATCACCCCCGGTTTCACCGTCCAGGACGCCCGCGGGGCGGTGTATTTCGTGAAGTTCGACCCCCCGCGGCATCCCCAGCTCGCCACCTCCGCCGAAGTGATCGCGACTCATTTCTTCTACGCCTTTGGGTACCGGGTGCCGGAAAACTATCTGGCCATGATCCGCCGGGAGGACCTGGAGATCTCGCCGGACGCCCGGCTCCAGGACGAGGAAGGCAAGGAACGTGCTTTCACCGAGACCGACCTCAACCGGATCCTGGGGCGGGTTTACCGGGCCCCGGACGGCCGGACCCCGGTGGTGGCCAGCCTGCGCCTGGAGGGAAAGAGCCTGGGACCTTTCGAGTACTACGGCACCCGCTCCGACGATCCCAACGACATCATCCGTCATGAGAACCGGCGCGAGTTGCGGGGAATGCGGCTTTTCGCCGCTTGGCTCAACCACGACGACTCCCGCTCCATCAACACGCTGGACATGTTTGTCGGCGAGCCGGGCCAGGGGCACGTCCGCCACCATCTGATCGACTTCGGTTCCTGTTTGGGCAGCGGCAGCACCCAGGTGCAGGGTGAGCGGGCGGGCAACGAGTACATCCTCGAATGGGGCCCGATCCTGAAAGCGGCGGTAACCCTGGGGATCTGGGACCGGAAGTGGCGCCACGTGCGGTATCCCGATTACCCCTCCATCGGCCGCTTCGAGGCCGACTTCTTCCAGCCGGAGCTGTGGCGGCCCGAGTATCCCAACCCGGCTTTCGACCGCATGACCCCCCAGGACGCCTACTGGGCTGCCCGGATCATCTCCCGGTTCGATGACCAGATGGTGCGGGAGCTGGTGGAAACCGGCGAGCTGTGGGACAAGCAGGCGGAGGAGTACCTCGTCCGTACGCTGATCCGACGGCGCGACAAGATTGTGGCCCATTACCTGCCACAGGTCTGTCCGCTGGACGACTTTGGGGTCACCGACGGCGGACGTGTCCTGCGCTTTGAGGATCTCGCGGTGGCGGCGGGGGTGGGAACCCCCTCACCGGTCGGCTACGTCTGGTTCCGTTTTGACAATGTCACCGGCCGGGTGGAGGCGCTGGGGGTGCAGGGAGTGTCGGAGGACAGCAGCGTCGCGGTTCCGGATGATCCGGCGCAGTTTCTGATGGTGGAGCTTGAAAAACGCAGTACCGCGCAGAAGCTCCAGGTGTACTTGTGCCGGGCTGCCGGAGGTCCTGAGGTGGTGGGGGTGGAGAGGTAGGTGGTGGGAGACGGAATTCGGGAGTCGGGACACGGAATTCGGGAGTCAGGAAACAGGAGTCGGGAGGGTGCCACTCGTGGCACTTTGCCGGATTCGCCCGGAAAAGCCACCGGTCAAACTTGTGCCTCCCTCCCGACTTCCGTTTCCTGTCTCCACACTCCTGTCCCTCCCGTGTCCCGACTTCCGAATTCCGTGTCCCGCCTCCCGATGCTATTCTGTCCCTGATGCTCTGGCTGGCCGTGTGGCTGATTCTTGGCGGCGGCGAGGGAGAGGCAGCCGAAGGCCGGCTCCTGCAGCTTCATGGCCGGGGTTTCTCCTTTGAGGTCCTCGAGCCGGAGGGCTGGGTCCTGGACACCGAGTCGGCGCCGCAAATCGCCAACTTCATCTTCCATCCCCAGGGCGTGAACTGGCGTCGGGCGGATGCGGTCATCTACGCCCGGTTCACCCCGCGGCACCCGGACGAGCGTCTGGCTTCCTTTCTGGAAGAGAACCGCCGGCATTTCTATTCGACCTGCCCCGGCGGTTCGGACTCCCGGGTGGAAGCCCTGGGGGCGGACCCTTTTGAGGTCTTTCGTTTCGATTGTGCCGGCTCCCGGACCGAGTTTGTGGCATTTGCCGAGTTTCCGGGCTATTTCGTGATCTTCGCCCTTTCCGGCCGGGACGCCGCCGCCGTCGCCCCCGGGGAGTCGCCATTGCGGGCCATCCTGCAGTCCTTCCGCTGGACGACCCTGCCCCGGGATCTGTTCCGTCGCCCGGCCACCCCGTAACCCGCTACGCGTCCCGCGACGGCACCACCGCGCTGGGGGGTACGAAAAGCGGAAGCAAGCTTCCGCACTCCAGGGCTCAGGCCGCTGGCGCGGCCTTCGCAGA